>NZ_BOMG01000052.1 GCF_016862075.1 Actinoplanes couchii | reverse complement strand
TACCGCGCCTGTTGGTACCGCGCCTGCTGGTACCGCACCGACCGGCGTCGCACTCACCGACAGCGCACCCGCTGATATCGCGCCTGCCGGGCCTGTGCCTGGGACCAGTGCTTCGCGCGGGTTGCCGCCGGGGGCCCGCACCCCTGAGCCGGGACGACCATTGAGCCTGCTCGGCGACACCCCCGGTCTCTCCGCTCTGTCAGGCCCGGCCCAGACCCGCCGAGGTGATCTTCACCGCCCGGCATCCGGCGACCTGCCAGAGTTCCGGGCAACCGCGGTAGGAGCCTGGGTAGCGGCCACAGCCCCCGAACGAGCCCGCCAGACCGAGGCCCGAGCAGCAGCCAGCCTGGCCGAGGCGGCCCGCCGAAACGCCGGAAAGTTCACCCCCACCCAGCCCGGAAGCCGCAACACACCCCCCGCCACGATCCCGATCGCCACCCCACGCCGCTCCAACAGCGGAGCCCACAAACTCCCCACCCCACCCCCAGAAGCCCTCACAACAACCGAAGAAGCCATCCCACCCTCGACAGCCCCGGCATCCACAGTTCCGGCATCCACAGTTCCGGTGTCCACAGTTCCGGTGTCCACAGTTCCGGCGTCCCCAGCCCCGGTGTCCACAGCCCCGGTGTCCACAGCCCCGGTATCCACAGCCTCGATGTCCGCAGCTCCGGCATCCACAGCCCCGACCGTGCCGGCCTCGCCGGCACCCATCACGCCTGGCGCCGCGGCCACAGTCGCCATCCATACCGCGACCCCAGCCGCCGTCCCCACCGTGGCAGAGAAGACGAGTTCCTCTCCCACCACGAACCCGGACAGCGGCGAGGCATTCGGTCAGACCGCTCCCGAATCCGCGGATTCAGTCGGCGAGACGACCCCAGCAACAATCAGCAAGCAGATCTTCGAATCTGCCGCCGATCAGAAGCCCGAATCCGCCGCCGATCAGAAGCCCGAATCCGCCGGCGAGCAGAAGCCCGAATCTGTCGGCGAGCAGAAGCCCGAAGCTCTTAGCAAGCAGAAGACCGAAGCTTCTGGCAAGCAGAAGCCAAAACCTGCCAGCGGGCAGAAGTCCACGAACGCCGAACCCAGCTTCCCGAAGCGAGCCGATCAGCCGATCTCCCCGGTGGCCATCTCCCGGGTGGCCCTGCACACCGGCCCCGCCGCGACCGACTGGACAGCCACCGCGACGACTCGCCTCGGTCCGCCCAGCCCCTCGTCCTCCGGGCTGGCAGAACCGTCCGACCCGCCCGCGAAGAATTTTCCAGCCGGGAAGACCGATCCCGATGTCAGGTCGTCCACCGATGTTCCCACTGATCAGACTCCGGATCACCGTCCCGTAGCCCCGCTTCCGGCTAAGCCGATCCCGACGGAACCAGCGCACACTCCTGGTGGTCCCGGGAAAGGCATCAAGAAGCCCCGCCCCGATTCCCCGTCCATCCACGCCGCGAAATCGCAGACGTCGGACCTGCCCCACCCGACCCCAAAGCAGCCGGCCCCAACTCAGCCGATGCCAACTCAGTCGGCCCCGAACGGGCCGACTCCGAACGGGCCGACTCCAAGCCAGTTGGCCGCTAGCAAATCGGCCTCGGACGGCGAGGCCTCGGGCCGCCCGGCAAAGGACCGCTCGGCCACGCCCCGACCGGCCGCAACCCGGCCCACCGCGGATCGGTCGACGGTGACCGAGTCATCCACAGGCCAGTCATCCACAGGCCAGTCATCCACAGGCCAGTCATCCACAGGCCAGTTATCCACAGGTCAACCGATTGTGGATCGGACGACGGTGAGGCAGTCGTCCACAGTCCGGTCGTCCGGAACTCGGCCATCCGAAGGTCAGCCGGTTGCGGCGCATGCGGTTGTAAGTCAGGTGTCCGGGAGTAGGGCGGCGGGAACGGTCGAGGCAAAGGAACAGGTCGCAGTGGGGGAGCGGGCCGCAATGCCGGAGCAGGCTGCCGCGAGGGAGCAGGCTGAGGCGGTGGCGCGTGTTGAGGTAGACGGCCGGGTTATGGCGGAGGGCCGAGAGTCGGGGGAGGCGCAGGCTGAGGCGGTGGCGCGTGCTGCGGCAGACGACCGTGCTGCGGCGGATGACCCGGTTGCGGCGGACGGCCAAGGCGCGGTGGGCGATCGGGTGGCGGCAGACGACCGGGTTGCGGCGGACGGCCAGGGCGCGGTGGGCGATCGGGTGGCGGCGGACGGCCGGGTTGTGGCGGAGGGGCGAGGGTCGGGGGAGGCGCAGGCTGAGGCGGCGCGTGCTGCGGCAGACGGCCGGGTTGCCGCGGATGGCCGGGTTGCCGCGGACGGCCGGGTTGCGGCGGATGGCCGGGGAACGGGGGAGGTGCAGGCTTCTGTGGCGGGGCGGGCTTCTGTGGCGGAGCAAGGGTTGGTGGGGCGGGGTAGGAAGCAGGCCGGGGCGAGTGGTGCTGACCGATTGTCGGGGCGTGCCTCTGGTGCGAATGCGCCGGTCAAGGGTGTTTCGGCTCGGCCTGCTCCTGGTGCTCGGCGTGCGCCGGCTGCCTGGATCAAGGCGGCTGAGTCGGTGGCTGCCCGGGCGGCCGGGCAACCGGTTGAGGAGAAGAAGCCTGGGCGGGCGCTCGACTACCGGGAGGAAGCCGCTGAACTGCTGGCCCAGAGCAGCGACCGTCGCCGCCGTCGGACCGTGTCGGGCCAGGCCAAACCCGCTACCGCCGGGACGCCGTCCGAGGCTGAACCGGAGAACGGCTGAGATTGCCGCGATGTGATGGGCCGCCCCCGTCGACGGGGTGGCCCATCGCTGTATTGCCGACGGAACCGGCCGGATCTGGGCCTAGCGTCAGGGTATAACAGTCCTCTCCGAATTGCCGACAGGAACTGGCCGGATCGGGGCCTAGCGTCGGGGCATGACAGTCCTCTCCAACCGGGTGCTGAATCGGACCTATCTGCGTCGCCAACTGCTGGGCGGGCGGGAGACGCTCCGGGCCGTCGACGTTGTCGAGCGGCTGGTGGCTGTTCAAGGGCAGGAGTCCGACTCGCCCTACCTCGGGTTGTGGGCTCGGTCGTCCGCATTTCAGCGTGCGGAACTGGCGGGTCTGCTGCAGGAACGGACCGTGGTTCGCAGCGCCCTGCTGAGGGGCACCCAGCATCTCTGCACCGGCGCCGACTACCGCTGGCTTCGGCCCACCCTGCACGAGTCGCTGGAACGGATGGCGGGACGGGCCGGGCGACTGACCGGCTGTGATCCGGCCACCTTCGCGGAGGCGGCTGTCGAAGTGATGGCCGAGGGGGCTTTGACCAGGCCGGAAATCGCTCGGCGACTGGCTGCCCGGTTTCCTGATGTGAACCCGGCTGAGCTGGCGTTGGTCGTACACCTGAAATTTGCTCTTCTGCATCCTCCGCCCGCCGGCATGTGGGGCCATCATGGGCGGGTCACCTGTGTGCCTGCCGAGACCTGGCTGGGGGAGCCGTTGACGCCGCCCGATCCGGGGACGCTGGTTCGGCGCTATCTGGCAGCATTCGGGCCGGCTTCGGTGAAGGATTTTCAGGTCTGGTCGGGGCTCACCCGTACCAGAAAATTGTTTGAGGGATTGCCGGTCTTTCGGGACGAAGGCGGGACCGAGCTGTACGACCTGCCGGGCGCCGCGCTCGAGGACGACGGCGGAGCAGTGCCTGTGGTGTTGCTGCCGGAGTTCGACAACGCGGTCCTGGGGCACGCCGACCGGTCGCGGATCCTGGCTTCCGATGATCGGCCGCTGGTGATGCCGGGCTGGTCGATCGTGCGGCCGACGGTGCTGGTCGACGGGTTCGTGGCGGCCACCTGGTCGATGACGGGCTCGACGGTGACCATCGCCCCGTTCCGGCCCCTGGCGGCGCGGGACCGTGCGGCGGTCGACGAGGCGGCGGCCCGTCTGGTGGATTTTGTGGCGCCGCGGACTGGGCCGGAGGTGCGGTGGGAATGAAAGAGCCCCCCGCGCTGCCGACACGGGGGGCCCTTTACCGGGGGGAACGGAGTAACCGAAGGGGGGCTTCGTCCGTTAAGTACACTTTACCCCGCAATTGGCGAAGTGGGAAGTCCGAGCAACAAACCGGACAAACGGCACGATCATCGAGTGCGGCCCCGTACGTGCCGAACAACGGTGTGCGACGCGGCGTAGGCTGGTCGGCGTGGCGGATCTTCTGGTGTGGATCGACTGTGAGATGACCGGTCTCGACCTGGGCAAGGACAAGCTCATCGAGGTTGCGGCCCTGGTCACCGATCCTGAGCTGAACGTGTTGGGTGAAGGCGTGGATCTGGTCATCCACGCCGATGACGCGGCGCTGGACGCGATGCCCCCCGTGGTGCGTGACATGCATGCCAAGTCCGGGCTCACCGAAGAGGTGCGCCGGTCGGCGGTCACAATGGCCGAGGCGGAGGAGGCGGTGCTGGCGTACATCAAGGAGTACGTGCCCAATCCCCGCACCGCGCCGCTCTGTGGCAACTCGATCGCGACCGACCGGGGGTTCCTCGCCCGGGACATGCCGGCGCTCGACGCCCACCTGCACTACCGCATGATCGACGTCTCCTCGATCAAGGAGCTGACCCGCCGGTGGTACCCGCGGGTGTATTTCGGGCAGCCCGCGAAGGGTCTCTCGCACCGTGCGCTCGCCGACATCCGGGAGAGCATCCGCGAGCTGGAGTACTACCGGCGCACCGTCTTCGTGCCTCAGCCGGGGCCGGACGTGGAGGCCGCGAAAGCGGTCGCCGCGAGTCTGTAGGTAACCCGCTCGACGAGACCCCGGGGGCTGTCGTTATGATTGGCTCGCACCGCACGGTTGAATGACCGAGCGGGCATGGTGGTCGTAGCTCAGTTGGTAGAGCACCTGGTTGTGGTCCAGGGGGTCGCGGGTTCAAGTCCCGTCGATCACCCCATCGAGAAAGCCCCGTCGAAAGACGGGGCTTTTCTTGTTCCAGCGCGGAGAGCGCGGCGAGGGTCCGGGCCGCAAGGACGCTGGACACGAAGGCGGGCCGCGGGCGAGGGCCCGCGAACTAAAGGGGCGAAGGCGCGGGCCCGCGGACTGAAGGGGCAAAGGCGCGGGGCCGCCGGCTGCGAGAGTGCGGGGCAAGATCCTGTCCGCGAGAGCGCGGGGCGCGGGGTGTGAGGGCGCGCGGGGTGTGAAGGCGGCATCGGAGCCGCGGGAAAATTGTCGGTGGGAGTGGGCAACCTTTTGTGCCCGGCGGACCACAGGGGTGTGGATCACGATCGCCCCGGGCGGACGTCGTTCCTCACATCCCCGACGGTCAGGAACGGCCCTTGTCCGAGTTCGGCATCGACGCCGCCTTCCGGCGGTTCTTCGACGACCATCACACCGACCTGTCCCGGCTCGCCTATCTGGTGACCGGTGACTCGCAGGCCGCCGACGATCTGGCCGCCGACGCGTTCGTGGAGGTGTGGCGGCACTGGGAGCGGGTTCAGGCCGCGGACAGCCCGGTGGCGTACGCCCGCGGCATCGTGACCAATCTGGCCCGGCAGTGGATCAAACGGCGGACCAGGGAGCGGTCCGGGCTGCTGCGTCTGGGCCTGTTGCGCCGCGATCAGGGGGAGAGCGACACCCCGGCGGTTCTGGACGTACGGGCGGCGCTGCAGCGTCTCCCACCCCGCCGGCGTGAGTGCGTGGTTCTGCGGTACGCGTTCGACGTACCGGAGCGGGAAGTGGCCCTGATCCTCGGGATCTCGGTCGGGGCGGTGAAGAGTCACACGTCACGGGGTGCGGCCCAGTTGAACGGGATCCTGAAAAAGGGCGGCTCCCCGAGTGGGGAACCGCCCGATGTCAGAACCTGTGACGAGCCGGGGACGAGCCGTCAGCTGTTCAGGTAACTGCCCTTCTTGTACTCGTCCCAGCTCATGTTCCAGTCGGTCCAGCCGTTGCCGTTCTTCAGCTTCTCCTCGGTGCCGGAGACGGTGATCACGTCGCCCATCAGGGTCTTGCCGAACAGCCACTCACCGAGGGCCTCGGAGACGTTGACACAGCCGTGCGACACGTTGGTGTTGCCCTGCTTGCCCTCGGACCACGGGGCGGCGTGGATGAACTGGCCGCTGTAGGTGATCCGCTGCGCCCAGTCGATCGGCGTCTTGTACCCGTTCACCGGGTCCTCGTCGGTGGTGTCGAAGACGGTGTGTGCCGCCTTCTCCATCACGACCATGGTGCCGCTGGACGAGGGGGTGCTCTTCTTGCCGAGGCTGACCGGGATGGTCTTGATGACCTTGCCGTCCTGCTTGACCGTCATCTTCTTGGTCTTGTTCGAGACCGTCATGATCATTTCGCGACCGATCTTCAGGTCGACGGTCAGGTTGGACCGGCCGTACCAACCGTCACCGATCTCCACGCCCTTCAGCTGGACGCTGTAGAAGATCTTCGTGCCGGCCTTCCAGTACACCTTCGGCCGGTAGTGCACCTCGGTGGCGCTGATCCAGCGCCAGGTGCCCTCCTGCGCCGGGGTGGCGGTGACCTTCATCCGGCGCTCGACCTCGCCGCGGTACTTCTCCGGGATGGAACGGCCGAACTTCATGATCAGCGGCATGCCGACACCGACGGTCTGGCCGTCACCCATGAAGCTCGTCACCCGGACCACCTTCGACGGCTCCTTCATCGTGGTGAAGGAGCTGTCGGTGGTGGTGGTCTTGCCGTCGGCGGCCGGAGTGGTGACGGTCACGGTGTACTTCGTGTTCCACGCCATCGAGTCGGCCGGGGTCCAGACGTTCTTGTCCTTGTCGACGGTGCCCTTGACCTCGTCGCCCTTGGCGTTCTTGACGACGACCTCGGTGTTCGCCGGGTCCTCGCTGCTGTACTTCACCTCGGACCAGATCTCGACGCTCTTCGCGTCGGCCTCCGGTGAGGTGACCGCGACGGTGCTCTGGGTCGGCGCGGGCGACGCCCCGCCGTCCGGCGACGTGGTGGACTCGGTGCTACCCCCGCCCTGCCAGGACGCCTTGTCGCTGCCACTGCACGCGGCGGTCAGCATCAGCGTGCTGGCCAGCACCACGGTCACGGCCAGGCGCAGTCGCCCCCGGCCGGATCGTTCCGCAGACCGATTTCCCAACATGTCCATGGTCCCCTCACGGCGTCGTTCTCCCCGGCGCCCAATAGTGCTCCTGAAACAGCCTCCCACCAATCCCGGTTTCGTGCCGTGACCGGTGTGACGCCATCGATGTACTACCCCGCCGGGGAGACGAATCCACGAGTGGACGTCAGAGGGCGCTGCCTTCCTTGAACTTCTCCCAGCTCACGTCCCACGGCGTCCAGCCGTTGCCGTACGAGAGCTTGTCGCCGGTGCCCTTCACCACGACCGGGTCGCCGATCAGGGTCTTCTCGAAGATCCAGCGGGCGTTCGACGGAGCCACGTTGACGCAGCCGTGCGAGACGTTGCGCCGGCCCTGGTCGCCGACCGACCACGGCGCCGAGTGGATGTACTGACCGCTCCAGGTCAGGCGCTGCGCGTACTGGATGTTGGTGCGATAGCCGTTGGCGCCGTCGGTGTCCGTGGTGTCGAAGACGGTGGCCGCCTTCTTCTCCATCACCACCATGTGGCCGCTGGACGACGGGGTGCTGGACTTGCCCAGGCTGACCGGCATCGTCTTGATCACCGCGCCGTCCTCGAGCACGGTCATCTTCTTGGTCTTGTTGTCGACCTTCATCTCCAGCTTGCGGCCGATCTTGACCTTGGCCGAGCGATCCCGGTCACCGTAGATGCCCTTGCCGGTCGGCAGGCCGCCGACCGCGATGCGCACGGTCATCTGGGTGCCGGTCTGCCAGTAGTTCTCGGCGCGGTAGTAGGCCTGGGTGCCCGAGTCGGTCCAGGACCAGACGCCCTCCTGGGCCGGCGTGGTCTCGACGAACATCCGCTTCTGCACGGCGGCCCGGTCGGCCTTCTTGATGCCCGGGCTGAACTCGACGACCACCGGCATGGCCACGCCGTAGGTGTTGCCGTCGAACAGGTAGAGGCCGGTGCCGGTCTTCTTCCCCGGCGCGCCCATCGTGGTGAACGACGTGGTGGCGCTGGTGGACTGCCCGTCGCCGCCGGTGGCGGTGACCTTGGCCGCGTACTTCGTGTTGGTCTTGAGGGGCTTGGCCGGCACCCAGGACGAACCGTCCGCGCGCATCTCGCCGGCCACCTTCTTGCCCTTGGTGTCGGTGAGCTCGACCGAGGAGACCTCGGCGCCCTCGCTCACCTTCACCCCGATCTCGGCGCTGACCGGGACGTTCTTCTTGTCGGCGGCCGGGGTGACGGTCAGGGTGACCGGACCGGACGCGGTGGTGCTCTCGGTGACCGGCGTGCCGGACGCGCCCGTGGCGGGAGCGACGGCGGCGGCGGAGTCGGAGGAGAAGGTGGGTTTTTCATCGTCGCCGCAGGCGGCGAGGGAGGCGACCAGGCCTGTGGCGAGTATCGCCGCCAGGGTGCGGCGGAGGTGAACCATCGTCGGGCCCCGTTCTGGAGTTCTCAGCGCAGCCATCTTGACGCATGCGTGCAACTTGCGGTTCCCCCTTGTGGGGGTAAAGGGCCGATTTTAAGGATCTTCTTAGGCCGTGCTACCTTCATCTCGTTGCACGGCCAGCGTCGCTAGCTCAACTGGCAGAGCAGCGGACTCTTAATCCGCGGGTTGTAGGTTCAAGTCCTACGCGACGCACCACTCAGTGAAGCCCCGCCCGGTATCGGGCGGGGCTTCACTGTATTTCCAGGACAAAGCCCAGGTCACCCCCCGATTCGCGGTCCACGTCCGGCGGGTGTTAATGTTCTCCACGTCGAAAGGCGCCGCTAGCTCAACTGGCAGAGCAGCGGACTCTTAATCCGCGGGTTGTAGGTTCAAGTCCTACGCGGCGCACGATCGACTGAGGCCCCATCCGTCTGACGGATGGGGCCTCAGTGCTTTATAAGCTCAGCGGTATGACCAGCGTTCTGCTCGTCCCGGGAAGCACCCGGGACGGAGCCCTGCACACCGCCGCGCTGCGGACCGCGGCTCGCTTCGCTCCGCCGGAGATCACCACCAGGTTGTACGACGGGCTACGGGCCCTCCCGGCTTTCGCCCCCGGTGAGGAGCCGCCGGCCGAGGTCGTGCGGTTGCGCGCCCTCGTGGTCGAGGCCGACGCGATCCTGTTCAGCACCCCGGAGTACGCGGGCTCGCTGCCCGGCAGCCTGAAGAACCTGCTCGACTGGCTTGTCGACGGCGGTGATCTGGAGGGCAAGCCGGCCGCCTGGCTCTCGGTGGTCGGCCCGGGTCGCGACGACGGCGCCCGTGCGGCCCTGGAGTCGGTGCTGGGCCACGGCAACGCCCGTCTGATGGAGGCGGGCTGTGTCCGGCTCCCTCTGGAGATGGCCTCGGTGGACGAGGCGGGCTTCGTCACCGACGAGCGGCTGCACGTGGCGCTCGGCGACATCCTGCACGTGCTGATCGAGGCGATGGTCGAGGCGCAGCCCCGGCAGCCGTCCTGGCAGGTGCACTCGAGCGTCTACCCGGTGGTGGCGCAGCGGGGCGCCCGGCCCGGCTCGGCCTATGCGGGGCCGAGCGGGCAGAGCGCCCCGGACTGGCTTACTTGATCTTGCGGGAGACCGCGCCGCAGGCGTCCGCGCCGACACAGGTCGCCATCCCCCGGAGGACGGTGCGCAGCTCGGCGAGCCGCTCCGGGGTCAGCGTCCCGGCGACGTTCTTCAGCATGTACGGGTCGGCCGTGCGGTCGAAATACTCCACCGCGCCGTCCACGTACTCGACGTAGGTGAACGTGGTGGTCCGCAGGGCGTCGTACGACGGCGGGATGTTCTTGCTGTCGTACTGGTAGTCCGGGTCGGCGGGGTCGGTGGCCGGGTCGTGGTGTTCGACGAGCGCGGTGCCCCGCCAGTCGGCCGGCACCTCCCCGGCGAGCAGCGGCTTGAAGCTGTGCCCGTCGGTCTCCGGGGACGGCGCCACCCCGGCCAGGTCGGTGAACGTCGGCCGGAAGTCGATGTTCTCCACGATCTGCTCGACGCTCTGCCCGGCCCGGACACCGTGCCCGGCGACGATCAGCGGCACGTTGACGTCGGTGTCGAAGGCGGTCTGCTTGCCGGAGGGCAGCGCGTACTGGCCCATGTGGTACCCGTTGTCCGAGTTGAAGATCACCAGGGTCTTGTCGGCGATCCCGGCCGTGGTGAGCGTCTGCCGCAGGTCGCCGATCATCTTGTCGACCGACTGCACCGACTGCACCCGCTTGCGGAACTCCACCTCCATCCGGTCGATCTGCACCTTGGTCAACTTCATCGACTTCGGCAGCCAGGTGGAGTTCTCCGGCACCTTGTCCCAGGCGGCGGTCCGCGGCAGCTTCAGCCCGGGGAAGAGCGCGGCGTCCCGCGGCGCCGGGGTGTACGGCGAGTGCGGCGCGTATGTGGAGACCTCCAGCACGAACGGCTGCCCGGTGGCCGCCGTGGTGGTGATGAACTTCGACGCCTTGGCCGACAGCACGTCGGTCATGTAGTGCTCGGGCTTGTTGCCGTACTTGACGACCTTGCCGTTCTCGTTCAGGTCGTAGTTGAAGTTGTCGTACGCGTTACCGCCGGCCGCCCACTCGTCCCAGCCCGGTGGCACGTAGGGCTTGCCGGTGCCCATCGTCAGCTTGGCGAAGTACTCGTTCAGGTATTTGCCCATGAACGCGGTCCGGTAGCCGGCCGCCTTCATGTCGGTGGCGTAGGTGGACTGCTCCTGGTTGCGGCTGTGGAAGAGCCGGAACCCGCCGTCCGAGCCGTGGTTCTTGATGATCCCGGTGTTGTGCGGGAACTGTCCTTTGAAGATCGACGCCCGGGACGGGCAGCACAGCGAGTCGGTCACCGTGTAATTGGTGAACGTGGTGCCGTCCTTCTGCAGCTTGAGCACATTGGGCATGTACTGGACGAGATCGTTGGACAGGTCGTCGACCAGCACGAAGACGATGTTCGGCCGGACCTGCGGGCCGGACGGCACGGGGCTGGGCGGCACGGGGCCGGGCGGCACGGATACCACCGGCGACGGTGACGCGGGCTGGGCGGCGGCGGGTGTGCCGGCGTGCTCGGAGCTCGCGCTGCAACCGGCCGTGATCAGCAGCGACGCTACGAGTGCGGTGTACCGGAGGGAACGGAACGACATGGCGAGGCGGCAACTCCATCGGCGTTGGGGGGACTTCAGGAGGGTAGTCGGCCAAGTTGTACTCGACCCCCGCCAGGTTGCTTACCCGAAGTACAGATGATCTTTAAGAAAGTCTGAACGGATGCCCGGAACGGCCCGGGGCGGGGGATGGTGGACGCCTTCTCTGGAGGTGATCGGCACCAGTGGCCAGTTCCGAAGCAGATCAGGCGTACGTGGTGATCGTCGTGGCGTCCGCCGAACCACGCCCGCGCCGCCCGTGGCGGCCCACCGCGCGCCGTCCGCACCTGCCGATCCGGCCGCCCCGATCACCCCGGCGGCGCCCGGTCTGACCGCTTCCGGCACCCTTCCGCCGCCGCAACGGGACCACTTGAACCCGTACCGCCGCGTATTGTCGGGTTTCGGTTCCCGGCGGCACGGAGGGGCGAAATGCTCGATTTCACCGATCAGGCGTTCATCAACGACCCGCACCCGGCGTACGCGGATCTCCGCCGCACCGGCCCGATCCGTCGGGTGGCCCTGCCCAGTGGCCAGAACGCGTGGCTGGTGACCCGCTACGAGGACGCCCGCCGGGTCCTGGCCGACCCGCGGCTCTCCAAGGGGCTGCCGGTGACCGGGGCGTCCGCCGGTGGGCAGCAGGCGCTCACCGCGGCGATCTCCCGGCACATGCTGGCCGTCGACCCGCCGGACCACACCCGCCTGCGCCGTCTGGTGTCGGCCGCCTTCACGGTCCGCCGGATCGAGGCGCTGCGCCCGCGGATCGAGGAGATCGCCACCGACCTGCTGGACGCGGTCAAGGGCCGGGACGAGATCGACCTGATCGACGCGTTCGCCTTCCCGCTGCCCATCCAGGTGATCTGCGAGCTGCTCGGGGTGCCCGCCGAGGACCGCGACGACTTCCGCGAGTGGTCCACGGTGATCGTCACCGGTTCGATGGCCGGCAGCGACCAGTTCGCCACGTCGATGCGGGAGATGATCGCCTACATCGGCCGGCTCCTCGCCGACCGCCGGGCCAACGGCGGCGACGACCTGCTGGCCGGGCTGATCCAGGTGCGCGACGCCGAGGACCGCCTCACCGAGCAGGAACTGTCCTCGATGGTCTTCCTGCTGCTCATCGCCGGCCACGAGACCACCGTCAACCTGATCGGCAACGGCGCCTTCCTGCTGCTGAGCGAGCGGGAGCGCTGGGAGCGGCTGACCGCCGACCGTGGCCTGCTGGACACCTCGATCGAGGAGTTCCTGCGGTTCGAGGGCCCGGTCGAGACGTCCACCTTCCGGGTCGCCAGTGAGCAGCTGGAGATCGGCGGCGTCACGATCGAGGCGGGCGACCCGGTGATCGCGGTGCTGCTCTCCGCCAACCGGGACGGCGACCGGTTCCCCGACGCCGACGACCTGCAGCTGGACCGGCCGGCCAACCCGCACCTGGCCTTCGGCCACGGCATCCACTACTGCCTCGGCGCCCCGCTGGCCCGGCTGGAGGCGCGGATCGCCTTCACCCACCTGCTCGACCGGTTCCCCGGCCTGCGGCTGGCCGTCCCGCCGGAGGAGCTGCGCTGGCGCCCCGGCACCCTGCTGCGCGGCCTGTGGGAACTGCCGGTCCGCCTCTCGTAACCGGTTGGGTGACCGGCCAGCGGATCGAGGCCTCCGGCGGCATGCTCCTCCGAGGACGGTCAGACGACTCCGAGGTCGCGCATCCGGCGGATCTCGCTGACCTGCTCGACCGCGGTCTCGTTGGCCCACTCGGCCATGATCTGGTCGGAGCCCTCCTTCAGGACGGTGGTGACCATCGTCTGGGCTCCGAAGTGGTGCTCGATCATCATCGCCACGAACTTCCTGTCGAACTCGGCGCCGGTGGCGGCTTTCAGCGCGGTCATCTTCTCCGCCGGCTGCATGCCCGGCATGGTCGCGTGGTCATGGCCGGGGTCGGACTCGTTCTGACCCCGGTCGGCCAGCCAGGCGCGCAGCGTGTTGATCTCCGGGCCCTGTGCCGCGCTGATCCGCGAGGCCATGTTGCGGACCCCGGCGTTGGCGGCCCGGGAGGGCGCCAGATCGGCCATCTCGATCGCCTGGGCGTGGTGCACGATCATCATCTGGGCGTACGTGACGTCGGCCTTGTTGTAGGGCGCCTGCTCCGGGGCCCGGACGTCATCCGCGTCGGTGACCGTCGCCGACTCGCCGGGCTTGCCGGGGATCAGCACCCGGACCGCGGAGGAGGATACGTCGGGTGTGGCAACGGGTTCGGCTCTGTCGGAGGCGCGCGCCAGTACCGCGACACCGATCGCTCCACAAAGGGCCAGAGTTGCGGCGGTCAATGCCCATGCGCGTCGGTGTTGCATGTATTTCCTTTCCGGCAGGCGGCACCCGCAAACGGTCTGACACGGTTATCGTAACGACCGACATCGCTGTCACCGGCGGTATGGATGACACGACTCGCCGTGCCGTAGGTGCGCCGCAGCCGGAAGGAGCTTCATGAGGCACTCAGCCCCACGAGGGCGTTTCAAGCGCCTGGCCTGCTTGGGAGCGGTGGCGACACTGGCCGTGCTCGGGTTCACCGCGCCGGCGCAGGCCGCCGCCCCGATCCCGGGCGTCGACGAGATCGCCAGCAGCTCGAACATCAGGCAGATCGCGAACGTACCGAAGACCGGGGCCTTCGCTCCGGAGAGCGCGCTCAACAGCGACCTGGCTTTCCAGGGCAAATACGCATTCGCCGGCAACTACAACGGTTTCACCGTCTACGACGTGAGCAACCCGCGTACCCCGGTCTCGGTCACCCAGGTCGTCTGTCCCGGTGGGCAGAACGACATCTCGGTGTACGGCAACCTGCTCTTCACCGCGACCGACTCGATCCGCAACGACGACTCGTGCAACAGCGTCGCCGTGCCGAACACCGAGCCGGAGGGCACTCCGCGCTGGGAGGGCATCCGGATCTGGGACATCAGCGACCCGCGCAACCCGCGGTATGTCAAGTCGGTGCACACCACCTGTGGTTCGCACACCCTGACGCTGGTCCCCGGCAAGGGCAAGGACAAGAACAAGGCGTTGTACGTGTACGTCTCGTCGTACAACACCTCGTCCGCCAGCCTGCCGAACTGTGCCCTGCCGCACGACAAGATCTCGATCGTGAAGGTGCCGTTGAAGAAGCCGACCGCGGCCGCGATCGCCGCGACCCCGGTGCTCTTCCCGGACGGCGGTTTCCCCGGCGACCCGAACAGCACCGCGACGTCCGGCTGCCACGACATCACGGCGTACCCGGAGAAGGACCTGGCCGCCGGCGCCTGCATGGGTGACGGTGTCCTCTTCGACATCTCGAACCCGGTCGCGCCGAAGGTGGTCACCACGGTCCGGGACGCGGAGAACTTCGCGTTCTGGCACTCGGCCACGTTCAACAACGACGCCACCAAGATCGTCTTCACCGACGAGCTGGGCGGCGGCGGTGGCGCCACCTGCAACCCGACGGTCGGGTCGCAGAAGGGCGCCGACGCGATCTACGCCATCCAGGGCAAGGGCAAGAAGGCCAAACTGGTCTTCCAGAGCTACTTCAAGATCCCCCGGGAGAACACCAGCACCGAGAACTGCGTGGCCCACAACGGCTCGCTGATCCCGGTTCCCGGCCGCGACATCATCGTGCAGGCGTGGTACCAGGGCGGCATCTCGGTCTGGGACTTCACCGACGCGAAGAAGCCGAAGGAGATCGCCTACTGGGAGCGTGGCCCGCTGGCCGCCGACCGCCTGATCGTCGGCGGTTCGTGGTCGGCCTACTGGTACAACGGCCACATCTACTCCAACGACATCCAGAAGGGTCTGGACGTCCTGAAGGTCGACGACCGGCGGCTCGGCAAGACGGACAAGCAGCGCGCCTGGCAGATCAACCCGCAGACGCAGACCAGCTACCGCAAGTGGTGATCTGAGTTCCTGGCGCCGGGGCGATCCCGGCGCCAGGCGCTCAGCGCCCACCACCAGCGCACCGTCTCCAGCACGGTGAGCCCCTCCCCGAAATCGGTCAGCTCCCGCAGCCTGCGCAGCCGGTACCGGACCGTGTTCGGGTGCAGATGCAGCGCCCCCGCGGTCAGATCCAGCCGCTGCCCGTGATCCAGGTAGGACAGCGCGGTCCCGGCCAGCTCCCGGTGGAACTCGTCGCCGGGATCCAGCGCCGCCAGCAGCCCGTCCCGTAGGAAACCGGCCAGCATCGGCTGCGCGGCCAGCGCCGACTCCCCGGCCAGCTCGGCCACGTCGCACAACCCGGTCAGACCACGTTCGCGGGCCGCCAGCAGGGCGGTCCGGGCCAGGCGGTGCGCCTCGACAACCTTTTCCAGCGGTACGGGTGGAGTGGTCACGACCACCGACGGCCCCGCTCCGGCGGCGCCCGGCAGCCGCGGCGTGAGCCCGCAGAGCCTTCCCCGGACCGGCGCCAGCACCCCGCCGCACCTGGCGAACGCCTGCTCCAACTCCCGGACCCGGCCCGGATCGGTCGCGTCCGAGACCACACAGTGGTAGCGGCCGGTGGGGGAGAGGCCGAACCGGGCCGGGTCGGCGCCGTCGTTCTCCTCGCCCAGCAGCAGGTGCCGCAGCAGCCGGATCCGGGCCGCCCGCCGATCACCGTCGAGCTCCCGTTCCACCGCGCGATAACCGTCGAGCACGTGCCGTTCCAGGGTGTTGCCGTACCGGTTCAGCCGCAACAGCGCCTGCAGCAGCACGTCGTCGGCCAGCCCGGCGTCCCGGCCCCGGCCGATCGCGATCTCCAGGATCCGGCTGCGGCCCGCGTGCAGCCCGGAGATCAGCGCGGCCATCGGCACCCCCAGGGCGGCGCCCTCGGCCCCGAACCGGGCGGCGTCGGCGAAGTCGCCCTCCTCCGGCTCCCCGGCCCGCAGGAAGGTGAGACAGCCGGCCCGGATCAGCGCCGCCACGTACCGCCGGCTCTCCGCCCGGGGCAGCCGCGCCGACTCCGGCGACTGGGCCCGGGCCGCCGCCACGACGTCGTCGACCAGCCGGTCGTCGCCGGCCAGATCGTGCACCAACGTGGCGAGCGGGTCGGCGGTCCGCATGGGCCTCATCACCTGTTCCCCTCGGGTTACCGAAAAGTAACAGGCAATGGCATCGATGGGAATCGGTTCGATCAGGTCCGGGCCGGCTGCGCCTGACGTTCCCGCTTGCGCCGGTACATGGCGGCGTCGGCCTCCCGCAGCAGCCCGTCACCGTCGGCCGCCGCCCCCTCCGCCAGGCCCACACTGGCGCCCACCCGGAACACCTCGCCGCCGACCGGCATCGGCTCGGCGACCACCGCGACGACCTGTGCGGCCAGCCGGGCCGCGGCCTCGGCGCCGGTACCCGGCAGCAGCACCGCGAACTCGTCCCCGCCCAGCCGGGCGGCCAGCTCCCCGGCGCCGAGCAGACCGGTCAGCCGCCGGGCCACCTCCTGCAGCACCAGGTCGCCGGTGTGGTGCCCGTGCCGGTCGTTGATCGGCTTGAAGCCGTCCAGGTCGATCAGGAGCAGGCTCAGCCGGTCCGGTGACTCCTCCATCCGCCGGTGCAGCAGCACCCGGTTCGCCAGCCCGGTCAGCGCGTCGTGGGTGGCCTGCCGGCTCAACTCGTCGTGCAGGGCCCGCGCCTCGGTGGCGTCCCGCGCGTTCAGCACGATGCCGCCCACGTTGGCGTTGTGCGCCAGATCGGTGCCGACCAGATCCAGCCACCGGTACGAACCGTCCACGTGCCGCCACCGCACCTGCATGGTGATCCCGGCGCCGGGATTCGCGAAGATCCGCTCCGCCTGCTCCAGGTGCCACTCCCGGTCCTCCGGGTGCGTCCGGTCGTGCAGCGACGTCCCGATCAGCTCCTCGGCCGGCAACCCCAGCACCCGGAGCGTGGCCGGCGACGCGTAGGTGATCATCGCCTCGTGGTCGATCACCATGGTGATGTCGGTGGTGTTCTGCACCAGCGCCCGGAACCGTTCCGTCTGCCCGTCCAGCTCGGTGAGCAGCAGCTCGTTGTCCCGCAGCGCCGCGACCTGCCGGCCCAGCACCAGCGCCGTGATGATCACCGCGCCCACCGCGACACCCCACACCCGCAGGTCCACCCGCCCGTCCCGGAGCGAGACGACCAGCAGGATCTGGGTGGCCACCACGGCGAGGTACGGCAACCGGCTCGACTGCCCGGGACGCGACCCGGCCTTCCGCCCGGCCAGCCGCCACACCTGCAACTGCTGGAACCGGAACGCCGCGGTCGCCAGCACACACGGCACCAACTGCACGACGAGCGTGCCGCCGGGCCCCGGATCGCCGATCAGCCCGAGGATCACCGGAGCCGCGAACGCGGTGCCGGACACCCCCAGGGCCGCGGTGATCCCGGCCGCCCGGGTGAATGGTGCGGTCCCGCTGAGGATCAGCTTGAGCAGGCCGAACGTGATCAGCAGCATCACCACGGTGGTGGCCGCGGCGGCCCACCGGTCGGTGGCCTGCCGCCCGCTCAGATCGGTGGCCAGAATGAAGTACCAGAGGAAGACCGCGACCCCGGTGAGGACCGTGGTCGCGTCGAACCAGAGCCGCAGCCGCTGCCGGCCCGCACCACCGAGCGGATGCCGCAGCATCGCGCCGACCACCGTCGCCATGCCGGCGACCACCAGAGCGGTCTGCACCGAGCTGATGGTCGTCATCGCGGGATGCGCAAAAAGCAACGCGGTCTGATACCCGTCACCGACCGTGCAGGCGGCACAGGCGACCACCGCGGCCCACCAGAACCGGCGTCCGTCCGGTGACATGACCGGGTTCGTGGCCATACGCCACAGGAAGTAGGTGTTCGCCACATCGAGCCCGGTCTGGATGGCCCAGGACGCGGTCCGCTGCTCGCCGTGCCGCAGGAACCAGGGCACGATCAGGACACCGAGGAGCATCAGGCCCAGCAGGACCGGGTCGATGGCCCCGGGTCGCTTCGGCATGTCCGCTCCTGTCGGCGAAAGCTCCGGATGGCTTCCGGGTCGGTCCCTCCCATCGGCTGGCAGTGGCCTGACGTGAGTGATCCGGATCGGTCAAGCGATCCCTAAATGATGAGGAACGTGGGCAAATCACGGTTCTGGTCCTGTTTGTCCTCGGCGTGGCGATGGTCCTGGTCACACCTCGGCGCGGCTGAGTGGGGCCAAAGGGGTGCAAGGGTAGGTTGCGGACATGGTGATGGTCGGGCGCAGAGTGCTGCACCGATCGCTCCCTGTGCTGTTCACGCTGCTCCTGGCGTTCTTCCCACCAATCCTCGGCCCCGCGGCCCCGTTTGACGGTCACCCGGCCGGGGTCACCCTTTCCAGCGCCGCACCCCCTCCCGCAGCCGCCACCGACCAGGCCACTTCCGCCGCCCGGGACGCCTTCTCCAGCCGGGACGCCTCCTCCGGCCAGGCCGCTTCCGCCGCCCGGGATTCCTTCTCCGACCAGGACACTTTCGCCGGCCGGGACGTCTCCTTCGGCCCGGAAACCTTTACCGGCCGGGATTCCTTCACTAGCCGGGACGCCTTCCCTGACTGGGATTCCGTCTCCGGCCGGGACACCTTCGCTGGCTGGGACGCTTTCTCCAGCCGAGACGCCTTCTCTAGCCGGGGCGCCTTCGCTGACCAGCCGGGCGATGTGACTGCGGGCGTTGCTGTTGTGGAGACCGGGCGCGGTGACCGTACCGCCGCGGTGTCCTCCTCCGTGATCACCGGCATCTCCGCGACCGGGTGGGCGACCGCGACCGGCGGTGTTTCTGCCGCGGCCGCGCTGACCAGCCAGTTCACCTCCGGCGTCGCGGCTTCCCGCGCGCCTCCCGCCACCGTCTGAGACCCGCCGGGCGCGTCCGCGTCCCGTGCCGGCCTCCCGTGGCCGACCTGCTCACCACCAGCGGCATCCGGCGCCGGACCCTGCTCTTTCCGCCCGCTGTTCTCGCCGGCTCTTTCGCTCGCTCTTCCTGCTCGTTCCTGCCGCCCGCACCTGCCGCTCGTTCTTGCCGCCCGCGCTGTCCGCCCGCACCTGCCGTTTGTTCTTGCCGCCCGCACTTGCCGCCCGCACTTGCCGCCTGAACTTGCCGCTCGTTCTTTCCGCCCGCGACCCCGAGGAACGGAACCCACCATGAACATCCTCGCCGAGATGCTGCTGACCGAGCCCGCCCCGATGGCCATCTGGGGTTCCCTGATGGTGCTCACCACCCCCGCCCTGGTGGTGCTGGCCAACCCGGACGGGGTGCGCAACCCAGGGCAGACCCTGGTGGACACGGCGACGTTCGTGAGCCGCTACCGCAAGCGCAGGCAGGCAAGACAGGCAAGGCGAGAAGCAGCGAAGGCGCAGACGGTGCGCTACGCCGAGGAGGTGCGGGTGGCCGCAACCCAGGCGACCGAGGCCGTGAACCGCTGGCAGACCCATTGGCAGGAGGCGTCCACCCGGGTGGACGAGGCATGGACGGCCTGGCAGACGGCCGAAGCCCGCCAGGCGAGAAGCCGCTCAGCAGCAGCTTTCGGCACCCCCCGAACCCCACAAAGCCCCGCAGAGTACGCAGACCGAGAGCGTTTCCTGCACCGGGAACTACGCGCAGCCGCAGCCCGAGGCGACCTACCACTCTCCGCAGCCCGAGGCGACCTTCTACCCTACGCAGCCCAAGGTGACTTACCACTCCCCGCAGCCCAAGGTGACCTTCTACCCTCCGAAGTGGAAGAGACCTTCACCGCCACCCACCTGCAAGGCCAAGGCCAAGGCCCCACCCTGACACCCCGCCCCGAGAACGCCCAACCCTGCAAAGAAGACGGCGTAGTACGCGCCGTGGACGCCGCGCTTCGCGGCGAGGATGTCCTACCTGGCAACGGTGATGATTTCCTGACCGGCCGCGGTGGAGGCGTTCAGGCCAACAGCGGTGGAGACGCTCTGGTCGGCCGAGGTGGAGACGTCTGGGTCAACCGCGGCGGAGATGCCCTGGCCGGCAGCGGTGGAGGCGCCCGGGTCGGCCGCGGCGGAGGCGCCCTGGCTTGCAACGGTGAAGACGCCTTGACTCGCAACGTTGGAGACGCCTTGGCTGGAAGCGCTGGATGGGATGCGACGCTGCATCCGGTCGAGCAGGAGATGGTCCTGCACCGGGCCTATGCCGCCCATCGCGAGCGCGAGTACACGGCGGCGGTCGCCGCCGAGCAGGCCGCCTGGCACGATCTCCAGCTGGCCCGCCGCAGCCGGGACAGCCTGCTCCGCGAGGCAGACCGGGCGGTACAGGAGTCAACCACAGGCCCGGAAACCCGAAAGGCGACCCTCCCGGCACGACTCACCCACCCCGGCCGCCGCGCCCTGATCCGCGAGGTCGACTTGGCGCTCTGATCCACAAGGTGGGCTCGGCGTCCTGATCCGCGAGATGGACTCGGCCTGATCTGCGACGTGGACTTGGCGCTCTGGCCCGCGGGGTGGGCTCGGCGTCCTGATCCGCGACGTGGACCTGGTGCTCTGATCGGCGAGATGGACTCGGCCTGATCCGCGGCGAGATGGACTCGGCCTGATCCGCCGAGATGGACTCGGCCTGATCCGCCGAGATGGACTCGGCCTGATCCGCAAGGTGGACTGGACTTGGCGTCCAGATTCGCGCCCTGACTCGCGAAGTGGACCTGGCGCTGACCAACCCGCGACCTCTTCGACCGCACCGCCGGAACGACGCCACCTCCGCGCCCCTCGACCCGCAGCGTGCGGTGTGCGAACTCGTGGCGTGGTGTGGAGCGTGCGGATCCGCGGCCTTCGGCATGCGACCCGGAGCGCGGTATGCGAAGCGCTGGCTCGCTGCGCGGGATCCGCAAACGCGCGGTGTTAGGCCTGTGGCATCTGACCTGCCCCGCGGCTTTGACACGCAGCTTGTGATCGCTGCCCCGGGCCTGTGGCTGTGGCCCGGAATGCGCGATGCCTTGGCGCGACCTTGCGGGCCGCCAGTGCGGCTTCGCGGTTACTTCAGGTGATGCTGATGTCGACCTCGGGTTACCGGTTTGGCCGATCCTCATCATCGGCAAGGTTGCTGTCGGTGATTCTGATGAGGTCGGCCTCGGTGCCGGGTGGTGTGATCCGCCGCCCGCCGCCCGCCGCCCGCCGCCCGCCGCCCGCCGTAACCGGGTACCCAAAGAGCGAGGTCGGGGCCTGCCGGGGGAGCCGGCGACCAGCTGCGGATGCCCGCCGGCAGGGGGGTGAGGGTCGGCGGTCAAATTTATCGACGATTTTGGGTTCAATGCATTTGCATATATACAAATGAAGTGTGGCCCGGCCGTGGGTAACGGCCGGGCCACACCCTCGCTACGACTCTTCAGATGGTGAAGGCCGCTGCTCCGCAAGGTGCACATCGTGAAAGTCAAACCACTTCCAACGGAGTACACCTATAGGTAGGCTCTTACGTAGTGGTGATGTCGAATTCGCCGTCCTTGGCGGAGTCCACAAAGGCGGTCCACTCCGCCTGCGTGAACATGAGGGCCGGACCCGTTCGGTCCTTGCTGTCACGGACGGCAATTCCCTGCTCGAGGAATGCAACCTCGACGCAGTTATTGCCGCCGCTGCCGTTGCTACGGCTGCCCTTCTTCCAGACGGCACCGTCGATCTGGTGCGCGAGCAACACAAGCACCTCCCTTTCTGAGACTTTTCTCGGGGAGTGCTAAGCGACGAGCAGGCTCTCGATCATCTTGATGGTCGTGCGGTGGTCGAGCGCCTTCGCGCTCAATCGCTCGAACTCCTGTCGATACCAGTCAACCATGTCTGGCTGTTCCTCGTACAAGTCTCCCGCAAGGCCTTCCATATAAACAACATCCATATGGGTGGTCTCTCGGAACTCCAGAAGAGTGACGGAGCCGCCGAGGAACAGGTGCTCACCGACGGTGAGTGGGAGAATACGCAGAAACACATTAGGCAATTTAGATACTTCGATCAAATGGCGCAGCTGGTCAGCCATGACGTCCTCGCCGCCGATCACCCGGCGCACCACGGACTCGTCGATGAACGCGGAGAACTCCAGCGGGCGCTCGCTGCGCAGCCGGCCCTGACGGGTGAGGCGTAACGCGATGCGACGGTCGATGTGCTCCTCGGGATCCAGTGGCCGTCCGCTTTTCATCAGTGACCGCATGTAAGCGGGCGTCTGCAGGAGTCCGGGAACGATCACCGGCTCCCAGGCGCGCACGGCCGACGCGGCGGCCTCCAGCCCGACGAAGTTGCCGGGGCGCATGATGTCGCGGTAGTCCGTCCACCATGTCCGCTCCCGGGACATCCGGGCCAGCTCGACCAGCGCCTCGCGATAGCTCTGGTCCCGCACGTTGTAGAGGGTGAGCAGGTCACGGACGTCGCGCGGGGTGACCGCGACCCGGGCGGTCTCGATCCTGGTGACCTTGGCGGAGTGCCACTCGAAATGGCGCGACACGTCCTGTTGTGTGAGGCCGGCGGCTTCCCGGCATCGTTTGAGCTCCGCCCCCAATCGGCGGCGTCGCAGCGTGGGACCCTCGATATCGGACACCTGGACTCCCATCGGTCCTGATGAAGTCGATATTACGACCGCTACCCCATGATCGAGTTGTTCATTCATGATCGCCATTTCTGATGATCACTTATGGCACTCACTCAGCAGCGGGGCCTGAATAAGAAGTCTAGTACTTCTTGTATTGACCTTGGTGTTGGGTACATGATGCTGCGGACATCGAGTTCTGTCTTGTTTCCTACTTTGGCGAAATGATCAATGGAACTTGCGTCTAAGGGGCGTGACGCAGTGTTGGCTGACCAGTATTACCTGATCGCACACGAAGACCGCACCGGGCGGTCCCGGTTGCATCCTCGTGCGACCGGCCTGGGGCTGGCTGCCGCATTATTGGCGGAGTTGGTTCTGGAGGGCCGCGTCGGTATCAACGACGGTGAGTTACTGGTCCTGGACCAACGACCTCCCCGTGACGCGCTCAACCACGACATCCTCGATCTGCTCAACACCCAGCCGCAGCACCGGGACATGCGGACCTGGATGGCCTACCTGGCGCAGGACGCCGGGTTGCGGGTGGCCGAGCGCCTGATGCGGGTGGGCGCCGTCGAGATGGTGACCAAGCGCCGGATGCTCGGCAGCACCCAGGTCCTCTACATGCCGAACACCGCCCGTCAGCGCAACGCCGCTGCCTGGGCCTCGACGAGGGTGGCCAACATCCTGGTCCGCGGGATGGAACTCAACCTGCCGGACCGGACGCTGGTCGGTGTCGTGGTGGCGACCGGCCTCACCCGCCACGTGATGTACGGGTTCGAGAACTACCCGCACATCTACCACGCGCTGCCGGGCATGATCGCCTCGCTGCCCAGCGACCTCCGCGAGATCGTGGAGTGCACCGAGTCCCTGGTGGGTTCGGCCCTCACGGTCGGTCGCCGGTGAGTCCGGCGGGTCGTCATCAGCGACGGCGTGACAACGTCGGCAACTGGGCCGAGCATCTGCTGACGGAGCGGCGCCGGCGATCGGCCGAGCCCGACCTGATCTCCCGTGCGCTGGCCAGCAACCGGCTCGGCGTACCGTCGGTGGTCTTCTTCGGTGTTGCCGGTGCGGCCCCGCTGACCGTGGTCATCGGCGGCATCTCGACGGTCTACGCGGTGATCGGCCAGACCGCCGCACCGGTCGTCTACCTGGTGGTCGCCGCGATCCTGTCCATCTTCACCGTCGGTTTCGTGGCGATGAGCAGGCACATCGTCAACTCAGGCGCCTTCTACTCGTACATCAGTCACGGTTTCAACCGGGAGCTCGGGGTGGCCGCCGCCTTCGTCGCGCTGCCCGCCTACGCGATGATGCAGATCGGTCTGTTCGGTCTGTTCGGGGTGGTCGCCGCCGGGGTGCTGGAGGCGTTCGGCCTGACGACGTCCTGGGCGGTCTGTGCCCTGGTCGCCTGGGCGCTGGTCTCGGTGCTGGGCATCCTCTGGGTCGACCTCAGCGGCAAGGTGCTCGGTGCGCTGCTCGCGGCCGAGATCGCGGTGGTGCTGGTCTACGACTTCATCATGGTGGCGAACCCGGCCGGCGGTCAGGTCACCTTCGACACCCTCAGCCCGGCTCAGCTGCTGACCCCGGAAGTGGCCGCGATGATGGTGCTCGCCATCGCCGGCTTCGTCGGGTTCGAGGCCACCGTGGTGCTCTCCGAGGAGGCGAAGGACCCGAAGCGGACCATCGCCCGGGCCACCCACTTCTCGGTGATCGCGGCGGGTCTGCTGCTGGGTGCCTCGGCCTGGGCGATGTCGGTCGCCACCGGGCCGGACCGGATCGTGGCGGTCGCCGCGGAGGAGAAGACCGACCTGGTCTTCACCCTGATCACGCCGCACGTGCCCGAGGCGCTGGTCAGCATCGGCTACCTGCTCTTCATGACCAGTATCTTCGCCGCGCTGCTCGCCTTCCACGCGGCGGTCTCGCGGTACCAGTTCGCTCTGGGCCGGGAGGGTGTGCTTCCGGGGATCTGGGGTTACACACATCCACGCACGGGTGCGCCGGTGGTCGGCTCGATCGCGCAGAGCATCCTGGCTCTCGCCGTGATCGTCTTCTACTCGTTCCTGGACGCCGACCCGCTGGTGTACCTGTTCGCCTGGCTGACCACGATCGGTGGCCTGGGTGTGCTGATTCTGATGTGGAGCGCCTCGGCGGCGGTCGTCGCGTTCTTCCTGCGCAACCCGGGCAGAGAGAACATCTGGCGCGGCATGCTGGCGCCGATCGTGGCGTTCTTCCTGCTCAGTGTGGTGCTCGATGCCACCGTCATCGGGCTGGGCGACATCCTCCAGGTGCCGGAGGGCTCGCCGTTCCGCTGGGTCTTCCCGGTCGCCTACGCGGTCTGCGCGGTGCTCGGGATCCTCTGGGCGATGATCATGCGACGGGTGTGGCCGCACAACTACGCGATGATCGGCCGCGGTGGCGGGGGCAGCCGTGCGCTGCTCGATCTCGCGGACTTCAGCAAGCCGCACTCGCACGCGGTCGCCGGCGCCAGTCAGGTGCATCCGATCAGGCCAATCGATCAGGTAGGGAAACGTTGATGACCCACGCAATTCAGGAACTCGTGGTCCGGCACGTTTCGCCGCTGGACACCGCCGAGATCACCGAACTCGTGGCCGATGCCATGTGGGACGGCCCGGTCGCCCGCTGGCTCCTGCCGGACCCGATGGCCCGGCGGCAGCACTCGCCGCGCTACTTCGAGATCTTCGTCGAGTACGCGGTCCAGTACGGCGAGGTCTACGGCATGACCGACGAGTCGGGCCGGATGGACGGCGTCGCGCTCTGGTTCCCGCTCACGTCGCTGATCCCGCCGCCCGCCGACTACGATCGCCGGGTCAAGGAGGCCGCGGCGGAGGCGGCCGACCGGGTGCACCTGCTCGACGCCGCGTTGGAAGCCGAGCACCCGATCGAGCCCCACCACTACCTGGCCTTCCTGGCGGTCCGGCCGAGCCGGCAGAACCGGGGCGTCGGGGGCGCCCTGCTCGACCGGCATCACGCACGTCTCGACCGGGCCGGGATCCCCGCCTATCTGGAGGCGAACGATCCCCGCAACCGTGACCTCTACCTACGACACGGATACCGGGTCCGGTCCGTGATCGATCTTCCCGACGGGCCGCCGTTGTGGTCGATGTGGAGGGAGCCGATGGCCTGAGCCCGTACTTCTCACGCGGCTGCCGGGAACTCGTAGGCCCAGAACTGTTCCTCGTCCATCCGCTCGGCGCGCATCGTGCCGCCGGCGAACCGGTTCAGGATGCGTTCGGTGGCCTTGCCCATGTTCCGCTTGACGTCGTTGTACCGGCAGAAGTCGAGGGCGATGATGCCGTTCTTGGCGGAGGCGGTGTTGAACATGGCCTCCATCAGCTCCAGAAGCGCCCGGGACGACCGGGAGGCCCGGTCCACCGCGACAAATCCGGCGTACCAGATTCGACGTTGCTGGTACAGCTCCGGCCACTTGTGGGCGAAGTACTCCGGTGAGATCAACGGCACCGCGTAGAGGTCGTTGCTGAACGTGGAGAGCCCGACCAGGGTGCCCTCCTCGTCGATGCAGACGTACTTCTCGACCCGCCGGTCGGTCATGACCTCGTCGAACTCCGACTGGTACATCAGGTGCCGCTGCACTGCGAGAGCGCGCATCTCACCCAGCGCTCGCTCGTAGAGCTCCCAAGCGGCCTTGTGCATCTCGTCGTCGGTGATCTGGTCGAGGACTTTGACAAGCATGGCTGCTCCCCTCCGAGCCCCGTGACAGTGCTCGGCCCGCTGCATCGTACTTATGCAGGTCGATGACAGTTGACCAACAGAGTACGGAGAGCAATAGCGTCACGACAATGCGTTGCGCCGAATTCGACGTGCCAATTCCAGTTTGGAGGGATGCCCTTGGGATGATAGCGCTGCAACTTGCAAAGTTGCAGCTCACGAGGCCGTGCCTCACCGCCCGAGTCCTTCTCGGCAATTTCCTGCGAACGTGGCTGAAACGGTTCTCCACAAAGGCCTGGATCAGGTGGATCAGCCTTTTGGTGGAATGCACGGAGGCTAGTACTCGGTGCAGTGGACCGGATGCGGTCGCCTTTTATGGGATCACCGGAAAGGCTCACCCTTCGACGACGCGGCGGTCGGTGCGGTGGATCACCGAGGGCCGTCCGCCGGCGAGGAGCGCATCCCCCGCTCACCGGCAGGCGGCCCGCCTCCATCGATTCATTGACATAGTTTGACGCCCGAACATAGTCTGCCCAGGTTAATGCGGGAGCGCTCCCAATTCCCGCGCGTCCTCGCTACTAGGAGCGTCATGTCGCGACTACTCAGCAGGCTGCTCGCGCTCGTCCTGATCACCGCGGGACTGGCGCTTCCCGGGCCTGCCCAGGCGGCTCCGGCCCGGTCGGCCGCCGCGATCACCAGGGCCATGCAGCCCGGCTGGAACCTCGGCAACACCCTCGACGCCACCGGCGACGACGAGACCTCGTGGGGCAACCCGCGGGTCACCCGTGAGCTGCTGCGGAACATCCGGGCGCAGGGCTTCAGGAGCATCCGGATCCCGGTCACCTGGGGCCAGCACCAGGACGCGGCGCACACCATCGACCCCGCCTACCTGGCCCGGGTCCGTGAGGTGGTCGACTGGGCCCTGGACGAGGGCTTCTACGTGCTGCTCAACATCCACCACGACTCGTGGCAGTGGATCAACACGATGCCGGCCGACCACGACGCCGTGCTCACTCGCTACGAGGCGATCTGGACCCAGGTGGTCACCGCCTTCCGGGACACCTCGTCGCGACTGCTGCTGGAGAGCGTCAACGAACCGCAGTTCGCCGGCAGCTCCGGCGACGCCGAGAACTACGCTCTGCTCGCCGAGCTGAACGCGTCCTTCCACCGGATCGTGCGCGGTACCGGCGGCGGCAACGGCAAGCGGTTCCTGGTCCTGCCCACCCTGCACACCAACGCCGACCAGGGCCGGCTGGACGCCCTGACCGCCGAGTTCGCCGCCCTGGACGACCCGAACCTGATCGCCACCGTGCACTACTACGGGTACTGGCCGTTCAGCGTCAACGTCGCCGGTGGCTACCGCTTCGACGAGACCGCCCGGGCCGAGATGCTCGGCACCTTCCAGCGGCTCACCGACAGCCTGATCAGCAAGGGGATCCCGGTGATCCTGGGCGAATACGGTCTGCTCGGTTTCGATCGGCACACCGGAACCATCGAACAGGGCGAGAAGCTCAAGTTCTTCGAGCTCTTCGGCCACCTGGCCCGCACCGCCGGGGTCACCACGATGCTGTGGGACAACGGGCAGCATTTCGACCGTACGGCCGGAAATTGGCGTGACGCCGAGCTGTTCGCCCACATCTCCACCAGCTGGCGGACGCGCAGCGGCACCGCCGAGAGCGACCTGCTGTTCGTCCGGCGGTCCGCGCCGGTCACCGCGCGCACCATCACGATCAACCCCAACGGCACCGGTTTCACGCATGTCCGGCTCGGCGACACCACCCTGCGGCGCGGACCCGACTACCAGGTGTCCGGCGACCGCCTCACGCTCAGCGCGGGGTTGCTGCAAAAACTGACCACGATTGCCGGGTACGGGGTGAAAGCGTCACTGTCCCTCCGATTCTCCTGCGGGGTGCCGTGGCGACTCGACGTGATCAGTTCCGACCGCCCGGTGGTCCAGCCGAGCACCGGCACGACCGACACGTTCACCGTGCCCACCACGTTCAACGGCGACCGGCTCGCGACGATGACCGCCACCTACGCCGACGGGAGTTTCGCCGGCCCGCACAACTGGACCGCCTACAAGGAGTTCGACCGGGCGTTCAGCCCCGACTACCCGGCCGGGGCGATCAAGCTGACGCCGGAGTTCTTCGCCGAGGTGACCGACGGCGCCCCGGTGACCCTGACGTTCGTCTTCTGGAGCGGCGAGACCGTCGGTTACCAGGTCACCCGCACCGGCACCACGGTCACCGGCGTTCTGCTCTGATCGGTGGCGGTGCCGTCCAGCAGGGCGACACCGCCACCCACCCGACCACGCTCGCGAACGCCGGCGCCTGCCCGGGAGAACTCATCGGTCAATCATCGAACGTCAGGGCGGTCGCGGTCACGCCGCCCTGCTCGAAGAGCACGAACAGGTCGTGCACCCCGGACACCGGGGACACCGGCGCCGACACCTGGACCGGTTCGGCGCCGACCACGGCCGGCAGGCTGGCCAGAACCGGCCCGGAGATCGGGTCGTCCAGGCGCAGCACCACCTCGCCCAGCTCCTCGGCGGCGGCCAGTTGGGCCCGGACAGTCGTGACACCCTGGCCGAAATCAATCCCGTCGAAGACCGCCCAGGCGCCCGGGTGCCCGCTGCGCAGCGCCTCGCCGCGGTTCTCGGCGACCGCCACCGGGACGGTTCCCGCGTACCCGTCGTTGTCGATCAGCCGGAGCGGGGACCGCGGCGACCGGGCCGGGATCCGCTCACCCGCCACCCGCAGCGTCCCGGTCAGCCGCCAGTCGGTCGCGGACCGGCCCACCGCGATCGTGTGCACCGCCTCCTCGACCACCCAGCGCGACCGGGTGACGTCCCAGAAGGCCAGCTCAGCGGCGGGGAGCAGGAATTCCACGGTGGACCGTTCGCCGGGCCCGAGGGCGAGCCGCCGGTAACCGCGCAGGCGCCGCAGCGGCTGCTTGACCCGGGACCGCTGCTGCCGGGTGTAGAACTGCGCCACCTCCACGCCGGCCCGGTCGCCGGTGTTGACCACGTCGGCCGTGACCGTCACCTCGCCGTCCGGGCCGATCTCCGCCGCGCTGACCCGCAGGTTCTCGTAACGGAACCCGGTATACGACAGCCCGTGACCGAAAGGGAACAGTGGGGTGCCGCGGTAGTAGAGGTAGGTGGCGTCGGTCGCGATGATGTCGTAGTCGAGCAGGTCCGGCAGGTCCCCGGCGTCCGAGTACCAGGTCTGGGTCAGCCGGCCGGCCGGATCCACCGGCGTCCCGGCCCGGTCGCTCCCGAACAGCACGTCGGCGACGGCCGTCCCGTGCTCCTGGCCACCGTGCGACGACCAGAGCAGAGCCGGCAGACGGTCCGCCGCCCAGCCCACCGCGTACGGGTAGCTGCTCGCCAGCGCCAGCACGGTCCGCGGGTTCGCGGCGTGCACCGCCCGCATCAGGTCGTCCTGGGTGCCCGGCAGGGCCAGATCCCGGCGGTCCGCGGTCTCCCGGCCGGCCACCAGCGGATGGTTGCCCAGGGCCAGCACCACCACGTCCGCGGTCGCCGCCACCTCGGCGGCCGCCGCCACCCCGTCGACCAGCAGATCCACCGTGAACACGGTCGCCGCGGCGGCCTCGGTGGCGGCCGTCCGGACCTGACCGTCCGGGCCGGCCAGCAGATAACGGCCGCTCTGCACGTGCCGGAGCACCAGCCCGTCGTCCACCGGCTCGAACCTGAGGGTCTCGCGGACCTCCCAGCCGTTCGGGCCCGGCCGGTCGTTGACCAGCAGATGGTCGTCGGCGCCCAGGCCGTCGGCGCCGACGAACCGGCCGTTCGCCACGGCGCGCAGGGAGAACATCTCCTCGCCCCAGTCCAGGACGTCGAACAGCACGTGCGGCGAGTTGCGGTGCGAGTCGGGCACCTCGCCGCGCACCCGGAGCGGGCCGCCCTCGTCACCGGCCGCCGCGGTCAGCAGACCACCGGCACAGCGCAGCGCGATCCGGTCGGTGCCCTCGTGGAACACCACGTTCGCCGCACCGATCCGGTCGGCGAGTGCGCCCCGCACGGTCCGGCGGTACGGGGGAGTGCCGCTGTACCAGTCGTCGAACGTGGTGTCGCCCAGTGGCCCGATCACCGCGATCCGGGCGCCCGCCGACGGGTCGAGCGGCAGGATCCCGTCGTTGCCGAGCAGCACCACCGAGGCACGGGCCGCCTCCCGGGCCAGCGCCCGATGCTCCGGGGAGTCGATCACCTCCGGGCCGGTGCCACGGTACGGGTCGTCCTCGGGGCTGAACTCGCCCAGGCGTACCCGTACCGAAAGAATGTGTTGAACGGCCTTGTCCACGTCGGACTCGGTGATCAGACCGCGGTCCAGCGCCACCCGGAACGACTCCTCGGACAGCGGCCCCGGCTCGGTCACACAGTCGATGCCGGCCCGCAGCGCGGCGGCGAACCCGGCCGGATGATCCTCGGAGATCCGCTGGTCACCGGCGAGGTTCTGCACCGCGTAGGCGTCACCGACGACCATCACGTCGTCCTCGGCCCAGCCACGCAGCACCTCGTCGATCAGCGGGCTCAAGTGGGTCGGCCGGCCGTTGATCAGGTTGTACGACGCCATCACGGCGACCGCCACACCCGCGGCCAGGGCCGGGCGGAAAGCCGGCAGCTCGTACTCGTGCAGCACCCGGGGCGGCATGTTGCTCGAGGTCAGACAGCGATCGGTCTCGTTGTTGTAGCCGAGGAAGTGCTTGAGCGTCGGCGCGGTCCGCAGCCGGCGCGGATCGTCACCGGCCAGCCCACCGGAGTACGCCGTGCTCAGCACCCCGGTCAGCCACGGGTCCTCGGAGTAGCCCTCCTCGTTGCGGCCCCAGCGCGGGTCGCGGAGCAGGTTCACCACCGGGGCCCAGACGTTCAGGCCGACGTTCTCCGGGTCGCGGTGGTGCATCGCCCGGACCTCGGTGCCGACCGCGGTGCCGACCCGGCGCAACAGGTCCGGATCCCAGCTGGAGGCGAGGCCCACCGCCTGGGGGAAAGCGGTTGCCGTGCCCAGCCAGGCGACCCCGTGCAGAGCTTCGGTTCCGGTACGGAACGACGCCACGCCCCACCGGGGTACGGCGGCCTGGTGCTGGTGCAGGAGGGCGATCTTCTCCGCCAGATCGAGCCGGCCCAGGAGGTCGGACACCCGCGCGGCGAGCTTCTGGTGCGGGTCGCGAAAGACGATGCGAGAGGGGGAATCGGTCACAACGTGTTCCTTCGGGCCGAGCGGCGTTGTCGAAGCGCTTCGACAACGCCGCGGGAGAAGCCTCCGCGAGTGGTTTCGCGAATGTTTCGGACGGAGTTCCCTGAGGCTCGCACCACAGTTACGCCTCGGTCAAGGCGCAAGCAGCATGTTCCGTCATCGATTGTTACCAGCCGCGCCGCAACCGCCCGCCCGTCGCGGGGCAGCACGCCGGGTGGCGCGGGGCACGGCGCGGCGGCCGGTTGCGGCGCGGCACCGGCGGTGCGGAGCGTGGTGCGGGGCAGCACGGCGGGTGGCGCGGGGCACGGCGCGGCGGCCGGTTGCGGCGGGGTGTCGGGCCGTGCGGGGTGCGGTTGCGGCGGGGTGTCGGGCCGTGCTCGCACTGATGCCGCCCACCACACGAGCGGCGGGCGGCCGCGGCCGGGGTGTCGGGCGACGCGGAGGTCCAGCGCGGAGGTCCGGTGCGGAGGTGCGGCGTGCAGGGGCGGCGCGGAGGGGCGGAGGGGCGGAGTGGCGGATGGTCAGGGGAGGGTGCCGGTGTCGATGCGGTCCAGGTGGGTGACGGCTCCGCCCAGGGCCGCCGCGTGCAGGCCCAGCGCCGAGGCGGCCAGGTGCGTGGAGGTCAGGGTGTGCCGGGACAGTTCGGCGGAGGCGGCCGGGATCAGCCACTCGGCCAGCGCCGCGTAGTGATCGCCGAGGATGATCGCGGACGGGTTGACCAGGTTCGCCACCAGGGCCAGCCCCTGCCCCAGGTGGGTGCCGGTGTCGCGCAGCGCGTCGAGGGCGCCGCTGTCGCCGGCGCGGGCCAGGATCGCCACCTGCTCGACGGCGGGCGCCAGGTCGGTCAGTGACGCCGGGTCGTAACCGGGCAGGGCGCGCCGGACCAGCGGCTCGATCCCGGCCAGGTCGGCGAGGGTGGGTGACCCGGCCGGCCCGAGGGCGAACCGTCCGATCTGCCCGGTGAAGCCGCGGGATCCGTGCAGCAGCCGGCCGTCGACGACGATGCCCGCCTCGATGCCGGCGGCGCCCGTCACATAGGTGAGGTCGGCCCCGGGGTGCCCGCCGTGCCGCAGCTCGGCGACGGCGGCGAGCCCGGCGTGGTTGGCGACCGCCACCTCCAGCCCGGGCTGCCGCAGCGAGCCGCTGAGCTGCCCGCGCAGGTCGACGTCGGACCAGCCGAGCGGCGGTGACAGCCGGACGGTGCCGCTCTCCTCGACCAGGCCGGGGACGGCGACGGTGACGCCGAGAACCTGCCGGCCCTGCTGCCGGACCCGGGTGGCGGCCCGCTGGGCGAGGGCGGTGATCGCGCTGACGCCGCGGCCCGACGAGAACGCCCCGGTGCTGAAGGCCCGGTGCCACAGCAGCATCTGGTCGCCGGCGAAGTCGACGGCCAGGGCGGTGAGCCGGTCAGCGGCGACCTGGAGGCCGATCGCCGCGTAGGCGGATCCGTCCAGGGCGAGCGCGGTGCCGGGGCGCCCGATGCGGTTGCCGGTGTGGCCGGTCTCGCGCAGCAGCCGCTGCTCGATCAGGGTGCCGGTGAGGCTGGAGACGGTGGCCTTGTTGAGCCCGGTCGACGCGGCGATCGCGGCCCGTGAGCTGGGCCCCTCGGCGCGCAGATGGTGCAGGACCACGGACAGGTTCGTAGCGCGCACATCGGTGAAGTCGGCCGGTCGGGTGTTCTTCACATCGAGTCCTTGGTCATGACGTTCCACGGGGATGGGTGCGCTCCCAATTGGTTCTTGTCGGGTTGTCACCGCGTCGGTTAGCTTGTCTTCGATGTACTTAGTTTAGACGCTAACCAAACTAAACCCATAACGGAAGGGTGGTGCGCCGTGGGCGCGTCAACGAGCAGGCGGAACTTCCTGGGGCTGGTGGGCCTCGGCGCCGCCACGATGGCGAGCGGCGGCGCGCTCGCGGGGTGCAGCAAGGAGCCGGCTTCCCGGGGCGGGGCGACCAACGCCCAGCAGGCCGCCGGTCTTCTCCCGCAGTTCAAGGACTCCACCCTGGTCCCGCCGGACATCAAGGGTGTCCGGCCGATGGCCGACGGCTACACGAAGTACCCGACGTCGCTCGCCGACGCGATCACCGAGAAGGCGGCCCCCAGCGGCAAGCCGATCACCGCGAGCACCCCGTGGTGGGGCCCGGCCCCGCCGACCGCGAACAAGCTGGTCGAAGCGGTCAACGCGGACATGGGCGCGACGATCAACTTCAGCATCCAGGACGGCAACACCTACGGCGACAAGCTGAACACGATGCTCGGCGCCCGGGACGTACCGGATCTGACCTGTATCCCGGGTTGGGAGATCGCCAAGCTGGCCCGGTTCTCCGAGGCGGTGCCCGCCCTGTTCGAGGACCTGGGGCCGTTCCTGACCGGGGACAAGGTCAACGCGTACCCGATGCTGGCCGGCCTGGACACCGCTGCCTGGCAGGACTCGGTGTGGGGCGGCAAGCTGATGGGCGTCCCGTTCCCGACGGACGCGCCCTACCCGTCGGTGCTGTTCTACCGCAAGGACGTCGCCGACGAGCGGGGCATCGCGGCGCCGACCACCCTGGACGAGCTGTACGACTTCGGCAAGAAGTTCACCAACGCCGGCAAGGGCGAGTGGGCGTTCGGTGACATCTGGCTGGAGGTGCAGCAGATCTGCGGCGCCGGCGGCTCGGAGAACGGCTGGCTCAAGCAGGCCGACGGCAAGGTCGTGCACCGGATGGAGCTGCCGGAGTACAAGCAGGCCATCGAGTTCATGGCCCGGCTCTATGCGGAGAAGCTGATCCACCCGGACATCGCCAGCGGTGACGGCGGTGACGTGACGACGCTGTTCAAGGGCGGCAAGATCTTCATGTACGCCACCGGCGGCGGTTCCTGGAAGGAGACCTGGCGCCCGGCCGTACAGATCAATCCGAAGTTCAACATGCAGGCCGTGAAGGTCTTCGGCTCGGAGAAGGGCAAGAACCCGGTCCGCTGGCGCACCCGGCCCGGCATCCTGTGGACCTTCATCAAGAAGGGCCAGGGCGCGGAGCGCGTGCAGGAGCTGCTGCGGGTGCTCAACTACACCGCGGCGCCGTTCGGCACCAAGGAGTGGGAGCTGCAGCAGTTCGGGATCGAGGGCACCCACTTCAAGCGGGACGCCTCCGGTGCCCCGGTCACCAACGACCTGTGGGTGAAGGAGTTCGCCAACCAGTTCATCTTCCTCGGCGGCCGCCCGCCGGTGGTGGTCGGCGGACCGGACATCCCGACGTACGCGGCCGACTTCGTGAACTGGGGCAACGACGCGGCGCAGTACCTGGAGACGAACCCCTGGGACGGCATCAAGGTCGAGACCCCCAGCCAGCAGGCGGCTCTCGCGACTCCCACCGAGGACAAGATCACCGACATCCTGCGCGGCCGGGCGCCGGTCAGCAGCTTCGACAAGGTTCTCGCTGACTGGCGGGCCGGTGGTGGCGACGCGGGCCGCGACTTCTACGCCAAGGTCCTGGCTGACAACGGACGATGAGCGCCCCACCGATCGCTCCGGTTTCCCCACCGAAGGCGAAGACGACACCGAAGACGAAAAGGCAGCAGCTGTCCATCGGGCAGCGGCTGCGGCGGGACTGGCCGCTGCTGCTCATGTGCGTACCGGCGATGCTGTTGTTGCTGGTGTTCCACTACGTCCCGGCGCTCGGCAACGTGATCGCGTTCCAAGATTACAACCCGTTCGTCGGCGACGATCCGCTCGAGGCGTTCCTCTACAGCGAGTGGATCGGATTCGGGAACTTCGAGTACCTGTTCAAGAACCCGGCGTTCTGGGACTCGGTGCTCACCACGCTGTCGATCACCGCGTTCCAGCTGGTGTTCTACTTCCCGATCCCGATCCTGCTGGCGATCCTGCTGAACAGCATCATGTCGCCGAAGATCCGGACGCTGGTGCAGGCCGTCGTCTACCTGCCGCACTTCTTCAGCTGGGTGCTGGTGGTGTCGCTGTTCCAGATGATGCTCGGCGGGGCGGGACTGCTCTCCCAGACGTTGCGGCAGGCCGGGTACACGCCCCCGGAGATCATGACGAACCCGGACACCTTCATCTTCCTGGTCACCTCGGAGGCGGTCTGGAAGGACGCCGGCTGGGGCATGATCGTCTTCCTGGCGGCGCTGGCGGCGATCGACCCCGCGCTGTACGAGGCGTCCGCCGCGGACGGGGCCGGCCGGTGGCGCCGGATGTGGCACATCACCCTGCCCGGACTGCGATCGGTGATCATCCTGCTGCTGATCCTGCGGCTCGGTGACGCGCTGAACGTCGGCTTCGAGCAGTTCGTGCTGCAGCGCGAGATGGTCGGCCGGGAGGCGGCCGAGGTGCTCGACACCTACGTCTACTACCAGGGCATCGCCGTCCAGCAGTGGGGTGTCGGCGCCGCCGCGGGCCTGTTCAAGGCCGTGATCGGCATCCTGTTGATCGTGGGCGCGAACAAGCTGGCACACCGGTTCGGCGAGCAAGGGATCTATTCGAAGTCATGAGCGCAGACACCGTGAAACTCGTGAGCGCGGACACCGCGATCCGTCCCCGCCGCAAGAATGCCGGACCGGCCTGGGAGGAACCGCCGACCCTGCTCGGCCAGTTCGGCAAGGGCACGATCCTCACCCTGGTGGTGGCGGTCGTGATCGTCCCGCTCTGGGTGGTCGTGGTCACCAGCCTCTCGTCCGAGAAGACGATCAACGAGGCCGGTGGCTACGTCTTCCTGCCGCGCGAGTTCAACCCGTCCGCCTACGTGGTGATCTTCTCGGGCGGGCAGATCACCGACGCGATCCTGGTCAGCACGATCGTCACGCTCGCCGGCACGGCGATCAGCCTGGTCGTCACGGTGCTCGCCGCGTACGGCCTGTCCCGTCCCGGCACCCTCGGGCACCGGCCGATCCTGTTCTACTTCCTGCTCACGTTCCTGATCTACCCCGGCATGATCCCGAGCTATCTGGTGGTCACCGGGCTGGGCCTGAAGGACAACCTGCTCGCGTTGATCCTGCCGACCGCGATCAGCGCGTTCAACCTGGTGGTGCTGCGGGCGTTCTTCATGAACATCCCCGGCGAGCTGTACGACAGCGCCCGGATGGACGGTGCCGGCGAGTTCCGGATCCTGTGGCGGATCGTGCTGCCGCTGTCGAAAGCGGTCACCGCGGTGGTCGGCCTGTTCTACGCGGTCGGGTACTGGAACGCGTTCTTCAACGCGATCCTCTACATCGACCGCAACGACCTGCAGCCGGTCCAGCGGGTGCTCCAGCAGTTCATCCTGGCCGGCCAGACCCCGTCCACGTCCGGCGCCGCGGTGGCGATCCCCGGCCTGGGCTCGGCCGTCCCGCCCAGCCTGGCGATCAAGATGGCCGTAGTGGTGGTGACGATCGTCCCCGCCCTGATCATCTACCCGTTCGTGCAGCGCCACTTCACCAAGGGCGTGATCATCGGAGCCGTCAAGGGCTGAGGATCGTCCGGGCCGGCGCGGGGCAGGCGCCGGCCCGGATCCACCTACCGGGCCCGGTCGACGGTGACCGGAACTCCGGCGGCCAGCCGCAGGGTCGCCGAGCCGCCGGGGAACGAGAGTTCCACGGTGCGGTCCACCGCGGACGTCAGCACCGCTGTCACCGACGACGGGGTCCAGGTCAGATCGACGGTCACCGGGCCCCGGGCGATCAGTCCGCGGACCCGGCCGGACGGCCAGGCCGACGGCAGCGCGGGCAGCAGCTCGATCCGGGCGACACCGTCGGTCCGCACGTCCCGGCTGTGCAGCAGCATCGCCACCACCAGGGCCGGATAACCACCGGCCAGGTCCACGTTGAACATGTGGTCCCGGTTGTGGGTGGGGACCATGTTCGGGCGCCAGTAGGCCTCACCGATCCGGGTCAGCGCCGCGTACGCCTCCTCGGCCAGCCCCAGATGGGCCGCTGCCACACCGAGCAGTGCCAGCCCGTACCCCATCTCGTCGGACGCCTCGGACAGCCACCACCGCAACCGGGCCCGCACCGCCCGTACCGCAGCCGCTCTGAGGGCTTGATCTTCGTCGAACGCCGGGTCGCCGCCGTAGTAGAACGGGTAGAGGTGGCTGCAGTGCCGATGCTCGTGGTTGTCGGGGAAACGCCCGTCGATCCATTCGGCCAGCTCACCGGCGTCGTTGATCCGGTAGGCCGGCAGCGCGGCCAGCAGCGCCCGCCAGCGGACCGCGTCCGGGTCGTCGATCCCCAGCTCCGCGGTGATCGTCAGCAGGCCGCGGAGCAGGGCGCCGACCGCCTGCACGTCCAGGGTGGCGTCCACACATGCCTGATCACCGTCCTGGCCGGGGTCGTTCTCGGGGGAGTAGGACGGGCTGAACCGGGCCCGCCCGTCGTGGATCTCGGCGAACCCGAGGTGGAACGCGGCGGCCTCGCGCAGGAACGGCAGCGCCCGGTCCGCCAGGAACTCCCGGTCGCCGGTGTGCTGCCAGTGCTCCAGGTAGAGGCGGGCCAGCCAGGCGGCGCCGGTGGTCCACATGGTGAGGCACCAGACCGGGCCGAAGTGGTTCGCCCGGCCGTGGGTGCCCAGGTGCGCGGGGATGAACAGGCCGGGCAGTCCGTAGAGGCGGCGCGCGTTCTCCCGGTAGTCGCCGAGTTGGCGGTCGAGCAGGTCGAACAGCGGCGGCATCAGCTCCGGGGTGCCGGTGGTGTGCACGGCGAGCAGGGCGGCCTGCAGGTTGCCGTCGATGGTCCAGCCGCTGCGCCACGGCGGTGACCAGGTGCCGCTCCAGACGCCCTGCAGGGTGGGCGGGGTGGCGCCGGTGCTGCTGATGATCGCGTACCGGCCGGCGTCGAACAGGGTCTGCGCCCGATGCCCGCCGAGGTCCAGTTCGGACCGTTCGTACAGGTCGCGGTGCACGGCGGCGTGCTCTTTCAGCAGTTCGTCGAAGTCTTCGGTGGGCAGGGCGGCCAGGGCGGTGGCGGGCGTGCGCGTTCCGGTCGCGGTCCGGGCCACGATCAACACCGATTGCGCGGTACGCCGGACCCGCACCGCCACGGTCCAGCCGTCCAGTGCTCCCGTCCACAGTTCCCCCGGGAATGTGCCGGTGAGCACCAGGTCGTCGCCGAGCCGGTCGACGGTGTGCCGGACCGGTTTCTCCGGCTCGCCGTCGATCGGATCGATGCCGACCACCCCGTCGGTGCCGGTGATCCGGATGACGAGCGCGTCGGCGACCCGGGACACGAACGCGTCGACGGTCACCCCGTCCCACGTCTGGCGGACCACGCCGGTGGCGAAGTCGGTGCCGCGTTGATAACCGGAGCCGGGTGACGCCGGGGTGAAAGTCAGCGTTCCCGCGCCGATCAGCGGATCGATCCAGCGTGTTTCCCGGTACCCGGAATGCTCGTGAACCGCGATGTCGCACACCGCGCGGGCCGCGTCGCGGAACCGGTCGGTGGCCAGCAGCCCCCGCAGCCGGGGCAGGGCCGGGGCGGTGTGCGGTGCGGGCAGTGGTTCGGTGACCGGCTGGAAGAGATCCTCGTGCGCGAGGGTGAAACGCAGCACGGTGGGTGATCCGTGGCAGAGCGCGCCCTGCCGGCCGTTTCCACTGATCAGGGCGTGTTCCCAGTCCTCGGCGCTGGTCGAGTCACGGAACGATGGATTGACGGGGCTCTGCACGGTCAATACTTTGTTTAGAGACCAAACTAAATGTCAAGGGTGGGTACAGATGATCTTCTTCGGCGGGGACCACAACCCGGAGCAGTGGCCGGAGGAGGTCCTGGACGAGGATGTCACGCTGATGCGTCAGGCGAACGTGACGATCGCCACGGTCGGTGTCTTCTCCTGGTCGAATCTGCAGCCCGAGCCGGGCCGCTTCGAGTTCGCCTGGCTGGACCGGGTGCTCGACCGGCTGCACGAGGGCGGCATCCGGGTCGCCCTGGCCACCCCGACCGCGTCGCCGCCGCCCTGGTTCACCCTGGCCCACCCGGAGGCGATGCCGGTCACCGCCGACGGGGTGCGGCTCAGCCACGGCAGCCGGGACACTTACTGCGTGTCGGCCCCCGCCTACCGCGCCGCCGCCCGGACCATCGCCGGCAAGCTGGCCGAGCGGTACGCCCACCATCCGGCGCTGGCGATGTGGCACGTGCACAACGAGTACGGCACCGACTGCCGCTGCGACTTCACCGCCGCCGCCTTCCGGAGCTGGCTGCAGAAGAAACACGGCGAGCTGGACGCGCTGAACGAGGCCTGGACCACGGCGTTCTGGAGCCAGCGCTACTCGGACTGGGCGCAGATCCTGCCGCCCCGCGCCACCCAGTACCTGCCGAACCCGGCGCACGTGCTGGACTTCCGCCGGTTCCTCTCCGACGAGCTGCTCGGTGGTTACGTCGAGCAGCGTGACCTGCTGCGCGAGGCCAACCCGGCGGTGCCGGTCACCACCAACTTCGTGCAGGGCGGCTGGGTCAGCGTCGACCACGCGCGCTGGGCCTCCGAAGTGGACCTGGTGGCCGTCGACCACTACCCGGCGACCTCCGGGTACGACGCCGAGGTGGAGACCGCGTTCGGCGGTGACCTGGCCCGCGGCTGGGGCGACGGATCGTGGCTGCTGATGGAGACCGCGCCGAACCTGGTCTACACACCCGGCCGGATGCACGCCAAGGAACCCGGCCAGCTGACCCGCAACAGCCTGTCCTACCTGGCCCGGGGCTCCCGCGGGGCGATGTACTTCCAGTGGCGGCAGCCGCGCGGCGGGGCCGAGATGTTCCACTCGGCGCTGGTGCCGCACGCCGGCCCGGACAGCCCGGTCTTCCGGGAGGCGATCGGGCTCGGCCGCACCCTGAAAACGCTCGGCCGGCAGGAGCTCGGTGCGAACACGGCGCAGGTCGCGATCGCCTGGGACGCGCCGTCGTGGTGGGCGCTGCAGGGCGGCGGGCTGCCGTCGAAGGAGATCGATTACGCCGGGGCGGTGCAGCAGGCGCACCGGGCGCTGTACCGGTCCGGCGTCGCGACCGACTTCGTCTTCCCCGGGACGGACGACTTCGCGGCGCGGCTCCGATCGTACAAAATAGTGATTCTTCCGCATCTTTATCTCGTCTCCGACCAGGCCGCGGCCGCCCTGCGGGAATTTGTCGCCGCCGGAGGCCACCTGGTGGTGGACCATCTCAGCGGCATCGCCGAACCGGACGGGCGGATCCGTCTCGGCGGCTATCCCGGCGCGTTCCGCGACGTCCTCGGGGTACGCGTGGTCGAGTGGCGGCCGCTGGCCGGCGGCGAGTCGATCGCCCTCGACAACGGCGACCGCGGACTGCGGTGGAGCGAACGGGTCGAGACGGCCGGAGCGGAGACCCTGGTCAGGTACGCCGGCGACGTGCTGGCCGGCGCTCCCGCGATCACCCACAACCGCCTCGGTCTCGGCGCCGCCTGGTACCTCTCGCCGGGACTGGACGACGACGCGCTGCGCCGCCTGCTGGACCAGGTGGCCGCCGAGGCGGGTGTGATGCCGGTGCTGCCCGGCCTGCCACCGAAGGTCGAGGCGGTCCGCCGGGGCGACCTGCTCTTCCTGTTCAACCACGGCGACGTCCCCGGCCAGGTCCCGCTGCCGGCCCCCGCCCACGACGCGACAACGGGCCGCCCGGTCCCGGCGTCGGTGACGGTGCAGCCCGGCGGCTCGACGATCCTGACCTTCCGGACCTAGGCGGTCTGGAACGCCCGGCGGTACGCGGAGGGGGAGGTCCGCATCGTCTGGGTGAAGTGGTGGCGGAACGTCACCGCGGTCTCGAAGCCGACAGTCGTCGCCACCTCCTCGATCGGGGTGCGGGTCGTCTCCAGCAGGGGCAGGCTCGCCTGCACCCGCTTGTCGATTAGCCAGCGGATCGGGCTGGTGCCGGTCGCGCGCTGGAAATGACGTAGGTACGTGCGGGACGACATGTGCGCCTGCCTCGCCAGCAGCGCCACCGTGATCGGTGCCGCCAGATTGCCGAGGGCCCAGTCCATGCTGCGGGCCACCCGGGCGTCCTCCGGATCCCCGGTCACCGGCGCCTCGACGAACTGGGCCTGACCGCCGTCGCGGTGTGGCTGGACCACCAGGCGGCGGGCCACCGTGTTGGCGACCGTCGGGCCGTGGTCACGGCGGATCACGTGCAGGCACAGGTCCAGGCCGGCGGCGCTGCCCGCGCTGGTCAGCACGTCACCGTGGTCGATGTAGAGCACGTCGGCGTCCACCTCGACGGCGGGGAAACGGCGGCGCAGGACGTCCGCGTACCGCCAGTGGGTGGTGGCCCGGCGGCCGTCCAGCAGGCCGGCCCCGGCCAGGGCGAAAGCCCCCGAACAGATCGACATGACCCGGGCGCCACGAGCGTGCGCCGACCGCAGGGTGGCGGCCAGCGCGGGGGACGTCTCCCGGCGCACGTCCGGGACGCCGGGGACGATCAGCGTGTCCGCGGCGGCGAAGACGTCCAGGCCCCGGTCGGTGTGCAGGCTGGCGCCGCCGACCAGCCGGACCGGGCCGGGGGTCTCGGCGCAGATGGTCAGCTCGTACCAGGGGAAGTCGAACTCGGGTCTCGGCAGTCCGAACACCTCGGTGACGATGCCGGTCTCGAAGACGGACATGCCGTCGTACGCCAGGACCGCGACACTACGCATGGCGGGATCTTAGCGGCCGGTGTCCTGCGCGCCACTGGGGATTCGGGTCGGGCGGCGGCACGATCAGGGGCATGACCAGCGCGATCGAGCACTTCAGTAACCGGCTCCGCTTCGAGACCGACGTGAGCGACGTCCAGCAGGCCCTGGCGGCCGGCACCCCGGGCCATCTGGTGATCGACTCCCGGAGCATCGAGGCCTGGGACCAGGGGCACCTGCCGGGCGCCGTCCACCTGCCCACCCGGGAGATCGCCGGGCGGGCCGCCGCACTGGTCCCGGCCGGCAGCGCGGTGGTCACCTACTGCTGGGGGCCGGGGTGCAACGGGGCGACCCGGGCCGCGCTGGAGTTCGCCCGGCTCGGCTACCAGGTCAAAGAGATGATCGGCGGGTACGAGTACTGGGTGCGCGAAGGATTCCCGGTGCAGTGCGCGACCGGCCTCGTCAGCCGCCCGGTCGACGACCTGACCGCCCCGGCCGGCGCGCACTGCGGCTGCTGATCACGCCCCGAGCAGGGACTCCAGCCACGCGTTACGGAACTTCCCGGCCGGGTCGAACCGGGCGACCAGCTCGGCGAAGTCACCGAACCGGGGGTAGGCGGCCCGCAGCCCGGCCGGATCGGTGGTGAAGACCTTGCCCCAGTGCGGCCGGGCGCCCAGCGGGGCCAGCGCCGCCTCCAGCTCGGCCACCACCGGCAGCACGGCCCCGGTGTCGGCGATCCAGGTGAAGTGCAGGGCCAGACTGTCGCGCTCGTGGTTCGGGCTCAGCCACAGGTCGTCGGCGGCGATCGTCCGGATCTCGCAGACCTGCAGCACCGCCGACACCCGCTCGCGCAGCCCGGCGACCGCGGCCAGCGCCGCCCGCCCGGCCGTCCGCGGCACATGCCACTCGGACTGCAGCTCCTCGCCGCTGCTCGGGGTGAACTCCATCCGGAAATGCGGCAGCCGCTCCTGCCACGGGCCGGGCACCCCGCCCTGCTCGGTGCAGTTCAGCGCGGGCATGCCGGGCACCGGGTGGCGCGGTCCGTCGGCCGGGGTGGCGCCGAACAGGTCACCGGTCAGCGGCTCGGCCCGTTTCAGCCAGACCTGGTCGATGCCGGTGCCGGTCCAGCGGGTGAACAGGCTGACGCTGTAACCGGACGCCAGGATCTCGTCCAGGTGCTCGTCGAGGGCTTCGGCGGGGAGGTTCTCGTAGACGTACTGCCGCAGCTCGAACGCCTCGACCACGTCGAGCGTCAGCGCGGTGATCACCCCGAGCGCGCCGAGATGGACCACCGCACCGGCGAACTCCGGGTCGGCGCGGGTCAGCACGGCGAGCGTCCCGTCGGCGCGGACTATCTCCAGCCCGGAGACCGCGGTCGCCAGGTTGCCGTGCCGGACGCCGGAACCGTGGGTGGCGGTGGCGACCGCACCGGCCACCGAGATGTGCGGCAGCGACGCCATGTTGTGCACGGCCAGCCCCTCGGCGGCGAGCCGGGTGGCCAGCTCGCCGTAGCGGATGCCGCCGTCGGTGCGGACCGTGGCCCGGCCGGGACCGATCTCGACCGTGCGCGGCAGACCGGCCAGGGAGATCAGGTCGCCGTCGGTGTCGGCGAGACGGTTGAAGGAGTGTCCGCTTCCGAGCACCCGGGCCCGGGTGGTGCCGGCCAGTGTCTCCCGCAGCTCGTCGACACTTCCCGGCCGGTGCAGCCGTTGTGCTCCGAAGACGATGTTCCCGGCCCAGTTGGTCAGACGCTCCCGCATGGGCCAACCCTACGTCGACCGTGAATCTCGAGGTATTCCCTGTTCATCGCCGGGGTTCCGGCCGATGGGGTTATCGTCGGGCCGAGCGAGGGAGAACACCATATGGCGTCGATCGTGGTCGCGGAGGATGACAGTGACATCGCTTCGCTGCTCTCCACCGTCCTGAGCAACGCCGGTCACACCGTGCGGACCGCGGACTCGGGCCAGGGCGCCCTGGACATGATCTCCGAAGAGGGTCCGGATCTGGTCATCCTCGACCACCACATGCCCGGCCTGAGCGGGCTGGACGTGGCCGGCCGGCTGCGCGGCGCCCCGGCCACCGCCGGAATTCCGGTGATCATGCTGTCCGCCGCGACACCCGCCGCCGCCCGCGGGCTGTGCGACATGACGATCTCCAAGCCGGTACGCCCGAAACACGTGCTCGACGCCGCCAACGAACTGCTGGCGTCCCGCATCGACGGGGCGATCGACCACCACCAGGACCCGGCCGGCCAGCTCGTCGACGTGGGCCGGCTGCTCGCCGTCTCCGACTACCTGACCCGGCCGGCCCACGCCGAGGCGCTGGACGCCTTCGCCGAGCGGCTCTCCGAACTGACCGGGGTGCCGTCGGCCGCGATCACGCTGGTGCTCAACGACAGCGTGGTGGTCGCCGGATCGCACGGCATGCCCCGGTGGGTCCGCGAGGCCGGCGGCGTGCCCGTCGAATGGTCACCGGACACCATCGTGGTGGCCGAGGACGTCCCGGTGCTGATCGGCGACAGCACCACCGACGAGGAGTACGCCACCTCACCGCTGTTCTCGGTCAGCGGAGTCCGCTCGTACGCCAGCGTGCCGCTCAACTCGGCCGAGGGGCACGTGGTCGGAACGTTGTGTGTGATGGACTTCAAGCCGGGTACCTGCACCGAGGACACCGTCCAGATCCTGCATTCGCAGCGGGCCCAGGCATTGGTACTTCTCGCTCGAGCGGGCTGATCCGTGCTTTTCTTCCGCTTTCCCAAACATTACGGATAGTTACCTCAGTCGGCACTGTTGTCCTGGTGATCACTGTGCAATGATCTGTGCCCGTGTGTCGCGATAGGTGCGGGCAGAGCCCTACGGCGTCATCTTCGGCGTGATCTGAATCGAGACCTGATGCTCGTTTCCCGGTAAGGAAACGTGCGTCACAATCAGTCACGCCCATGGCAGTGGTACGGCCGCATTCAGCCCCGCGGAATCGCGAAACGAGAGGAACAGCGCGAGATGGCGCAGATCCATCACTTCGAATACGGTGCCCTGACCCCCACGGTCAGTTACATCCTCTCTGTACTCGGATCCCTACTCGGCCTCACCAGCGCTGTGCGTCTCCGGTCATCGAAGACCCGTGGCGAGCGCTTCTGGTGGCTCACCCTGGCCGCGGTCGCCATCGGCGCCACGGCGATCTGGAGCATGCACTTCGTCGCCATGCTCGGCTTCGACGTCGAGGGCACCCCGATCCGGTACGACATCGGCCTGACCGTGGCGAGCGCACTCATCGCCCTGGTCTCGGTCGGCGTCGGTCTCGCGATCGCGCTGCTCGGCCGGACCGCCTCCAAGGGCCGCATCCTGATCGGCGGCGTGCTGGCCGGTCTGGGCGTCGCCGCGATGCACTACTGCGGCATGGCCGCGATGGAACTGCGCGGCGAGATCCACTACGCCGGCCGTGAGGTCGGGCTCTCCATCGCGATCGCCGTGATCGCGGCCACCGTCGCGCTCTACCTCGCGATCACCGTCACCAAGCCGATCGCGATCTTCATCTCCGCCCTGGTGATGGGCATCGCGGTCAACGGCATGCACTTCACCGGCATGCTCGCCATGTCGGTGACCGGTGAACCCAACACCTTCGGCTCGGTCGAGGGCGCCACCGCCGCCGGTCTGCTCGTGCCGGTCGGCGCCGCGGTCGTCTTCGCGATCATCGGCATGGGGTACGCCCTGGTGTCCGCGCCCACCGAGGAGGACCGGGAGGCCATCGCCTACCTCGCGCAGCGCATGGAGGACCGGCTGGCGAACCCGCAGCCGCCCGTCCAGCAGGCCCAGTTCGGTGGTCCGCCGGCGAGTCAGCAGCCCCAGGGACGGGCCGGCCGGTCCACCCTCGGCGACGCTTCGTGGACGTACCGCGACCGCTCGTAATGGGCTGATTTCCCAGGTCAGCCGGTTGTCCGGCTTTTATGACCGAACCGTCAGCTGTTCGATCCCCACGTCTCCGCCCCGCATGGCTAGGGTTTGCAGGGCGGAGACGTGAACGGTTTACGGAACACGGCAGTACCTGGGGGGATCGGCGTGGCGGTAGGAATTCTCGGAACTGGCTCCTATCTCCCCGAGCAGGTGGTGACCAATGTGGATCTACGGTCCCTGGTCCCGGACGCCGACCCGGAATGGGTGTCCCGCAAGACCCTGATCGAGGCGCGCCGCTTCGCGGCCCCCGACGAGGCCACCTCCGACCTGGCCGCCAAGGCCGCCTCGGCGGCGCTGGAGCGGGCCGGGCTCACGGCCGGCGAGATCGACTTCATCATCGTCTCCACCTCCACCGGTGACTCACCGCAGCCGCCGACGTCGAACCTGGTGCAGAACCTGATCGGCGCCACCGGCGCGGCCTGCTTCGACGTCAACGCGGTCTGCGCGGGCTGGGTCTTCGCCCTCAGCGTGGCGAACGGCCTGATCCAGACCAACCCGGACGCCAAGGTCCTGGTGATCGCGTCGGACATCTACTCGCGGATCCTCGACTTCGGCGACCGGCGCACCTCGGTGCTCTTCGGTGACGGAGCCGGCGCCGCGGTGGTCGGCCGGGTGCCGGACGGTTTCGGGATCATCGACCTCGACCTGTCCTCGCGCGGCGAGGCCAACGGCCTGATCTACGTCAAGGGTGGCGGCAGCCGGCTGCCCGCCTCACCGCAGACGGTCGCCGACGGTGACCACTACTTCCGGATGGACGGCCGGGGCGTCCGGGACTTCGTGTCGACCGCGGTCCCGCCGGCCCTGGACGCGCTGCTGCGCCGCAACGAGCTGAAGGCCGAGGACGTCGACCACTTCGTCCCGCACCAGGCCAACGGCATCATGCTGCAGGAACTGGTCGAGTCGGCGGGCTTCCAGAACGCGCACACCCACCTCACGCTGCCGTGGTACGGCAACGTGGGCAGCGCCTCGCTCCCGGTCACCCTGGACGACGCCAACCGCAACGGTTCGCTGCGTGACGGTGAGCTGGTGCTGCTCGCCGGGTTCGGTGGCGGCATGTCGATGGGCGCCTGCCTGCTGCGCTGGGGTCACTGACCCCTTCTTCGGCTGGACCGGGCCACTCCCAGGCCCGACCTATTTCGGCTGGATCAGCCACTCCCAGGCGCGACGGAGGCCCGTCGAGCGGCCCTCAGCCGACTCGGCGGGCTCTTTCTCACTCGGGGTGGCGAGCCGCTCGGCCGGCTCGGCAACGATCACCCCGTGCTCGAACAGACCGTCGACCTGGTCGGAGCCCGCGTAGCGGTGCCCGTCCGCGGTCTTGATCAGCAGGCCGTGGAAGAGATTGGTGTGCTCGTCGGAGAGCACGTGGTCCACCGTGCCCACGGTCGTGCCGGAGCGGTCGTAGACGGCGGTGCCGTCCGCCAGGACCAGGTAGGAGACCGGGGTTCCGAGATCCTCGGGTGCCGTGTTCTGCGTCATGGGGAGTCTTTTACCCGGTCCCGGGCTATTCAGCCGGACATACCAACATCATCTTTTCGGCGGGTTCGAACTAAACATTCGGTTGGTATTACCTTTTTCACTCCGAAACGCCGGATAAAGGCCCAGTATTCGCGTTAAATCCACATAGTGTCCGATTCGTAGGTCCGACTGATGTGTCGGGTGGACTCGGCTTCTGGAGGAATTCAGGCGCCGTAGAACCGGCCCGGGTGGGCGGAGCGGTCCGGGCGGTCCCGGACTCGGCAGCCCGGGTGGCCCGGACCACGGCGGCCCCGGCGCCCCGGGGCACGGTGGTCCGGGCCGGAGCCGGGAGTTCGCGGACGCGACCGGCTCGGGACAGGGCGGCCCTGGCCGGCACATCCCCGGTGCCGGTCAGGGTGCGTTCCCGGCGCCGGCGTTCCTGGCGTCTGGCGGTGAGCGTTCCAGGTGTCAGCCAGGGCGTGCTCCCTCGGGGAAGGCCTGGGCGGCGCACCCCGGTCCTTCATGAGCTTCGGCCAGGGCATGTTCCCCCGGAAAGCCCGTCGTCCGGCAGGAAGCCCTCGTCCGACCTGGTGAATGCCGGTTTTATCCGGAATGCGAAAACCGCCCGCCGACCACAATGGGTCGCGGGCGGTTGTGCTGGGCGCCTGGCCGGACCCGTGACCCGGCCAGGCGCTCGAACAACGGTGACGGCCAGGCGTTCGAACGGCGGTGGCGGATCCCGGGAGAGCCGGGCTCCGCCACACCGGCCCTCAGGTCCGGTGTGGCAGAGCCCGCGGGGCTACGGCCGGACCTGGCGGTACGCCATGATCAGGCCGGCCGGGTCGCTGCAGACCAGGTCCAGCGCCCGGGCGATGACGGCCGGGTCGTAGGTGGTGGCGTGGAACGTCGCCTCCAGGTGCAGCACGCCGTTCATCTCACTGGTGGTCAGCGTGATGCCCTCCGGCCCGTTGAGCGTCGGCACGCTCTGGTTGACCCGTCCGGCCGGCTGGACCGCCCACGGCAGGTCACCGAGCATGTCGTGCCGGCCCTGGTTGCTGAACGTGAGGCGGGGCTGCGGCGCGACGCTGACCTCGCCCGGGTACGGGTCCGGCAGGCCGGGCGCCCCGGTGAGCATGATCTTGCCTTCGCGCAGCAGCATCATCGTCAGGATCCGGCCGGTGGCCAGTTCGGCCTTCAGCGTCCGGTGGATCGCGACCGGGTCGGTGAGGCTCGGCGGGGTCAGGAACGGGCCCATGCAGAAGTTGCTGTCGATGCTGATGCCCTTGCCCAGATACCGGCGGGCGTCAGCGAGGAACGTACCGCCGCGAAGGTCGGGTTTGAGACCGAGTTCGATCAGCGCCGAGGTGAACGCGGCGAAGGTGATCGCCGACGTGGTGACCCCGGGGGCGTGCTGGTCGCGCCAGGTCCGCATGTCGCCCAGCACCTGGCCGGAGCGGGCGGTGACCACGGTCAGATTCGCCTGCCACGGGCGCGCCTGGGTCTCCTCGATGTGCGGCGGACGGGCGAAGCTCAGCCCCTCCTTCCACCGGCCGGGCTTGAACCCGAACTGCTTCCACCAAGCCACCGGCAGTGCCATCTTGTGCCGCTCGGACGGCTGGATCCGGGCCGCGCGCCCCTCGGCCGCCGCCTGGACCAGCTCGTGCACCAGTGTGTTCACCGGGCCGGCGTCGCCGTAGGCGTGCGACACCTTGAGCGCGAAGTAGCCGCCGCCGACGAGGATCCGCAGCGGGTGGTGGCCGCGTTCCTCGGACTGCAGGTGCCTGGTCATCGCGTCGAAGTCCACCGGCCCGTGACCGATGTCGGTCACCGCCTCCTGCACGTAGGCGTGGAACGACGCGGCGTCCATGTGCTGCCAGGCGGAACCGGACCGGTCCAGCCGGGACACCGCCCGGTGGGTGGGGTCGGCGGCGTGCAGGCCGATCAGCGCGTTGCGCACCCGCGTGGCGTCGACACCGGCGAGCGGTCCGACGGTGCGGATGTACTCCAGCGGCAGCCACGCGCGCTCGCGCAAGGTCAGGCTGGTGGTGGACATGACGGTGACTCCCTCTGCTACCGCGGAACTGTCGACGACGGGGGCGAAGACGACCTTCAGCACGATCGGCGCGATCAGCACCGTCTCGACGGCCATGACCACGGCCACCGCGGTGCACAGGTCGTTCAGGTCGCCGTTGGTGCCGGCCCACCAGGCGGCCCCCAGCTCGGCCAGGCCGGCGAAGACCGAGAAGATCCCGGCGCCGCGCAACTTGCCCTGCACCCGGGAGATCGCCAGGAAGAAGTGGTGGAAGACGAACGGCACGTAGGTCAGGGCGAGGATGGCCAGCGCCTCGCCCGCCGTCTTCGCGTAGTTCGCGCCGAACAGGCCCATGATCGGCTCGGCCAGGAAGTACACCACCAGCGACGCCGGGAAGCCGGCGCCCAGGCAGACCGCCAGGCCGACCCGGACCTTGCTGCGCAGGGCGCTCTTGTCACCGGCGGTCACCGCGAACAGCGTGATCGCGAAGTTGCCCGGCACCATCGCCATGAACGACAGCACCATGAACGCGGTGTAGAACGCCGCGTTCGCCTCCTCCGAGATGGTCGCGACGACGATCAGCGGCAGGGTGACCCGGGGCAGGTAGGTGGCCAGGTTGAGCAGGTTGTGGTCGAACGCGGCCCGGCCGCGCCCGCGCATCAGAGCGGGACGGGGGCGCAGCGAGTCGATCATGCCGCGCCGGCGCAGCGTCCGGAACAGGATCGCGGTCGACGTGACGATGCCGGCCACCCAGGTGAGCAGGATGAGCGACCCGGTCATCGCCAGACCCGGGATGACCGCCACGACACCCAGCAGGACCAGCTTGATCAGCGAGAACCAGGCGTTGCGCATCAGCTGCAGCGGGCCCTGGAGCAGGCCGACCATGGCCTCGTCGAGGACCAGCGTCATCGCGGTCAGCGCGATGCCGGCCACCAGCAGGACCGTGCCGGGGGCGCCGCCGAGGGCGTCCCGCAGGCTGGGGATCCAGAGGTGCGCGAGCAGCACGTAGACCAGGCCGCCGGCGGTCGCCACGGTGCCCGCGGTGAGCAGACAGGTGGAGATCAGGTCCCATTTGCCGCGGGCGATGGTGGGCAGCTCGGCGATCAGCATGGTGCCCATGCCGAACATGCCGATGGTGCCGATCAGGGTCATCGCGGACACCGCCGCCGAGGCCTGGCCGACGGAGGCCTGTGGGGCCAGGTGGGCCGCGACCCACCAGTAGGCGAAACCGAACGCGGACGTGATGAGGGTGGTCCCCATCAGAGAGCCGGCGTTCAGGAAGAGATCGACGTGGCCCTTGAGAGCCGAGAAGATGCCGCTTCCGCCCGACGGCTCCGGTCCGGTCCGCTGCGGTGCGGCGTGGGTTGCCGTCACTCTGATTTCCCCCCAAAGGTCGGCGCAGTCTGAAAACCTAGTAACTCGCCGTGTTCATGGGCTAGGGCGGGACGCCCGAGCTTCAGCGACCTTCCGGCGTGACAACCAGCCGTACCGGTGATTGACAGACCCTTTAGGGCGACTGAGCACACCATATAGGGGGTCTTCGACGTGTGTGAAAACCCTGGGGAAGCCCCGTGAAGTTAGTCACGGTTACTTTCTGTGACTGTGACGGTCACAGCCATCCGGCCTTCTTCAGGCGCAGATAGACACCGCCGCCGAGCACCGTCATCGCCACCATCGAACCGGCGAACCCGTACGGCGAATCCAGCCCCGGCAGGTGCTCGAAGTTCATCCCGAAGACCCCGGCGATCACCGTCGGCACCGCGGCGATCGCGGCCCACGAGGCGATCTTGCGCATGTCGTGGTTCTGATCCACCGAGATCTGCGCGAGCCGGGCCTGCAGGATCGAGTTCAGCAGGTCGTCGAAGCTCGCCACCCGGTCCACCGCGCGCGCCTGCCGGCCCCGCACGTCCAGCAGGTACGGCCGCAGCCCGTCCGGCAGGTCACCCGACTCCAGCAGTCGCGCCAGCGGCTCGGCCAGCGGCAGCACCGCCCGCTTGAACTCCACCATCTCCCGTTTCAGCTGGTAGATGTGCGCGAACTCGGAGGTGCGCACCTCGGCGAAGGTCTCCTCCTCGATCCGTTCCAGGTCACGTTCGACGTGCTCGGCCACGTCCAGGTAGCTGTCCACCATCCGGCTGCCGACCGCGTACGCCACCGCCCACGGCCCCTGCCGCAGCACCTCCGGGCGGCTCTGCAGCTCGTTGCGCACCGCCCACAGCGGCCCCACCGGCCCGTGCCGCACGGTGATCGCGAACCACGGGCCGATCAGCACCGTGATGTCGCCGGTCTCCACCACCTCGGAGGTGGCGGTCAGCCGGTCGTGCTCGACGTACCGCGCGGTCCGCAGCACCAGCCGGGTCACCTCGCCGAGAGTCTCCACGCCGGGCCGGTGGCCACCCGAGACCGCCTGCTCGACCAGCAGATCGTGCAGGCCGAACACCTCGGCCACCGGCCGCATCGTGGCCGGGTCGGGCTCGTGCAGGCCGAGCCAGACGAACGCGCCCCGGCGGCGGCGGGCCAGCCGGGCCGCTTCCGGGAACGACAGCCGCGCGGACCCGCCGTGCCGCACCCCGCCGCTGTAGACGGCGCAGTCGACGATCGCGTCCGGGTTGCCGGAGCGCGGGGAGGGCACGTGCGCGGACGGCCGGATCAGAGTGCCGACCAGCTTCTTGATTGCCACACGACCGAACACGTGAAGAAGGTAGCGGGCCCGGTCAGTCGGAGCGCCGCATGGCCCGGACTCCGACGGCGAGTCCGAGACCACACACCACGACCGCCGCGACGAGACCCTCCAGGGTGCTGCGGGCCAGCACGTCGCCGCTGAAGAGCGCGCGCTCGGCGCTGACCACGTACGTCATCGGATTGATCTTGGAAAGGGTCTGCAGCCAGCCGGGACCGTTCTCGATCGGGAGCAGCACCCCGGCCAGCAGCAGCAACGGGAAGAGCAGGGTCTGCTGCACGGTCCAGAACAGCCACTCCTTGTTCTTCGAGGCGAGAGCCAGCGTGTACGACAGCGCGCCCAGCCCCACACAGAAACCGGCCAGGATGAGCAACCCGAGCAGCGCCCCGCCGAGATGCGGCTCGAAACCGAACGGCACACACACCGCCACGATCAGCGCGGCCTGCGCGAACATCGGCACGATCTCCTTGAGCGCCCGCCCGATCAGCAGGGCCGGCCGGCGCAGCGGGGTGACGAGCATCCGCTCGTGCGAGCCGGTCTGGATCTCGAAGAGCAGGTTGGAACCCGTCATCGACGAGCCGAAGAGGCAGGACATCACGATGATTCCCGGTACGAACCACTGCAGCGAACCGTCCCCGGGCAGCAACGGCGCGAACAGCCCGAGGAAGAACAGCGGCTGCACCATCGAGAAGATCACCGAGAACGGATCCCGCAGGACCGGCCGCAGTTCCCGGCTGAAGACGACGCGGGTGTCGGTGACGAGCGACGTCATGATCGGGCCTCCACGAGTTCGGCCGCGCCACCTTCGCGCAGGCTGGTTCCGGTCAGGGTGAGGAAGACGTCGTCCAGGGTGGGCCGGACGACCTCGATCGAGATCGGGCCGAGCACGGCCGACCGGGCGGCGATCCGGGGCCCGTCCTCGCCGGTGATCCGTACCTCGGCGCCGTGCCGGGTGCCACCGGTCTCCCGGGCCGCCTCGATTGCCGCGGACTCGGACGCGAACCCGAGGATCACCCGGTCACCGACGTGCACGGCCTTGAGCCGCCGCGGGGTGTCGTCGGCGACGATCCGGCCGTGGTCGATCACCACCACCCGCTCGGCCATCGAGTCGGCCTCGTCCAGGTAGTGCGTGGTCAGCACGATCGTGGTGCCGTGCTCGGCACGCAGCCGCACGATGTGCTCCTGCAGGTTGGCCCGGTTCTGCGGATCCAGGCCGGTGGACGGCTCGTCGAGGAAGAGCAGCTCCGGCGCGTGGATCAGGCCCATCGCGATGTCCAGACGGCGGCGCTGCCCGCCGGAGAGGGTGGAGACGGTCCGGTCGGCGACCTCGCCCAGCCCCAGCGAGTCGATCAGCTCCCCGGCACGGGCCCGGGCGGCCCGGACCCCCATCCCGTACGCCCGGCCCTGGCTGATCAGTTCGTCCCGGCCGCGCTGGCTGTGCCCGGCGCCGTTGCCCTGCCCGATGTAGCCGATCCGCAGCCGCACCTCCCGCTGCTGCCGCACCACGTCGAACCCGGCGACCGTGGCGCTGCCCGAGGTCGGCGGGATCAGGGTGGTGAGCATCCGCAGCGTGGTCGACTTCCCCGCGCCGTTCGGCCCGAGCAGCGCGACCAGCTCACCCCGCGCCACCGTGAGATCCAAGCCGTCGACCGCGCGTACGTCCTTGAACCGCTTCGTCAGCTCTCGCGTCTGAATCATGTCTCGAGGCTAGGGTTCGTTGCGGCCATTTCCTGACCGCAATCGGGAGGACGCTCAAGTCATGGCGAACACGAGCGCACGGATGCTGCGGTTGCTCTCCCTGCTGCAGACACACCGCTACTGGCCGGGCTCCGAGCTGGCCGGCCGCCTCGACGTCAGCCCGCGGACCCTGCGCCGCGACGTCGACCGGCTGCGTGAGCTGGGCTATCCGGTGGACGCGTCGCGGGGCGTGGCCGGCGGGTACCAGCTGCAGGCCGGCGCCGCGATGCCGCCGCTGCTGCTCGACGACGAGGAGGCGGTGGCGATCGCGGTCGGGCTGCGCAGTGCCGCGGCCGGTGCGGTCGCCGGGTTCGAGGAGACCTCGGTGCGGGCCCTCGCCAAGGTGATCCAGCTGCTGCCGCCCCGGCTGCGCCGCCGCATCGACGCACTTCAGGCGGTCACCGCACCGGGCGTCCTCGGCGGCGGCCCGGCCCTCGACGCGCTCACCCTGACCAGCCTGGCGATGGCCTGCCGGGCCGAGGAGCGGCTGCGCTTCGACTACACACCCCGGGACGGCGAGACCGCCCGCCGGCACGTCGAGCCGCACCGGCTCGTCTCCCTGGGCCGCCGGTGGTACCTGGTGGCCTGGGACCTGGAACGCGGCGACTGGCGCAGCTTCCGCCTCGACCGGCTGACCGCTCCGGCGCCGACCGGGGCACGGTTCCGGCCACGGGACCTGCCCGGCGGCGACCCGGTGCGGTGGTTGCGGTCCAGGATGCGGACCATTCCCCAGCGGTACGAGGTGTCGGTCCTGCTCCGGACCGATGTGGACACCGTGCGGACGACCGTCGGGAACTGGGGCGCGGTGGAGGCGACCCCGGAGGGCTGCCGCCTGCGGATGAACGTCGACGACCTGGGCTGGCCGGTGATGGCGCTCGGAGTGCTCGACGTCCCCTTCACCGTGGAATCGCCCGACGAGCTGCGGGACCGGGTGCGGCACACCGGGGAGTCGCTGCTGCGCAATTCTGGACGGATCGGCGCCCCCGTGGCGCCGATCCGCAAACAGGAACCTATCGAGGGGGTATGACAAAAACTCAGATCGGCCGGGAGAACCGCCACGACCAGGCATCGTCCACCTCGGTCGAGCCGTAGGTGCGCCGCCGCTCCACCTTCCGGAAACCGCGCGCCTCGTAGAACGGGATGCCCAGCTCGTTGCCGTCCAGCGCGGCCACCCACATCTGCGCCACCCCGAGATCCCGCAACTGCCCGGTGATCCGGTCCAGCAGCAGCGTGCCGATCCCGCGCCCACGCCTGCCGAAGTCGAGATAGAGCATGAACAGCTCACCCGCCCCGGGCGCGATCACGCCACCACCCGCCGCGCCGACGACCCGTCCGTCCTCTTCGGCCACCTGGTAACCGAGCCAGCCCGGCGGGGCCGCCGAGATCTGCTTGGCGACATGCTCGGCGGTGTAGAACCCGTCGAGCATCCGCTCGATGAACTCGCTGCTCAACAGACCCGGATAGGTCTTGCGATAGCCCTGCACGCAGATGTCACGGATCGCCGGGACGTCCTCGTCACGAGCCGCTCGTACCAGCACCATGCGGGGAGGATAGGGCGCGCTGCCGGATGTGATCGTCGTGCCACTCGGAGCCGACCAGGAACCTTTTCACCCCGACGACCTCGAACCCGTGCCGGCCGTAGAACCTCGCCGCCCGCGCGTTCTGCTGGTTGACACCGAGCCAGCAGGTCGCCGCGCCGGTCCCGGAGGCGGCGGCCAGCGTCGCGGTCATCAGCGCACCGGCCGCGCCGCTGCCGTGCCGCTCGGCGGCCAGATAGAACTTGCTCAACTCGATGCTCGTCGCGGCGTCCACCACCGCTGCCACGTCCGGATCCGCGATCGGGCCACGGACCAGCATCGCATAACCCACCGGCTCCGGGCCGTCGGCGACCGTGAGCAGGATCCGGCCCGGGTCGGTCAGGTAGCAGGCGAAGCGCTCCACCGACAGATGGGTGGCGATGAACTCGTCGATGTCGGCCTGGGCGGTGCCGGGCGGGCAGGCCAGCCCGAAGGTCCGGGCGGCCAGATCGTGCAGCACCGGCTCGTCACCGGCTGCGGAAATCCGTGTGGTGATCGTCATGAGGAAACTGTTTAGACTCTTCAGAGTGAGCGAGCGGATGAGACAACTCGGCGATGTTATCCCGCGTCCGGCCTCGGTGCGGCCGGTCCCGGACGCGACATTCACCATCATTCCCGGCCTTTCCGGTACGGCGGTGAGCGCTCCGCCGGGACTGTCGGCCGTCGCCGCGCACCTCGGGCTCTCTTTTTCCGACGACGGCCTTTCTCTTTCCGACGACGGCGCGATCCGGCTGGCGCTGGACCCGGCGCTGGCGAGCGAGGCGTACCGTCTGGAGATCACCGCCGAGTCGGTGACCCTGACCGGCGGCAGCGCGCAGGGCGTCTTCTGGGGTGTGCAGACGCTGCGCCAGCTCGGCACGGAACTGCCCGGCGGCATCATCGAGGACCGGCCGCGGTACGCCTACCGCAGCGCGATGCTCGACCTGGCCCGGCACTTCTTCACACCCGACGAGGTCAAGGCGCACATCGACCTGCTCGTCCAGTTCAAGATCAACCACCTGCACCTGCACCTCACCGACGACCAGGGCTGGCGTCTGGAGATCCCCGGCTGGCCCCGGCTCACCGAGATCAGCGGCGGCGCGGGCACCGGCGTCGACGGGGCCGGACCGGGACACCTCACCCTCGCCGAGTACGCCGACCTGGTCGCGTACGCCGCCGAGCGGTTCGTCACGATCGTCCCCGAGATCGACATGCCCGGACACGTGAACGCGGTGCAGGTCGCCTACCCCGAACTCACCGCCGACGGGGCCCCGGTCGCGCCCCGCACCGACGCCGAGGTCGGCTACTCCTCGCTGGTCGCGGCCAAGGAGGAGACGTACGCCTTCGTCGAGACCGTGCTGAAGACCGTCGCCGACCTCACCCCCGGCCCCTGGCTGCACATCGGCGGCGACGAGTGCCACTCCACACCCGCCGCCGACTACCAGGCGTTCCTGGCCCGGGTGCTGCCGATCCCGGGCGCCCTCGGCAAGACCGTGATCGGCTGGCACGAGATCGCCGCCGCCGACCTGCCGAAGGGCGCGGTCGTGCAGTACTGGCGGACCGAACCCGCCGACGACGCGGTGGCCCGAGCCGCCGCCGACGGGCGGAAGGTGATCGTCTCCCCGGCCGACCGCACCTACCTCGACATGAAGTACGACGCGGACACCACGCTCGGGCTCGACTGGGCCGGGCACGTCGGGGTGCGGCGCTCCTACGAATGGGATCCGGCCGACCGGCTGCCCGGCGTGGGCGAGGAGTCGATCCTCGGCGTCGAGGCGCCGCTCTGGTCGGAGACCCTGCGCAGCGTCGCCGACGTGCGGTACCTGACGTTTCCGCGGCTCCCGGCGGTCGCCGAGGTGGCCTGGTCACCGCGGGACAGCCGGGACTGGGAGTCGTTCCGGGAACGGCTCGCCGCTTTCGGGCCGGTCTGGACGGCTGCCGGGGTCAACTTCTACCGCTCGCCGGAGATCGACTGGCACTGAGCGCCGTCTTCACCCGGCGGGCTCCCGGGGTATTCGCCGCAGGGGCGCTTTCTGTCGCGGCTTCATCCGCCGGGGCGCTCTCTGTCGTGGCTTCATCCGCCGGGGCTTCTGTCGCGGCTTTTTCCGCCGGGGCTTTTTCTGCCGGGCGGTCCTCCGGCACGACGAGCGTGATTCCGTCCCGGGGGCGTGCCGGAATCCGGGACAGGTCGATCGTGGTGTCCTGTGGCGGGAGGTAGTGATCCAGATCGGCCAGCCGCTTCGCCAGCGTGCCGAGCAACGCGACCGTCACCTTCTCGCCCGGGCAGCGGTGGCCGGACCGCGGATCGCCGCCACCCTGCGGAATCAGGTCGAACTCGCCGATCTCCCGATCCACGAAACGCCCCGGGTCGAAGACGTACGGTTCCGGCCAGAGTGCCGGATCGTGGTTCTGCCCGTAGACGTCCAACAGCACCAGCGTGCCCGCCGGGATCGGCTCACCCCGGAAGAACAGATCCCGGGTGGCCCGCCCGCCGAGGAACGGGGCGAACGGGTAGAACCGTCGCACCTCGTGCGCGAACGCCCGGGCGTACTCGTCGTCACCCGCGCGCAGCCGGGACTGGTGCCGGGGCCACATGTCCATCGCGTGCCCGGCGAACGCCACGAACCAGGCCACCGCGATCGCCGGCCGGATGATGTTGAGCAACTCCACCGCCGCGGTCCGCGGATCCAGCAGCTCACCGTCGTCCCGGTGGTTCGCGACGATCGACAGCGGAGACCGGGCGACCTGGTCGGCACGTGTCGTCCGGTCATGAGCCGCTGGGGTGCTGACCGTTTTATCGCGTACCGCTGCAATTGTGGTGGAAAGCCTTTTCTCCTGCCTCGCGCGAGCCAGCAGCGCGTGCGTGGTCCGGGGCCCCACCGTCGCGAACCCGTCGACCATGGCCAGGCAGTCCCGGGCCAGGACCTCGACATCACGATCATCAGCGGGTACGCCCACCCAGCGCGCCACCGCCGCCGCGATCACCTGGGCCGACTCGTCCAGCAGGCGCACCGGTGGGCCACCCCGCCATCGCGCGGCCGCCACATCGAACTCCTGCCCGGCCAACTCGGCCAGCCGCTCCGCGCCGTCGCCGTCCAGCAGCAGCGCGGTGAACAGCGCCTTCCGGTGCCGGTGCGCCGCCCCGTCCAGAGTGTGCACCGCGCCCCGCCCGAACAGCGTCCGCACCACCAGCCCCGGCAGCGCCGAATGCCGCTCCAGATGACCCGGCTCGTAGAAGAACCGGGCCGCCTCCGAACCGCAGATGCCCACCGCGGGCTGCCCCAGAACCCGCGTCCGCACCGGGCCGGTGCCCGACCGTCGGCGAAGATCCGGCAACCATGCGTAACCCTTGAGAGTGACCGCCAGGGTCTGATCGAGGTCAGCCATATTGCTCGTATAACCCCCTGCACGGGCGCGAAACGGTTACGCACCGTTTTGGCCCTACGCTGGGTGGTCCGTTCGCGGTGGGCGGCCCGCTTCGTGCTCGTGCCGGTGCGTGCGAATGGCGCACACGGCAGCACGCAGGTAGCGGGTGGGGGAGGAGTGCGGGCTTGAGCAAGGGTGCGCCGTCCGCGGCACGGTCGGTGATCGCGCTGGCCGGATTCCTGGCAGTTGTCGGGTTGCAACTGACCGTAGTTCTGCTCGTGCTCTGGGTGGTGCTCCAAGCGCTTCCCGGGGCACTCGCCATCCGGATCGGAGTGCCGCTCAGCCTCGCCACCTTCGGCGCACTCGGTTACGCCACGTGGCGGGCCCTGCATGCCCGGCACCGTGTCCCGGCCGGCGTCGCGGTGAGCCGCGACCAGGCCCCGCACCTGTGGAACCTGGTCGACGCGGCCTCCGCCGCCGCCGGAGTACCCGCCCCCGTCGGCCTGACCGTCGTCGCCGACGCCACCGCCGCCGTCGGCGAACGCACCCGGATGCTCGGCATCATCGGCGGCCGCCGCGACCTCTACCTCGGGCTGCCGCTGCTGCAGGCCCTCGAACCGGACCGGCTGCGCGCCATCGTCACCCACGAACTCGCCCACGGCTCCCGCGCGCTCAGCCGGTGGGCGCCGCTCGCCTACCGCGGCCGGGTCGCCGTCGGCCGGATCGTCCCCCGCATCCGGCGGCGGAACCTGGCCGGCGCGGCACTGCGCGCCTACGCCGGCTTCTACCGGCGGATCGACGCCCCGTTCAGCCGCGAACAGGAATTCGCCGCCGACCGCATCGCCGCCACCCACGCCGGAGCCGCCGCGACCCTGGCCGCCCTCCGCGACCTGCCCGCGCTGGCCGGCATGCAGCGACTGTTCCACGCCGAGTACGTGGGCCCCGGCTGGCAGGCCGGTTACGTCCCGGACGACGTCTTCGGCGGCCTGCTCCGAGTGCTGGCAGCCCGAACCACCGAGATGACGATGCTGCGAGCCCGAGACCCGGAACCCTCAGGCCCCTGGGACACCCACCCCCCGATGCCCGAACGAATCGCAGCCCTGACCCCCCTGGCCACAGCCGAATCCACCCCCGCCGCCCCGGCCTCCGCCACCCCCACCCCGACATCGCCCGGCGCCTCCGCGCCCCACGCCACCACCCCCGGCATCGCGCCCCACGCCACCACCCCCGGCATCGCGCCCCACGCCACCACCCCCGGCGTCGCGGCCCACGCCGCGGCCCCCGGCGGCGCTGCCGGGCCGGGAGTTGGTACCGCCGCGGGAGGCGCCGAACCTTCCGCCGGCAGCGGCGTTCCTTCCGCCGGCAGCGCCGCTCCTTCCGCCGGTGGCGGCGGTGCCGAGGCCGCCGCCACCGACCCGACCGGAATCTTCATGGGCCATGCCAGGACCGCTACCGGTCGGGTCGTGGCTGCTGGCGGTGCCGGTGCCGCTGCTGGTTCCGATTTCGGTTTCGGGGCAGCGTCGGGCACCGGCTCGGCTTCGTCTTTCGGGACTGGCTCGTCCGCTGGGGCCGCAGAGGGTTCGCCGTCGTTCGACGGGTTTGCCATTCCCTCCTCTGGCCGCTCCACCTCCTCTTCCTCGATGTCGGACAACCTTGCCCCCGGGGTGCCTTCATCTTTCTCCCTCACGGACGAGACGGAGGCGTCCTCTGTGGATAACCCTGTGTCTGCGAGCGGGGCGGCGCCTTCGAACGAGCAGGGGATGCCTGGGGCGACGGCGGCGTCATCCGTGAATGCGCAGGTGGGGCCCGGGGGCTTGGGGGCGGTGTCCGCGAGTGAGGGTGCGGTGTCCGTAAGCCAAGGGGCATTGCCTGTGGACAACGAGCCGTTGCCCGCAGGCCCGGCGGCGGCGGAGGGTGCCGGTGCTGGCAACGGCGCGGGTGCGGGGGTGGGGGAGGCTGTCGAGTTGGTTCCGGATCTTCCGGGGCTGGGGCGGGCTCTTCAGGACGTCGCGTTTCCGCCTCGGGGGCGGAGCGTGGTCAGTTGGGATCAGTGTCTGAGTGTGGCCCGTACCTCGGAGATGGAGCGGGAAGGGGAGGCTGCTCTTGCGGCCATCTCCCGGTCGCTGGGGGAGACCGTGCCGGACGCCGGGCATCTGCTCACCCTTGCCGCGGACGGGCGGCTGCGTGCGGTTGCCGCCGCGGTCTTTCCGGACGCTCCGCCGGAAGAAGCCGCCTCCCGGGTCGTCGAACTTCTGGCGCTGATGCTGGCTCTCGCGGCGTTGCGTAGCGGGGTGGCCCGCTGGCGGCACAGCTGGACCGGTGCGGCCGAGGTGGTCGCCGTCGACGGCGGCTATCTGGATCTTGCCGAGCTGGCTTCGGCGGCCGCCGATCCGGAGACCACCGAGGCGGTTCGGGCCTATCTGATCGAGGCCGGGGTGGATCTCACCGCGGCGGCGGCTGATCCGGGGTCGGCTCGGGCCCAGGTGCTCGGTGGGCTGGTCAACCTGTCCGCGGACGGGGAGCGGACCGACGTACTGATCACTGATCTCGGGTTGCTCCTGGTCCCTGGTCTGCCTCGCAATCGGGGGCACGAGGCGAAGCGGCGGCTCACCCGGATCGCGGCCGACGGGGTGCCCGCCGGAGCCGTGCTCCCGGCTCGGGCTCCGGCCGGATCCACGGGCCGGCACGCGGCGCGGCCCGCGGCCGATGACGGGAAAGGAAAAGACTCCGAGGCCGAGCCGCCGGCCTCCGCCAGTGAGGATGAGGCGGGGCTCGGGTCTTCTGCCGCCGAGTCCGCACCCTCGGTCGGCGCGGTAGGCGCCTCTGGAGGCGCGTCCGGTTTCCCTGCGGGCACGGTGGTAGGTGCGTCTGGTACCTCCGCAGGTACGGCAGGCGCTTCTGGAGACGCGTCCGGTTCCTCCACCGGAGCATCCGGGGGATTCCCTTCGGGCAGGGCAGAGGCTTCCTCGGATACGCCCGGGTCGTTCTTCAGTGATGCCGGAGGTGCGGAGGCCGCTGGAGGGTCGGCTCCGGCCTCGTCGGGTGCGGCGTCCACTGTGGCCTCGGTGTTGCCAGGTGGGGGGCGGTTCGTGCCGTTCGGGGACGTCTCCGGGGTCACCGCTCTGCCGGGGATGCGTAAGGGGTGGGTGCTGGGGCTCCGGGGTGGCGGGAATCTGACGCTGCGGCCCGCGCTCGACGCCGATGAGTTGCCCGGCGGGTGGGCCGCCTGGGACGAGACGGTCAATTTTCTGGCCGGAACCCGCTGATCGGGCCCCGGAACGGTTCCCATCGAATCGATGTGGTGACGGGCTGAACCTGTCAAGGGTGCATTCACGTACCCGAAAGTGACACCAGTCGACAGTCCGACGAATCCGCAACCGCTACGTCACTTTGGGTCACAATAACCTCAGTGATTGTTCGCTTCAGCCACATCGGGAATGGGTAGCAGACGTCCCGGGTGAAGAGCGACGATCGTCTCGGAAGCGGGGAGGGACCGAAATGGAACGAGGTCCACTGGCACTCTTCGGGGCGATGGTGGCGGTCGGCGTCGGCCCCGCGCTCTGGCTCGGCGCACAGCTCGGTCACGCCGATCTCGGCCCCGGGCAGCGGCCCGCCCCGGTCGATGAACAGTTCCCCGGTGTGGACATGGACTTCGGTGGCTCCGGCGCCGGAGACATGACCGACGACGACGAATCGTTCCCGACCTACACGTACGTACCGCGCAGTCCCTCGATCTCTCCCTCCGCCTCGTCGCGACCGTCTCCGGCGACCTCGGCCACCGCCATTCCGGTGCCGGTGGTGACGATTCCGTCGACCCCGCCGCGGATCGAACCGTCCCTTTCGGTCGAACCGTCCGCAGGCGACCCGTCGCCGTCGGCCTCCACCTCCGGCAGCCCCAGCCCGTCGGCGAGCACCGGCGGCCCGGAGCCCGATCTCTCACCGAGCCCGCCACCGGCCCAGATCGAAGCGCAGTAAGGCCCACCGGCGCGGAAGGCGAAGCGCGGTGAGGCGAAGCGCGGTGAGGCCCCCCGGCGCGAAAGACGAAGTGCGGTGAGGCAATGAGAAAGGGGAGCCGAGGCTCCCCTTTCGCGTTCCGTGCGACCCATCAGAGACGAACCGTGCGACCGGTCAGAGATTTTTTGTACGACCGATCGGAGACGTTTCGGGTGACCGGTCAGAGGCCGAGCAGCCGGTCCAGGATGTCGCGGTAGCTGCGGAACTCGACCCGCAGCGCCTCGGTGTCGTCGGTGCCCTTGGCGAACGAGCCCCGGTGATCACGCAGTGCCTTGGCCAGCTTGTCGACCGCCTCGTCGACCAGGCCGGAGGCGTCGGAAGTCGCGCCCTTCGGGTCGTCGACGAACCGGAGCTGCACGTCCCGCCACCGGTCCCGCAGCGGCTGGGTGTCGGAGGACGGGAAGAACGGCGCCGGTCCGGAGATGGTGGACTCGGACGCGGGAGTCGCGGGAGCCGCCGGAATCAGAGGCTCGTCGGCCTTGGCGTCGGGCCGATCGAGGTCACCCTCCTTGTCGGACAAATCAGAAATGTCCGACTTGCTCGAGGTCTCGCTGAAGTCACCCGGCTGGTCCGCAGCGTTGTCGAACGAGTCGACGGAGTCGGACTTGTCGAAGTCCCGAGAACCGGACTTGTCGAAGTCCCGCGAGTCGGACTTGTCGAGATCCACCGAGCTGGACTTGTCGAGGTCGAGATCCCGGGTGTCGGACTTGTCGAGGTCGTGGTCCCGAGAGCCGGTCTTGTCGAGGTCGTGGTCCCGAGAGCCGGTCTTGTCGAGGTCGAGATCGTGGTCGAGATCGCGATCGTGGTCCCGGGAGCCGGTCGTGTCGGACGGCCCGTCCGGAATCCCGTCCTTGTCCGCGGCATGCCGAGGCTCCCCGGCCCCGGTCCGCAGAGGCTGCGTCGCATGAGGATCGTCCCGGTCCTCCAGGGCGAGATCAACCCCGTCCTTGTCCGGAGCCGGGTTGACCTGCACCGGTTCGGTCCGGGGCGTCCCGTCGGCAAAGGCCACGGTCCGGTCCGGATCGGTGCCGGCCGGCGTTGCGGCGGCCGTGCCCGGCTCCGGGTGCTGCCACGGCGATCCGGCCCGCTGCTGCGGCACCGAGGTCCCGGTGGTCTCTTTCTCGTCGCTCTCGTCTTTGGCCTCGTTGGAGAAGAAGCGCATGGTGGGGACTCCTCAGCGGCTGGTGGGTTCGGTGGGGGTGGTGGTGTGGCCGACCGGGTTCTCGCCGAGCAGTTCGGCGAAGAGGGCGCGGTAGTGAACGAGGGCCTGGCGCAGGTCTTCGGTGGCGGCCTCACCGGCCTTGCTGCGGCGGCTGATCTCGTGCGCGTCGCGGTAGTGCTCCAGGGTGGCGGCGTGTTCGACGGAGAGGTCGGCGAGCCGCTCGTCGTAGTCGCCGGTGGGGTAGCCGCGTTCGGCGATCAGCCGGGTGACCAGTTCGTCGGCGGTGGCGACGGCCTCGCCGGGGTTGTCGACGAACCGGATCTGGACTTCTTCCCAGGCGGCGGCGTAGCGGGCCCGGGACTCGGCGGAGAGGGGTGTGAGCTCCAGCTGGGCGTGTCGCTTGGTGCGTTCGAGCAGCTCCTTCTCGGCCTCGGAGCGGCTGCCGGTGTCGGCGACGACGCGGTCGTACTCGGGGCCGAAGGTCTGGCGCAGCCGGCGGCGCCGGGCGGCCTGGACACCGACCACGGCCGCGGCCAGTAACAGCAGGACGACGACGATCAGGATGATGGTGGCGGTGGGGGACATCAGGTTCCTCCTTCTTCCACCGCCTGTATTCCCAACCCGTACCGTGCGCCAATCCCCTTCCGCGGATAAAGGCGCGCCAGGGTGTGATTCGGACAGACTCCGGCCCCGCACTGTCGTAAGCCCGACGATCTCTCAAAAAGATCGCGAGCCGTTCTGGCTGGACAAACAGGAGGGAGGGGGGCGATCCGGCCGGGCTGGGAACTAGCTGAGACGGACGTCATTACGTATTCTCCTGCAAGCGCTTGTCATGAACATGCCGGTCGTTCCCCCACCTGTCGACCGGTGACCGGGCAGACACGCTGATCGTTTCCTGCCGAACCCCTCGGGCGGAGCTTGATGAAGAGCCGTAACTGGTCGATCCGTTCGAAGATCATTGCGATGGTCGCGGTGCCTCTCACGGCAGTGCTCGCGCTCTGGGTCTTCGCTACCGTGGTCACCGCCGGTCCCGCCATCAACCTGATCGAGGCCCGGGATTCGGTGGTGAAGCTGGGCGAGCCGGGTTTCCGGCTGATCTCCCAGCTGCAGCGGGAGCGGCACTTCTCCGCGATCTACCAGGCCACCACCCGCCCGGCGAAGCCCGAACTGGACCGGGAGCGGTCCACCACCGACCAGATCATCGCCGAGTTCCGCCGGTCGGCCGGTGACGCCGAGCCGAACGAGGAGGTCGCGGCCCGGGTCAAGGGCCTGCTGGCCGAGATCGGTCAGCTGCCGAAGATCCGGGCGGAGGTGGACGAGCGCAAGCGGAGCTACTTCTACACCGTCCAGTCGTACGACCGGATCATCGACGCCGCGTTCGACGTGTCCCGTACCGCCGCGGTCTTCTTCCACGAGCGGGTCGACCGGGAGAGCCGCGGCCTGATCTCGGCGTTCCGCGGTCTGGAGCACCTGAGCCGGATCGACGCCCTGCTGGCCGGCGCCAACGCCGAGGGCCGCATCGACGCCGCGGTCCGGGACCAGGTGATCCTCTCCATCGGCACGGCCGACTACCTGATCGGCTCGGGTGTCGCGGACCTGCCGGAGGAGGCGCAGGGCGACTACTCCCGCCTGATCACCAACTCCAGCTTCATCGAGCTCGACATCCTGAAGAAGAAGATGCTGGCCCAGGGGTACGTCGGTGGGGCGCCGCCGGTGGCCGGGGAGGACTGGCAGCCGACCTACGACTACGTCGCGCAGGAGCTGCGGTCGTTCGGGATGCGGGTGGTCGACGAGATCTCCGAGGACGCCACCCCGCTCGCCATCGACATCGTCGCCCGGCTGGTCGCCGCCGCCCTGCTCGGCCTGGTCGCCCTGGGCCTGTCGGTCTACGTCTCGGTGCGGCTCGGCCGGTCGCTGGTGGGCCGCCTGATCCGGCTCCGGCGCGAGGCCCTGGAGCTGGCCTCCGACCGGCTGCCGTCGGTGGTGCGGCGGTTGCGGCACGGTGAGACCGTCGATGTGGACTCCGAGACACCACCGCTGGAGTACGGGCAGGACGAGATCGGCCAGCTCGGCCGGGCGTTCCGGGACGTGCAGCGGACCGCCGTGCTGTCGGCGATCGAGGAGGCGAACGTCCGCCGGGGCATCAACGAGGTGTTCCTCAACATCGCCCGGCGCAGCCAGACGCTGCTGCACCGTCAGCTGTCGCTGCTGGACAAGATGGAGCGGCGCGAGACCGATCCGCAGGAGCTGGAGGATCTCTACCGGGTCGACCACCTGGCCACCCGGATGCGGCGGCACGCCGAGGACCTGGTCATCCTGGCCGGTGCGGCCCCCGGTCGCGGCTGGCGCAACCCGGTGCCGGTGATCGACGTGGTCCGTGGCGCGATCAGTGAGGTGGAGGACTACAAGCGGGTCGACATCCGCACGGTCTCCACCGCGGCGCTGGTCGGCCGGACCGTCGGTGACGTGATCCACCTGCTCGCCGAGCTGATCGAGAACGCCGCGTCGTACTCCCCGCCGCACACCCGGGTGCAGGTCAGCGGTCAGATCCTGCCGAACGGCTACGCGATCGAGATCGAGGACCGCGGCCTGGGCATGGCCGACGACGCGATGGAGACGGCGAACCGGCGGCTGGTGGAGCCGCCGGACTTCGACCCCGCGGACAGTGCCCGGCTCGGCCTGTTCGTCGTCGCGCAGCTCGCCCACCGGCACAACATCAAGGTCTCACTGCGGACTTCGCCGTACGGCGGGATCACCGCGATCGTGCTGGTGCCGGGTGAGCTGGTGGCGATCGTCCCGGGCGGCCCGTCCGGCGACTCGTCCGGTGGCACGCCGCCGGCGCCCCAGTGGCCGGGCAGCGCGGAACCGCAGCCGATCGGCATGAACGGGGCCCGGACCGCGATCGAGGAGGCCCCGGCCCTGGTCAACGGCGCGACGATGGACGTGCCGGTGATCTCCGGTCCACAGCGGACGGCTACCGAGCTGTCCGGCCCCGCGCCGAGCACGGTCGCGGCCGAACTGAGCGCCGAGGGCCTGGTCCAGCGCAAGCGGACCCGCAAGGTGACCGAACCGGAGCCGCAGGGCGAGGTGACCGGCCGGCGGTCGGGCACGGTGTTCCCGGCCGAGTTCGGCCCGTCCCCGGACCAGACGTTCGACCTGTCCGTGCTGGGCGAGATCGCGGCGGGCCTGCCGGCGGCAGAACCGTCCCGGTCGGTGCCGCGCAACTCGGCCCCGGCCGCACCGGTGGCCCCGGCCGCACCGGAACAGGCGCCGATGGTCCCGGTGGAACAGGCGACACCGGTCCCGGTGGATCAGGTGCCGGCTCCGGAGGCGATCGGTGACGACGGCCTGCCCCGGCGGGTGCGGCAGGCGAACCTCGCTCCGCAGCTGCGCAAGGTGGTGGTGGATCCCGAGCCGACCGGCCCGGCCCGCAGCCCGGAGCAGGCCCGCAGCTTGATGAGCGCACTACAGAGCGGCACTCGGCGTGGTCGCGTGGACGCGGCCCGCGAGGAGTCCGTGGTATCCGGACACGCCGCCGAGCCTGTCGGCGCGTCGTTCGACGATGCCGCTACCGTCAGTTTCCCGGCTCTCGGGGACTCCGCCCGTGCGGACTCCGTGAGGACGGGAGAGAAAGCACCATCCGGGCCGGAGGCCGGCGTGGACGGCGACCACGTCGATGGACCCGGGGAGAACCTCTTGCTGGAGAAGGACGCATAAGTGGCACAGACGAAGCAGAGCGCGAACCTCACCTGGCTCCTCGACGACCTCATCGAACGGGTGCCGACCGCCAACCAGGCGGTCGTGCTCTCCGCCGACGGGCTGATGCTCGGCGCCTCGGCGGGACTGATCCGCGAGGACGCGGAGCATCTCTCGGCGATGGCGGCCGGATTCCAGAGTCTCGCCAAGGGCGCGAGCCGGCACTTCGAGGCGGGCGCCGTCCGCCAGACGGTGGTGGAGATGGAGGAGGCCTTCCTCTTCGTCACCGCCGCCGGCCAGGGCGCGTGCCTGGCCGTGCTCGCCTCCGCCGACGCGGACCTGGGCCTGATCGCCTACGAGATGGCGATGCTGGTCACCCGGGTCGGCCAGACCATGGCAGCCCCCGAACGGTCGGTGCTGACGCCGTCCGACGTCTTCTGAGCAGCCGCGTATGACCCCACACGATTGGCTGGACAACGATGCGGGGCCGGTGGTTCGTCCGTATGCGATGACCCAGGGCCGTGTCGCCCCGGCGGACTGCGACTTCGACCTGGTCGCGTTCGTCGTGGCGACGGTCCCCGACCTCACCTCGGGTCAGCAGTTGCAGCCGGAGCACCATGCCATCGTGGCTGCTGCCTGGGAGCCGATCTCCGTGGTCGAGCTGGCGTCTCAGCTCGACCTGTCGATCGGCGTGATCCGGGTGTTCCTCGGTGATCTACGCTCAGCGGGTTTGATCTCGCTGTACGAACCTCCGGCTGCCTCGCAGCCGCACGACGTCGACGTACTCAAGGCGGTTGTCAATGGACTCCGTGCGCTCTGACCGCAACGGCGGATCGTCGCGCATTCCCGTCGCTCTCAAGATCCTCATCGCCGGGGGGTTCGGGGCGGGCAAGACCACCATGGTCGGATCGGTCAGTGAGATCCGGCCGCTGCAGACCGAGGAGGTCCTCACCGGCGCCGAGGGCGCCGACGACGTGTCCGGTGTGGAGGCGAAGAAGACCACCACGGTCACCATGGACTTCGGCCGGATCACGATCACCGAGGATCTGCAGCTCTACCTGTTCGGCACGCCGGGGCAGGACCGGTTCTGGTTCCTCTGGGACGAGCTGTCCCAGGGGGCGCTGGGCGCGGTGGTCCTGGCCGACACCCGGCGGCTGGCCGACTGTTTCCCGTCGATCGACTACTTCGAGCAGCGTGGTACGCCGTTCGTGGTGGCGGTGAACTGCTTCGACACCCAGCACCGGTTCGCGCCGGACGCGGTGGCCCGGGCCCTGGACCTGGACCCGGGTGTGCCCGTCGTCCTGTTCGACGCCCGCGACCAGGTCGCCGCCCGTAACGTGCTGATCGAGCTGGTGGAGTACGTCGCCCGGCGTCAGCTGGCCTCGGCCGGCCGCCGTTAGGACAGTGCGGGCGGTACGCAGATCAGCCAGGATTCCAGTCTGCGGACCGCCCTCGGCGTGACCAGGCCCCGGCGTACCAGATCATCGGGGTTTTGATAGGGCCCGTTCTCGTACCGGTCGACGGCGATCCGGTGTGCCTCGATCGGGTTGATCCCGGGCAGGCCGGCGATGACCTGCTCGGGAGCGTGATTGAGGTCGATCAGCCCGCCGTCGTCGTAACCGCGGGCCAGGTCGGGGCGCCCGATCGCGTGGTGCCGGGCGGCGGCCGGGTTGAACGCGGTGTACTGCCGGGCCATCCGCCGCTGGCGCCGGGCGTGCGCGCTGTCGCCGGGGTGATGGGCGAGCACCGCCCCGTGCACCGAGGCCAGGACGGTGACCAGGAAGGCCAGGATGATCCCGAAGGCTTCGGCGTCCGAGATGATGTCGGCGTTCGGCGCGCTCGGGTCGACCAGCCAGAGGGCCACCACCGCCAGCACCGCGAACAGGTAGCCGATCGCGGTGATCAGCTCGCGGGCGGTGCGCCGCTGGACCGTCGCGTAGACGAAGTAACCCCAGCTGCCGAGTGAGCAGGTCATCAGCGGGACCAGGGCGGCCAGGATGGTCTCGGCCCAGACGTTCTCGGCGCGGCGCGGCCCGAGCGGCACACCGTGGCCCCAGGACGGCAGCGCCGGAGCCGGTGACCAGGGCCGTTCCGGGACGGGCGGGGGTGACACCGGCCGGGCGACCGGCGCCGGCTCGGGGGCGGGCGCCGCCGGTGGCTCGTTGCGCAGGATCCGGCGGTGGGTCTCCTGGAGACGTTCACCCGGCTCGGCGCCGAGTTCGTCCAGAAAGTACTCACGGGCGTCGCGGAACGTGGCGAGCGCCTCGGCCTGCCGCCCGCTGCGGTACAGCGCGATCATCAGCTGCGCCCGCAGGCCCTCACGCAGCGGGAACTCCTCCACCAGCCGGGACAGTTCGGTCACCAGCCCGGCGAAGCCGCCCCGGGACAGCTCGATCTCGGCCCACAGCTCCCACGCCCCGGCCCGTTCCTCGTGCAGCCGGGTGCGGGCGGCCTCGAAGATCGGCCCGGTCAGCCCGCCGAGAGCCTCACCCCGCCACAGATCCAGCGCGGTACGCGCGACGCGGGCCGCCTCTTCCAGGTGCCCGGCCCGTCGTTCGGCGTCGGCGCGGGCCAGCCCGTTGCGGAACTCCTCGGTGTCCAGCGCGCCGGTGCTCAGGACGTAGCCGCCGTCGGTGAGGGCGAGCAGTTCGCCGGGGGTGCGCGGGGTCCGGTCCGGGTCGAGCACCCGGCGCAGTCCGGCCACGTACTTCTGCACGACGTTGGGCCCGTTCTCCGGCGGGTCGTCGCCCCAGACCGCGTCGACGATCCGGTGGGTCGGCACCGGCCGGCCGAGGTTGAGCAGCAGGACGGCCAGGACGGCGCGCTGCTTGGCGGGGCCGAGGTCGAGCTGATGCCCGTTCCGGAACGCCCGCACGGCTCCCAGCAACTCGAACCGCGCCGGGTCGGTCACCCCGTACACCCCCATTGACCAGCAGTTTCTCCCGGCGGCAGTGGAACCGCAGCCGACGGCAGCATAGCCGCAGCGCATCGGCAGTCGTCGTCAGGAGGCTCTGTCCATCAACGCATCACCGGCCTCACGAGAAAAGACGAAACGATGAACGTTTTCACCAAGCGCCTGGCGAGCACCGGTGTCCTCCTGATCGCCGGTTCCCTGATGGCCGCCTGCGGCGCCGTCCAGGACGTGGCCGAGGAGGTCTCCGCGGTCGCGAAACTGACCGACGCGCTGCCGGCCGACGACACCCCGGTGTTCCGCTACACGATCAAGGGCGGCGTGCAGCCGATCTCCGGAGTGGTGGACGCCCCGAACAAGTCGTGGACCCAGGAGATCGAGGAGGAGGTCCCGGACGGCGACTTCACCTTCTCGATGAAGCTGATGGTCATCGGCGACCAGGCCTGGACCCGGATGTCGTTCGACGGCGCGCCGGAGGGCATCGGCCTGCCGAAGGTGCCGAAGAAGTGGATGAAGCTGGACCTGACCAAGCTTCCGGAGAAGGACGCCGAGGAGCTGGTCTACGACGGTGAGACCGATCCCGGGTTCGTGGGGTCGCTGCTGCTGGCCGCCTCGGATCTGAAGGAGTCCGGCTCCGGGACGTTCACCGGCACCACCGACCTGACCCGGACCACCGCCGCACAGATCGTCGAGGAGAAGACCCTCACCGCCCTCGGCGAGCAGGCCAAGCAGGTGCCGCTGACGGTGACCGTGGACGCCCAGGGGCGGGTCGGGACCGCGGTGGTCGAGATCCCGGCGGCCGGTACGACCAAGGCCGCCACCTACCGGGTCACCTACGACCAGTACGGCAGCGCCGCCGCGGTCAAGGCCCCGGCGGACGGTGTCAAGGCGCCGGCCGACGTCTACGAACTGCTCAAGAGCTGAGACGCCGGCGGAGCACGCCGCCGGTGGCATCGCGGGTCAGACGGGGGTCCGCGATGCCACCGGCGGTGTGCTGGCTTGTGATCCCACCGTTCTGTGGTGGGATCGGCGCATGGGTTCGAGCCATGAATATGTCTTCGTCGGTTGCTACACCGGGGACAAAGGGGGCGAGGGGGACGGCATCACACTGGTCCGGCGTGATCCGGACACCGGTGAGCTGACCCGCCTCGGGCTGGTCGCCCGCACCCCCTCCCCGTCCTTCCTGGCCCAGCACCCCACCCTTCCGGTGCTGTACGCCGTGAACGAACTGGATCAGGGCACGGTCTCCGCCTTCTCGGTCGCGCCGGACTGCTCGCTGGTCCCGCTGGCGACGTTCCCCACCGGCGGGTCGGATCCCTGCCATCTCGCGGTCACCGCGGACGCCCGGCACCTGGTGGTGGCGAACTACGCGAGCGGATCGGTGTCCGTACACCCACTCGACGCCGAAGGCGTCCCCGGGGAGCGCAGCGACCTGCTCACTCTCACCGGCTCCGGCCCGGACACCGAGCGACAGGCCGGGCCGCACGCGCACCAGGTGGTTCCGGACCGTAACGGCCCCGACGTGCTGATCTCCGACCTGGGATCGGACCGGGTGTGGCGGTCCCGGCTGGACCCGAACTCGGGCCGGCTCGGCGCCCCGGAGGTCGCCGTGACGGCGGAACCCGGCACCGGCCCGCGGCACCTGCTGCGGTCGGCGGACGGGGCGCTGCTCCTCGTCGGTGAGCTGAGCGGCGCGCTCTCCTGGTACCGCCCGGCGGGTGGTCCCACGCTCGAACCGCACGGCGGGACCGCGACCAGCACGCTGCCGGGGCCGGTCTACCCGTCCGAGATCACCACGGGACGGGACGGCAGGTTCGTCTATGTCGCCAACCGCGGCCCGGACACCGTCTCGACGTTCGCCTGGGACGGCGAGAGCGCGACGCTGATCGCCGAGGTGCCCACCGGCGGGGTCTGGCCGCGGCACATGATCCTGCTGGGCGATCACCTGTACGTGACCAACCAACGTTCACAGAACGTGACCGTTTTCCGCATCGATCCGGACACCGGCATCCCCGGTCTCCAGGGTGAGCCGACCGGAGAGCCGACGCCGACCTGCCTGCTCCGGTGGAATCCGCCGATGATCAGGTCATAGATGAGATCGGACATTGTGGCGCGTCGGTGACGTAAGCGACGCAACCTGACGCGCCACCTGTTCCGCCCTGCACCGATCGAGACCGCGCGACTACTCTCCGAAGTTTCGAGATCCGGAAGCGTCAGTCTGAGTAATTTTCGGCCGAACGTGTATGGCATTCAGCATCGGACATGCGCACTATTGATCGCGTGTCTGGCCGCCATCGTAGAAACTTCAATTCAAAGGGAGCCAGCGTCGTCGGAGGTGCGATGGCGCTGGTTGTCGTCGTCGCCGGTACGTACCTCGGCTATCAGCAGGTCTCCGATTCCGGGTGCACCGGGTCGGTGCCCCTGACCGTCGCGGCCTCTCCCGAGATAAAGCCTGCCGTCGATCAGGTCGTCGCCCAGTGGCGCCAAGCAGGCGGGGAGGTCGACGGCACCTGTGTCGCGGTCGCCGTCAGCGAGGCGAACTCCGCGACGATCGCCGGCGCGGTCTCCCGTGACCATTCCGTCACGCTCGCCGGCCTGGACAAGGCGCCCGACGCCGTCCAGGTCCCCGACGTGTGGATCCCCGACTCCTCGACCTGGCTGCTGCGCCTGCAGACCGAGGCCGCCGGCTTCCTGCCGAGCAACGTCACCTCGGTGGCGCAGAGCCCACTGGTGCTGGCCGCGCCCGAGGCGATCGCCGAGAAGCTGGGCTGGCCGAACAAGAAGATCGGCTGGACCCAGCTGCTCAGCAACTTCAAGTCCGACGAGCCACTGTCGGTCGGCATCATGAACCCGACCATGGACTCGTCCGGTCTCACCAGTCTCCTGGCGATCAGCCAGTCGGTCGGCACCTCGTCGGCCGCGGCGAACCAGGACAAGACCCGGGCGCTGACCGTGCTGGCGAACAACAAGTCGAACCTGCGCCAGGAGCTGATGGCCAAGTTCCCCAAGTCGGAGGCCGACATCGGCAGCACCGACTCGGTGAGCCTCGCCCCGGTCTCCGAGGCGGACGTGGTGGAGTACAACGCCCAGCGCCCGGCCGTGCAGCTCGCCGCGATGTACCTGGACCCCAGCCCGGCGCCGATGGACTACCCGTTCACGATCATGCCGCAGGTGGTCGACCAGCAGAAGTCGGCGGCCGCCAAGGGCCTGCTCGCGCAGCTGTCCACGGCCGCCGCCAAGGACGCGCTGGCCGCCACCGGTCTGCGGGTTCCGGACGGCTCGTACGGCGCCAGCTTCGCCGCCCCGATGGGCGCGCCGCAGGCGTCGCCGGGCGTCACCGCCTCGGCCACCAAGTCGGCGAGCGGTGGCACCGCGGCCGCCGCCGAGACCGGGGCCGCACTCAGCGCCGTGGTCGGCAGCTGGATCGCCATCACCACGCCGGGCCGGGCCCTGACCATCTTCGACACCTCCGGCTCGATGCTCGAACCGGTGCCGACGGCGAACAACAAGACCCGCGCCGAGGTCACCCAGGGCGCCGCGCGGACCGGCCTCGGGCTGTTCAGCGAGAAGTGGTCGGTCGGCGTGTGGCGGTTCTCCACCAACGAGAACGGCGCGCTGCCGTACAAGCAGATCGTCCCGATCAAGTCGCTCAGCACCTCGCGCTTCGAGCTGCAGCAGTCGATCGACAAGCTGAACCCGAAGAAGGACGGCGGCACCGGTCTGTACGCCACCCTCCTGGCCGGCTACAAGCACGTGAAGAAGGACTGGGCGCCTCGGAAGATCAACTCGGTCATCCTCTTCACCGACGGCCAGAACGAGTTCGCCGAGGGCATCCAGCGGGACGAGTTCCTGGACGCGTTCGGGAAGGAGATCGACCCGACCAAGCCGATCCGGGTGATCCTGATCGGCATCGGGGACGGTGCCGACGCGAACGAGCTGAAGGAGATCCAGAAGGTCGACGAGAAGAACGTCGGTGTCTTCATCGCGAAGGACCCGACGACGATCACCTCGATCTTCGCCCAGGCGATCGGCACGCGTACCGGCGTGAAGTGACCCTCTGAACCAGGCGCACCACGGCCGCCGTCCCCACCCGGGGCGGCGGCCGTCGTCGTCGCGGGAACCGGTTCAGGCGCCGCGGCGCAGCCAGGCGGCCGGGTCCTCGCGGACCACCCGGAGCACCGTGTCGGCCGCGCCCCGCATCGCCGCGTCCGCGCCCAGCTCCGCCGACCGCAGCTCGACCGGGGCCAGCCCGGCGGTCAGCACCCGCCGGCGCAGTTCGACCCCGATGCCCTCGCGCAGCGCCGCGAAGACCGGGACGTACGCCCCGCCGAGCACGATCACCGGCACGTCGAGCAGGTTCACCACCACCGACAGGGCGATCCCGAGAGCCGCCGCGGCCAGCGGTACGTCGTGCTCCAGGGCCTCCTGCCCGGCGTACTGCTCCAGGCAGCCGCGGGCGCCGCAGCGGCAGGGCCGCCCGTCCGGGTAGACGGTGACGTGCCCGATCTCGCCGCTCCAGCCGCGCACACCCCGGTAGAGCTCGCCGCTGAGAACCAGCCCGGCCCCGATGCCGACCTCGCCGGAGACGTACAGAAAAGTAGGGTTTCCGCCTGTCGCACCCAGCTCGCCCAGAGCGGCCAGGTTGGCCTCGTTGTCCACGGTCACCGGCAGATCGGCCAGCTCCGGGACGGCCCGCAGCGCGGCGACCGCGTCCACGTCCTGCCAGCCCAGGTTCGGCGCGACCCGGACCAGGCCGTCGGTGACCAGGCCGGGCACGGCGAGCGCGGCCCCGGTCACGGTCAGGCCGTCGGCTTCGGCGGCGCCGCGGGCCCGGGCGGCCAGCCCACCCAGGGCGGCCAGGGACCGCTCCGGATCGGCGGGACGCTGGTCGGCGTGCTCGACGTAGCGGTGGCGGACCGTGCCGGTCAGATCGACCACACAGGCGGCCAGATAGTCGACGTTGATCTCCAGCCCGAGCCCGGCGGGGCCGGTGGAGGTGAGGGCGAGCCCGACCGCGGGACGGCCCGCCCCGGTCCGCGGCGGCGGGGCGACCTCGACCAGCAGACCACCGGCGACCAGATCGTCGACAAGGGCGGAAACGGTCGCGCGGGTGAGCCCGGTGGCCGCCGCGACGGCTGCCCGGGATGGCCGATCCGCACCGTTTGCCACGGTGTGCAGCACGAGCGCGAGATTATGGGCGCGGACGCTCGCCTGTCGCACCGGCGTGGTCGGGGCGGTCAACACGCCCTTGACAGTGCCATACGCGAGTCAAATAATTCAACCACTAAACAAATCCCCGTCGTTACACACCGTTTCGTGGAGGTAACCCGTGTCGCTCCAGGCCACACGCGAAGACAAGTTCTCCTTCGGTCTCTGGACCGTGGGCTGGCAGGCGCGCGACGCGTTCGGTGACGCCACCCGCCCGGCGCTCGACCCGGTCGAGGCGGTGCACAAGCTCGCCGAGATCGGCGCGTACGGCATTACCTTCCACGACGACGACCTGGTGCCGTTCGGCTCGGACGCCGCGACCCGGGACGGCATCGTCGCCGGGTTCAAGAAGGCGCTCGACGAGACCGGCCTGATCGTCCCGATGGTGACGACCAACCTCTTCACCCACCCGGTGTTCAAGGACGGCGGCTTCACCAGCAACGACCGTTCGGTCCGCCGCTACGCGATCCGCAAGGTGCTGCGCCAGATGGACCTCGGCGCCGAGCTGGGCGCCAAGACCCTGGTGCTGTGGGGCGGCCGCGAGGGCGCCGAGTACGACTCGGCCAAGGACGTCGGCGCCGCCCTCGACCGCTACCGCGAGGCCCTCAACCTGCTCGCGCAGTACTCCGAGGACAAGGGCTACGGCCTGCGCTTCGCGATCGAGCCGAAGCCGAACGAGCCCCGGGGCGACATCCTGCTCCCGACCGCCGGCCACGCCATCGCGTTCGTGCAGGAGCTGGAGCGCTCCGAGCTGTTCGGTATCAACCCGGAGACGGGCCACGAGCAGATGTCGAACCTCAACTTCACCCAGGGCATCGCGCAGGCGCTCTGGCACAAGAAGCTGTTCCACATCGACCTCAACGGCCAGCACGGTCCCAAGTTCGACCAGGACCTGGTCTTCGGTCACGGCGACCTGCTCAACGCGTTCTCCCTGGTCGACCTGCTGGAGAACGGCCCGGACGGCGCCCCGGCGTACGACGGCCCGCGTCACTTCGACTACAAGCCGTCGCGTACCGAGGACTTCGACGGCGTGTGGGAGTCGGCCAAGGACAACATCCGGATGTACCTGCTGCTCAAGGAGCGGGCCGCGGCGTTCCGTGCCGACCCCGAGGTGCAGGCCGCGCTCGCCGAGTCCAAGGTCGCCGAGCTGCGGACCCCGACCCTGAACCCGGGCGAGGGCTACCAGGAGCTGCTCAACGACAAGAGCGCGTTCGAGGACTACGACGCGGACGCCGTCGGCGCCAAGGGCTTCGGCTTCGTCAAGCTCAACCAGCTGGCGATCGACCACCTGCTCCGGGCGCGCTGACCGTGGCACTCGTTGCCGGGATCGACAGCTCGACGCAGTCGTGCAAGGTCGTGATCCGCGACGCCGAGACCGGGGAACTGGTCCGGCAGGGGCGTGCCTCGCACCCGGACGGCACCGAGGTGCACCCGGACGCCTGGTGGACCGCGCTCCAGCAGGCGATCGAGGAGGCCGGCGGCCTGGACGACGTGGCCGCGGCCTCGGTCGCCGGGCAGCAGCACGGCATGGTCGTGCTCGACGAATTCGGTGAAGTGGTCCGCCCGGCGCTGCTGTGGAACGACACTCGCAGCGCCGGCGCGGCCGCCGACCTGATCGCCGAGCTGGGCGGCGGCGCGGCCTGGGCGGACGCGGTCGGCATCGTGCCGGTCGCCAGCTTCACCCTGACCAAGCTGCGCTGGCTGGCCCGTAACGAGCCGGAGAACGCGGCGAGGGTGGCCGCGGTCTGTCTGCCACACGACTGGCTGACCTGGAAACTGTCCGGCTCGACCGACATCCGGGACATCAAGACCGACCGCAGCGACGCCAGCGGCACGCTCTACTGGTCCGCCAAGACCAACGAGTACCGGCACGACCTGCTGGAACTCGGGTTCGGGCGGGACCTGATCGTGCCCGAGGTGCTCGGCCCCACCGGGATCGCCGGGCACCTGCCCAACGGCGCCCCGCTGGGCCCGGGCGCCGGTGACAACGCGGCGGCCGCCCTCGGCACCGGCGCGCTGCCCGGCGACGTGATCGTGTCGATCGGCACGTCCGGCACGGTCTTCGCCTCGTCCGGGGCCGCGCCGAACGACCCGTCCGGAACGGTGGCCGGTTTCGCCGACACCACCGGCCGGTTCCTGCCGATCGTGGTCACGCTGAACGCGGCCCGGGTCCTGGACGCGGCCACCAAGCTGCTGAGTGTCGACCACGACGAGCTGTCCAAGCTCGCGCTGTCGGCGCCGGCCGGTGCGGACGGCCTGGTCCTGGTGCCCTACCTGGAGGGGGAGCGCACCCCGAACCGGCCGGACGCCACCGGCGCGGTCCACGGGCTCACCCTCAGGACGTCGACCCCGGCCCACCTGGCCCGGGCCGCCGTCGAGGGCATGCTCTGCGCGCTCGCCGACGGCCTGGACGCCCTGACCGCGACCGGCGCCGAGGCGAACCGGATCGTGCTGGTCGGTGGCGGGGCGCGCAGCGAGGCGGTCCGCCGCATCGCGCCCGCGCTCTTCGGCAAGCCGGTCCTGGTCCCGCCGCCCGGCGAGTACGTCGCCGACGGCGCGGCCCGGCAGGCCGCCTGGGTCGCCCTCGGTGGCGACACTCCGCCGGCCTGGTCGGCGGCGAGCCCCGCGGTGTACGAGGACGCGAGCGTCCCGCTGATCCGCGAGCAGTACGCGGCCGCCCAGCACGCGGTGATCGACCGCACCCGCTGACGCGCGCCACCACCGGCTCCTCCAGCCGTCTCCGGTGATCCCGGGACGGTTGGGGGAGCCGTTCAGCGGATAACCTCTACCGCGTGATGGGCAGGGGCGGTCCGGCGCACCGCGTGTACAGCGTGGTGGTCTTCGTGATCCTGGCCGCCCTGGACAACGTGGCCATCGGCCTGGTCCCACCGCTCTACGGCAGCATCGGCGGTGATCTCGGGGTCAGCGAGGGGCACATCGCCCTGGCGACGACGATCATGTTCCTGGTCAGCGCGGTCGCGGCGATCGGTTTCGCGTACGTGGGGGACCGCACCGACCGCAAACCGGTGCTGATCGCCGGCACCGTGCTCTGGGTGGCCGGCACCGCCGGTTCCGGGCTGGCCGGCAGCTACGGATGGTTCCTGGTCGCGCAGATCGTGGCCGCGTTCGGGCTGGGCGGGGTCGCCTCGGTCAGCTTCGCGGTGGTCAGCGACCTGATCTCGCCCCGGCGCCGGGGCCTGGTGATGAGCTTCTGGGGACTCTCGCAGGGCGTCGGCACCCTGGCCGGCACCCTGGTCGGCGGCATCCTCGGGCACGACGACTGGCGCCGCCCGTTCCTGGTGACCGCGGCGGCCGGACTGATCGCCACGGTCGCGTACCTGCTCACCTACGACGTGCCCCGCGGTGACAGCCAGCCGGAGCTGGCCGGGGTCGAGTACGACGAGCGCATCCGGCACGAGGACATCCCGGTCATCCTCAAACGGCGTACCAACGTCTGGTTGATCCTGCAGGGCGGCACCGCGCAGATCGCCTTCGGATCACTGGTGTGGCTGCCGGTGCTGTTCCGCGAGCGCGCCCTCGACCAGGGGTACAGCGTCGGCACGGCGGTCCTGGTCGGCAGCGTCTTCGCCACGATCTTCCAGCTGGGGGCGGCCCTGTCGATCCTCGGCGGCCTGGTCGGGGACCGTTTGCAGCGGCGTACGCCGAGGGGCCGGGCCCTGGTCGCCGCCGTCGGTGTGCTGGCCGCCGTGCCGTTCTACGTGGTCCTGTTCTTCGTCCCGATGACGATCACCGTGCCGGACGGCGCCGGGACGGGCGAGGTGATCCGGGGTGTCCTGAGCAACCTGGTCACCGAGCCGACCGTCGGGATCTGCCTGGTCATCGCGGTGTTCGCGCTGGCCCTGACGTCGGCGAACTCGCCGAACTGGTTCGCGATGATCGCCGACGTGAACCCGCCGCAGCACCGGGGCACCGTCTACAGCCTCGGCAACCTGATCAACGGCGCCGGCCGGGCCGGTGGCAACGTGCTGGTCGCGGTCGCCTTCGGCAGCCTGGCCGCGGCCTTCCCGCCACCGCTCAACTACGCGGTCGGGCTGGCCGCCTTCCAGTTCTTCTTCATCCCCACCGGGATCATGTACTGGCTGGCCAGCAGGACGGTCGCGCGGGACATGGAGGACACGCACGCCGCCCTGCTGGCGGTCGCCGAGAAGCAGGACTCAGAAGACGGCCCAGACGGTGACGTCGGTGGGGATCCGGCCGTCGGCGTCGAGCGGCTCGCTGCTCAGCAGGACCCGGGCGCCGTCCGGTAACGCGGCCGGCTCGGCCCCGAAGTTGGTCACCACCGTCACCTCGCCGTTGCGGAACGCCAGCGCGTCGGTGTCACTGGCCAGCCACACCAGCTCACCGGAGCCCAGCTCGTGGTCGCGCCGGGCGGCCAGCGCGGCCCGGTACAACTCGTAGGTCGAGCCGGGCACGTCCACCTGGCGGTCCAGGGCGTACTCGGCCCAGATCGTCGGCTGCGGCAGCCAGCTCGCGTCGGCCGGGCCGAACCCGTACGACGGGGCGTCGGCCTCCCACGGGATCGGCACCCGGCAGCCGTCCCGCCCGCGCTCGGTGTGCCCGGACCGCTCCCAGGCCGGGTCCTCGCGGTACTCGTCGGGCAGCAGCGTGTGCTCCGGCAGCCCCAGCTCCTCACCCTGGTAGAGGTAGGCCGACCCGGGCAGGCCGAGCATCAGCAGGGTGGCCGCCCGGGCCCGGCGCAGGCCGACGACCTGGTCCGGCTGCGGGTCGCCGATGCCGATGCCGGGCACCCGCTTCGAACCGGGCGCGAAGCCGAGCCGGGAGGCGTGCCGGACCACGTCGTGGTTGGACAGCACCCAGGTGGTGGTCGCGCCGACCGCGTCGTTGGCGGCCAGCGACGAGTCGATGACCGCCTTCAGCTCGGCCGGCAGCCAGGGCGCCTCCAGGTACGGGAAGTTGAACGCCTGGTGCATCTCGTCCGGCCGCACGTAGCGGGCCAGCCGCTCCTCGGGCTGCACCCACGCTTCGGCGACCAGGATGCGGCCGCCGTCGTATTCGTCCATGACGGCACGCCACTGCCGGTAGATCTCGTGCACACCCTCCTGGTCCCACATCGGCGGCGGCGGGCCGACCGGGTCCAGCCCGCCCAGGATCACCGAGGGGGCGCTCCAGTCGGTCAGGTCGGCGTCCTTGATCAGACCGTGCGCCACGTCGACCCGGAAGCCGTCCACGCCCCGGTCCAGCCAGAACCGCAGGATGTCCAGGAACTCGGCGCGGACCTCCGGGTGGTCCCAGTTCAGGTCGGGCTGGGAGACGTCGAACAGGTGCAGGTACCACTGCCCGTCCGGCAGCCGGTGCCACGCGGGGCCGCCGAAGACGCTCTGCCACGAGTTCGGCGGTTCGTCCCCCTTGCCCTCGCGGATGATGTAGCGCGCCCGCTCCGGGCTGCCGGCCGGCGACGCCAGCGCGGCCTGGAACCACACGTGGTCGCTGGAGGTGTGGTTCGGCACCAGGTCGACGATGACCTTGAGACCGAGGTCGTGGGCGGTGCCGATCAGCTTGTCGGCGTCCCCGAGCGAACCGAACCTCGGGTCCACCCCGCGGTAGTCGGCCACGTCGTAACCGGCGTCGTGCTGCGGGCTCGGGTAGAACGGCGAGAGCCACACCGCGTCGACACCCAGCTCCCGTAGCTGCGGGAGTCGTCCGGTGATGCCGGGCAGATCGCCCATGCCGTCACCGTTCCCGTCAGCGAACGACCGGGGATAGATCTGGTAGATGACAGCGTCCCGCCACCAGGCGTCAGTAGGCATGGCCCCACGATAGGTCGACCTCGAGGGTCACCCGTCGAGGATCGCGGCGAATCGTTCCTCGGCCAGGTCGAGCTGGTCCAGGATGTGCTCCTTGGCCTGGGTGGAGAGCGGTGTGTCCGGGCGTCCGACCAGCTCACGCAGCGTGGGGACGAGCGGGCGGTACTTGCCGGCCGACCGGTACGCCTTGTCGAGCGTGGTGTGAATCACGCCGACCCCGTTGTCGGTGAAGTCCGAAATCTTGATCACCCGGGCCCACGGATCCCGCTCCAGCTTCTCCGCCACATGGGTGCGGTACTGCTCGTTCCGGTCCCGCTCCGGGTCGTACTCCGGGTTGGTGACCGACCGGACCAGCTCGGCCACCCGCGGGTTGAACCGCCGGGCCAGCTCGGCCAGCGCGGCCTCGGTCATCTCGGTGTGCGAGCCGCCCGGGTCCACCCCGCCCAGTTCGGCCGGGTGGTCCTCGGCGGCGTCGTGCAACAGTGCCGCGACCAGCACGTCGACATCACGCACCTGGTAGTAGCGGATGATCCGGATGGCCACCCGGAGCAGATGGTTCACGTAGGGTTCGCGGACCCGGCGGTCGTCGGCGTGCAGTGCGGAGGCCAGCTCCAGTGCCTCGGTCAGGGTCTTGCGCTCGTCGCTGTCGAAGGACTCCAGTTCCAGAGCGAATCGGTCACGTAGGCCGGCTTCGCCGTACACCTCGGTGATGGCGTGCAGTGGCATCGAGAGCAGCATCCGTGGTGCCATGCCGATCAGATATACCGGATCAACGGTCGCGATGGGTTTCGATCAGCTCCCGGATGTGGCCGGTGGCGCGTTCGGCGCCGGTGCGGGTGACGGCCGGACCGCGGGACGTGGCCCGGGAGAGGGACGGCCGCCGGTGATCCGGCCGGTGGCCACCGCCCGGGCGGCCGGGCTGAGCCGGATGGCACCCACCGACGGCTGCTTCAGCGTCCACGGCTGCGGAGGTTCGGCGTGCACCCCGCGCTTCGGGGTGCCGGCGCCGTCGGTGAACTCCTCCTCGGTCATCGCCTGCAGCGCGCTCAGCGCCACCCCGACGATGGTGGCCGTGGTGATCAGGATGATCGGGACCAGCATGTTCAGCGGCCGGATGCCGTCCGCCTGCGGGGCGCCCGCCGGATGCAGCTCGATCGACATGGCGGCCATCCCGGTGTAGTGCATCCCGCAGACCGCGACGCCCATCACCGCGGCGGCCGCGGTGACCTTGGCCCAGCCGCGCACCGAGACGGCGAACCAGAGGGCGATGGTGCTGGCCGCGATCGCGATCAGCGCCGAGGCGGCCACCAGCACCGGGGAGTAGTGGACCTCCGCGGACAGTCGGATCCCCTCCATGCCGGTGTAGTGCATGGCGATCACGCCGCCACCGGTGATCAACCCGGCGGCCAGGGTCTTGCCCACCCCGCGGCGGCCGTGCCCGACCACCATCAGCCCCACCCCGACGGTGAGCACCGAGAACACCAGGCTGAGCAGGGTCAGTCCCAGGTGGTAGCGGACCGGGCTGTCCGGGACGTCGAATCCCAGCATCGCGGAGAAGTGCATCAGCCAGATCCCGCCGCCTCCGATGGAGAAGGCGCCGATCAGCAGCCAGCGATTGCGGCGGCTGCGCGTACGCGCGTCCCGGGCCCGGCCGGCGCAGAGCAGACCGAGGAAGGAACCGAGAAACGCCAGAAGATATGCGGCTATCGGGTTGTAGACACCGTAGGTGAAGTGATGGACGTCGGCCACGCCGGGATTGAGTCAGATATCAGCGACGGTACATCGCACGTTCTGTGCGGCGGGGCCCGAAAGATAAGGCCGGCGGGGCCCGAAAGAGAAGCCGGAAAAGGAGGAACCGGAGTCACCGAGGACGAGTCCGCATCGGACGCGCCCGCGGCGACCCCGGTTCAGGGTCGGTACAGCGGTTTCGGCTGGGGGATCAGGTGAAGATGCTGACGCCGCCGGGACCCACCAGGAGACCCACGATGATCAGCACAACGCCCCACAGGATCTGCCGCCGGAAGAGAGCGAGAACACCGGCGACCACGAGAACAACGGCGAGAATCCAGAGCAACAGGTCCATGTCCAGTCGATACCCGGACCCTCCGAAACGGAAACCTTGATTTACGCCGGTACGAGTTGAGAATCCACTGTTTCGGACAGCAACTGGTAGACGTTGTACGCCTGCTTGATCACCGGGTGCGCGACGTTCCGGACCGGAACCCCGCCGGGTGTCCGCCCGCGCTCCGAACCGTGGTGCGCGTGCCCGTGCAGGGCCAGCGCCGTCGGGGCCGAGTCGATCGCATTGCCGAGCTGGTAGCAGCCCAGGAACGGGTAGATCTCCAGCGGCTCCCCGGCCAGGGTCTCCGGCACCGGCGCGTAGTGGGTGAGCGCCACCAGGGCGTCGCACCGCACCGAGCGCAGCGACTCGCCGAGCCGGTCGGCGATGTCCTCGGTGGTCCCGACGAAGTCCTTCATCTCCCGCTCGCCGAAGTTGCTGGCGCACGCCCCGGCGAACCCGCCGCCGAACCCCTTCGCGCCGGCGATCCCGAGCCGGTGCCCGTTGATCTCCAGCACCGTCGAGGAGCACTCCAGCACGGTGATCCCGGCGTCGGTCAGCACCTCGGTGACCTGCTGCTGCTGGTCGCTCTGGTGATCGTGGTTGCCGAGCACCACCACGACCGGCACGGCCAGGCCACCGAACTCGGTGGCGAAGCACTTCGCCTCGTCGGGTGTCCCGTGCCGGGTCAGGTCCCCGGCGATCAGCAGCGCGTCGGCCCGGTCCGGCAGCTGTTCCAGTGCGGGCCGGTAGCGGCCCACCACGTCCTTGTCCACGTGGACGTCGCCCACGGCGGCGATCCGGATCATGAAATCTCCTCCACCTCGCTCGGCGCCTGCGCCCGGGTGATGCCGATGTCGCAGGTGATCTCGATCTCCGGGAACCGCCCGGTGATCTGGCGGCAGATCTCGTCGCGCCGCTCGGCGCTCTCCACCTCCCCGCCGAGCACCACCACGTTCTCCCGGCGGTGCACGGTGATGCCCTGCTCGGCGATGCGATCGTGCTCGGTGAGCAGGCGCTGGATCTCGGCTTCGAGATCGAATTGAACAGTCATCTCATCCCCCTACCCTCAGTTCCCGCCCGTCCGGGTGCGGCACGACGTCCAACCGGTCGACAAGGACGAAGAACGCTTCCGCGTACGGCGAGTCGCCGGTCTCCCGCCGGACCCGCTCCCAGTCGATCTGCTCGCGCAACGACCGGGCGACCGGCAGCCCGGTGGCGAAATCGCAGTAGTGCTGGCTGTAGCTGAGCAGCTTGTGGACCATCAGCCGGGTGGCCGAGACCACCGGCATGTAGATCGCCTCGACCGAGATCTGATCGGTGTCCGCGAGCGTCGCGTCGTCCACCGGCGACTCCACCGGCCGGTAGATCAGGTCCACCATCCGGCCCTCGTCGAAGACCTTCACCAGCCAGTCCTCCGGTGGCTGTTCGGTCTGGAAGCCGGCCTGCGACAGTTCCTGCAGAGCCCGTTCCTTGTCCTGCTCGCGAATCAGGAAGTCCACGTCGTGATCGCTGGAATAACCGCCGCGGGCGTACACGGCGAAGCTCCCGCCCAGGGCGAAGGGGATGTCCGCGCCCTTGAGAATCGACGCGACCCGTTTCAAGGTGATGGCCAAACCCTCGTCCACACGGTGTGGCATGCCGACCCTCCTGTCCGTGTCTGATTCGTTCACGACTACCCGGAGCAGCGGCGCCTTGAACCCCCTCGGCTCATTCTGGGGGACTGAATCGGTCCTTCGCCGTGGAACGCAATGTGCAGACGGGCGTTACCGTTGGTTGGTATGGCTCTCATGGCGCAGTCCCAACCGGTTTCGGCCCCCCGATATCCCAGCCGGATGCCGCGCACGATCGCACTGGTCGGTATCGACGGCTCCGGCAAGACCACCCAGGCCCGCACCGTCGCCGCTGAGCTGGCAGCCGCCGGGTTTCCGGCCGTGTACCGGCAGAACGCCGGGGGGCGGCACTGGTTCGGCCGGATCGCGGTGATGGTCGGCCGGACCGACGCCGAGGATCTGCTCGGCCGTCGCGGGACGCTCGCCGTCGAGTCGGTGCTGCGCTGGTTCGCGATCGTCCGGACCCTGCTGCGCCGGGCCGTGACCCGGGAGATCGCCGTGATGGACCGGTACGCGGTGTGCCAGTTCGCCAGTCTGCGGGCCCACGGCGCCCGGCCGGCCGCGATCCGCCGGGCCCGGCTGGCCTACCGCCTGTTCCCGCAGCCGGACGTGATGTTCTTCCTGGCCGTCGACCCCGAGGTCGCCCAGGACCGGATCGAGCGGCGCGGCTACGACACCGAGACCATGGACTACCTGATGGCCGCCGACGCCGCCTACCGCGCCCTCCCGGAGTACCCGAGGTTCGTGGTGATCGACGCCAACGGCACCCCGGAGCAGGTCACCAAGGCGATCCGTACCGAGCTGGAAGCCGGTCAGGCCTGACCGTAAACCGGGATCCGTGCCCCGCTGACCCGGGCCGACTCGTCGGAGCAGAGGAAGAGGACCGTCGCGGCGATCTCGGCCGGGCTCACCCAGCGGCCGTGGTCGGCGTCCGGCATGGCGGCCCGGTTCGCCGGGGTGTCGATCACGCTGGGCAGCACCGTGTTGCAGCGCACGCCCCGCTTGCGGTACTCGACGTCGACCGCGGCGGCGAACGCCAGCACCGCGGCCTTGGCGGTCACGTAACCGGCCGCGCCGGGGAAGGGCGAGACCGCGGCCCGGGACGACACGCAGACCACCGAGCCACCGCCGGCGCCGATCAGGTGCGGCAGGGCCGCCGCGGTGGTCAGGTAGGTGGGCCGCAGGTTCATCGCGAGCATCGCCTCGAAGTCCTCGACCGGGGTGTCCGCGATCAGCCCGCCCGCGGCGAATCCGCCGACCAGGTTGACCACCGCCCGCAGCGGCCGGTCCGGGTCGCCCGCCGCCTCGGCGACCACGGCGGCGGTGTCGGCCGCCACCGTGAGATCGGCCGCGACCGCGACGGCGCCGGCCGGAACCGCGCTCTGCCGGCCGGGCCGCACCGGGGCGACCACGCGCCAGCCGGCGGCCAGGAAAGCGTCGATCGTGGCGGAGCCGAGCCCGCCGGCACCGCCGGTGACGAGAGCTGTCTTGGTCATGACGTGCAGCCTGTCACACCGTCGTGGATGTGCTCTTCCTCACTCGACGGGAGGCCGGGCCGCCACCTGGGAATGTTCCGTGTCCACGCAGCGTCACCCGAGTGGGCGAGTGAAGTGTGGAGTGACAGGGCGCATTGTGACCGATGGCCCCGGTTCCACCCACGGAATCCGGATCTTTTCGCGGGGCGTTTGTTTCAGGCCTCTTGTCGTTCGGCCGATGCTGCACATGAACCCCACGGGCACGAAACACGTACTCGGGGGTGACGGACATCGCGTCGCCCAGGGTGATGCCCGTCGCTGTGACGATGAGAGGCCGATGGTGTTATGAGTCGCGCAAAGGGTATCCGACCGTCAGCACGACGGTCGCGAAGATGCCGCACTCAGGGATCGCGCACTGGGCTCTCAGGTACCACCCAGGCATTCGTGACACTTTCGACCCACCGGACGGAATCAGTCCGACTAGCAATTTGTTATGTGGATGTCAGCAACCGCAATGCACGAGCTGCGGACGTTACGGGAGAGGGCTGATGGACGCAGGTAATGCCCGTAACAGGGTTAGTGACGGCAATGAGGGGACCGTGGGCAACGTGGAGAAGAGCACCGTGATGCGTACCGATCAGGTTGCCGAAGAGCGCGACCTCGTCGGAGTCTACCTGCACGAGATCTCCCGGACGCCGTTGTTGGACGCCGCACGTGAGGTCGAACTCTCCAAGGCGATCGAGGGCGGCCTCTACGCCGAGCACCTGCTCGAGACGGGCGAGATCCGGCGCGGCATCAGCCGGGAGGAACTGGAACGTCTCGTCACCGAGGGCCAGAAGGCCAAGGACCTGTTCATCCGGGCCAACCTTCGTCTGGTCGTGTCCATCGCCCGCCGCTACGTCCGGTCCGGCATGCCGATGCTGGACCTGATCCAGGAGGGCAACACCGGTCTGGTCCGCGCGGTCGAGAAGTTCGACTACGAGCGCGGCTACAAGTTCTCCACCTACGCCACCTGGTGGGTGCGGCAGGCGATCAGCCGGGCCATCGCCCAGCAGGAGCGCACCGTCCGGCTCCCCGTGCACCTGGTCGAGGACGTCAACCGGATGCGTAACGTCACCCGCCAGCTCGTTCGTGAGCTGGGCGGCGACCCGGAGCCGGAGCAGGTCGCGGCCGCTCTGGGCGTGACCGTCGAACGCGTCAACGAGCTGACCCGCTGGGCGCAGGACACCGTCTCGCTGGACACCCCGGTCGGCGACGACGGCGACACCAACCTCGGTGACCTGGTGGCCGACAGCGACGCCCCGAGCCCCGAGGAGATCGTCCTCAACGCCCTGGAGCGCCAGCGCATCGAGGGCCTGCTCAACCACCTCGACGACCGTTCGGCCGGCATCATGCGGGCGCGGTACGGGCTGGAGGACGGCCGCGAGCACTCGCTGACCGAGGTGGCGTCGCGCTTCTCGCTCAGCCGGGAGCGGATCCGCCAGCTGGAGATCCAGGCGCTCGGCCGGCTGCGTGAGCTGGCCCGTGCGGAGGGCCTGCAGGCCGCCTGATCCGGCCGCTGAAACGATCAAGGCCGGTGCCCCCGATCCGGGGGCGCCGGCCTTTTCGTGGTGCGGGACTTCCTGGCGGTGCGTTCCGGTCCGATCGAACCGGAACGCACCCGGGGTGCTACTTGACCCGGCCGTAGCCGTTCGGGGTCATGATGTTCATCGTGCGGTGCAGCACGTCCCGGCCCGCCGACGGCGCGTCGATGATCATGCCGCCGCCGACGTAGATCGCGACGTGCGCGTTGTTCCGGTAGAAGACCAGGTCACCGGGCTTCAGGTCGGCCTTGCTGATCCGCGCGGTGGCGCTGTACTGCGCGGCGGCGTTGTGCGGCAGCGACTTGCCCGCCTCCTGCCAGGACCGCGAGGTCAGACCCGAGCAGTCGTACGAGCTGGGGCCCGCGTCGCCGAAACCGTACGGCTTGCCGATCTGCTTGAACGCGAACGTGACCGCCACACCGGCCGAACCGGCGATGGTCGGGATCTTGCCGGTGTAGGAACCGCCGCTGCCACCCTCGGTGGGGCTGCCGTAGACGGTCTCCCGCATCTCGTACAGATCGGCGAGATCGGTCTTGTACTTCTTCTCGGTCGCCGCCAGCTCGGTGGACTGGGCCTGCTGCTTCTTCAGCGTGCTCGCCAGCGCCGCCTTACGGTCGGCGAACGACTGGGTGGTCTCGCTGAAGGTGTCGATGTCCTGCTGGTTGGTGCGCTGGATCTGCTCCAGGAACGCCAGGCGCTCCATCAGGTTCTCCGAGTCACCGCTCACGATCACGGTCAGCGGGCCGGTGCGACCCTGCATGTACTCGGTGGTGGCGATGGTGCCCACCTTGGCCTTGGCCTCGTCGAGGGCGGCCTGGGCCGGCTTCAGGGAGGCCTCCAGCTTGACGCTGTCGGCCTTGGTCTTCTTGATGTCCAGGCGAACCTTGTTGAACTGCTCCGAGATGTCCTCGAGTTTCTCCGAGGCCACCTCGATCTTCTTCTTGAGCTCTTTCTCGGTCGGAGCGGCGTGTGCAGCCGTCCCGCCCGAGACGGTGATCGCGAACGCCGTCATCGCGACCACGAGCGCCCGGAACCTGTTTCGGGGGTGTGGCACTGGGTCAGGGGCCTTTCTTCCGCTGGCCGCCCACCGGGTCGGCGGGACGGTGAGGCTGGAAGAGAGGCCCTGTCCACGTCGGCTGTCCCGGCCCGGATCACGAAACGACCGCCGCCCCGGGGGTCAGGACGGCGGATCGCCAAGTATTGATCGGCGGCGTTGGCCGGCGCCACCCGAGGGGTTGTGGCTGCGGACCGGACCAACCGCATTAACCTATCGACGGAAGAAAAGAAATCAAGACCTTGGCGAGTGATTTTTACCAATGGCCGGTCTTGCGTGTTTAATCCAGATAACGGCCCGTTATCTGTCGCCCCCGGAGCGTTATTCCGGACTCATGTTCCGGACTATTCGCTCAGTGCCGGCTCGGTTACCGGGATCCACTTCCGGGTCACCTGACGCTCGGCCCAGAACGAGAAGAAGGGGATCGTGCCGGCCAGCATCACCAGGATCATCCGGCCGAAATCCCACTTCGCACGACGCGACAGGTCGAACGTGAGCACCAGATACACCATGTAGAGGAAACCGTGGAACGGGCCCACCGTCTCGACCACGATCGGGTTGTCGGTGGGGCCGTACTTCAACGGCATGCCCACGACGACGAGGGCGATCAGGACCACGCCGACGATCCAGGCGATGATCCGGTAGCGGGTGAGGGCTCCCTGCACGGTCGGTGACTCCTTCTTGCTTTATTTGTGGGGGACGCGGCCCGGATAGTCGGACGGCCCGGCACCCGGGTGGGCGGCGAGCCAGGCCAGGTAGTCGTTGTAGGCGTCCAGCTCGGGATCGGGGGTCTCCTCCGGGCGGGCGACCGCGACCCGGACCGGGCGGCCCAGGGTCACCGGCGCGCCCGGCTCGACGGCGCCGGCCCGGAGCGCCGGCTCGGGCTCGGTCACCGGCTGCCCGGCGGCCTTACGGCGGGCCAGCTGCATCTCGCGGACCCAGATGAAGACCACAAAACCGCCGAAGACCGGCCACTGGAACATGTAGCCATAGCTGATCGAATTGCCGTCGGCGGCGCGGCTGAACTGCCACCACCCCAGCGCGAGGCAGGTCGCGGTCATCGCGAGCGCGAGCAGATGGCGGGCCATCCACGCCGGAGTCCACAGCCCCTTCATGCCCTGAGCGTACCGGCGGGTTCGATCCGTCCTGATCAGGGCATCACGCATGGTGTAACTCACGTCACAAGGCCTTACGGAATCGTGGGCCGGTGCCGACGGTTGTGAACGAATGCCGGTGTGCCCAGTGTCCCCGGGCCTCACTCAACGCCTGCACGGAATACCGTTCGGCTGGAGCCGTGTTGAGCCACTCGCCGCGAGGCGACCTGCACACCGGCATTCGCGCCGCCTCTCGGGAGTCTCCGAGGGGCGGCGCAGTACTTTCCGCAACGTGGTGAATGTCGCGGATCGAGGTTTATCCGGTCAACACCCCCCGATCGGGGCACATGATCGCGCATGATTGCGGATAGACGTGGCAATATCCGTCGGGTGTCTGCCCCGAAACGGCGAGTCCCGGCCGCGCAGCGTGGCGCCCGGCTGACCCGGCGCACCCCTGAAGACGGCGCCACCTCACCGGTCATTCCCCGTCGCTCCGGCAAACGCTCCGGCAAGGGTTCCGGCCGGCGCTCCGGTCAGCGCGGTGGTCCCGCCCGGCACGCCGCCCCGCCCGGCCCCGCCGCCGGGCCGCACCCCGTGGAGATCGCCGGGCACCTGCACGAGCTCACCGTCCGCCTGCTCGCCGCGGACTCCCTCACTCAGGCTCTGGACCGGCTCGCCGCCGCCACCGCCGCCCTGCCCGGGGTGGTGCGCTGCTCCGTCGTGCTGATCGGCGAGGGCGGACCGCTCACCGAGGCCGCCGCCGGGCCGGCGGGCGAGACCTTCGACCGGTTGCAGTACGCGGACAGCAGCGGCCCCGGCCTCGAAGCCGCCCGCACCCGCACCGTGGTCACCGCCGCCGATCTCGCCGCCGACCAGCGGTGGCCGGAGCTGTGGGACGCGGCCCGCGCCGACGGCCTGCGCGCGGTCGCCGCCATCCCGCTGGACGTGCGGCGCACCGCGGTCGGAGCGGTGAGCGTCTACCCCGACCGGCCCGGCGACCTGGACCCGGAGGTGATGGTCACCGCGATGGCCCTGGCCGGGCAGGCCGAGGTGCTCCTCGGCGAACTGCGCCGGCGCGAGGCCCTGACCGAGGGCGCCGAGGTGGACCGGGCGGTCGGCGTGATCATCGCCCAGCGCGGCTGCGGTGTGCAGGAGGCCTACGCCGTCCTCCAGGAGAGCGCCCAGCGCCTGGGCCTGGACCGGGGCACCATCGCCGCCCGCCTGGTGACGGCCGCCGCCCGCAACGCCGAGTGACCCACCCGCGGGCACGGGAACGGCGAGGAAGCGGGGATCTCTCCGCCCGCCGCCTCGCCGTGGGGCGTGCCGGATTCAGCTCGGCTTGTCGACCGACTGGATGACCTCGAACTCCAGGAGGCTGGCGCCGCTGGCGACCGGCTTGGCCCGCTCGCCGGCGTGGGCCTCCTTGGCGCGGCCGTTCGACCAGTTCTGGAAGTCCTCCTCGGTCTCCCAACGGGTGTAGACGAAGTAGCGGGTCTCGCCGGCCACCGGGCGCAGCAGCTCGAAGCCGAGGAAACCGGGCGAGTTCTCCACCGCGCCGTGGCGGGCGGCGAACCGCTTCTCCAGCTCGGGGCCGGCGCCCTCGGGAACCTCAATCGCGTTGATCTTCACAACAGCCATGCCGCCACGCTACTTCGCCCCACGGAGAAACCACGGGGCCCGGTTCCCCGTACCCCCGCAATCGGCCCTTAGATCTGGCCCTCGGCCGCCTCGGCGGCTCTGGCCTGTTGGGCGGACCGCTGGGCCAGTGGGATCTCGGGCAGGAAGAAGACCACGATCAGGCCGATGATCATGATGAAGAAGGCGATCAGGTAGACCACGTGCACGCTGTCGGCGAAACCGACCTTGAACGGGTGCGAGACCGCGTCGGAGAGCTTGGTCAGGAACGACGTGTCGGACAGGCCGGCGCCGCTGGTGGCCGTGGACAGGATCTGCGCCTGGGCCGGATCGGCGGCCAGCGCCTGCTGGAACGCCGGAGTCGCCTGGGCCGTCGTGTACGCCTTCTCGATGTTGGCCGGCAGCACGTTGAACAGCACCGACAGGAACACCGCGGTGCCCAGCGTGCCGCCCATCGAGCGGAAGAACGTGACCGCGCCGGTGGCCGTGCCGATCTGCCGGGGTGACACCGCGTTCTGCACGGCGGTGATCATCGGCTGCATGTTGCCGCCCAGGCCGAGACCCATCAGGACCATCACCAGCATGGTCTGCCACAGCGGGGTGTCCGCGCCGATCAGCGAGAACAGGAAGAGCGCGGCCACCATGAAGACGCTGCCGACGATGGGGAAGATCCGGTATCTGCCGGTACGCGAGATCAGCTGACCGGAAATGATCGAGCCGGTCATGATGCCCAGCACGAACGGGATCATCTGCAGGCCGGCCTCGGTGGCCGTCGAGCCCTTCACGATCTGCAGGTAGAGCGGCACGGTCATCAGGCCACCGAACATCGCCATGCCGAGGATCGTGCTGGCGGTCACCCCCACCGCCACGGTCCGCTTGCCGAGCAGGGTCAACGGCAGCAGGGCCTCGTCCTTGTACGCCCGCTCGGCCAGCACGAAACCGACCAGGCCGATCGCGCCGACCACAAAACAGGCGATCGAGCGGGTCGAGTCCCAGCCCCACTCCCGGCCCTGCTCGGCCACGGTCAGCAGCGGCACCAGGGCGACGACCAGGGTGACCGCGCCGGGCCAGTCGATCCGGTGGTCGACCCGGTGGTGCGGCAGGTGCAGCACCCTGGCGACCACGGCCATCGCGGCCAGGCCGATCGGCACGTTGATGAAGAACACCCAGCGCCAGCCGTCGGTCCAGAGCAATTCGTCGGCGCCCGCGAAGAAACCGCCCATGATCGGGCCGAGCACACTCGCGGTGCCGAAGACGGCGAGGAAGAAGCCCTGGTACTTGGCGCGCTCACGGGGCGGGACGATGTCACCGATGATGGCCAGCGCGAGCGACATCAGACCGCCGGCGCCGAGACCCTGGATGGCCCGGAAGGCGGCCAGCTGCCACATGTTGTCGGAGAAGCCGCAGAGCAGCGAGCCGACGATGAAGATGCCGATGGCGAGCAGGAAGAACGGACGCCGGCCGTAGATGTCGGACAGTTTGCCGTACAGCGGGGTGGCGATCGTCGACGTGATCAGGAATGCCGTGGTGGCCCAGGCCTGCAGATTGAAGCCGTTCAGGTCGTCGGCGATGGTCCGGGTCGCGGTCGCCATGATCGTCTGATCCAGCGCGGCGAGGAACATGCCCATCATCAGGCCGCCGAGGATCGTCAGGATTTGGCGGTGGGTGAATTCCACCGGCGCGTGCGCCGGTGGGGCTGGGTGGCTCACGAAGTCTCCCGTGGGGGTGGGTCGGAGCGCAGGTGCGCCTCGACCGCGTCGTTGAACTCTTCGAAAAGATCGGTGAACGCGCCGACCCGGTCGGCCGGCCAGTCCGCCAGCACCTGGGACAGCATCGCCACCCGGGCCGTGCGGACGCGCTCGCACGCGGCCACCCCGGCCTCGGTCACGGCCAGCCGGGAGGCGCGGCCGTCCGCCGGATCCGCCTCCCGGCGGGCCAGCCCCGCCTTCACCAACTGGGCGGCCTGACGGCTGACCGTCGACGGATCCGCCCCTTTGATCTCGGCCAGGTCGGTGACTCGCATCGGGCCCATCGATCGCAACGGCGGTAGCAGCATCAACGCGGAGAACTCGGCACCGAGGTCCCCGGTCTTGAGCATGCCCCGGAATCGCGCCCCCATCCGGACCAACCGCGTGATTTCCTCGGCCAGCCGGGTGGATTGCTGTTCGTGCACGATGGGCCTCCGGTCAGATATGCGTGTAGCGTACAACTTGTTGCTTGATGAATGCATCTGGATTGCTACTTCATCCGCCAGACGCCGGTGGGCAGCGCCTCGGTCTCCTCCAGATGGGCCGGGACCGGCACGGTGTACTCGGTGACCAGCTCGAACAGGCGCTCAGGGAAGAAGCCCCGGCCCGGGTCGCCGACCAGCACGGTCGCGCCGTTCTTCCGGAAGCCGCGCAGGGTGGCGACCATCTTCGGGGCCACGATCGGGCTGTAGAAGACGTCGCCGGCCAGCACCACGTCGGGGTCGTCGACCCGGGCGGCCAGCGACAGGCCGTTGGCGGAGGCGTTGCGATGGGCCGCCTCGACAGCGGCCGGGTCGACGTCGGTGCAGGCGACCGCCGAGGCGCCGCAGTGCGCGGCGGCGACCGCGGCTACCCCCGAGCCGGTCGCCACGTCCAGCACCCGCCGGCCGGCCACCAGCGACGGATCGTCCAGCAGGTGGCGGGCCAGCGCCTGACCGCCGGCCCAGGCGAAGGCCCAGAACGGCGGCGGTTGATCGCTGTGGAAGTCACCGCCGGTCACTTCGAAGAGCCCGACCGGCGCGGTGACGAGGAACAGGGAGATCTCCGGGGCGAACGGCACCGGAGTCAGGGCAGTGGGCAGCACCCCACGATTGTCGCGGGGCTCAGCCGATCGGCTGAGGGTCACCCGCCATGATCAGTTTCGCGCGGTACTCGGCGCGGGCCTCGGCCGCCCACGGGGCGTCCTCGTCCTCCAGCAGCGGCCGGGACGCCAGGAAGGCGGCGGCGGCCAGCGGGCGGGCGGCCCGGGCGGCGGGACGGCCGGCAGCGGTGGCGAGCAGCTGATCGAAGGTGGCCGTGTCCACGTGCACCCGGTCGGCGAGCAGCCGGGCCCGGCCCCGCCCGGTGGCGACCACCGAGTCCCGGCGGCGTACGCCCGGCTCCAGGTGCTCGCGGAGAATGCCCAGATCGTGCTTCACCGTGTCGGCGGGAACACCCAGCGTGCCGGCCAGCTCCACAAGCGACCACTCGCCCCGCAGGGCCAGCAGTGCCAGGAGCTGCCGGGGACGCGCGCCACCGAGGTCGTCACCGGTCAGGCGAATGCCACGGGTGCGGACCTCAAGGCGGCCGAAGAGCTGGATGTCGTGCATGATCGAGAACTGTGCTGCCCGGTGGACAGTGCCGACAAGACCCAAAGCGAGGGGGTGTCTCGGCCGAACGACTGGTCATCACGTCCACTCGGAGGCAACCGGCCGTCGGCCGTTCCGGTGGGCAGCCTGTTGGTAGGGAAGGCAGTTCGTCGGGTAATCCTTAGACTGCGCGGAGCCCGTCGTGGGCGGGAGAAGAAAGGGTGGCGTATGAACAGCGGCGAGACGATCACTGTGCTCGTCGTCGACGGTCACCAGACCTTCGCCGAACTCCTGGGACACGCTCTGGCAGGTCAGCCCGATCTGCACTGTGTGGGGTACGCCGGCACCGGCGCCGAGGCGATACGCCTCGCGGCCGAGTTGTCGCCCCACGTGATCGTCATGGACCCGGAACTGTCCGATGCCGACGGCATCGCGATCGCCGAGCTGATCCGGGTGCGCCAGCCCGACTCCCGTGTGGTGATCCTCACGGCCAGCGAGGACCAGACCCTCGTCCGGCGGGCGACCACCGCCGGGGCCGCCGGCTTCATCTCCAAGAACGGCGCTCTCGGTGACGTTCTCAATGCTCTGCGCACCGCCCACCGCGGCAGCATGACCGTCTCCACCGACATCCTCGCCCGGCTGCTGCGCAGCACCACCCCACCGGTCGCCGGCCAGCGGGGGAACGTGCTGGCCCCGGGTGGTCTCACCGCCCGCGAGGACGAGGTCCTGCAGCTGATGGCGGCCGGTCTGGACGCCCGCGCGGTGGCCCGCCGGCTGGGCATCAGCGTGCACACCTGCCGCGGATATCAGAAGGCGGTGCTCGCCAAACTGGGGGCGCACAGCCAACTGGAGGCGGTCGCCATCGCCACCCGGCGCGGATTGGTCCGGCCTGACCCGCGGTAAATCTCCGATCACTCATCCGGGAAGCAGTTCCTTACGTACTCCTCCCGGGGGACACACCGTGGGTGCGCTGCAGGGAGGAAACGTGGACCGTACCGCCGCTGTCGGCGACACGTCCGAACCAGGCGAACAACCGCCGGGCGGACGGCTGCCGCGACGCCGGCCGCAGGCCAATCGACCGGATGTCGGCGGGGAGCCGGTCGCCTGGTTCGGCGGAGGAGATCAGCCGGGGGACGGGGCGCTTTCCTCACCCGTCGCACCATCCGCGTCTTCTGCCTCTTCATCTCTTTCTTCACCTTCCGCACTTTCCAGTCCGGTCGCGCGGCCGTCGTCGGCGCCTCCGGCGGGGCCCAAACCGGTGTCGTCGCCGCCCGAGTTCGGGCCGGCCTCGCCCGCCGGGCCGGGACGTGTCTCGTTCGGGTTCAGCGACGGGCCGATCGGCGGGGCCCGGCCGGGCCGCGGCCGTGGTGGCGAGGACACCGGGAGCATGCCGCGGGTCAGCGATACCGGGAGCATGCCGAGGGACAGCGACGACACCGCCAGAGTGCGGCGAGCCGGCGCCGCCGAGGACACCGGCGGCATGCGCCGGGTCAGCGACGACACCGGCACTCTGCGGCGTCTCACCGAAGAGGCCTCGCGCCGTGCCGAGGACACCGGCAGCATCCGGCGGGTCAGCGACGACACCGGGAACATGCCGAAGCCGCGCGGCCGTGCCGGTGGCGGACTGGGGTCGCTGACCGCGGCCTCCGGCGCCTTCCCGGCCCGGCGGAGCACCACCGGCAACATCTCCTCCTTCGCCGACGAGGACGGGGCCGACACCGGCCGGCGGACCGGGCGCGGATCACTCGAGTCCGGTACCGGCGAGCTGCGCCGCCGGGCCGAGCCCGCCTCGGAGGAGCTGCCGATCGTCCGCAAGTCCGGCAACGGGACCGGCGGCGCCGACGGCTGGTCCCCGGCCGCGTCCTTCTCGCCCGGCTCACCGGCCGGCGCGTACCCCTCCTCGGGTGGCCCGTCCGGCGCCGGAGTGCCGTGGCCGTCCTCGACGTTCGACGCCGGCTCGCCCTCGGCGGCACCGGCCCCACTGTGGACCGACGGCAACGACCCGAGCGGGTCGTGGCAGGCACCCACCGGCGCGCCCGGACAGCCCGGGGGACCGGTGGTGTTCGGCGACTCGCCGCAGCCGCCGGCCGGCCCGCCGCCTCGCCGGCAGTCCCGGGTGGTCACCGCGGGCATGGCGCTGCTCGGCATCGTGGCGCTGGCCGTCGTCGCGGTCACCGGCGTCATCTACTACTCCGGCGAGAACAGCCAGATCGCCGGCATGCTCGGCGGCGGTGGTGGGAACCAGCAGGTCGTCAGCGGGCCGATCAACGACGTGAACATCGCGACGTTCGAGCTGATGGCCGCCACCGACCGGGTGCGGCTGCGGATCGACGACCTCGGCGACGACCTGTACCGGGTCAGCTCGCCCGAGGGCAGCGGGGTCCGGCCCAGCGCCGACGTGCAGGACGAGCGGCTGCGGGTGGACCTGAACCGGGACGCCGCCGGAAGCGGTGGCGAGATCGAGGTGGTGCTGTCCGCGAAGGTGCGGTGGACCATCCGGTTCTCCGGCTACTCCGCCGAGCGGATCGTCGACCTCACCCAGGGCCGGATCAAGGGCATCGAGCTGGTCGGCGGCACCCGGCGGGCCGAGATGAACCTGGCGCAGGCCACCGGCACGGTGCCGATGCGGATCACCGGCGGGATCGAGGAGCTGATCCTGCGGGCGCCCACCGGCAGCCCGGTGCGGATCAAGGTGGGCGGCGGCGCGTCGTCGGTGACCGCCGGCTCCAAGACGCTGAAGGATGTGCCGCCCGGATCGACCCTGACGCCCAAGGACTGGACCAGCGGGAACCGTTACGACGTGGACGCGGTCGCGCCGGTCACCCTGCTGAAGGTGGAGACCTCGGCGCCGTCCTGATCTCATCCGAAAAGGGGCCCCTCGACGAGGGGCCCCTTTTCGGATCGAAAGATCAGTTCAGGACACGCAGGCGGACGGTCTGCTCCATGGAACGGAGCTGGTCCAGCACCACGTCGGGGTAACCGCGGGCGATGTCGGTGATCAGGTACCCGTACTCACCGCGGGTGCTCAGCATCTGGCCCTCGACGTTGACGTTGTGCTCGGCGAGGATCCGGTTGACCTGGGCCAGCACACCCGGGGTGTTCTTGTGCATGTGCACGATGCGGTGCATGCCGGGCAGGTCGGGCAGGGTCACGCCGGGCAGGTTGACACTCAGCGTGGTGTTGCCCTCGGTCACGAACTTGGCCAGCTTGTTCGCCACGAAGCCGCCGATGTCGGACTGGGCCTCCTCGGTCGAACCGCCGATGTGCGGGGTGAGGATCACGTTCGGCAGGCCACGCAGCTCGGACAGGAACTCGTCGCCGCGGCCCTTCGGCTCCTTCGGGAACACGTCGACGGCGGCACCGGCCAGCCGGCCGCTCTTCAGCGCGTCGCGCAGGGCCAGGTGGTCGACGATCAGGCCGCGGGACAGGTTCAGGAAGAGGCTGCCGGCCTGCATCTTGGCGAACTGCTCGGCGCCGAAGAAACCCGCGTTGCCGGGACGGCCGTCGACGTGCAGGGTGACGATGTCGCTGGACTCCAGCAGCTCGTCCAGGCTGGCGCAGCGGTGCGCGTTGCTCAGCGCCAGCTTGTCGGCGGTGTCGTAGAAGGAGACCGACATGCCCAGGTTCTCCGCGAGGACCGACAGCTGGGTGCCGATGTTGCCGTAACCGACGATGCCGAGGCGGCGGCCGCGGATCTCGTGGGCGCCGTCGGCCGACTTGTCCCAGACACCCTCGTGCATCGAGGCGTTCTTCTCGGTGAGCCGCCGGGTCAGCGCGATGATCTCGGCGATCGCCAGCTCCACCACCGAGCGGGTGTTGGAGAACGGGGCGTTGAAGACCGCGACACCGCCGGCCGACGCCGCGGCCAGGTCGATCTGGTCGGTGCCGATGCAGAACGCGCCGATGCCGACGAGCTTGTCGGCGGCCTCCAGGACCTTCGCCGTCACCTGTGTCTTGGACCGGATACCGAGCAGGTGGACTCCGGAGATGCGCTCCACGAGCTCGACCTCGTCGAGGGCGTTGCGCAGGGACTCGACGTGGAAACCGTCCTCCTCGAGGCGGGTAACCGCGTCGGGGTGGATGCTCTCCAGGAGCAGGACTCGCACCTTGGGCTGGTCGGTCATCATCTTCCGTTCCATGATTCGGTTGGGCGCCCGGGCCGCCAATTGCAAATCAGACCTTAGTCCTCCTGCGTGCCGGGCCCGGTGCGGTGTGCTTGAGGTCCCATCTACCGGTCAACCCCGTAACTGTTACGGCACAGTGCCGGGTGTGGTTCAGCCGCGTGACAGGGCGCCGCGCACCCAGGGGAGCAGGGCGTCGGCCTGGAAACGCTGGAAGGCGCGGACCGTGGGCAGGCCGGGCGGGGGTGGCTGCCGGCAGCGGTGCTGGAACAGGGCGGTCGCCCCGGCCAGCACGCCTGTCACGATGCCGGGGTCGACGCCGTCGAGCAGCGGGGCCGGATCACCGCCGTGCACGATCACGTTGATCGCCAGGAGCACCGCATCGGTCCAGGCCGGGCCGACGCAGGCGTGCGGCCAGTCGACCAGGACCAGGCTGCCGTCCGCCCGGACCAGGATGTTGTCGGCGCGCAGATCGCCGTGCACCAGGGTGGCGCCGGTGGACAGCGCGGCCACGCCCCGTCCGGCGGCGGCCCGCAGCTGGTCCAGGTGCGCCACCGCCCACGGGTCGAGGTCGTCCGGCACGTCGGCGGCCAGGTCGTCCCAGCGGGAGAACTCCTCGCCGTACTTCTCCACCACCGTCGGCAAACCGGCCACCGGCGCCGGGGTGAGCACCCCGGCCAGGCCCCGCAACGCGGTCGCGGCGGCCTTGATGTCCGGCACCACCCAGGGGACCGCCGGATGACTGCCCTCGATGTCCTCCAGGACCAGGACCACCCAGTCGCCGGTGTCGAAACCGCCCAGCACCCGGGCCACCGCGGTGTGCCGGGGCAGCGCGGCGGTGATCCGCAGCTCCTGCCGGGCCAGCTCGGCGGACTGCTCGTTCAGCGCCGGGGTGACCGCCTTGACGAAGGCCCGTGCCCCGGCGGCGGTGCGGACCCGGTCGGCGGTGCCGGGGGAGAACCCGCCGGCCTGGGAGTCGGCGGCCACGATCGGCCCACCGCCGATGATCTGCTCGATGTCCCGCTGGACCGGGCCGGGAAGGTCCGCCCAGCCGATCCGCACTCCGCCCGGTTGCGCCATGCCGGCGATCGTCGCAGTTCCGGGCCGCCCGGCGACAGCGGTTTTCAGCCTGCGGCGGGCAGCAGCGGTTTTCAGCCGGCGGCCGGCAGCAGCACCGTGATGACCAGGCCACCCTCGTCCCGGGCGTCGGCCTGCAACCGGCCCCGGTGGGCGCCGACCACGGCCCGGACGATGGACAGGCCCAGACCGGCGCCCGGCCCGGCCAGGCGGTCGGTGCGGTAGCGGCGGAACGGTTCGAACAGGCCGGGCACCTCGTACCGGGGCACCACCGGCCCGGAGTTGGCGACCCGCAACTCGACCCAGCCGTCCGGCCGGGTACGCGAGGTGACCTGCACCCAGCCGTCCGGGACGTTGTGCCGGATCCCGTTCTCCACCAGGTTCTGCACCAGCCGTTCCAGCAGCACCGGGTCACCGAGGACGGCCGCCTCGGCGGGTTCGGTGCGCACCTGCACGACGTCGGCGACGGCTACGTGGTCGACGATGTCGGCCAGATCGACGTACGACCGCTCGGTCACCTCCCGGTCCGAACGCGCGAGCAGCAGCAGTCCGTCGATCAGGCGGCCGTGCCGGTCGTTGATGGCCAGCAACGTCGACCCGAGTTGGCGTACCTCAGGGGAGGCCGTCTCGGGTTCGAGAGCCACCTCCAGCAGCGTCCGGTTGAGGGTGAGCGGGGTGCGCAGCTCGTGCGAGGCGTTGGCGATGAACCGGCGCTGGGCGTCGAGGGACTGGTCGAGCCGGGACAGCATCAGGTCGAACGTATCGGCGAGCTGTTTGAGTTCGTCGTTCGGCCCGTGCAGGGCGATGCGTTCCTGCAGCCCACGGTCGGCGGCCGGGGATTCGGCGATGCGCCGGGCGGTCGCGGTGATCTGGTGCAGCGGCTGCAGCATCCGCCCGGCGATCAGCCAGCCCAGCGCGATCGCGGCGGCGCTCACCACGATCAGCGCGACCACACCCTGGGCGCCACCCGCGGGCAGATCCGGGTCCAGTTCGTCGCCGAGTCGCTGCTGCTGTCGGTGATCGGCGGGGCCGGTGGGGTGCTGGCCGGGTTCGGGGTCACCCTGATCTACGCGGCGGCACAGGGCTGGCCGGCCGTCGTACCACTGTGGGCGGTGGCCGGCGGTCTGGGCGCGACCCTGCTGATCGGGGCGGTCGCCGGTCTCTACCCGGCGATCCGGGCGGCCCGGCTGGCACCCACCGAGGCACTCGCGGCATGAAATTTCCGACCGATTTTGATCCAGCCTGGGAGCGTTCCCGTATGGAGGGGAGAAGCAGCCCATCGCGTATCGGGAAGTAGCAGGTCATGCGCCGGAAACTTGTCATCACCGCCGGACTCGCCGCCACCATGGTGAGTGCCGGGATCGGTATCGCGTCGGCTGCCGAGGCCGCCGTTCCGACCGTCAACTGTCCGCAGGTCTACATCAAGGTCAATGTTCCGGCGCAGGCTCAGGCCGAGGTCGACAACAACCTCAAGCTGCTCGACCAGCAGATCAACGAGGCGAACAACCGGATCGCCGCCACCGTCGGGCAGGGCGGGCCGCAGTTCATCCAGAACGCGATCCTCGGCCCGCTGAAGGACAAGCGGCTCGCCGCGATCAGCCGGATCGAGACGGCGATCTCCCGCAACGCCGCCCGCCCCGACCTGAACGCGGCCGGCCTGGCGACCTGCTCGCTCAACCAGAACGGTGGCGCGGTCCCGGTGGTGACCACCCCGGCGGCCGCCGAGCCCGGCAACAACCTGGGCATCCTGACCGACACGTGCGACACGTCGAACCTGCCGGCGCACGACGGTTTCCAGACCGGCAACAAGTGCGTCTCCACCGAGTTCGGTGAGGTCGCCAACGCCAACCGCAACGCCACGCTGCTGATCACCTCGGCGCCCAGCCAGGTCAACCGCAACCAGCCGTTCCAGATCAAGGTCAGCACCCGCAACCTGATCCGGGACCGGTTCCTCGCGGCTGGCCAGGGCGGCTACTACGTGGAGAGCTCGGTGCTGCAGAACGGCATCACCCGCGGCCACTTCCACACCGCCTGCCGGATCCTGGACAGCACCAACCAGGCGCCCGCGCCCGACCCGGTCCCCGGCTTCTTCGTGGCCACCGAGGACGGTCGTGGCAACAACGCCCCCGACACCATCACCATCCAGGTGCCCGGGCTCGCCCAGTCCGGCACCTTCCAGTGCTCGTCCTGGGCGGGCGACGGCTCGCACCGCATCCCGATGATGCAGCGCGCCAACCAGACGCCCGCCCTCGACTCGGTCCGGGTCCGGGTGCGCTGACCCGTTCTTGCCCGGTGCTCTCTACTTGGCCTGCCCGGTCTCGACCGGGCGGGTCAAGGACACCGAGTTACCCATGCACAGCCCCGGCTCCTTGCCCAGCTTCTCCGCGATCTGCAGGCAACGGGCCACCTGATCCACGCTCGCGTCGGTCCGGGTGATCTCCGCCCGGGTCTTCGCGTTCGCCTTGTCGATCTCCAGGTTGCGGGCCTCCAGGATCTTCTGGCCGTACGCCGCGATCGCCTGCGTGGTCGGCTCGTCGTACTGCGGCGACTCGAACGCCACCGACTTCACCACGATCTCGTCGCCCAGCTCCGCGTTCAGCGCCTGGACCAGGGTGTCCTTGTAGGTCTTGTTCAGATCCGGCGCCGGCGCGTCGCCACTTGTCGGATCCACCGCACCGAGCGGGTCGAAGGTCGCGAAGATCGACGTCATGGCGCCGTTGATCTGCGGGTTCACCCGCCGCTCGATGAACACCTCGAACCGCGACTTACTGCCCACCTCGCGGTAGGCCGCCCAGTTCTCCGGCGCCTTCTCCGCCTTCGCCGACCACTCGATCTGCACCGGGATGCAGGCCCGCCGCTGCGCCGCGATCGTCACCCAGACACACTCGTCACCCAGGTGCGAGTAGGTCTGCCCGGACGCGTCCCACTCGTCGATGCCCTCCCACGGCAGCGTCCATTGCAGACCCGCGCCGGTGGTCCGGCCGGTCGGCTTGTTCCAGGCCGTCACGATGCCGACGTTACGGGTCGGCACCACCGTGATGCTGGAGGTGACGATCACCGCGAGGGACAGGACCAGGCTGCCGGCGAAGGTCAGCCAGGCGTTGCGTTTCACCGAAGGGACCTTGGTCGTGGCGGCGGCGACGAGCGCGATGACCGCTATGCCGAAGAGGAGAACACCGAAGACGAACATGCCGTGACGATATTGCACAGCGACAAGTAGTCCCAGCTCAGAGGTGCTTTTCCGAAAACTGTCATCGCTTTGTCGCAACCGCGCCGTAGGCGTCCAGCCACTCGGCGTCGCCGTCCGGCCGCCACCCGGTCAACTGCACCAGGCCCGGCTCCACCGGCTCCAGCCCGGCGAACAGCCCGTCGATCTCCTCCGGGCTGCGCAGGACGTACGGCACCCCACCGCTGTTCGCCAGCCGCTCGGCCCCCTCGACCACCGCCGGCGTGGTGTTCGTGCCGTCCCACAGCACCAGGAAACTGCCCGCCGGGACCGCCGCCATCACCCGGTCCACGATCGACTTCACAACGGTGAGATCCGGCTCGTAGCCGAGCACGCCCATGAACATCACCCCGATCGGCTGCCCGAAGTCCAGCACCTTGCGCGCCTCGTCCAGGATCCGCTCCGGCTCGTGGTAATCGGCGTGCACGTGGACGACCCGGTCGGTCGCCGTCATCAGCTGCCGGGCGTGCTCCAGCACCAGCGGATCGTTGTCCACGTAGACGACCCGTGCCCCAGGGGCCACCTCGTGCGTGTTCTGCATCGTCGGCAACCCGGTGCCGATGTCGAGGAACTGCTGGACACCGGCCTCGCCGTTCAAGTGGCGCACCACCCGGATCAGGAACCGCCGCGAGTGCCGGGCCATCGCGACGATCTCCGGGTAGACCTCGGCGACGGCGTCCCCCGCGGCCCGAGCCGCCGCGAAGTTGTCCGTGCCACCCATCCAGTAGTTCCAGATCCGCGCCGCGTGCGGCACCTCGGGCCGAAGGTCATCGATCGACGTCATGCGCCCGTTTCTACGACAGCCCCCGGACAGCCGCAAGGCCCGACCGCGTTTGTGCTGGTCGGGCCTTACGTGAACTGCCTGGTGAAAGCGCGCCCGGTAGGATTCGAACCTACGGCCGACGGATTAGAAGTCCGTTGCTCTATCCGCTGAGCTACGAGCGCTGGCCAGCACATACTAGGCGGTCGCGCCGGACTTGTCGTCCGCCTCGTCGGTGGTCCGGTTCTCGGCGGCCTCCAGAGCGTCCGCCACGGCCGGTGTGTCCTCCGGCGCCGGCGGGATCCCGACCTCCGGAGTGCCCGGCGCGGGCAGGAACGCGTCCACCCATCGTCCCAGCTCACGGAAGACCTCGGCGCGCACCTCCTTGCCGGAGAGAGTCAGATCGTGCATGCCGCCGTCGAACTGCGCGATCGTCACCCGCCGGCCCAGACCGGGCGCCCACCGGGTGATGTGATCGACGTCCAGCACCGAATCGGTCACCCGGATGTCGTCGTGCCACTCGCGCCGCCGGTACGTCCGGGTCGAGCAGGCGACCAGCACCGGCGCATCGATCGACAGGCCGGACCGCAGCTGGTGCTGCCCGCGCCGGATCGCCTCCAGCCAGCCCATCGTGACCGGGAATCCGGTGATCGGTTTCCAGGTCAGGTCGTAATTCCATTCGCCGTCGTGCTCGCTGTGCAGACTCCGGCCGTAAAAACCGAGATTCGCGACAGGCATCTTCCGGTACGGGTGACGCCCGGTGACCGCCAGCACCGCCGACATCAACGGGCGCCGGACCACCCAGGGCAGGTTGAAGTCGAAGAACGGGCTGTTCAGGAACAGTCCGTCGACCAGGCCCCGCTCCCGGCGGCTGTGCGCCCAGAGCGAGGTGATCAGGCCGCCGGTGGAGTGCCCGGTCACCAGCAGCTGATCGTGGCCGTCCTGCTCCCGGATGATCCGGACGGCCTCGTCCAGCTCCGGGAAGTAGTCGGTCATGCTCCGGGCGAAGTTCGGCGTCTGGTGCGGCAGCAGGCTCCGCCCGTACTTCCGCAGGTCGAGCGCGTAGAAATCCCAGCCGCGCTCGACGAAGAAGTCGGCCATGTGGGTCTGGAAGAAGTAGTCGACAAAACCGTGGACGTGCAGCACGGCCCGCCGGGACGGGGTCTCCGCCCGCCGCCGGACCAGGGTCGCCACCACCGGGCCCTCGTCGTCGCTGCCCAGGTCGATGGTGTGCCGCTCGTACGGCAGTCCGAGGACGTCGGTCTCCACACGATCAGGTTACCCATGGGTAGAGGGCGGTGCGCCATACCAGATCAACGAACGTCGCCTGCCCGTCGTCCACAGTTCGTCGTTGTCCACAATCCGTAGCCGCAAGATCATCGCTGGTGACGCAGTCTCGAACCCGACCGAACACCAGAAGGAGCGAGACATCGTGTACGAGACCAACATCGCCGTCATCGGCAACGTCCTGACCGCGCCCGAGTGGCGGCGCACCACCACCCACAACCAGCTCGTCGCCAACTTCCGGGTGGCCTCCACCGCCCGCCGCTTCGACCGGGGGACCGGCCAGTGGTCCGACGGCGACGTGCTGCGCATCCGGGTCACCGCCTGGCGCCGCCTCGCCGAGGGTGTCGCCTCCTCGATCGCCGTCGGCGACCCGGTCGTCGTCTACGGCCGCATCTTCACCCGTGACTGGGTCGACGACGACAACAAGAACCGGGTCTCCTACGAGATGGAGGCACTCGCCGTCGGCCACGACCTGGCCCGGGGGCGCTCCCGGTTCTTCCGCAACAAGCCGGTGCCGCAGAGCACGATCGAGGGCGCCGACACCGAAAGCGTCGTCCGGGGCGAGCCCACCGATGCCCTGCACGACACCGAGGTTCCGGTCCGGTTCGGCGACGGCATGCCCGACGAGGCCGCGCCCACCTTCCTCGAGGTGGTCGCCGGGATCATCGACGAGGCGGCCGAGGCCGGGGACGGGACCGGCGACGAGGAGGAGACCGATACCACCCGGCGCGAGCCGGTCGCCGCCTAGACGTTCCGGTGAACCGCTGCCGACCCATGGCTCCGGCCCAGCGGAGCCCGGTCGCGGCGGTCCCCGGCGGCCCGGCCCGCCTCACCGGCGAGAGGCGACGGTCCGGGCCGCCGGGGCTCGGCTCCGACTTTGCCGGGGCTCGGCTCCGGATCCTCGGGATTCCGCTCCGGATCCTCGGGATCCTGTTCGGGATCCCCGGAATTCTGCTCCGGATCGACGGGTTCGGCTCCGGGCGGCCGGGGTCCGGCGAAACCGGTGTCCACCAGGGGACCGCTCCGGGGCGGCCGGTTCCGTCCATCGGGATCGGCCGATAGTGCCGCCGGAAACACCCACCGGGCGGAGCGGCCCGGGTGGGCCCGGGGTGCCCGCACCCGGCAAACTGAACCCGTGCTGCTGAAGGACATCCGCGCCATCGTGACCGAGACAGTGGTGTTGTCGCCGGAGGACCCGACGGCTGAGACCGCCAACACCAACTGGTTCGGCGCGCCGCCCCACGAGCGCATAAGCCTGTCCGCGGACGAGGTCGTGACCGCGTTCGAGGAGACGGCCGCCGGGCTACGGACACTCGTGGCCGGTGCCGGGCACCGGGGCACCGCCACGTTCTACGTCTGGCACGACGCCGTCGCCGGTCAGCTCCGCTGCTCGGCCGGCTCCCGGAAACCCAGTGACCTGCCGTTCACCGACGACTACCAGATCACCGAAGACCTGCGGGCCATCGTGGTCGAATTCCTGGAGGACCGGGCACCCGGCTCGATCCTCTGGGGCGAACTCGAGCCCGTCCCCTATCCGGAGACCGACGAACCCCCGGCGATCGCCGTCTGGGCGTTCGACCTCACCCCGTTCGGCCGCTGACAGCGGCGGCGGACCCGACCCATGCGTTAGGAACACACAAGTGCCGTCACGGTGGACCGCGGACGCGGCCGGACTGGTAACCGGATACCTGCTCGACGCCGTGTTCGGCGATCCCCGGCGCCTGCACCCGGTCGCCGGTTTCGGCACCGCGGCCGGCGCCCTGGAGCGCCGCGTCTACCGGCCCCACCGGCGGGCCGGAGCGCTGTTCACCGCCGTCGCCGTCGGCGTGCCCGCACTCGCCGGGCTCGCCGCGGGCCGGGCCACCCGGAACCACCCGGTGGCCCGGTTCGCCGTCACCACGGCGGCCACCTGGACCGTGCTCGGCGGCCGGACCCTGCGTCGCGAGGCCCGGGTGATGGCCCGCCACCTCGACGCCGGTGACCTGCCCGCCGCCCGGGGCCGGCTCAACCACCTGTGCGGGCGCGACCCGTCCGCCCTCGACGAGCCGGAGCTGGCCCGCGCCACCGTCGAGTCGGTCGCCGAGAACACCTCCGACGCCGTCGTCGCGCCGCTGGTCTGGGGCGCGTTCCTCGGCCCGGCCGGGCTCCTCGGTTACCGCGCCGCGAACACGCTCGACGCCATGGTCGGGCACCGCTCGGAACGGTACGCGCGGTTCGGCACCCCGTCGGCGCGGCTCGACGACCTGCTCAATCTGCTGCCGTCCCGGCTCACCGGGCTGATCACCGTCGCGGTGGCGCCGATCGCCGGCGGCACCCCGTGGGAGACCCTGCGGGTCTGGAAACGGGACCGGGCCGACCACCCGTCACCCAACGCCGGCCAGTGCGAGTCGGCCATGGCGGGGGCGCTCGGGGTCCGGCTCGGCGGGCGCAACGTCTACTTCGGGCGTACCGAGACCCGGCCGTTCCTCGGCGACGGCCCACGCCCGTCCGCGAAACACCTGCGCCGGGCGGCCCGGGTGTCCGGCGCGGTCGGAGCGGTGGCGGTCACCCTGGCCGCCGGCGTCGCGGCCGCCCGGGGCCTGGCCACGGCGCGGTTCTCCGGGCGTGCCCGCAAAGCGGCTGTTCCGGGTTCGGCCACGTCGTTGTTGTTCGGGCGTGCCCACGATGCGGCCGTTCGGGGTTCGGCCACGGCGCGGTTCTCCGGGCGTGCCCGCGATGCGGCTGTTCCGGGTTCGGCCACGGCGCTGTTCGCCCGGCGTACCGGCAGATCATGACCGGGTTGTTGATCGCCGGGACGACCTCGGATGCCGGGAAGAGTGTGCTGACCGCCGGGATCTGCCGGTGGCTGCACCGTAACGGGGTGCGGGTGGCGCCGTTCAAGGCACAGAACATGTCCAACAACTCGGCGGTCGTGGTGACCGCCGACGGCCGTGGCGGCGAGCTGGGCCGGGCCCAGGCGATGCAGGCCGCGGCCTGTGGGCTGGCCCCCGACCTGCGGTTCAACCCGGTGCTGCTGAAACCGGGCAGTGACCGGTCCAGCCAGGTGGTGCTGCTGGGCGAGGCGGTGGACACGGTGACCGCCGGCAACTACCGCACGCTGCGGCCCCGGCTGGCGGAGACCGCGTTCGCGGCGCTGGCCGAGCTGCGGACCGAGTACGACGCGGTGATCTGCGAGGGCGCCGGCAGCCCCACCGAGATCAACCTGCGTGACGGCGACTTCGTCAACATGGGTCTGGCCCGGCGGTTCGGGCTGCCGGCGATCGTGGTCGGCGACATCGACCGGGGCGGGGTGTTCGCGGCGTTCTTCGGCACGCTGGCCCTGCTGTCGCCGGAGGATCAGGCGCTCGTCTCCGGCTTCGTGATCAACAAGTTCCGCGGCGACCTGGGCCTGCTGCGCCCGGGGCTCGACATGATCACCGCGGCGACGGGCCGTCCGGTGCACGGGGTCCTGCCCTTCCATCCGGACGTCTGGCTGGACGCGGAGGACTCCCTGGCGTACGGCCGCGTCCTGGGTCGTCCGGGTCCTCCGCACGGAACCGCCTGGCTGCGGGTGGCGGTGGTCCGGCTGCCGCGGATCTCGAACGCCACCGACGCCGAGGCGCTGGCCGCCGAACCGGGTGTCCGGGTCAGCCTGACGATCGAACCGGCCGAGATCGCCGACGCCGACCTGGTCGTGCTCCCCGGCTCGAAGGCGACCGTCGACGACCTGGCCTGGCTGCGGCGCACCGGACTGGCCGACGCGATCCTGGCGCACGCCGCGGCGGGCAAGCCGGTGCTGGGCATCTGCGGCGGGTTCCAGATGCTCGCCGCGAGGATCCACGACGAGATCGAGAGCCGCCGGGGTACGGTGCCCGGCCTCGGCCTCCTGCCGGTCGAGATCACCTTCGCCGCCGGCAAGACGCTGGCCCGGCCGTCGGGTTCGGCGCTGGGCGTGCCGGTGAGCGGCTACGAGATCCACCACGGCCAGGTCTCCGCGGGCGACGCCGAGCCGCTGCTGCGCCACGACGACGGCCGCCCGGAGGGCGCGGTGTCCGGCAGCGTCTCCGGCACCCACTGGCACGGCGCCTTCGAGTCGGACGCCTTCCGCCGCCGGTTCCTCACCGGGGCGGCCCGGCAGGCCGGCCGGCAAGGGTTCACGGTCGCCCCGGACACCCGGTTCGCGGCGATCCGGGAGCGCGCGCTGGACGTCCTGGGCGATCTGGTGGCCGAGCACCTCGACACCGGCGCGCTGATGCGGCTGATCGAGCAGGGGCCCCCGGGTGCCATGCCGGTCCTGCCCCCGGGTGCCCCGTAGGGGACTTCTCCGAGTCCATTTCTTGCGGGCACGGCGTAGGTTTGGGCCGGACAGAGGCCCGGACACGCTCAGCAACGGGATGGTGCAAATGACGACCGAGGACGACGACAACCGGCCGGCGCGCCGTCGTGTGACCCTGACCGGCATCAGCTCGCGGGCCTGGGAGCACCCCGCCGACCGGGGCGCGCTGTCCGCGCTGCGTGAGCTGCGCGGGTTCGACGACGTGGTGAAGACGTTCTTCGGCATGTGGAACGAGCGCGGGTTCCGCCTGATGTTCCTGGCCGGGGCGATCCGCGTCGACCACCGGCAATATCCACGGGTCTACCAGCGCTTCACCGAGGCGGCCAGCACGCTCGACGTGGCCGAGCTGCCCGAGCTCTACGTGGCGCAGGACCCGCGGATCAACGGGCAGGCGATCGGCCTGGACCGCCCGTTCATCGTGGTGACCACGGGCGCGGTGGAAAAACTCGACGACGACGAGCTGCGGGCCCTGCTCGGGCACGAGATCGGCCACGTGCGCAGTGGCCACGCCGTCTACAAGACGATCATGCAGATCCTGACCGGCTGGCTGGCGAACGTGAGCTGGCTGCCGGTGGGGGTGATCGCGCTGCGCGGGATCATCGCGGCGATGCTGGAGTGGTGGCGCAAGGCGGAGCTGTCCGCCGACCGCGCCGGTCTGCTCGCCGGTCAGGACCCGGCCGCCTCGTTGCGCCTTCTGATGAAACTCGCCGGTGGTGGCGATCTGTCACAGATCGACACGGCGGCGTTCCTGGAGCAGGCCGCGGAGTACGAGAGCGGCGGCGACCTGCGCGACAGCCTCCACAAGCTCGGCATGACCGCCTGGAGCAGCCACCCGGTGCCGGTGGCCCGGGCCGCCGAGCTGCGCAAGTGGATCGATTCGGGGGAGTACGCGCAGATCGTCGGCGGCGACTACCCGCGTCGTGACTCCGACGGCGACGCCTCGGTCACCGAGGACGTGAAAGCGGCCGCCAAGGCGTACCGGGAGGACTTCGCGAATTCGCAGGATCCGCTGGTCGGACTGGTGCGGCGACTCGGCGGGGGAGCGGCCGACCTGGCCGGCTCGGCCGCCGGCAAGGCATACAACTGGGTCAGTGACCAGTCCCGCCGGGGTCGGCAGAACAATGGTGGGGACGGCACGCCGGAGGCGTGACGGACCGGCTCAGGCCTACGATCGGCGGCATGAGCCTGAGTGAATCCGATCTGCGCGCCGCGATCCGGCGCGAGATGCCCGGTGTCCGCGCCGACCTGGAACGGTTGGTGCGGATCCCGGGTGTCGCCTTCGAAGGTTTCGACCACTCGCACGTCGAGCGGTCCGCGGAGGCGGTCGCCGAGCTGTTGCGCGGTTGCGGGCTCGACACCGAGATCGTCCGGCACGGCGGCCAGCCCGCGGTGATCGGCCGTAAGGCGGCCCCGGCCGGTGCGCCGACCGTGCTGCTCTACGCGCACCACGACGTGCAGCCCGCCGGTGACCCGGCGCTGTGGACGAGTGACCCGTTCGAGCCGGTCGAGCGGGACGGGCGGCTGTACGGCCGCGGCGCCGCCGACGACAAGGCGGGTGTGATGGCCCACGTGGCGGCCCTGCGGGCCTTCGGCGATCAGCTCCCGGTCGGGGTGGTCGTCTTCGTCGAGGGCGAGGAGGAGTACGGCTCCGACTCCCTCGACACGATCATCCAAGAGCACCTGGAGGAGCTGCGCTCCGACGTGATCGTGATCGCCGACTCCGGCAACTGGGACATCGGGCAGCCCGCGCTGACCACCTCTCTGCGCGGTCTGGTCAACCTGTTCGCCGAGGTCCGGGTGCTGAAGAGCGCCGTGCACAGCGGCATGTTCGGCGGTCCGGTGCCGGATGCGCTGATCACCCTGTCCCGCCTGATCGCGACCCTGCACGACGAGTCCGGCGAGGTGGCGGTGCCCGGTCTCGTCGGCCGGGAGGGCGCGAGCGTCGACTACCCGGCGGACCGGTTCCGGCACGAGGCCGGCCTCGTCGACGGCGTCGACCTGATCGGCAAGGGCACGATCACCGACCGGATCTGGACCAAGCCGTCGATCTCGGTGCTCGGTATCGACGCACCGGGCACGCAGGTGGCCGCCAACGCGCTCCAGCCGGCCGCCAAAGCCAAGATCAGTGTGCGGCTGGCACCCGGCGAGGACCCCAAGTCGGCGTACGACGCGGTCCGCGCCCACCTGGAGAAGAACGTGCCGTGGGGCGCGCAGCTGGAGGTCACGCTGGAGAGCGACGGCCTGCCGTGCGTGATCGACGCGACCGGCCCGGTGTACGACGCCGCCCGCGCCGCGTTCCGTGCGGCCTGGGACGGCACCGAGCCGGTCGACATGGGTGTCGGCGGGTCGATCCCGTTCATCGCCACCTTCCAGGACCTGTTCCCCGACGCCGCGATCCTGGTGACCGGGGTCGAGGACCCGTACTCGGCGGCCCACGGACCGGACGAGAGCCTGCACCTGGGCGAGTTCGAGCGGGTCTGTGTCGCCGAGGCCCTGCTGCTCAAGAACGTTGCGGAGACTCTGACGAAGTAGAAACGGGGTGGCTGATGGCCGAGCTGTCTTGTGACGTCCTCGTGGTGGGTGCCGGCCCGACCGGGCTGATGCTCGCCAACTGGCTGACCAGGCTCGGAGTGCAGGTGATCGTCGCCGACGGCAAGGACGGTCCGACCCGGGAGTCCCGGGCGCTCGTCGTGCAGGCGCGCAGCCTGGAGATCTACGACCAGCTCGGCATCGGCGACCAGGTGCTGGAGGCCGCGCACCGGGCCGGGGCGCTCGCTCCCGGTTTCGGCGCGCGGGCCTTCGGCCGGGTTCGGCTGGGCCCGCTCGGTGCGGGAGCGACCGCGTTCCCGTTCCTGGAGATCCTCGAACAGAGCCGCAACGAGGAGATCCTCTACGAGAACCTGCAGAAACTCGGCGGCCGGGTGTTCTGGGAGTCGGCGGTCACCGCGGTGGTGCAGACCGACGACGGCATCGAGGCGAAGGTCGCCAACGACACCGTCCGGGCCCGGTTCTGCGTCGGCTGTGACGGGGCGAACTCGATCGTCCGCAAGGCCCGCCGGATCGCGTTCGAAGGGGTCACCAACCCGCACCGGTTCTTCGTCCTGGACGCCGTGGGCGCCCGTGGACTGGTGCGGGACGCGGTGAACGTACGGCCGGAACGTGCTGATTTTCTTCTCGCTTTTCCGATGCGTGGCGAGATCTGGCGTCTGATCGGGCTGGTCCGGGAGAGCGACGGCGACGGGCAGTTGGACGAGGAGGACGCCCGCGCGCGGATGCGCCGCACCTACGGCGTCACCTACGACCATTCGCGCTGGTTCGCCACCTACCGGGTGCACCACCGGGTCGCGGCGGCGTTCCGGGACGGGCCGTTCTTCCTGGCCGGGGATGCTGCCCACGTGCATTCGCCGGTCGGCGGCCAGGGCATGAACACCGGGCTGCAGGACGCCCACAACCTGGCCTTCAAACTCGCCGACGTGCTGCAGGGGCGGCGCAAGGACCGATGGCTGGACCGGTACGAGGCGGAGCGCCGTCCGGTGGCCCGCAAACTGGTCGCCACCACCGACCGGATCTTCAACCTGGTGACCTCGGCCCGGCCGGTGGCCCGGACACTGCGCCGGCTCGTGGTGCCGCTGATCGCCCCGGTCGCGGTCCGGCTGCTGCCGCGGACACCCGGCGGAACCCGGCTCTTCCAGTACGTCTCCCAGATCCGCATCCACTACCCGCTCGAACCCGGGGCGCCGGCCGGACGGCGCGACCCGGTGATCGGTCGGCGACTGCCGTGGGCCGGCGCGAACCACGAGGCGCTGCGGGCGGCCTGCTGGCAGATCCACGCCTACGGGGGTGTGGCCGCGGACGACGCGCCCGATCTCGGGTTGCCGGTGCACGTGTTCCCGCCGGCCCCCGCCTTCCGGCCGGGCCTGTTCTACCTGGTGAGAGCGGACGGATTCGTCGCCGCGCGGGCCGAGCCGGGTGAGGCGGACACGCTGTTCCGGCATGCCATGGCCAGGTGAGATCCGTTGTCCACAGGGTGGATCTCAGGGGTGTCAGGAACGATCATTCCATGTAGGATTCGTACATGCGTTCGATAACTGGACCTTCCCTCTCGGCCGCTCTGGCGAGTCGCGCGTCCCGGGGCAATCCCGGTCCGCGTGACTCGCTCGGCCGCCTCCGCACCCGTGACCGCATCGAGTCGATCGCCCGCCTCCGGGCCGCGGCCCGCGCCCTGGGCGACGTCGACGTCACCGGCTGGGACGACGCGTCCCTCACCGACCATCTGGACGACCTCTCCAAAGTGCTCTGCTCGCTGGACGCCGAGCTGGCCCGGGTCGCGGACGACGTCCGGGCTCGCGGTTTCCGCATCGAGGAGCCGAAAGCCGCATGATCCGCGTGGCTTGCGGCCCACCCTTTTCTGGTACGGGGGTGAGCATCCGCCTCTGGGTTCGCCCTGGTCCATGCCGTTCTCGTCGGGATCTGCCTCGCCTATCTCCGCCTCCGCCTTCCCGCTGCCTTTCTTCCGCGCTCGGCCTAGCTTCTCCCTAGCCCTTGCGTTCCGCCTGCCGTCCTCCGCTCTTTTGCTGCGCCTCTGCTTCTTTCGTCTTCCTCGTCCGGGGTCAGTGGTCGCTGACCGGTCCACGGAATGTGTCGCCTGCTGATCCCTCGTCCGGGGTCAGTGGTCGCTGACCGGCCCACGGAATGTGCCGCCTGCTGACAGGATGGAGATCGTGCGGTTCCTCGACATCGCTGCCACCTCGGCCGCCGTCACCGCGACCTCGGGCCGCAAGGCCAAGATCGAGCTGCTGGCCGCCGCGCTCCGGCGCCTGGATCCCGGTGAGATCGTCGCCGGTGCCGCTTACCTGGCCGGTGAGCTGCGGCAACGCCAGACCGGTGTGGGTTGGGCCGCGCTGCGCGACCGCCCGCCACCAGCCGCCGACCCCACTCTGACCGTCGCCGCCGTGGACGAGGCCATCGCCGAGCTCTCCACGGTCGCCGGCACCGGCTCCCAGTCCCGGCGCAAACAGCTTCTGGGAGCACTCTTCAGCGCCGCCACCGAGCCGGAGCAGACACTGCTGACCGGCCTGTTCAGCGGCGAGTTGCGCCAGGGTGCCCAGGCGGGCCTGCTGGCCGAGGCGGTGGCGTCCGCGGCCGGTGTGCCGTCCACGGTGGTCCGCCGCGCACTGCTGCTGTCCGGCGATCTGAAGCTGGTAGCAGCCGCCGCACTGACCGGCGGAGCACCAGCACTGGCCCAGATCCAGCTCCGGGTGGGAACCCCGTTGAGCCCGATGCTGGCCGGCAGTGCCCCCGACGTGGCAGCCGCCCTGCTGGCCACCGGCACGCCCGCAGTGGTGGACGCCAAACTCGACGGCATCCGCATCCAGGTCCACCGTTCCGGCAACGAGGTGGCGATCTTCACCAGAAGCCTGGACGACATAACGTCCCGCCTGCCAGAGGTGGCCGAGGCGGTCCGCTCCCTACCCCTGCGGGAGGCGATCCTGGACGGCGAGGCGATGCTGACCGACGATGCCGGCCGCCCACGCCCGTTCCAGGAAACCTCAAGCCGAACCGCAACCAGAAACACCCCCACCACCCGCCGCACCCCAGCCCGCCCCGATCCCGCCACGCCCAGCGCTGCCCCAGCCGCCGGCCCGACCACCGGCTCTGCCGCAACCAGTGGTGTTCCAGTTGTCGACCCGGTCGCGCTCGGGGGTGGTCCAGCGGAGGGTTCGGCTGTCGCCCCAGCCGCGCCGGGTGCTGTCCCGGCCGTCAATCCGGCTTCCGAACCTGCCGCGCCCGAAACCGCTCCGGCGGACAGTCCGGCCACTGGCTCCTCCGCGCCTGGCGGACTCCCTGCCCCCACCCCTGCCGTGTCCGGTGGTGCGGCTTCCTCCGGCCTTGCCGCGTCCGGTGGTGGGATTCGGCCGTTTTTCTTTGATCTCCTTCACCTTGATGGTGTTGACCTGCTTGACGAACCGGGGCGGGCGCGGTGGGCCGCTCTCGGGGGTGTCGTGCCGGAATCGCTGATCGTCGGGCGGACCGAAGTGGAGACCGGGGAAGAGGCGGCCGCTGCGTTTGCCGCCGCTCTCGCCGCGGGGCAGGAAGGGGTGGTGATCAAGGCGCCGGACGCGCCCTACGACGTCGGCCGTCGTGGTTCGGCCTGGGTGAAGGTGAAACCTCGGCACACACTCGACCTGGTGGTACTCGCGGTTGAACGGGGCAGCGGCCGCCGTAAAGGCCGGCTGTCCAACCTGCACCTGGGCGCCCGTGATCCACGGACCGGTGAGTTCGTCATGCTGGGCAAGACGTTCAAGGGACTGACCGACGAGTTGCTGCGCTGGCAGACCGAACGATTCCAGCAACTAGCGGTCTCCGACGACGGCTGGGTGGTGCGGGTTCGCCCCGAACAGGTGGTGGAGATCGCCTTCGACGGCGTCCAGACCTCGACCCGCTATCCGGGTGGTGTCGCGCTGCGTTTCGCGCGGGTCCTCCGCTACCGGGACGACAAGCCGGCCGCCGAAGCCGACACCATCGACGCGGTCCAGGCCCTCAACGCAGCCCACCCACCCCCACCGACTTGAGCCTGGCAGACCGAACCGCCCTCACCACGGTCCGGCTGTCCGGGCTCGTCCGTCCTTGCCGTGCTCTGACCTGGCCCGGGTGGCTCGATCGTGCCCTTGTCGGTCTGGCCCTGCCGGGCGGCTCGTCCCCACTCTCACCGCCGGACACTTGCCATGGCGGCTTCCGGTGGCGGTCGGCGGTCGGCTGAAGGTGCGGGCTACAGGGCGGCCAGGCTGCGGACGTAGTTGACCTGCTGGTTGAGTGTGGCGACGTCGTTCTCGGTGTGGAGGGTGATGCGGGCGACGTACTGATGCGGGCCGCTGGTGACTGTGACGTGCATCGTTCCCTGCGGGACTGTTTCCTTGACCAGCAGCAGGAGCAGGCTCAGGAACGCGGTCGGGCACATGCCGACGAAGGCCACGATCTTCGCCCAGGTGGGGGTGCGGCGCTGGGAGATCCAGTGGTCGGCGACCTGCCAGCGGGAGCCGGCCAGCGGCAGATCGCCGACCGGGGTGCGCACCAGCGTCGAGGTGATCTGTATCTCGGCTATCTCGACGATCACCGGGCCGGCCGCCGCCATCGGGGAACCCGGGGTCGCGGGTTCCGGCGGGGGCGTGGGCGGGCCCCACGGATCACCCTGCGGGAACGTCATGCCCGAGACATTAACCGGCGTCGTCCGGCGCCGCGAGGCGACGCTCGGTGCCGTCCGAACGCTCCGCGGTCACCGTCGCCGCCCGATCCCGGGCATCGGCCTCAGCAACGCGGTCACCGGAAGTAGAGGCAGAAGAAGCAGCACGAGCGGCAGCGCGGGCGTCAGCCGCCGCGACGCGGTCGAGGGGCTGCTCCGCCTTTGCGGAGCGGGTGCCGGCCAACGGCCCCCCGGCACGTTCCAGGGCCTCCCGCCGGGCCTGCCACCCGTACAGGACGAAGACCATCCCCGAGAAGATCCACCACTGGACGGCGTAGCCCCCGTTCTGCCAGGCGTCCTCGTGCGCGCTCGGGATCTGCACGAAGGCCGGGTCCGCGGCGGGGGTCTGCTCGGTCAACAGGAGGTACGACCCGTACACCGGATAGGGAAGTTCGGTGGCGAGGCGCGGCAGGTTGATCCGGCGGGTGTCGAGACGACCGTCACGCCGTTCCACCGGAGCGGGTCTACTTTCCGACAGGTGAATCTTGCCGACGACCGTCACCCGCCCGGTCGGCGCGGCCGGGACCTCGGGTGACAGCAGGGCTCCGCCGGCCGGCGCGGGCACCCAGCCGCGATCGATCAGGACCGCTGTCCCGTCGTCGAGGATCAACGGCGTGACGATCTCGAAACCGACCTCGGCCCCGACCGTACGACCGCGGGCCTGAATCTCGTTCGCCGGGTCGTACCGACCGCTGATCGTGACCTTTGTCCAGGCCACGGACTTGCCGGCGTTGGGTCCGGCGGTGCCGGCGACGGCCGGTGCGCCCATCACGGAGCTGAGCGGCACCGCGTCAACGCCGGCCGCCGCTTCGATACGCTGATTGATGCCGGTTCGTTCCTGATATCGGTGCAACTGCCAGTTGCCGAGCACGACCATGACCGCGGAGGCGACGACGGTGAGTGCGGCCGCACCCAGCCAGCGAGGGGTCAGCAGGAACCGGTACACCCCCTGAGGCTACCCGGCCAGCGGGTGCCTCCCGCCGCAGCCAGGTAGTCTGCGACCTCCGGCAGTCGATGAACACGTGGCAGCCGCCTGCGGAAACCTCGGGGGAGACATTGATCACCGCCCAGCCTCGTCTGGTCGTGAGCGCGCCGTCGTCGGGCCACGGCAAGACAGCTATCGCCGTGGGCCTGCTCGCCGCGCTCAGTGGCCGTGGCATCCCCACGGCGGGTTTCAAGGTCGGCCCGGATCACACCGACGCCGCGTACCTCGGTCTTGCCGCCGGTCGCCCCGGCCGCAACCTGGATCCTCGTCTGGTCGGCGCCCAGCGGGTGGCGCCGCTGTTCGCGCACGGCGCGTCCGGTGCCCAGGTCTCGGTGATCGAGGGCGCGATGGGCCTGTTCGACAGTCTCACCGGCCAGCCCGAGGTCGACGGCACCGCCTCGGTCGCCGCCGCTCTGCGTGCTCCGGTGGTCCTGGTGGTGGACGTCGCCGCGATGGGCCATTCGCTGGCCGCGCTGGTGCACGGCTTCCGGATGTTCGACGAGATGGTGCACCTGGGCGGCGTGATCCTGAACCGGGTTGCCTCCGACCGGCACGAGCAGATGCTGCGCAGCGCGATGGACGACATCGGCATGCCGGTGCTCGGCGCCCTGCACCGTGGTGACCTGCCCAACGTCCTTCCCGCACGTACGCACGGGCTGGTCCCGGTCGCGCACCGGACCGTCGAGGCCGGCCGGGCCGTACGCCGCCTGGGTGAGGCTGTTTCGGGTTCGCTCGACATGGACCGGCTGATGTCGCTGGCCACGTCCGCGCCGCCGATCCCCGGCCCGCTGTGGACTCCGGCGGAGGCGGCCGGCGAGGGCGTCGTGTTCGACAAGCGCCCGGTGATCGCGCTGGCCGGTGGTCAGGGCGCCCCCTACACCTATGTGGAGACGGCCGAGCTGCTCACCGCCGCGGGCGCCGATGTCGCGGTGGTCGACCCGCTGCGCGACGAGGCTCTGCCGCCGGGCACCCGTGGGCTGATCGTGGGGGCCGGTCTGCCCGAGGGGTACGCGGAGGAGCTGTCCGCCAACCGTCGCCTCAACGCGGCGATCGCGCAGTTCGCCCGGGACGGCTGGCCGATCGTCGCCGAGGGTGTCGCCCTGCCGTGGCTGGGTCACGAGCTGGACGGCCGTCCGATGTGCGGCGTCCTCGACGCGACCGCCACCACCAGCGAGCAGACCGTCGCCGGTTACCGTGAGGCCACCGCTCCCGGCACGTCGGTGCTGGCTCCGGCGGGCGCCCGGATCACCGGTTACAAGCAGCACCGGGCGGTCGTCACCCCGCGGGCCGGTGCCAACCCGGCCTGGACCTGGTCCGGCGGCAACCCGGAGGGTTTCGTCTGGCGCCAGGTGCACGCCTCCCAGCTGGGCCTGCACTGGGCCGCCGCGCCGGAGATCGCCCGCCGTCTGGTGTCCGCCGCCCACGCGGGCCCGCAGGGCGCCCAGTCCCAGCAGCCGAACGGTCACGCTTCCCCGTCCGTGCCGAACCAGCAGGTGCCCAGCCAGTCCAAGCCCGGCCAGTCCGGGTCGCCGCAGGGGGCTCCGGCGGGCCAGGCGCCGAGGGCGACGTCGGCCCAGCCGTTGCAGACGGTCTTTCCGAGCCACAACGCTCCGACCCGGGCCACGTCGGTGGCGTCCGGCCCGGTCATCACCGGCGAGATCGTCTCGGGCGAGGTCGTCTCCGGCCCCCGAGGCTCGGGCCCCGGTTTCTCCGGCCCGGAGTTCACCGACCGTGACTACGTCGACGCGGATTCCTCCGGCTCGTCCTCCGGCTCTTCATCCGGCTCCGAGTTCCCCGGCCCGGTCTTCCCCGGCCAGGCGTTCTCCGGTCCCGGTTTCCCCGGCCCGGCGGGCACCGGCCCCGGCTTCGCCGGCCCACCCCATTCCGGTCCCGGTCCCTCCGGCCAGGGCGGTCCGGTCTCCGGTTTCCCGGGTCGTTCCGGCCAGGTCTCAGGCTTTTCCGGTACGCCGGGAGCAGGCCCGAGCTTCCAGCCGCCGAACGGATCGGAAGCCGCCTACTCCGGAGGCCCCGAATTCGGTGGCCCCGACTTCCCGGCCCCGTCGGGTCCCGGGCCCCACCGCCCCGCCCGCAACGGTCAGGCCGCCGACTTCCGCCCGTCGAACGACGCGCCCCAGCCGTTCCCGCCCGCGGGAGAGCAGCCCTCAGGTTTCCCCAACTCCGGCAATTCCGGCACCGGTTTCCCCGACCCGAACCGCCCCGGCCACGACGGTTTCCCCGACCAGAACCGTGCCGGCCACGACGGCTTCGCGGACCAGAACCGACTCGGTCCTGACGTGTTCGACCTGGGTAGCCCCGGCCGGATCCCTGCCGATCACGCCGGATCCGGCCCGGCCCCGTTCGACCCGGCGATGGGCCGCCCGAACAACCATCCCGGCGCCAACGGCCCCGGAGGTTTCGGCGGCCCGGGTTCCTCCAGCGCGGACGAGACCCTCCAAGGCATGCCCACGCAGGTGATGCCGTTCCACGGGGGAACGCCCGGCGGCTTTCCCGGTCCAGGTTCCCCTTCCGGCCCGGGTGGCTTCCCCGGTCCCGGTGCACCGCCCAACCACGGGAACTTCCCCGGTAACGGAACACCTCCCGGCGGCACGTTCCCGCCCGGCAACGGTGTGCCGGACAACCAGCGCCAGGGCATGCCCGCGGTCCCCGGCACCCAGGACTGAGCCGTCCCGAAACCACAGCCCGGTCCGCAGCAGATGTCAGGGTTTCCCAGCCACCGCCGGGAACCTGCGTATTGATGCTGGCCGTCGGAAACGGCCCTGCGTGCGAAAGCGGAAATCGGGGTCCGGAGAGAGTCGTACCTCCCTCTTATCGTGAGGCGTACGACAACCGAAGGAGGATGATCGTGGCCGATCGTGTGCCGCTGGATTTCGACCCGCCGGTTCGTCAGATCAGAGCGCTGCTGCTGGGTGTGGACAGCCGTGATCTCACCGCACGGACACCGTGCCCGGAGTGGCCGGTCGCGGCTCTGTTGGACCACCTGATGGGCCAGGCCCTGGTATTCACCCTGGCCGCCCGCAAGCGCACCGGCGATCCCGGTGCCGGCGGCGGCCCACCACGACCATCGGTGGCCGGCCTGTCCCCCCATTGGCGCAGCCGTCTCCCGGTGCTGCTGGCCGACCTGGCCATCGCCTGGAAGGACCCGGCAGCCTGGACAGGCACGGCCCAGACGGCCGGCGTGCCCCTGCCGGCCACGACGATGGGCACGATCGCCATGACCGAGCTGGTGATCCACGGTTGGGATCTGGCCCGAGCCACCGGCCAGGATTTCGCCGCGGACCCGAGGGTCCTGGAGACGCTGGCGGAGTTCCTGGCCCAGTCCCCACCCGAGGGCAGCCCGGGACTCCAGGTCGATCCGTCGGAAGAGATCCTGCTCCAGACGGTGGCCCTGTCCGGCCGCAATCCAGCCTGGCGCCGCCCCCGCCACTACCCGTCAGCGGCCTGACCCACGGCCGGCCGGTTACCAGACGTACTTGTCGGTGGGGGGTTTGAAGTTCTCTCGGGGTTTGTCCTTCAGGGCGTCCCGCAAGGTCTGGGCCACGGTGTATTTGGACATCGTCGAGCGGCCCGAACCGACCACGTGTTCCGGGTTGTCGGGGTCGGCGACAAAGGCGGATGCGGCCAGCTGCGGGGTGTAACCGCTGAACCAGGCCGTCTTGTTGCCGTCGGTGGTTCCGCTCTTTCCGGCCACCGGGCGGCCCAGCGTGCCGTACACCATCTCCGACGTGCCCCATCCGCCGCAGCTGCCGCGGGCCGAGCCGTATCCGGTGACACATCGGGCCGCGTCGGTGGCCGCCCGGGCCACGTTGACCTTCACCTCCTGATGGCAGCGCGGCGCGGCGATGAGCCGCTTCTGATACAGGGCGTGACTGCCGTCGGGGTTGCGGATGCTGACCACCGGCAACGGCTCGCAGTATTTTCCTTCGGCCGCCAGCGTGGCGAAGACGTTCGCCATCTCGACGGGGGTGGCGTCGCTGACGCCGAGGGTGAAGGCGCCCCATTCGGAGGCGTGTTCCTTGGTGGCGAGTTTCTTGTCGATGGCGGTGCGCCAGCGCAGGCCGAGCCGTTCCGCCATCCGGACCACCTTCTCCGCGCCGACGCGTTGTTCGAGCTGCACGAAGTAGGTGTTGACGGATTTGCCGAAGCCGCTCCACATGGACTGGTTGCCGGTCATGGATTCGCTGGAGTTCTTCGGGCACCAGTGGATGCCGCAGGTGGCGGGGCCGGGTGCGGTGATGTAGCGGGACACGTACCGCTGCGGTGAATAGAACGTGGTGGACAGCGGCATGCCCTCTTCCAGGGCGGCCAGCATCGTGAAGATCTTGAAGGTGGAGCCGGCCTGGTAACCGGCCATGTCGCCGCCGCCGAGCAGCGGGTTGACGGTGTTCGGGTAGTTGCCTTTGACGTCCCGGTCCTGCCGCCAGTCGCTGTGCCGGCCGTTGGCGGACTGGTCGAGGGAGTACCGCCGGTTGACGGCCATGCTGAGGACCCGCCCGGTGCCGGGCTGAACGACGACCTGTCCGTGGGCGAACGCGCTGCCACGGCGTTCCTTGCCGAGGACGTTCTTCATCGCGTACCGCTGGATGGCGGGGTCGATGGAGGTGACGATGCGGTAGCCGCCGCGCCGCAGGTTCTCCTCCCGCTCGAGGGGGTTGCGGCCGAAGGCGGGTTGTTCACGCCACCAGCTCTTGAAGTAGTCGCAGAAGAATCCCCAGTCGTTGTGGCGCGACGAGACGGAGACACAGTCGTTCGGCGGCGTACTCAACTTGAGTTTGATCTTGGAACGCCGGGCGCTGACGGCCTGCTCGGCGGTGATCGCGTTCATCTTGAGCATCTGGTCGATCACGTAGTTGCGGCGTTCGGTCGCGGCTTTGCGGTCCTTGGTCGCCGGGTCGTAGGCGGACGGCGCCTTGACCAGCCCGGCCAGCAGGGCCGCCTCGGTCAGCGTGAGATCGCGCGGAGACTTGGAGAAGAAGACCTGCGAGGCGGCGTAGACGCCGTAGGCGCGATGCCCGTAGTACGCGGCGTTCAGGTACCGCTCGAGGATCTCCTCCTTGCTGAGCCGCTGTTCTACCTCGATGGCGAGCCGCATCTCCCGGAGTTTGCGGGCCGCGGTCTGTTCGGTGGCCTCCAGCGCCTCCTGCGGGGTGCGCGCGCTGTTCTGCAGGGCCATCCGCACGTACTGCATGGTCAGCGTGGACGCGCCCTGGGAGACCCCGCCGGCCTTCTGGTTGGCGACGAACGCCCTGGCCACACCCTTGGCGTCGACGCCGTGGTGCTCGAAGAAGCGGTTGTCCTCGGCCGCCACGATCGCCTTGATCATGAACGGCGACATGTTCGCCAGGTCGACGTGTTTGCGGTGCTCCTCGTAGAACATGGTGAGCAGGGTCTTGCCGTCGTTGGCGTAGACGTAGGTGGACTGTGCCGGCGCCGTCTCGGTGAGCCGCTCGGGCATGTTCTCCAGGGCTTCCGAGCCGACCTTGACACCCATCCCGGCCAGCGCGGCGAACGGGTAGGTGAGCCCGGTGACGACCAGCCCCGCGATGAGTCCGGCCCGGATCAGCAGGGCCACGCGTCCGGCTACGGTCAGGTGTCGGCTCGTCACCCTCTGACGGTATGGCAAAAGGCCTCATGTTCGGACGGAACGGCCGATATGTGGCGTGCTCCACCGTCCGGCATGCTGAGCCCCATGAGTTTCGACCTCGATCATCACGGTGACGCCGAAGTGGGGGCGGGCCTGATCGATCTCGCGGTCAACGTGCGCCACCAGCCGATGCCGGACTGGCTCTCGGCCCCGATCACGGAGTCGATGGCCACGCTGGCCGCTTACCCGAATGCCGACTCGGCTACCGAAGCAGTAGCAGATCGCCATGAACGGGATCGCGAAGAGGTTCTCCTCACCGCCGGCGCGGCCCAGGCGTTTGTGCTCCTCGCGCAGGCGCTGAAAGAGAAGAAGCGCCCCGTGGTGGTGCACCCGCAGTTCACCGAGCCCGAAGCGGCTCTGCGTAACGCGGGCCACGAGGTGGAGCGTGTCATTCTCCGGGAGGAGGACGGCTTCCGCCTCGACCCCGCGACGATCCCCGACGACGCCGATCTGGTCTTCGTCGGCAACCCCACCAACCCGACCTCGGTTCTGCACCCCGCCTCCGACCTGGCGAAACTGGCCAGGCCGGGCCGGGTCCTGGTGGTCGACGAGGCTTTCGCCGACACCACCTGGCGCGCCGGGCACGACGGCGAACCGGAGTCCCTGGCCGAGCGCCGTGACCTGCCCGGCCTGGTGGTGCTGCGCAGCCTGACCAAGACGTGGGCGCTGGCCGGACTGCGGATCGGGTACGCGCTCGGCCCGGCCGACCTGCTGCGCCGCCTGGCCGCCGCGCAGCCGCTCTGGGCGGTGTCGACCCCGGCGCTGGCCGCGGCGCGGGCGTGCGCGTCGCCGGTCGCGATCGCCGCGGAACGCGAGATCGCCGCGCGCCTCACGGTGGAGCGGAACCACCTGGTGGACCGGTTGCGGCGAGTGCCGAGCGTCACGGTTGCCGGTGATCCGGCGTCGGCATTTGTTGCGGTACGCCTGGCAGAAGCCGACCGAATCCGCGCTGATCTGCGCAAACGTGGCTACGCCGTGCGTCGTGGCGACACGTTTCCGGGCCTGGGCCCGGACTGGCTCCGGATCGCGGTGCGCGACACTGCCACCACAGACCGATTCGTACAGAATCTGCGCGAAGTGATCGAGGAGCGACCGTGACGCTGGAGACCACCCTGGCGGCCATCCGCCCGGCCGACGAGCCCGCCATGGCCGCCGCCCGTGAGCTGCAGCTGCGCCTGACCAAACCGGCCGGTTCGCTGGGTGCGCTGGAGGAGCTGTCGGTGCGCCTGGCCGGGCTGGCCGGGGTGTGCCCGCCGCCGCTGCCCGAGCCGGCCACGGTCGCGGTCTTCGCCGGTGACCACGGGGTGCACGCCCAGGGGGTGAGCCCGTGGCCGCAGGAGGTCACCGCTCAGATGGTGGCGAATTTCGTGGCCGGCGGCGCGGTGGTCAACACGTTCGCCCGGCAGACCGGCGCCGACGTGATGGTGATCGACGTCGGGGTGAAGATCCCGCTGCACGGTGGCGCGAACCTGCTGGACGCGAACGTGCGGCGCGGCACCCGGGACATGACGGCCGGTCCGGCGCTGACCCGCGAGGAGGCCCTGGCCGCGGTCGAGGTCGGCATCCGAGTCGCCGGCGCGCTCGTCGAGCAGGGGGCGAAAGCGCTGCTCACCGGCGACATGGGGATCGCCAACACGACTCCGGCGGCGGCGCTGGTGGCGGCGTTCACCGGCGTCTCGGCGGGGGTCGCGACCGGCCGGGGCACCGGCATCGACGACGAGACCCTCAACCACAAGATCGCGGTGGTGACCGCGGCGCTGGAGCGGCACGCGCCCGACCCGGCCGACCCGCTCGGGGTGCTGGCCGCGGTCGGCGGTCTGGAGCACGCCGCGCTGACCGGGTTCATCCTCGGCGCGGCGGCGGCCCGGGTGCCGGTGGTCATCGACGGGGTGATCGCGACGTCGGCCGCGGTGGCGGCCGCCGCGTTCGCCCCGGACTCGGTGGCCGCGATGGTCGCCGGGCACCGGTCGGCCGAGCCCGGCGCCGGTGTCGCGCTCGCCCACCTCGGTCTGGAACCGCTGCTCGACCTGGGCATGCGCCTGGGCGAGGGCAGCGGCGCGGTGCTGGCCCTGCCGATCGTGACGGCCGCCGTCCGCGTGCTGCACGAGGTGGCGACGTTCGACGCGGCCGGGGTCTCGGAGAAGTGAGAGCCGGCCAGCGTGCCGGCGAGGTGAAGGCCCGCCGGGGTGCCGGCGACGTGAGCACCAGGGCCGGTGGAGTGAGTGGCGGGGAAGTGAGCGCGAGGTCAGCGGCGACGGGCGCGGGAGTGCGGGACGAGAGCGCGGGAGTGTCGGAGATATGAGCATCTATCCGCTGGGGTTGCGCCTGGACGGCCGCCGGGTGCTGGTGGTCGGTGGTGGCTCGGTCGCCACCCGCCGGGTGCCGGCCCTGATCGCGGCGGGCGCGCGGGTCGAGATCGTCTCGCCCGAGCTGACCCCCACCCTGCAGGGGCACGTCGACGCCGGCCGTGCGGTGTGGACGCCGCGGCGCTTCGCGCCCGCCGACGTCGAGGGTGCCTGGCTGGTCCATGTCGCGATCGACGACCCGGAGGCCGCGGCCGGGGTCAGCGTCGCGGCAGAGCAACACCGGATCTTCTGTGTACGCGCGGACGACCGCGACGCGGCGACGGCCTGGACCCCGGCCGTCACCAGGCACGGCCAGGTGACGGTGGCGGTGACCGACGGTGGTGACCGCCGCCGGGCGATGGCGGTCCGCGACATGGTGGCCGGGGTGCTGGAGGCGTCCCCACCGGCCGCGCCGGAGCTGACCGGGGTGGCCCTGGTCGGCGCCGGTCCCGGCGACCCGGAGCTGATCACGGTCAAGGGCCGTCGCCTGCTGGCCGCCGCCGACGTGGTGGTCGCCGACCGGCTGGTGCCCGGCATGCTGCTCGGTGACCTGCGGCCGGAGGTCGAGCTGATCGACGCCGCCAAGATCCCGTACGGTCCGCAGGCCGCGCAGGAGGAGATCAACCGGATCCTGGTGGACCGGGCGCGGCAGGGCCGGTTCGTGGTCCGGCTCAAGGGCGGCGACAACTTCGTCTTCGGCCGGGGCGGTGAGGAGGCCCAGGCCTGTGCGAAGGCGGGGATCCCGGTGCTGGTGGTGCCGGGCGTGACCAGTTCGATCGCGGCGCCCGCACTGGCCGGCATCCCGGTCACCCATCGTGGGGTGGCGCACGAGTTCACCGTGATCTCCGGCCACATCCCGCCGGATCACCCGGACTCGCTCGTCGACTGGCCGGCGGTGGCCCGGTTGCGGGGGACCGTGGTGCTGATGATGGCCCTGAAGAACCTGCCGGTGATCGCGGAGCGGCTGATCGCCGAGGGCCGGTCGCCGTCGACACCGGTCGGGGTGGTGCAGGAGGGTTCGACGGCTCACCAGAAGTCGCTGATCAGCACCCTCGGGAGCGTCGCCGCGGAGACGAAGGCGGCCGGGATCCGTCCGCCCGCGGTCGTGGTGATCGGTGACGTCGTGAGCGAGGCGACCGTACCCGCGCAGCTGTAGTTGACGTTGACGTGCAGAAGCGCCGGGCCGAAGCCGGCCCGGCGCCCTCGCGGTGAACCTATTTCTCGCCCACGCCCAGCTCGTCGAGGAACGTGTGCGCCCAGCGGGCGACGTCGTGGGTGCGCAGGTGTCGCTGCATCACCCGCATCCGGCGCTTGAGCTCGGACGGCTCGGCGGTGACCGCCCGCAGCAGGGCGTCCTTCACCCCGTCCGGGTCGTGCGGGTTGCACAGGAACGACTGGCGCAGCTCGGTGGCCGCCCCGGCGAACTCGCTGAGCACGAGCGCGCCACCGGAGTCACCGCGGCAGGCGATGTACTCCTTGGCGACCAGGTTCATGCCGTCACGCAACGGCGTCACCATCATCACGTCGGCCGCCGCGTACATCGCGGCCAGTTCCTGCTTGTCGACCGACTGGTGCAGATAGTGCACCGCCGGGGTGCCGACCCGCCCGAACTCGCCGTTGATCCGGCCGACCTCGCGCTCCACCTTCACCCGCAGGGTCTGGTAGTGCTCGACACGCTCCCGGCTGGGGGTGGCGACCTGGATCATCACCGCCTCGCCGGCGTTGAGCTTGCCGTCGGCGAGCAGCTCGCGGAACGCCTTGAGGCGCAGCTCGATGCCCTTGGTGTAGTCGAGCCGGTCGACGCCGAGGATCACCGTCTTCGGATCGCCCAGCTCGGCCCGGATCTGCTTGGCCCGGGCCTGCACCGCGGGGTCGGCGGCGAGCCGTTCCATCTCCTTGGTGTCGATGCTGATCGGGAACGCGCCGGCCTTGACCTCGCGCCCGTCGACCTGGATCGACTGGCCGGTGTAGCGCAGCCCGAGCAGGTGCCGGGCCAGCCGGACGAAGTTCTGCGCGGCCAGCCGCTGCTGGAAACCGACCAGGTCGGCGCCGAGCAGCCCGCGCAGGATCTCGGACCGGAACGGCATCTGCATGAACAGTTCGATCGGCGGGAAGGGGATGTGCAGGAAGAAGCCGATCTTCAGGTCCGGCCGGAGCTCCCGCAGCATCGCCGGAACCAGCTGGAGCTGATAGTCCTGCACCCAGACCGTCGCGCCCTCGTCGGCGACCTCCGCGGCGGCCTCCGCGAAACGACGGTTGACCAGGCGGTACGTGTCGCGCCAGCGCCGCTTGTAGGCCGGGGTCTCGACCGCGTCGTGGTAGAGCGGCCAGATCGTCGCGTTGGACTGACCCTCGTAGTAGCGTTCCAGCTCCTCGTCGCTGAGTGGAACCGGGTGGATGTGGATACCCTCGAGGTCGAACGGCTCGGGTGCCTCACCCGTCCCGCCGGCCCATCCGATCCAGGTGCCCTGGTGCTCCACCAGGACCGGATGCAGGGCTGTGACCAGGCCGCCCGGACTGGGCCGCCACTGCTTTTCACCATCCGGCGTAGTTACCTCGTCCACGGGCAGACGGTTGGCGACGACGACGAAGGAACTTCGTTGGGCCACGCTGAGTACACCTCCGAGTGGTTTCTGTTCCCAACGTGAGCCTACTGTGCGTAAGCTCTCGCTTTCTCACCGGCTCCGGTCCGCCACCGGAATCGACGGTGATGGACCGGGTTGGGGCGGGGTGTCATCCTGTGCCGGTGACCCCGCATGATGATCATTCCCAGCAACGGCAGCCGCTGCTCATACCTGTGGTGATCACCACGGCGTTGCTGACGATCATCGGCATGGGCGGCGGTTACCTCCTCGCCGAGAACCGGTCCGGGAGGACGGAGCCGCAACCGGAACAGAACTCGACCATCTCGCTCCTCCCGGCGGGGGAGCCCTGCCTGGAACGTACCCAGAAAATGGGCCGGCAATTCGGCGCGGACGGTGAGTTGCGAGAGGTCCTGCAGGTGCGGACGGCCAAGCGCACGGTCATCTGGATCTGCCAGGACGACGTCGGCGACCTCTTCTACCACGCGAACAAGGGCGGGGCGGACGCTCCGTGGGTGGAGAACAAGACCGCGCTGTTCCTGCAGCGGGTCTCGCACGACGGCGCCGGCACGTTCACCGCGACCGCCCCGACCGACGGCACCACCTTCACAGTGAACAGCGAACGGCTGGTCGTCGCGCACACCGACGGCCGGGTCGAGGAGCAGGACGTCGTCCCGGAGTGACACCGACCGGGGTTGGGCGAACGGCTCCGCGGCGGTAGTGGAAAGATTGTCCTTTGATCCCGGCACGACAATCCACGATCTCGGAGGTAGGGCACACCGTGGCCCAGTACATCTACGTCCTGGAAAAGGCGCGCAAGGCGCACGGCGACAAGGTCGTGCTCGACAACGTGACGCTGAGCTTCCTGCCGGGCGCCAAGATCGGTGTCGTCGGCCCGAACGGCGCCGGTAAGTCCAGCTTGCTCAAGATCATGGCGGGGCTCGACAAGACGAGCAACGGCGAGGCCCGGCTGATGCCCGGCTACACCGTCGGCATGCTCGCGCAGGAGCCGCCGCTCAACGAGGAGAAGACCGTCCTCGGCAACATCGAGGAGGCCGTCGCCGAGACGAAGGCCAAGCTCGAGCGCTTCAACGCGATCGCCGAGCAGATGGCCACCGACTACAGCGACGAGCTGATGGACGAGATGGGCAAGCTCCAGGAGGAGCTGGACCACCTCGACGCGTGGGACGTCGACTCCAAGCTCGAACTGGCGATGGACGCGCTGCGCTGCCCGCCGCCGGAGGCCGACGTCACCCAGCTCTCCGGTGGTGAGCGCCGCCGTGTCGCCCTGTGCAAGCTGCTGCTCGAGGCGCCCGACCTGCTGCTGCTCGACGAGCCCACCAACCACCTGGACGCCGAGTCGGTCAGCTGGCTGGAGCAGCACCTGGCGAAGTACGCGGGCACCGTCCTGGCGATCACCCACGACCGGTACTTCCTGGACAACGTGGCTGGCTGGATCCTCGAGCTGGACCGCGGCCGGGCGATCGGCTACGAGGGCAACTACTCCACGTACCTGGAGAAGAAGGCCGCCCGCCTCTCCGTCGAGGGCCGCAAGGACGCCAAGATGAAGAAGCGGCTGTCCGAGGAGCTCGAGTGGGTGCGGTCGAACGCGAAGGCCCGCCAGACCAAGAGCAAGTCCCGGCTCGACCGTTACGAGGAGATGGCCGCCGAGGCGGAGAAGACCCGGAAGCTGGACTTCGAGGAGATCCAGATCCCGCCGGGCCCCCGTCTGGGTAACACGGTCATCGAGGTCAACGGCCTGACCAAGGGCTTCGAGGGCCGGACGCTGATCAACAACCTGTCGTTCTCGCTGCCGCGCAACGGCATCGTCGGCATCATCGGCCCGAACGGCGTCGGCAAGACCACGCTGTTCAAGACCATCGTCGGGCTGGAGCAGCCGGACGAGGGCTCGGTGCGGATCGGCGAGACGGTCAAGCTGTCGTACGTCGATCAGAGCCGTTCCGGTCTGGACCCGACCAAGACGCTGTGGGAGGTCGTCTCCGACGGTCTCGACCACATGATGGTCGGCAAGGTCGAGATGCCGTCCCGGGCCTACGTCGCCGCCTTCGGCTTCAAGGGCCCGGACCAGCAGAAGCCGACCAAGGTCCTCTCCGGCGGTGAGCGCAACCGGCTCAACCTGGCGATGACGCTGAAGATCGGCGGCAACGTGATCCTGCTCGACGAGCCGACCAACGACCTGGACGTCGAGACGCTCTCCAGCCTGGAGAACGCTCTGCTGGAGTTCCCCGGCTGCGCCGTGGTGATCTCCCACGACCGGATGTTCCTCGACCGGGTCGCCACCCACATGCTCGCGTGGGAGGGCACCGACGAGGAGCCGGACAAGTGGTTCTGGTTCGAGGGCAACTTCGACGCGTACGAGAAGAACAAGATCGACCGGCTGGGTGCCGACGCGGCCCGTCCGCACCGGGTCACCTACCGCAAGCTCACCAGAGACTGATCTGTGTCTGAGCGCTTCATCCTCGATGTGCCCGTGCGCTGGTCCGACATGGACGCGTACGGGCACGTCAACAACGCGCGCTTCCTCACCCTGTACGAGGAGGCGCGCGTGGCGATGTTCTTCGTCGGCGCCCGGCAGCACGGTCTGGGCTCGTTCGAGGAGGGCATCGTCATCGCCCGGCACGAGATCGACTATGTGCGGCCGGTCGACTTCGGTGACCCGGTCCGCATCGAGATGTGGGTCTCCCAGCTGCGGGCCGCGGCCTTCACCGTCTCCTACGAGCTGTTCGACGACGGGGTGCTGGCGAGCCGGGCGAAATCCGTGTGCGTGCCCTACAACCTGGCCGACGGGCATCCGCGCCGGCTGACCGACGCCGAGCGTGACTTCCTCCGGCCGTACACCGAGGTGTCCTGATGATTGTCAACCGGTCATGAGTGAGCACGGCCTGCTCGGGGTTCCCGACGCAGGCGCGTTCCTGGCGCGGCTCACCAGGCTCGATCCGTCCGCACCGGTCCGGCTCCGCTCGTCCGGTGGCCGTACCGCGCTCTGGGCCCACCTCCCCTGGGACGTCCTGGTCACCCGTGAGGTGGCCGGCCCCGGGCCGGGTGACGCCACGGTCTCCGCGGCGCAACTGCTCGCCGTCCTCGCCGCGAGCGGGACGGCCCTGCCGGAGCGGCGGGACACCCTCTGGCGCTGGCCGCTGCCGCCCCCGGCGAGCACCGCGGTGGAATCGATCTCGGGCACCGAGCTGGCCCGGTTGGCCGCGGCCGCCGCCGGAACCCTGCGGGAGGTCACCGCGAGTGGTGTCTCCGGGCGCGCGGTCGGGCAGCGGGCGGTCCGCGACGCCCTTCTCGATCATGTCGCTCTGGTCGTCACCCCGGACTCCGGAGCGCCCGTGCAGATCTCCCAGAGGCTCGTCCAGGCGGTCGCCCGGATGGGTTTTCTCGGCCCGCGCGACGCCGCACCGGCGGAGGCGCGAGTCCGCGTGACAGGTGGCTGGGTGGGAATTTCTGCACCATATGGAGTCGCGTGGCGACAAAGCGTCCACAAATTGACCGTTATGCCGATGGTGGGTAACCCGAAAGGGTGACCTTGCATCGTTCATCTGGTCCCGCCCTCCCGTTGGGGGGATGACCTTCCGGAACGGTACGGGTACCGTCGGCCCTCGGATCCACTGCAACGTCCAGCGGTGGGTCTGTTGGGGAGTGAGGTGCACACGATGCCGTGGTGGTCATGGCGCCCGGGATCCACCGAGGGCAACGAGCAGACGGACACCGGTGGCGAGGTGGCGGTGCAGAGTGCCGGCACCGTCCGTGTCGGCGTCCCGGCTCAGCGCGAGCCGAGCAGCCGCCCCGGAGTTCCGTCCGAACTGTCCGCGAGCGGATCCTCCGATCTGGTCCTGCCGGTGCAGCTCGCCCGGGTCGGTAAGGCGCTCGACCTGCTCGACATCCGGTTCCTGGCCGACGGCGGCGGCAGCCTCCTGGCCATGTGGGAGCGGCACGCGGTGCTGTTCACCCTGGAGGGGCCGGACGACGAGATCCTGGTGATGCGGGCCCGGCCACACGCGACGGTCCCACCCGACTGGGCCGACCGGGCCTACCGGGTGGTCAACGAGTGGAACCACACCCGACGGTTCTGCAAGGCCTATGTGGGTGACCCCACCGAGCGGGGCCAGCTCCCGATCTACGCCGAGCTGCAGGTCCCGCTCGCCGCCGGCGTCCACGACACCCTGCTCGTCGAGCTGCTCGACTGCGGCGCCGCCGTGGCCACCTCGTTCGTGGACTGGCTCCACGACGAAGGGGCCCTGCTCTGACGTTCGTCACCGGAGCGGGAACGGCTGTTACCGGAGTGGGAACATGCCGATCCGGCCGTGGTACTCGCGGCCCAGCTGGTCGGTGTCCGAGCCGACGAGCAGACCGCCGGCGGTGGCCAGGAAGGTCCGCACCCCGACACCCCGGGACCTGGTCGGGTTCCACTCCAGCGCCTTGCCGGTGTTCGGGTTGACCGCGCCGATGCCGGGCCGGGAGACGGCGCCCGGGCCGGGCCCGTTGCCGTCGGTGCCGTACGGGTTGTCGAACCACCGCTGGTGCCCGCCGAGGTAGACGGCCGGCCCGGTGATCGCCACCGCGTAGAGCGAGTCCCCGCCGGTCCGCTGCACCCACGTCGGGTTCTGCTCACCGGTGCCGCGGGTCTCGAACCGTGCCGCCGCGTCGCACAGCTTCTGCGCCGACGAGGCCCGCCCGGTCGCCGCCACCACCACGTAGTTGCCGTCCGGGCTGAACTTCACCTGCCGCAGGTACGTGTCGAAGCCCTTCATGCAGGTCGGCTTGAACGCGTCGGTCCACCAGTTGCTCAGGACCGCCCCCGGACCGCCGGTGTCGAAGAGCGCGATCTGGGTCCGGTCCGCGCCCCCGGACTTCAGGAAGGCCCCGACGGCGATCAGCTTCCGCCCGTCCGGGGAGACGTCGAAGTGCTCCACCCGGGTCCGTTTGAGGCCCGGCCCGGCGAGTTTCGCGTCGAAGGCCTGATCGACCGCGCCGGTGTACGCGTCCATCCGGGCCAGTCCGACCCGCGGCACGCCGCTGATCGCCGAGAAGGTGCCGCCGGCGTAGACCTTGGAGCCCCGGGTGACGAGCGTCCGCACATCACCCCAGTTCACCGTGGCGGCGAACGTCGGGTACCGGCCGCCGTCGAGCAGCGACATCCGGGCCAGTCCGCGCTGCTCGTTGCCGTTGACGTGCTTGAACGCGCCGCCGATGTACACCGAGTGGTCCGGCCCGGGCGCCAGCGAGTAGACCGCGCCGTCCACCTCCGGGGCGAACGTGCGGATCCGCCCGTCGCTCAGGCCGAACGCGAAGATGTTCTTCCGGGCGTACGTGGTCCGCCGGCTGCTGTCGGCGACCTTGGTGAACGCCCCGCCCACCACGACGGTGTCACCGACCAGCGCCAGCGACCACACCGTGCCGTCCAAGACGTGCGGCGTCCAGTCCACCGGATCGGTGGAGACCACCGTCGGGTGGTGGACGTCGGCCGCCGCCGGTGCCACGGCCAGCGCCGGAACGGCGACGGCCGCGACGGCGGCGACAGCGAGCAGACGACGGTGCATGCGATGGCTCCCCGGATCGTGAGTGACAATCCGATCAACGAGCCACCGGCCGGGGGAGTCACTGTTACGGCGTGGGCTCCGCCGGGTCCAGCCGGTTCACCATGAAGTACGCCGCACGCTCCAGGTACTCCCAGAGCTGGGTCCGCAACTGCTCGGGCAGCTCCAGCGAGTCGACGGCCACCCGCATGTGCAGCAACCAGGCGTCCCGGGCGGCCGCGTCGACCACGAATGGGGCGTGCCGCATCCGCAGCCGTGGATGACCACGGCTCTCCGAATACGTCGACGGACCACCCCAGTACTGCATCAGGAAGAGCGTGAGCCGGTCGGCGGCCGGCCCCAGATCCTCCTCGGGGTACATCGGCTTCAGCAGCGGGTCCTCCGCGACGCCCTCGTAGAACTTGTCGACGAGGCGCCGGAAGGTGGGCTCGCCGCCCACGGCGTCGTAGAAGGTGGGTGCGCTCACCGTTCCATCCTGCCAGCCATGCCTCAGGCCCTGCCGCCCGGCTGCTCGTCGGCGGGCGGCGGGACGACCTCCGGGCCACCGGCCCAGGGCGGCGGGACCGCGCTGCGCGGCGCCAGCCGGGACGCCGCGATCCGCTCGGACAGGCCGGAGGTCTCCAGCGACTCGGTCAGCGCCCGGCGCAGGTCGCGCTGGATCGAGACCTGGCCGTCGGCGGTGGTCTTGGCGATGGTCCGGATCACCGCGCCCTCGACGGTGAGCTGCTCGACGCCGAGCACGTCCGGCGGCTCCAGGAAACCCGCCTCGTGCTCCGGATCGTGGGCGACGGTGGCGGCGGCGGTCTTCAGCACCGCGATCGCCTCCTCCGAGTTGACGAAGCCGATCGGGATGTCCACCACCACCATGGCCCAGCCCTGGCTCTTGTTGCCGACCCGGACGATCTCGCCGTTGCGGATGTACCAGAGCACACCCCGGGCGTCGCGGACCGTGGTGATCCGCAGGCCGACGCTCTCCACCACACCGGTGGCCTCGCCCAGGTCGACCGTGTCGCCGACGCCGTACTGGTCCTCCAGCAGCATGAACAGACCGGCTATCAAGTCCTTGACCAGGCTCTGCGCGCCGAAACCGAGGGCCACACCGACGATGCCGGCGCTGGCCAGCAGCGGGGCCAGGTTGAAACCCAGCTCGCCCATCACCAGCAGCGCGGCCATCGTGAAGATCACCGCGCTGACGAAGCTGCGCAGCACCGACGCGATCGCCTCGGCCCGCTGGCGCCGCCGCTCGGGGATGAACGTCCCCTCCTCGGCGGTGACCGTCACCTTCTCCTTCAGCGGCTTCAGCAGCGCCGGCATCGAGGCCCGCGAGCTGGTCGTCGCCAGCCGGGAGATGGCCCGGTGGATCAGCCAGCGCAGCAGCATCGCGACCAGGATGATCGCGATGATCCGAGCGGGTTTGATCAGGACGACGTAACTGCTGGTGGCGAACCATTCACTACCCGTCCAGGTGAGGATCTGGGCGCAGAATGCGTCGTCCTTGCAGACCGGCGTGACGAACACGTCGGGGGAGACCGACGGTGTGGGGGTGGGGGTCGCGGCTAGGAACACGGGAACAGAAGGTACCGGGTCGACCTGAGCGGAGACCTCAGACGTTTACCGTCCGGCCACAGATTGTGCTGGCAATCCGGTTATTCATCAGGGACTATTGGCTCACGGACCTTCCGGCAGGGAGGCCCGAATCACACACGCATGGGCTACGGGAGCGGTAACAAGCAACTGACACCGGAAGGGTGATCGCGATGCCTGACATACGACCCATGGTTGGCTCTTCCGCGTTGGTCCTGAACGCTACCTACGAGCCGCTGTGCGTCGTATCGGTGCGTCGAGCGACCATCCTCGTCCTGACAGCCAAGGCCGAGTGTGTCTCCGACGGGGACGGCATCCTGCACAGCGCCCATCAGAACCTCCCGGTCCCGTCCGTGGTCCGGCTCACGCGGTACGTGAAGGTGCCGTACCGCACCCATGTCGGTCTCTCCCGCCGGGCCATCTTCGCCCGTGACGGCGGCCGCTGCGCCTACTGCCGCGGCTCGGCCGAGACCATCGACCACGTCTTCCCGAAAAGCCGCGGCGGCCTGCACGCCTGGGACAACGTCGTGGCAGCCTGCGCCAAGTGCAACCACAGCAAGGGCGACAAGACCCCGGCCGAGCTCGGCTGGCGGCTGCACGCCCCGCCCGCCGCTCCCCGCGGAGTGGCCTGGCGGGTCCTCGGCCACCGGACCCCGGATCCCCGGTGGATGGACTGGCTGGACCTGCCGTCCGCGGTCGCCGAGGCCGCCTGACACCCGCCGGCGCGCCGGCTCAGGCCGAGGACACCAGCGACGCGAAGACGACCACGTTGTCCTCGTAACCCTCGTCGCCGCCCAGCCACTTCCCGCCACAGGTCATCAGCCGCAGCGACGGGCGGGAGTAGTCGCCGTACACCCGCTGGGCCGGCAGTCTGCTCTTGTCGAACGTCTCCACCGAGTTGACCTCGAACACCGCGAGCGACCCGTCGGCCCGGGAGACCCGGATCTCCTGCCCGGGTTTCAGCTCGTCCAGCCGGTGGAAGACCGACGGCCCGGTCCGGGTGTCCGCGTGCCCCACGATCAACGCCGGCCCGAACTGGCCGGGTGTCGGCCCGCCCTCGAACCAGCCGGCCTCGTTGTGCCGTTTCAGCGGCGGCACGTCCACCGAACCGTCCCCGGCCAGGCCCACGTCCAGGATCGGCGCGGACACCCGGATCGCCGGGATCTCCAGCCGCTCCGGCCGGGACGGGTCCAGCACCGGGAACGCGCGCGGCGGCGGCTGGTCCGGCCCGCGGAACAGCCCGCCGATGTCGAACCCGGTGGCGAAACCGAGCCCCAGGCCGAACGCGAACAGCCCGACGAAGACCAGCACGAACGCGACGATCCCCGCCATCCCGCCCCGCTTGCCGCGGACCGGCCGGGGTTTCGGCGCCCGGCGGGGCAGCGGGATCCGGAACGACGGCCGCCCCGGCAGCGACTTCGGTGTCGGCAGCGGCCCGGTGATCGACCCGGGTGGCGGCGCCACGATCACCTGGGCCGGACGTTTCCGGGCGACCGACTCCGGCACCCGTGGGCTCTTCCCCCGTGTGGTCATGCCCGCCCCCTCAACCGACCCGGCGGCGCAACGACACCGCGCCCAGCGCCAGACCGGCCAGCACCGCGGCCAGGCCGCCACTGATCAGCAACGGGCCGGCGGCTCCCGGAGCGGTGCCCCCGCCCCCGGTCGCCGGGCCGCGGCTCGGCTCGACCTTGGCCACCACGTGCAGGGTGCCCGTCGCGGTGCCACCGTCGGGGCACTTCAGCAGGACCGGATAGTCACCCGAACCGGTGCCGGCCGGGACTCGTACCGTCGCGGTCAGGAACCCGAACTCGGGGTTGACCGTGACCGAACCGATCGGCTCGCCCGTCACCGTCGCCGCTTTGAGGTTGTCGTCACACGACGCGCGCAGCGCGATCTCGTCACCGGCCCGGGCCGTGCTGGGGTTGATCTCGACGAAGACAGCCGCGGCCGAGGCCGGCGAGACGCCCGAAAGGGCGGCGAAAAGGCCTGTGAGGACCGCCGGGACGAACGTGCGCATGGGTTCCCCTCCCTGCCGTTCGCGACGGAAAGTACGCGGACGGCGCGTGAGGGTGATTTTCGCACCCCGGCACACATTCCGCGTAGATCCCGACGGCGTGAGACCCCGGTTCGAGACCCGACGGTCCGGGACGACATGCGCTCCGCTACGGTGATTGATGTTCGGAATAAGTAGGGTCACCGTGCGCCTGGGGGCGTTCAGTTGTCAGTAATCAGCACCATTCTGGTCTTCGTGATCATTCCGGCAGCGATCATCGGAACGATCGCGACACTCGTGTTCGCCGGCTCCGACCGGTCCAAGCCGTCCCGGCGTTACCGCCCGGGCCGGCCCTTCGACTTCCCGGCGATGTGGTTCTCCGCGACGCCGCAGCAGGTCACCCCGGCTGGGGGCGGCCACTCCGGGCTGATCATCGAGGACAGCTCCGGCGCACCCGTCCGCCCCGGTTCCACAGGAGGCGCAAGTGACAGTTGGTGAGGTCACCCCGCTCGAGCAGCCTGCCGACGGTCCGTTCACGACCCGTCAGCTGATCCACCTCGACGAGGCGCTCCGCGTCGCCGACCAGGTGACGGGGCTGCAGTTCAGCATCTACCTCGGCCCGCTCGAGGAGCCGATCCGCGAGTCCGCCGAGAAACTGCACGCGCGGACCCGGCACCCGGAGCGCTCGGTGCTCATGGCGGTGTCACCCGATCAGTGCAAGCTGGAGATCGTCACCGGTTCCGAGGCCCGCAAGCGGATCTCCGATCAGGACGCGAAACTGGCCGGCTTCTCCATGGTCGGCACGTTCGCCGGTGGCAACCTGGCCGGCGGCCTGATGATCGGCATCGACCAGCTCGCCAGCCACGCCGGCAAGGGCTGATCCTCAGCTCCACGAGCTCACATCCACCCTCATCGGGTACGGCACATCGAGTTCCGCCTGCTCCCCGGCCCCGACGTCGCGGCCCGGGAGATAGGCGCCGTCCGCCAGCGTGCACACCCGCAGGACCGGCCCGGGCTCCACCCGCCAGTACCCGCCGATGCCCTCGGCCGCGTAAACGGCCGGCTTGAGCAACCGGTCGTACCGCCGGGTCTCCTCCGACTCCACCTCGACGACCAGCGCCACGTCCCGGGGATCCGCCCAGATCGCCCCGGACGACCGCGGCCGCAGCACCGTCACGTCCGGCACCAGGCTGCTGTCCGGCATCGCGATGCCGAGCCGGCTGCACACCCACCAGCCGGGCGGCGCCGCGGCCCGCAACGTGGCCACCACCGCCTCGACCGTCGCGTCGTGCCGCGGCCCGGCCGGCGGGGTGACGTGCAGAGCACCGTCGAGGATCTCGTAGCGGTGCCCGTCCGGTGGGAAGAGGTGCAGGTCGGGCCGTGACCAGCGCCCGTCCGGCGCACTCCAGCGCACCGGGGAACCGTGGCTCACCATCGTCACCGGCTCAGCGTAATGAAAGGCCCGCCTCGCGCGCTGCGAGACGGGCCTGACGATCATTTCCGGTCAGTTCGCGGCACGGTCCTTCGCCCGCGCCTTCAGCGCCCGCAGCACGCCGTCCCGGCCCTCGGCCACCAGCCGCCGCAGCGACGCCGGGTGCCCCTCCCGCGCCAGCCAGGCCTCGGTGAGCGCCACCGTCTCCTCGCTGATCTGGTACACCGGGTACGCCATGGTGGCGAACTCCTGCGCCGGCTCACTGTCCGACCGGGCCCACACGTCCGCCACCACGTCGAAGAACTTCGCGGCGTACGGCGCGGTCAGGTCCACCTGCCGGGTGCTCTGGAAACCGATCAGCAGCGACCGGTTCAGCCAGTTCGGCGGGGCCGCCGGTCCGGTCAGGTCGGCCCACACCCGGGCCTTGCTCTCGGCCGTCGGCAGCAGCGCCCGGGCGATCGCGGCCTCCCGCTCACCACTGGCCGTCTTGTCCGCGGCCAGCTCGTCGTCGATCTCCGACTCGGCGGCGGCCCCCAGAGCGGCCAGCGCCTGCAGCAGCGACCAGCGCAGCTCGGTGTCGACCACCAGACCCTCCGGCCGGGCGTCACCGGACAGCCAGCCGCGCAGCACGGCCGCCTGCTCCGGCGTCCGGGCCGCGGTGACGAACGCCCGCGCCCAGGTGAGCTGCCAGCCACTGCCCGGCTCCGAGGCCGCGAGACGCTCCTCGGCCAGCCGGCCCAGCTGCGCCCAGCCCTGCGGCGCCCACTCCGGGTCGGCGAAGCTGGCCAGCGCCGTGGCGGCCTGCCGCAGCGTGGCCGTGGCCAGGTTGATGTCGGTCTCGGCGGGCAGACCGGCACAGACCAGCGCCACGTAGTCCCGGCTCGCCATCTCGGCATCGCGCAGCATGTCCCACGCCGCCGCCCAGGACAGCGCCCGCGGCAGCGACGAACCGAACTTGCCGATGTGCTGGACCAGGCTGTTCAGCGACCGCTCGTCCAGACGCAACTTGGCGTACGTCAGGTCCTCGTCGTTGAGCAGCAGCAGATCCGGGGCGCGTACCCCGGTCAGCGCGGTGATCTCGGTGCTCTCCCCGGACACGTCCGCCTCGATCAGGTCGCGGCGCACCAGGCGCTCGCCGTCGAGGTCGTACAGGCCGATGGCGACCCGGTGGGTGCGCAGCGTCGGATAGCCCGCCGGGGCCTCCTGCTGCACGGCCACGCTGGTGTAGGCGCCGTCCGCGCCGATCTCCACGACCGGGCGCAGCGTGTTGACCTGCGCGGTCTCCAGCCACTGTGCGGCGAACTTGCGCAGCTCCCGGCCGGACGCCGTCTCCAGCTCGGTGAGCAGGTCGTCGAAGGTGGCGTTGCCCCACGCGTGCTTGGCGAAGTACGCCCGCAGACCGGTCAGGAACGGGTCCAGCCCGACGTAGGCGACCAGCTGCTTGATGACACTGGCCCCCTTCGCGTACGTGATGCCGTCGAAGTTGACCTCGACCGCCTCCAGGTCCGGCATCTCGCAGTAGACCGGGTGGGTCGAGGAGAGCTGGTCCTGGCGGTAACCCCAGGCCTTGCGGATCGACAGGAACGTCGACCAGGCGTCACCGAAACGGGTGGCCTCGGTGTTGCACCAGTGGCTGGCCCACTCGGCGAACGACTCGTTCAGCCACAGGTCGTTCCACCAGCGCATGGTGACCAGGTCGCCGAACCACATGTGCGCCAGCTCGTGCAGGATCGTGTTGGCGCGCTGCTCGTACTCGTAGTCGGTGACCTGCGAGCGGAAGATGTAGTGCGCCTCGGCGTGCGTGACACAGCCGAAGTTCTCCATCGCGCCGGCGTTGAAGTCCGGCACCCACAGCTGGTCGTACTTGGGCAGCGGGTACCGGATGCCGAACTTCTCGTGGAAGAAGTCGAAGCCCTGCTTGGTGACCAGGAACAGGTCGTCGGCGTCCAGGTACTGCGCCATCGAGGCGCGGCAGAAGACACCGAGCTCGATGCCGTCGTGCGAGTCGCGGACCTCGTGGTACGGCCCGGCACAGATCGCCGTGATGTAGGTGCTCATCTTCGGCGAGGTGGTGAAGTGGACCGTCTTGGCGCCGGCTCCGGACTCCTCCTCGGAGTCCACCGGCATGTTGGAGACGACCTTCCAGTGCGCCGGCACCGTGGCGTGCCAGGTGAACACGCTCTTCAGGTCGGGCTGGTCGAAGCAGACGTAGGCGCGCTGCGCGTCCGCCGTCTCGAACTGGGTGTAGAGGTAGATCTCCTCGTCGACCGGGTCCTGGCTGCGCTGGAGCCCCTGGCCGCTGGCCGAGTACTTGAAGTCGCCGGACACCTCCAGCACGTTCTCGGCGGCCAGGCCGGACAGCGGCAGACCGGTCTCCGGGGACCAGCCACCGAGGTTCAGCGGCTCGCCGTTCAGCGTCGCCGAGTGGATCGACGCGGCGGCGGCCTCGACGAACGTCGACGCGCCCGGCTCGGTGCACCGGAAGGTGACGACCGTGGTGGACCGGAACGTGCCGGAGCCGGGGTTGCCGTGCCCGTCGGTCAGGTCAAGGGTGATGTCGTACCCGGTCACTTCGAGCAGACGACTACGTTCCGCAGCCTCGACCTGGGTCAGGTTGTGAACACCGGCCACGTGCACTCTCCTTCGAGCTGACTGCGTTTTCCCGAAGCCTATGCGGACACGGCGACGTAACTCACCCCGACCGGTCGCAGGAAGGGAGGATCATCGAAGAATGACTGAGCGCGCGACCGTCGACATGTGGTTCGACCCCCTGTGCCCATGGGCCTGGATCACCTCCCGCTGGCTGCTGGAGGTGGAGAAGGTCCGTCCCCTGGACGTCCGTTTCAACGTCATGAGTCTCTCGGTGCTCAACGAGGGCCGTGACGAACTTCCCGACAATTACAAGGAGATGCTCGCCAAGGGCTGGGGCCCGGTGCGGGTCTGCATCGCCGCCGCCGAGACCGCCGGCCCGGCCGTGCTCCGTGACCTCTACACGGCTTTCGGCACCCGGATCCACCTGCAGAAGTACGACATCCAGGACCAGAAGCTCTACGCGGAGGCCCTGGCCGAGGTCGGTCTCGACCCGTCCCTGGCCGAGGCCCGGCACACGGATGCCCGCGACGAGGCGCTGCGGGCCAGCCACAACGCCGGGATGAAGCCGGTCGGTACGGATGTCGGCACCCCGGTCATCCACGCCCCAGGTCCGAACGAGGGCGAGACCGTCGCGTTCTTCGGCCCGGTGATCACTCCGGCGCCCAAGGGCGAGGCGGCCGGCAAGCTGTGGGACGGCGTCGTGCTCGTCGCCGGCACCCCCGGTTTCTACGAGCTCAAGCGCAGTCGCGAGCTGGGCCCGATCTTCGACTGAGTTGCCGTTCGGTGGCGGTCGCCGGAAAAACCGATGCTCGGCTCGGTATCCGTCGTTGGATGGGTGACGTACAACTCACCCCCAGCGGAGGCGGTAATGCCGGAGAGCACATCGGTCGGAACGAGCATCAGCGTTCAGCGTGGCATCTGGGCTGATTTGCCCCCTGACGTGGCGATTATGCTCGCTCCTCCGGTGACCGTCACGGCACGGCCCGCCGAACTGCCGGTCGACAAGCACCTGAACGTCCAGTTGGGCAGGTCACGAGGGAACGTGCCGGTTGGTGGGTACATCAGGTAGGCCGGGTAAGTTGCCTGCCATGACGGTCGTGCACCCGATCAGCCGGGCCTGGATCACCAACGGTGGCACCGGGGCCCAGAACTACGACGAGTTCGCCGACGACGCCGAAATCACCGACATCATCAAGGCCAACCCGCACAGCGCGCTGGCCGTCGAGATGCCGCACCTCGCGCCCGAGTCCCTCGGGAAGTCCTTCCTCGAGTCCCTGCCGGACGCCGTCGTCCGACTGCAGCGCGATCAGGCCGAGGAGAAGTACCGGCAGGCCGAGCACGTCGTGGTGCTCTACCGGATATCCGCGCCGGGCGAGGCTCCCGCCTACGGGCTGTGGAGCGCGGTGGAGACCGGGCAGATCTCCACCAGCGCCGACGAGCCGGGTCTGGTCATCCGCAACGAGGACGTCTTCATCAGCAAGGTCCGCGAGCGGGTCGCGCTGGCCGAGTCGGTCGGCACCCTGCTCTCCCCGGTCCTGCTGCTGCAGACCGGTCGTGGCGAGGAGCTGCACGCGGCGCTGGCCGAGGCCATCGACGCCGCCGGTGAGCCCGCCGCGACGGACCTGGACTTCGCCGGGCGTACCCACGCGATCTGGCCCCTCGGCCCCGGCGAGCAGCAGGAGAAGCTGCTGGCCCTGGCCGGCGGCGGTGAGCTGGTGGTGGCCGACGGCAACCACCGCAGCCTGGCCGCGCAGACCGGCGACCTGAAGCGCTTCCTGGCGGTCGTCACCACGCCCGCCTCGGTCTTCATCCAGCCCTACAACCGCCTGATCAACGAGCTCCCGGCCGAGCTCGACGACCTTCTCGAGCGGCTCCGCGCGGCCGGTGCGACGGTCACCGAGCTGCCGCGCGCCGCGCAGCTTCCCCCGAAAGGGACGATCGAGGTGTACGCGGGGGGCCGCACGTTCGCGATCGGGCTCCCGTCCGATCCGGCCGGCAGCACCGTGGAGAACCTGGATCACGCCCTGGTCGAGCGGGTGCTGCTGCGGGACGCGCTCGGTCTCGACCCGGGCGACAAGCGGATCTCCTACATCGGCGGGGACTACCCGGTCGAGTGGTTGCGCGGCGAGGTCGACGCCGGCCGCGCCGAGCTGGCGATCATGATCGCGCCGGTGACCGTCGACGACTTCGTCGAAGTGAACCTGGAACGGCTCAAGCTGCCCCGCAAGAGCACCTGGTTCACCCCTAAGGCCCGTGGCGGCCTGGTCCTGGCCGAAATCGACTGATGTTGCACCCGCAGGTCACGGCCGCCGCCCAGCTGAGGCGGCGGCCGTCTTCGGAGGAACTGAGCGCCGACCCGTACCAGCGCCTGCTCGGGGTGCGGGCCGCGATGGAGGAGTCGAACGAGGCCGAGACCGGCCCGGCGCTGCCGCTGCCGGTGGTCGCCGACTTCGACGCCGACGGGGTGCCCTGCCGTCTCTACGCCACCAGGGTGGGCGGCCCGGTGCTCGTCTACCTGCACGGCGGCGGCTGGTGTTACGGCAGCATCGAGACGGTCGACCGGTTCTGCCGCCGGGTCGCCGAGCGGTCCGGCTGTGCCGTGGTGTCGGTGGGGTACCGGCTCGCTCCGGAGCACGTCTTCCCGGCCGCTGTGGACGACGCTGAGACCGTGTTGCGGTACCTGCGGAAGTCCGGGACGGAGCTGGGCCTGGATCCGGCCAGGATCGCGATCGGCGGCGACAGCGCGGGCGGCCAGATCGCCACGGTCACCGCCCGGCGCCAGCGGGACGCGGTCACCCCGCTCGACTACCAGGTGCTGATCTACCCGGCCCTGGACCCGCTGACCTCCTCCGAGTCGTACGACGAGCTGGGGGAGTACGGCCTGGACCGGGCGTCGATGAGGCTCGCGTGGGAGACGTTCGTTCCCGATCCGATGCTCCGGCTCACCCCCGACGTGGCGCCGCTCGCGGTCGCCGACCTGTCCGGCATGCCACCCACGCTGGTGATCACCGCGGAGTACGACGCGCTGCGCGACGAGGGCGCCGACTACGCCGACGCGCTGATCGCCGCGGGTGTTCCGGTGGTGCACACCCGCTACATGGGGGTGAACCACGGTTTCGCCCGCAAACTGGCCACCATCGACGCCGCACGGGCCGCGGCTGATCAGGTGGCGTCCGCCCTGCGTTCGGCCCTGACCTTCTGAAAGACTTCCCGACATGCGTCTCTACCTTGGTTCCGACCACGCCGGCTTCGAACTGAAGAACCATCTCGTGAACCACCTGGCGAAGCAGGGGCACGACGTGGTGGACGTCGGACCGCACGTCTACGACGCCGAGGACGACTACCCGGCGTTCTGTTTCCACACCGGCGCGAAGGTGGTCGCCGACCCGGGTTCCCTCGGCATCGTCATCGGCGGCTCCGGCAACGGCGAGCAGATCGCCGCCAACAAGGTCCCCGGCGTCCGGTCGGCCCTGGTCTGGAAGCCCGAGATCGCCGAGCTGGCCCGCCAGCACAACGACAGCAACGTGATCGCGATCGGCGCCCGCCAGCACACCCTGGACGAGGCCACCGCGTTCGTCGAGGCGTTCATCGCGACCCCGTTCTCCGGAAACGACCGCCACGCCCGCCGCATCAGCCAGCTCGCCGACTACGAGGTGGCCCGCGAACTCCCCGAGCTCCCGCAGTCCACCCCCACCCCCTGACCCGCAGCCCCACCCACCACTCCCGGCCGGCCGTCCCACCGACGGCCGGCTTTTCCCACCCACCGCTCCCGGCGTTCGGTTCCACCCATCGCTTCCGATGCTCGGTTCCGCTCATCGCTCCGGCGTTCGGTTCCAGCCGCGCTCTTGGTGATCGGTTCCGGCCCGCCTTTGGAACTCACTGCCGGCCCGCCGCTTCTGGCATTCGCTTTCGGCCGGCCGCTTTCAGCCCGCCGCGGTCGGCATTCGCTTCGGCCCGCCGCTTCCGGGGCCAGTAGCTCGCTCACTCCGGTTCCGCTCAGGAGGCCTGCTCTCGGCCGGGAATCGCCTCCACCGCCACCGCGCTCCCGATATTCGTGCAGGCTCTTCGTGCTGGGTGACTCCCCGTGGGCTCAGCGTCGGGGGAGTTCCTCGCGGGGCAGCCAGTTGCGGCGCACGATCGTCAGGCTGCGTTCCGCTTCGGCGAGATCGTCGTCCGACGGCCGCGAAGCGTCCCGGGCACGCAGCGCCGCACCCACGCTCACCTGCGACGATCCGGAACCCACCAGCCCACGCAGCCCACGCTCGTTCTCCCGGTCGTCCCCACCGGAGGACCCGTTCGACCGCCGCGGATGATTCGCCCGCGCCGGCCGCGACGCCTCAGCCTCGGCCCCAGCCCCGATAGGAGGCCCCGGAACCGGAACCGGAGCCGTCCCAGTCCCCGGAGCCGTCCCAGGCCCCGGAACTACCCCAGGTCCAGGAATCGCCGTCGGTCCGGGAATCGCCGTCGGTCCGGGAATCGCCGTCGGTCCGGGAATCGCCGTCGGTCCGGGAACTGCCCCCGGTCCGGGAAACGTCCCCGGTCCGGGAACCGGAGCTACCCCCGGTCCGGGCACCGGAGTCGTCGTCGCCCCAAGAGCCGTCACCGATCCGGGAGTCGTCCCTGATCCGGGAGTCGCCCCCGGTCCGGGAGTCGCCCCCGGTCCGGGAACCCGAGCCGCCCCTGGTCCGGGCACGGGGGATGCCGCCGACCCAGGACTCGGCGCCGCCGGAGGCCCGGGAACGGGGGCCGGCGAGGGTCCAGGAACGGGGGCCGGCGAAGGAGGTCCAGGAACCGGGGTCGGCGGAGGCCCGGGAACGGGAACCGCCGGGGGGCCGGGCACCGGCGGAGATGCCGGCTTGGGTGCCGGCGTGGTCGCTGGGCCAGGAACCGGCGTGGCCGCCGAGCCAGGAATTGGCGTGGTCGCCGGTCCTGGAGTCGGTGCCTTCCCTGGTCCGGGAACCGGGGTGTCTGTCGCCGGATCGGATGTCGGCGCGGGGCCCGATCCCGGCGGTGGTGACGGGACCGCCGGAGCCGCGGGCGGCGCGGGCGTCCCACCGGACGGAGGGCGCACACGACGACGACGGCGTTCGGGCTGGTCCATGATGCCGACGTTACCGCCGCCACACCCGCCCCCGAACACCTCCACACTGCCGCCGTGCCCGGCTCCCCGCGCTCTCGAGCCGCCGCCTCCGCTCGGCGCCGCGCACCAGGCACCAGCGCTCCTGCTCGGTTCAGCGAATCCCGCCAACTCACCAAGCGAGCCGCTCCGCCTCACCAAGCTAGCCGCCCTGCCTCACCAAGCGAGCCGCCCTGCCTCACCAAGCGAGCCGCCCTGCCTCACCAAGCGAGCCGGTTTGCCTCCTGAGATGACGTGCCGCCGCAGAACCATCACTCCCCACGTCTGGAGGGAGCCGATCCGCCTCGCCCTGTGGCCCGTGGGGGTCAGAAAACCTCGGTGGGGGACGGCTTTCGGTGCCAGCTGAAGGCGATGGTCGGATCGTTTCCGGTCAGCTGGCGGACCCGGCCCGCGGCGGCCAGTCCGGCGATCGAGGTGGCGCCCAGGTAGGCGGCGCCCAGTTCGGTCACCGAGCAGACCAGGTCGGCCGAATCCTCGGTCCGGGCACAAACCGCCCCGTCCGGGCCGCCGGTGAGCCGCCAGCGTCCGTTGTTCTCCGTCAGGATCGGATCGGTCACCTCGATGACCACGTCGACCGCCGTGGCGTACCGGCGGGCGGAAAGAGCTTTCGGCACGTCGACCAGGCGCACGAACAGCGAATCGACCAGGGTGGGCCCGAGCCGCCGGGGCTCGTCGACCAGGTAGAGCAGGGGTTCGTCGAGGGCGGAGAGCCGGGCCGACACCCGGCGGGCCAGGTCGATGCCGAGCAGGAACCGCCACAGCGCCAGATAGGTCTCCGGATCGGCGGCGACGACCTCCCGGACGACGACCTCCCCGTTCGGCCCGTGGTTGGTCCACCCGCCCTTGACCCGCCACAGCGCGTACCCGGTGGCCCCGTCGGGACCTTCGTACAGAACCGCGCTCTGTTTGGTGGCGCCGTCCCGCAGCGAGCTCAGATCGGCGAGGTGATAGTTCCACCATCGCTCGTCCCGGTTCGACCAGCCGATTCGTTCCGGCCGCAACTGCTCGTGGATCTTGCTGAGTTCGGCCAGTTCGGCGACCGGATCGATCAGCCGCAGTCGGCCGGACGGCTCGGCCGGCGGGGCGGGCAGGCGGACCTCACGATTCATGATGTCGAGGAACAGCCGGGAGGCGGCCGGCCCGTACCCGAACCTCGGATAGATCGAGGTCTCGGTGGCCCAGAGGGCGGCGATCGGTTCCCGCCCGGCGTCGGCGATCTCCCGCAGCTGGCGGTGCATCATCCGGGTGAGCAGACCGCGGCGCCGATGGGTGGGCAGCACCCCCACCCCGGACACATGGGCGGTGGGCACGACCGCCCCGGGCACCGTCAGATCCCGGGTGAAGGCGACGGTATGGCCCACCACCTGCCCGGCGTCCTCGGCGACCAGCGACCGGTCGGCTTCGAAGATCCCCGCCTCCCACTCCTTCAACTCGCCGGAGTAGTCCTCGTGGAATACCGTGCCGAGCAGATCGCAGATCGCCGGGAAGTCGTCGGCACTGCCGGGGCGGAGTCGTATCTCTTCCTTCATGGCTTGTGTGTAACGGACCGCGTGTGCTGCGGCGACTGATTTGTTCGCTCGCTACGCTCGAAGGGCGGCCGGGGCACCGGCCGCATGTTGAAAGGGGAACCATGCCGGAGCAACCGCAGTGGTCCGAGCGGACGCTCGACATGCCACCGCAAGACCCGTGGGCCGACCAGCCGACCAGCAACATGGCTCCGGACGCGACTTCGCCCGGCCGGCCCGACCCGGGCTCGTCCGCGCCGAAGACCACCGCGTTCGGATCCACGCCGTCCGAGTCCGCCCAGGCCGGGAGCACCTCCTCCGGCAGCGCACCGACCGGCACCGCGCCGGCCGGTCCGCAGCAGCCGGAGCAGGCCGACCAGTCCCCGTTCAGCAAGGGCCGGGCCCGGGTCACCCAGCGGACTCAGCAGTTCACCGGCCAGTTCACCACCCAGCACGAGCCGACCGGCACCGGCTGGCCCGACGAGGAGCATCACGAGCCGCCGCGCAGTCTGAGCGCGCGGATCAGCGATCTGCGCCGGGGCGGCGAGTGGAGCAGCGCGGCGGCCCTGTTCGCCTTCGTCTGCTGGGGCATCTGGGCGCTGTCGTCGGACGGTGACCTGTTCAGCTCGTTCATCATCTTCGTGGTCACCCTTCTGGTCGCCGCCGGCGTGTTCGGTCTGGCCCGCCTGGTCGGCCGTCTGGTGCTGGAGCAGCGGATGGGCCGTCGCCGGCACACCGCCCGTGGCGCCCACGTGGTCGCCGGCCTCTTCCTGGCCGGTGTCGGCTTCGCCTTCCTCCGCCAGACCGAGTGGGTAATGCGAGTCGTCAACTGGGTGACCGGCAGCTTCTGATCACTCAGCCGCACGAAGGGTCACGCGGCGCACGAACGGTTACCTGGCCGCACGAAAGGGTCACCCGGCCGTTCGAAAAGGTCACCTGGCGAACAGAACCGGTCACCCGATGCGCGAACCGGTCATCCAATGCACGAACCGGTCGCCTGGCGCACAAACCGGTCGCCTGCCGCACAAACGGGTTGCCTGGCAGGCGAACGGTTGCCTGGCGCACAAACTGGTTGCCTGGCGGGCAAACGGCTGCCAGGCGGGCGAACGACCGCCAGACCGCACGACCCGCCACGGGCCTGGAGCGACGTCGGCGCCCGGAGCGGCCGGCGAGGGCAACCCCCGTCCGCGCCCGCGAGGCGACCCCGCGTGATCCCGTCCGAGCCCGCGAGGCGACCCCGCGCGACTCTGCGTGAGCCCGCGCGAGCCCACGAGGGTGGACCGGCCCCGGAGGGCCGGCCCGAGCCCGCGAAGCCGGCCCTAGCTGACCGGCTTCCCACCGGTGATCCCGAGCACCTCACCGGTGGTGTAACTGGACTCGTGGCTCGCGAAGTAGACGTAGGCGGCGGCCAGTTCGGCAGGTTGCCCCGCGCGCCCGATCGGGGTGTCGCCGCCGAACGACTTCACCTTCTTCTCCGGCATGGTCGCCGGAATGAGCGGCGTCCAGATGGGTCCGGGCGCCACCGCGTTGACCCGTACCCCTTTCTCGGCCAGGTCCTCGGCGAGCGCCTTGGTGAACGCGACGATGCCGCCCTTGGTGGTGGCGTAGTCGAGCAGCGCACTCGACGACAGGTAGGCCTGGATCGAAGCGGTGTTGATGATCGCTGCCCCCGGTGGCAGGTGCGGCACCGCGGCCCGGCACAGCCAGAACATCGCGTACAGGTTGGTTTTCATGACCCGGTCGAACTGCTCGTCGGTGATGTCGGTGATCCCACCCGGCTGGGCCATCTGGTAGGCGGCGTTGTTCACCAGGATGTCGATCCCGCCGAGTTCGGCCTGCGCCCGGTCGATGATCGCCCGGCAGTGCGCCTCGTCCCGGATGTCTCCCGGAACCCGCACCGCCTTGCGCCCGGCCTTCTCGATCCACTGAGCCGTGTCGGCCGCGTCGGACTCCTCCTCCGGCAGGTACGAGATCAGCACGTCGGCGCCCTCCCGCGCATACGCGATGGCCACCGCCCGCCCGATCCCCGAGTCGCCTCCGGTGATCACCGCTTTTCGCCCGGTCAGCCGCCCGCTGCCCCGGTAGGTCTCCTCCCCGTGGTCCGGCCGGTCCGGCATGTCCGAGGTGAGACCGGGTGGCTGCAGGTCGCCACCGTCGAGTTCGGGCTTCGGGTAAAGGTCGACGGGATTCACGGAATCGCCTCCTGATCGGGGAACGGGAATTACTTCCGGCATTCCCCGAACGGGGGCGACCAACCGAATGCGGCCCGTGGGGGCTATTACGCCTCGGTGAGGATCTTGCCGGTCTCCAGCAGCGACTTGAGGTCGCTGAGGACCCAGGCCCATCCGCCGCCGCCCTCGGCGCCGGCGTTCTCGTTGCCGCGGATCATCGCGGCGGTGGCTGGGGCGCCTGGTGTCTCGTGGGTGATGGTGACGCGCTGAACCCCGGGACTCGACTCCTCGATCTCGTAGGTGAGCATCGTGTACGGCTCGGCTGCGGTCGTCGGATCCATCAGCATCCGCCAGGTCTGCACCAAGCGGCGGGGCGGGTCGGACTCGAGCACCTCACCGTCCAGGATGGTGTCCGGCACCTCGAAACCATTGGCGGCCGCGTAGTCCCTCATCTCGGGGGTGGCCGTCGAGTAGAGCCGGCCACCCTTCTTCAGCTCGTAGAACTGGGGCGCGGCGTACGCGTACTTCGCGGTCCATTCCGGGTCGGTGAGAGCCGTCCACACCTTCTCGGCCGATGCCTTGAGCCAGATGCGGAAGACCTGGGTGTCGCTCATGACTCTTCCTCCAGCGTGCGCTTGAGATCGATGAGTGTGGCCACGTGTTTCTCGGTGTACTTGTCGATCCACCGATCGTGGATCTGCCGGATCGGCACCGGATTGAGGTAGTGCAACTTCTCCCGGCCGGAACGGCGCACGACGACGAGACCCGCCTCCTCGAGCACTTTCAGGTGCTTGGCGACACCGAACCGCGTCATCTCCAGCTCGCTCTCCATCTCCGTCTGGGTGCGGCCGTCCCGGGCGAAGAGCAGATCGAGCAGGAAACGGCGGCTCGGGGCGGCCAGCGCCTTGAACACCCGATCGTCGTCCGTCATGACGCTAAGTTAGGTGACCATTCGGTCACGTGTCAAGCTGGGGTGCGCCCCTGTGGACAACGTTCGGTAGCCGTACCGGCAAATGGTTGTGGATCTTTCGATCTTTGCCCGCCGGATCTAGGCTCCGCTCCGTGTGGCCATTCAAGAAGCGCGGCGCAGCCGCCCCCGATACCCCCGAATTTTGCCGACACCTGGGCGATCCGGAGGCTGAACGCCTGGAAGAAGCCCTGTTGGCGCGGGACTGGGAGACTGCCCGCGAGATCTTCACCGCGGCGGCGCCCGAGGAGCATTCCTACTACGTCACCGTCGCCGCCGGCTGCGCTTCGGTGGAGGAGTGGATCGACGGCCCGGTCCGCGCCGAACCCGGCTCGACACTGCCGCTCCTGATCCGCGGTGCCCGCTACGTCTCCTGGGCCTGGGAGGCCCGCGGTTCAGGCGGTTCGGACACGGTCAGTGAGGATGCCTGGAGCGTGTGGTTCAACCGTCTGAGGAAGGCGGAGGACTGTCTCGACGAGGTCGTCGAACGGGATCCGGGTTCTGCCGAGGCCTGGCGCTACCTGATCACCCTGGGCCGTGCCCGGCAGTTGCCGAAGGAGGAACTCCGGCGGCGGTTCGACGGGCTGATCGCGGCCGACCCCACCCACTACTCCGGACACCGGCAGATGCTGGAAGGCCTGATGCGCAAGTGGAGCGGCAGTGCCGAGGAGATGTTCGACTTCGCCAGGACCCGGTCCGCGGCCTGCCCCGGCACCCACATCCCGGTGCTCGTCCCGCTGGCACACATCGAGCACGCCCAGGGCAGGAACGGCACCGAACTGCAGGAATACCTGCAGCAGGACGAGGTGATCGACGAGATCTGGGATGCCTCCCAGCAGTCCGTCTTCCATGCCGACTACCAGGAGAGCCTGCTGACTCCGATCGTCTGGAACACGTTCGCCTACACCCTCGCCCTGGGCGGCCAGATCAACCAGGCCGGCAACATCCTCGACGTGATCGGGGAGGACTGGATCACCCGCGCCCCCTGGAACAGCATGTCGACCTTCGTGAAGATCCGCGACCACGTGACGGCCAGCCGGGACGACCCCGACGAGTGACCGAACTATGGCGTTGATCACTGTCCTGGTGTTTCCCGGTGTCGAGCGTCGCTACGCCGCGGGAAAGGCCGCCGGCGTGATGCCTCGCGCGGTGATGCGGTCGGCCGAACCGCGATCCGTGCCGGAGTCGCCGGCCGCGCCGCGCGATCGTCCGGAACCGTCGACCGGCCGGCAGCCCACGCGGTGACCGTCCCGCGAGATCGCCCCGCCCAAGATCCACTAGTGGGTGAAACGCAACCGGCCCAGGTCCCGGAAATCCGGTCTGACCTGGGCCGTTGCACTCGGAGCGGGCGACGAGAATCGAACTCGCGTAATCAGTTTGGAAGACTGAGGCTCTACCATTGAGCTACGCCCGCGTGAGCCCTGGAAACCTCCGGGCTCGTGTACATCTTACTGAATCATCTCCCGTCCGCGCGAACCGGATTCCCCAGCAGGTGACTCCAGCGCACACGCAGGCGAGCCGACCGCATACACTGGCCGACGCCACGGGGTGTGGCGCAGCTTGGTAGCGCACTCGCTTTGGGAGCGAGGGGCCGTGGGTTCAAATCCCGCCACCCCGACTGACTATCAACTATCCGCAGCAACTAGGAGTACGCCTGTGAAGAGCACCGTCGAGACTCTGAGCCCGACCCGGGTGAAGCTCGCTATCGAGGTGCCGTTCGAGGAGCTCAAGCCGAGCCTGCAGAAGGCGTACCGGGAGATCGGCGCGCAGGTTCAGGTGCCGGGCTTCCGCAAGGGCAAGGTTCCGTCGGCCGTGATCGACCAGCGTGTCGGCCGTGGCGCCGTGCTGAACGAGGCCGTCCAGGAGGCGATCCCGCAGCAGATCCTCGCCGCGGTCCAGGAGCACGACGTCAAGACCCTCGGCCGTCCCGAGGTCGAGATCACCGAGTTCGCCGACAACGCGCCGCTGAAGTTCACGGCCGAGGTCGACGTCCGCCCGGAGATCACCGTCCCGGACCTCTCCGAGATCACCGTCACGGTTCCGGCCGTCGAGATCGGTGACAGCGAGATCGATGAGCAGATCAACGGCCTGCGCGAGCGCTTCGCCACCCTGAAGACGGTCGAGCGCGCCGCTGCGGAGGGCGACTACGTCCAGCTCGACCTGAACGCGACCGTCGACGGGGCGGACGTCCCGGGTGGTTCCGCCACCAACATCTCCCACGAGGTCGGCAGCAAGCAGCTGCTCCCCGGCCTCGACGAGGTGCTCGTCGGCCTGTCCGCCGGCGAGGAGGCGAACTTCACCACCCAGCTGGTCGGCGGCGACTTCGCCGGTCAGGACGCCGAGGTGAAGGTCGCGGTCCGGACCGTCAAGGACAAGCAGCTCCCCGAGATCGACGACGAGTTCGCCCAGCTGGCGAGCGAGTTCGACACCCTCGACGAGCTCAAGGACGACCTGCGCACCCGCCTCACCCGGGCGAAGAAGGTCGAGCAGATCTACGCGGCTCGTGACGAGGCCCTCAAGCAGCTCGTCGAGACGGCGAACATCCCGGCGCCCGAGGGTGTCGTGAAGGACGAGGTCGAGGGCCGCAAGCAGGCCATGACCGACCAGCTCGAGCGCATCGGCGCCACCCTGGCCGACTACCTGGCCTCGGAGGACAAGACCGAGGAGCAGATCGACCAGGAGCTGACCGAGGCCGCTCAGGAAGGCGTCCGGATCCAGCTGCTGCTGGACACCATCGCCGACGCCGAGGACGTCCAGGTCACCGACGACGAGTTCGGTCACGAGATCGTGCACCGGGCGCAGCGGGCCCAGATGCAGCCGCAGCAGTACTACGACCAGCTGGTCCGCTCGGGCTCCGCGGCCTCCGTCTTCGGCGACGTGCGCCGGGGCAAGGCCCTCGCGTCCGTCATGGAGCAGGTCACGATGAAGGACACCGAGGACAACACGCTCTCGCTGGACGACCTGCGTGAGGCCGACGAGCACGCCGGTCACAACCACTGATCCATAGCTTCAGAACGGCCACCGCGCACCGGTTCCGGTGCGCGGTGGCCGTTGTCGTTTTCGGGTACGGCTGAGCGATGCGCTGTCAGCGAACACCTGCCCGAGCGGGAAGCTGATGAGCATTCGACCAGTTAGGTTGGTCGTACGACGGACAACCTGCCGGCCGGACCCTCGGCCGACACAGCAAGCTGTGAAGGGCTGCCATGACCGATCTCCACATCCCCACCGGGCCCGCGTCGCGGCGCGGTGGCGGTGACACCCTGAGTGGCAACCTCGACGACTCGGTCTTCAATCGCCTGCTGCGGGAGCGGATCATCTTCCTCGGCAGCGAGGTGACCGATGCGAGTGCCAACCGCATCTGCGCCCAGCTGCTGCTGCTCTCCGCCGAAGACCCCGAGGCTGACATCCACCTCTGGATCAACTCCCCGGGCGGCTCTGTCTACTCGGGTATGGCCATTTACGACACGATGCAGTTCATCGACAACGACGTGCAGACCGTCGCGATGGGCATGGCCGCGTCGATGGGGCAGTTCCTGCTCTGTGCCGGCACGCCGGGCAAGCGTTTCGCCCTGCCGCACGCCCGCATCATGATGCATCAGCCGTCCGGTGGCATGGGTGGCACCGCCGCCGACATCGCCATCCAGGCCGAGCAGATGCTGCACACCAAGCGCATGTTCCAGGAGCGGATCGCCCACCACACGGGCCAGACGCAGGAGCAGATCGCCGCCGACTTCGACCGGGACCGCTGGTTCACGGCCGAGCAGGCGAAGGACTATGGCTTCATCGACAAGGTGATCACCGGGGCCACGCAGGTCCCGGACGGTGCCGGAACGCTGAACTGAGGAGCTGAACCATGACCGACCTCTCCATGCCTCCCGGGTTCGCTCCGGTGCACAACCGCTACGTGCTGCCCTCGTTCTCCGAGCGCACCTCGTGGGGTATCAAGGAGTCGAACCCGTACAACAAGATGTTCGAGGACCGGATCATCTTCCTCGGCGTGCAGGTGGACGACGCGTCGGCCAACGACGTGATGGCCCAGCTGCTGACGCTGGAGAGCACCGACCCGGACCGCGACATCCTGATGTACATCAACTCGCCCGGTGGCTCGTTCACCGCGATGACCGCCATCTACGACACCATGCAGTACGTGCGGCCCGACATCAGCACGGTCTGCCTGGGCCAGGCGGCCAGCGCCGCGGCGGTGCTCCTCGCCGGTGGTACCCCCGGTAAGCGGATGGCGCTCCCGCACTCGCGGATCATCATCCACCAGCCGGCCACCGAGGGTGGTTACGGCCAGGGGTCGGACATCGAGATCCAGGCGCGCGAAATCATGCGCATGCGCACGCAGCTGGAGGAGATGCTCTCGCACCACTCCACCCAGCCGATCGAGAAGGTCCGCAAGGACATCGACCGCGACAAGATCATGACCGCGGCCGAGGCCAAGGAGTACGGTCTGGTCGACGTCGTCCTGGCCACGCGCAAGAAGAGCCTGCAGACGGCCGGCGTCTGACGTCGAGTCCGTGGTGTCAGGGGTCCGGTCGGCAGGCGCTAGACTGACCGACCCCTGACACGCCCGTTTTGGGGGGTCGGAGATCTGCCCCTTTGCGGGTAACGTCGAGTCTGCAGCCTCAGCTACGCGGGTCGGCGGACGATAGATGGCAACGAGGCATTCCGTCCTCGCACCAGGACCGGTCGACGGCCGGCCCATTGAACGCAGGGAGAACGTAGGTGGCACGGATCGGCGACGGTGGCGACCTACTCAAGTGCTCCTTCTGTGGGAAGTCGCAGAAGCAGGTCAAGAAACTCATCGCGGGCCCTGGGGTCTACATCTGCGACGAGTGCATCGACCTCTGCAACGAGATCATCGAAGAAGAGCTGGCTGAGACCGGCGAGGTGAAGTGGGAAGAGCTTCCCAAGCCGATGGAGATCTGCCAATTCCTGGACAACTACGTGGTGGGCCAGGAACAGGCGAAGAAGGCCCTCTCCGTCGCGGTCTACAACCACTACAAGCGGATCCAGGCCGAATCGAACGGCGCACCCGGTGGGGGCAGCGACGTCGAGGTGGCCAAGTCCAACATCATGCTGATCGGCCCCACGGGCTGCGGTAAGACACATCTGGCCCAGACCCTGGCCCGGATGCTCAACGTCCCCTTCGCGATCGCGGACGCCACGGCACTGACCGAGGCGGGCTACGTCGGCGAGGACGTCGAGAACATCCTGCTCAAGCTGATCCAGGCCGCCGACTACGACGTCAAGCGCGCCGAGCAGGGCATCATCTACATCGACGAGGTCGACAAGATCGCCCGCAAGAGCGAGAACCCGTCGATCACCCGGGACGTCTCGGGCGAGGGTGTCCAGCAGGCTCTGCTGAAAATCCTCGAGGGCACGGTCGCCAACGTTCCGCCCCAGGGCGGCCGGAAGCACCCGCACCAGGAGTTCATCCAGATCGACACCACCAACGTGCTCTTCATCGTGGGTGGGGCGTTCGCCGGCCTGGACCGGATCATCGAGCAGCGGGTCGGGCAGAGCGGCGTCGGGTTCGGCGCGCGTCTCCGGTCGATATCCGAGCGGAACACCGATGACATCTTCGGCAAGGTGATGCCGGAGGACATGCTCAAATTCGGTTTGATCCCCGAGTTCATCGGCCGGCTCCCGGTCATCACGACCGTTCGGAATCTGGATCGCGAAGCGCTCATCAAGATCCTCACCGAGCCACGGAACGCGTACGTCAAGCAGTACCAGCGACTCTTCGAGCTCGACGGCGTCGAGCTGGAGTTCGACGAGGGCGCGCTGGAGGCGATCGCCGATCAGGCCATGCTCCGGGGCACCGGCGCCCGCGGTCTCCGGGCGATCATGGAAGAGGTCCTGCAGAACGTGATGTTCGAGGTGCCCAGCAACCCCGACGCCGCGCGAGTGCTGATCACCCGGGAGGTCGTCGTGGAGAACGTGATTCCCACGATCGTCCCGCGCGAGTTCGTCGGCCGGCGCCGTCGTCCCGAGCGCGAGGAGAAGTCCGCCTGACATCGGGCTTTCCCCACCGAGTTCGCTGACTGCCGCCACCCGCACCGGGTGGCGGCAGTGCTGTTTCCGGAGGGTTGGTGAGACCCCCGGAACACCTTCGATGGCCGTACGCTCGATTCATGCGCGTCGCCGTCTGCCAGTTGAACTCACGCGAAGACCGTGCCCACAACCTCGCCGTGGCCCGGGGACTCCTCGAACGTGCTGCCGCCGGTGGTGCGACGTTCGCGGTCCTCCCGGAGTACGTCGACTTTCTCGGCCGGTCCGCCGACGCCCCCGAGCCCGAGCCGGTGGACGGCGAGTTCGCCGACTTCTTCGCCGGCGCCGCGCGCGAGCTCGGCCTCTGGATCCACGCCGGCTCGTTCCACGAGACCGGCCCCGACACCGGCCGGACCTTCAACACCACACTGGTCTTCGCACCGGACGGCGAGCGGGCCGCGGTCTACCGCAAGATCCATCTGTACGACGTGGAGATAGCGGGCCGGGTCTCCTACCAGGAGTCGCGCACCGTGGCACCGGGGGATCAGACGGTTGTCGCCGACGTCGACGGTGTGCCGGTCGGGCTGAGCATCTGTTACGACCTGCGCTTCCCCGAGCTGTACCGGAGTCTCGCCATCGCCGGAGCGAAGATCCTCGTGGTGCCGGCGGCGTTCATGCTGCATACCGGGCGGGATCACTGGGAGGTGCTGCTGCGCGCCCGTGCGATCGAGAACCAGTGTTACGTCCTGGCGGCCGGGCAGATCGGTGACCACGACCCGGATCGCACGTGTTTCGGCCGCAGCATGGTCGTCGACCCGTGGGGAACCGTGCTCGCCCAGGCCCCGGACACCGCCGGCGTCACCTTCGCCGACCTGGACTTGGACCGTCTCGACAAGATCCGCACTGAAGTTCCGAGCCTGGCCAACCGCCGGATGTGAGCGTGTTACCAGGTTTTTGTATCCGGCGTCACAGAGTTTCGATCAGGTAGGTCAGAGCAGTAAGCGCGACCACCGCTCCGCCGACCATGAGAAGGGCCCCGCCCATCCGGGAGGGGCCCCGCATCAGCAGCTTCCGAATCGACAACACGACCGTGACCAGCACAAGTAGGCCGATCACCCACTGCCAGAGCGGGGCGATCAGGCTCAGGACCGCATCGGTCGCCAGCGCCGGGGGAGTGGCCATGAACCCACTCTGTCATGGGATGGCTTCGCCGTGTGCAGGCTCGCCGCTCAAGGCGGTCATGATCGTCGATTTGCGGTGGCACCCATGGTTCGCGTAACTTTCTCTCTGCAAGCGGGAAAGCGGTACGGAACGACGCGAAAGCGACAATCCAGAAGCTGGCACGAAGGCAGCTAAGAGCGAGTTATGCTCGACCTCAGCACCGGGTGGTGCGACAAAAGATCCAAGAAATTGGATTTGCGGTCGCGAAGCCGGCCGGGTAGAGTGGCTAAGCCAGCAGGGAGCCGGGCGGTCCGATCACGAAAGTGATCGTAGGCCGGTTCTGCTAGAGCCACCTCTCGTCTAACGAGAAAGACACTTGGGCGTTGCTCGCAAGGGTTCAACTTTGCGCAGCGAAAACGACCGGGTAAGCTTGAACGGTTGCCTCGAAGGCGAGCCTTTAACGGGCTCAAGTTTGA
>NZ_BOMG01000051.1 GCF_016862075.1 Actinoplanes couchii | reverse complement strand
TTACCGCCCGCCTTGGCTGCCAATCCGGTCATGGCCGCGGCGGGGAAGGCGGCAGCCGCCACGACGACACCCGCTAGCAGGCCACAGACCAGTAGTGAGGTGGCGTTCGTGAAGATGTTGTGATCGCGTCTGCGAAACCAGGAGGTCACCCGAGAAGGGTACGCGACGCGCGCACGCGTATGCCCGTCGAGAAGGGCTTTCTCGACCGTTACGAGTGTGGCCTGTCACCCCTGTCGGCGGAGCGAAATTCGGCATCTGCACCAAAGATACCCCCGTTCGGCCGGTGTTCCTTGGCCGCTATGCCCGGAACTACCGGCCTATACGTATTTGAGGGACAACGTTGCGTAATCACCCAACTACAGAGCATGATGGGTCCGCGAGTACACGGACGCCGGCACCGGCCTGGGGGAACAGGGAAGCCGCCGGCGTCAGGGGGTGACAGCAAGGGGGGACGTTTACCGTGGGGATGATCAGCGATTGGCCGAGCATGGCGGCGTGTCAGAGTGGCGACCCTGACGCGTTGTTCGTGCAAGGCGCCGAGCAGAACGTGGCGAAGAGGATCTGCCGCAGCTGCCCGGTCCGCTACGAATGCCTCGCCGACGCCCTGGACAACCGCATCGAGTTCGGCGTCTGGGGAGGCATGACGGAACGGGAGCGGCGGGCACTTCTGCGCCGGCACCCGCATGTGGCGAGCTGGCGGAAGATGTTCGAGGCCGCACTGCGGGAGAAGGGCGCCGACAAGGTGCTCGTCTCCACCCGCTGATCAGGCACCGCCCGCCCATCAGGCGAGCAGTGCTCCGATCGTTCGCAGCCCGTCGACGTCGTGGACGTCGGCGGGCTGTGCCGCGACCGAGGTGGCCGGCACCGCGGGGAACGCCTCGGTGAAACCGGCCGCGACAGCGGTCTCCCGCTCGCCCTGCCGCAGCAGCGCCGCGTGGATCCGCAGCACGTCCGCGGCGTCCTGGTGATCGCCCTCGCGCTCCAGCCGCTCCGCCGCCTCCTGCGCCTCGTCGGCGGTCAGCCCGGCCGACTCGGCGCTGTGCATCCGGTTGAGCACCAGCCCGCCGAGCGGCATCCGCTCGGCCACCAGCCGCTCCGCGAAGTAGGCGGCCTCCCGGATCGCGTCCCGCTCGGGCGCCGCCACCAGCAGGAACGCGGTCTGCGGGTCCTGCAGGATCCGGTACGTCTGGTCGGCGCGCTGCCGGAACCCGCCGAACATCGAGTCCAGCGCCGCCACAAAACCGGACAGGTCAGTGAGCAACTGGGCGCCGAGGACCTTCTGCACGGTTTTCGAGAACAGTCCGAACGACGCGGTGACCAAGCTGAAAACGCTCCGGCCGCCGGTCCGCGCGGGCGCCAGGAACATCCGCAGCATCCGGCCGTCGAGGAACCGGGAGAGCCGGGCCGGCGCGTCCAGGAAGTCCAGCGCGGACCGGGACGGCGGGGTGTCGACCACGATCAGGTCCCACTCGTCACCGGCCCGGAGCTGACCCAGCTTCTCCATCGCCATGTACTCCTGCGTGCCGGAGAAGGTCGAGCTCATGGCCTGGTAGAACGGGTTGGCGAAGATCTCGGCGGCGCGCTTCGGGGTGGTGTGCTGCTCGACCACCTCGTCGAAGGTGCGCTTCATGTCCAGCATCATGGCGTGCAACTCGCCACCGCTGGCCTCCACGTCGATGCCCTTGACCTGGCGCGGGGTGTTGTCCAGCTCGGTCAGGCCCATCGACTGGGCGAGCCGGCGGGCCGGGTCGATGGTGAGCACCACGGTGCGCCGCCCGTGCACCTCGGCGGCCCGCAGCCCGAGAGCCGCGGCCGTGGTCGTCTTGCCCACCCCGCCGGCCCCGCAGCAGACCACGATGCGGATGGCCGGGTCGGCCAGGAGAGCGTCGATGTCGAGCCGGGGAGCCGTCACGTCAGCCACCATTTCAGGGTAGTGCGTCTTGATCGGACATTCCCTTCGATCAAGCTCTCATCAAGCGAACTGCCAGGTCGGCGAGACCGTCGCGGTCGACACCACCGGGCAGCTGCGGAAGCTCGATCAGCGGGCGGCCCAGCTCGGCCAGCTCCAGCCGCAGCGACTCCTCCAGCTCACGCCGGGTCAGATGCGCCTGCGCCTCGGTGGCCAACTGGTTCACCGTCGCGGCGCCGGCCGCCAGCCCGGCGGCGGTGAGCCCGCGTTTGATCTCGGCCTTGGTGATCCGGCCGCCGGCCAGCAGCGGGGGCCGGGCGCTGTTCACCACGATCCGCCCGACCGGGATGTTCAGCCCGGACAGCTCGGTGATCGCGTCCAGCGTCTCCTGGACCGGCATCTCCTCCAGCAACGTCACCACGTGCACCGCCGTCATCGGCGAGCGCAGCAGCGACGCCACCCCCTCGCTCTGGGTCTTGATCGGCCCGACCTTGACCAGCTTGCGGGTTTCCTCGGTGACGTTCAGGAAGCGGCCCACCCGGCCGGTCGGCGGCGCGTCCAGCACCACCGCGTCGTAGACCCGGCGACCGTCCTGCGAGCGGGTGGTCGCCTCCTTCACCTTGCCGGTGAGCAGCACGTCGCGCAGCCCGGGGGCGATGGTGGTGGCGAAGTCGATGGCGCCGACCTTGCGCAGCGCCCGCCCGGCCGCGCCGAGCTTGTAGAACATGTCCAGGTACTCGAGGAGGGCCTCCTCGGGATCCACGGCCAGCGCGCGGACCTCGCCGCCGCCGGTGGTGGTGGCGACCCGGCGCTCGGCGTACGGCAGCGGGTCGAGCCCGAACAGCTGGGCGATGCCCTGCCGGCCCTCCACCTCGACGAGCAGGGTGCGCCGGCCCCCGGCCGCGAGACCGAGCGCCAAGGCGGCGGCCACGGTGCTCTTGCCGGTGCCGCCCTTGCCGGTCACCACGTGCAGCCGCTCCGGCCAGTTGCGGTGTTCGCCCATACGTCCCACGTTACGGGCACGTGTCAGCCGGAGACCTCGCAGACCAGCCAGCCGTTCTTCCGGACGACCGTGAAACGCAGATCCTGAGCGGCGGCTTTCTCGTCGGCGGTGGACATGACGACCCGGACGTCGACTCGGGCGCGTTCTTCGTCACGGTCGGCCACGGCCGGGTCGTCCCAGCGGAAGACCGGACCGTCGTACCCGTCGGCGTACGCGCTGATCTGCTTCACCCGGGTGGAGAGTTTCCCCTCGTCCCGGGACTGGCTGCAGACCAGATCCCGGGCCGCGGTGGCGTCCTGCTGGGTGTAGATCGCGGTCAGGAACCGGTTGACCGCCGTCGTCGGGTCCGGTGAGCCGTTGTTGTCGACGTCCTTGAGCAGGTAGTACGCCGAGACCGCCCCGCCGCCGCAGAGCGCCAGGGTGGCGACGAAGGCCGCGGTCAGGAAGATCGTCGAGCGCTTCTTGGAGTCGCCGGCCGGCTCGACCGCCCAGATCGGGTCGGGCGGCGGGGGCGCGGGCGGCTGCTGCCACTCGTGGGTGGCCGAAGTCACCTCGGGCGGGACCGCCGGGTGCTCGGCCGTGGCGTCGAAGTCCCCGAACATCTTCATCCGCAGGGCCTGCACATGCGGCGGTTCCGGGAGTGGGATCGGCTCGTCGGGCGGGATCGGCATCGGCGGTTCCGGCTCGGGCAGCGGTGGTGGTTCCGGGTGCCCGCCCGGTCCGTTCCATCCGTAGTGCGTCATGTCATCCTCCACTCAGTCGCACCAAGTGTTGGCATGAGTACGTTAAGTACACATTTCCCGCTCAGCCTAGCCAACCCGCCGCCCGCCCGCGTCCTAAGCTGTTGCGCGTATCCGACGTGAGGAGATCGTCAGCCATGCAGAAGTGGGAATACTCCACCGTTCCTCTGCTGATCCACGCGACCAAGCAGATCCTCGACACCTGGGGCGAGGACGGCTGGGAGCTCGTTCAGGTCGTCCAGGGCCCGAACGGTCCCGAGCAGCTGGTGGCCTACCTGAAGCGGCCGAAGGCATGAGTGCGGCCGCGGAGAAGCTTGCCGAGCTGGGCATCACCCTGCCCGCCGTGGTTCCGCCGGTGGCGTCCTACCTGCCCGCCGTGCAGTCCGGCAACCACGTCTACGTCTCCGGCCAGCTGCCGTTCGTGGACGGCAAGCTGCCGCAGACCGGCAAGGTCGGCGCCGAGGTCACCGCCGAGGACGCCCAGGCCCAGGCCCGGACCTGCGCGATCAACGCGCTCGCCGCGCTCGACGCCCTGGTCGGCCTGGACCGGGTCGTGAAGATCGTCAAGGTGACCGGTTTCGTGGCCTCGGCGCCCGGCTTCACCGGTCAGCCCGGCGTGGTCAACGGCGCGTCCGACCTGTTCGCCGAGGTGCTGGGGGAACAGGGCCGGCACGCCCGCAGCGCGGTCGGGGTCGCCGAGCTGCCCCTGGGCGCTCCGGTCGAGGTCGAGGTCATCGCCGAAGTGGCGTGATCTTGCGGTGGTTCGGCAGTATTTGCTCACCGATGGTGACCGGATCGGACATCGTGTCTCGGTCAAGGTCGTCGGCCCGACGTACGATTCGGGTCATGGGGGGTGCTGAGCCCGAGTCGGCCGAGGTCGACCGGCTACCGGGTTGGGTGACGCTGTTGCTGGCGCCCAACCCGGGGCCGATGACGCTGGACGGCACCAACACGTGGATCGTGCGGGCGCCGGGTTCGGACCGGGCGACCGTGATCGATCCGGGGCCGCTGGACGAGAGCCACCTGCGCCGGATCGCCGGGCACGACGGGATCGAGCGCATCCTGATCACGCACGGTCATCATGATCACGTGGAGGGTGCCGCCCGGCTCTCCGAGCTGCTCGACGGTGTCCCGGTGCGAGCCGCGTCACCGGCGCACTGCGTCGGCGGCGAGCCGCTCCGGCCGGGGGAGTCCCTGGACGGGATCCTGGTGCTGCGGACGCCGGGGCACACCAGCGATTCGGTGTCCTTCGTGGTCGAGCGGGAGGACGGGTCAGCCGTCTTCACCGGTGACACCATGCTCGGCCGCGGCACCACGGTGGTGGCCCCGCCGGACGGCGATCTCGGTGCCTACCTGCGGAGTCTGGAGCTGCTCAGCGCGTACCCGCAGATGCTGATGTTGCCGGGCCACGGACCGGCCCGCAGCGACACCGCCGAGCGTGCCCGTTTCTATCTGGGTCATCGCCGGCAACGGCTGGCGCAGGTGGCGGCCGCGATGGCGGCCGGCGCCGAGACCCCCGCGGCGGTCGTCGACCTGGTCTATCCCGACCTCGATCCGGCGCTGCGGTTCGCCGCCGAATGGTCCGCGGCGGCCCAGATCGACTATCTCCAGCAGGAGAACAACCAGGAGAAGAAGCCGTGACCTGCCCGGTCTGCGGGACCGTTCCGGTCCCCGGCGCCCGTTTCTGCCACCACTGCGGCGCCGCCCTCCCGTCCGCCGCCCTGCTCCCGGCCGCCGAACGGCGCATCGTCACGGTGCTCTTCGGTGATCTCTCCGACTTCACCTCGTTCTCCGAGGACCTCGACCCGGAACGGGTCGGCGCGGTCACCGACCGGGTGCTGGCGGCGCTGGCCGGCGCGGTCAAGACGTTCGGCGGGCACGTTGACAAGCTCACCGGCGACGGGATCATGGCGGTCTTCGGCGCCCCGGTGGCCCACGAGGACGACGCCGAGCGTGCCGTCCGGGCCGCCCTGAGCATGCAGCGCGCGGTCCGGCGGGTCCTCGACGACGAGCGCGGCGGCGGCGCCCCGGTCGGCCTGCGGGTCGGGCTGAACACCGGCGAGGTGGTGGCCGGCATGCAGGCCGGCATCGAGTACACCGTGATCGGCGACACCGTGAACACCGCCGCCCGGCTGGCCGACGCCGCCGCGATCGGCACGGTCTACGCCGGTGAGCGCACCAGCGGCGGCACCCGGCACGTGGCCTCCTGGCGGCAGCTGCGCCCGCTGCGGCTCAAGGGCAAGCGTGAGCCGGTGCCCACCTACGAGCTGCTCGGCCTGCACGACGCCCCGGGCACCCGCTCCGGGCTCGGCGACGAGGCGCCGTACGTGGGGCGGGAGGCCGAACTGGGCCGGTTCTCCGGCCGGCTGGCCGAGGCGATCGACACCGGCACCCCGAAGATCCTGGTGATGACCGCCGAGGCGGGCATCGGCAAGTCCCGGTTCGCCGGCGAGGTCAAGCGCCTGGCCGCCGACTACTCCGGCCACGGCGCCCGGGTGCTGCGGGTGCGCTGCCGGGCGTTCGGCGAGCGCCGCCGGTACGCCCCGCTCGCCGACATCGTCCGCAAGGCCGCCGCCCTGCCCAAGGACGTCGCCACCACGGTCGCCCGGACCGTCGTCGAGGAGCGCCTGCGCAAACTCGCCGGCCGGCTGAACGTCACCCTGGACACCGACCGCCTGCTGGCCCTGCTCGGTTACAGCGACGCCCAGGACCGCCCGGTCGGCCCGGCCGCACCCGCCGACCGCCCCGGCAGCGGCCGCCGGATCGACGCCGAGGCCATCGCGGAAGCCGTCGCCGAGCTGCTCAACGCGCTCGCCGCGGAGGAACCGCTGGTGGTGATCGTGGACGACCTGCACGACGCCACCGACACCACGCTCGACGCCATCGGGCGCACCCTGAGCCTGCTGGAGGGCCCGGTCGTCGCGCTGCTGCTCGGCCGCCCGGAGCTGGTCCGCTCGGGGGCGATGAGCCGGCTCGCCGACGCCGAGGTGCACGCCCTGCCGCCGCTGCGCGGGGCCGACGCGTCCCGGCTGCTCACCCTCTACCTGCACGGCGGCAAGCTGTCCCCGGCCGACAGCGACCGGCTGCTCGCCAACGCCCAGGGCAACCCGTTCTACCTGGCCGAGATGGTCACCCTGCTGATGGAGCGGGGGGCGCTCACCCCACCGCCGGACGCCCCGGCGGCCGGCCGCTGGCAGCTCGCCGCCGGATCCCTCGGCAGCCGGCTGCTCTCCCGTGATCTGGCCGCCGTCCTGGCCGCCCGTATCGACGCGCTCTCGCCCGAACCCCGGTCGGTGCTCCGGGACGCCTCGGTGGCCGGGACGACCGTGCCCAGTGGCGTCCTGGAGGCGCTGCAGGAGCGCCGGGCGGCCGCCGACACCCGGGCCGGTGTGGTGGTCGCGGTCGAGCTGGACCGGGCCGTCGACGAGCTGCTGCAACGCCGCATGCTGCACCGCTCCCGGGGCGGGTTCCGGTTCACCACCCCGCTGATGCGGGAGGCCGCCTACGCCGGGATCGGCAAGGGCGACCTGGCCGAGCGGCACGCCTACCTGGCCGGCTGGGCCGCGCCGGAGACCGTCGACCGGCCCGGGCACGACGGCGCGGTGCGGCTCAACCTGACCGACGGCGAGCGGGACGCGTTTGTCGCCATGCACGCCGAGACCGCCGTCGAACTGGCCGACGCGGTCCGGCTGAGACCGGACGCGGCGGCCCGCGAGGTGGCCCCGCTGGGTGTCGCGGCCCTCGGCCGGATGGCCCGGCGCGCCCTGGCCGACATCGAGCCGGCCGCCGCCATCGAGTACGCCGACCGTGCCACCGCCCTGGCCGGCGGTGACCTGCCGCTGCCCGACCAGCTCGTGCTGGCCCGCGCCCAGCTGCGTCTGGGCCGGGCCGACGAGGCGCTCGCGCTGGGCGAGAAGATCTCGGCCGGATCCGCCGACGAACCGGTCTGCCGGGCCGAGGCGCTGATCGTGGTCGGTCGCGCCCACGAGGCGCTCGGCGACTACGGGCGGGCCGTCGCCGCCTGGCAGGAGGCGCTCGAGGTGGCCACCGAGGCGCAGCTGCTGCCGGAGCGGGCCAACGCGATGCGCCGCCTCGGCATGGCCGACTTCCTGAACGGCCGGCTGAGCCAGGCGAGCAGCCGGTTCGCCGCCGCCTACCAGGTCACGCTCGCCGCCGGGGACCGGCACGGGCAGGCCTGGGCGCTGCAGAACCTGGCCTGGGTGACCACCACCCGCGGGGACTTCGCCGGCACCGACGCGGTGCTGGGCCGGGCCGCGCGGCTCTTCGCCGAGCTGGGCGACCCGGTCGGCCGGTCCTGGCTGCGCGGTACCACGGCGTTCGCCCGGCTGCTGGCCGGCCGGCTGCAGGAGGCCCGGCGGCTGGCCCGGGTGTTCCTGCCGTTCGGGGACCGGGTCGGTGAGGGCTGGGCGGTCGGCACGCTGCGGGTCGTCGAGGCCTACGCCGCCGCCGAGCTGGGTGATCTGGGGGCGGCCGACGGGCAGGCGCGCCGGGCGTACGGCGAGTTCCTGGACGTCAACGACGACTGGGGCTGCGGCCTGGCCCTGGTGGTGCGGGGTGCCACCGCGCGTGGGCTGAACGAGCCGGATCACGCGTACGACCTGCTCACCGACGCCCTGTCGTACGCCGACCGGACCGGGCACCCGCTGCTGCTCGGGATGGCCGGCACGCTGCGCGGGTTCGTCGCCCTGCAACGCGGCGACCTGGAGACCGCGGAGGCCGACGCCCGCCGGGTGATGACCTCGGTCGAGCCGCACAACCCGATGGCGCCGGCCCAGGTCGGCCCGCGGGTGCTGCTGGCCGAGGCGCGGATCCGGGCCGGGGACGCGGCGACCGCGATCGGGCTGCTGGCGCCGATCGCCACCGAGAACGCGACGCCGTCGCTGCTGTTCTCCCGCCGGCACATGCTGGCGTCGTACGCGTCGGCGCTGCTCGCCGACGGCCGGGTCGACTCGGCGGTCAGCTGGATCGAGCGGGCCTGCGCCGCGCCGGCCGAGGACGTCCGCAGCGGTGTGATCTCCGCGATGGTCCGGGCCCGGGTGATGGCCGCCGCGGACCGGTGCGAGGAGGCCCGGGCGGCGGCCGAGGAGGCGGTCCAGCTGGCGTATTCGACCGAGCAGTCGAGCGAGCGGGTACCTGCCGAAGAGCTGCGTGCGGCCCTCGCGACGACCGTCGTGGAGGAAACTGTCGCGTACGCGTCTGACGTGCCCGGATGATCTTTCAGAAGGCTGGCGTATTTTCTATCTCGTGACGGAGACTCCGCCTGGTGCCATGCCCGTACCATACGTGCCGGGGATGTCCGGTTTGTCCGTCATGGCACGTGGTGGTTATGCCACCGTGTACCGCGCGACACAGGACTCCGTCGGCCGTGACGTCGCCATCAAGGTGGAGAACCGGACCCTGGACAACGCCCGCGACCAGGCCCGGTTCCTGCGCGAGGCGCGAGCCGCCGGCCGCATGTCGTCGCACCCGCACGTGGTCGACCTCTTCGATGTGGGCGTCACGGTCGATCAGCATCCGTACCTGATCATGGAATTGTGCGACGGCTCCTACCTGGACCGGATGCGCGTCTCCCCGCTGAGCCCGGTGGAGGCCCGCGACGTCGGCCTGAAGATCGCCGACGCGCTGGTCCACTCGCACGCCAACGGCGTCCTGCACCGCGACGTGAAACCGGCCAACATCCTGTACTCCGAGTTCAACGCCGCGGTCCTGGCCGACTTCGGCCTGGCCGTGCTGGGCGAGATGCGCGACTCGTCGGTGACGCTGGAGGTGCTGACCCCGGCGTACGCCCCGCCGGAGATGTTCCGCCACGACAGCCCGTCCGGCGCCGCCGACGTCTACGCCCTGTGCGCCACGCTGTACGCGGTGATGAGCGGCCGCCCGCCCCGCTGGGACAGCAACCGGAGCCCGAGCATCCTGACGCTGATGGACCTGTTCAACCACCCGATCCCGGAACTCCCCGGCGTCCCCCGGGGCCTGACCGAGGTGCTCCGCTACGGCATGAACAACGACCCGGGTTCCCGCCCGTCCGCCGAGGAGCTCCGGGACCTGCTCAACAACCTGCACCTGGATCCGTCGACACCCCAGCCGCCGCCGACGGTCTATCGCACCACCCGCCCCAACCACGTGCCCCCACCGCGGCCGCGCCCGATCCCACCGGCCACCCCCACCCTGGACGAAACCCCCACGGTGCACAACAATCCGGACCGCAAGGGGTTCTTCCAGAAGTGGTTCCTGGGAAACTGAAGATCAACCCCGCTCTTCCGGTACGAATAGCGGGGCCAGTCGCAGAGCTACCCCTCGAGCCTCGTCGACGCGGGAGAACGACGCCCTGACGGCCCCCGCGCGCCCGCCGGGCGTATGCGACCCTCCCGGCACACCCGCAACCCCAGGACATCCTCGTGCCCACCACGGTCACCAGTGGCGGCCAGTGCGGGCGACCCCTCCCGGACTGAGAAGTCGGCCCGGCCCCGCCTCTTTCCGTCCTGGTCCGTGCGGCTCTGCTCCGCGACCGTTCCGCACACTCGCTCGACACCCGGGGCTGGCTCGGGCTCGTGTGCGGGGTTCGCGGTGGGCTTCGGGTGGGCGGCTCTGGTGGGCGGTGAGTGGGGATCGGCGCCCGGCGGGCGCGGGGTGACCCGGCGCCGTGACCACGTCGCGGGGTGGCCACGGGAGGGGTAGCTCGGCGAAGTGCCCGGTAGGCGTACCAGAATATGGGTATTTTTCGGCAGTTGAAGTTAAAAAGAGGGGCTACTCGGGGTCCAGGACGGCCAGGAGTTCGCCGGTGTCGACCTTGGCTCCGGGCTGTACCGGGAGGGACGCGACGACGCCGGCCGCGGGGGCGTGGACCGGGTGTTCGAGTTTCATCGCTTCCAGGGTGAGCAGGAGTTCGCCGGCCCGGACCCGCTGGCCGGGGACCACCAGGATGCGGCGGACCGCACCCGGCAACGGGGCGATCAGTGACGATTCGACCGCCTCGGGGGCGGGCAGCGGGAAGCGCGGGATCTCCCGCAGCGCCACCGATCCCTCGGGGCTGTCCACGTAGGAGACGTCGCCGACCCGGTGCACGTGGACGGCCAGGCGGATGCCCTGCACGTTGAGGACCACCCGGTCGCTGTCGGCCTGGACCACGACCACCGGCGGGTGCTCGTCGTTGACGGGGGCGTGCCCGAGGCCGGCCAGGTCCAGTTCCTCGGGATCCACGGCCCGGACCCACCAGCCGGCCAGCTCGCCGTGCCGGTTCATCCGGTAGCCCACCTCGACTGGGCCGGTCGGGCCGTCGTAGACCGCGTTCTGCGAGCCGGAGGGCACGTTGCGCCAGCCGGACGGCAGCGAGCTGAGCACGGGTGCGGCGGCACGTCTCGCGGCGGCGCCGGCCAGGGCCGCGGCCAGGCACGACAACCGCACCGCGTCCACCGAGGAGAGCAGCGGCGCGAAGACCTCGGGATGCCGGTCCAGGAATCCGGTGTCGACCTCGCCGGCCCGGAACGCGTGGTGCCGCAGCACCCGGACCAGCAGGTCCCGGTTGGAGACGACACCGTGCAGGTGGGTACGGGCCAGCGCGGAGGCCAGCATCCGGGCGGCCTCCTGGCGGCTCGGCGCCCAGGCGACCAGTTTCGCCAGCATCGGGTCGTGGTGCATGCCGATCACCGAACCGTCGGTGACTCCGGCGTCCAGGCGCAGGCCCGGCTGGGGCAGCGGGCGGAACCAGCCGGCGATGTCCGGGACCGCGAACTTGTGCAGCGTCCCGGTGGCGGGCAGCCAGGCGTAGGCCGGGTCCTCGGCGCAGATCCGCACCTCGATGGCGTGCCCGCGGATCGGCGGCGGGCCGGGCATCGGCACACTGCCGCCCTCGGCCACCAGCAGCTGCAGACGGACCAGGTCGTAGCCGGAGACACACTCGGTGACCGCGTGGTCGGCCTGCAGGGTCGGGGTCAGCTCCAGGAACCAGAAGTCGCCGTGGTGGTCGAGCAGGAACTCGACCGCGCCGGCGCCGACAAAACCGAGGGACTGGACCGCGACGATCGCCGCCCGGCACAGGTCCTCGCGCAGCGCCGGATCGACCACCGGGGACGGCGTCTCCTCGACGATCTTCTGGTAGCGGCGCTGCACCGAGCACTCCCGCTCACCGAACGGCACCACCGCGCCCTGGGCGTCGGCCAGGATCGGCACCTCGATGTGCCGGACGTTGCCCAGGTACGGCTCACAGAACACGTCCCCGCCGACCTCGCGCCGGGTGGAGGCGACCGCCTCGGCGAGTGTCCCGGCGTCCCGCACCACCCGCAGGCCGTGGCCGCCGCTGCCGGTGGCCGGCTTGATCAGCACCGGGAACGCCGGCACCTGCTCCGGGTCGGTGAACGTCGGCAGCACCGGCACCTGCGCCTCGGCCACCAGCCGTTTCGTCTCGGCCTTGTCGGCCAGCACCCGCAGGGTGCCCGGCGGCGGGCCGACCCAGATCATCCCGGCGTCGACGACGGCCTGGGCGAACCCGGGGTCCTCGGCCAGCATCCCGATGCCCGGGTGCACGGCGTTGGCCCCGGCCCGCTGGGCGGCCGCGATCAGCGCCCCGGCCTGCAGGTAGGTCGCCGACGCGGTGTTGCCGGGCAGATGAACCGCGTAGTCGGCCTCGATCACGTGCGGAGCGTCGGTGTCGACGTCGGAGTAGACGGCGACCGTCTCGATGCCGACCAGCCTGCACGTGGCGAACACCCGGCGGGCGACCTCACCGCGGTCGGCCACCAGAAGTCGTCGGATCACTGGTCTACCTTTCAAGGTCGGAACACACCGACGTGTCCGGCGCCTTCCACGGCCGCGCTGTGCACGGCGGAGAGGCAGAGGCCGAGGACCGTCCGGGTGTCGCGGGGATCGATGACACCGTCGTCGGCCGGTGCGGCGCCGACTGCGGGCCAGCTGAATCGGAAACGGGGCTCGTCGGTGCGTTCGCCGGTGGCGTCGCCGACCGTGAGAGCCAGGTGCGGCACGGTGGACCGGGCGATGGCGTGGGCCATCGGTGCGTCGTGCACCTCGTCGGCCGTCCCGTTGAACGGCGCGCCCGCATGCCGGAGGAAGAGCATCGGGGTTGCCGTGGCGTTCGCCAGGTGCAGGAAATGCACCACCTTCTGAGCTTCGACCGCCGAACAGGAGCGGATCGGGGCGGCCAGGACACCCAGCGGATATCCGTGCAGTTCGCCCCACCCGGCCACCAGCGCGGTGCCGTGCCCGGGTTTGAACTCGTCGAAGTCGCTGTCGTCGAGGATCCGGGCGAACACCTCGCGGGCGTCGAACGCGGCCGGATCGGTGGCGGCCAGGGTGAGCAGGCCCTCCGGGTCGTGGCGGGGCGCCCGGGGCCGGGGTGTCCGCGGCGGCGGGCCGTGTTTGCGCCAGTTCAGCCGGCGCACACTCTGCCGGGCCAGCCGCAGCCCGTCCCGCTCGTCCTCGGCCAGCTGGTCGGCGGGCCCGTCCGGACCGGCCGGCACCACCGGGGTGGCCCGCACGTCGACGCTGGTGTGACCGTTTATCGGCTGCGGGTGGATGGTCAGCACCTTGGCGTGACCACGGACCCGGATGGTGTAGTCGCAGAGCGCCGGCAGATAGGCGGCGTCCCCGGTGGCGGCCCCGAAGACCACGCAGATCGAGGGCACCCGCTCCGGCGGGAAGAGGCCGCCGGCGGCGCCCGCGTCACCCGCCGACTCGACCAGGCCGACCATCGGCAGCCGGTTCGCCGAGGCGATCGTGGTCGCCCGCCGGATCTTCTCCACCGTGTACGGGTTGACCGCGCCCTCGTCCACGGTGGGATCGTTCGCCACCACCACACACTCGACGCCCTCGACCACGCCGATGCCGGTGACCACGCTCGCCCCGACCGGGTACTCCGAGCCGCGCGCCGCGACCGGGCACAGTTCCAGGAACGGGCTGTCCTGGTCGAGCAGCATCTCGATACGTTCGCGGGGCAGGAGTTTGCCGCGGGCGTGATGCCGCGTCACGTTCTTCTCGCCACCGCCGGCCCGGGCCTCGTCGAGAGCGGCCTCCAGGTCGGCCAGCAGCTCCAGAGTGGTGCTGCGCCCCTGGAGGTAGGCGGGGTCACGCGGGTCCAGCGTGGTGTCGAGCACGGTCATCTCGCCACACCCCTGCCTGCCTTCAATGCCGCGCCCTTCCCGTCCCTGCCGATGCCTCCTCGGCCACCTCCGTAACGAGTGGCTTAGGGGATGCGACACGGACCGGTCAGAGGGCACGACTCAGGGGCTGCCCTTTCGGACAGCCCCTGGAAAAGCAGTGTCAGACGCGGGCGCGACGGGCCAGGCGCTCCGGGTCCAGGATGATCACACTCTTGCCGTCCAGGCGCAGCCAGGCACGCGAGGCGAAGTCGGCGAGCGCCTTGTTCACGGTCTCCCGGGAAGCGCCGACGAGCTGCGCCAGCTCCTCCTGGGTGAGGTCGTGGGTCACCCGCAGGACGCCGCCGTCCCGGGTGCCGAACCGGCCCGCCATCTGCAGCAGGTTCTTCGCGACGCGACCGGGCACGTCGGTGAAGATCAGGTCGGCGAGCGCGTCGTTCGTCCGGCGCAGCCTGCGGGCCAGCACCCGGAGCAGCTGCTCGGCGATCTCCGGCCGGTTGTTCAGCCAGGGGCGCAGCGACGACTTCTTCAGCCGGGCCAGCCGGCTGTCGGTCACCGCGGTCGCGGTCGCCGTCCGCGGGCCCGGGTCGAACAGCGACAGCTCACCGAGCATGTCCGACGGCCCCATGATGGAGACGAGGTTCTGCCGGCCGTCAGCGGCCCGGCGCCCGAGCTTGATCTTGCCGGACAGAACGATATACAGGCTGTCGCCGGCCTCGCCCTCGTTGAAGACCACGTCGCCCTTGCGGACTTCGATCGTGTCCATCTCCTTGGCGAGCGCCTCTGCGGCTTCCGGGTCTACTCCCTGGAAGATTCCGCTGCGAGCCAGTACCTCATCCATCGCCGCACCTCCGAAAACGCGCAACGTCTGCGCTCGATCAGTCTAGGCGCACGCGGGCGGGAAACGGGCGGCCACCCCTTGATCCAGATACTGGACGGTAACAGGTTCGCCATGACAGCCGGTGACAATTCAGCGGTCCGGGCATATCAGGACGGGCCTTTCGTCTGTCGATTCCGCTTGCAGGCCGACGGTATCGTCCGCGTCGATGAATGCGCAGCCCCCCTCTCATCGCAAGAAGTCACCCGTACTAGGCGTGACAATTGCTGTTTTCGCCCTTATCGGCGCTGGTTTGGGGGGATTTGTTCTAACTCAGCGCGGAAGTGAAGAACCGGTCTGGAGCATGCCTTCCGGATCGGCGCCCGCCACCGCCTCGTCCCGGCCGCCGGTCGAGGAATCCGCCGCGGTCGAGTCGATCAGCCTCTCCGCCACCGGCGACATCATCATGGGCGATGCCCCGAACAAGCTGCCCGCCAAGGACGGCGACGGCTTCTTCGACTCGGTGGCCTCCAGCCTCACCTCCGATCTGGTGATGGGCAACCTCGAACAGCCGCTCACCGGGGACACCGGCACCTCCAAGTGCGGCACCCCGAAACGGCCCAACTGCTTCGCTTTCCGGTCGCCGCCGGCCTACGCCGGGCACCTGAAGGAGGCCGGGTTCCAGCTGCTCAACACGGCCAACAACCACTCCAAGGACTACGGGCCGCAGGGCTACCAGAACACCGTGGCCGCGCTGGAGGGCGCGGGCCTCGCGCACACCGGCGCCGAGGACCAGATCACCGTTGTCGACGTCAAGGGTGTCAAGGTCGCGGTGGTGGGCTTCTCGCCGTACGCCGGAGCCAACAACGTGAACGACCTGCCCGCCGCCGCTGCCGTGGTCTCCGCCGCCGCGGAGAAGGCCGACCTCGTCGTGGTCCAGGTGCACATGGGCGCCGAGGGCTCGGACAAGAACCACGTGAAGTCCGGCAACGAGACCTACTTCGGGGAGAACCGGGGCAACCCGATCAAGTTCAGCCGGAACGTCATCGACGCCGGCGCCGACCTGGTCGTCGGGCACGGGCCGCACGTGCTCCGGGGCATGGAGTTCTACAAGGGCAAGCTGATCGCCTACAGCCTCGGCAACTTCGCCGGGGGCGGGCGCACCCTCTCCCGCGACGGCATCCTGAAGTACTCCGGGGTGCTGCACGTGTCGCTGACCAAGGAGGGGGCGTTCACCGGCGGGAAGTTCGTCTCCACGTACCTAGACGACCTCGGCGTCCCGACCCGGGACAAGACCAACGAGCGGGGCCGGAAGATGGTCGCCGACCTGTCCGGCAGCGACTTCGGCGACGACGCGGCGGTGATCGGGGCGGACGGGAGCATCAAGGCTCCGGCGTGACCGACGTACTCTTTACCGGTGACCCGACCCAGCACAGCCGCGGAGACGGCGCTCGGGCGCAAGCGGCGGGCCCGGAAAATGGCTCGGGTGCTCGCCGACACACACCCCGACGCGCACTGTGAGCTGGATTTCACCGATCCGCTCGAGTTGGCCGTCGCGACGATCCTCTCGGCGCAGACCACCGATGTGCGGGTCAACCAGGTCACCCCACGACTGTTCCGGAAATACCGGACCGCGCCCGACTACGCCGGGGCCGATCGGGCCGAGATGGAGGAGATCCTCCGGCCGACCGGGTTCTTCCGGGCCAAGACCAACTCGCTGATCGGGCTCGGGCAGGCGCTGCTGGAGCGCCATGACGGGCAGATCCCCGGCAAACTGGACGAGCTGGTGAAACTGCCCGGCATCGGGCGGAAGACGGCGAACGTGGTGCTGGGCAACGCGTTCGGGGTTCCGGGCATCACCGTGGACACCCACTTCCGGCGGCTCACCAACCGGTTCGGCTGGGTCGACGAGCAGGACGAGGTGAAGATCGAGTTCCTGGTCGCGGACATGATCGAGAAACGCGACTGGACCATGCTGTCGCATCGGGTGATCTTCCACGGGCGACGGGTGTGCCACGCTCGGACGCCTGCTTGTGGGGCTTGCACGCTGGCCGCCCTGTGCCCCTCCTACGGGACCGGGCCCACCGAGGCCGCGCCGGCCGCGAAGCTGCTCAAGGGGCCGCGGGCGCGTGAGCTGGCGGTGGCCGCCGGGGTTTCGCCCGACCTGGTGCCCGGGGTTTCTCCCGGCCCGGTGCCCGGGAACGATGCTTCGGTGCCGGAGAACGACGCGTGATCCGACCGTTGGCGGCGGTGGCCGTGGTTCTGGCGCTGGCCGGCTGCACCGCCACGGTCGAACCGGGTGATCCGGACATTCCATCGCCGTTCGCGGCGTGTGGCAACCTGACCGGCAGTTCCGACATTTCAGAAATGCCGGAACTTGCCCTCCCGTGCTTCACCGGCGGTACCGACATCCGGCTCCGCGGTCTGCCCACCCCCGCCGTGATCAACATCTGGGGATCCTGGTGCGGCCCGTGCCGCGAGGAGCTCCCGGTCTTCCAGGGGCTCGCCGACCGCGCCGACGGCCGGTTCACCGTGATCGGCGTCGACAGCAGGGACACCCGGAACCGGGGAGCCGAATTCGCCACCGACAAGAGTGTCAGCTTTCCGACGCTCTTCGATCCGGAGATGAAGTTCGCCGGACAGCTCGGCGTGACGATGCTGCCCGCCACCGTCTTCATCGATGCCGACGGGGGAGTGAACGTGCATCGTACCGCCATGGACGTCGACGAATTGATCGAACAGGTGCGGGAGAACCTCGGCGTTACGGTGACCCGATGAGCCGGGGCGAGGTCCTGAGGCGGCCCGACGGCCTGCCGGACTGGTTCGAGCCGCTGCTCACCCGGGTCGCCGAGTGCCGTACCGAGGATTTCACCGCCCTCCGCAAACCGATCGGCGGCACCGGCCGGGCCAGCGCGGTCCTGGTGTTGCTGGGTGAGGACGATCAGGGCCGGCCGGATCTGCTGATCCTGCAGCGCGCCGCGACCATGCGTAATCACGCCGGCCAGCCCGCCTTCCCGGGCGGCGCCACCGACCCGGAGGACACCGACGCCGCGGCCACCGCGCTGCGCGAGGCCGGTGAGGAGGTCGGGCTCGACCCGTCCACGGCCGAGGTGCTGGCCCTGTTGCCGGACCTGTGGATCCCGGTCAGCGGCTTCGTCGTCACCCCGGTCCTGGCCTGGTGGCGCAAGCCGCATCCGGTGCATCCGGTGCAGGAGACCGAGGTCGCCCACGTCGCCAGGTTGCCGATCAGTGAACTCGCCGACCCGCGGAACCGTATCCGGGTGCGACATCCGAGCGGTTGGATCGGGCCTGCCTTCCAGGTCCGGGGACTGCTCGTCTGGGGTTTCACGGCGGGGGTGATCGCGGCGTTGCTGGACATGGCGGGCTGGACGATCCCCTGGGAGCCGGGTCGGGTCGTCGAACTTCCGGACGCCACCGCACCCGTTCCCGCCGCCCGGGGCGGGGCCCCCGACGAGGTGGTGCCGTGAGCTGGCAGCCGACTTCTACGCTGAGTGAGTGCCCGTGGTCGATGTACTCCTGATCTTGCTCATGGTGCTGTTCGCGATCAGCGGATATCGCCAGGGTTTCGTCATCGGCGCGCTGTCGCTCGGTGGGTTCTTCAGCGGTGTGCTGATCGGCCTCCAGCTCGGCCCGCTGCTGGCCCGCCAGTTCGAGAACGGCACCGTGCGGCTGGTCGTCGCGCTCGGTGTCATCCTCGTGCTCGCGGTCCTCGGGCAGACGCTGGCCGGGTGGCTGGGCACCAATCTGCGGCAGGTGATCCAGAGCCGCCCGATGCAGTACCTGGACGACGCCGGCGGCGCACTCGTCTCGGTGGTCGCGGTGCTGTTCGCGTCGTGGCTGGTGGCGGTGCCGTTCGGCTCGACACCGTTCCCGGCGATCAACGCCGCGGTCCGGGACAGCGCCATCCTCGGCGGCGTCACCGAGCTGATCCCCGACGAGGTGCGCGCGCTCTCCTCGGGCCTGCGCGACACCATCGACACCAACGGCTTCCCGGACGTCTTCGGCGGCCTGGCCCGCACCCAGGCCCGCGAGGTCGCCGCCCCCGACCCGGCGCTGGCCGGTTCCAAGGTGGTCAAGGACTCCCGCAGCTCGGTCCTGAAGATCCTCGGCTCGGCCCCCAGCTGCTCCCGCCGCATCGAGGGCACCGGTTTTGTCTACGCCCGCGAGCGGGTGATGACGAACGCGCACGTGGTGGCCGGCACCCGCGAGGTGGTCGTGGAGAGCGGCGACCGTCAGCTGGAGGCCCGGGTCGTGGTCTACGACCCCAAGCGTGACCTGGCGGTTCTCTACGTGCCCGGTCTGCGCGCCCCGGTGATGGACTTCGTCCCGAAGCAGGCCGCGAGCGGCGCCAACGCGATCGTGCTCGGCTACCCGCAGGACGGTCCCTACGACGCGCAGTCCGCCCGCATCCGCGACGTGAGCCGCATCACCGGCCCGGACATCTACGAGTCCGGCGACGTGACCCGCGAGATCTACACGATCAAGTCCCTGGTCCGCAGCGGCAACTCGGGCGGCCCGCTGATCGACCCGTCCGGCAACGTGATCGGCGTGATCTTCGCCGCCGCCGCCGACGACAAGTACGTCGGTTTCGCCCTGACCGCCGACGAGGCCTCCTCGGTGGCCACCGCCGGCAAGGCCAACACCCGCACGGTCCGAACCGGCGAGTGCGCCTGACGTCCTTTAACGAACCTTCACACTTTCTGCGGACGTCTGCGGGGGACCGGGTCTCTTCCGGACCTCTGCGGGGCCGGGTCTTTTCCGAACCTCTGCGGGGCCGGATCTCTTCCGGACCTCTGCGGGGGACCGGGTCGGCTGGTCGGCGTCCGGTTCCTACCGAACTTCCTTTTGTTACGAGCCACGACCCGACAACCGCAGCCGACCCAACTCGTGGCAGCACGCGAGGTCCGCGGCCCCACCAGACCGAAGCGCGACCGCCGGGCGGATGCGACCGTCACGCGACCGCCGGGCGGATACGGCCCTCACGCGAACGCCGGGCGGATGTGGCCCTCACGTGACTGCCGGGCGGATGCGGCCCTCACGTGACTGCTGGGCGGATGTGGCCCTCACGCGAACGCCGGGTGGATGCGGCCCTCACGTGACTGCTGGGCGGATGTGGCCCTCACGCGAACGCCGAGCGGATGCGGCCCTCCTGCGACTGCTGGGCGGATGTGGCCCTTATGCGACCGCTGGGCGGATGTGACAGCCGCAGCGGTGCCCCGCGCCCGCGCCGAGGCGACGCCCCGGTTCGGTCCGGGCATGCGTGAGGTGTTGTGCTCGGGGCCTGGGTGATCAATCGGTGGTGGCGAACCGCCGGATGGTGAAGGCCGCGGCTATCGCGGACAGGGCCAGCAGGGCGAACGCGATCCACCGGGCCACCGGGACGCCGCTGTCGGCCGTCGGTTTCTGCTCCGGGGCCGCCCAGCCGCCCACGTTGCCGCCGGGGACCTTCTCGGCGTTGGTCAGCGGCCGGACCGACTCCTGCGGCGCCGACTGCGCTTCCCCGCCCGCGGGCGCGCTGCCGAACCGGGCCACCCCCGCCGGTGGGGTGTTGTCCAGCGGATTGGTCACGGTGTAGGGCACGTCCGCGGTCAGCGCACCGACCGGATCGATCATGCCGAAGCCGAACTCGTCGTCGCGGCCGGGCGCACCCCGGTCCTGGGCGGTGCGGATGATCCGGTTGACCACGTCACCGGCGGGCATGTCGGGCCAGCGGGACCGGATCAGGGCCGCGGTCGCCGACACCATGGGCGCGGCGAAGCTGGTGCCCTGGACCCGCCAGTACCCACCGGGACGAGCACCGACCAGTTCGGTCGCCGGCGCGGTCACCACCGTCTCCTTGCCGCGGATGGAACCGGTCCAGAGCGCCTGACCGTCACGCTGCATGCCGCCGACGGCGATCACCCCGGGTTCGCGTGCCGGGTACCACACGCCGACCTTCGTGGTCTGCGTGGTGGAGGTGCCGGTGGAGTTCCCGGTGCAGGCGACCACGACCACGTCCCGGGCGAACGCATAGTCGATGGCGGCAGCGAGCGCGGGGCTGGAGCCGCTGCCGCCGAGCGACAGGTTCACCACCTTGGCCCCGTGGTCGACCGCCCAGCGCACACCCTTGGCGACGATCAGGGCGTCGTCGTAACGGTTCTCCTCGTCCAGGACCCGGACCGGCAGGATCTTGGCTTTCGGGGCGATGCCGACGACACCGAGCGCGTCGTCGGGCCGGCCCGCGATGATCGCCGACACGGTGGTGCCGTGCCCGACCGGATCGGTGGTGCCGTCCCGGTCGTCGTCGACCAGGTCGACGCCGGGCAGGACCTGACCCTCCAGGTCGACGTGGTGGGCGTCCACTCCGGAGTCGATGACCGCGACCGTGACCCCGGTGCCGTCCGCGTAGTTCCACGCGTCGGGCAGCTTGAGCGCCCCCAACTGCCACTGGTCGTTGCGAACCGCGTCCCCGGTGAGACTGATCGGCGCGGTCAGCGGCCGGGCCGACGCCGCTGAGGCGGGCACTCCGAACGCGACCAGGCAGGCCATGGCAGCGAACCCGACCCGCCGCCCACGCCGGGGAGGGGCCGATGGCCGGAGCCATGCGCCCGTCTCGGGGAGCCGGGACGGCTCACTGCTCGGAACTCGGCGGCTCAGCACCGGACACCACCGACGGGCTTCCCCCATCGCGGCCTGCCCGGCCTGGCCTCGCTGCTCACACTGCTCACGGGTCGGCGTCGCCATTCTGAGACGGTCGGTCGATCTGAGACGAGTCAGTCGAGTCGAGTGATCTGTTCGCGTCGGTCAGTCGAGGGTCAGTCGAATGCAGTCTGTCGAGTCGAGTGGTCGAATCGAGTCGAGTGGTCGAATCGAGCCAGGGGTCGAATCGGGTCGAGTGGTCGACTCGGGTCGAGTGGTCGAATCGGACAGCCGGGTCGGTCAGTCGATGGAGGGAGATTACTCCCCCGCACCGGCGTGTCGGTGCGATCCTCCGCGCCTAATCGCACCGGGAGTCTGTTCATTTTCCCGAATCCTGGAACGGCGGCTGGTGTGCCAACTGGATCAGTCGGGTGCCTTCACGGCGCGTGATCAGGCGGCCACGACCCGGTGGCATCGGCATCGGTTTGACGTTGCCGATGAGCGCGCCCTCCTCCGGCGAACCGGACATCACCAGGCCCGGCATCGACAGCTCGCGCAGTTTCTGGATGACCGGCTCGTAGAGCGACCGGCTCGCGCCACCGGACCGGCGGGTCAGCACCAGGTGCAACCCGATGTCCCGCGCCTGGGCCAGGTAGTTGACCAGCGGCGTGAGCGGGTTGGTCGGTCCGGAGACGACCAGGTCGTAGTCGTCGACCAGGACGAACAGCTCCGGTCCGGTCCACCAGGACCGGTCTCGCAGCTGCCGGGCGGTGACGTCGGGGCCGGGCAGGCGGCGCTCCATGTAGGCCGCCGCCGACTGGATCAGCTGGAGTGTGGGCTCGGCCTGCATGCCGTACCCGATCCGGTGTTCGGTCGGTGGAATGTCGATCAGGCTGCGCCGGTAGTCGACCAGGATGATCCGGCACTCCTCCGGCTGGAACCGGTTGGTCAGCGTGGTGACCATCGAGCGCAGGAACGACGACTTGCCGGCCTCGGCGTCACCGAACAGCAGGAAGTGCGGGTCGCCGGCGAAGTCGATCTCGACCGGCTGCAGGTTCGCCTCGGCGATACCGATCGGGATGCGCAGGCCACTGCCACGTTCCGCGTGGAGAGCGCTGTACGGCACCGACGGCGGCAGCAGGCGCACCCGCGGCGCCGGTTTGCCCTCCCACGCCGTCGCGATCGCCTTGACCAGGCCGGCGGTGTCGCCCAGCGAACCGACCTCGGGCCGGACGGTGAGCAGGTGCAGGCCCTTGGCCCGGTTGGTGGGGTGCACGATCATGCCGCGCCCCGGGGTGTCCTCGGGCACGTCCTTCGCCGCGCGGTGGTTGATCACCGAGTCGGTCGGGTCGCCCAGCCGCAGCTCCAGCCGGGAGCCGAAGAGGTCACGGACCCCGGACCGGAAGTCCATCCAGCGGGAGGACGCGGCCACCAGGTGGATGCCGTAGGACAGGCCACGGGTGGCCAGGTCGGTCAGGACCGGCTCCAGCTCGTCGAACTCCTTACGGATCGTGCTCCAGCCGTCGATCACCAGGAACACGTCACCGAACGAGTCGTTGGCCGGCCGCCGGCTCCGGTACGACGCCATCGAGTCCACCCCGAGCTCGGCGAACCGGGCCTCCCGCTCGGCCAGCAGGGTGATCATCTCGCCGGCCGTCCGCCTGATGCCCTCGGTGTCCAGCCGGGAGAACACCCCGCCCACGTGCGGCAGGTCCCGCAGCGTGCCGAGCGAGCCACCACCGAAGTCCATGCAGTAGATCTGCACCTCGGCCGGGGTGTGGGTGAGCGCCAGCCCGCAGATCAACGTGCGCAGCGCCGTCGACTTGCCGCTCAGCGTGCCACCGACCACCGCCACGTGCCCGGCCGCGCCGGCCAGCTGCAACCACATCACGTCCCGCAGCTGCTCGCGGGGCTTGTCGACGATCGCGATCGGCACCTGGAGCCGGTTGTGCACCGACGGGTTGGTGAAGGTCAGGCCCCGGCCCGGCATCACACCGACCGGGCCGAGCAGCTCGTCGAGTGTCGACGACTCCTCCAGCGGCGGCAGCCACACCTGGTGCGCCGGCGGACCCTGCCCGACGATCCGGTCCACCATCATGTCGGCCAGCTTCGGCCCGTCGTCCTGTTTCGCCGCCGGTTTCGGCTCGACCACCGCGGTCTCCAGCACCGCCACGTGCTGGGTCGACCAGGGCAGCACCCGCGGACCGTGTTGCTGCACACGCGCGCCGGACGGGCCGCGGGTGCGGACCGACCCGCTCACATAGGCCGCCTTGAACCGGACCAACGGCTCCATGCCGAACTTCAGGTAGCCGTTACCCGGGGCCTTGGGCAGCTCGTACGCATCAGGCACACCGAGCACCGCCCGTGACTCCAGAGCCGAGAACGTGCGCAGACCGATCCGGTACGACAGGTGGGTGTCCAGCCCGCGCAGCCGCCCGTCCTCCAGCCGCTGACTGGCCAGCAGCAGGTGCACACCGAGCGAACGACCGAGCCGGCCGATCTGCAGGAAGATCTCGATGAAGTCCTGCTTCTTCTGCAGCATCTCGGTGAACTCGTCACAGACGATGAACAGCGTCGGCAGCGGGGCCAGCGGGGCGCCACCGGCACGGGCCCGCTCGTAGTCGTACAGGCTGGCGTAGTTGCCCGCCTTGGAGAGCACCTCCTGGCGCCGGGCCATCTCGCCCTCGAGCGCGTCGAACATGCGGTCCACCAGCGGCAGCGCGTGTTCCAGGTTGGTGACCACGGCGGCGGTGTGCGGCAGCCGGTCCATCGCCGAGAACGCCGCGCCACCCTTGAAGTCGATCAGGATGAAGTTGAGCACCTCGGACGAGTGTGTCGCCGCGAGCGCCAGCACCAGCGTCTTGAGCAGCTCCGACTTGCCCGAACCGGTGGCGCCGATGAGCAGGCCGTGCGGGCCCATGCCGTCCTGTGCGGACTCCTTGATGTCCAGCTCGATCGGCATCCCGTCGGCGCTCACCCCGATCGGCACCCGCAGCATGTCCCGCGGCGCGCGGGCCGGCCAGCCGTTGGCGACGCTGAAACTCTCCGCGTCGGCGAGACCGATCAGCTCGGGCAGACCGGTCTCGGTCGCCGTCGACGACCCGCCCGGATCAGCCGCGACCGCCAGCCGCAACGGCGCCAGCCGCCGGGCCACCGCCTCGGCCCCGGCCACGGTCAGCCCGTCGGCCCGGCCCACCTCGCTCTCATGATCCATCGTCCAGGTGCCGAGCACCCCGTCGGTGCGCACCTCCAGCACCAGCGCCGACCGGTCCAGCAGCCGTGGGGGCGCGGTGTCCAGGTCGAGCACGGTCAGGCCGTCCAGGGCGTCGTCCAGCCGGGTGGTGGCCGGCTCCGCCCCGTCGATGACCACGAGCACGTGCGGCGTGCTGCCGGCGCTCTCCCCGGGGTGGAACCGCGGGCGGTTGCCCAGCACGTCCTCGAGCATCTCGGCCAGCTCCGGCTCGGCCCCCGCGACCAGCCGGACCGGGCCCAGAGCGTCGTTGCGCCCCGGATGCCCGGCGTGCGGCAGCCACTTGACCCACTCCCAGTGCGAACGGGCGCCCTGACCGGCGCAGACCGCGATCACCAGATCGTCCGGCGCGTGGAAGACCGCGAGCTGGGTCAGCACCGCCCGGACCAGCGCCCGCGGGCCCTCCGCGCCGGGCGCGTCACCGCGCACGTAGATCCGGGAGAAGCCGCGCAGCGACATCGCCACCGGCAGGTCCGGCACCACCGAGTAGGCGTCCAGGAACCGGCGCAGCGCACCCGCGGTCATCGGCTCCAGCTCGTCCAGCGGGCGGGTCACCGGCGGCACCAGCGGGGTGGCCAGCGTCTGCGGGCCGACACCGACCCGCACCACACCGAAGTCCGGGTCACCGGCCCGGCGCTCCCAGACCCGGTGGCTGCCGACCGTCGACCAGAGCCGCTCCGGATCGGGGTGCCGGTAGAGCAGCCCGACCCGCTGCATCCGGGCCGTCTCCCGGACCCGTTTGCGCAGCGAGGCGAGATGCCGCAGGTACTCCCGGCGGGCGGACATCATCTCCGCCTTGCGGGGTGCGCCCTGGGCACCGAACGAGGTCATCATCATGGCCAGCGAGGAGACCCCGAAGAGGCCACCGATGACGTACGAATACGCGCCGCCCCGGTTCGAGCCCATCATCATCGCCATGGCCAGCGTGCCGCCCAGCATCGGCAGCGCCATCAGCCACTGCTGCCAGCGGGCCGACACCGCCTCCGGGATCTCGGGTGGTGGCTCGACCACCAGTTGCTCGGCCGGGATCTCGGGTGCGGGCCTGCGGGCCGCCCGCTTGACCACCACGGTGCCCATTGCGCCCCCTACACTGTGCAGCTCAGCAGCCCCGAAGCTTGCGGGACGTCATGACCGGCTCATGCTAGGTAAAGTTCCGTCGATCCCGCAGCCTCGGGGGCCGGAGATGTGGATAAACCCGCTTTCCGGGCTGTGGACAACCGGAAGGATTACCTGGTGAGCGTCGGTCTGGCCCGCGTGACGATCAGCGCGCCGCAACGTCGCGTCGACGTCGCCCTCCCCGAGCAGGTCCCGCTGGCCGAGCTGCTGCCGGAGGTGCTCCGCTACGCCGGTGAGGGGCTCGCCGACGAGGGCGAACGGCACGGCGGCTGGGTGCTCCGCAAGGGCGACGGTGTGGTTCTCGCCACCGGTCAGGGCCTGCACCCCCAGGGTGTGCGCGACGGCGAGGTGCTCCATCTGGTCCCGGCCGGCGACGCCTGGCCCGAGCTGGAGTACGACGACGTGGTCGAGGCCATCGCCGAGGGCGCCCGACGCCGCGGCGGGGTCTGGACACCCGCGTCCAGCCGCACCGCCAGCCTGGCCGCCGCCGCGGTGCCACTCGCGCTCGGCCTGCCCGCCCTGCTCGCGGGCAGTGCGAAGGGCAGCTGGCCGGGGATCGCCGGGCTGGTCGTGGCGGTCCTGCTCGCCCTGGTCGGGACGGTGGCGTCCCGGGCGTTCGGGGACGGCCGCGCCGGGGTGGCCCTGGGTGGCTACGCGCTGCCGTACGCGTTCGCCGGTGGCGCGACCCTGGTCACCTCGTACGACAAGGGTGGGGTGTTGTCGCCGGTGCCCTGGCTCGGCGGCCCCGAGCTGCTGGCCGGCTCGGTCGCGATCCTGTTGATCTCCGCACTCGCCGGGGCCGGTGTGGCGGCCGGGGCCCGGTTCTTCACGGCCGGGGCGACGGTCGGCCTGCTGGGCGCGCTCACCGCCGCCACCGGGCTGTTCACCGACGCCGCCGGCGGCGCTGCCGTGCTGATCTCGGTGCTGGTCTGCGGGATCGGGGCGCTGCCGCTGCTCGCGGTCCGGTTCGGGCGTACCCCGCTGCCGCCGGTCAGCCTGCCGCCCGGCACCGACGCGCCGTCGACCGTCGAGGACCCGTTCCGGCAGGGCCTCGGCGACTCGGTGCGCCGCCTGCCGGAGCGGGCCGCGGTGTTCGCCGCCGTGACCCGGACCGACGAACTGCTGGCCGGCATGCTCCTCGGCCACTCGGTGCTCGCGGTCGGCGCCTTCGCGGTGCTCGCCACCGACGGCACCTGGGCCTCCCGGGCCCTGCTCGCGGTCGGCGCGGCCTCGCTGCTGCTGCGCTCGCGGCTCTTCGTCTCCCGGCGGCACCGGGTGCCGGTGCTCACGGCCGGCCTGGCCGGGGGTGCCGCCCTCGGCTTCGACCTGCTCACCGACGCCGGCAACGCCCTTCCGGTGGTGATCGCCGGAGCGGTCGCGGTGGCGCTGATCACGGTCGCGGCCGGAGCGCGATACGCCGAGAAGCCCCCGTCGCCCTACCTCGGCCGGGTCGCCGACATCATCGACACGCTCGTGGTCGTCTCGGTCATCCCGGTCGCGTGCGCCGTGATGGGCCTCTACACCGCCGTCTCGGGCCTCGGCTGAACTGCCCGGTTCGATCTCGCCGAGTTGTGAGATACGTCTCGTAAATGCAAAACGACCGCACCTGCGGGGCCTTGTGAGCCTCGCAGGTGCGGTCGTCAGCGGTTTTGCGGGAGCGTGTGGTCAGTGCTCTCCCTCTTCGGCCTCGGCGGCCTCGGCGCGCTTGAAGGAGGCGCGGATCTCGGCCTCCGCCTCGATCCGCCCGGTCCAGGTCGCGCCCTCGACCGACTTGCCCGGCTCCAGGTCCTTGTAGACCGTGAAGAAGTGCTGGATCTCCATCCGGTCGAACTCGCCTAGGTGGTGGATGTCGCGCAGGTGCTCCTGACGCGGGTCCTCGTAGGGAACGCAGAGGACCTTGTCGTCGCGGCCCTTCTCGTCGGTCATCCGGTACATCCCGATGGCGCGGGCCCGGACCAGGCAACCAGGGAAGGTCGGCTCCTGGATCAGGACCAGGGCGTCCAGCGGGTCGCCGTCCTGGCCCAGGGTGCCCTCGATGTAGCCGTAGTCCGCGGGATACTGTGTCGCGGTGAAGAGGGTCCGGTCCAGCCGGATACGTCCGGTCTTGTGGTCCACCTCATACTTGTTGCGCTGCCCCTTGGGGATCTCAACCAAGACGTCGAAATCCATTATTCGCTCCCCTTTTGCTTGCCCGCTTGAATAGTCCGGTCCGCCGGGCGGGAGCGGGGCATGGAAGCAGGGCCCGCAGGATCCGCGCGCAACGGTGTGCCGGATGTCGCTAGTCTCCCCTAAGTCTGACGCCACGGGCGAGGAGGGGCGTGTGACGAGGCAAGATTCACATGACGGTCCGAAAGAACACGGCGTGTCGGGTTCGCAACCCGACCCGGTAGGGGGTAGACGGGCAACCGACCCGCCATCCTCAATTCCGGCCTACCCGCATATTCCGGACAATACCCAGTCGCCATCGTCTGGTGCCGGGTCATCGGCCGGTCGTGCCACGGTTTCCCCACCAACGGGTGAGCAACGTCGCCCGTTCCCCTGGCAACACGACGACCCGCGGTCGACCACCCCTACGCCACCCGGCGGAACCTCCAACCGGCCAGGCACCTCCAACCAGGCAAGCGGACCCGGTCAGACCACCGCGCCCGGCCAGGCCGCAGCGTCGGGCCAGGCGGCCGCGGCGCGATCGTTGCTTTCCGGGTCCGGGCAACCGACCTCTCCTCAGCCCTCAGCGACATCCGCTCCGCCGGCGTCACCGACCTTTGGCCAGGCCTCCACGTCACCGGCACCGGGAGCTGTGTGGCCTGCCACACCCCAGGCGCCGGGGACCGGACAGCCTTCCGTGGCCCAGGTGTCGGGAACCGGGCAGCCTTCCGCGGCCCCGGTGCCGCAAGCTGAGCGGCCTTCCATGTCTCAGGCACCACAAGCCGGGCGGTCCTCCATGTCTCAGACGCCACCAGACGAGCGTCCCTCCACGCCTCAGACGCCGGTCGCCGGATCGTCGTCCGTGGCACCGTCCTCGCCGCCGGGCGGTGGGCAGGGGCCGGTCGTCCAGCCGACCTCCCCGGCGCAGCAGCCCGGACGAGCGGAGATTCCGTCCGCAGGCGGTCAGCCGAGTTCCGGTTTCCCGGCCGCGGGCCCCACCTTCTCCGGACCGAATCGCCCGGCCACCGTGCAGTTCTCCGCAGCCCAGCCCGACGCGACGGCAACGCCCGGTTCGGCCGCGCCAGGTTCGGCCGCGCCCCCCGGTTCGGCAGCTCAGCCCAACTCTGCGCCTCAGTCCGGCTCTGCGCCTCAGCCCGGCTCTGCGCCTCAGCCCGGCTCTGCGCCTCAGCCCGGCACTTCGGCGACTCCGGGCAGTCCGGCCACTTCCGGTGGTTCTGGCGTTCCGGTTCCCACACCCCAAAGATCAACTTCCGGCGGCGGTACGGGTATCGAGTCGCCTGAGCCCGGCCAAGCAGGCAGAGGCTCTGGAGCCAGCCCATGGTCAACCGCTCCGGGTGGATCCGGTGGGGCCACCGCCCCGGGCCCGGTCCCGCGGGCTGGTTCGGGTTCGCCGACAGCACCTACCAGCAGTTCCGGCCAGGCATCCGTGCCTCCGGCAGGCCAGGGACCGGTTCCGGCAGCAGGTCAGGGCTATGTCCCCAGCACAGGCCAGCCCGCGGCGAACCAGCCACCGGCAGGTCAGTCGCCGATGGGCCCGTCACCGGCGGGTCAGCCGACAGGAGGTCCGGCTGCTGGACGGATTCCCGGGCAGGCCGTCGGGGGGCGTAGCGCGGGAAATCAGGCTTCCGACCACGGGACGGCCTCTGCGCCCTCTGCGGCCGGGCAGTTCTCCTTTCAGCATGGATCCGGGCAGGTTTCGCCTGGTCCCGGGCAGGTCTCCTTCCAGCCGGGTTCCGGACAGGCCGAGGGACGACCGGGTTCGGGGGAGGGACTGGAAGTTCGCAAGGCAGCGATTCCGGAACAGAAAAAGCCGTCGGCATCCGAACAAGGTGAGCCGGTCGGAGCCCAGCCGTCCACAACTCCTCCGAAGACTTCTGCCGGAGCACAGAGCACCCCGTCCAGTGGCCAACAGCCCATTAGCCAACAGCCCGGATTCGGTGCGCAGAACACCCCGTCCAGTGGCCAGCGGCCCGGATCCGGTAGCCAGCAGAGCACCCCGTCCGGTGGTCAGCAGCCCGGGTCCGGTGGTCAGCAGCCCGGGCGGGCGAGCGTGCCGCAGGGTCCGACGGCACCGGGTCGGGCAACCGTCCCGCCCGCGGTGACTCCTTGGTCCAGTCCCCCTGCGGAGTCGCCACGTCCCGGTGCGGGCGGCTCTGGCACGTCATGGCCCGGATTCGGCCCTACGGGGCCAACCGCGAAAGCTCCGTCTGATCCGTCCCATTCCGAATCGGCCGGTTCGACTTACGGAGGGCCAGGTACCAGCGGCGCGAGAACAGACGGGTCCGGGACCAGCGGTTCGACCCCGGCCACGCCGAGTGCGGACGGAGCGAATCCTGGCGGTACGGGCTCTGGCCGGCCGAATTCCGACGGTCCGAGCTCGGGTGGTGCGAATTCCGGCGGCTCGGCCTCTGGCAGTACGCCGTGGGGTTCGGTCCCGGGTGGAGCTGCTGGGGGTGCGGCCGGGGCGGCGGGGCTGTTCGGTTCGGCTGGTCGTGGTGGGCAGGATGCGGGCCAGGGCGGTGGCCCGGGGCCGAACTATCCGCCGAGCGGGCCGGACCCGGTGGGGAACTGGCCGGGTACCCCGCCGGAGCAGCCCACCGTCCGGGGCGCCTGGGGGGCGGGACCGCCCGAGGTGACTGTCGCCGGTGCGGGCTTGGACCCGGGCCCGACGACTCCCTCCGGGCAGGACCGGGCGACATCGTCCGTTCAGGGACGGGCCGCGGCCTCCGGACCGGGATCCGACCAGGGGCGGGCGACTCCGTTCGGGCAAGGCAAAGGCCAGGGCCAAGGACAGGCAGCGTCGTCCGGGCCGGGGTCCGCCGATCAAGGGCGGACGTCGTCCTCCGGGCTGGGGGCTGACCAGGGGCGGACACCGTCATCCGGGACGGGAGCCGAAGAGGGGCGGACTACTCCGTTCGGGCAGGGTTCGGATCCGGGGCGGACTGCGAATCTGAACATCGATCCGGAACGTACGGCCAACATCGGCCTGCCGTCTGGTGGCACGCGGCCGGGCGGTGGTGCCGGTGGTTCGGTGCCGGCGGATTCGGGACGGGGCGGCTCGGCGGCCGGTAGCGGCGGTGGTGCGGGGGCCGGTGGCAGTGCCGGGGCCAGTGGTAGTGCCGCGGCCAGTGGTGGTGCCGGGGCCGGTGGTAGTGCCAAGGTTCCCGGAGCGTCGGGATCGGCTTGGAGCTCTGGGGCCGGTGGCTCTGCCCGGGTGCCGGGATCGTCCGGTGCCGCCCAAACGCCGGGTTCGGCTCAGACTCCTGGCTCGGCCGGGTCCGCCAAGGTCTCCGGCACGGCCATGGGTTCCAGCGGAACCTCGGCCTCCGGTGCGCCCTCGACCTTCGGGTCTGCCGGCTCGCCCTCGACCTTCGGGTCTGCCAGTTCGCCCTCGGCCTTCGGGTCCGCCGGCGCGGCCAGAGTTCCGGGGCTCGGCGGGAACGGGATCGGGAACGGAGCCGGGTCCGGAAGTGGAGCCGGGTCTGGAAGTGGGTTCGGAAGCGGAGCCGGGACCGGGAACGGAGCCGGGTCCGGAAACGGGTTCGGAAGCGGAGCTGGGACTGGAAGCGGGTTCGGGAACGGGGCCGGGTTCGGGAACGGGGCTGGGGAGCAGCGGGACGGCGGCGGTACCTATGGGCGGGCCGTCGCCTCGTCCGGGGCTGCGCGGGCGGCGGTTCCGTCGGCGTCTCCACCGCATCCGCCCGGCGGTGGCGGGTCGGTCGGGACCAGCGACGGCGAAGGGCCTTCCGAGACGGGTGCCCGGCGTAAATCCCGTACAAAATTGGTTCTGGTGGGGTTGATCGTCCTGGCCTTGGTGGTGGCCGGGGTCGTGATGCGGCCCGGACCGGTCGACGGGTGGATCACCGCGCTGACCGGGGAGACGGCCGCGACGCCCACGCCTACCGCGACCACGCCGGAACCCTCGCCGACGCCGGTTCTGGTGGCCGCGGAGTCGGACGGCGCCGCGCCCGATCCGGCAAGTGTCAAGGAGGCGCTGGATCCGCTGGTGGCCGCAGGTGCGCTCGGGTCGACCGTGCACATCCAGGTGGTCGACGTGTCCACCGACACCCTGCTCTACGCGCGGAACGCGGACAAGAAGACCACGCCGGCCTCGACCACGAAGGTGCTGACCGCGGCCACCGTGCTGGCCGCGCGGGGTGCGGCGCACCGCCTGGAGACCCGGGTGGTGGCCGGTGCCACGGCCGGTGAGGTGGTGATCATCGGCGGTGGTGACGCGACGATGGCGGTGGAGAAGGGCGACAAGGACCTCTTCCCGGGTGCGGCGCGTCTGGACGATCTGGCCGCGCAGGTGAAGAAGGCGCTCGGCACCACGAAACCGACCCGGGTGACCGTGGACACGTCGCTGTTCGAGGGGCCGGAGACGGCCACCGGCTGGGGGTCGGCGGACATCTCGCCCGGTGGGCAGGTGGCCCGGATCCAGTCGCTGATGACAAACGCGGGCCGGATCGAACCGGTGCACAACGAGTTCGGCGGGGATCCGCGGTACAACGATCCGGCCGTCTCGGTGGGCCGGCTGTTCGCCGAGATGATCGGTGCGCCGGACGCGCCGGTGAAGCGGGGTACCGCGCCCGAGGCCGCGCCGACGTCGGCGTCCGCCGGACCGGGTGCCGGGATCGCGCCCGGCGCCGAGCTGGGCAAGGTCCAGTCGCCGCCGCTGGTGCAGATCGTCGACTGGATGCTGCAGCAGAGCGACAACGTGCTGGCCGAGGTGCTCGGGCGGCAGGTGGCGCTGGCAGCCGGGGAGGAGGCCAGTTTCGAGGGCGCCGCGAAGGCGATGACCGACAAGCTGACCGAGCTGGGGCTGCCGTCCGGGCAGGCCACCCTCTACGACGCCAGTGGACTGTCCAACCGCAACGGGATCACCCCGGACCTGCTGGTCCAGACGTTGCGGCTGGCGGCCGGCGGCACCCTGCCGGAGTTGACCAACATCTTCAACGGGCTGCCGGTGGCGGGCTGGTCGGGGACGCTGGAGACCCGGTTCGCGACACCGAGCGACAACGCGACCGCGCAGGGGATCGTCCGGGCCAAGACCGGGTCGCTGAGCGGGGTGAGCACCCTGGCCGGCGTGCTGGTGACCAAGGAACGGCAGATCCTGGCGTTCGCGATCATGGCCAAGGGCGGGGCGAACGCGATCACCGCCCGGCAGGCGATCGACAAGATCGCCGCCCGGCTGGTCGACTGCGGCTGTTGACGGAGGTCTCCGGGGTTTCACCTGAGTGCGGTCTGGAACCGCGCGGGTACGGTGGGCTGCATGGCGCAGTTCGTTGACTGGGATCTGGCGGCGGCCACGGCGGGCGCGCTCGCCAAGACGGGGCCCGCGGTCTCCTACGAGGAGGCCACTCAGGTGGTGTCCGATCTGAGGGCGCTCACCGATGAGGCGGCCGGGCACGTCGCGGCTTATACGGGTCTGTCCTCGCAGGTCGAGGTGCCACCGGTCCGGGTGGTCGACCGCAAGGACTGGGCGAAGGTGAACATCGCCGGGCTCCAGCGGGTGATCGGCCCGCTGGTGGCCCGGCTGTCCGAGGGCAAGGAGCCTGGGCCGCTCGCCGACGCGATCGGTTCCCGGGTGACCGGGGTGCAGGCGGGGACGGTGCTGGCCTATCTGTCCGGCCGCGTCCTCGGGCAGTATGAGGTGTTCTCCGGCGAGCCGGGCCAGCTCCTGCTGAACGCTCCGAACATCGTCGAGGTGGAACGCAAGATCGACGCCGACCCCCGTGACTTCCGTCTCTGGGTGTGTCTGCACGAGGTCACCCACCGCACCCAGTTCACCTCGGTCCCGTGGATGCGGGGCTACTTCCTCGGCGAGGTGCAGGCGTTCGTCGACGCCTCGCAAGGCGGCGAGCACATGCTGGAGCGGATGCGCCGGGGGGTGGCGACGCTCTCCGACGCGCTGAGCAACCCGGAGAGCCGGGTGTCGATGCTCGACGTGGTGCAGACCCCGGGGCAGAAAGCCGTGCTGGACCGGCTGACCGCCCTGATGACGCTGCTGGAGGGGCACGCCGAGTTCGTGATGGACGGGGTCGGCCCCGAGGTGATCCCGTCGGTCGAGTCGATCCGGGCCAAGTTCAACCGCCGCCGGGAGAGCGGCAACCCGCTGGAGAAGGCGATGCGCCGGGTGCTCGGCATCGAGGTCAAGATGCGGCAGTACGCGGAGGGCCGCAAGTTCGTCCACGGTGTGCACGAGCGGGTCGGCATGGACGGCTTCAACAAGATCTTCGAGTCGCCGCTGACCCTGCCCCGGCTGGAGGAGCTGGGCGACCCCGACGCCTGGGTGACGCGGGTGCATCACTAACCATGGCCAGGATCCCGCCGCCGGTGGCGGCAGTGCGCATGGCGGTGCGCCGGGGTCTGGCCGATCTTCCCGAGGACGCCCTGATCCTGGTGGCGTGTTCGGGCGGAGCCGATTCTCTGGCACTCGCCTCGGCGGCCCGGTTCGCCGGCCGCCGTACCGGCCTGGTCACGGTCGACCACGGCCTGCAGGAGGGCTCCGACCGGCGGGCCCGGTCGGTGGCCGCGTGGGCACGTGACGCCGGGTTCGACCCGGTCCGGATCGAGACCGTCTCGGTCGCCGGGCTCTCCGGCGGCCCGGAGGCGGCGGCCCGCACCGCGCGCTACGACGCTCTGACCACGGCCGCCGCCGAGCTGGGCGCGGCCGCCGTGCTGCTCGGGCACACCCGCGACGACCAGGCCGAGACGGTGCTGCTGGCGCTGGCCCGCGGCGCCGGCCCGCGTGGGCTGTCCGGCATGCCGGCCCGGCGCGGTGTCCTCCGCCGGCCGCTGCTCGACGTGGCCCGGGCGGACACCCGCAAGGCCTGCGCCGCCCTGGGCCTGGCCCCCTGGGAGGACCCGCACAACACCGATCCGGCGTACGCCCGGTCCCGGGTCCGCGCCTCGGTCCTGCCGGTGCTGGTCGACGCGCTCGGTGCGGGTGTCCTGGGCAACCTGGCCCGGACGGCGGCGCTGGTGGCGGCGGACAACGCGGCCCTGGACGAACTGTCCGCGGCGGCCCTGGAGGAGGCCCGGTCCGAAGTCGGCCTCGCGGTGCCACGACTGGCCGCGATGTCGCCGGCGATCCGCGGGCGGGTGCTGCACCGGTGGGCGCGGGAGCTGGGGGCGGCCGGCGGGGCGCTGGCCTACGGGCACGTGACCGCTCTGGACGCCCTGGTGACCGATTGGCACGGTCAGGGAGCGGTGCATCTGCCCGCCGGAATCGGTGTGGAGCGCCGTTCGGATGACCTCGTTCGGGTGGTTCCGAGCCATATCAGTTGAGGGATCCGGATCGGAATCCGGCCCCGTTCGCCGAACGGTAACCTCCATGCGGCAGGCTAGGCCCATGGCTGATGGCACTTGGTATGACGCTGACATCGACCACGTGATCATCTCGGAGGAGCAGATCCGGGAAAAGATCGACGAGCTCGCTGCGAAGGTGTCCGTGGACCACGCCGATGCCGAGGACGGCATCCTGCTCGTCTGCGTGTTGAAGGGCGCGGTCATGTTCATGGCCGATTTCGCCCGCTCGCTGGCCAAGCAGGGCCCCTCGACCGAGATGGAGTTCATGGCCGTCTCGTCGTACGGGCAGGGCACCACCTCCTCGGGTGTGGTGCGCATCCTGAAGGACCTGGACCGGGACATCGCCGGCCGGCACGTGCTGGTGGTCGAGGACATCGTCGACTCGGGTCTGACCCTCTCCTGGCTGATGAAGTACCTGGAGTCGCGTCAGCCGGCGAGCGTCGAGGTGGTGGCCCTGTTCCGCAAGCCGGACGCGGTCAAGGTGCAGGTCCCGGTGAAGTACGTGGGCTTCGACATCCCGAACGAGTTCGTGGTGGGCTACGGCCTGGACTTCTCGGAGCGTTACCGGGAGCTGCCGTTCGTCGGCGTTCTCAAGCCCGAGGTGTACGCCCGCAGCTGAATCACTTTCTCAGCGGGTTCTCAGTAATGGGTCGTTATGGGCGTTTTTGCACCTAAATAACCCTGATTTTACGAGCCGTACATGTAGTCGGCCCTGCGGGCTCACGGGTTCGCAAACCGCACCTACGGTGTACCGTCGAGTGACCGATGGCGTGGTGTCATGAGCGCTGGAGGGGCTAGAGACCGGCAGCCGCCGGTCCTCGGCGGCCGCCGTTGCCGGCGGCTACGTTGAGGTGACCAGGACGCCGATCAGGAGGGTCCGGGCGCTTGGCGCCCGACAACAGTATGGAACGTACGCGTTTCTTCCGCCGCCCGGTGGTCTGGATCATTCTGGTGATCATCGGCGTTGTGGCGTTGAGCTCTTTCTTCACCAATGGTCCCAGCTACCAGAGGGTGGACACGTCCATCGCTCTCGACCGGCTGAACCAGCCGGGCATCAAGAAGGTCGTCCAGAAGGACAAGGAACAGACTCTCGAGATCGACCTCGAGAAGTCCGAGGAGTTCGCCGGCAAGCAGACCGACAAGATCGAGACGCAGTACCCGTACGAGCTGACCGATGAGGTCTGGGCTCAGGTGCTGCAGGCGAAACAGCAGAACCGGATCTCCGGCAATGTGAACGCCACGGTCTCCGGCGACAACATCCTCCTCAGCATTCTGATCAACCTGCTCCCGATCGCGATCCTCGTGGTCCTGCTGCTGCTGTTCATGTCGCAGATGCAGGGCGGCGGCTCGCGGGTGCTCAACTTCGGCAAGTCCAAGGCGAAGATGATCACCAAGGACACGCCGAAGACGACGTTCGCCGACGTGGCGGGCTCGGACGAGGCGGTCGAGGAGCTCCAGGAGATCAAGGACTTCCTGCAGAACCCGACGAAGTACCAGGCCCTCGGCGCCAAGATCCCGAAGGGTGTGCTGCTCTTCGGCTCGCCCGGTACGGGTAAGACGCTGCTGGCCCGGGCCGTCGCCGGTGAGGCCGGGGTGCCGTTCTATTCGATCTCCGGCTCGGACTTCGTCGAGATGTTCGTCGGTGTCGGCGCGAGCCGGGTCCGCGACCTCTTCGAGCAGGCCAAGTCGAACGCTCCGGCGATCGTCTTCGTCGACGAGATCGACGCCGTCGGCCGCCACCGCGGCGCCGGCATGGGCGGCGGTCACGACGAGCGCGAGCAGACGCTCAACCAGCTGCTCGTCGAGATGGACGGCTTCGACACCAAGGGTGGCGTGATCCTGATCGCGGCCACCAACCGGCCCGACATCCTCGACCCGGCGCTGCTGCGTCCCGGCCGGTTCGACAGGCAGATCCCGGTCGACAACCCGGACATGGAGGGCCGCAAGGCGATCCTGCGGGTGCACGCCAAGGGCAAGCCGTTCACGCCCGACGTCGACCTCGACTCGGTGGCCCGCCGCACTCCCGGTTTCTCCGGCGCCGACCTGGCCAACGTGATCAACGAGGCCGCGCTGCTGACCGCCCGTAACGAGAAGCGGGCGATCTCCAACGAGTTCCTCGAGGAGGCGATCGACCGGGTCATCGCCGGCCCCGAGCGCCGCACCCGGGCGATGAGCGACAAGGAAAAGAAGATCACCGCGTACCACGAGGGTGGACACGCGCTGGTCGCCTACGCTCTGCCGCACTCGGCTCCGGTGCACAAGGTGACGATCCTGCCGCGTGGCCGTTCGCTCGGTCACACGCTGGTGCTGCCGACCGAGGACAAGTACACCCAGACCCGCGCCGAGATGATCGACACCCTGGCGTACGCGCTGGGTGGCCGGGCCGCCGAGGAGCTGGTCTTCCACGAGCCCACCACCGGCGCCGGCAACGACATCGAGAAGGCCACCAACCTGGCCAAGGCGATGGTCACGCAGTACGGCATGAGCTCCAAGCTGGGCGCCGTGAAGTACGGCAGCACCGGTGACGAGCCGTTCATGGGCCGCAGCATGGGCCACGAGAAGTCGTACTCGGACGCCGTCGCCGCCGACATCGACGGTGAGGTCCGGGCCCTGATCGAGCTCGCGCACGACGAGGCCTGGGAGATCCTGGTCGAGTACCGCGACGTGCTCGACAGCATGGTCCTGGAGCTGATGGAGAAAGAGACCATCACCCAGGACGACATGAACCGGATCTGTGCCCGGGTGGCGAAGCGCCCGCCGATGTCGCCGTTCAACGGCTTCGGCAAGCGTCTCCCGTCCGAGGCCCCGCCGGTGCTCACCCCGGCCGAGCGGGACAAGCTGAAGGCTCAGGCCGAGGCGGACGGGCAGATCGCGGTCGGTAACGGCCCGACCGTGGGCAACAGCTCGAACAGCTCCGAGAGCAGCAACTGATCACCTTGCACGACGAACTGGATTACCTCGCCGCCCGTCTGGTCGACGGCAAGCTCACCGGAACCCCGGTCGAGCAGGCCGTCGACCTCGGGCGGATCGAGAAAGCGGTCCGGGAGATCCTCATCGCCGTCGGTGAGGACCCGGACCGTGACGGTCTCCAGAGCACCCCGGCCCGGGTCGCCCGCGCCTACGCGGAACTCTTCGCCGGCCTGCGAGTCGACCCGGCGACCGTCCTCACCACCACCTTCGAGGCCGACCACGAGGAACTGATCCTGGTCCGGGACATCGAACTGCACAGCATGTGCGAGCACCACCTGTTGCCGTTCAAGGGCGTGGCGCACATCGGCTACATCCCGGGCACCGACGGCCGCATCACCGGCCTGTCGAAACTCGCCCGCCTCGTCGAGGTCTACGCCCGCCGGCCCCAGGTGCAGGAGCGGCTCACCTCGCAGATAGCCGATCTGCTGATGCAACAGCTCGGGGCTCGCGGCGTCACCGTCGTCCTGGAGTGTGAGCACCTCTGCATGGAGATGCGCGGCATCCGCAAAGCCGGGGCCCGCACGGTCACCTCCGCGGTGCGCGGCGGCTTCCAGACCGACGGCAAGCTCCGCGCCGAAGTGATGGCTCTGATCAACGCGCGCTGATGTTTTCCCAAGGCCCTCAGATCATGCTGCGGAACTGGTTCGCCGAGTCCACCGCCGCGTGGGTGAGCTGAACCGCCTCGTCCAACCGGGTTCGCGCCTGCTCCAGATGCGCGATCGCGGCAGCCGCCGCCGGATGGAACGACCCCACCGCGGCCAGCCGGAGCCGGGTCAGCGCCTCGTCCAGCTGATCCGAAACGGCCTGCGCTCCGGCCACCGCCCGCTGCGCGCCGTCCACCGACGCCGCGACACTCAGCTTGACCTCTTCGACGTTCGCCATTCTCGGACTCCTGGCCTCGGACTGCTAGCTGAAAAGTGCCTGTAGACCGGTCCCCGCGCAGGTCAGCAGCACCGGGGAGAGACACGAGACGATGCCGAGCACCGGAGTCCGGTCCACCTCGACACCGTCGCCACCGTAGACGAAACCGATGGTCGCCCAGCCCAGCCCGAACGCCAGCAGCGGCATGCTCAGCCCGCACAGCAGCATGTAGGTCGACGGCGAACCCGGCGGCGCCACCAGGAACAACAGCACCTGCACCAGCAGCACCACGGCGGCGAACGGCCCGTACACCACCAGATTGCGCATCCACGGACGGTTGTCGCCGACCGGGCCCGGCCCGACGAAGGCGGCATCCGCGGCATCCGCGGTGGCCCGGGCCTCCCGCAGCGCGGCCAGCACGGCCGGCGGCCCACCGGCCACCCGTTCCATCGCCGCGGCCTGGTCCGCCGGTTGCGGTGACAGATCATTTTCCGGTACGCGGAAATCGCGGCCCAGCCTCGCCCGCTGCGGTGACAACCGGGCCCGGACCGAGCCCAGCTCCTGACGGGCGGCCTCGACCGTCGCCGCGTGCTCACCCGCCACCGCGCTCGCGGCCCGGCGGATCGCGTCCAGCTCCCGGGCCGCGGCGAGGTAGTCCTCCCATGGGCCCGGCACCGGTGGACCCGGCTGCACCGGGATCGTCCCGTGCTGTTCCGCCTGCTCGGTCACGGCTCGTCACCCTCCACCGGATCCACGAAGGGCACCACCGTCACCGTACGGTCGGCGTGGCGGTCGTGCAGCAGCGCCCGGTTGGCCCGGGGCTGCCAGTCCACCGGCCGGCCCAGCATCAGCGACACGTCGGACTGCGGCACGTTCAGGAACAGCAGCCCGGCCACGTCCTCCCGGCCCATGCTGCCGCCGGTCTCCTCACTGAACCGCCGCATCCCCCGCCACCAGGACAGCAGGTGCGAACCGCGGCTCGGGCCCTCCCGCAACAGCTGCCGCAGCCCGCTCAGACTGCCCGGAGGCGCCGCGTCCATCCCGAACACCACCCGGTAGCCGGGACGCTCCGGATCGAGCTCAGCGGCCAGCCCAGGGGCCCCGACGACCTCCACGTCCTGCCGCTGCCCGATCTCGGCGGCCAGCGCGGCCGCCGGAGCGTCACCCTCGGCCACCAGCGACACGATGACGAACCGGGCCGTCCGGGGCGGATGACACGCCGCCAGGCTCCGGGCCGCGGCCACCAGCGCGCCCGCGCCGGCCGTCTGCGACCCCAGGATCGCCAGGTGCCGGCCCGGCGACGAGTCCAGCGGGAACGCCGCGGTGGACAGCGCCACGTCGATCACCCGGCCCAGCATCGCCGCCGGCCGGGACACCCGCCCGGCCAGTGCCGCCCGGTACGTCGGGTCGTCGGCCAGGTGCTGCTCCGCGTACCCGGCGAAGATCTTCGGGGGTTGTGCCTCCGGATCCCGCGCGCCCCACAGCCGGTGCCGCAGGTCGCCCAGCAGCCGCTGATCGGCGTGCGGGTCGGGGAAACGCACCACCCGCTCGTGCGCCCGGGTCGCCCCCCGCGGGCCGCCCAGCCCGCCGGCCGTGTTGGCCACCGCGCTGCCCATCGGCAGGCCGGCCGCCGAATCGTTCGTCGGCTCCAGCACGTCACCACCGCCCGGCAGCGCGATCCGCACCGGGAACTGGCCGAAGATCGAATCGCGTTTCGCGTAGAGCGCCTCCACGCCGAGCACCGTCTGACTCGCCAGGACCAGATGGATTCCATAAGACCGGCCCTTGCGTGCCAGCGACTCCAGCAGCGCCACCGCCTCGGCGGCCATCGGGTCGTTACCCGCCAGCAGCACCTGGAACTCGTCGATCACGCACAGCACCCGGGGCAACGGACGGCCCCGGCCCTCCTCCGCCGCGACCGCCCGCAGATCGGCGAACCTGGACACACCGGCCCGCTTGTACGCCAGTGAACGGCGGCCCATCTCGGCGTCCAGCTCGCGCAGGACGGCCAGGCCGTACTCCCGGTCCGACTCGACACCGACGGCCCGCGCGTGCGGCAGCCACGTCCGGTCCCGCTGGGTCGGGACGAACTCGGCGAACGACACGCCCTCCTTGAAGTCCAGCAGGTAGAGGGCCAGTTGATCGGGGCTGTACCGGGCACCGAGCCCGTACAGCACGTTGATCAGGAACGCGGTCTTGCCGCCACCGGACCGGCCGCCGACCATCCAGTGTGGTGTCAGGTCGTTGAACCGCAGCACCAGCGGCACGTCACCGTGATGCCCGACCACCGTCTCCACACCGGCCGCCGCGTCCTGCGACCACAGCTCCTCGGCCGGCTCGGGCAGCAGATCGGACAGCGTCACCCGGGACGCCTCGGCCGAATCGGCCGCCAGCTCCCGGCAGACCGCGTCGATCAGCCGGGCCGGCGGATCCTCGTCCAGGAACACCGGCGCGTTCAACCACGACGTCTCCGGACCCGAACCGAACGTGCCGCCCGGCGGGTCGCCGACGATCGCATAGGGATTACGCACCGACAACGCGGTGGTGCGCGGCAGCGGCGCCTGGGTGGCCTCGGATGCCAGCGGAGGCGGCGGCCAGCCCGCGACGATCAGGTGCAGACCGGAATCCGGGCCCTGCTGGGCCAGCGCGGCGATCCGCCGCAGCTCCTCACCCTCGGTCATCTCCGGCAGGCTGGCGATCACCACCAGCAGACTGCGGTCCCGCCGGGCCCGCCGGTTCGCCGGGGCGCCCGTCCGGGCCGGGCGCAGCCATTTCTCCGCCTCGGTCAGCACGTCCCGCAGACCCTGCCGATCGGTCGCCGGCGGCGCCATCAGACCGGCGTCGGCCAGCTCCTCGAACGGGGCGAACACCGCGCCCCCACCCAGCCCGTCCACCGCGCGCACCAGCAACGACCCCGGCGGCGAGGCCGCCAGCAGGCGCAGCAGCAGCGACCGCAGCAACCCGAACACCCGGGGATCGGTGGCCGCCGCGTCGATCGTCAGATGGCCGGTGCCCAGCAGCGGGACCACCGCCGGGAACCGCACGTCGTCCAACGGCTGGGCCAGCCCCACCCGGACGAACTGCGGCACCGCCGGCCCGCCCAGCGGCCCGACCGGGGACAACGCGTCCAAGGTCGCACCCAGCCAGCCCGGAACCAGCTGGGCCGCCGCCATCCGTAACCGGTCGGCGAGGCGATGCTGCTCGCGTGGGTCGGCAGCGGCTGGGGCGAACGCCTCCAGCGCGACAGCGGCAGCATCCGCCGTCGCCACCGCCTGCCGGTGCAGAGCAGCGGCCTGCCGGACCCGCAGAGTCGAATCCGCCACTGCCGTCACCTCCTGTCCGCGAATAAAACCTATCCCAGACCCGTCCGGTAGCCGCGTTGCGTCCCCGGTGCGACTTTCGTGCCGGACCCGGCCGCATCCGTCCAATCTCGACCTCGAGGAAAACGCACCGTGCCGGTTTGAACTCGGAGCGTGTATCAGCGGTATGCGCAGACAAGGAACCGCGCGAGGGGAGACCGAGATGGGCGTCACCCGTGAGACGGACAACGTCGATTACATCGCCTCCACAGGTGAGGGCGCCGACGGGCTGGTCCGGATCGAACTCGACGGCGCGGGACGGCTCTGGGACGTCGTCCTCGACCCGGAGGTCACCGCACTCCCCGTCGACCAGCTCCGTACCGCCCTCTTCGACGCGATCACCGCCGCGCAGGCCGCTTTCGAACCTCCGGTGTCCTTCGAAACGGCCGTCTCGGACGCCACCGGCGCGGCCTCCGAGGCCACCGGCGCGGCCGAACGGCGGTTCGCGGAGATCTCCGAGGCGCTGCACGTCATATCCCGGAGGCGGCGATGAATTTCCCGGAGGCGGCGATGAGCGAACAGCTGAAAGTCGACCCGGACGCGGTCGCCGAGTCCGGCCGCACCCTCGCCGGGATCGCCCAGCGGATGGCCGACGACGTCGCCGTCCTGGAAGCAACCGTGCACGGCCCCGGGAACCCGTGGGGCGAGGACGAGAGCGGCAGTCTGTTCGCGGTCGCCTACCAGCAGGTTCTCGGGCACGCGCTGCAGGCTCTCGGATCGTACGTCCAAGAGGTGGGTGAGGCCGCGGTCACGCTCACCGAGACCGCCCGGGCCGTCGCGGCCACCGACGACGCCGCGGCCACCGCCATCCGGGGGCCGGCATGACCACCGCCATTTGGGGGCCGGCATGACCACCGCCATTTGGGGGCCGGCATGACTACCGCTATTTGGGGGCCGGCATGACCATCGAGCTGCCCGCCGCCCTCACCGAACCCCTCGCATGGATCGGCTTCGACTGGCCGCAGGCCGACGAGGACCGGCTCCTCGCCGACGGTCAGGCCTGGATCGAACACGGCACCCGCCTGCGCCGGCACGCCGCCGAGGCGGATGCCGCCGCCCGGCAGGTCTGGCTGGCGAACGAAGGCGCCGGTGTCGACGCCTTCGAACGCTGGTGGAACGGCGCCGACGGCCCCGGCCGGCACCTCGACGACGCGGCCACCGCCGTCGAACTGATCGGCGCCGGCCTGATCGCCATGGCCGGGGTCACCGTCGCCCTCAAAACCGCCTACATCACCCAGCTGACCCTGCTCACCTTCCAGGTAGGCCAGGCACTCGCCACCGCCGCCCCCAGCGGCGGCGCCACCCTCGCCGAGATCCCGATCTTCGTAGGCATCGCCCGGGTCGCCTGCCGCCAGATCCTGCACCGGGCCCTGCAGTCCGTTGAGGGCGAGATCGCCCAGCTCTTCAAACAGGCCGCCGACCTGCTACGCACCGCCGGCACCCGAGCCGCCGCCCAGCACGCCGGCCAGCTGGCCCGCCACTTCGGCCAGAACTCCGAATTCCACCGCTTGATGCGAGAGGTCGAAAAAGCCGACGTCCGAAGCCCTTACAACGGCGCCAACTTCTACTCCGGCAAGGCGGACGACGGAACACCGATGCGTGTCTACGCGGAGAAGCACGCCGACGGTGTCACCCGGGTGACCCTGGAACAGACGCCCGGTGGTTCGCGGTTCGACGACATGCTCCTGTTCGAGAACGGATCACCGGTCCGCCGGGACCACGCCGTGGACGTATGGGCGAGGCTTTCCGAGCGGTACGCCCAGAATGCCGGGGGCGAGGTGACAGCGTGGTCGCACAACCCGCGCGCCGACGGGATCTGGAACACCGTCGAAAAACCGGCCTTGGACCGGAACACGGCAGTGACGAAGATAAGTGTCATCGATCCCGCGGCGTGACAACGGATGGAGGCCGGGATGGGTGTTCAGGCGTTGGGCAGTCAATCGGCACGTACCAGCACCGGAGTAGTGGTGAGCAGCGTCGACCGGGAGAATCTGCGGGCCGACTATCGCGGGCGCACCATGCCGGTGCCCGTCGACCAAGGACTCGGCAGTATCGGCGTCTACCTGCACCGGACACCGCTCTGGGACGACGGGGAGCCGGTGGCGGCGGACGATCTAACCGTGATCCGGGAGGCGGTGGTCGACGTCCTCCGGTTCTGGGGATTCGACACCGAGTTCGTCGAACTGGGCGGGTGAGGCCGAACGATTACTGTCGTACACATGCGACCCAGTGAGCCAGTCGACGAACCCGAGAGTGAGCCCGTGACGATCGCGCCCTCGCCTCGTCGACGGACCGGAGCCCTCCAGAACCGCCGGGTTCGGTTGGCTCTCGCCCTGGGCAGCGGCATCCTGGCCCTGTTGTGCCTGGGTGGTATCGGCCTTTTCGTGACCCTCTACGACAAGGCCACCGAGATCAAGCGAACCGCGCCGGATGCTGTGGTCGATAGCTTCATCCGCGCCTATCTGGTCGATCGGGACGAGAACCAGGTGGCGCTGTACGCCTGCAAAAGCGGTGCGGACTTCGCCGAGATCGCCGCGTTCCGTGCTGATCTGATCGCGCGCGAGGCCAAGTATTCGGTCACCATCAACGTGACCTCGGGCAAACTCGTGGTCGCGACCGCGGGCGACCAGGGAACGGTTCAAGTGGAACTGACTCGTTCAATCGACGACAGTGAGCACCTGACGGATAGTTGGACGTTCCGTGTCGTCGATCAGGACGGCTGGCGGGTCTGCAGCGCGACGAAGGGCTAGCGTTACTCGACCCAGATGAGGTGCGCCGGGACCTCGAGGGTGCGGGGGAGCTTGCCGGACCAGCCCCATCGGTACCAGTCGAGTTCCTGGGCCACCCGCACGGTGACCGTGCCGTCGTCGCTGACATGCGACTCGGTGACGGCCCGCAGATCCCGGCGTTCCTCACCGTCGTCCAGGACCTGTGTGACCCGTCGCCCGGTCAGTGAATCGGCGTCGATCGCCGACACCGGTGGCCGTCGGGGCGGCTCGTCGAGCGAGACCAGCTGGTTGACCTTGGCGCCGGGCGTGCTGGTGCCGGCGAACCCGAGTTCCTCGACCCAGACCCGTTCGACCGGGACCAGAGCGGCGAAGACCTCGGTCCGTTCCGCCTCGGCCCGGTACCACTCGCCCTCCGGCATCACCGGGATGTAGGTCCGGCTGCCCTGGACCACCTTCTCGTCGGCCCGGAGATCACCGCGCCAGCCATAACCCGGCAGGCCGACCAGCACTCGGCGACCTCGCAGGTCGCCGGCCATCATGGCGGGTGTGGGCACGATCGGTCGGGGTGAGTCCAGTGCGCTCTCCCGGCCACTGCTGAACGGATCCGGCATCATCCCTCGTTGCCCAATGGCGCGCCCTGCTGCTGCATGAACCGCACCGGGTTGACCGCGCCGGAGCTGGACCGGTCGTTGTTCAGGTGCACCTCGAAGTGCAGGTGCGGACCGGAGGAGTTGCCGCTACTGCCGATGCGGCCGAGCACGTCGCCCGCGTTGACCTGCTGGTTCTCTCGAACGAAGGGCCGTTGCACCATGTGACAGTAACGCGTCATCACATCGCCCGCGTGAATGATCTCGACCATCCACCCGCAGCCGCCCTTGCCCGGATAACCGTCCACATTGCAGGTCTTCCGTCCGCGGAAGTCCTCATCGCACTTGACCAGCGACACGACCCCGCTGGCCACCGCGATGATCGGCCGGTACTTCTCCACGATCAGGTCGACACCCTGGTGGGTGGGCCGTTCCGGGCTCCGGAACCCGGAACCCACCGGCGCCTTCACCGGGATCGTCCAGCCGGAGGCCGCGATCTGCCCGGCCGCCGCGCACTCCAGGTTCGCCGAGTTGCCGACGGCCTGCGCCGCCCCGTCGGCAAGCGAGTTCACGATCTCGGTAGCCAGTGGCTCGTGCTTCGCGTATGCGTCGGGATAGGCGCTGATCTGGACCTTCTGCGCGGCCCGGGTCAGCGACATCGACTCCCAGCCGTCGATCGTCTTGAGCTTGTTGTAGAACTTCGTACTCGCGTAGACCGGATCCTGGACCTGCTTCGGAGTTCCCCAGCCGGTGCTGGGCCGCTGCTGGAACAGCCCGAGCGAGTCGTGGTCGTTCCGGGTGCCCAGGTGGCCGAGGTTGCTGAGCGAGGACTCCTGCATCGCGGTTGCCACGGCGATCACCCAGGCCCGCGGTGGCAGCTTCAGATCCGCGCCGACGTTGATGATGATCGCCGCATTGCGGATCTCCTCCGTGCTGTAGGGCCGGATCCGGGGCAGGCTGGAGTCGGGGTCCACGACCCCACCTTGGCCGCAGCCGAACGATGCGTTGAGAAGCCGATTGTCGTCGTTGCTGTTGAGCCCGTTGAGCAGGAGAACCGTGAGGCCGCCCCCGCAGCACAGCAGCACGAGCGCGACGGCCGTAGCGACCAGGAGGACGAGTTTGCGGGGCCGCCGGAACGTCACGCCGGCTCCCAATCGATGCCGTCGACAAGCCAGGAGCCGTCCGGGGCGACGAGCCGGAGGCCGAGCTTGCCGGTGTCCATGGTCACGGTCGCGTTCACCATGGTGTCGGTGACCGCGAGCAGGGTCGGCCGGCCGATCACCCGGTCCGCCGGAACCGCGGACGGGTCGACCTCACGCAGTTGCTCCTCGAGGTTCTTGGTCGAGTTCGGCTGCAGGCGGGTGAGCCACTTCTTCGCGGTGACGTCCTGGTGGGAGACCCAGGCCGACGCGAACGCGTAGGCGACCGCCTCGGGCTGAGCCCGGCCGGGACTGGTGCGCGGGGTGGGCGGTGGTTCCGGCGAGACCACGCTGTCGTTGTCCGACGGGTTGACGCTGATCGCTGGGAGCGGGCTCTCGCTACCCAGCGACGTGGAGTCCAGGCCGTCGGAGAAGAGCCGGCCGATCCCCACCACCGCCAGCACGATGACGGTGAGGACGACGGCGATGCCCCACCGCGACCGGAAGATCCCGGTGAGGCCACGCTCGATCAATCGGGGCATTCGTCACCTCGTCTCGGAGCGCACCCGCGGACTCGCCGGTTCCTCGGTGGTCGCGCGGGTTTCCGGACGGTAGATCGAGTACGACGTGGGCTTCTCGGTGACATCGGGCTCGGCCCAGTCGGGGCTGACCCGCGCACGCCGGGAAGCACTCCGGGCCGGCGGCTTCTCGGGGGACGACGGCGAAGAACCTTCCCGGCGGACGACGTTCTCCCGGCGGACGACACCATCCCGGACGACGGTTTCTTTACCGTCGGGCCGTGCCGTCTTTCCCGCCGCGACAACCTCGGTGCGTTCGATCCGCGACCCGGACCCGTGTGCGGGATCCTCCAGGCGCGCCTCGGGGCGGAGGTTGCGCTGTTCGAAAGTGCGGGTGCCCTTGCTGATGCCGTCCCTGCCGTTGCGTCCGTCCCGGCCGTCGCCGCCCTCAGAGTCGATCTTGGCAGCCTCCCGCACGTCTCGGAAGAAGCTTCGGCGCCAAGAGCCGCCAGTGGCTATGTCCCGTGCGCCGTCCTTGCCGCCGAGCTGGGTAATGCGCCGGTAGGGGCGGAGAAGGATCCAGCCCGCGACGCCACACAGACCGACCAGCACCACCTGGAGCCAGCCAGGTAGGCCCGAGGTATTCATGATCAGGTCGACGGCAAACAGGTAGATCGCCGCTCCGGTACCGAAGATGGCGATGTTGAAGACGGCGGCGACCACCGCATTGCCGAGACGCCGGATACCACCGCTGGCCGGACGCAGGAGACCGATCGTTCCCAGGAGCGGAGCCGCGATGACGGCCCAACGGAAGATCAGGAACCCGAGCAGGACCAGGATCGAGGCGGTGATGTCGAACAGCGCGTACATGAACGCGGCCAGCATGGCGATGAAGCCGGTGCCGATGCGATCCATGCCGTTGATGCCCTGGAGGTACTGGTAGGCCTCGGGGTCTTCGGTCTTGATCTGTGCGGCCACCGTGTGCCACTGGTCGTTCTTCGCCTTCAGGAAAGCATCTCGTGTCTCCGGGTTCGCGCGGAGCTTCTCCACCTCGTCCCACTGCAGAGAACGAGCGTCGTAGAGCGCCCGGCCGTATTTCTTGGCCGTCTCGCTCTCGGCGGAGCCGAGGATTCCGCGAAGCCAGTTGCGGTAGAGCATGGTGTCGGTAGCTGTGTCGCTGGCCCGGACGGCCGGGGGCCGCTGATCCTTGCAGGCGTCGGCTGAGCCGAGGCGGCACTCGCTCGCGCTCTGGTCCTGTGGACGTGGACCGACCGCGCTGTGTACAGCGCTGAGGCCGGTGATCAACGTCTGATCGGCGACGCTCGCAGACTTCACCGGCCAGGCCGCGATCGCGGTGACGGCGACCATCACGAGTAGCGCCCAGCCGATCGTCGTGGTGGCGGCGCCCATCTCGGCTTGGCGGGACCGCCAGATCAGGTAGACACCGATCACGGCGAGGGTGATCGTGCCGAAGACGGTGAAGACCTTCTTGTAGACGGCGTCTGTGGTCTCCTCGACCAGAGTGTCGGCCCAGCCCCACAGACTCTGTGGCTCCCAAGCACGTTCCCGGAGAGCGTTCGAGGCTCCGACGATTGCGGTGGCGATCATGAACTCGCCGTTGGCAACAGTGGTCTCGATCTTGAAGTCGGGGTCGACCAGGGTTGCGGCGCAGCCACTGTCCAGGTCATACGTGGTGTAGGTGTAGCCCGCGTAGCCGTACTTGCTGTAGATGCCTTTCGGTCCGTTCAGCGTGGAGGACGCGGGGCGTTCGGCAAACCAGCCGGCCAGACCGGAGTCAGGTGTGCTCGGGGTCGGGGCCGTCAGGCACTTGGTGGCCGAGTCGGTGACTTTCGGCAGGGCTTTGATGCAGCCGACCATGTCCTGGCCCCACTCCTCCACGGAGCAGAGCTGACCGGCTGGCGGCGCGGCGGAAGCCGGGGACGGTGATGCCACCGCCCAGGCTATCGATGCGACGACCAGGACGAACAACGTCGTGAGAAACGCCAACCCCCGCCGCACCATCTCAGACCTCCAGGTCGGACGGCAGAGGCACCACCTGCGGTGGCACCACGCCCGGTGTCGTATCCAGGTGTTCGAGCAACCCGTCGACATAGGACACGTCGACACGTACCTTCTGGACCCGGCCGTCCACGTCGCGCATCACGAACTCGCGGAAGCCGAGTCGCTGCTGGGAGGACGAGTCAACCTGGGAGAGGGACGCCAGCGTCGCCTCGTACCCGTCGTGGACCGGAACCCGCAGCAGCCGGAGCGCTTCGGAGGCGATCTCCTGGTCCTCGGCGATCCGGCCGACGAAGACGGTGGAGACGAGGTTCTGGACGTCGAGGCCGAGGATGTCGCGCGGGTTCTGTGAGGCGACGAGGGCGGCCAGGTTCCATTTACGGGAGTCGCGGGCGAGGCGTACCAGGAAGGAGCGGCCGGACCGCCAGCCTTCCATGAAGTGGGCCTCGTCCAGGCCGACCATCTTGCGGGACGTCATCGAGCCGCCGTAGCAGCGGCGGACGGCGAGCCGGTGCGCGGTGTGCAGCATCGGCAGGGCCAGGGACTCCTCGGCCGACCAGTACTCACGCTCGATCTTGAGGTCGGGCAGTCGCAGCCCGGCCATGGTGATCACGGTGAGGGCGGAGTCGGCGCCGAGCAGGTGCGGCGGCGGGTGGCCGAAGAAGAGCATCGCCAGCGGCATCTCTGCGGTGTCCAGGAGCAGGTTGGCGAGTTCGCGGCCCTCGTCGTCGAGACCCTGGAGGGTACGCACGACGTCGTCCAGCGTCGACGTCTCCTCGGCGGGCACCTGCCGGACGGCGTGCCGGAGCAGGGTCGCGGTGGACGCCTCCTTGGCGACCTGCGGCGGCACCAGCATCGAGCAGATGTCCTGGACGAGCATGCGGCGTTCGGCGCGGGCGTTGGAGACGGCGATCTCGTACTCCCGGTCGCCGGCCGGCCCGGTCGGGAACTCGGCCCGTACCGGGGTCGGGATCAGCGAGTACGGCGCCAGCGTCCCCTGTTCGGAACCGGTCAGGTTGAGCACCCGCGAGTACGGCCGGAGTTCCGGCATCTGGCACAGCCGGGCCAGCGGGCCGGACGGGTCGAGCAGGGTCACCTGGACACCTCGGCGGGCGTTCAGGTAGCCGAGGGCGCCCATCAGGGTCGACTTGCCGCCTCCGGGCTCGGCCACGAACACGCCGAGTCCGGAACGCTCGCGCACTTCCATCGGGAAGTGCAGGTCCAGGAAGACCGGCCGCCGGCAGGTTCCCGCGGTACGCCCGATCAGGTCCCCACGCCGGTCACCGACGTTGGAGGCGGCCTGTGGCAGGGCGGCGGCCAGCAGCTTGACCGGCATCCGGCGGACGTAACCGGTGTTGGCGATCGGTTCGCCGGGGATGAACTCGCGGGCCAGCTGGTCCTGGTTCTTCGGGTGCTGCAGTGAGATCCGCAGCTCGCGCGAGTAGAGCTGGATGAGCCGCCGGGCCCGTTCCAGGCATTCTTCGCGGGTGGCGCCGCCGACCGCGATCCGGTGCCAGCCGTGTGCCCGGGCCGAGTCGGTGGGCAGGCCGGTGGTCATCTCGTCGCCGATCACCAGGGCACGTTTGGCGAGCCGCTCCAGTTCCGGCGGCGCGTCGATGCCGTGCTCGGCGTAGTCGAGCTGCTGGGACCGGATCATCCGCAGCCGGTGCTCGAGATTCTTGAACGAGCTGTTGGAGCCGAGGATGTCGATCCGGGAGGAGAGTTCCATCGGCCAGGGCAGCCGCTCGTGGAAGTGCATCCACGGCTCGTGTTTCTCCGGGATCTCCAGTGGCTCCATCCGGCCGACGGACAGGACGGCGACGTGCCGTTCCTCGCCGGTCATCCGGTTGACGAGCTTCACCGTCGAGCCGTACGGCGTGCGGTACCGCTCGACCGCCTCGGTGAGCGCGAGCAGGTCGCCGGTCTCCCAGTGCCCGTTGGAGATGGGGGAGAGGAGCCCGGGCGGGGCCATGCCGAGCGCCACCGACCGGTAGAGCAACCATTCCAGTTCCTGCGGGGTGACCCGTCGCCCGCGCATGCCGAACGCGTTGAGCACCTCGTCGAACTGTTCCACGGTCCGGCCGAGTTTGCGCCGCTCCCCGTCGGAGGTGCCCTTGCCGAACGTACGCAGGATCCGCTCGGAGAGCGTGTCACCCAGCGAGCGCCGGGCGAAGGTCACGCCGAGGAACGTCTGGCCCTCGGCGTGATTGACCGACAGCAGGTGCCGCTGGGCCGCGACCAGGTGGTCCGACCAGGAGGTGGAGCCGTGCACGTCGGGCAGCGGCTTGGCGGTGAACGAGTCGACCGTGCGGGCCCACTCGTCGGCCGGGAACGGGCGCGTGGTCCGGCGCAGGTGCAGCCGGAACCCGGCCAGCCCGGCGTACTGCTCGGAGATGGCGCTGAGCAGCGCCTCGCGCTCCGCGTCCGGCCGGAAGGCCCAGCGCACCTCGGGCAGGTAGTACCAGGCCGTCACGGTGCTCTGGGTGAACGTCAGGTGCCCGGCGATCTCGCTGATCGCCAGCTCGACGCTGGGGTCGCGGTCGTTGAACTTGAGCTTCTGCGGCCGCAGCGGAGCGGCTTTCGGCTCCTTCGGCTCCTTGCGTTTCGCCGGAGCCTTCTCCCGGCGACGGGCCGGTGCCTTCTCCGGTACGGGTACCGGCAGCGGCGCGGGGGCGGTCGTGGCGGGCGCGGCGGCCAGTGGCGCGGGGGTGTCGTCCCACAGCGGCGCCGAGGTGGTCCGCCCGGCCTGCGGCGGCCAGTCCTCGAAGTCGGTCCACTCGTCGTCGGCCGGCGGCGGCTCGCCTTCCAGCGGCAGGGTGTGCCGCCCGTTCCCGTTCTCCTGGAAGAAGTCGGGTTCCGGCCCGACCGGCGCCCGGGTGAAGGACTCACGCGACCGCTCGGGCGCGGACTCACGGGGACGCTCAGGAGCGAGCGAACGGAAAGCCTCAGGAGCGGGCGACCGGAAGGCCTCGGGAGCGGGCGACCGGAAGGGCTCCGGAGTGACCGGCGCCGGAGCGACCGGGGCAGCCTGGGCCGGCGACACCGAGACGGGGCGGGCCGCAGGCTCGGGAAGCGGACGGACCGGAGGCGCCGAGACCGGGCGTGCCGGCGGCGCGGAGACGGGACGGGCCGGAGGTGTGGAGACGGGCGCGGCGGAAACCGGCCGGACCGGAGCAGAAGGCACCGGATCGGGGGCGACCGTCGGGAAAGGATCACTCTTCCGGGGAGCCGGTCCGCCACCGAAGAGATCAAGGAAGGGCGAGTCGATGTCCATGTCGCCCTCCAGGCCGGAGGGTCGCGGGCGCACCGGCTGCGGCGCCTGGAACACACCCACTCCACCGTGGCCGGGCGCGGCGACGAGTTCCTCGGCGTCGTCGAGCGAACCGGGCGAAGAGTAGTTGTCCGAACGCACACCGTTACTCTGCCTGTCCCGGGACGAGGCGTCCGCCCGGGGATGCCCGTGCGGATGGGGTCCGGTCATGCGTGGACCTCGTGTGCGCGGACGACCTGGCAACTGGTCATACCAACTCCTCCCGGACGCGGATGCGAGTGGCGACGAGTCTCGGATCGCGTTGCTCCACGGCGGGCTCGCGGGTGCGGCGCCAGTCGGTGAGCGCGGTGCGGATGACGACGCGGGCCGGGCGGTCCGGGTCGACATGGCGGAACACGTACGACGTCGACACCATGGCCAGCGATATCTCCCAGGCCGGGAACGGGTCGAACTCGAGCGTGATCAGGTAGTGGATGACCATGAAGAGCGGCACCAGGACCACGAACATCCCGTACTGCGCGTACGGCAGATGAATGGGCAGGGTGTACCCGGGCGGGCCGAGATAGACCAGGCGCGCCCGGTAGATGTCGTCGTCGGTCCGGAGCCGCATCTCAGTTGAAGATCAGGTCGATGATCGACTCGCCGACGAAGAAGAGCGTGGCCGCGCCGGCGATGAACGCCAGGCCCACGATCGCGATCGCCGAGCTGGTGAGGACCTTCGAGATCTCGCCACGGCCGGCGCGACCGATGAAGATCACGCCGAGCACCGCGAGCAGGATCGGTGCGATGTTGCTCGCGAAGAAGGTGACGATGCCTTCGGTGTTGATGCTGCCTGTCGGCTCAGCCGCCAGAATGACGAGCTCGGTGGCGATCATCGGTAAACCTCCCCGTGTCCGGTATGGGGGGTACGGACACGCTGCAGTTGTGAAGCCGTACGGCAACGCCCATATGGTGCTACCTCTGACCCACCGCGTCGAGTGAGCCGTTCGGGCACTGCCATGCTCGTCTCTGCTCTCTTCGGTCACTTCATGATGCCCAGTTCCGAAGAGTACGGCCCGTACTTGCGAGCAACAAGCGCCCGTTTCGTTACCCAAGGTGAAGGAGTGCATGAATCTCGGTCACGTGGCATCGTACACGTGTTCGAATCACCGCTGCCCCTACTCTTTCCCTGTGTCCACTTCGCCGACAGAGTCGCAGCTCACAGGGGCTGAGCTGCTCCGCCGGGATCACCCGGTCGTGATGGGTGTCCTCAACGTCACGCCGGACTCGTTCTCTGACGGTGGTAGATACACCGACCTCGAAGCCGCGGTTCAGCACGGCGTCGCACTTTTTCGGCAAGGTGCCCACGTCATCGACGTAGGTGGCGAATCGACCAGGCCGGGCGCGGGCCGGGTGGACGCGGAGACCGAGATCGCCCGGGTGGTTCCGGTGATCACCCGCTTGTTCGCCCAGGGCGTACCGGTCAGCATCGACACCACCCGGGCCGCCGTCGCCGAGGCCGCCCTCGCCGCCGGCGCCGTGGTGATCAACGACGTCTCCGGCGGACTCGCCGACCCGGCCATGGCATCGGTCGCGGCCGCCGCCGGCTGCCCCTGGATCCTGATGCACTGGCGCGGGCACTCCCGGGACATGCAGAAGCTGGCCGTCTACCAGGACGTGGTCGCCGAGGTCCGGGACGAGCTGCGGGCCCGCGCCGACGAGGCGATCGCCGCGGGTGTCGACCCGGCCATGATCGTCCTGGATCCGGGCCTCGGTTTCGCCAAGCTGCCCGAGCACAACTGGGCCCTCAGCGCCCACCTGAGTGATCTGGTCGATCTCGGTTTCCCGGTGCTCTTCGCCGCCAGCCGCAAGACCTACCTGGGCCGGTTGCTCGCCGGCCCGGACGGCACGCCGCGCCCGGTGGACGGCCGCGAGTCGGCGACCCTGGCCACCTCTCTGCTGGCGGTCGCCGCCGGCGCCTGGGGCGTCCGGGTCCACGAGGTGCGCGCGACAGCCGACGCCCTGGCGGTCTGGCACGCGACCGGCGCCCCCCGCTTCCCCGCCACCGGGTGAGAGCCGCCGCGGTCAGAGCCGCCGCGGTCAGAGACGACACGGTCAGAGACGACACGGTCAGAGACGACACGGTCAGAGGCGACGCAAAACCCGGACAAGAACCCGGACCCAAACCCGGACAAGATCAAGGACCATCTTCCGGTACGCGCCGACAACCGTACAAAAGCAAGGATCGTCTTCCGTGGCGCGGTGAGCACCGGAACGCGAACGATCATCAATACGGCGCCACCGACGACGGGGAGAACCGATGACCGGACGGATCACGCTGAGCGGGCTGCGTGCCCGGGGCAACCACGGCGTCTACGACTTCGAACGCGAACAGGGCCAGGACTTCGTGGTGGACGTGACCCTGGATCTGGACCTGGCCCCAGCGGCCGCCAGTGACGACGTAGCCGACACCGTGCACTACGGCGAACTGGCCGGCGCCCTGGTCGGCGTGCTGACCGGCGAGCCGGTGAACCTCCTGGAGCGCCTCGCCGACCGCCTGCTCGACGTCTGCCTGGCCGACCCACGGGTGACCGCGGCCGAGGTGACCGTGCACAAGCCACAGGCCCCGATCCCGCACGAGTTCGCCGACGTGGCCGTCACCATGAGCCGGAGTGCGGGGGAGAACAGCCGGCGCGCTGGAGAGAGCCGGGGCGCGAGGGAGGACAGCCGGCCCGCGGAAGAGAGCCGGGGCGCGGGGGAGGAGCAGTGACCCGCGCCGTCCTGTCGCTGGGCGCGAACCTCGGCGACCGCCTGGCCCACCTGCGCGCCGCGGTCCGCTCCCTGGGCCCCGGGCTGGTCCGGGTCTCCGGCGTCTACGAGACGCCGCCGTGGGGAGACAGCGCTCAACCGTCGTACCTCAATGCCGTGGTCCTGATGGACGACCCGGCCGCGACCGCCCGGGACTGGCTGACCCGCGCCCAGGCGTGCGAACGGGCCGAAGGCCGGGTCCGCGACCCGGACCGTCGCTTCGGCCCGCGCACCCTGGACGTGGACGTGATCGCGGTCTGGGACGGCGACCGGCCGGTGCTCGACGACGACCCCGAGCTGACGCTGCCGCATCCGCGCGCGCACCTGCGGGCGTTCGTCCTGGCCCCGTGGCTCGCCGTCGACCCGGACGCCGAACTGCCTGGTCACGGCCCGATCGCGGCGCTGCTGGACACGCCCGGCCCGGCCGCGGACCTCGCCGGGGTGCGATCACGTCCGGAGCTGTCGTTAGAGTCGATGGAGTGAGCGTCAACCCGGAACGCCAGACCGACCCGTCGCTGCGACCGACCAGTGTGTCCACGCTGGTGGTGGCCGCGTTGGCGGCAGCCGCCACCGCCTGGCTGTTGATCTCCACGAGTGACCTCTTCTACCGGATCTCGCCGCTGCCGTGGACCGGGGCGGGTGTGCTGGCCGTGCTGGCCATCGCCGAGGCCTATCTCGCGCAGAACACCAGCGCCCGGATCCAGCGCAAGCCCGGTTCGCTGCCGGTGCACGCCCTGTCGGTGGCCCGGTTCGCCGCCCTGGCCAAGGCGTCCTCGCTGGTCGGCGCGCTCTCCTCGGGGTTCTCCGCGGGGCTGCTGCTCTGGCTGGTGATGGAGCCGACCGACGAGGCCGGATCCAGCGTTCCGGTCGCCGCCACCACTCTGGTCACCGCGGTCGCGCTGATCGCCGCCGCGCTCTGGCTGGAGCGGTCCTGCCGGGTGCCGGACAACCCGGAGAACGAGGGCGACGAGACCGGCCGCCGTTGACGCATCTGTCGATGGTTGTCGAAGAGTCTTAGGCTCTGAACTGAGAACCTCTCGGATCCGTATGCTTTGCGGCGGGCGGCCACAGCGCTCGTGGAGGCGTTAGGAGGCGCGGACCATGGCGTACGACGACACGGCCTACCGCCGCACCGGTGGCGAGCAGACCGATCCCGATCCGGCCGCCTACCGACGCCGCGTGCAGTACGACGACACCACCGCGAGCACCCTCGACCAGTCGCTGCGCGCCCCGGTCACCACCGGCGCGATCCCGGCCGTCGAGGAGGACGGGCGCGACCGGCTCGGCATCCATCTCGGCTGGGAGGTCATGCTCCTGGTCGTCGCCGGGGTGATCGGCTTCCTGCTGTGGCGGGAGGACTCCGCCGCCCTGCAGCGCCCGGCGCTGGACGCCCTGCTGGTCACCGGCGCCGCGATCGGCGCGCTGACCCTCGCCGCCGGCCTGACCCTGCGCGCCGGTGTGCCGAACCTGGCGATCGGCCCGATCGCGCTGGCCTCCGCGCTGCAGTTCGCCGAGAACGGGGACGACGGCGTGCTCCAGGCGCTGGTCCCGGCCCTGATCATCGCCGCCGCCGGTGGCCTGGCCGTCGCCCTCGTGGTGGTGGTCCTGCACGTGCCCAGCTGGGCCGTGACGCTGGCCGGTTCGCTCGGCGTGATCACCTACGTCCAGTTGCGCACCGGCCCGGTCGCGGTGCAGGGCGACTGGGATCCGACCTCTCTGGCGTTCGTGCTGTTCGGCGCGTTCGCGGTGCTCGCGGTGGTGGGCGCGGCGATCGGCGCGCTCGGCCCGGTGCGCCGGTTCGTCGGCCGGATGCGGCCGGTGTCCGATCCGGCCCGCCGCCGGGGTGCCGCCGCCGCGGTTCCGGCCGTGCTCGCGCTGGTCCTGTCGTCGCTCTTCGCCACCGGCGCCGGGGTGCTGATCGCCGCCCAGTCGCCCGGCCCGATCCCGCCGGCCACCGGCCTGGAGTGGACCGGTGTCGGCTTCGGCTTGGCCCTGCTCGCCGGGACCAGCGCCTACGGGCGGCGTGGCGGCATCTTCGGCACGCTCTTCGCGGTCACCGCGCTGACCCTCTTCCTGCGGTACGAGGAACTGCGCGACCTGGACATCGCCCTGTTCGCCATCGCGGCCAGCGTCTGCACGGCGGGCCTGGTGGTGACCCGGTTCGTCGAGTCGTACGGCGCCCCGTACACCCCGGGTTCCGGCGAGGAGTGGAACGCCGCCCCGTCCGGTGGTCCGGCCTGGTCACCGACCCTGCCGGAGACCTGGAGCACCCCGGCCACCCCGGCGCCCCGCAGCGAGCGCTGGGACGACGGCCCGTGGGGAACCGCTCGCTGATCTATGCTTGTCGTATGACTTCGCCCAGCTTCGCCGAACTGGACGCACTTTCCACCGACGCCCTGCGCGAGCAGGCGTTCGCGAAAGCCCGGGAGAAGCGGGACGTCGCCTTCTTCTGGTCGGTGTTCAAGCACTTGCCGGACGCCGCCGACGCCGCCTCCCTCGACGGCGCACCGAACTCGATCGGCCCGACCGTGGACGAGGCCGTCGCCCTGTGGCGGGAGTTCGAGGGCCACGACCTGGGCGAGCAGGAGCCGCTGCTCCGCGCCGCGTTCATCGACTACCTCAGCAGGTAACGAGCGCCAGGCCCTATGTTGTGGATCCCGGCGCGCGGGATCCGCAACATAGGGCCTGGTCGTTTGAAAAACGTACCCGGCTGGGAATTTGCTGGGTATGGCTCTCGGTAACCGATACAAGTCCGCACCGGGTGCGGGCACGCTTGCCGCACTGATACTCGTCCTGGTCTTCGGCAGTCCGTGGTACGCCGAATGGGCCCAGGAGAACACGAACGCCAACACGGCCGGCGGCTGGTGGATGCGCCTGCTGTCCTGGCCGCGCTGGAGTTTCGACACCGACGACTCGCTGCGTGACGTCATCGTCGGCGACCTCAAGGCGATCCTGCTGGTCGTCCTGACCGCCCTCTTCCTCTACCTGCTGCCCGGTTCGCAGCTGGCCCGGGCGCGCGGCACGATCAGCCAGTTCCTGGCCGGCTGGGCCGCGTACGTCTTCGCCGGCTCGTTCGCCGCCCTGCTCGCCACCCTGTTCTTCACCAACCCGTCGCTGCTCGGCGCCTTCAACGCGGCCGGCTCCGGCGCCCAGTACGGCTTCTTCGTCGGCTGGATCGTCGGACTCGCGTCGCTGGGCGGCTGGCGCGGCACCCGCTGAGACACCGCGCCCCCGATATAGCGGCACCCGCTGAGACACCGCACCCCCGAAGGAGACGAAGGCCGGCCCGCTCCCCCGGGCCGGTCTTCCCCTGGTTATCGGCTGTACCCCGATCGACTGTTTTGCCGGAGACGCACTCTCGGTAACATCTGCGCCCATGCCGGAACGGGACACCCAAGCGGGACACAGCGCGCGGCTGCTGCGGGGCCTGGTGTGGGCGGGCGTAGTGCTCGCTCCCATCGCGGCCGCCGTCGTGCTGATCGGCGGAAACTCGACCTCGGTCCGGTTCGCGGTGCTGCTGATAGCCGTCAGCGTGGTGCTGATCGGGGCTTCGGTGCTGATCCGCGCGGATCCGGTGCTGCTCCGGATGGACGTCGAGGACCGCGTCGCCGAAGAGGTGGAGTCGCTGCGCCGCGAGTTGCGGGCCGAGTTCGCCGCCGCCGAGCCGGAGGCGCCGCGCCCGCCGCTGCCGATGCGCAACACCGGCCCGGGCCGGGCCCAGGTGGGCCCGCCGCCGCAGCAGCAGGTCTACGGCGGTGACCAGGGCTTCGCGCCGCAGCTGGAGTTCCAGGCGCCGGAGTACCCGGATCAGGGCTTCCAGGAGGACTTCCAGCAGGAGTTCGCCCCGCAGCCGGAGTTCGTCTCGAACACCAAGTTCGTGACCCAGCCGGCACCACCCCAGGCGGCCCCGGCCGTCTACGGGGCCGACGCCCAGGGTTACGACGAGAACGGCGGCTACGGCTACGAGGATGCCGAGTACGGCTACGACGAGCAGCAGGCGGCCGGGTACGACGACGGCTACCAGGACGAGAACTACCCGAACGGCGGTGACTACCAGCAGGTCCCGCAGCAGCAGCAGCCCGGCAACGGCCGCGCCTCGGTGCCCGGCCCCGGAATGGCTCCGCCGATCCCGGCTCAGGCCGCCCCGCCCGCCCGGGCCGGCGCCCCGGTCCCGGCCGCGGCCCGCGCCGGTGTCCCGGTCCCCGCGGCAGCCGGCCCGATGACGTCAGGTCCGATTCCGTCCGGTCCGATGACGTCCGGCCCGATGACATCTGGCCCCATCCCGTCCGGTCCGATCACCTCGGGCCCGATCCCCACCGGCCCGATCACCTCGGGCCCGATCCCGGTGGCCCGGGCAGCCGCGGGCGCGGTGATGCCGCCGGGCCCGGTGCCCCGCCCACGCGCCGCCGCGTCGGTCCCGGGCGTGGTTCCCCAAGGTCCCGGAGGTCCTGGAGGACCCGGAGGCCCCGGCCCGAACCGCACCGGCCCACAGAGCCGTCCCGGGATGCCGCCCCAAGGCATGCCGCCCCAAGGCATGCCGCCGCAAGGTATGGCCCCCCAGGGAATGCCACCGCAGGGGATGGCGCCGCCCGGCCCGAACGGCATGATGGCGCCCCCGGCCGCCAGAGCCGCCGTCCGCCCCGGCCCGCCGCCGTCCCCGCCCGCGACCCAGTACGGCCGCCCCGAGTCCCCTGACGGCGATTTCGGCGCCTCCAACGGCTACGCCGGCAACGACTACGGCGCGAACGAGTACACCCAGAACGACTACGCCCCGGCCGAGTACGGTCCGAACGACTACGACCAGACCGGTTACGATCAGACCGGTCAGCCCGGTTACGACCAGAACGGCTACGACCAGGGCGATTACGGCTCGACCGAATACGCCCAGGGCGACTACGCCGAACGCCAGCCGGCCGAGAGCACCGCCCAGTACAAGGCCCGCCGCCACCGCCCGTCCGCGAACGACACCAACGTCGGCTCACTCGCCGACTTCGCGAACATGCCCGGCTACGACAGCGGCCAGAAGAACTGGTGACCAGGTTCCGGCCAGTGGGCGACCCACGAGCCGGAACCTACTTGTCGATGTCTCCGACGACGAAGAACATCGACCCGAGGATGGCGATCAGGTCGGGCACCAGGCAGCCCGGGATGAGCGTGGCGAGGGCCTGCACGTTGGCGTACGACGCGGTCCGCAGTTTGAGCCGCCACGGCGTCTTCTCGCCCCGCGAGACCAGGTAGTACCCGTTGACGCCGAGCGGGTTCTCGGTCCACGCGTAGGTGTGGCCCTCGGGTGCCTTGACCACCTTGGGCAGCCGCACGTTGACCGGCCCGCCGATCCGTTCGACCTGGTCGAGGCACTGGTCGATCAGGTCGAGGGAGACGGTGACCTGTTCCAGCAGCACGGCGAAGCGGGCGTGGCAATCCCCGGTGTCCCGGGTGACCACGGGCAGGTCGAGCTGGTCGTAGAAGAGGTAGGGCTCGTCCCGGCGGATGTCGATGTCGAGTCCGCTGGCCCGGGCGACCGGTCCGGAGGCGCCGTACCCGGCGGCGTCCTCGGCGCTCAGCACCCCGACGCCGACGGTCCGCGCCATGAAGACGTCGTTGCGGTGGATGATCCGGTCGATGTCCGGCATCCGTTTCCGGACCGCCTCGACCGCCTGCCGGGCCCGCCTGGTCCAGCCGGCCGGGATCTCCTCCTTCAGCCCGCCGACCCGGTTGAACATGTAGTGGATCCGGCCGCCGGAGACCTCCTCCATCACCGCCTGCAGCGTCTCGCGTTCCCGGAACGCGTAGAACATCGGCGTGATCGCACCGATCTCCAGCGGGTACGAGCCGAGGAACATCAGGTGGTTGAGCACCCGGTTCAGTTCGGCCAGGGCCATCCGCAGCCAGGTGGCGCGTTCCGGCACCTCGATGCCCATCAGCCGTTCGACGGCGAGGACGACGCCCAGCTCGTTGGAGAACGCGGACAGCCAGTCGTGCCGGTTCGCCAGCATGATGATCTGCCGGTAGTCGCGCACCTCGAACAGTTTCTCGGCGCCCCGGTGCATGTAGCCGACGATCGGTTCGCACTCGACGACCCGTTCGCCGTCCAGTTTGAGCTTGAGCCGGAGCACACCGTGGGTAGACGGGTGCTGCGGCCCGATGTTGAGCACCATGTCGGCCGTGTCCAGCCCGGCACCGGTGCCGACCGTCATCTCTTGGAGATTCAGGTTGTTGTTCCGATTTTCGGGTGGCGGGTGGGGCGGTCGGATGGTCACCCCAGCATCGTGCCACGCTCTCCCAGTCCGACCTCGTGCCAGAGCCACCAGTGCCCGCCGAGTCCCGTCGGGTCGGTGAGTTCGGCGGCGGCTCCGGCCGTGGACAGCCGCCGGAGATAGCCCACCGGGTCAGTGTGGGCCAGCTCCAGCGACGGCCGGGAACCGTCCACACCGAGCGATCGCAGCGCCTCCCGCTGCCGGAGGAGATGGAACGGCGCCCCGGTCGCGGCGGCCACCGAGTCCATCGCCACGTGCGCGGTCACATCGCAGCTCCCGTCCGGCACCGGAGGCACCTGCCGCCCGTCCCGGAACCCGGTGAGCGTCCCGAACGCCGGCCGCTCCGCTTGCACGTGCCCGTAGTCGACGCAGAGTGCCACCCCATGCCGTACCGCGTCGACCGCGTCCGCCCAGGCCCGGTCCCGCGGTGTGCCGACCTCGATCCGGCCGGGCCCCGGCCACCACCTGCCGGCCCAGAACAGATCAGCCGGATCAGCAGGCGCCCCGAGCGTCTCGGCGCCGGTGGCCGGGTCCACCAGCACCTTCCGGAGCCGTCCGTGCTCGTCGGTCTCCAGCACGTCCAGCGGCACGTTGTCGAGCCATTCGGTGGCCATCAGCAGCCCGGTGACCCGGTCCGGCAGGCCCGGTCGCCAGTGCACCGCCGGATCCAGCCCACCCGGTCGCGGCGCGACCTCGACGGCTGTGGCCCGGACCCGTCCGGCCAGCCCGGACGGCAGTGCGGCGAGCATTCCGGCGATCAGCTCACCGCGCCCGGCGCCGACGTCCACCAGGTCGAACACCGCCGGATGCCCGAGCGCCTCGTCCACCCGCACGGCGAACCGCGCCAGCGCCCCGGCGAACAACGGCGACGCGTGCACGCTGGTCCGGAAGTGATCAGCCGGTTCCTCCCGCGTGAAGAACCCGCCGTCGCCGTACAGCGCCGCCTGCATGGCCGACCGCCAACCCCCACCCATAACTTCCCATTCTGGTACGTCGCGCGGCACCACAGGCGCATCGGAGCCTCCCGTGGCGGCCGCGCGAGGCCGGTCCCGGCGCCGGACCGACCCGCGACCGCCGGGCCGGATGCGGTGGGTGCGGTTCTTCACAGCCGTTGTCACGTACGTGTTACGTCGGCGCATACTGGCGCTCGACCGGTACCCCTCCACGAGGACTGGATCCACGCATGAAATCTCTGACCGTCGGCGTCGTCGGCGCCGGGCGGGTCGGTGCCGTGCTGGGCGCGGCACTGCACGCGGCCGGCCACCGGGTGGTCGCCGCCGCGGCGGTCTCCACCGCCTCCCGCGAGCGCGCCGCCCGGCTGCTGCCGCACGCCGCCGTGCTCCCCGCCGACGAGGTGACCCGCGCCGCCACCGATCTGCTGCTGCTCGCCGTGCCGGACGATCACCTCGCCGCCGTGGTCGCGGGCCTGGACCGGACCGGTGCGCTGCGCCCCGGCCAGGTGGTCGCGCACACCTCCGGTGCTCACGGTCTGGCCGTCCTGGGCGATGTGAACGGCATGGCCCTGCATCCCGCGATGACCTTCACCGGCGCGGACTCCGACCTGGACCGGCTACCCGGCATCGCCTGGGGGGTGACCGCTCCGGACCGCGTGTTCGCCACCCGGCTGGTCGCCGACCTGGGCGGGGTGCCGGAGTGGATCGCCGAGGAGTCCCGGCCGGTCTACCACGCGGCCCTGGCGCACGGCGCGAACCACCTGGTCACCCTGGTCAACGAGGCCGCCGACGTGCTGCGCGCGGCGGGTGTCGGCGAGCCCGGCCGGGTGCTGACCCCGCTGCTGACCGCGGCGCTGGACAACGCGCTGCGCCTGGGTGACGCCGCCCTGACCGGCCCGGTCTCCCGGGGCGACGCCGGCACCGTCGGCAAGCACCTGGACCGGATGCCCGCCGAGGCCGTCCCGGCGTACCTGGCGATGGCCCGGCGCACCGCGGACCGGGCGATCGCGTCCGGCCGGCTGCGCCCACAGGACGCCACCGCCCTGCTGGACGTGCTGGCCGCCCGCGCCGAGCAGAGGAGCCACTCATGACCGCCCTGGTGCACACCCGCGCCGACCTGGCCGCCGCCCTGGACGGGGCGGGCGGTGAGATCGCCGTCGTGATGACCATGGGAGCCCTGCACGAGGGGCACCGGCAGCTGATGCGGACGGCCCGGGAGCGGTCCGCTTTCGTGGTCGTGACGATCTTCGTGAACCCGCTGCAGTTCGGGCCGAACGAGGACTTCGAGAAGTATCCGCGCACCCTCGACGAGGACCTGGCGATCTGCCGTGCCGAGGGGGTCGCGCTGGTCTTCGCGCCGTCCCGGGACGACGTCTACCCGCACGGGGCGCCGTCGATCACGATGGATCCGGGGGCGCTCGGCTCGATCCTGGAGGGCGCGAGTCGTCCGGGCCACTTCTCCGGGATGCTCACGGTGGTGGAGAAACTGCTGCTGCTCACCCGGGCCGGCGTGGCGTACTTCGGCGAGAAGGACTTTCAGCAGCTGGCGCTGGTCCGGCGGATGGCCCGGGACCTGGAGCTGCCGGTCGAGATCGCGGGCGTGCCGACCGTACGGGAAATCGACGGTCTTGCCCTGTCCAGCCGCAACCGTTTCCTCTCGCCGGACCAGCGACGATCCGCCCTGGCCCTGTCCCGCGCCCTGCGCGAGGGCGCCACGCACACCGACCCCGGCGCGGTGCTGGCCGCGGCCGGCAAGATCCTGGCCGACGAACCGGGCGTGCTCGTGGACTACCTGGAGCTGACCGGCGCCGACCTGGGCCCGGTCCCGGCCGAGGGCCCGGCCCGCCTGCTGGTGGCCGCCAAGGTCGGCGCCACCCGATTGATCGACAATGTTCCACTGACGCTGCACAAGGAGGTCTGATGCTGCGGACCATGCTCAAGTCCAAGATCCACCGGGCCACCGTGACCCAGGCCGACCTGCACTACGTCGGTTCGGTCACCGTCGACCTGGACCTGCTCGACGCCGCCGACCTGCTCCCCGGCGAGCTGGTGGCGATCGTCGACGTGACGAACGGCGCGCGCCTGGAGACCTACGTGATCCCCGGCGAGCGGGGCAGCGGCGTGATCGGCATCAACGGGGCGGCCGCGCATCTGGTGCACCCCGGCGACCTGGTCATCCTGATCTCCTACGGCCAGATGGAGGACGCCGAGGCGCGCTCCTACCAGCCACGGATCGTGCACGTGGACGCGGCGAACCGGGTGATCGAGCTGGGCGCCGACCCGGCCGCCACGGTCGACGGCCTGACCGGCGACCCGGTCCGGGCGGCGTTCGCGGTCTGACCGGCGGCCTGGTGCCGGCAGCGTTCGCGGTCTGACCGGTGCGGGCCGCCGTGAGCGGCTTTGTGGAATCGGCCTCCTGAGCAGCTGATATGCCCATACAGTGGGCAAATCGGATATGGCTACCGAAGGTGCTCGGGAGGCACGGCTCATGCGTTTCCGCCTGCGTGCCCGATGGGGGCTCACGGTCGCCACCGTCGCACTGATGGCCGTCGCCGGCTGCGGCAACGGCAACGACGTGGACGGCGATCTGACCAACGACTGGGCCGCGATGGCCCCGGCCACCGGTTTTGTCCCGGCCGCGCAGACCTGCCACCTCTCCAACTTCGCCGTCTTCGGCCCGCGCGCCACCTACGAAGAGGTGGACTGTGCGGTCGCGCACCGCATCGAGACCGTCTACGTCGGCGAGTACACCGCCGCGGCCGCGGCGGCCGTCGACCCGCCGACCGGCAACACCGCCGGGGCCCGGGCCGCCTACCAGACCTGCGACGACCGGACCACCCAGTACGTCGGCGGCCGGTGGCGGGACGCCCGGCTCTGGATCGGTGTCACCCATCCGTCCCCGGCCGCGTGGGCCGGCGGCGCCCGCTGGTTCCGCTGCGACGTGGTGGAGCTGGACTCCATCGAGGACGACGGGGCCCTGATCCAGCGGTCCGGCACCCTGAAGGGCGTGCTGGCGACGGCGGTGAACACCCTCGCGCTGACCTGTTACGCCATCGAGCTGGACGCCGCCGGCGCGATCGCCGCGATGCCGCCCGCGGACTGCGCCACCAAGCACAACGGCGAGTTCGTGGGGGTGTGGAACGCGCCGGTCGGCGCCGCCTACCCGAAGGGCGACACGGCCTGGGAGGAGTTCCACTCCGGCTGCCGCAAGCTCACCGCGGACTACGTGGGCGTCCCGGACGACGCCGACCTGCAGTACCGCACCGGTGTCGTCTCGCTGCCCGGCAACACCGACGTGTGGACCCAGGGCGACCACGGTGTGCGCTGCTATCTGTGGCTGGACAAGGCCGCCCTGATCGGATCGCTGAAAGGCAAGGGGACGAAGGCCCTTCCGGTCCAGTACAAGTAATGATGAACACTGGTTTCGGCCCCGCCGTGACGTACTCGTAACCGCGGAGTGTACTGAAACACATGTCACCACTCGCGGATCTCCCGGCGCTGCCCCGCCGGCTCGCCGCCGCCGAGCCAGGCTGGACCGAGACCACCGACGTCGTCGTGGTCGGCTCCGGCATCGCGGGCCTGACCGCAGCCCTCTACCTGCGGGAGCAGGGTCTGCACGTCACCGTCGTCACCAAGGTCAACATCGATGACGGGTCGACCCGCTGGGCCCAGGGTGGCATCGCCGGTGTGCTCGACCCGCTGGACACCCCGCAGGCCCACGCGTACGACACCGAGATCGCCGGGGTCGGCCTCTGCGATCCGGCGGCGGTGCGGGTGCTGGTCGAGGAGGGCCCGGCCCGGATCCGGGAGCTGATCCGCCGGGGCGCCGAGTTCGACCGCAACCCGGACGGCTCGCTGATGCTGACCCGCGAGGGCGGCCACCGCGCCGACCGGATCGTGCACGCCGGCGGTGACGCGACCGGAGCCGAGGTGCAGCGCGCCCTGCACGAGGCGGTCCGCCGCGACCCGTGGATCCGCCTGGTCGAGCACGCGCTGGTGCTGGACCTGCTGCGCGCCGCCGACGGCCGGGCCTGCGGTGTCACCCTGCACGTGCTCGGCGAGGGCTCCGAGGACGGCGTGGGCGCCGTGCTGGCCCGGGCCGTGGTGCTGGCCACCGGCGGGATGGGCCAGATCTTCTCGTCCACCACGAACCCGTCGGTCTCCACCGGCGACGGGGTGGCGCTCGCGCTGCGGGCCGGCGCCGAGGTGACCGACGTCGAGTTCGTCCAGTTCCACCCCACGTCCTTCGTGAGCGCCGGAGTGACCTCGGTGCAACGGCCGCTGATCTCCGAGGCGCTGCGTGGGGAGGGCGCCTACCTGGTCGACGAGGCGGGCGAGCGGTTCATGCTCGGTCAGCACGAGCAGGCCGAGCTGGCGCCCCGCGACGTGGTCGCCAAGGGCATCTACCGGGTGCTGCGCGCCACCGGGGCGGACCACGTCTACCTGGACGCCCGGCACCTCGGCAAGGAGTTCCTGGAGGGCCGCTTCCCGACGATCATGGCGTCCACCCGGTCGGCGGGTGTCGACCCGGCCACCGACCTGATCCCGGTCGCCCCGGCCGCGCACTACGCCTCCGGCGGCGTCCGCACCGACCTGCACGGCCGGACCAGCATCGACGGGCTCTACGCGTGCGGTGAGGTCGCCTGCACCGGCGTGCACGGCGCCAACCGGCTGGCCAGCAACTCGCTGCTGGAGGGCCTGGTCTTCGCCCGCCGGATCGCCGACGACATCGCCCGGGAGCTGCCCCCGCGGGCCGAGCCGGTGCGGACCGCGGCCACCGGGTCCTGGGCCGTCGACCCGGCGATCCGCGCCGAGCTGCAGCGCGTGATGACCCGGGGCGCCGGGGTGCTGCGGTCGGCCGACTCGCTGGCCACCGCCGCCAAGGAGCTGACCCGGCTGGCCGAGCAGCGTTCCCGGCCGAACAACGCGGCCTGGGAGGTCACCAATCTGCTCACCGTGGCGACCACACTGGTGGCCTCGGCGAGCAGTCGCCGGGAGACTCGGGGGTGCCACTGGCGTGAGGACCACCCGACCGCGGCCGACGAGTGGCGCGGCCACCTGCTGAACGCTCTCGCCCCCGACGGTGCCCACACCCAGGACTTCCAGGAGATGGCATGACGCTCCCGCCCGGCTCCCTCCCCGACTCCGAGCTGCCCGGCCCCGCGGCCGGCACCAGCGCGCCCGGCTCTCTTCCCGACTCCGAGCTGCCCGGCTCCTCGGCCGGCGCCAGCGCGCCCGGCTCTCTTCCCGACTCCGAGCTGCCCGGTCCCGACGCCGGCACCATCGCGCCCGGTGAACCCCTGCCCGAGCCGGACGTCGAGGTGGCTGAGATCGGGCTGGACCTCGGTGAGGTCCAGCGGATCGTGCTCACCGCGCTCGCCGAGGACCTCGGCGTCCCGCCCCGCGACGTGACCAGCGAGTCGACCATCCCGGCCGGCCAGACCGACACCGCCGAGCTGGTGGCCCGCGCCGACGGCGTGGTGGCCGGGCTGCTGGTGGCGGCCGAGGTGTTCGCCGCGACCAGCGGCGGCACGGCCACCTTCGAGGCGGTCGCCGCCGACGGTGACCGGGTGCGCCGCGGCGACGTGCTCGCGGTGGTCAGCGGCACCACCCGGGCCCTGCTGACCGCCGAGCGGACCGCGCTCAACCTGCTCTGCCGGATGTCCGGCGTCGCCACCCACACCCGCAAGTGGGCCGACCGGCTCGAGGGCACCGGCGCCACCGTCCTGGACACCCGCAAGACCACGCCGGGCCTGCGGGTGCTGGAGAAGTACGCGGTACGGGCCGGCGGCGGCACCAACAAGCGCATGGGCCTCTACGACGTGGCCATGATCAAGGACAACCACAAGCTGGCCGCCGGCAGCATCACCGCGGCGTACGAGCTGGTCCGCTCGACGTTCCCGGACGTGACCGTGCAGGTCGAGGTGACCACCCTGGCCGAGGCCGAGGAGGCGGTCGCCGCGGGTGCGGACTTCCTGCTCTGCGACAACATGACGCCGGAGCTGCTGACCGATGTGGTCCGGGCGGTCGGTGACCGGGTGGAGCTGGAGGCGACCGGCAACCTGACCCTGGAGACGGCCGCCGCCTATGCCGCCACCGGCGTGAACTACCTGTCGGTGGGCGGGTTGACCCACTCGTCGCCGATTCTCGACATCGCGCTGGACCTGCGTCCACGGTGAGCCTCTCCCGGCGTACACAATGAGGAACTTGATTTCCGGTTTTTAGGGGCCTGGCGTGCTGCTCTGCATTGACATCGGTAACACGAACACCGTGCTGGCGACCTTCGACGGCGACAAGCTGGTGCACAACTGGCGGATCAAGACCGACGCCGCGTCGACCGCCGACGAGCTGGGCCTGAAGATCCGGGGCCTGCTCGCCGGCGACGCGGTGGAGATCACCGGGGTGGCCGCCTGCTCCACCGTCCCGGCCGCGCTGCGCAACCTGCGGACCATGCTGAAGCGCTACTACGACGACGTGCCGAGCGTGATCGTCGAGCCGGGGGTGAAGACCGGGGTCCAGCTCGCCATCGACAACCCGAAGGAGGTGGGCGCCGACCGGGTGGTCAACACCCTGGCCGCGCACGCCCTCTACGGCGGGCCGTCGATCGTGGTCGACTTCGGCACCACCACCAACTTCGACCTGATCAGCGCGAAGGGCGAGTTCCTCGGCGGTGCGTTCGCGCCGGGCATCGAGATCTCCTTCGACGCGCTCGCCGCCCGCGCCGCCCAGCTGCGCAAGGTGGAGCCGACCAAGCCGCGGTCGGTGATCGGCAAGAACACCGTGGAGTGTCTGCAGGCCGGGCTCTACTTCGGTTTCGCCGGCCAGGTCGACCGGATCGTCGAGCGGATGGTCGAGGAGATCGGCCCGGTCCGCGCGGTGATCGCCACCGGTGGACTGTCCTGGCTGGTGAAGGACGAGTGCCGGACCCTGACCGCGCACGAACCGATGATCACGCTGATCGGCCTGCGGATGGTATATGAGCGGAACGTCTGAGCCGCTCTGAGTACGCTTTCAGGGCCCCATCTCCAGGGGCTCATCGTAGCCAACAGGAAGTCGTGCCGTGACCGAGCAGAACACGCCAGCGATCGACCCCGCCGAGGACCTTCCCGAGCAGATGCGGGTCCGCCGGTCGAAGCGGGACCGGTTGCTCGCCGAGGGCCTGGCGCCCTACCCGGTCGAGGTCCCGCGGACCATCGAGCTCGCCGAGCTCCGGGAACGATACGCGGAACTGCCCACCGACACCGCCTCCGGCGACACGGTGTCGATCACCGGCCGGGTGATCTTCGTCCGGAACGGGGGGAAGCTCTGCTTCGCCACGCTGCGGGCCGGTGACGGCACCGAACTGCAGGCGATGTTCTCACTCGACAAGGTCGGCGAGCAGGCCCTCGGCCTCTGGAAGACCGTGGTGGACCTCGGCGACCTCGTCGCGGTCACCGGTGAGGTGATCACCAGCCGGCGGGGTGAGCTGTCCGTTCTCGCCGATTCCTGGGCGATGAGCGCTAAGGCTCTGCGTCCCCTTCCGGTCGCGCACAAGCCGCTTTCCGAGGAGACCCGGGTTCGGCAGCGTTATGTCGATCTGATCGTCCGCCCGCAGGCCCGTGACGTCGTTCGTACCCGGGCCACCGTGGTGCGCAGCCTGCGCGAGTCGCTGTTCCGCCGGAATTATCTCGAGGTGGAAACGCCGATGTTGCAGTTGCTGCACGGCGGCGCCGCGGCCCGGCCGTTTGTGACGCACAGCAACGCGCTGGATATGGATCTTTATCTGCGGATCGCTCCGGAACTGTTTTTGAAGCGTGCCGTGGTCGGCGGCATCGAGCGGGTCTTCGAGATCAACCGCAACTTCAGGAATGAGGGCATGGACTCCACGCACTCTCCGGAGTTCGCCATGCTCGAGGCGTATCAGGCGTATGCCGACTACAACGTGATGCAGGCCCAGGTTCGGGACTGGATTCAGGAGGCGGCGTTCGCGGTCTCCGGATCGCATGTGGTCACCCACCACGACGGCACCGAACTCGACCTGGGCGGCGAGTGGGCCGAGATCACTCTCTTCGGTGCCATCTCCGACGCGCTCGGCGAAGAGGTGACGATCGACACGGACATCACCCAACTGCAGGCGTACGCGGAGAAGGTCCAGCTCTCGGTCGACCCGAAGTGGAGCGCCGGCAAGCTCGCCGAGGAAATCTTCGAGCACCTGGTGACCGATGATCTCCAGCAGCCGACGTTCGTCCGGGACTTCCCGGAGGAGACCGCGCCGCTCACCGCACCGCACCGGAACACCCCCGGACTCACCGAGAAGTGGGACCTCTACGTCGGCGGATTCGAACTCGCGACCGCATATTCCGAGTTGGTCGACCCGGTGATCCAGCGCGAGCGGTTCCACGCTCAGTCGCTGCTCGCAGCGGGTGGAGACGTCGAAGCGATGCAGCTGGACGAGGATTTCCTACGGGCCATGGAGTACGGAATGCCGCCCGCCGGTGGCATGGGAATGGGAATCGACCGGCTGTTGATGGCGCTCACCGGCCTGGGCATTCGGGAAACGATCCTCTTCCCCTTGGTCCGGCCCGAGTAACGACCGCCGGGAGTAACGGCTCTGCAATTATCCACCCCCGCCATTGACGGGCGATGCGCCCCTGGCGTTATTGTCTTCCCATTGCTGGGGAGAGAACCTGTGTTCGGGAGGATAACGGCGCGTGGCCAAGCAGATCATTCACAAGCTGGTCGATGACATCGATGGTGTCGACGCCGACGAGACCGTGAAGTTTGCGCTCGACGGCATTCAGTACGAGATCGACCTCTCGGAGAAGAACGCCGCGAAATTGCGGGAGGTCTTCGAGCCCTACCTGACAGCCGGTACGAAGGTGGCCCGGGGCGGTGTCGTCGTCGGTGGTCGTGCGGCGCGCGGCCGCGGTGGGGCCACCGCCGACCGCGAGCAGAACAAGGCGATCCGCGAGTGGGCCAAGAAGGCCGGTAAGGACATCTCCGACCGGGGTCGTATCCCGCAGGAGATCGTGGACGAGTTCCACTCGAAGGGCCCCGGCCGGGGCTGACAACCCGGCGCGACTCCACGGAGAGGGCGTGCCGGCCGAGACCGCTGCGAAACCGCAGCCGCCTCGGCCGGTGCGCCCTCTCCGCGTTTGGCCACCCGGCCAGGCCTGTGCTCACTACGGTTATCCACAGGAGCGGACAGCGTTGTCCACAGGCTGTGGATCGGCAGGATTTCGCTGTACGCGTACACGTTCGGGTGGGGGAACAGCCGCTGAGCGTGCGAAGTTGGCTAAATCAACGTTGCGGATCGTTTCGAGGGGCAGCGAGGGCCCAGCGGAGAGCTTCAGCGGCGATAGAGTTACAGCACGGGCATCACCGATGCCCGTGCGCTGGCCCCGCCAGCTGTTGAGACAGGCTCAGCATTGGCGCACGGCACGTGAGGAGCACGAGGGCATGTTCGAGCGGTTCACCGACCGAGCGCGACGGGTTGTCGTCCTGGCCCAAGAAGAGGCCCGGATGCTCAACCACAATTACATCGGGACAGAGCACATCCTGCTCGGCCTGATCCACGAGGGCGAGGGCGTCGCCGCCAAGGCTCTGGAGAGCCTGGGCATCTCTCTCGAGGGGGTCCGGCAGCAGGTCGAGGAAATCATTGGCCAGGGCCAGCAGGCGCCGAGCGGGCACATCCCGTTCACGCCGCGCGCCAAGAAGGTTCTGGAGCTCTCCCTGCGGGAGGCTCTCCAGCTCGGCCACAACTACATCGGCACCGAGCACATCCTGCTCGGCCTGATCCGCGAGGGCGAGGGCGTCGCCGCCCAGGTGCTGGTCAAGCTCGGCGCCGACCTCAACCGGGTCCGCCAGCAGGTCATCCAGCTGCTCTCCGGCTACCAGGGCAAGGAGCCGGCCGCCGCCGGCACCGCGACCGGCGAGGCCGCACCCTCCACGTCGCTCGTGCTGGACCAGTTCGGCCGCAACCTGACCCAGGCCGCCCGGGAGGGCAAACTCGACCCGGTCATCGGCCGGGAGAAGGAAATCGAGCGGGTCATGCAGGTGCTCTCCCGCCGCACCAAGAACAACCCGGTGCTGATCGGCGAGCCCGGTGTCGGCAAGACCGCCGTTGTCGAGGGCCTGTCCCAGTCCATCGTCAAGGGCGAGGTGCCCGAGACGCTGAAGGACAAGCAGCTCTACACGCTCGACCTGGGCGCTCTGGTCGCCGGCTCGCGTTACCGCGGTGACTTCGAGGAGCGCCTGAAGAAGGTGCTCAAGGAGATCCGCACCCGCGGCGACATCATCCTGTTCATCGACGAGATCCACACCCTCGTCGGTGCGGGCGCCGCCGAGGGCGCGATCGACGCCGCCTCGATCCTCAAGCCGATGCTGGCCCGTGGCGAGCTGCAGACGATCGGCGCGACCACTCTGGACGAGTACCGCAAGCACCTGGAGAAGGACGCCGCGCTCGAGCGCCGCTTCCAGCCGATCCAGGTCGGCGAGCCGTCCCTCGCGCACACCATCGAGATCCTCAAGGGCCTCCGCGACCGCTACGAGGCGCACCACCGGATCAGCATCACCGACGCCGCGCTGGTGGCGGCGGCGACGCTGGCCGACCGCTACATCTCGGACCGCTTCCTGCCGGACAAGGCGATCGACCTGATCGACGAGGCCGGGGCACGGATGCGCATCCGCCGGATGACCGCGCCGCCGGACCTCCGTGACTTCGACGAGCGCATCGCCCAGGTGCGCCGCGACAAGGAGTCGGCGATCGACGCGCAGGACTTCGAGCGTGCCGCGCAGCTGCGCGACAAGGAGAAGACCCTGCTCGGCCAGAAGGCGCAGCGGGAGAAGGAGTGGAAGGCCGGCGACCTGGACGTGGTGTCCGAGGTCGACGACGAGCAGATCGCCGAGGTCCTGGGCAACTGGACCGGCATCCCGGTCTACAAGCTCACCGAGGAGGAGACCTCCCGCCTGCTGCGCATGGAGGACGAGCTGCACAAGCGCGTCATCGGCCAGGAGGACGCGGTGCAGGCCGTCTCCAAGGCGATCCGGCGTACTCGTGCGGGTCTGAAGGACCCGAAGCGTCCCAGCGGCTCGTTCATCTTCGCCGGCCCCTCCGGTGTCGGTAAGACCGAGCTGTCCAAGGCCCTCGCGGAGTTCCTGTTCGGCTCCGAGGACGCGCTGATCCAGCTCGACATGTCCGAGTTCCACGACCGCTACACGGTGTCCCGCCTGGTCGGTGCCCCTCCCGGTTACGTCGGTTACGACGAGGGTGGCCAGCTGACCGAGAAGGTGCGCCGCAAGCCGTTCTCGGTGGTCCTCTTCGACGAGATCGAGAAGGCCCACCCGGACGTCTTCAACACGCTGCTGCAGATCCTGGAGGACGGTCGCCTGACCGACGGCCAGGGCCGGATCGTGGACTTCAAGAACACGGTCATCATCCTCACCACCAACCTGGGCACGCGTGACGTGGCCAAGGCGGTGTCGCTGGGCTTCCAGGCCTCCGAGGCCGAGGAGTCGTCCTACGAGCGGATGAAGATCAAGGTCAACGACGAGCTGAAGCAGCACTTCCGCCCCGAGTTCCTGAACCGTATCGACGACACGATCGTCTTCCACCAGCTGCGTGAGAAGGAGATCCTCCAGATCGTCGACATCTTCACGGCCCGCATCGAGGGCCAGCTGAAGAACAAGGACATGGGCCTGGAGCTGACCGACAACGCGAAGAAGTACCTGGCGGCCAAGGGCTTCGACCCGGTGCTGGGCGCCCGCCCGCTGCGCCGGACCATCCAGCGCGAGCTGGAGGACACCCTGTCCGAGCAGATCCTCTTCAACGAGCTGCGCCCCGGCCAGATCGTCGTCGTCGACTGCGAGGGCGACCCGGCCAAGGTGGAGAAGGCGAAGCTGGTCTTCAACGGCTCCGAGAAGGGCGCCGAGGTGCCCGACGCGGTGCCGGCCGACCTCGCGGTGCCGACCACCGAGGAGTGAGCAGTACCTGACGAGTCGAGGCCCGGTCGCGAATGACGCGACCGGGCCTCGCCCGTTGAGACACCTGCCCGCCTGTCCCTGTCCGCCTGCGCCTGCCCGCTTGCGCCTGCCCGTCTGCGCCTGCCCGTGTGTGGTCAGCCTGTCCGTCTGCGCCTGGCCGCGTGCTGGCCTGCCGGCCTGCGCCTGCCTGCCTGTGGGCTGGCCGCGTGCCAAGCCTCCCTGCGGCTGCCTGCCCTCGCGGCTGTCTGTCTGTCAGCGCCTTGTCTGTCTGCCAGCGATTGTCTGCCCGCCTGAGTCTGCTGCTAGCCCGCGGCTGCTTGCCACGGCTGCTCGTTGCAGCGGTTGCCTGCTCGCGGCGGTGACGCGGCCCGGCCGCCGCAGCCGCGACGGCGGGCGCTGCGGCGGCGGTGGAAATGCGGTCGCGGTTTGTGGGGGGTGCGGCTGATCATTGCGGGTATGCAACGTCAGATCAGGGCCGTTTTCGACGACGAGACGGTTACCGTCTATCAGGCCTATTCGTCGGCCATCGCGGTGCCGGCGGCCCGGGCGGGGCGGTTTGTGCCACCGTTCAAGGTTGATCGGATGACGTGGATCAAGCCGTCGTTCCTGTGGATGATGTACCGCTGCGGCTGGGCCACCAAGCCGGGCCAGGAGCATGTGCTCGCGGTGTCGATCACCCGGTCCGGGTTCGAGTGGGCGTTGGCCCACTCGGAGCTCAGCCATTACGTGCGGGACGTGCATCCGGATCGGGCGACCTGGCAGCGGCGGCTCAAGCGGGCGCCGGCCCGGGTGCAGTGGGATCCGGAGCGGAGTCTGCGGCTGGGTGAGTTGCCCTACCGATCACTGCAGTTGGGGCTGGGTGGGGCAGCGGTGCCCCGATACGTCGACGAGTGGACCACCGGCATCACCGACGTGACCGGGCTGGTCCGGGAGATCCGTGGCCTGCTGGACACCGGGGACGAAGCCGCCGCGAGCGCCCTGCTGCCGGCCGAGCGGCCCTACCCGCTGCCGGCCGACGTCGCCGAGCATCTGGGAGCCACCGCCTGAGCCCGGGATGGGCGCGGATCGAAGCGGTAAGCCCGGCGTAGGCGCGGTTCGAGGCGGTGCGGATCGAGCGGTGAGTCCCGCATGGGCGCGGTTCGAGGCGGTGCGGATCGAGCGGTGAGCCCGGCATGGGCACGGTTCGAAGCGGTGAACCTGGCGCGGCTACCGACCGAGCCGGTGAGCCCGGCATGGGTGCGGACTGAACCGGTGAGCTGAGGTAGACACGGTTCGAAGCGGTGAGTCGGCGTGGGTGCGGTTCGAAGCGGTGAGCCGGCGTGGGTGCGGACCGAAGTGGTGAGCCCGGCATGGGTGTGGGGCGGGCCGGGGGTTGTTGGGCGAGGTGGGGCCGGATTGCGGTTACCACCGCATCCGGCCCGGCGGTCGCGGGTCGGTCTTGAGTGTCGCCTGCCTTGCGGGACGGGGCGGGGCTTTTGACGGGCGTACAAAAAAGGGTCAGAGGGTTTGGATCTCGCCCTGTGGAGCGTCGCCGGCCAGGACGAAATCGTCGGCGCCCAGGGTTTCGATCAGGCCGTCCTCGACCAGGCCGGCCAGCGCCCGGGCCCGCTGCACCTCGTCCTGCCAGACCATGTCCAGCCGCTGGCGGGGGACCGGGCCGCTGGTGTGCCGGAGCACCTCCAGTAGCAGGCCGCGGACCTGCCGGTCGGTGCCCGCGTAGCGCTGCGGTTTGCGGCTGGGGCCCTCGGGCAGCGGCAGGCCGGTGAGGCGCCACGCGCACACGTCGTGGAACGGGCAGTCCACACATTTGGGTGAGCGCGCGGTGCAGACGATGGCGCCGAGTTCCATGAAGGCGATGCTGGCGCGGGCCGCGGTCGGGGCGTCCGGGGGCAGCAGGGCCTCCATCGCGACCAGGTCGGCGGTGGTGGTCGCCGGGCCGGCGTCGGGTTTGCCTTCGACGGCGCGGCAGACCACCCGTCGCACGTTGGTGTCGACGACCGGGTGCCGCTGGCCGTAGGCGAACGTCGCCACCGCCCGCCCCGTGTAGGTGCCCACTCCCGGCAGGGCGAGCAACTCGTCCAGGTCGGAGGGTACGCGCCCACCGTGCCGTTCGACGATCGCGACCGCGCAGGCGTGCAACCGCATCGCCCGGCGCGGGTAGCCGAGCCGCCCCCACATCCGGATCGCCTCGGACGGCGGATCCTCGGCGAGCGCGGCCGGCTCGGGCCAGCGGGTCATCCAGGAGCGCCAGGCGGGTTCGACGCGCACGACCGGGGTCTGCTGCAGCATCACCTCGCTGACCAGTACTCCCCAGGGGGTGCTGTCCGGCTGCCGCCAGGGCAGATCGCGGGCGTTGGCGTCGTACCAGGTGATGGCTTCGTGGGCGAGAGTCATAGCCTCTTCACTCTAGGGCCTGTGCGAAGTCCGGCCGGGGCGGCGGCATCCGGGCCTGTTCGGAGCCCGGCCGGGGTGGCGGCGGCTCGGTCGAGGGGCAGAAACAGGCCCGAGCGGATCTTTGAATAACGACTGATACCCGAGTTGGTGTCGCATGTCCGGCGTGCCGTGCACATAGCGATGGGCATGCGGGTCTAACGTAAGCGGCATCATGCGTGCGACGGTTGGTCCCCTCCCATCCGCTGTCTACTGGCGGCGGCGTCTGGTCGTGCTGGGCGCGGTGTTGCTCGGCGTCATCGTGCTGTTCGTGTCCTGCTCCGGCGGGGACGATCCGGACCCGAAGAAGACGGCCGGGCAGGACAGCCCGTACCCGACGCCCGCGGCGGGTGATCCGTCGGCCGCGTCGCCGACCCCGTCGTTCGAGGCGAGTGCTCCGGGGGTGGGCCCGGCGCTGCCGGATCCGGCCGACCTGTTGTCGCAGAAGCCCGACGACGAGGAGTTGCCGCCTCCGGCGAACGCTTCGGCTCCCGTGGGTGGCACCGGGACGAACCCGGGGACGAACACCGGCACCACGTGCGCGGACACTGAGATTCAGCTCACACCCGTGCCGGATGACACGTCGCCGCAGAAGGGCGCCCCGACCGACATCCAGATCAAGATTAAGAATGTCGGTGGCCGCGCCTGCAGCCGGGATCTGGGTTCCAGCGCGCAGGAGCTCTACATCGAGCAGGGCGCACAGAAGTTCTGGTCCTCCGACCAGTGCACCACCGCCGCCGACAACGATGTCGTGAGCCTGGCCGCCGGCGCCGAGAAGATCTTCAAGATCACTTGGAACGGCCGTTCGTCCACCCAGTGCGCCGACAACGCCCCGTCCGGCCCGTCCCTGGCGACCGGCCCGTACGCGTTGCGCGCCCGCCTGGACACCAAGGTCAGTGACCCGGTCGTGCTGACCGTAGTCAACTGAGTTGGTAGCCGCGCTCGAGCTCTACCTGGACGTCGACACGACCCGCCGGATCCGGACCCTCTGGCGGGCTCTGGACGCCGAGGGCATTCCGTCGCTGGGTTCACTGCACCAGAAGCATTGCCCGCACATCTCGCTGGCCGCCGCCCACCGCATCGACCCGGAGGCGGTGGTGAAGGCGTTGGACGGTTTCCCGGTGGGCCAGGGTCTGACGGTGGGCATCGACTTCGTAGGCCAGTTCGTCGGCCGGGTCCTGTGGCTGGGCGTGACGATGACCCCGCAGTTGCTGGACCACCACCGCCAGGTCCACGACCGGCTGTCCGCCGGCGGCGTGGAGATCTGGGAACACTACCGCCCGGGCCGCTGGGTGCCACATTGCACGATCTCGCTGCGAGTCCCGAACCCGGTGATGGCCCCCGCGATCCGCCGCTGCCTGGAGTACCTGCCGATCACCGCCACCATCACCGGCGCCGCGGTGGCGGACCACGTCAACGACATCAGTCAATCCCTCTGATTTTGTACGCCAGGGAAAGGCCCTGCCCCGTCCCGCCAGGCAGGCGTCAACCCAGGACCGACCCGCGACCGCCGGGCCGGATGCGGTGGTCACCGTCCACGGTCACGCGGTAGCCGGGGATTCGGCCCGACCCGAGTCCACCCCACCGTCCCGCCCCACCCGCAGGGTTCGCACCTCGGCCCGATTTCACCGTGTTCGGCGATTCCTGCTCCGCGCGCAGCATTTCCCGGCTGAGCCTCCTGCCCGTCTTTACGCCCGCGCCCCACATGGCCTTGCTCCGGGGTCTCCTACCTCGCCGACGCGTGCTGGCCCTGCCCGTCCCGTCTCGCCTTGCGATGTCGTGCCGCCTCGCCTCACACCGTGCCCGTCCGGCCTCGCACCGTGCCGTCCCGCGCTGTTCCGTCCTGCCTTTGCTCTCCCGCACGGCCTCGGCCCGGCTCGCTGCGTGGAGCGGGCCTTTTCCGGGCGGACGCCAGCCTGTCTTGGAGCTGGGGCAGGGATGGATCGTGGCTGAAAGTGGTCAGGGGTGGGTCGGGGACAGGTGGGCTCGTTCGCCCTGTGCGCTGAACAACGTCAGCAGTTCGGCCGGCTGGCTGTCCGCGCTGCCGATCCAGTGCGGCAGACCGGTGTCGAATTCCGCCGCCTCGCCGGGCCCCAGCTCGAACTCCTGGTCGGCGAGCACGAACCGCACCCGGCCGTTGAGGACGTAGAACCACTCGTACCCCTCATGGGTCTGGGGTGTCGTGGTGGACGCCTGCCCGGCCGGTGGATAGATCACCTTGTAGGCCTGGACCCCGCCGGGCCGCCGGGTCAACGGCACCACGATCAGCCCGTGCCGTCGCACCGGGCGCAGATGGATCCGCGGATCACCGGTCGGCGGTGCGGCCACCAGGTCGTCGAGCGGCACCCCGTGTGACCGGGCCAGCGGCAACAGCTGCTCCAGGGTGGGCCGTAGCTTCCCGGTCTCCAGCCGCGACAGTGTGCTCCCGGTCAGCCCGGTCTCGACCGCCAGATCGGCCAGGGTGAGACCACGCGCCTGCCGCAGCGCCCGCAGTCGGGTCCCGACCCCGGCAAGAACATCTTCCATCACCCCATCATGCGGATCCGCAATATTTCTTGCAAGACGGCGAAGTCCCTGGTGATGCTGGTTCCATGAGCACCGAAGCCGAACAGTTCTGGAACGACCTCTACCGCACCAGGGATTCGTGGGGCGGCCGCCCCAACCCGCTCCTCACCGAGATCGTCACCCCACTGACGCCCGGTACCGCCGCAGACCTGGGCTGTGGCCCCGGCGGCGACACGATCTGGCTGGCCCGGCGGGGCTGGCAGGTGACCGCGGTAGACGTCTCCGGCGCCGCAGTGGAGGGCGTGCGGGCACACGCCGCCGCCCAGGGACTGACCGCCGAGACCCCCACCAGCAAGGACCGCACCGGCACCGGCAACCCGAGTGAGGAGCCCGCCAGCCCGGCTCAAAGGAGCGAGGACCGGTCCGACACGGGCAGGCCCGGCGCCCCATCGCCCGGCCGGGTGACCGCCGAACGGCACGACCTGGCCGAAAGCTTCCCGGCGGGAACATTCGACCTGATCTCCGCGCAGTACCTGCACACCCCGATCGGTCTGGACCGGGCCCGGCTGTTCCGGACCGCGGCGCACGCCCTGAACCCCGGCGGCCTGCTGCTGATCGTCGACCACGGTTCCATCGCCCCCTGGTCGTGGAACCAGGACCCGGACACCCACTTCCCGACCCCCGCCGAGACAGCCGCCGAGATCGGCCTGGACCCGGCCCGCTGGCCGGTCCTGCGCGCCGACATGCCACGCCGTCAGGCCACCGGCCCCGGCGGCCGGATCGCCACGGTCACCGACAACGTGCTGCTGATCCAGCGCGCTCCCGAGAAGGAGTCCGCATGACCCGCCGCCGCACCAAGGATCTCGGCCCGTCCTGGACCGCCCCGGGGGAGAAGGCCACCCTGCTCGGCGTCCTCGACCACCTCCGCGAATCGATCATCGGCAAGGTCGACGGTGTCCCCGAGCCACAGATCCGGGCGGGCGGTGTCCCGTCCGGAACCAACCTGCTGGGCCTGATCAAGCACCTGACGTACGTCGAACGCTTCTACTTCCTCAGCGAACCGATCGAGAATCTGCGCGCCACCATGCGCCCGGCCCGGAACGAGACTGCCGAAGACCTGCTGACCCGCTACCGGGAGACGACCGCCCTGGTGAACGCGGTTGTCGACGCGTGCCCCGACCTGGGCGGCCCGGCGCCGAAGGTCCCCGGCCGGGGGCTGGCGCCGACGATGCGCTGGGCGCTGACCCACATGATCGAGGAGACCGCACGGCACGCCGGCCACGCCGACATCATCCGTGAACAGCTCGACGGGCTGACCGGGCGCTAGACGTACCGCTCCAGGATCGACGCCTCGGCCAGCCGGGACAGGCCCTCGCGAACACCACGCGCCCGGGCGTCCCCGACTCCCTCGACGGCCTGCAGATCCTCCACCGTGGCGCCGAGCAGCCGCTGCAGGCTGCCGAAGTGGTCGACCAGCCGGTCGACGATCTGGGCCGGCAGCCGCGGCACCTTGGCGAGCAGCCGGAACCCGCGCGGCGAGACCGCCGAGTCCAGCGAGTCGGAGGCCCCGGGGTAGCCGATCGCTTTCGCCACCGCGACCAGGTCGATCATCTCGGTGGCGGTCAGCAGGTCCAGCTCGACCAGCGCCTCGTCGAGTGTGCGCGCCTTGCGGCCGGTCGGCAGGTAGTCCCGGATGACCAGGGTGCGGTCGGCGTCGACACCGGCCATCAGCTCGTCCAGCTGGAGGGCGAGCAGCCGCCCGTCGGTGCCGAGCTCCACCACGTAGCCGGAGATCTCGTCGGCGATCCGGCGCACCATCTCCAGCCGCTGCACCACGGCCACCGCGTCCCGGACCGTCACCAGGTCCTCGATCTCCAGGGCGGAGAGCGTGCCGGACACCTCGTCCAGGCGCAGCTTGTAACGCTCCAGGGTGGCCAGCGCCTGGTTGGCCCGGGACAGGATGGCGGCCGAGTCGTCGAGGACGTGCCGCTGCCCGTTCACATACAGCCCGATGATGTGCATCGACTGGCTCACCGAGATCACCGGGAAACCGGACTGTTTCGCCACCCGCTCGGCGGTCCGGTGCCGGGTGCCGGACTCCTCGGACGGGATCGACGGGTCCGGCATCAGGTGCACGGCGGCCCGCACTATTCGCGTGCCGTCGCTGGACATCACCACCGCGCCGTCCATCTTGCACAGCTCACGCAGCCGGGTCGCGGAGAACTCCACATCGAGCGGGAACCCGCTGCCGGTGCAGATGGTCTCCACCACCGCGTCGTAGCCGAGCACGATCAGCGCGCCGGTGCGGCCGCGCAGGATGCGCTCCAGGCCGTCGCGCAGCGCTGTACCCGGCGCCATCAGGGCCAGATTGGCACGTAGCGGATCACTCGCGCCGCCGGTCAGGGCCGGGGTCATCGCGCGATGACCCGCGCCGTTGACGCCGGGACGCGGCGTTGAACTGGCGGCGGACTTGGAACCATCGCGGTCGAGCGGCACCCGGACATTCTACGGACTGTCATCCACGCCAACGAGGTATGGCTCAATGAATGCTCCGTAGCGTGATGAAACGTGACGCACCGTCGATCATGACGAGGCCGATGCCCGGGCCGCACTCTGCAGTGCCGCCTGCAGATTGCCCACTTCGACGACCTCCATGCCCTTGGGTGTCCCGTCGGCGCTGTCCGGTCCGCAGCCCGGTGGCACCAGCGCGACCCGGAACCCGAGCCGGGAGGCCTCGGCCAGCCGCCGGCCGACCGCGCCCACCCGGCGGATCTCGCCGGTCAGGCCGACCTCGCCGATCGCCACCAGATGCGGGGCCATCGCCAGATCGAGGCCACCGGACGCCACCGCCAGGGCCATCGCCAGGTCGGCCGACGGCTCGGTCAGCCGGATGCCGCCCACAGTGGCCGCGAACACCTCACGGTTGTAGAGCTTCAACTGTTTGGTACGCCGCTCCAGCACCGCCAGGACCATGGCCAGCCGGGCATGGTCGAGACCGGACACGGTGCGCCGTGGCGAGCCCTGCACCTCCGCCCCGATCAGCGCCTGCACCTCGGTCACCAGCGCCCGCCGGCCCTCCATCGCCACCGTGACACAGGTGCCCGGCACCGGCTCCTGGTAGCGGGTCAGGAACAGCCCGGACGGGTCCGGCAGGCTGGTGATGCCGCCCTCGCCCATCTCGAAACAGCCCACCTCGTCGGCCGCGCCGAACCGGTTCTTCACCCCCCGGACCAGGCGCAACGACGAATGCTTGTCACCCTCGAAGTGCAGCACCACGTCGACCAGGTGCTCCAGCACCCGCGGACCGGCCACCGAACCGTCCTTGGTGACGTGACCGACCAGGACGGTGGCGATGCCCCGCTCCTTGGCGAGCGCGACCAAGGCGGCGGTGACCGCACGGACCTGGGTGACACCGCCGGGCACACCCTCGGTGCCGGGCGCGGAGATGGTCTGCACCGAGTCGAGCACCAGCAGCCCGGGGCGGACCGCGTCCAGATGACCGATCACCGTGCCCAGGTCATTCTCCGAGGCCAGGTAGAGCTTCTCGTGCAGGGCGCCGAGCCGCTCGGCGCGCAACCGCACCTGGCTGACCGACTCCTCACCGCTGACCACCAGCGACGGGGTGCCCGAACCGGCGGCCCACTGCTGGGCCACGTCGAGCAGCAGGGTGGACTTGCCCACCCCCGGCTCACCGGCGAGCAGCACCACCGCGCCGGGCACCAGGCCGCCGCCGAGAACCCGGTCCAGCTCGCTGACACCGGTCGCCACCGCTCGCGCCGGGGCGGCGCTGATCTGTGCGATCGGGCGGGCCGGCTCGGCCGGCATGCGGGAACTGACCACCCGGCCGGACACCGGAACGGTCACCGTGGACTCGATGATCGAGCCCCACTCTCCGCACTCCGGACAGCGGCCCAGCCACTTGGGAGGCTGATGGCCGCATGCGTCACAGACGTATGCGGCCCTGGGTGCCTTGGCGGCGGAACGGGAGGACGTCACCCCGACAAGCTAGCTCGCCGGTACGACAAAGCCGCCCGGACGGGTCAGTGACCGCCCTCGGACTCCTCGGCGATCTCGGCCGAGCCACGCGGCGCCGGGGTCAGCGGCGAGGCGACCGGGGCCTCCAGGTCCAGCGCGGCGTCGCCGTTGCTGAACTCGAAGGTCAGGCCGACGGCCATGCCCGGCTTGAGCTCCTCGCGGAGACCGAGGATCTGCAGCTGGGCGGCGTCGGTCGGCCGGTACAGCGCGGAGCCCTGCGGGGCGAGCTTGATCGTGGCGAGTTTCACCGAGGCGGCCGGGGTGCCGGTGACGGCACCCGTGCTCGCGCCGGTGCTGGCACCTGGCTCGGCGGACGCGGCGCCGGTCGACGCGCTGACCTGACCGGGCGTCGTCACGGTCGCGGTGCTCACGAAACCGACCTGCGTGCCGGCGACGACCTGGGGCCGCTCCACCGACGACGGGCTGATCGTGACGGTGACCGCCTCGTTGCTCTGGTTGTAGAGGCTGACCTCGAACGGCGCGGCCTCGCCGGAGGCGTAGCCCTCGACCCCGTTGTACTCCACCTGCAGGTTGCGGACGAGCACGCTGCCGTTCTCGGACTGGGCGTTGACGCCGGCGATCGGCGTGTCCAGGATGGCGGTTTCGGCGACCTGACCGGCCGAGCATCCGCCCAGAGCCAGGGCAGCGACCGTGGCGGCACCCGCGACCAGTGCGGCGCGACGGGTTCCCAGCGAGCGCATCACGATCCTCCAAATAGAGACACCAAGGTGTTAGATCAGCCTAGTGGGCGCCGATCGGCCGCGTGCGGGGACCCATCCATCAGGCCCGGATCGCCTCCGCCCGCCTCCTGCGGAGCCCCCGCCGGACCGGTGCCGGGATCAGGTCACCCGGCCGCTGACGACCAGCAGGATCACGTCGATCAGGGCCACCACGATGACCGCCCGGAAGAGCGCGACCGGCCGGCCCTCGGTGCGCCGGGCGGCGTACCAGCCGATCGGAAGGACCACGACGGCGGCCGCGCCCGCCGCCAGACCCGGCCACGACGGCGGCCCGGGCGGCCCGAGCACCAGCGTGACCGTCGCGCCCAGCAGGAGCGCCGCCGCGGCCAGCTGGGAACCGGCGGACCCGATCCGGTGCGGCAGCCCGCGCACCCCGGTCGCCGCGTCGTCGGCCAGGTCCGGCAGCACGTTGGCGAAGTGGGCGCCACCGCCGAGCAGCGCCCCGGCCGCCACCAGCCAGACCGGCGGCGCCGGGTGGGCGGGCAGCGCGAGCACCACAAAGGCGGGCAGAAGACCGAAACTGATCAGGTACGGCACGACCGAGAACGCGGTGTTCTTCAGCGGCCAGTCGTAGAGCAGGGCGGACCCGAGCGCCACCGAGATCGCCACCGTGGCCGGCAGCCCCAGCGGCAGCGCGAGCAACGGCACGGCCAGCGCCGCGAGCACCCCGGCCACCCCGACCGCCCGCGCCGGGATCGCGCCCGAGGTGATCGGCTTGTCCCGGCGGCCACTGGCCCGGTCCCGGTCGGCGTCCAGCCGGTCGTTGACCCAGCCGACCGCGAGTTGACTGGCCGCCACCGCCGCCGCGACCGCCGCGAGCCGCCACCCGCGGTGCCCCACTCCGGCGGCCAGCAGCGTGATGGCCAGGGTGACCGCGGCACCCGGCTCCGGATGTGACGATCTGAGCAGCGCGAGAGCACGGGACATGCCTCGCAAGTGTGGCCGCTTCGCGGAATCCATGCCAGTGTCGATCGCATGCGATCGATGGCGCGTAACGATCCACGCCAGTACGACGACCTCGCCGCCGCATGGTGGCGCCCCGCCGGGCCGTTCGCGCTCCTGCACTGGCTGGCCGCCGCCCGGGCCGCCCTGATCCCACCCGCCACGGCCGCCGGCCGGATCCTGGTCGACGCCGGCTGCGGTGGCGGCCTGCTCGCCCCGCACGTGCGTGCCAAGGGCTACCGGCACATCGGCGTCGACCTGCGCCGGTCCGGTCTGCGGGTGGCCGGCCCGCGCGGCGTGACCCCGGTGAACGGCGACGTGACCGCGCTGCCGCTCGCCGCCCGCAGCGCCGACGTGGTGGTGGCCGGCGAGATCCTGGAGCACGTCACCGACCTGCCCGGGACGGTCGCCGAACTGTGCCGGGTGCTGCGTCCCGGCGGTCTGGTGGTGCTCGACACGGTCAACGACACCGCCGTCAGCCGCCTGATCACGGTGACCCTGGGCGAGCGCCTCGGTATCGCCCCGGCCGGGCTGCACGATCCGGCGCTGTTCGTCGCACCGCGGACGCTGGTGGCCGAGTTCGCCCGGCACGACGTGGCCCTGACGGTCCGCGGTGTCCGCCCCAGCCTGCCCGGCCTGTTCCGCTGGCTGGTCCTGCGCCGGGCGGTGTCCGGCCGCGGCATCCTGCCGACCTTCTCCACCGCGATCCTCTACCAGGGGACCGGCCGGCATTCCGGAGCGTTCCCGACGGGGGTCAGCCGTGCTGCTGCCTGAGGCCCGACGGCTGGCCCCGCGGTTCGCCGCCCGGGCCGGCGCCTCCGACCGGGACGGCACCTTCCCCGCCGACGACTTCGCCGAACTCCGGGCCGCCGGATTCTTCGGCCTGCTGGTCCCGGCCCGGCTGGGCGGTTCGGGTGCGGGTTTTGGTGAGTACGCCGAGATCGCCTACGAGCTGGCCCGCGGCAACGGCGCCACCGCCCTGATCTTCAACATGCACGCGTCGGTGACCGGCGCCCTCGGCGGGATCACCGACGAGTTGGCCGAGGCGCTCGGACTGCCCGCGGAGGCGCTCGCCGCCCGGGACGGATTCCTCCGGGCCGCCGCCGAGGGCTCCTGGTACGCGGTGGCGATGAGCGAACGGGGCGCCGGCTCCCGGCTGTCCCGGATGGCCACCACCTACGAGCCGGTCGACGGCGGCTACCGGATCAGCGGCGCCAAGACGTTCTGCTCCGGGGCCGGGCACGCCGACGGCTATCTGGTCGCGGCCCGCAGCACCGACGATCCCGGGCGGGTGTCCCAGTTCCTGGTGCCCGCCGGTGACGGCCTGAAGGTGGAACCCACCTGGGACGCGCTCGGCATGCGCGCCACCGGATCACACGACCTGCACGTGGACGTCACGGTCCCGGCGACCGCGCTGCTCGGCGGCCTGGAGGGGCTGGCCCTGGTGGCGGCCCAGCTCGCGCCGCACTGGATGGTGGCCAGTTACGCCGCCGTCTACGTGGGGGTGGCCCGGGCCGCGGTGGACGCCGCGATCGAGCACGTCAACAACCGTGGCCTGGGCGGGCTCCCGGCGGTACGGGCCCGGATCGGCCGGGCCGACGCCGCCGTGTCGGCTGCCCACCTCACCGTCCGGGAGGCGGCCCGCCGGGTCGACGAGGCGCCCGGCGAGGCGGAGACGAACCGCTGGGTGTGGCGGGCCAAACTGCTGGCCGGCACCACCGCGGCGGAGGTGGCCGCATCGATGCTGGAGGCGGCCGGCACGTCCGCGATGCGGCGCGGTCATCCGCTGGAACGGCTCTACCGGGACGCCCGGGCCGGCTCGCTGCAACCCGCCACCAGCGACGTCTGCGCCGACTGGCTCGGTGTGGAGGCACTCGGCGGAGACCCGGACACCGACGGTGTGGCGCCCCGGTGGTGACCGCCCCGGAACCAGGGCCGTCCGGTGGCCCGTTCGCCGGGCTGCGGCCCGGGGCGGCGATCACCGGGATCGGGGTGGCGCTGCCGCCCTCGGCCCGCCAGGACGATCTCTGGGACGGCTTCTTCAGCGGCCACTACGCCGGCCCGCGTGCGGCGCTCGCCCGGCGGATCTTCGCCAACTCCGGGGTGCGCACCAGGCAGAGCGTGGTGAGCCCACTCCTCGAGGACGTCTCCGGCTGGTCCACCGAGCAGCGGATGCTCCGCTACCAGGCCGAGGCGATCCCGCTGGGCAAGGCCGCCGTCAGCCGGGCCCTGGAGAGCGCCGGACTGGCCGCGGGCGATCTGGGCTTTTTCGCGGTCTGCTCGTGCACCGGCTATGCCACCCCCGGGCTCGACATCCTCCTGGCCCGTGATCTCGGCATGTCACCGAGCGTGCAGCGCCTCTTCATCGGGCACATGGGCTGTTACGCCGCGTTACCCGGTCTCGGGACGGTCGGTGACTACGTGACGGCGCGCGGCCGGCCCGGGCTGCTGCTCTGCGTCGAGCTCACCAGCCTGCACCTGCAACCGCCCGCTGCGCGGACGGACATCCAGCAGATCGTCTCCCACGCGTTGTTCGCGGATGCCGCGGCCGCCGTCGTGGTCACTCCACAGACCGATTCGGGGTACGTCGTACGAGAGGTTGCCGCGATCACCGACACCTCCACGGCCGACCACATGACCTGGGACGTCACTGATCTGGGGTTTCGGATGGGGCTGTCGCCGAAGGTGCCGTCGGTGCTCGCCGCCCACGTCCGCGAGCTGGTTCTCGAGGTCCTCGGGCGGCACCGGCTGGGTCTGGCCGACGTCGGCGGCTGGGCCGTGCACCCGGGCGGGCCGAAGATCCTCGACGTGGTCCAGGACCGGCTCGGGCTCGACGACACGGCGCTCGCGGACTCCCGTGGGGTTCTCGCCGCGTACGGGAACTGTTCCTCACCGACCGTACTGCTGGCGCTCGATGAACTGCTCCGCGCGCCGGATCCGCCGCGATCGATCGTCATGCTCGCTTTCGGACCGGGCCTCACCCTCTATGTCACCCTTCTGGAGGCCTCTACTCTCGCAGCGTGAGCGGCGAACGGGGACGCGGTGCGGTGCTGTACGCGCTGACCGCATTGAGCGTGGTGATCGGCCTGATGTGGTGGTGGCGTGCCGCCCCGCGGCAGGTTGTCGACGAGCGCCTGACCAGGTGGCGCCTCACCGCGGAGCAGTTGCTGCCGGACGTCGGTGAACAGGAGGCGGTCAGCACCGTCGCCCTGGAGGCCGCCGCCGAGCACGAGGAGTCGGTGAAGGTCACCCCGGGCAGCTTCCTGGTCTCGGTGGTCTGCGCCGGTGACAACGGCAGCCGGATCCGGGTGAGCCTCGGCATCGGGGACTCGGGCCGGGGGCTGCGCTGTTCCGGCTCCCGGACGCCCGAGGTCTTCACCGTCGGTCTGGCCCGCGAACTGCACCTGACGGTGACCGTCGAGTCGGCCACCCCGGTCGTCTTCCGCTACTCCCTCCAACGGGACTCGTAGCCCACGCGAGGTCGGGGCATCGGGGCGTCACTCGTCCGGGGGAATTTCGGGGTCGGGGGTGACCTGGTGGGCCGCCCCGGGCCCGGCGGTCGGGCGGTGGCCTTGCGCCGCGCGGACCTCGCGTGTGGCCACGGGAGGTGCCGATTTGGCAGGACTCGTCGGTCCGTACCGCAAAAGGGTCTTTGGTCTTTATAGACGTGCCAGGTCGGGGCGGATCGTCTCGATCGAGGCGGTGCGGGCGTGGATCCGGACTATGTCGCCGGTCCGGTTGACCAGGATTGCCGCGGCGGTGCCGTCGGGGTCGGAGAGATCCAGTTGGGTGCGGAGGGTGTCGGTGCGGTCCTGGAGGAACGTGACGTTCTTACCGTCGGCCCGGGGGGTGCGCGTGGTGGGCAGGACGCCGGTGGCCGCCGACGGACCCGCCGAGACACCTGTCGAGACGTCGGCCGAGACGCCTGCCGTGGTGATCGCCAGAACCGTGACACCGGGGTCGATCGCGGCCACCGTGTCGTCGAGCAGCCTCGCGCAGTCGCAGCCGTCGGTGAGCAGCAGGACCGCGGGAAGGCTGCTCAGGATCGAGACGCTCTGGCCGTCGGTGCCGATCATGTCGAGCGCGGGCAGCTTGCCGGCCGGGCTCGGTGTGGTGCCGGCGGTGCGCTGGGTGGCCGGCTGCCGGGCGGGGCCGGGCCAGGCCGAGGCGAACAGGCTCGCGACCGTGACCAGGACCGCGACCGAGACGATCAACGCCGGAGTGCGCATCAACAGGGTGCCGAAGCGGCGGAGCCGGCGGACCCCGGGGCGGCGGACGAACAGCTGCCAGCCGGTCAGCGGCGGGCCGGTGCGCAGCTCGGCACGAACCGCCTCGACCTCGTCGGCCAGCTCCGAGAGGTCGTCGGGAATGACGATGACCCCCCACTCCTCGGGGAAGTCCGGGAGGTCGTCGGGGGATCCACCCCCGGGCGGCCTGCCGCCGTTGTCGCTCGCGCCAGCCATGACTCAACCTCCCCCCTGGCCGACCAGATCTTGCTTCGGTCGGGGAACTTCCGTCCAGCCTCCACTACGAGGGCCCACATCGCCAGTGCTGCACTGATGCGGACCTTAGCGATAAGCTTGATCTCACAAAGCCATCAGGTCCGGAATTCCCGACTTGGTTCACGCGGGTCGGCCGGTAAAGCCGGTGACAGTGCTGTCACTTTGCGTTACTTAGGCAGCTTCTCGCTTTGCTGTCAAGCGGTAGAAAGCCCCGTCACAGGGCCTCTGAGCTGCACTAACAGTGACCGTCAGGGCGAGACAGAGCCGCCTGAGCGTGTTACCCTAGACACAGCGAAAGGGGTTTCGAACCTATGGTTTTCAGTGTCGGCGAGACCGTTGTTTACCCCCACCACGGGGCCGCACTCATCGAGGCAATCGAGACTAGGGTCATCAAGGGCGTTGAAAGGCAGTATCTCGTTCTGCGTGTCGCCCAGGGCGATCTGACTGTTCGAGTGCCCGCTGAGAACGCCGAGGAAGTCGGCGTGCGCGAAGTGGTCGGCGAGGAAGGCCTGGGCAAGGTCTTCGACGTCCTCCGTGCCCCGCACACCGAGGAGCCGACCAACTGGTCGCGGCGCTACAAGGCGAACCTGGAGAAGCTCGCTTCCGGTAACCCGCTCAAGGTCGCGGAAGTTGTTCGTGACCTTTGGCGTCGTGAGCGTGAGCGTGGTCTTTCGGCGGGTGAGAAGCGGATGCTCGCCAAGGCCCGTGACATTCTGGTCGGTGAGGTTGCCCTCGCTGAGAAGAGCACCAAGGATGAGGCCGAGGTCCTGCTCGACAAGGTCCTCACCGAGGCCTGATCCACCGACGCCATCCCTCTTCACTGTGTCTGACTCACCACGTGTGTCTGGCGACAACGACGGCGACGTGACCGCGAAGCTCCATGCTCGCGGTGACGTCGCCGTCGTCGTTCCGTCTGGCCTTTCTGTTCCTGCTGCTGCTTCTGTTCCTGCTGCCGCTTCTGTTCCGTCTGCCCTTCATCCGGCCGGTGACGTCGCCGTCGTCATTCCGGCGGCGGGCGCCGGAGTGCGGTTGGGGCCCGGCGCTCCGAAGGCGTTGCGCCTGCTCGGCGGTGAACCGTTGCTGGTGCACGCCGTCCGGCGGGCGGCCGCCGCCCCGTCGGTGCGCATGATCGTCGTGGCCGCGCCACCGGCCGACGTCGATGCCGTGCACGCCCTTCTCGCCCCGGTCGCCCCGGTCACCGTGGTGGCCGGCGGTGCCGAACGACAGGACTCGGTCGCGGCGGCGCTCGCCGTGGTGCCCGATGACGTCGGCATCGTCCTGGTCCACGACGCCGCCCGGTGTCTCGCTCCCGCCGAACTTTTTGAGCAGGTTGCGGCTACCGTGCGTGACGGGGCTGGAGCGGTCATCCCGGCACTCCCGGTGACCGACACGATCAAGGAGGTCGATCCCGGCGAACGGGTGCTCGGTACGGTCGACCGCTCGGTCCTCCGCGCCGTGCAGACCCCGCAGGGATTCAGCGCGCCGCTGCTCCGGGCCGCCCACGCCGCGGCCGCCGACTCGCACACCGACGACGCCGGCATGGTCGAGAAACTCGGTCACCGCGTCGTCTGCGTGCCCGGCTCGGACTTCGCGCTGAAGATCACCCGGCCGATCGATCTCGCCGTGGCCACCCATCTGCTGACCCTGCCGCCGCCTGCCTAGGCCTCCCGGGTGGGGATCCGCCGGGATCCCTGCCGGGGCCTAGGGTGGTCGGCGTGATCATTCCGCGGGTGGGTATCGGCACCGACGTTCATGCCTTCGACCCGGAGCGGCCCTGCTGGGTCGCCGGGCTGGAATGGCCCGGTGAGCCCGGTCTCGCCGGGCACTCGGACGCCGACGTCGCCGCGCACGCCGCCTGCGACGCGCTGCTCTCCGCAGCCGGTCTCGGTGACCTGGGCAGCAACTTCGGCACCAGCCGTCCCGAGTGGGCCGGCGCCGCCGGGGTGACGCTGCTCACCGAAACCGCCCGCCGGGTCCGGGCCGCCGGTTACGAGATCGGCAACGTCTCGATCCAGGTCATCGGCAACCGCCCGAAGATCGGCAAACGGCGCGCGGAGGCCGAGAAGACCCTCACCGAGGCGGTCGGCGCCCCGGTCACCGTGGCCGGGACCACCACCGACGGGCTCGGGCTCACCGGTCGCGGCGAGGGCCTGGCCGGGACAGCGGTCGCCATGGTGTACGCCACACAATCTTCATCCAGCTAGACCGCCTACGCTCGGTGTCGTGCCCGCCCCCTTGGAGCCCGACACCACCCCGGAAGAACACCGGCAGCGCGCCCTGCTCTTCGCTGACCTCGGTCGATACGACGAGGCCGCCGACGAGATCGCGGCCGGCCTGACCACCGCGCCACAGGAGACGGCCCTGCTCTCCACCCTGGCCCGGATCCATCTCGCCGCCGAGCAGCCGGCCGAGGCGCTGGCCGCCGCCCAGCGCGCCGCCACCGCCGACCCGCAGGCGCTGCCCGCCCTGGTGGTCCACGCGATGGCCCTGGTCGACAGCCGGCGATATGCCGACGCCGCCCGGATCGCGACCGCCATCCTGCGGACGTGGCCCGAGGATCCGTATGCGCAGCGCACCGGCGCCGCCCTGCTCAGCGAGTCACGCAACGGGCAGGAGGCGCTGAACGCCGCGTGGAACGGGGTGCGGGTCGCCCCCACCGACGCCGAGGCGCACCTGGTGCTGGCCGTGGTCGCCGCCCGGCTGCGGTTGTTCGACCTGGCGCAGCGGGCGTACGGGGAGGCGCTCGACCTCGACTCCGCCATCGGCGACGCGAGCCGCGACACCGGAATCGTCCGTTTCGAGCGGCGGCGGTGGGCGCGGGCGCTCGAGGACCTGGCGGAGGAGGCTTCACTCGGGGCCGTCGCGCCGCCCGATCCGCAGTCTTCGCCCGCTGATCCGTCGTCGTCTTCCGATTCGTCGTCCGCTGACCCGTTGTCCTCCGATTCGTCGTCTGCCGATTCGTCCGGTCGGTCTGATTCGTCCGGTCAGTCGCCGGGGGCTTCGGTGCCCGGCTCGGTGGCTGATCCGGTAGCCGTTCCGATCAGCCGGCCGACTCGGTCGGTGCTGGACATCTCCGACACTTCGGCGATTGCGGTCCGGGAGAGCGCTCAGTACGGCGCCGGCGGCACGATGATCGCCGCGGTGCTGGCCGCCGCGATGACCATGGTCAGCCCCGGCATCTCCCGGGTGTGGGCGGGCCTGATCGCCGTACTGATCTTCGGCGCGGTGGTCTTCTGGTTCCGAAGCCGACTACCGGAACCGGTCGGTGTGGTCCTGCCCCGGCTGAGGTCCACCGACCGCCAACTCGCAACAGCCGTATATCTGACATTCGCGGCCCCGCTGTTCCTCCTGGCGTACGCGGTGGTCGGCGGCCCGATCCCCCTGGTGGCCGGAATCGTGGTAGCCGCAGCGGCAGAACTGCTGGCGGTGCTCTCCCGCCGAACCTGACCGCCGCCTCACCCCGGCCCTGGTCCTGGTCCCGGTCCTGGCCCCTGTTCCGGCCCCGGCCCTGTTCCGGCCCTGATCCGGCCCTGGTCCGGTCCTGGTCCTGGTTCCGGTCCTGGTCCCGGCCTTGGCCCTGGTCTCAGTCGCGGTCCTGGCCCCAGTCCCGGTCCCGGCCTTCGCCCCGGTTTTAGTCTGGGTCCTGGCTTTGACCCCGGACGGAGCGGGCCCTCTTGCCTTTCCGTACCGCGGGTCCTCCGCGCCGTCGGCTTGCGGCTTTCCTGGAGCAGGTTGTCCGACGAAAGCGCACGTCATCGGCACTGCGGTGCCCGACGGGGCGGGGCCGCGGCCGGGCTGTGGGTGGCTCGTTGTCCGCGCCGGCTCGCGGTTTGTTCTCTCTGCTTTCTAGCTGGTCTGTTGGCTCGCTGGCCGGTGGCTTTCCTGGCTTGCTCGTGATGGTTCGGTGGCCTTGCTGGTTTAAAAGTGACATTTCGGACGTGGTTGTCCGATTATCCGAGCGTCTATTAGGTTCGGAACGTGTCAACGCAGGTGCCTCCGCTCTACGCCGGACTGGTCGATGACGCCTCCCTGCTCCCGCCCAGCCCGGTCGGTCTGTCCGACGCCGCCGCAAAACACCACGAGCACGCCACGTCGTGGTACCGGGGGCTGATCGGCACTCTGCTCGTGCCCGCATCGGTCATCGGCACACTCGTGATCCCCGAGCCGACCGCCACCCCACGCACCACACCCGACCCGTCACCCAACACCAACCCGCCTCGCAGCGCCTACGCGTCCCCCAATGCCAACTCGCGTTCCGGCGGCGAGCCGCTTCCCAGCGCCGACCCGTCCAGCAACGCTGACCCGTCTCGCAGCGCCGACCCATCTCGCAGAGCCAACCCGCGTTTCGACGGCGAGCCGCTTCCCAGCGCCAACCCACGTCCCGGCAGCGAGCCGCTTCCCGGAACCGGGAGGTTTCCGGGCGCTGGACCGGCCTCTGGCGTCGAACGGCTTTCTGACGTTGGGCCGGGCTCTGGCGACGGGTCGGGTGCTGGCAGTCGGTCGGGTCATGGCGCCGGCTCTACTCCTGGAACCGGCTCGACTCCTGGAACCGGGGCGGTGCCCTGGCTGTCCGTTGGACTGATCGGTGACGTGCCGGCCGCCTCTCTGCCCGCGACCGTGGAGAAGCTGCGGGCCTCCGGCGTGGCCGTGCAGCACGTCGAGGCGGCGGTCGCTCGCCGGGGCGAGGATCCACAGCCCGGCCTGGCCTCCCTGCGCTCGTTCGCCGCCATTCAGACGAGCCTGCCGCTGTACGCCGAGATCCCCCTCAGTTGGGGCCTGCTCGCCGCCTTGGACACCGTCGCCGAAGCTCGTGCCGACGGACTGCCGATCACCCCCAAGTTCCGGGTCGGCGGCCTGGCCGCGGAACTCTTCCCCACCCCCGTGGAACTGGCCGCCGTGATCTGCGCCTGCCGTGACCGAGGGCTGCCGTTCAAACTGGCCGCCGGCCTGCGCCACGCCACCCGGCACACCGACCCGGAGACCGGCTTCACCCATCACGGCTTCCTCAACGTCCTGGTGGCGACGGTGACCGCGGCCAACGGCGGCGAGGTGGCAGAGGTGGCCGAGGCACTGGCCGCCACCCACCCGGTCCCGCTGGTGGAACCGGCCCGCCTGCACCGCGACGGCCCCCGCCCACTGTTCGTGGGCTTCGGAGCAGCCAACGTCGTCGAGCCCCTGACCGAACTGGTCCGCTTGGGCCTGATCAACGGCGGCTACGAGTAACCACCCTCCGCTGTCCGGTGAACCCGTCCTCCTCTCCGGTATCCGATTCCTGTCGGTCGCCCGGTCGCTCGCCCGGTCGTCCGGTCGCTCGCCCGGTCGCCCGGTCGCTCGCCCGGTCGCCCGGTCGCCCGGCCGGTCGGCTGCTTTTCGCCGTCGTGGTGGGTGCTGGGGCGGGTGAATCGCCGGTTGTCCTCGTTATTCCGACGGCTCGTGGAATGAGTGGATCTGCTGGTCGAAGTGGGCTGAGCTGGGAGTGATCCGGAGCACGAGCCGGACCGGTGCGGGGGCGTCGTGCGTTGATTTGGAATACTTCACCCCGTGACCCGGGTGCTGCTGCGAATCCTGGCGGCCGCACTACTGCTGGTGGTGAGCGGCCTCATCGGCTGGCGTGTGCTCGCGCCCACCGAGCTTTCATCGACGGCTACCGAGCCCTATCCGTCGGCGTCCGCTCCGATTCAGGGCGTCACCAGTCGCCTCAATGTGGCTCCGCTGATCGTCGACGGCCGGGTGCGTGTCTATGCCGCGAAGAACCAGGTCCGCGCCGACGGGCCGGTCACCGCGGAGCAGGTCTACACGGCGCTCTGGTCGTACCGGCGCTGGCCCGAACAGCTCAACGCGGTGGCCGCGAGCGGCACCACGCTCGTCAGCCGGTGGTCCGACGGCAAGATCGTGGCGTTGAACGGTCTCACCGGCGAAGTCGTCTGGCGTGCCGACGGGCCGGAGGCTCCCGGATTCGCCGGACACCGGACCGGCGCCGCGACGGTCTGGGATCCGCCCGGTCTGCGCCTCGCCGCCGGCACCGTCGTGGTCACCCAGGATCAGGACCTTGCTGGGTACGACCTCAGCACCGGCTCAGTCCTCTGGAAGACCTCCGTCCCGGCCGGGTGCTCGGAGGGCTTCACCACCACGGGCGGCGCCTATGTGTGCGCGACCGGTGCCTATGACGTGTCGTCGGGTGCTCCGGTCGACGGGTGGCCGACCGCTCCGTACCAACCGGTGGGTTGTGTGACCTCTGGTTGTGCGGCTTTCCGCGATGGCGCGGGGCAGGGCTGGCTCGCCACCTCCGCCAAGCCCCGCCGGGCTCCGGCCCTGGACGACTCCGGCGCCACCATCGCCGCTGGTGTGATCATCACGGTCTCCTCCTCTGCCTCGGAATCACCGTCGCCGAGCTCCTCGACGGCGCCCTCTCCGGTGGTCGTCTCGCCCGGTCCTGGTCCCTCGTCTCCGTCCGGGGTGTCTTCGTCTGGGGCGTCTCCGTCCGGGGTGAGCCCATCGTCCGCTTCTTCGGAGTCGGTCGTCGGGCGGGCTGTGGACGGAGCGGCATTGTGGATAACTTCTGGGCCGGCTCGGGTTCTGGGAGAATCATCGGGAACGGTTCTGCTGCTGAGCCCGGAGAACCAACTGACCGGGGTGGACGCGCGGACGGGCTCGGTCCGGTTCGCGTTTCCGCTGGCGATGAAGAAGGACAGCACCGACTGGAAGGCCGGGCTGTACCACGTCACCGACGGCTACCTGGCGATCGAACGGCTCAACGAGGACGGGCCCGACGATCCGGAGTCGCCGCTGTACTACCACACGGTCGACACGGTCCTGGTCGCCGTGCTGCCCGCCTGACCAGCCGAGGCCCGGTCGCGGGCCCGGAGCCGGGAAACAGGCCCGAAGCCAGATAGAGATAGTAGGCCGGCGCTCGGCAACCCGCCACGAAGCCGGCCCGGCACGAAACTGGTCTGGCACGAAGCAGGTCTGGCACGAAGCAGGTCTGGCACGAAGCAGGTGCTGAACAAAGCAGGTCCTGCACGAAGCAGGTGCTGAACAAAGCTGGCCCGGCATGAAGCAGATTCGGGGTTAGGCAGGGCGGGGCCAGGCAGAAGGTCCGGGCTAGGCAGAGCACACGCCCTTCCCGCTTTGGCCTGGAGTAGGTGCGGGCCGGCAGTTGGGTCGGTGTTGGGTCTGGGCCGAACCATGGCTGCTAGGCCAAGCGGGGGAACAGGGCGGTCCATGCCTCCTCCGCTGCGCCGGTGATGGGGCCCTCGTCGTCGGGGAGGGTGGCGGGAAGGATTGGTGGCGGGGAGTCGCGGTGGGTTGCCATGAGGCCGTTGCGGTAGGCGGTGGTGATCGCGTCGGGGACTGCGGCCAAGAGGTCGGGGCCGATTCCGCCCAGCGTGACCAAGTCGGGGTCGAGGGCGTTGACCAGGCCGGCTATGCCTCGGCCCAGGGCGATCCCGACGGTTTTTACGGCTTCGAACGCCGCTTCGGGATCGATGTCGGGGCCGGCTTGGCCGGAACTGTAAGAGCTGGTGGAGACGGATGCCCTACCGAGAGCGGTGGCGGGTGTTCCGGAGGGAGCGGTCGCTGATCTGCCGCCGAGAGCGGTCGCCTGGGTTCCGGCTGACGTGATGGCCGGCATTTCGCTCGGAGCGGTGGCGGGCGTCGCGCTGGTTGTAGCGGGCTGTGTCGCGCTCGCAGCGGTGGCGGGTGTAGCGGGCTGTGTCTCGTTCGGAGGGGTAGTGGGCGGTTCGCTTTGGTTGGTGGTGGGTGGGGGGAGGCCTGCCAAGTCCTGGCGGGCGCGTTGGGAGCGGGTGGCTGTGGCGATCACCCGGCGGGCGTACGTGACCGGATCTCGGGGTGGGGTGTCGTTCAGTAGGCGGGCCAGGGCGGTGCCGTCGATGGACGTACCCCAGCAGCCGTTGGCGCCGCAGGCGCATTTGATCTTGGGGTTTCCGAAGGGCATGTGGCCGAACTCTCCGGCTGTGTTGCGGGCTCCGATGATGGGGCGGCCGTTTTCGATCAGGGCGCCGCCCAGGCCGGGTTCGATGTGCAGGTGCAGGGCCACCGCTGCGGTGGCGCCTCGGAGGTGTTCGGCGGTGGCGGCGAGGGTGGCGTCGTTGCCCGCTACCAGCAGGTCGGCTTCGGGCCAGAGTTCGGTGAGGTCGATGTCGTGCCAGTCGGAGGTGACGGTGTCCAGGCGGAGGCTGCTCACGGCGGGTCCGCGAAGGCTACCCACTGCTGGTTCGCGGAGGCTGTCCACGGCTGGTTCGCGGAGGCTGTCCATGGCCGGTTCGCGAGCACTACCCACTGCTGGTCCGCGGCTGCCCACTGCTGGTTCGCGGAGGCTGCCAGCTGCTGGTTCAGGACCGAGAGGAAGGGCGGCCGGGGGGAGCGCGCCTGCGGGGAGGTGGGCGGCGGGGGAGCCGGGCCCGCGGTTGTCGGTCAGGTAATGGGGAGGGGTAGCGCCGCGGTTGTCGGTCAGGTGGTCGGGAGGGATGGGGTCGCGGTTGTCGGGCAGGTGGCGGTGAGGGGTGGGGCGGCGGCTGTGGGGCACCGGGCCGGGTACGGAGATGCCGATGGCTCGGAGGCGTGGGCCGTACCGGCTGTGCAGTTGTTTGACGGCGGCCGCCACCGCGACCCGGACCTCGGCCCACGGGCCGTGTTCGTGGCGTTCGGAGCGGGATGTCACGGTGGCGCCGCCCAGCTCGACCACGTCCAGGCGCCACGCCTCGTTGGTGATGGCCAGGGCCAGGACCAGCGGGCCCTCGGGATGTGGCAGCAGGATCGTGGTCGGGCGGCCCCGGGTGCCGCTCGGTGTGGCGGGCGCCTGGGTGAGCAGGCCGGCGCGGCTGAGTTTGGTGACCAGTTCGGTGGCGGCGCCGGTTCCGATTCCGATCAGGCGTGCGGCGTCTGCTCGGGTGATGCCGGGGTGCCGGTGGACGGCCCGGAGGAGTTCGGTGGAGCGCGTCGTCACAGACGTGGTCCCTTCTTTTGCTCTACCCAAGAGCTTATTGTGCGAGGTGTGCGACTCAACCGCCCGGCGCTCGTCGTCCTCGGCACCTCCACCTTCTGCTACGTCACCGCGGAGACCCTGCCCGTCGGTCTCCTCCCGCAGATCTCCGCCGGTCTCGGCGTCACCGAGGCGCAGGTCGGGCTGCTGCTCACCAGCTATGCCGTGGTCGCCGCGGTCAGCACCATCCCGCTCACGGCTCTCACCATGCGGCTGCCCCGGCACACGCTGCTCGCCGCCACCGTAGCGATCTTCGTCGTCGCCCAGGCGGCAGCCGCACTCGCACCCACCTTCCTGGTCCTGGTGCTGTCCCGGCTGGTCTGCGCCCTCGCCCACGGCGTCTTCTGGTCGGTGATCGGGCCGATCACCGCCCGCCTGGCGCCGCCGGGGCAGGTCGGCCGGGCCACCTCACTGGTCTTCATCGGCAACTCGCTGGCCATCGTGCTCGGGGTGCCGCTGGGCACGGCGCTCGGGCAGTGGCTGGGCTGGCGGCTGTCGATCGGCCTGATGGCGGTCGCCGGGGCGATCTGCCTGATCGCGCTGATCACCCTGCTGCCGGCGATGCAGCCGCTGCCGCGCGACCGGGAGGCGTCACTCGGCAGGCAGCTGCGGAGCGCGGTCACGATCCTGCGCAACGGCAAGGTCGCCGGGCTGTGCGTGATCACGGTGGTGCTGGTGGTGGGTCACTTCACGACCTACACCTACATCGCCCCTCTGGTACGCCGGGACGCCGGCCTGGACGGGGCGGCGCTCAGTGCGTTGCTGCTCGGGTACGGCGCGGTCGGTCTGGCCGCCAACTACGTGGTGGGCCGGTTCGTGGACCGCCGGCCGGGACCGTTCGTGATCGGGTTGTCCGCGCTGGCCGCGCTGTCGATGGTGCTGCTCGCGCCGGTGCTGGGGCCGGCCGCCACGATCGCCGTGGTGCTGGTCTGGGGCGGGGCGTTCAACGCGCTCCCGGTCTTCCTCGGGTCGGCGCCGATGCGGGTGGCGCCGACCGCCCGGGACGCGGCGTCGGCCGTCTACGTGGTGGCGTTCCAGATCGGCATCGGCAGCGGGTCGTTCGCCGGGGAGCGGCTGGTCGGCGCCGGGCAGCTGGGCTCGTTGCCGCTGCTCGGTGCGGGCCTGGTGCTGGCCGGATGCCTGCTGGCGGTGATCTGGCGGGGCGTCTTCCCGAACCGGATCACCGCCGAGGACCACGAGCGGATGGAGGCCGCGGCCAGGTCCTGACCGGATCGCCCCGAGGACCACGAGCGGATGGAGGCCGCGGCCAAGGGTTGAGCGACGGAGGAGCTAGGACCGGAACGCGGCGGCCGCGGCGAGGAACAGGTCGTTCTCCGCCGGGGTGCCGATGGTGACGCGGACACCCTCCGGGTGGAAGGCCCGCACGATGACGCCCCCCTCCTCGCAGGCCGCCGCGAACGCCGAGGTCCGCTCACCGAGCGGCAGCCACACGAAGTTGGCCTGGCTGTCCGGCACCTCGAGGTCGAGTTTGCGCAGCTCGGCGGTGACCCGGTCGCGCTCGTCGACGACCAGGGCGCAGCGCCGCCGCACCTCGTCCTCGGCGTCCAGGGCGGCAAGCGCCGCGGCCTGCGCGACCAGGTTGGTGGAGAACGGGGTGACCACCTTGCGCAGGGCGGCGGCCACCTCCGGCGGGGCGACCAGGTAACCCATCCGCAGCCCGGCGAGCCCCCACGCCTTGCTCATGGTGCGCAGCACGACCACGTTGGCCCGGTCGCCGTAGACCTCGACGCCGTCCGGCACGTCGGCGTCGGTGACGAACTCCTTGTACGCCTCGTCCAGCACCACCAGCACGTCCGACGGCACGCCGGCGAGGAACCGGTCGAGCTCGGCCTTGCGCAGGTAGGTGCCGGTCGGGTTGTTCGGGTTGCAGACGAAGATCAGCCGGGTCCGGTCGGTGATCGCCTCGGCGATGGCGGTCAGGTCGTGCCCGTGCGCCGCGGTGTTCGGGATCCGGACGCTGGTGGCGCCCACCCCGGCGGCGATGATCGGGTACGCCTCGAACGACCGCCACGAGTAGATCACCTCGTCGCCGGGCAGGCAGGTGGCCTTGACCAGGATCTCGGCGAGCGCCACCGACCCGCAGCCGGTCACCACCCGGGCCGCATCGACGCCCAGCCAGGCGCCGATCCGGTCGCGCAGCGCGGTCACGCCCATGTCCGGGTACCGGTGCGAGGTCCGCAGCGCCTCGGCGGACGCCTCGACGACGCCGGGCAACGGCCCGTACGGCACCTCGTTGCTGGCGAGTTTGACGGCCCCGGCGACGGTGCGACCGGGCACGTAGTCGGGCAGCGCGTCCAGGTCGGGGCGGGTCAGCCGGGTCATCGCTCTCCTCCGGGTTGGTCGCCGCCGGGTGCGGCTTCGGTCATGATCGGGGACACGCCGGGCGGCAGGGACACCACGACGGTGCCGGCTGCCTTGTCGTGCCAGGCCTGCCGCATCCGGGTGTCGAACAGCGGCGAGAGCGCGAACAGGAACTGGATCACCAGGCCGATCCCGCAGTACCAGAACAGCGTCCACATGCCGAGGCGTGCCCAGCGGGTGAAGGCCCGGGCGAAGCCGATCTGGCCGGGTTTCTCGATGCCGACGACCTGGATCCGCATCAGCCGCTTGCCGAGGGTCTGCCCCCGGCTGCTGATCGACGGCGCCTCGTAGGCCAGCCACAGCAGGGTGGCGATCATGACGATGGCCACCGACAGCGTCGACATCCGCGGCGTGGCCTCCTGGATGACCGGGTTGGCGGCGCCCGCCATGACCTGCGCGTAGTACTCGCGGAAGATCGGCCGGAAGTCCTCCATGTACAGGTACACGAAGTAGCCGTTGACCACGACGTTGAGCAGCAGCACGACCAGGATGTCGATGAACCGCGCGACCAGCCGCTGCCCCAGCCCGGCCAGGGCCAGCCCATGCGGCCGGACCTCCGGCACCGGATAGGGGTAGGCGTAGGCGCCCATCGGCTGCGCGCCGGGTTGCGGTTGCCAGCCGGGCGGCGGCTGCATGCCCGGCGGGGGCTGCCAGCCGGGCGGAGGCGGTGGTTGCGGTGCCCACCCGGGCGGCGGGCCGGGCGGTCCGGCGGGTTGACCCGGTTGCTGGTACGCCGGGGGAGCGGCCGTCTCCGGGACGGCGGGCGTCTCCTCTACGACGGGTTCCGGCTCCTCCGGCGGGGGCGGGCCGTCCGGGGGAACGGCGTCGGCCGGGATGGCCTTGCCCACCCAGCCGTCACCGTCCCAGTAACGCTGGGTGCTGGGGTCGGCCGGGTCCTTGTACCAACCCGCGGAAACGGAACTCATGCGCAAACCTTTACCACGACAGCCTGACACTTCCCTGCGGCCCGGTCGCCCGGCCGTCAGGGTGTGATCACAGTGTCACAGGGCCGCCGTATGCGGGTGACAGTGGCGTACCCCACCGGCTCGGGCAACCGTCGACGACGAGGATGGTCAACCTGTGCAATCGGTGCGATAGGTTCGCCGCATGGGTGAGCAGACTGTCCAGCTCGATCCGCTCGACGCGCGGCTCATCGCGATGTTGGCGGCCGAGCCCCGGATCGGTGTGCTGGAGCTCTCCCGGCGGCTGGCGGTGGCCCGCGGCACCGTGCAGGCGCGGCTGGACAAGCTGATCGCGCGGGGTGCGATCAAGGGTTTCGGGCCGGAGGTGGCGCCGGACGCGATCGGTTTCGGGGTGATGAGCTTCGTGACCCTGGAGATCGGCCAGCGGTTCGGGCATGCCGCGGTCGCCGATCACCTGGCCGAGATTCCCGAGGTCCTGGAGGCGCACACGATCACCGGCGGCGGCGACATCCACTGCCGGATCGTGGCCCGGTCGAACGCCGACCTGCAGCGGGTGATCGATCAGATCGTCGGCTACGAGGGGATCCGGCGGGCGCACACGATCATCGCGCTGGCCGAGTTGATCCCGTACCGGACCGTTCCGCTGGTGAGATCGGCAACCCACCCATAACCCCGCGACACGGACATCCCGCGCTGGGTGCTTCCCGCTTCGAAGGTCATTACCCTGCCCGAATGGCCTCCGGCGGCACCTCGTGGAAGGGACTCTCGGTGGTCGCCGCCGCCACGGTCGTGATCACCGTGCTGGCCGCGACCAACGTGTGGAACCCGTTCCCGCAGCTCTGGTCGTGGATCACCACGAGCGGGCCGATCGCGGCCGGCACCCGCTGGCAGCAGTCGCTGGGCGGCTCACCGCAGAGCGTCGCGATCGCCGGGGAGTCGGTGATCGTCGAGTACCGGACGTCGGTCGAGGCGTACTCGCTGAGCGCCGCGGTGAAGATCTGGTCGTCGGACGCCGACTGGGCCGAGGTGGCCGGCAAGGGCGCCAACGCCGTGGTCGTCACCGGCCGCCTGCTCACCAAGGGCTACCAGGTCCTCGACCCGTCCACCGGCACGGTCCGGCGGGCCGACACCACCGCGTCCGCGGTCTGGGCGTACCAGGACGCGATCGTGGACCTCGGCTGCTCCGGCGGCGACGACTGCCGGCTCACCGCCTGGGACCCGCGCTCGAACAAGCAGCTCTGGACGGTCGGCGCGGGCAGCATCGGCTTCGTCCTGGACGCGGCCAACCCGGACCTGCCGGACACCCGCCGGCTCATCTCCGGCGACGTGGACGACGACCTGCCCGGCCCGCCGGCGCTGCCCGGCCTGCTCGGGCTGCCGCACGACACCGAGGTCCGGGTGATCGACACCGCGAGCGGCCGGCTGGTGCAGACCGTGAAACCGCCCCGGGACCAGCGGGTCGTGGTGGTCGGCGGCCGGGTCCTGACGATCACCGGCACCTCCCGGGACGGCACCTGCTACTACGGCGTGGTCGCGTCAAACCCGCAGGCCTCCGGCAAGGTGGTGTGGCAGCGCGACGGGCTCAACCTGCGGACCGCGGGCAACGGCTCCAACTGTTCCCAGGACCGCGATCCGTCCGGCGGCTACAGCGTGGTGCTCGGTGTCGACCCGTACGGCCGCGAGGTCCTGATCAACGGCTATGACGGGCGCAATCTCTGGTACGGCGACAAACAGTCCGAGGTGCTGACCCTCAACGACGCGTACGCGGTGATCCGCAAGGGTGATGTGATCCGGGGGTTCTCGTTCGGCAAGGACAAGGTGGTCTGGCGCCTGGACGGACGGGGCGAGGACGTGGGCGCCGCGCTCACCCCGCACGCCGTGATCGTGACCTCGGACGACCGGGTGACCGCGCTGACGCTCGGGGCCGGGGCGGTCCGTGCCGATGTGCGTACCGACGCCAAGGTCTTCGCCACGAACCCGGACGGCATGATCATCGTGTCCGGGCGGGAGATGGCGTTCGTCCCGTTCGCCTGACGCCCGGGTTCGCATCCCGCCACCCCGCTGGCATAGGCTGAGCGTTCATGAGCAGAGGCGCCGATTTCAGCTATTCGCCGCTCCTCCCCACCGGTGCGGACCAGACCGAGTACCGCCTGGTCACGGACGAGGGAGTGGACGTCGTCGAGGGCCCTGGCGGGCGACGATTCCTGACCGTGGAGCCGGCCGCTCTCACTCAGCTCACCGCGGAGGCGATGCACGACATCGCCCACTACCTGCGCCCGGCCCACCTGGCGCAGCTGCGCGGCATCATCGACGACCCGAAGGCCTCGGCGAACGACCGGTTCGTCGCGATGGACCTGCTGCGCAACGCGAACATCGCGGCCGGTGGGGTGCTGCCGATGTGCCAGGACACCGGCACCGCGATCGTGATGGGCAAGCGCGGCCGGCACGTGCTCACCGACGGCACCGACGAGGCGGCCATCGCCCTCGGCGTCTACCAGGCGTACACCCGGCTCAACCTGCGGTATTCGCAGCTCGCCCCGCTGACCATGTGGGACGAGAAGAACACCGGCAGCAACCTGCCCGCGCAGATCGAGCTGTACGCGGAGGACCCGGGCGGCCAGCCGGACGCGTACAAGTTCCTGTTCATGGCCAAGGGCGGTGGCTCGGCCAACAAGTCGTACCTCTACCAGGAGACCAAGGCGCTGCTGAACCCGCAGCGGATGATGCAGTTCCTGGACGAGAAACTGCGCCTGATCGGCACGTCGGCCTGCCCGCCGTACCACCTGGCCGTGGTCATCGGCGGTACCAGCGCCGAGCACGCGCTGAAGACCGCGAAACTCGCCTCCGCGAAGTACCTCGACAACCTGCCCACCGCGGGTTCGATGCTCGCGCACGGCTTCCGTGACCTGGAGCTGGAGGCCGCGGTCCTGGAGCTGACCCGCGACTTCGGGATCGGCGCCCAGTTCGGCGGGCGGTACTTCTGTCACGACGTCCGGGTGATCAGGCTGCCCCGGCACGGCGCGTCCTGCCCGGTCGCGATCGCCGTCTCCTGCTCGGCGGACCGGCAGGCGGTCGCCAAGATCACCCCGTCCGGCGTCTGGCTGGAGCGGCTGGAGACCGACCCGGCGCGCTACCTGCCCGAGGTCGACCTCGAAGAGTCGCCGGTGGTCAACATCGACCTGAACCGGCCGATGGCGGAGATCCGGGCCGAGCTGACCAAGTACCCGGTGAAGACCCGGCTGTCGCTGACCGGCCCGCTGGTGGTGGCCCGGGACATCGCGCACGCCAAGATCGCCGAGCGGCTGGACGCCGGTGAGCCGATGCCGCAGTACATGCGGGACCACGCGGTCTACTACGCCGGCCCGGCGAAGACCCCCGAGGGGTACGCGTCCGGATCCTTCGGACCGACCACGGCCGGCCGGATGGATTCGTACGTGGAGAAGTTCCAGGCCAACGGCGGCTCGATGGTCATGCTGGCCAAGGGCAACCGGTCGAAGCAGGTCACCGACTCGTGCCAGGAGCACGGCGGCTTCTACCTCGGCTCGATCGGCGGCCCGGCCGCGCGTCTGGCCCAGGACTGCATCCGGCACGTCGAGGTGCTCGAGTTCCCGGAGCTCGGCATGGAGGCGGTCTGGAAGATCGAGGTCGAGGACTTCCCCGCCTTCATCGTGGTGGACGACAAGGGCGAGGACTTCTTCGCGGACGTGACCAAGCCGAACCCGGTCTTCGCGATCGGCCGGCGCTGATCGTTCAGGACGCGCTGGGAACCGGGTCGGCGCTGGCCGGGGCGCTCTCGGACGGGAGCGGTCCGCCCGCGCAGTAACCGGAGAGCGGGTCGAGCCACTCGGCGATCTGGTCCTTGAGCGTGACGTCCAGATCCTTGGTCGCCTTGAGCCCCTTGATGTAGGACCGGTTCTTCGCGGCGGCGTCGATCTTCTTCGCCGAGGTCTCGGCGGCCACCGCGAGCTCTGGATCCTGCGCGTCCTTGGTCTCCTTGCGGATCTGGGCACCGATCGCCTTCAGCTCGTCGGCGGCCGCCTTCTCCGACTTGGTGGCCTCGGCGGTCTCCTTGGCGTCCTTGTTGGCGATCATCCGGCCGAGCTCCGCGCCGAACTCGCCGAACGCCTTGTTCACCACGCCGGTGACCCGTCCGCAGATCTTCGCGGTGTCCTCTGAGTAGTCCGGCGCCAGGGAGACCGACGGCGACGGCGCGGCGAGCACCGACGCGGGGGCGGACGGCTCAGTGAACTGGGGCGTCTCCGCGTCACTGTCGCAGGCGGCGCCGGTCAGCAGTGTGCCGCCGGCGATCACGGCCAGGAGGGCGCGTCGCATCAGGGGTTCCTCTTCATCGAGACCGAAGTCGGGGACCGAACCTCGCCGACGTTATACGAACGGCGCTCCGATCCGCGCTTGTGAGGCAATCGACTGGGTACCGTCCGCTCACCGAGAGAGGATGAAGCGGTGACTGGTTTCCGGATCGAACGCGACACGATGGGCGAGGTCCAGGTGCCCGCCGACGCGCTGTGGCGCGCACAGACCCAGCGGGCGGTGGAGAATTTCCCGATCTCCGGCCGCGGCCTGGAGCCGTCCCACATCCACGCCCTGGCCCGGATCAAGGGCGCCGCCGCCCGGGCCAACGCCGAGCTGGGCGTGCTGGAGAAGGATCTGGCCGACGCCATCGCCACCGCCGCTGCACACGTCGCCGACGGTGGTTACGACGACCAGTTCCCGATCGACGTCTTCCAGACCGGCTCCGGCACCTCGTCGAACATGAACGCGAACGAGGTCATCGCCACCCTGGCGAGCCGGGAGCTGGGCCGCCCGGTGCATCCGAACGACCACGTCAACGCCTCGCAGTCCAGTAACGACGTCTTCCCGTCGTCGATCCACGTGGCCGCGACCGAGGCGGTCGGCCGTGACCTGATCCCGGCGCTGGAGCACCTGGCCGCAGCACTGCACGACAAGGCCGCACTCTGGGCGGAGACGGTCAAGAGCGGCCGCACCCACCTGATGGACGCCACCCCGGTCACCCTGGGGCAGGAGTTCTCCGGTTACGCCCGCCAGATCACCAACGGTGTCGAACGACTGACCGCCACCCTGCCCCGGCTGGGTGAACTACCGCTCGGCGGCACCGCGGTCGGCACCGGGGTGAACACCCCGCCCGGTTTCGCGCCGACCGTGATCCGGCTGCTCGCTGAGGAGACCGGCCTGCCGCTGACCGAGGCGCGGGACCACTTCGAGGCGCAGGGCGCCCGGGACGCGCTGGTCGAGGCGTCCGGCCAGCTCCGGGTGGTGGCCGCCGGCCTCTACAAGATCGCCAACGACATCCGCTGGATGGGCTCCGGTCCCCGGGCCGGTCTGCGCGAGCTGCGCCTGCCCGACCTGCAGCCCGGCTCGTCGATCATGCCGGGCAAGGTGAACCCGGTCGTCCCCGAGGCGGTCCGCCAGGTCGCCGCCCAGGTCATCGGCAACGACGCCGCGGTGGCCTTCGCCGGCACCCAGGGCGATTTCGAGCTGAACGTGATGCTTCCGGTGATGGCCCGCAACGTGCTGGAGTCGATCCGGCTGCTGGCCGCGGTGTCCCGGCTGTTCGCCGACCGGTGCGTGGCCGGGCTGGAGGCGGACGAGGAGATCACCCGGGGGTACGCCGAGGGGTCGCCGTCGATCGTCACCCCGCTCAACAGGCATCTGGGTTACGACGAGGCCGCCGCGATCGCCAAGCAGGCGCTGGCCACCGGCCGTACGATCCGGGAGGTGGTGGTCGAGCGCGGGCACGTCGCGAACGGCACGCTCACCGAGGCTCAGCTGGACGAGGCGCTCGACGTGCTCCGGATGACGCGTCCATGAGGTGAGGCCGGTACCCTTCAACGGTGACTCTACGCTTGTATGACACCGCGACCCGATCGGTCCGGGACTTCGTCCCGTCGACTCCCGGTCTGGCGGGGATCTACCTGTGTGGTGTCACCGTGCAGTCCTCCCCACACATCGGCCACCTCCGTTCCGCCGTCAACTACGACGTGCTGCGCCGCTGGCTGACGCACGAGGGCCTGGAGGTGACGTTCGTCCGCAACGTCACCGACGTGGACGACAAGATCCTGGAGAAGGCGGTCAAGGCGGGCCGGCCCTACTGGGCCATCGCGTACGAGAACCGTCGTCTCCTGGATCGGGACTACTCGGCGCTCAACGTGCTGCCGCCCACCTACGAGCCGCTGGCCACCGGGCACATCACCGAGATGCACGAGCTGATCCAGGAGCTGATCGATCGCGGCCACGCGTACCCGGCCGACGGCGACTGCTCCGACGTCTACTTCGACGTGCGCTCGTTCGCGGAGTACGGCGCTCTGTCCGGTCAGCGCCCCGACGACATGCGCGACCCCGGCGACGCCTCGCCGCGTGACAAGCGCGACCACCGTGACTTCGCCCTGTGGAAGGGTGTGAAGGCGGACGAGCCGCGCGACGCGTACTGGCCGTCCCCCTGGGGCAAGGGCCGCCCGGGCTGGCACATCGAGTGCTCGGCGATGGCCCGGCGCTACCTCGGCGACGAGTTCGACATCCACGGCGGTGGCCTGGACCTGACGTTCCCGCACCACGAGAACGAGGTGGCCCAGTCCAAGGCGGCCGGTCTCGGTTTCGCCCGGTTCTGGGTGCACCACGCCCTGTTGAATCTCGGCGAGTCCAAGATGAGCAAGTCGCTGGGCAACGTGATCGACCTGGACGCGGTGGTCGAAGCCGGCGTCCGCCCGGTCGAGCTGCGTTACTACCTGGGCAGCCCGCACTACCGCTCGCGGATCGACTTCACCGACGAGGCGCTGAAGGAGGCCGCGGTCGCCTACCGGCGCATCGAGGGCTTCGTGCAGCGTGCGGCCGAGGTGGTCGGCAACGGCCGGCCCAAGGCGGTGCCGCCGGCGTTCGCCGAGGCGATGAACGACGATCTGAACACCTCGGCGGCGCTGGCGATCGTGCACGACACCGTGCGGGAGGGCAACACCGCCCTGACCGCCGGCGACGAGCCGGCCATCCGGGGCGCGCTGACCGCGGTCCGGGCCATGCTCGGGGTGCTCGGCATCGACCCGCTCGACAGCGCCTGGGGTGGCGCCGACGGCGGCAACGACCTGAAGCCGGTGGTCGACTCCCTGGTCGCCCTGGCATTGGAACAGCGGGCTTCGGCCCGCGCACGTAAGGACTGGGCGGCCGCCGATTCGGTGCGGGACCAGCTCAAGAACGCGGGTATTCAGGTGGAGGACACTCCGACCGGGCCGCGCTGGACGGTAGGAGAGCAGCACTGATGGCCGGTAATTCGTTCAATGCGAGCAAGCGCACGACGTCGAAGAAGGGCGCCGCGGGCGGCTCCGGTGGCAAGAACAAGGCCGGGCTGAAAGGGCGTGGCAAGACCCTGCCCGCCGACGAGCGGCCCTGGCACAAGGGCTACTCGGGCACCGAGAAACTGCCCGAGAAGACCGCGCGCAAGCAGAACAAGGAGCGTCAGGCGGCCGCCGCCGAGGGCCGTGCGCCCAAGGTCGGCCAGCCCGGCACCAAGGACACCACCTGGGGCCGGGGCGGTGGCCGGGCGCCCGGCATGACCCGCACCCAGGCCGGCCGCGGCGCTCCGGTCCGCGGTGGTGGCCCGCGTGGCCCGAGGATCGCTCCGGGCCGCCGCTCCAACCCCACCAAGGAGGGCCCCGAGCTGCTGCTCGGCCGCAACCCGGTGAACGAGGCGCTCCGCGCGCTGGTGCCGGCGACCGCGCTCTACGTGGCACACGGCATCGACATCGACGACCGGGTCACCGAGATCATCCGCACGTGCGGTGACCGGGCCATCCCGATCCTGGAGATCAGCCGGGCCGAGCTGGACCGCATGACGGGCGGCGTCCTGCACCAGGGCATCGGCCTGCAGGTCCCCCCCTTCGCCTACGAGGACTTCGACGACCTGCTCGCCGCGTCCTTGGAGCAGACCGCCCCCCTCCTGGTCGCGCTGGACGGCATCACCGACCCCCGCAACGTGGGCGCGGTGATCCGGTCGGTGGCCGCGTTCGGAGCCCACGGCGTCTTCATGACCGAGCGCCGAGCAGCGGGCATCACAGCGACGGCCTGGCGCACCAGCGCCGGCGCGGCGGCCCGGGTTCCGGTCTCCCAGGTGGTGAACCTGACCAGGGCCATCAAGCAGGCCCAGAAGGCAGGCTTCACCGCAATCGGCCTGGACGCGGACGGCGAGGTGGACCTCTACGAGCTGGAGGCGGCGGCAGGCCCCCTGATCGTCGTAGTGGGTTCCGAGGGCCGAGGCCTCTCCCGCCTGGTGGGCGAAACCTGCGACCTGAGGGTGAGCATCCCGATGGCCTCAGACGTGGAGTCCCTGAACGCAAGCGTCGCAGCAGCAGTAACCCTCGCCGAGGTGAGCCGCCGCCGCACACAAGGCTGACGTCAGAAGTAGGCGCGCAGGCGGTTGCCATCCGTAAGGAATAGGCGACCGCCTGCAACCGTCGGCGGATAACTGTCATGGCTGGGTTGCCCACCTCCACGAGTAGCCCCCGTGACAGCGTCGACGATCGACAGAGCGGCCCCCATCCCGGAGGGGCTGTAGAGCAGTTCCCCGGCCCGAACAGGCTGCCCGGCCCCATCCGGCAGATGCACGCCCCAGAGCCGTCGCCCGTTCGAGGCATCCAGGCAGATGACGGTCCTCTGCCGGGGAACATAGACGCGTTTCCCGTCAGAGGTGACCGAAGGCGCCGGCCACGAGGACTGCCAAACCACCTTCCCGCTGGCGGCATCCACCGAGGCGAGCCCCCGCCCTGCACCCCCCATGTAGAACCGCCCACCCCCGGGATCGCTGCCGACGGCATAAAGATCCTCCCGAGTGGTCCAGAGAATCCCCCCGGTCCGGACATCGACAGCCCGAGACCCTTCCCTTTGGGTACGCAGCAGAATCCGCCCCCCAGCGGACAACAACCCATGCCCCCGGGTTCCATACAACTTCCACAACCGAGCCCCGGTCCCCAGCCGATGAGCCACCGTGGACGCCTCGTAATCAGGCCGCGTATCCACCACGACAACCCCTCGGTCCACCACCATGTCCTGAGACGGCGCCCCCAGAGCCACTTCCCAGACAGGAGACCCGTCGGCGGCCCGATATACGTTCAGGTAGCTGCGCTGCCCCTCACAGGAGTAGGAGAGCGCAACCAGAAACCCTTCGGACAGAGCCATCCGGGAAACCCCACGCCGGCCCAGCCCCACATGCCACCGGCGAGCCCCCGTAGCCGGGTCATAGGCACCCACCCCACCGGGATCACTGGTGAAGACGCTCCCGTACCCCACAAGCGGTTCCCGCCCCACCTCACACCCGGGATCCCCGTGCGTGGAAACCTCCCACCGCCGCACAACCCGCCCAACCGTGGATCCGTTGAGGCGGCTTTCGCCGGGGTTGAAGAAGGTAAGCCCAGCCCCATACCCCGTCTGCCCCCACTCAGGGCCAGGTATAGGTGCAGGAGCGCCGAGAGCCGCGATCAAAACAGCGGTCAGGAAGGAGTTCACGCAAGATCAACGAGCGAACACCAAGATGAGACTTGATACAACGAAGACCCGCAACCGGAAACCCGCAACCGGCCCGCCCACAGCAATCACCGTGACGCGGGGGTCTGGGGGCTCGGCCCCCAGGAGCGAAATGCGAGGTGACGCTCCGGTCCGCGCACTTTGCGGACAGGAGCCCCCGCCAACGAGCCCCCGGTCGGGATCGAACCGACGACCTCCCGTTTACAAGACGGGTGCTCTAGCCATCTGAGCTACAGGGGCGAACGGCCCCCAGCATAACGTCCCGTATTCCGATCGCCATCTTGGCAGGTCAGGGAAAAAGAAATACGGTGGCGGGGCTGTTCCTTCTACTCGGATCGTCCGGCACGTTCCTGCCGGTGGAAAGGAAGTCGTTTCACCATGGCTACCGTCTCTTATGACAAGGCGTCCCGCATCTATGCGGGCACCGAGCGTCCCGCGGTCAACGAGCTTCAGCTCGAGATCGGCGACGGCGAGTTCCTCGTCCTGGTCGGCCCCTCCGGTTGTGGTAAGTCCACCAGCCTGCGCATGCTCGCCGGCCTGGAGGATGTGGACCGCGGTCGCATCCTGATCAACGACAAGGACGTCACGCACCTGCCGCCGAAGTCCCGTGACATCGCGATGGTGTTCCAGAACTACGCGCTGTACCCGCACATGACGGTGTACGAGAACATGGCGTTCGCTCTGAAGCTGCGCAAGACCCCGAAGGCCGAGATCGACAAGGCCGTGAAGGAGGCCGCCGGCCTGCTGCAGCTGGAGGAGTACCTGTCGCGTAAGCCGAAGGCGCTCTCCGGTGGTCAGCGTCAGCGTGTCGCGATGGGCCGCGCGATCGTGCGTAAGCCGCAGGTCTTCCTCATGGACGAGCCGCTGTCGAACCTTGACGCGAAGCTCCGTGTGCAGACCCGTTCGCAGATCGCCTCGCTGCAGGCGAAGCTGGGTGTCACGACGGTCTACGTCACGCACGACCAGGTCGAGGCCATGACCATGGGTCACCGGGTGGCGGTCATGCTGGACGGCGTGCTGCAGCAGGTGGACACCCCGCGGGCGCTGTACGACACCCCCGGCAACGTCTTCGTCGCGGGCTTCATGGGCTCCCCGGCGATGAACATCAAGACGGTTCCGCTGAACGACACCGGCGCCCACTTCGGTTCGCTGACCATCCCGCTGACCCGCGAGCAGATCGCGGCGGCGAAGGAGGGTGGCGAGGGCAAGGTGACCGTCGGTTTCCGGCCGGAGTCCGCTTCGGTGGTCAGCGAGTCGGCCGACGCGCTGCCGATCGTCGTGGATCTGGTCGAGGACCTGGGTTCGGACGCGAACGTCTACGGCCACGCGGACCTGCCGGGCGGTTCGGAGCGGTTCACCGTCCGCACCGAGCGCAAGAGCATGCCGTCGATGGGCGAGACGGTCTACATCAAGCCGCAGACGACGGCGCTGCACGTCTTCAACGCCGGCAGCGGTGTCCGCATCTGACGTAGTTGATCACGAAGGGCGGGTCTCCCCGGAGGCCCGCCCTTCGTGTGTGGAAGAACTTCAGTCGGCGAACGAGTAGACGACGACGTCCTTGTCGGCGACGCATGCGATCACCGACGTGTTCCACGAGCAGCTCTCGGACCGTACGTCCCGGATCTCGCCCATCTCCTTGATCTCGCCGGCCTTGTCGCCGAGGTGGAATCCGGACAGCGCCCGGTTGCCGACCGAGCTGGTCAGGTCGTCGGAGAAGCGCAGCACGTTCCCGGCGTCGAGGCGGGCCGCGACCCCGTCGGTCAGGGTCCAGACCACGGTGCGGTCGACGATCAGCGTGGTGCCCTTGTCGCCGACGGCCAGCAGCCCGTTGTCGCCGACCGGGACGAGTGTCTTGGTGCCGGGTAGGGCGAGGTTCCAGCCGTCGGTGACGATCTCGGTGGCGGCCCGGTCGTAGCCGGTGGTCCGCAGGAAGCAGAGCTGGTCGCCGCAGGGCGCGAGCCCGTCGATGTTCTCCGTGGTCCCGGCCGTGTAGAGGGCGCTGGGTTCGGCGGCGAGGTTCGCCAGGTCGTACTGGAAGATCCGCTTGGGGGTGCCGCTCTCCAGCACGTAGAGCCGGCCGTCCCGGATGGTCACGTCGTCACCGCCGGCGGACACGTTCTCCCGGGTCTGCACGATCTTGCCGGTGCCGAGTTCCCGGACGGTCACCCGCTTGTCGGCGTCGAACTGCACGAACCGTTCGGTGTCGGTCGCGGTCAGGGTGCGCCCGTCGACGGCGGCCGGCCCGTCCAGGTCCTCGGCGGTGGGCATCGGGTGGATCCGGGTGGCGTCCTCGTCGGCTTCGGACCACTTCTCCCGGCCTTCGTCCAGGTCGATCCCGACGAGCCGTTTGCGGTCCCGGTCGGCCCACACCACGGTCTGGGCGCCGAGGTGGATCTCGTCGTTGTAGCCGACCCGCTGCTGCCAGCGCATCCGGCCGGTCCCGGAGTCCAGGACGACCATCCGGGCGGCGCCGGTCGACGACTCGATGCCGGAGAGCAGCACGACTGCCGTCGGTGTCGCGCGCAGGGTCTTCCAGGTGCCGGACTTCCCGGCGGCGACGCTCTCCCACAGCGGCTTGTTCCCGGCCCCGGTGTCGGACGCGAGCACACGCAGGGTGCCCTCCTCGTCGACGCCGGCGAAGTAGGCCCGATCGCCGAGCACCTCGGTGGTGGTGAACGACGAGGTGAACGGGACCGCCGGGGCGAACCGCTCGATCTCCTCGGCCCGGTGGAAGTCGAGCGCCGGATGGGCCGGCCAGAGCAGCACCGTGGCGGCGGTCACGCCGGCGGCCACGACGGTGGCGGCACCGCCGATGAGCAGGCCGCGGCCGAGCCGGTTCGGCTTCTTCCCCGGTTCCAGGACGGTCTGATCGGGGCCGGACGGGCCGGGCCAGGTGTGGCCGGGGTGCACGGCGGGCGCTTCATAGCTGGGCTTTCCCCCGGCGGCGATCGAGGCGGCCTCGGCGGCGGCCCACGGGTCGACCGGTTCCGCGTACTCCATGTCGGCTTTGGTGGGTTCTTCGATCCGGCGAACCGGTTGTTGTGGCACGGTCTCCGACGTGGGGTCCGGTTCGGCCGCCCGGGAGACGCCGACCGCGAACTCGGCCTGCCCCTCGTCCTTGCCCTGACCAGCCATGTTTCCGCCCTCCACCGCCGCCACGGCCCGCCATGCTACCGACCCGGGTGCATTGATCGGTCGGATGATCGACCCCTGGCCGCCTGGCTATCGTGGCGTCATGCGTATCGAACGGGTGACTCTCGCGGCCGAGGTCCATCGGGCGGCGGACCTGTTCGACGCCCCTCCGCGGGAGGCCGCGACCCGGCGTTTCCTCGCCGATCCGACCCATCATCTGCTGCTGGCCTACGACGACGAGGCCCGCCCGGTCGGCATGATCAGCGGGGTGGAGACCACCCATCCGGACAAGGGCACCGAGATGCTGGTCTACGAGCTGGGGGTGGCGCCGGTCGCCCGGCTGCAGGGCATCGGGACGGCTCTGGTGGACGCGCTGGCCGCGATCGCCCGGGAGCGGGGTTGTTACGGCATGTGGGTCGCGACGGAGACCGACAACAAGGCGGCCCAGGCCACCTATCGCCGTGCGGGGGCGACGGAGGAGATGACGTTCACGCTGCTCTCCTGGGATTTAACCGATATCTAGTACGCCGGAGGGGCACCACAGGAGCAGCGGCCACCGCTGTCCGGTCCACGCGAGGTGGGCCGGACTCCGGACCGACCCGCGACCGCCGGGCCGGAGGCGACGGTCACCGGCACCCGGTGCCGAGCGCGAGAGCGCGCGCCGCGTGGACGGCGCCGGCGCGCGCTCTCGCTGGAGTGACGGCTACTTGCTGTCGGTGGGCTCCTCAGCGAGGCGGGGGTCGGTGGCGTCCGAGCCGGCCGACGCGGACGCGGACGCGGCGGGTGCCTTCGTCGCGGTGTCGGTCGCCCCGGCCGAAGCCGCAGCGTCGGTCGCCGTGGCCGAAGCCGAGGCAGCGGGCGCCGACGGGTCGGTGACGACCGCCCCGTCGGTGGCCGGGACGGACGCGGACGCGGATGCGGCCGGCGCCACGGTGTCGGCCGTCGGCTCACCGGCGGCGGCGGCCGTCGGCTCGGTGGACGCCGGCGTCGCCGGTGCCGCCGAGGCGGACGCGGACGGGTCGACGACCACGGCGGTGGACGGGGACGGGTCGACCACCACAGCCGACGCGGACGGGTCGACGACCACGACGGACGGGTCGGTCGCCGCCACCGAGGCGGAGGCCGCGGGAGCCGGGACGGCCGCCGCGTCGTCGTCCTTCGGCTGGCCCTTGGTGGCCTGGGACAACGGCACCGGGGTGCCGCCGCCGGGCATCCCGGCGAATTCGGAACGGACGTCGGCTACCTGACGGGCGAGTTCCGGGGACATCCCGGCGGTCACTCCGGTGGGGGTCAGCCAGCTGATGGCGGGGGTTTCCGGTGCGGATTCGTTCGCCGGGCCGGCCCAGGCGGAAGTTCCCCCGAAGAGGAACAGTCCACTGAGGAGGGCTCCGGCACACCACAACTTGCGCATTGATCTACTCCTGGCCACATCGGACGATGGGTTCGGTCGATTCCCATCAAGTCGGACAAAAGGTGTCAGACGGGGCAACGAGCGCCCCCACGGGCAGGTTCCGGCTGACTACGATTCGTGAACGTGAGTGCCACCCCCGACGAAAAGATCCACAACCGTTCCGAGTCCGATGAGGACACCCGGCCTCACCTGGTGTTGTGCGGCGCCGATGCACTGGTCTTCACCCTCGCCGAAGAGCTGGCCAACTCGCGGCACCGAATCCGCGTCACGGTCATCACCCCGTACCGGATCCGGCCCGATGTCCCTGATCTCTCGTCCCTCGCCGACCGGGGCGTGGTGTGGCGAAAATCGGACCGGCTCGACGAACGCACCTTCCGTGAAGCGGGGCTCGACGGCGCCACCGCACTGGCCCTGGTCATGCCGGACGACGTGGTCAACCTGCACGCCGCTCTCTGTGCCCGCGAGGTCGAGGAGAACCTGCGAGTGGTGGTGCGGATGTTCAACACCGGACTCGGCACCAGCGTGGCCCGGCTCTTCCCGGACTGCGCGGTGCTGTCCGACGCGCAGATGGCGGCGCCGGCCTTCGTGGCGGCGGCCCTGGGCGAGGTCGCGCCGACCCACTTCCGCCTGGCCGGTCGTACGCTGTATGTCGCCCACCGCGAGGACGTTCCACCGAAACTGGTCGTGCTCACCCTGACCGGCGCCGGCGCGGCCGTTCTCCCCGCCGAGCCGGGGCGCGGCGTGGCTCAGCCGTCCGACCTGGTGCTGGCCGAGGCGACCGGGCGGCCACCCGGCGAGGACCTGACCCGGCGCCTGCTCAGCCGGTCCCGGCGCCGGCGCCCGTTCCACGCGATCGGCCGTGCCGTGCGGGCCGCGCTGAGCCGCAAACTCGGCATCGCGGTGCTGATCACGCTGGCCACCACGCTGGTGTCCGGGGTGGTGCTGGCCAAGTACGACGGCGAGGGGCACGGCCTCTGGGAGTCGTTCTACATGACGCTGCTGACCGCGGTCGGCTCGTCCGACGTGGAGGTGGACCGCGATCCGGTCGGCCAGGCCGCCCAGCTGGTGCTGACGATCGCCGGGCTGGCGCTGATCCCGCTGATCACGGCCGCCGTGGTGGACGGCATGGTGAACGCGCGGATCGCCCTCAGCCAGGGCCGGATCGCCGCCGCGCTGAGCGACCACATCGTGCTGGTCGGGCTCGGCAACGTCGGCACGCAGGTGCTGCGCCAGCTCACCGACCTGGGCCTGCGCGTGGTGGCGATCGACCGGGTCGCGGACGCCCGCGGGGTGAAGACCGCTCAGCGGCGCGGCGTTCCGGTGATCATCGGGGACGCCTCCGCGCAGGAGACCCTGCAGGCCGCCTCGATCGACACCTGCCGGGCCCTGGTGGTGCTCTCCACCGACGACCGGGTGAACCTGCAGGCCGCCCTGCAGTCCCGGGCCACCCACGACGACCTGCGGGTGGTGCTGCGGCTCTTCGACGACGACTTCGCCCAGCGGGTCGAGTCGGCCTTCCAGATCAACACGTCCCGTAGCGTGTCCCGGATCTGCGCCCCGATCTTCGCCGCCGCCCTGCTGGAACGCGACGTGCACGCCACCATCCCGGTGGACCGGCACTCGGTGCTGGTGGCCACGGTGACCGTGTCGGCGCTGTCCCCGCTGGACGGCGCCCCGCTGGAACACGCCGACCACCCGGGCGAGGCGCGGGTGATCGGACTGTCGGTGGCCGGTGCGCTCCCCGGGCAGGAGTGGGTCGACTGGGGGCCGGACCGGCGCCGGGTGCTGGCCGAGGGCGACCGGGTCATCGTGGTCGCCCGCCGGGGTGGCCTGCGGGTGCTCGCCGAGCTGGCCAGCCCGCCGCTAGGCCTGGGCCTCGCTGAGTGACTCCGCCTCCACGCCCAGGACGGCCTGCTCGTCCGGCTTGTTGACCAGCACTTCGGTCAGGTAGCCCTGCACCGCCGGGGCCATCCCGACGTCCCGCCCGGCCTTCTCGGAGAGCAGCCACTTGTGCTGGATGATCTGCGAGAAGATCTCCTGCGGCTCCAGCTTGCGCCGCAGGTTGGCCGGGACCGCGCGGACCACCGGCTCGAACACCTCGGTCAGCCAGCGGTGTGCCGCCTGCTGCTCGTCGATGAGGTGGCTCTCGGCCCGGTAGGCGTCCAGGTCGTTGAGCAGCTGACGGGCCTGGTTCTCCTCGGCGTCCAGGCCGGTCAGGCGCATCAGGCGGCGGGTGTGGTACCCGGCGTCGACGACCTTGGGCCGGACCAGGTAACCACCGTCGTGCGAGGTGGACATGGACACCTCGGCGATGTCGAAGCCCATCTCGTTGAGCCGGCGGATCCGCCCCTCGATGTGGTGCCGGGAGTCCCGGGCCACCTCCTGCTCGTAGGTGACCTCGTGCCACAGCCGTTCATAACGCGCCACGATGTCGTCGACGACCGTCTCCGGGTCGATCGACTCGTGCAGCAGCTCGGCGGCCTGCAGGTCCAGGCACTCGCCGAAGATGTTCAGCCGGAGGATCTCGATGTCCTCGCTGCGCTGGCCCTCGGACAGTTTCGGGTAGAGGTTGCCGGTCTCGGCGTCCACCAGATAGGCGGCGAACGCGCCCGCGTCCCGCCGGAACAGCGTGTTCGACAACGAGCAGTCGCCCCAGGAGAAGCCGGTCAGGTGCATCCGCACGATCAGCGCGGCCAGCGCGTCCAGCAGCCGGTTCATCGTGTCCGGGCGCAGCACCCGGGAGAACAGCGCCCGGTAGGGCAGGGAGAACTGGAGGTGCCGGGTGACCAGCACGGTCTCCAGCGGCTCGCCCTCCTTGGTCTGCCGGTCGGTGGCGATGGCGATCGCCTGCACCGCCGGGAAGTCGATCCGCTCCAGGGCGCGGAGCAGGTCGTACTCCTTCTCGGCGATCCGCTCCCGGGTCTCCTTCATCGCGTAGACCACGTCGTTGAGCTTCACGAACCGGACGATGTGCCGGGAGATGCCCTGTGGCAGCGCGACCAGATGATCGGCCGGCCACTCCTCCAGCGGAATGTGCCACGGCAGGTCCAGCAGCGCGGGGTCGATGAGAGCGGAGGTGATGCGCACGTCTCAAGTGTGCCGGTTCGGGCGGCGCGTCGTGCCCGCACGTGGCTCGTTACACAGGTGCGAAACGGCCCACGATGTACGGGAGTGGCATGCGACGCAAGGCAGGTATCGTTTTCGGAGCGTGCGCCGCCCTGGTGCTGGCCGGTTCGGCCGGTGCCCTGGTGGCCGGGAGCAGCGCGGATCCGGCCGGGACCTGGACCGAGGCCGCTGCGGTGGCCCCCACCGCCCCGACTGTCCGGCCCGCTCCGGAGTCCACGATGACCAGCCCGGCTCCGAGTTCATCCCGGATATCCGCCCCGAGTCGTGCTTCCGACTCCGCGGATCGTGTTCTCCGGTCGAGCGCCGCCCCGAAGTCTAAACCTCGTAAAACGGCAAAATCGGACGCCACGCCCGAGCGGCCCCTGGAATCGGCGACCGCGACGCCGTCGAAACGCCAGCGGGTCGGCACGCTGCACCGGGTCGACGAGCTGCTCGGCTACCAGGCCGGCCCGAAGCGCCAGAAGTTCGCCTACCCCGGCGCGTCGTACGTGAAGGTGCACTTCGAACGACTCGACATGCTCCCCGGCGACTACGTGACCGTGTCGAACCCGTCCGGCACCGAGTCGTACCGCTACCAGAACGACGCCGACGGCCGCTGGGCCATGTCGGTCACCGGCGACACCGCGATCGTCGAGGTGCACTGGCAGGACAGCGGTTCCGGCGACACCCTGACGAGTCTCGGCGTCGACATCGACCGGGTGGCCCGGGGCGAGAGCCGCCAGGAGTCGGCGCGGGCCCGGCCGGGGCGCGAGGAGTCGGTCTGCGGCACCGACACCTCGACCGACGCGGTCTGTTACGTGTCGAAGGATCCGGTCGCCTACACCAAGTCGAAGGCCATCGCCCGGCTGCTGATCAACGGCACCGAGCTGTGCACCGGCTGGCGGGTCGGCCCGAAGAACCGCATGATCACCAACAATCACTGCCTGACCAGCTCGGCCGAGGCGTACGACACCGAGGTCTGGTTCAACTACCAGTGCGCCAAGTGCGGTGGCTCCGACGTCTTCAAGCCGACGAAGGTCTGGGGGGACAAGGTGCTGGCCACCGATAAGACCTACGACTACACGCTGTTCAGCGTCAGCGGGTTCGCACAGGTCCAGAAGTTCGGCTACCTCACCCTGGACACCACCCGGCCGAAGCGGGGCCAGGAGCTGTACGTACCCCAGCACCCGTCCGGTGAGCCGGCGAAGATCGCGGGCGGCAAGGGCGAGGCGGCCGGGAACTGCGCGGTCGACAACCCCGACTACACCGGGTACGCGGCCCATTCGGACGTCTCGTACTACTGCGACACCACGGGCGGCTCGTCCGGATCCCCGGTGATCTCCCGCGCCACCCACCGGGTGGTGGCCCTGCACCACTTCGGCGGCTGCCCCAACTCCGGCGTCCGCGGCGATCTGCTGGCGACCCGACTACGCGCGTACCTGTAGGGCCTGTGTGGTGGATCCCGCGGGGCTACGGCGTGGCCCAGCCGGCGCCTGGCGGCATCCGGGTGAAGGACACATACAACACCGGTATGCGACCTTCACCCGGCTGACGCCAGCCACCACCTGGACCTCGCCTCGCACTCGCGGGATCCACCACACAGGCCCTAGCTTGGTAGGGGTGAACGACAAGATCACCCGCAGCTGGTGGCCCGACCTGCTGGCTCTCGCCGCGTTCGCGGCACTGTCCGTGGCGCTGGCCCGCGGGCAGCTGCTGGCCCTGGACCAGCGGGTGGCCGACTGGGCCCTGGCCGACCAGTCGAGCCCGTTCTACTGGACCGCCCGGGTCCTCAACTACCTGGGCCAGGGCGCGCAGGTGCTGATGCCGGTGGCGCTGATCCTGACGTTCCTGCTGTGGCGCCGGACCCGGTCGCTCCGCGCGGTCCTGCCGTTCGTGGCGGCGTTCTTCCTGACCATGGCCACCATCGGCCCGGCGAAGATCTTCTTCGACCGGGCGGCGCCCCGGTTCAAGGGCCCCGACCCGGTGATCATGTTCAACCCGGACGCGGCGGGCGACCTGGCGCGAAGCTACCCGTCCGGCCACGTCGGCAACTCGTTCGTCTGGTACGCGGTGATCGCCCTGCTGCTGGCCGCGGTCCTGAACCGCACTCTCTCACTGCGGGAGAAGTTCCTGGTCCGGGTGCTACCGGTGACGATCGTGCTGATCACCACGGTCTACACCGGCTTCCACTGGCTGACCGACTCGATCGCCGCCCTGTTCCTCGGTTTTGTCCTGGCCCGCCTGTTGGAACGCATCCCGTGGGACCGGATCCCGGTGGACCGGCTGGACCGCCTCCTGACAAAACGCGGTTGACCCGATCCATCGAAGTGGGTCACCGTCCGGGGATGGATGTGAATCGGCGGGCCTGGGAGTCCGCGGGGGAGAAGTACGTCCGGGAGTACGACGAGATCACCGCCGTCGCCGACAACGGGTCGTCGCTGCTCGCACTGGAGCGGGAGCTGCTGCGGGACGTCCTGGCCGCCGCGCCCGAGGTGATCCACTGGCAGAGCGGGAACGCCACCGACGACGTCGCGCTGGTGCGGGCCGGCGCCCGGTCGGTGATCGGCCTGGACTTCAGCGAGACCGCGATCCGGGTGGCCGAGCAGCGGGCCCTGGAGCTCGGGGTGCCGTGCCGCTACGTGCGCACGTCGTTGCCGGGCGCGCCGCTCGCCGACGCCAGCGCCGATCTGGTCTACACCGGCAAGGGCGGCCTGATCTGGATGCCGGACCTGGGGGAGTGGGCCCGCGACATCGCCCGGTTGCTGCGCCCCGGCGGGCATCTTTTCGTGTACGACGAACACCCGGCCGCCCCGCTGTGGAGCTGGGACTCCGACGAGCCGAGGATCCGGCCGGACCGGGACTACTTCGCCGCGGGCCACGTGAACGACTCGTTCCCGGCCGGTGGCGCCGTGCAGGTGCAGCACACGCTGGGTGCGATCGTGACCGCGGTGTCCCGGGCCGGGCTCCGGATCGTGGACCTGACCGAGTACGCGGAGCCGTTCTGGCGGATGGGCGGCGTCACGGCGGCGGCCTGGAACGGGCGCCTGCCGAACGCGTACTCGCTGCTAGCTCGCCTCGACGGGGATGCCGGCGCGTAGCACCGAACGCGGGGTCAGATCGGCGGAGAGGACGACCACGTCGGCCCGGAGACCGGGGGCCAGGGCGCCCAGGGTCTTGTCCAGCCCCAGCAGCCGGGCGGGCGTGGTCGACGCCATCCGGGCCGCGGCGGTCAGCGGCACCCCGGCGGCCACCGCGTTGCGCAGCGCCCCGTCCATGGTCAGGGTGCTGCCGGCGATCGAGCCGTTGACCGCGAGCCGGGCCACCCGATCGGCGACGACCACCTCCTGGCCGCCCAGTTCGTACCGGCCGTCGGGCATGCCGGTGGCGTCCATCGCGTCGGTGACCAGCACGGCGCGGTCCGGCCCGACGTCGGCGACGACGAACTTCACCATGCCCGGGTGCAGGTGGACGTTGTCCGCGATCAGTTCGACGGTGGCGGTGGAGGAGAGCAGGCCGACGACCGGGCCGGGCTCGCGGTGGTGGGTGGGCCGCATGCCGTTGAAGAGGTGGGTGGCGACGGTCGCCCCGGCGGCCACTCCGGCGTGGGTCTGGTCGTACGTCGCGTCGGTGTGCCCGATCGCCGCCAGCACCCCGTGGTCCCGCAGCCGGCCGATGGCGTCGAGGGCCCCCGGCAGCTCCGGCGCGACGGTCATCATCCGGACCACGCCGGCGCCGGCCGTGACCAGCTCGGTGATCTCGTCCATCGACGGATCCCGGAGAAACGAGGGATTCTGCGCCCCGCACCGCACCGCGGACAGGTACGGCCCCTCGAAGTGGATCCCGCCGAGCGTCCCGTCCTCGACCAGTGGCCGGTACGCGTCGACGGCCGACCGCATCAGGGCGAACGGCGAGCTGACCAGGCTGGCCAGGATGGTGGTGGTCCCGTGCCGGCGGTGGAAGGCGGCCGCCGCCCGGGCCGCCGGGGCCGAACCGGTGGTGAACGTGTGCCCGCCGCCGCCGTGACAGTGCAGGTCGACGAAGCCGGGCACGATCACGTCGTCACCCGCGGTGTCGTCCGGCACGATCGCCGCGATCAGGTCGCCGTCGAGATCCAGATGTCCGGTGACGACGGCGTCGGGGGTGACGATCCGGCCGGATACGCGGGTCACGTGGTGCCTTTCAAGGAGTCGAGCGCGAGCAGTGCGGAACCCAGGCAGCCGGCGGCGTCGCCCAGTTCGGCCCGGACGATCTCCGGGACACGGTGGAAGGTGACCCGCTCGGCGAACGCCTTCCGGACCGGGAGCAGCAGGTCGTCGCGGGCCTCGGCGAGCCCGCCACCGAGCACGATCACGCCGGCGTCGTAGAGCGTCTGGGCGGTGAGCAGCCCGTCGGCCAGGGCGTCGACGGCCTCCTGCCAGACCCGGCGGGCCAGGGTGTCGCCGCGGGCGGCCCGGGTGGCCACGTCGAACGCCGTCGCGCCCGGTTCGCTCGCCAGTTCGGCGTACCGCCGCCCGATGGATTTGGCCGAGGCCTCCGCCTCCAGGCAGCCGCGCTGGCCGCAACCGCACAGCCGGCCGCCGAACCGGATCACGATGTGCCCCAGCTCGCCGGCCGCGCCGTGTGCCCCGGGATATCCGGCGCCGTCGACGACCAGGCCACCGGCGATTCCGGTGCCGATGGCCACGAACAGCACGTGCCGCCGTCCCCGCCCGGCGCCCAGCCGGGCCTCGGCCAGCGCGCCGGTGCGCACGTCGTGACCGATGGCGGTGGGCAGACCGAGCCGTGCCACGGCCAGATCCCGCAGCGGTACGTCCCGGAAGCCGATGTTCGCCGACCAGACCGCGACACCGTTCTGTTCGTCGACCACTCCGGGCACCGCGATCCCGGCGGCGACCGGCGTGAACCCGTCCACCTCGGCCCGGTGCGCCAGCGACTCGGCCACCGACAGGATCGTCTGCGTGACCGCCTCCGGCCCGCGGTCGGCGAGCGTCGGGTGACGTTCCTCGTGGTGCACCATGCCGTCCGGGCGGACCAGGGCGCACTTCATCCCGGTGCCGCCCACGTCGAGGGCGACGACTATCGGGTCGCTCACGCGAGGACTACGGAACGGCTGAGGTTGCGTGGGTTGTCCGGGTCGAGCCCCTGGGTGGTGGCCAGGGACAGGGCGACACGCTGCGCCAGGATCAGGTCGGCCATCGGGTCCAGCGGCGCGCGGCCGCTGGTCCAGCGCCCGATCGAGCCGTAGCCGCCGTGGTGCCGGCTGTGCACGAAGGCGGCGCCGGTGCGCTCGACCTCCTCGGCGAGCCCGGCCGGGACGTCACCGAACGCCCACACCGCGCGGCGCGGCCCGGCGATCGCGATCGGCCCGTGCCGGTAGTCCATCGCCGGGTACGACTCGGTCCAGAACCCGGCGGCCTCGCGGCACTTCAGGGCGGCCTCCTCGGCGAGGCCGACGGTCCAGCCCCGGCCGAGGAAGGTGATCTGGTCGACGAGCGACGGGTGCACCGGCAGCGGCAGGCGGATCGCGACCTCGGCATCGGCCGCGGCGGTCTCGATGTCGTGGCCCAGGTGGGCGCGCAGGGTGGCGAGCACGCTGGTGGCGAACCGGGTCTGCACCACCGACTTCTCGTCGGCGAAGTCGAGCACCACGGCGTCGGTGGCCATTTCGGCGGCCGGCTCGGAGCCGGCGGCGGTGAAGACGGTGACCGGGGTGTGCTCGCCGACGGTGCGCATCACGTCGAGGGTCTCGGTGGTGGTGCCGGACCGGGTGATCGCGACCAGCCGGTCGTAGCGCCGCCCGAACGGGAAGTCGGAGGCCTGGAAGGCGTCGGTTTCGCCCTGCCCGGTCTGTTCACGGAGCACGGCGTACGACTTGGCCATGAACCAGGAGGTACCGCAACCGACGACGGCGACCCGTTCCCCGCGGGCCGGTAGCCCCGGCGCCCCGGCTAGTTTCGCCGCCTGCCGCCAGCACTCGGGTTGTGTGGCGATCTCCGCTTTGACATGGCTCATGGCTGTTCCTCACCGGTAGGTGCTGCGCATTAGCGCTCGATTCCCGGGCCTTTCGCGCGTTATTGTGCTCACTACGGCCCTGCCGGGGCAAGGACCAAAGGTCCTTCGCGCAGCAGGAGGCTTTGCTTCCGGGTCTTTCGCGCACTAATGTGCACACACTTATCATGGAACGTGCATCGCGGAGGCTTGGGTGGACCGGTACGCGCGGTGGAATGCCCTGCTTGAGCTACTCACGGAGAGCGGCCGGGTCACGGTCGAGGAGGCCGCTGAGCGTCTCGACGTCTCCCAGGCCACCATTCGCCGCGACTTCGACCAGCTCGCGCAGCAACAGATGATCACCCGGACCCGGGGCGGCGCGGTCGCCAACGGGGTCTCCTACGACCTGCCGCTGCGCTACAAGAGCGCCAAGCACTCCGCCGAGAAACAGCGCATCGGTGAGGCCGCCGCCCGTCTCGTCACGCCCGGCACGGTGGTCGGCCTGAACGGCGGCACCACCATCACCGAGGTGGCCCGCGCCCTCGCGGTCCGCCCGGACCTCAACGCCGGTGGTGAGGGCTCCCAGCTCACCGTCGTCACCAACGCCCTGAACATCGCCAACGAGCTGCTGCTCCGCTCCCGGATGAAGATCGTGGTGGCCGGCGGGGTGGTCCGCCCGCAGTCGTTCGAGGTGGTCGGCCCGCTGGGCGGCGCGCTCCTCAAGGAGGTCACCCTCGACATCGTGCTGCTCGGTGTCGACGCCCTCGACGTGGAGCTGGGCGCGGCCTCGCACCACGAGGGCGAGGCGTCGATGAACAGCCTGATGGTGGCCCGGGCCAAGCGGGTGGTGGTGATCGCCGACTCGTCCAAGCTGGGCGGTCACGCCTTCGCCCGGATCTGCCCGATCAGCAAGGTGGAGACCCTGGTCACCGACTCCGGCGCGCCGGCCGCCACGGTCGCCGCGTTCCGTGAGGCCGGAGTGGACGTCATCACGGCATAATGTGGCCATGCAGCCCGACGAACCGGCGGAGGAACCGCAGCTCACCGAGCGTGAGCTGGAGATCCTCGCCTTCGAGAACCGGTGGTGGAAACACGCCGGCGCGAAGGAGCAGGCCATCCGGGATGCCTTCGGCCTGTCCTCGACGCGCTACTACCAGCTGCTCAACGGCCTGCTCGACAACCCGGCCGCGCTGGCGAAGGACCCGGTGCTGATCGGCCGCTTACGCCGCCTGCGATCGACCCGGGCCCGGACCAGACGGCGTTAGGGCTGATGGGTCTCGGCGTAATTCTGCAGCCAGGCCACCTGCTCCGGGTCGAGTGACGCCCGGACCCGCTTGCGCGCGGTCGCCACGTTCGCCGCGGTGACCGTCGAGGCCTCCAGCGAGTCCCGCATGGCGGCCAGCGCCGACTCCCGGATCAGCGCCGAGCAGTCCGCCGCCGAGAAACCCTCCAGCTCCGCGCCGAGCGCGACCAGGTCGACCGCCTCGTCCAGCGGCACCGCCTTCGACGACGCCCGCAGGATCGCGGTCCGCGCCTCGGCGTCCGGCGGCGGCACGAACACCAGCCGCTCCAGCCGGCCGGGCCGCAGCATCGCCGGGTCGATCAGGTCGGGCCGGTTGGTCGCCCCGATCACCACCACGTTGCGCAGGTCCTCGACCCCGTCCAGCTCGGTCAGCAGCGCCGCCACCACCCGGTCGGTGACCCCGCCGTCGGTGCCCTGGCCACGGGCCGGCGCCAGCGCGTCGATCTCGTCCAGGAAGACCAGGGTCGGCGCCGCCTCCCGGGCCCGGCGGAACAGCTCCCGCACCGCCCGCTCGCTGTCGCCGACCCACTTGCTGAGCAGCTCGGCGCCCTTCACCGACAGCACGTTGGCCTTACCCGTACCGGCGATGGCCTTGACCAGATAGGTCTTTCCGCAGCCGGGCGGGCCGTAGAGCAGCACACCGCGCGGCGGCGACACCCCGAGCCGGGCGAACGTGTCCGGATAGGTCAGCGGCCACAGCACCGACTCGGTGAGCATCTGCTTGACCTCGGCCATGTCCCCGACGTCGTCCAGGGTGACGGCGGCGACCTCCAGGGTGGACTCGGCCATCGACGTCGGCCGGACCACCTCCAGCGCGGCGTGGAAATCGGCCATCGTGACCGTCGGTGAGTCCGAGTCCTTCTGCCGCAGCGCGGCCCGGACACCCGCCTCCCGGGCCAGGGCGCCCAGGTCGGCGGCGACGAACCCGGGAGTACGCCCGGCGACGTCGTCCAGCCGCACGTCCTCGGCCAGCGGCATCCCCCGGGTCAGCACGGTCAGCTGCTCCCGGCGCATCGCCGCGTCCGGCAACGGCACGGTCAGCTGCACCGCCAGCAGGTCGGGGTCGCGCAGCACCGGGTCGACCGACTCGGGTTTGCTGGTGGTGCAGACGACAGCCGTCCCGGAGGCCAGCGTCTCGGCCAGCACCTGCCGGAACACCGTGGAGATCGGCCCCGGTTCCTCGCGGGGCGCCAGCGCCTCGACGTCCGAGATGAGCAGCACGGCCGGTTTCTCCGCGCGCACGGCCGAGGAGATCTCGCGCAACCGCGCGGCCGCCGCGCTGTTGGTGAGAGCCGCCAGCTCCGGCGCCCAGACCGGCCGCACCGTCGCGCCGACCGACGCGCCCACCGCGCGGACCAGCGCCGACTTCCCGGACCCGGAGGGGCCGGAGATCAGCACCCCGAGCGTCACCCGGGTGCCCAGCCGGGCCAGCACCTCACCGTGGTGGAAGCCGAGATCGAGCAGCTCCTCCAGCTCCTTGGCCTGGGACCGGAGACCGGGCAGGTCGTCCAGGCTGGGCGGCGGCACCTCGGGGTCGGTGGAGGCGGGCGCCCCGGACGTGGCCGGCAGCGTGGTGACCGGCGCCTGCGCGACCGGCCCGTCCTGCCAGGCCACCACGGTGTCCATGGTCACCAGCGCGGCCTGGGAATCAGTTTCGGTCACCGTCAGCAGGGTGCTGGTCCACGCGTACCCCACCCGGTTGGCCAGGCTCTTGCGGGCCGCCTCGACCAGCGGTCGGTTCCCGGCGGCGGGCAGCACGTCCTGCGGCAGCAGCGAGACGTCGTCCCCGGTGCTGACCACCTTGCCGAGCAGGGCCAGCCGCAGCATCTCCGGGGAGACCACCGCGACCACCTCGGGCGGGCCGGTCAGCGTCACCCGTTTCGCCGCCACCACCGGGATCGGGGTGACCGTGACCTGGCCACCGTCCCGCATCCCGAGGTTGCCGAGGGTGAGGTCGTCGGCGTAGAGCAGCCCCCGCCCGGCGGTCGTCTCGGCCCGCGCCACGATGCCGGCGGTGATCCGGTTCCCGGCCAGCCGCACCGGATCACCGGGCCGCAGGGCGAGAGCTGAGATCACCTCCGGATGCAGCCGTACGATCCCGCGTCGCGCGTCGAGCGCAGCGGGTCGCAGGGTGACGGTCAGCGTGAGATCATCAGCCACCGTGCATGCCTCCGATGTGTTCGTCTGGGGCCTGGCTCGTCAACGCTAACCGCCCGGGGGTAATCCGTTCATGAGGCTCCGCCACCTAGTCGTCCCGTCGATCGCTCTGGCACTGCTCGCCGGATGCACCGACGACCCACCGGCCACTCCGGCCGCGGGCGCGAGCACACCCGTGATCGAGTCGTCCGAGGTGGTGGTGACCCCGGACGTCTCGCTGGACGTGCCCGGTGGCGACCCCGCCTCGCTCCCGCCCCGCCCCGAGCCCGGCGAGGGCGGCCGGATCCAGCTGAGCCCCGCCGGTCTCGGCCCCTACCAGGTCGGCGAGGCACAGACCGAGCTGGTCGCCGACGAGATCGTCACCGGCCCGGTGGCCGCGAACGGCTGCGCCACCGGCAGCGTCTTCTTCGGCGAGCCGAAGATCCGGTTCGTCGGCGGCACGGTGGCCGAGGTCCGGACCACCGCCGCCACCGCGAGCACCGCGGAGGGGGTGGCGATCGGCGCCGACCAGGCCGCGGTGCAGGCCGCCTATCCGGCCGGCAAGGCGGTGACCGGCGCGGCCGGCGTCACCGGCTGGCAGGTGGTGGAGGAGACCAACACTCTGCTGGTGGAGATCACCGCTGGAAAGGTGACCGCCCTCACCGCGGGTGTGGCCACCACCGTCGAGCAGAACTTCACCGCCGGTCAGGCTTGCTGAGACCGCTGGTCAGGCCTGCTGAGCCGGTCGGCCGGACCGGCTGAGAGGTTTCACAGGCACCGCTCAGCCGCTTCCGGCTAGCGTGTGCGCCATGTCTGCCCTGTCCGCCGGTTTACGCCGTGCGTTACCCCGGCTCAACCGGCGCCGGGTCATTCCCGCGGCGGCCGCCCTCGCGGTGCTGGCCGCCGCGGCCGTCTGGGCCGTCCGTCCCGCCGCCGACGCCTGGACCAGCGAGGATCTGCGGCTGGCCGGCGACGGCGTGGAGCTGGACGCCCGCTTCTACCTGCCCGCCGACCGCGACGGGAAGGTGCCCGCGGTCCTGGTGGCGCACGGTTTCGGTGGCACCAAGGACTCGGTCCGCTCGGACGCCGAGTCGCTGGCCGAGCAGGGTTACGCGGTCCTGACCTACACCGCCCGCGGTTTCGGCCGCAGCACCGGGCAGATCCACCTGGACAGCCCGGACCACGAGGTCAAGGACGCGTCTCTGCTGCTCGACTGGCTGGCGACCCGGCCCGAGGTGACCACCGACGCCGCCGGCGACCCGAGGGTCGCCGTGGTCGGCGGCTCCTACGGCGGCGCCCTGGCCCTGCTGCTGGCCGGCCAGGACCAGCGGGTCGACGCGATCGTGCCGCAGATCACCTGGAACGACCTGGGCCAGTCCCTGGTCCCCGGCGGGGTCTTCAAGAAGAGCTGGGCCGGTTACTTCTTCGGCAACGGCGCCGCCACCCTGACCCTGGGCGGCAGCGGCCGGGGCCAGGAGCAGGGCGATCCGGCATGCGGCCGGTTCGCCGAGGACGTCTGCAAGGCCTACCTGCAGATGGCCACCACCGGCGTGCCGGACGAGACCACCACCGCGCTGCTGCGGGAGTCCAGCCCGGCCACCGTGCTCGACAAGATCAAGGCGCCGACGCTGCTGATCCAGGGCGCGGTCGACAGCCTCTTCCCGCTCTCCGAGGCGGACGCCAACGCCAAGGGCATCGCCGCGGCCGGCACCCCGGTCAAGGTCGCCTGGTTCACCGGCGGCCACGACGGCGGCGAGGGCCCGGGCACCGACTCGGACCGGGTGAAGTACCTCACGCTGCAGTGGCTGGAGCACTACCTCAAGGGCGAGGGCGAGACGCCTGGTGACGCGTTCACCTGGTCCCGGGTGGCCGGTTTCAGCGCGATGGACCGGGATCTGGTCACCAACGGCTACTCGGCCGACGCGTACCCGGGCATCTCCGGCACCGGCACCACCGACGTCACCCTGACCGGGGCGGCGCAGCCGATCGCCAACCCGCCGAACGGGAACCCGGGCGCCATCTCCTCGCTGCCCGGCATCGGCGGCCGGCTCAGTTCGCTGCTCAGCGGCGGTGTCGCGATGGACATCCCGGGTCAGCACGCGAACTGGGAGTCCGCCCCGCTGACCGGCTCGATCGACGTGGCCGGCGCCCCGACGGTGTCGCTGCGGGCCGCGTCGCCGACCGGTGAGGCGACCCTCTTCGTCAAGCTCTACGACGTCGACCCGAACGGCACGTCCACGCTCAGCGCCGGTCTGGTGGCGCCGATCCGGCTCACCGGCCTGCCCGCCGACGTCACCCAGGCCCAGCCGGTCACCGTGACGCTGCCGGCGATCGTCCGGGAGATCGAGGCCGGCCACACCGTCCGGATCACCGTCGCCACCTCCGACCAGGCCTTCCTCAGCCCGGCCACGCCCGCGGTCTACACCGTGGCGGTGGAGTCCACGCTCACCCTGCCGACCCTGGCCGGCACCCCGATCGCCGATCCCGGCAGTGTCTGGTGGTACGCCCTGGCCGGTGTCCTCGGGGTGATCGTTCTCGGTCTGATCGTGCTGCTGCTGATCCGCCGGGTGCTGCACCGCCGCCGGGACGTGACGGTCGTCGGCGAGCACGCCGACACCCCGCTGGTGGTCAAGGGGCTGCGCAAGGCGTACGGCGACGGGTTCGTGGCGGTCCAGGAGATCAGCTTCACCGTCCAGCGCGGCCAGGTCGTCGGCCTGCTCGGCCCGAACGGCGCCGGCAAGACCACCACCCTGCGGGTGCTGATGGGCCTGACCCAGCCGACCGCCGGCGAGATCTACGTCTTCGGCCACCGCCTGGTCTCCGGCGCCCCGATCCTGTCCCGGGTCGGCGCGCTGGTCGAGGGCCCCGGCTTCCTGCCGCACCTGAGCGGCTACGAGAACCTGAAGGCGTACTGGCTGGCCACCGGCCGGCCGTGGGAGGACGCCCGGTTCGAAGAGGCCCTGGAGATCGCCGGTCTGGGCGAGTCGGTGCACCGCAAGACCCGCAAGTACAGCCACGGCATGCGGCAGCGCCTGGCCATCGCCCAGGCCATGCTCGGCCTGCCCGAGCTGCTGGTGCTCGACGAGCCGACCGACGGTCTCGACCCGCCGCAGATCGCCGAGATGCGCCGGGTGCTGCAGCGGTACGCCACCGACGGCCGGGCGGTGCTGGTCTCCAGCCACCTGCTCGCCGAGGTGGAGCAGACCTGTACCCACGCGGTCGTGGTCAACAAGGGCCGGATCGTGGCGTCCGGCCCGGTCAACGACATCGTCGGCGACTCGCCGTCGGTGCAGCTGGACGTCTCCGACGTGCCGGCCGCCACCCGGGTCCTGGAGGAGCTGGGCGTGAAATCGGTGCAGACCGAGGGCGAGTCCAGCCTGATCGTGGACATGAACGGCACGGCCCGCTCCGAGGTGGTCGCGTCGCTGGTCACCGCCGGGATCGGCGTGGACCGTCTGGTGCCCCGCCGGCGCCTGGAGGACGCGTTCCTGTCCCTGGTCGGCGACAACTCCCGAGGAAGTGGGGACCGATGAGCACCGTGGAAGCGGCCGCCGGCTACAAGGCCTCGCGCACGCTGCCGATCTGGGCCGAGGTGCGCCGCCAGGCGTCCCGCCGCCGCACCCAGCTCGCCCTCGGATTCATGGCGTTGCTGCCGGTGATCGTGCTGCTCGCCTTCGAGTTCGGTGGCGGCCGCCGGGACGACGACAACGACGGCGGTGGTGGCGGCGCGTTCAGCAGCATGGCCGACCTGGCCACCTCCGGCGGGTTGAACTTCGCGCTCTTCGGCCTGGCCGTCTCGGCGAGCTTCCTGCTGGTCGTGGTGGTCGCGCTGTTCTTCGGCGACACGGTGGCCAGCGAGGCGAGCTGGGGCAGCCTGCGCTACCTGCTGGCGGTCCCGGTGCCGCGGGCCCGGCTGCTCGGCGTCAAGCTGATCGTGGCCGCCGGGTACTCGGTGCTGGCCCTGCTCACGCTGGTCGGCACCGGCCTGCTGATCGGCACGCTGCGTTACGGCTGGTCCCCGCTCGGCAGCACCATCGCCGCCGAGATCCCGGCCGGCGAGGGTGTGCTGCGACTGCTCGGCATCACCGCGTACCTGGGGACGACCCTGCTGGTGGTGGCCGGTCTGGCGTTCCTGCTGTCGGTGCTGACCGACGCAGCGCTGGGCGCGGTCGGCGGCGCCGTCCTGCTCTTCATCATGTCGAGCATCCTCGACCAGATCGATGCGCTCGGTGACATTCGCAGCGCTCTGCCGACGCACTACGCGGACGCCTGGATGGGTCTGCTCTCCACGCCGGTGCAGACCGAGGACATGGCGAAGGGCGCGATCTCCGCGGTCATCTACGCGACGATCTTCTGGGGGGCGGCCTTCTACCGGTTCACCCGCAAGGACGTCACTTCTTGATTTTGTACGAGTAGGAACAGTCGCCTGACTACGGCGGCAGGCGCAGGCGGTCCGCCGGACCGTCCCCTGCCGCCGGGTCATGCATATGGATATCGGTTGACGGTCCCGCCATCGGCCGATGACATGGTCGGCGTGACGGCTTTCCGGATTCGCCCCGCCCGCCCCGACGATGCCGCGGCTCTGGTCGCCCTGCGCGCTGTCGTCTACCCCTTCCTGGTGCGTGGCGAGGAGTCGATGCGCCGGCTGATCGCCGAGCCGGCGCCGGGCGAGGACTGGGCGGGTTACGCCGCCGAGGTGGACGGCCGGATGGTCGGCTGGGTGGCCGCGCTCCGGGATCCGCGCGCCGAGGACCGGGATTTCGGGCAGATCTCCCAGTGCCATGTCGACCCGGCCCACCGCGGCCGCGGCATCGGTACCGCTCTGCTCACCGAGGCCACCTCCTACCTGCGCTCGATCGGGGTGTCCCGGGCCGCCGCGCGGATCTCACCGGAGGCGGTCGGGTTCGCCGAGCGGCGCGGTTTCCGGGCCTCGTCGCGGGTGATGCGGTTCTCGGCCCGTGACCTGAGTCTGCCGCCCTGCGGGGTGCCCCCGCGGCAGCCCGGAATCAAGCTGTGCTCGGTGCGGGACGTGCCGGAGGCGGCGCTCTACCAGGCTGAGTTGGAGGCGACCGGGGACGTGCCGGAGGAGGTGCCGTCCGGGCCGTCGTCGTACGAGACGTGGTGTCACGAGATCCGTGACGAGCCCGGACTGGACCGGGATTCCAGCACGGTGGCGCTGGCCGGTTCCCGGGTGGTGGCGTTCACCCTGCTGATGCGGGACGGCGAGCGGGGCTGGTCGGACATGACGGCCACCGTCCCGGACCATCGCGGGCGGGGGCTGGCCTACATGGTCAAGGTGGCCACGCTGCGCCGGGCGGCACGGTCCGGGATGCGGATCGCCTACGCGAGCAATGCCGGGGAGAACGCGCCGATGCTGGCCGTGAACACGCGCCTCGGATATCAGCCGGTCGCGACCCAGATCTCCTGCGTCGCTGTGCTCTGAACGTACGAAATAAGGGATTTTTGGAGTATCTTCCCGGGTCGAAGCGTCACTCTCGGAAGGAGGTCGCTCACACCTCGGGAAGACCGTATGGAGATCGCCGAATCTCGTCGTAAGGTGTGGGAAACAACTGAATACCTCATCCAGAGGGGCAGAGGGATACGGCCCGACGAAGCCCCGGCAACCACCGCTAGCTGTGCTCGATGACGAGCAGCGACGTGGCAGGTGCTAATTCCGTCCCCGTTTCGGCAGGTCGCCGCGGGGAAAGATGAGAGGAAACTCTGATGACGTCTGTAGTTGACGCACCCTCGAACACCTCCACCTCCCCCGCGCGCGGTCTGATCTGCCGTGCCTGCGGCGCCGAGTACCCGCTGGCCGCGCAGCACGCCTGTTACGAGTGTTTCGGCCCGCTCGAGGTCGCTTACGACGAGGCGGCGCTCGCGCGGGTGACCCGGGCCCAGATCGAGGCGGGCCCGCAGAACATCTGGCGTTATGCCGCCCTGCTCCCGGCCGGGCAGAACCCGGACACCCGGGTGACGCTGAACCCGGGGATGACCCCGCTGGTGCCGGCTCCGGCCCTGGCCGCGGCGGTCGGCATCGAGGCGCCGTTGTTCATCAAGGACGACTCGCAGAACCCGACCCACTCGTTCAAGGACCGGGTCGTCTCGGTGGCCCTGACCGCCGCCAAGGAGCTGGGCTTCAACCGGTTCTCCTGCGCCTCCACCGGCAACCTGGCCAACTCGGTCGCCGCCCACGCGGCCCGTGCCGGGGTGCCGAGCATCGTCTTCATCCCCTCCGACCTGGAGCAGGGCAAGATCATCACCACCGCGGTGTACGGCGGGGAACTGGTCGCCATCGAGGGCTCCTACGACGACGTGAACCGTCTGTGCAGCGAGCTGGTGGAGACCGACGAGTTCGAGGACACCGCGTTCGTGAACGTGAACGTGCGGCCGTTCTACGCCGAGGGCTCCAAGACGCTCGGCTACGAGGTGGCCGAGCAGCTCGGCTGGCGCATCCCGGCCCAGGTGGTCATCCCGATGGCCTCCGGCGAGCTGCTCACCAAGGTGGACAAGGCGTTCAGCGAGCTGGTCGAGATCGGACTCGCCGAGGCCCCCGAGGGCGGCTGGACCGTCTTCGGCGCCCAGTCCGAGGGCTGCAACCCGATCGCGGTCGCGCTGCACGCCGACACCGACGTGATCACCCCGGTCAAGCCGACGGGCATCGCCAAGTCGCTGAACATCGGTGACCCGGCCGCCGGGCCGTACGCGATCGAGGCCGTCAAGCGCACCGGCGGCTGGATGGACTACGCCAACGACGACGAGATCCGCGAGGGCATCCGGCTGCTGGCCGAGACCACCGGCGTCTTCGCCGAGACCGCCGGCGGCACCACCGTCGCGGTGCTCAAGAAGCTGGTGGCGGCCGGCAAGCTCGACCCGACCAAGGAGACGGTCGTCTACAACACCGGCGAGGGCCTGAAAACCCTCGACGCGGTGGCCGGCCAGGTTGGACCGACACACACGATCAAGCCGTCACTGAAAGGCGCGCGCGAGGCTGGCCTGCTCGGATAGCAGAAAGTAACCGGCGAACCGTCGGTTGGTGAAGATTCCCTCCTCCGAGGACTTGCACTCCGATCTCCGGATCGGCAGGATGCTCTCTGCGGGAGGATGCGACGCCGTACGAGGCCCCTCACCTGGACATTGGCGACAATCTCCGAGGGATCCAACGATCCAGCGCTGACCCACTTGGCTACGTGCCCGGAGGCGCTGTGCGTCCTTCCTCCCGACCAAAGAGCTTGTGCGCCCACGGCCGAAGTGGCAGTTCGAGTGGGTATGCCCCGTCGGCGAGCCCCGCGTTCTTCTCGAACCAGTTGCGCACGCCGTACGACGTGGTCAGGGTGTAGGACCAGCCGCACGCGAGCCAGTAGGCGGGCCAGAAGAGCGGGCCGAGGAATGCGTACTGACCGGCGTGCCGGCACTCGTGGGTGAAGAGCCGGACCCGCCGGTCGTCACTCTCGTCGAGCAGCCACTCCGCGGACCGCTTCGTGATGATCACCGAGCCGACCGTGAAGCACGTCCCGGCGGGGAAGCGGAACCGGTAGTTCTCGGCGATCAGCACCCCGTGCCGCCCGCGCCGGATCCGGGTGCCGGTGGCCGTCGCGACCAGCAGCCCGGCCAGGGTGGTCCCGTTCACCGCGGTCAGCGCGGTCCGGGTGCGATGCCAGGCTTTCACACCCGCCTGCGCATCTGCAGCTCGCTCATCACCGGCACGGTCGGATGCGGCAGGCGGACCCCGGTGTCCTCGAAACCCAATTTCTGGTACGCCCGGACCGCCCGGTCGTTGCCGCAGACCACCTCGAGCATCAGCTGGTCCCGCCCGGCCGCCGCGGACCAGTCGGCGACCGCCTCGATCAGCTGGCCGAGCACCTTGCCGCCGCGGTGGGCCGGGGTCAGGTAGACCGCGTAGATGATCGTGCAGCCCGGCTCCTCGGGCAGCACGGTCCCGCCGGCGTGCCCGATCAGTGGCCCTCCCGGCCCTTTTCCGCCCGGCCCGGCTCCTCCCGGGTCGGCGATGAACTGGGCCGTGCCGAAACCCTCCGCCGACTCCCGGATCCGCTGCCGGTAGCTCTCGTGCGGCCGGGCCACCGCCTGGGCCAGCGTCTCCAGGAAGGCGAGGGGACTGTCCGCCAGCATCTCCAGCCGCAGTGCCCGCATCCGCCCGGCGTCCTCGGGTCGCACCCGGCGCACGGTCCAGTTCTCCATGCGTCATCACTACCGCCGTGGTGTGGCCGTCGGCAACCTGAATGTCTTCACAGCCGCGCCACCGGCCGGGCCGCTCCACCCGCGCTGACCTGCACTTGAAGATCATTGAGGGAAATCCGGGCCGCCTCCGGGCGTTTCGGGGGAGGATGGGGTTTCTTGCACTCGCCATCGGAGAGTGCTAAACAAGTGATTGGCACTCGCGGCTCGTGAGTGCCAGCAGGTCGGGACGGTGGGGTTCCGGTCACGGTGCTGCCATCGGCATCGGGGCACGGAGCCGGTCGTCGCGGGCTATCCGGCTCGGCCTGAGGACGTCACATCGCCAGGTGGTGACGTCCACAGACTTCCTCAACGTGCGGAGAGCGGGGCCGACCAGGCCCGGCACCGCGGATGTCCGGGAGGACAACGCCGTATGGCCAAGATCATCGCATTCGACGAGGAGGCTCGTCGGGGCCTCGAGCGCGGCATGAACCAGCTTGCCGACGCGGTCAAGGTGACGCTCGGCCCGAAGGGCCGCAACGTCGTTCTCGAGAAGAAGTGGGGCGCCCCCACGATCACCAACGATGGTGTGTCCATCGCCAAGGAGATCGAGCTCGAGGACACCTTCGAGAAGATCGGCGCCGAGCTGGTCAAGGAGGTCGCGAAGAAGACCGACGACGTCGCCGGTGACGGCACGACGACCGCGACCGTGCTCGCCCAGGCCCTGGTCCGTGAGGGCCTGCGCAACGTGGCCGCCGGCGCCAACCCGCTCGGCCTGAAGCGGGGCATCGAGGCCGCCGTCGCCAGCGTCTCCGAGGGTCTCTCGCAGATCGCGAAGGACGTGGAGACCAAGGAGCAGATCGCCTCCACCGCCTCCATCTCCGCCGGTGACTCCACGGTCGGCGAGATCATCGCCGAGGCCATGGACAAGGTCGGCAAGGAAGGCGTCATCACCGTCGAGGAGAGCAACACCTTCGGGCTCGAGCTGGAGCTCACCGAGGGCATGCGCTTCGACAAGGGCTACATCTCGGCGTACTTCATGACCGACGCCGAGCGCATGGAGGCCGTCTTCGACGACCCCTACATCCTCATCGCGAACAGCAAGATCTCCGCGGTCAAGGACCTGCTCCCGGTCCTCGAGAAGGTCATGCAGTCCGGCAAGCCGCTGGTCATCATCGCCGAGGACGTCGAGGGCGAGGCCCTGGCCACCCTGGTCGTCAACAAGGTCCGTGGCACCTTCAAGTCGGTCGCCGTCAAGGCCCCCGGCTTCGGTGACCGCCGCAAGGCCATGCTGGAGGACATCGCCATCCTGACCGGTGGCGCCGTCATCAGCGAAGAGGTCGGCCTCAAGCTCGACGCCGCCGACATCTCCCTGCTGGGTTCGGCCCGCAAGATCGTCATCACCAAGGACGAGACCACCGTCGTCGACGGTGCGGGCAACAGCGAGCAGATCCAGGGCCGGGTCAACCAGATCCGCGCCGAGATCGAGCGCTCGGACTCCGACTACGACCGTGAGAAGCTGCAGGAGCGTCTGGCCAAGCTGGCCGGCGGCGTTGCGGTCATCAAGGTCGGCGCGGCCACCGAGGTCGAGCTGAAGGAGCGCAAGCACCGCATCGAGGACGCCGTTCGCAACGCGAAGGCGGCCGTCGAGGAGGGCATCGTCCCCGGCGGTGGCGTGGCGCTGGTTCAGGCCGGCAAGACCGCGTTCGACAAGCTGGACCTGTCCGGCGACGAGGCCACCGGCGCGAACATCGTCAAGGTCGCGCTCGACGCCCCGCTCCGCCAGATCGCCGTCAACGCCGGCCTCGAGGGCGGCGTCGTGGTCGAGAAGGTGCGCAACCTCGAGGCGGGTCACGGCCTGAACGCCGCGACCGGCGAGTACGTGGACCTTCTGGCCGCGGGCATCATCGACCCGGCCAAGGTCACCCGCTCGGCGCTGCAGAACGCCGCGTCGATCGCCGCGCTGTTCCTCACCACCGAGGCCGTCGTGGCCGACAAGCCCGAGAAGAACCCGGCCCCGGCCGGCGCCCCGGGCGGCGGTGACATGGACTTCTGAGTCCAGTCTTGAAAAGGGCGGGTCGCTGACGCGACCCGCCCTTTTTGCTTGCACCTGACGTAGCGGCATGTGGTCTTCTCGATACCCGTGACGTATTCCTCCTTCATGCCTCCCCGTCAGGTCAAGATCGGTGATGCCGCCCGGTTCGCCGGGACCACGCCGCGCTGTCCGGCAATACCACCGGATCGGCCTGCTGCCGGAACCCGAGCGGGGCGCGGACGGCCGCCGTCGCTACGGCTACGACGACGTGATCCGCCTGCTGTGGGTTCGCAAGATGGCGCAGGCCGGCATCGGCCTGGACGACATGCGGGCCGCCTTTGGGGAGAGTCGGGACGTCGGGGAGAGCCGGGACATCGGGGAGGTGCTGGGCCGGCTGGAGGAGACCCTGGCCGCCCAGGAGGCCGCGATCGGACGCCGGCGGGTGGCGGTGCAGCGTCTCCGGGCCGTGGGCAGCCCTCTCGGACTGTTGTCCGAGCTGGTCACCGACCGGCTCGCCGGCCTGCCGCCGGATGCCTTACGCCCGGCGGATGTGGACACGTTGCTGGTCACCGAGCGCATTTTCGGTCCGGCGGGGGCCGCGTTCCAGGCCAGCACGTTCATCGTGCTCGCCACCCATCCCGAGCTGCGGGCCGAGCACGACCGTCTGGACGCGGCCGAGGAGGCCCTGGACGACAGCGTGGCACCCGACGATCCGCGGGTGAAGGAGATCGCCGTGCGGCGGTCCGCCCACACCATGGCCCTGAACCGGGCGGCGCGGGCGGCCGGGCTGGACGAGGCCGACGAGCGGCTCGGCGAGTCCTTCGCCGAGGACATGACCGGCAGCGGGGAGGTCAACCTGGCGAGCGCCACCGAGGCGGTCGCCCGGTTGCCCTACGACTGGTCTCCGGCCCGCAAGCGCTGCATGGAACGCACGACGGAGATCTACGTCGCGGCCCTCGCCGTGGAGTACCCGGTGACCTGCGAGTGACGCCGAAGGGCCCGGCCGTGACGGCCGGGCCCTTCGATCAGGTGGTGGGTCAGATGCGGTGCCGGCCGGGGCGGTGGCGGCCCGGGCGGGTCGTCACCTGGGTGAGCATCAGCAGCCAGCCGCCGATGACCATGGACAGCATGCCCGCGGTGAAGACCGGTGTCAGGTTGGAGCCGGTGGTCGGCAGATCTCCGTTGTCACCGCCGCCGCCGGAGGCGCTCACCCGGATGGTGATGGTGGCCCGGGCGGTGCCGCCTCGCTCGTCCTGAATCGTGTAGGTCATCGTGTCGGTGCCGGTGAAGCCGTCGGGGGCCGCGTACGTGACCGTGTTCCCGGCGAGGGTCGCCGTCCCGTGTTTCGGCTTGCCGATCTTCAGGATGGTGAGTTTCTCGCCGTACGGGTCGGTGTCGTTCTTCAGCGGCTTGAACGAGACCGTCCCGCCCTTCTTCACCGTGTACCGGTCCTTGACCGCGACCGGCGACTGGCTGGCCCCGGCCACCTTGACCGTGATGGTGCCGCTGGTCGGGTTCCCGTCCGGGTCGACGGCCTGGTAGGTGAAGGTGTCGGTGCCGGCGAAGCCCTTGGCGGCCTTGTAGGTGACGGTTCCGTTGGCGTTGAGCTTGGCGGTGCCGTGTTTCGGCTTCCCGATCGACCTGATCGTGATCTTGGTGCCGTTGGTGTCGACGGTCGGCAGCGGGATGCTGATCGCCTTGCCGGGTTCGGCCTCGACGGCCTTGTCGGGCGCGTTCGGGGCGGCGGCGACGGTCACCTTCACGGTCGCGCCGGTGGTCTGCCCGGCGGCGTCCTTGGCGCTGTAGGTGAAGGTGGCGAGCCCGGAGAAGCCGCTCGGCGGGGTGTAGATCACCGAATCGCCGGAGGCCCGTGCGGTGCCGTGGTCGGGTTTGCCGACCGCGGCGAGGGCCAGGGTGCCGTCCGGGTCCAGGTCGTTCTCCAGCACCTTGATCGTGATCGCCTTCTGGTACGCGGTGCGCCGCTCGTCCGCGACCGCGACCGGTTTCCCGTCGGCGGTGACGGTGACGGTCACGGTGCCCTCGGCGGTGCCGCCCGCTCCGTCGCTGATCTCGTACGGGAAGGTGTCGTCGCCGGTCCAGCCGTCCTCCGAGGTGTAACGGATCTTGCCGTCGACGATCTCGGCGGTGCCGTTGCCGGGCGTACCGACGCCGCTGATCTCCAGGGCTTGATCGGTGTTGGGGTCGGTGTCGTTGGCGAGCACGTCGATGTCCACGGGCTGGCCGGTCTTGACCGCCGCGGTGTCCGCCACGGCGACCGGCGGCGCGTTGCCGACGGTGACGGTGACGTTCGCGGTCTGGGTGTTCCCGGCGCTGTCCCGGACCGTGTAGGTGAACGTGTCGGAGCCGTAGTACCCGGTGTTCGGCGTGTAGCGGACCTTGTTCCCGGCGGCCACCACCGCGGTGCCGTGTCCCGGGTCGGTGACGCTGACCAGGGTCAGGGTGCCGCCGTCCGGGTCGGTGTCGTTGGCGGTCACGTCGATGTCGACGGGGGAGCCGGCGCCGGTGGTGGCGGTGTCCGGCTGGATGGTCGGCCCGTTGGAGATGGTCACCGTGACGGTGGCCTCGTCGGTGGCCCCGAGATCGTCGGTGAGTTTGTAGGTGAACGTGTCGGTGCCGGTGGTGACCCCGGCGTTCGGGGTGTACGTCACCTTGCCGCCGGTGAGGGTGACGGTGCCCTTGGCGGCGGGGGTGACGCTGAGCACGGTCAGGACCTGGCCGGTGTTCGGGTCGGTGTCGTTGGTGAGCACGTTCAGGTCGGTGCTGGTGCCCGGTTTCACGGTGAACTTGTCGTCGATGGCGTTCGGGGCCGCGTTGTCGACGGTGATGGTGATCTTCCCGGTGGCCGAGTTGCCGGCCGGGTCGAGGCACGTGTACGTGAAGGTGTCGATGCCGTAGTAGCCGTCGTCCGGGGTGTAGGTGACCACGCCGGCCGCGGTGAAGGTGACCTTGCCGTGTGTCGGGGCGGTGACCGCGGCCAGGGTCAGCGTGTCGCCGTTCGGGTCGCTGTCGTTGGCGAGCACGTTCAGGGAGACCGGCTCGTTGGTGGCGGTGGTGGCGGTGTCCGGTTTGGCTTCCGGCGGCACGTCGACCACGGTCACCGAGACGGTCGCGCCGGCGGTGCCGCCCTTGCCGTCGGAGATCGTGTAGTGGAACGTGTCGGTGCCGTGGTACCCGTCGGCCGGCTTGTAGACGATCTTCCCGTTGACGACCTGGGCGGTGCCGTGGCCGGGCGGGGTGTCGATGGTGATGGTCAGCGGGTCGTTGTTCGGGTCGCTGTCGTTGGCGAGCACGTCGAGGACGTTCGACGCGTTCGAGTTGACGGTGTAGGTGTCGTTCCCCGCGGTCGGCGGGGCGTTGCTGACGGTGATGGTGATCGTGCCGGTGGCGGTGTCGGTGCCGTCCGAGATCGTGTAGGTGAAGGTGTCCGTCCCGGTGAACCCGGGTGCGGGGGTGTAGGTGAGGGTGCCGTCGTTGTTGCGGACCACGGTGCCGTGTCCCGGGGTTCCGGTGGCGGTGACGGTCAGTGTGTCGCCGTTCGGGTCGGTGGAGTCCTTGGCCGGGTCCAGGGTCACCGGTGTCTCGTACCCGGTGCTGGGTGTCAGGTCCTTGGGCACCGGGCGGGCGTTGCCGACGGTGACGGTGACCGTGGCGGTCGACGCCGGGCTGCCGAGGTTGTCCTTGATCCGGTACGTGAACGTCGCGGTCCCGGAGAACCCGGCCGGAGCGGTGTACTCGATCTGCTGCCCGACGATCCGGGCGGTGCCGCGGCTGGGTGTGCTGACCGAGCCGGCTTCGATGCCGAACGGGTCGTTGTTCGGGTCGGAGTCGTTGGCCAGCACGTTGATCAGGACCGTCCCGGCGTACGCGACGGTGGCGGTGTCGTTGACGGCGACCGGCGGACCGTCGGAGACGGTGACCGTCACGGTGCCGGTCGCGGTGCTGTTCTGGCTCTGGCCGTCGGAGATGGTGTACGTGAAGGTGGCCGTGCCCTTGAACCCGGCGGCCGGTGTGTAGACCACCTTGCCGCCGCTCCGCGTGGTGGTGCCGGCCCCGGCCTGGGGCGGGTTGACCGCGGTGAGGGTCAGCGTGTCGTTGTTCGGGTCGGTGTCGTTGGCGACCACGTCGATGGTGATCGGGGTGCCGGAGCCGGTGGTCCGGGCGTCGGCGACCGCGGTCGGGGCGGCGTTCGTGGTGGTGACCGTGGCGGTCTTGGTGTCGTATCCGCCGTACGGGTCGTAGCAGGTGAAGACGAAGTTGTCGGTGCCCCGCCAGCCGGTGTTCGGCAGATAGGTGATCGAGTAGTCCGCGTTCACCACAGTCGTGCCGTGCGCCGGGGCCGACGTCACCGAGGTGGTGAAGGGGCCGGTCGGGTTGTCCGCGTCGGTGGCTTCGGCGGCCACGTCGAGGGTGACCTCGGTGTGGTGGGTGGTCGTCACGTCGTAGGTCTTCGCGACCGGCGAGGCGTTCATCGTCACGTCGGCGGTGTCGGTGTTGTTCGCCGGGCTGCCCTCGGCGCCGGTGCCGGTGACCGTGACGGTCGCGGTGGCGGTGTTGGCCGCGGTGTTGGCCACCGACGCCGGGAAGGTCACCGTGCCGGAGCTGTTCTTCGCGATGGCGGTCAGGTCACAGGTGACCCGCCGGTTGGCGTTGCCGGACACGCAGTTGCTGGGCAGGGTGCCCCCGGTGACGCCGGTGGGCAGGTCGACGGTGGCGATCGGGTGCGGTTCCAGGTCCGCCCCGGCGTTGTCGACCTTGACGGTGTAGTTGACCGTGTACGGCGTCGCGGACCGGTTCACCCGGGTCGGCAGGACGGTCAGGTCCGCGGTCAGGTTGACCTGGGGCTGTTTCACGATCACGGTCGAGGTGTCGCCGGTGCTGTTGAACTGCGACGAGCTGGACGAGCTGCCGTAGAAGGACAGGTTCGGCACGTTGACGATCGAGGTGTTCGGTGCGGTGTTGCTGTTCACCCTGGTGCGGAAGACGACTCTGGTGGTCGTGGTTCTGGGTATGGAACTGATCGAGAAGACCAGTGGTGGCCCGTTGTCCGGGACCGAGGCGCCGGCCACCCTCATCGTGCCGGGGATGTAGGTCATGTTGGTCGGGATCGCGTCGGTCAGCGTGACGTCCCGCGCGGTGTCGAAACCGGAGTTGGTGACGTCGATCGCGTACTCGACGATGTCGCCGGGCAGCAGGTCGCCGCCGTCCACGTCGGTCGGGGTGGTGACCGTGGTCAGGCTGGGCGCGGCCAGGGCGGTGGTGAAGGTGACCACACCCGGGTAGATCGTCTCGCCGCTGGTGCTCAGGTTCAGGGTGGTCGAGGTGGCGTTGTGGGCGAGCTTGCCGGTCGCGTCGAACTGGTCGAGGTCGACACCCATCAGATTTCGGTACGACGGACTGCGGTTGCTGACGATCGCGCCGCCCTCGCTGACCGTGCTGTTGAAGAAGTTGTTGATCGGGTTGGCGGCGTCGCTCATCGACTGGTTGTCGAGTTTCAGGGTGTCGCCGACCTTGCCCAGGTCACCCTCGTAGACGACCGCGCCGATGCTGGCCTGCACGTCGGTGGAGGTGTCCGACGGGGTCTGGAAACCGGACACGGTGATGTCGACCGAGGTGGTGTTGGTGTCGACCACGCCGAAGCCGTCGTAGACGTGCAGGCTCTGCAGGGGCTTGGCGGCGTTCTGGTAGGCGATCACCAGGGACCATCCGGCGTACCTGTCGACGCCGGTGCCGGCCTGGATGTTCGCGACCGTGTAGACGCCCGCGCCGGCCGCGCCCACCGCCGAGGTCACGTCGGCGAAAGCCTGGTAGGGGTGGGTGGTGAGGGTGCTCGGCGCGTACAGCGTCGACGCGGTGACGGTGTTCAGCACCGAGCCGCTGCCGGGCACCTTGAACAGCACCTTGTTGTTGTCGGCCGGGGTGGGCGCCGCGGCGCCGCTGCCGCCGGCGTCCAGGTCGGCGCCCCAGTACAGCCCGGCGAAGAGCACGGTGCTGTTCGCCGGGATGTCGACGTTCGCGGTGCTGTCGTTGAACGTGGCCGGGTCGCCGTCGACGTTGGTGTACTCCATGGTGTAGCCGTTGTTGTTCGACGCCTCGCCGCTGAGAGCGGTCGCGCTGCTCTGCGCGGTGGTGCAGTTGGTGGTGGCTGCCGGACATTGCATGTTGGTGTTGCCGCGTATCAGGATCGCTCCGTTCGCGTTCGCGCTGTATCGCGACGTGAAGGCGTTGGTGATCGCGGCCTCCGCCTCCGGCGCGGAAACGGCGACACCGGCCATGACGGCGAGCGTCATGATGACGAAGGCGGAGAACACCCGGTACGGGCTTGTCCGCATTGCGGCTCCCTGCATTGTCTTCCCTCGGCCTGGGCGGACCCTGACGGTCCGGGTGTGCAAATCACGCTCAGAATGGCCCCGACCGGATCGTGCGCATTGGAGAACTCGGTGGGTATATGCGTCGCCAAGCGGAAAGTCAGACGTCAGACCATGAACAGCGGAGATTCCCTCGCCTGGGTGAACACCTGAAGCGCTAACGTGGGACGGGTGCGTGATCCCTCCGTCTCCCGCTTCTCGGCCGGCCGGCTCTCTCCGATTCGTCGGACAGCCGATCTACGGCGCCTGCGTGACGAGCAGTTCGACGTCCTGGTGATCGGTGGCGGGGTCACCGGCGCCGGCGCGGCCGTCGACGCCGCCTCCCGCGGGCTCAAGGTGGCCCTGGTCGAGGCCCGTGACTTCGCCTCCGGCACGTCCAGCCGGTCCAGCAAACTGATCCACGGCGGCCTGCGCTACCTGGAACAGCTCGAGCTCAATCTGGTGCACGAGGCGCTGACCGAGCGGGGGCTGCTCGCCACCCGGCTCGCTCCGCACCTGGTCCGCCCGGTGCCGATCCTGGTCCCGCTGCCCAGCGCCGCCCTGCCCAAGCGGGCCTGGCAGCGCGGCTACTACGGGCTGGGCGTGGCGGCGTACGACGTCTTCGCCGGGGTCTTCGGTGGTGGCCGGGGCATGCCGTTGCACCGGCACCTGACCCGGTCCGGCGCCCGGCAGCTGTTCCCCAGCCTGAAAGCCGATCAGGTGGCCGGCGCGATCCGCTACTACGACGGGCAGGTCGACGACGCCCGTCTGGTGGTCAACCTGGCCCGGACCGCGGCGAGCCTGGGCGCGGCCGTGGTGACCAGCACCCGGGTGGTCGGTTTTGTGCGCGAGGCCCGGCAGGTGGTCGGGGTCACCGTGCGCGATCTGGAAGCCCCCGATCAAGAGCCTTTTGAGGTACGCGCCCGCACGGTGGTCGCCGCGACCGGTGTGTGGAGCGACGACATGTCACAGATGCTCAGTGACGTCGGGGTGCGCCCGGGCCTGCGGGTCCGGGCGTCGAAGGGGGTGCACCTGGTGGTGCCCCGCTCGGCGATCACCGGCGAGGCCGGGCTGATCCTGCGGACCGCGACCTCGGTGCTGTTCGTCATCCCCTGGGGCGGGCACTGGATCATCGGCACCACCGACACCGACTGGCAGCTCGACCGGGCCCATCCGGCGGCCTCCGCGCGGGACATCCGTTATCTGCTCGACCAGGTCAACGCGGTGCTGGACCGGCCGTTGAGCACCGACGACATCGAGGGTGTCTACGCCGGTCTGCGCCCGCTGCTCTCCGGCGAGGCCGACTCCACCTCGAAGCTGTCGCGGGAGCACGCGGTGGTCGAGCCGATGCTGGGCCTGCTGCTGGTGGCCGGTGGCAAGTACACCACGTACCGGGTGATGGCCGCCGACGTCATCGACCAGGCGGTGCGCCGGCTGGGTGGGGCGGCCCGCCCGTCCCGGACCGCCGAGCTGCCGCTGCTGGGTGCGGACGGTTACGCCGCGGCCTGGCGGGACCGGCAGGACGTCGCCCGGCGGCACGGTGTCACCGGCGGGGTGATCGAGCACCTGCTGGAGCGGTACGGCACGCTCACCACCCACCTGCTGGCGATGATGTCGGCCGACCCGGCCCTGGCCGCGCCGCTGGCCGGCGCCCCGGAGTACCTCGCGGCCGAGGTGGCGTACGCCGCTCTCGCCGAAGGCGCCCTGCACCTGGACGACGTGCTGACCCGGCGCACCCGGATCTCGTTCGAGACCGCGCACCGCGGCGCCGAGTCCGCCGAGCACGCCGCCGAGATCATGGGCGCGGCGCTCGGCTGGGACGCCACGGTCCGGCAGAAGGAGGTCGAGCACTACCTGGCCCGGGTCACCGCCGAGCGGCAGTCGCAGACCATGCCGGACGACGCGACCGCCGACGCCGCCCGGGTCGGTGCGCCGGACGTGCGCGGGCTGGCCGCCGATCGCCGGGAGCCGCTGCTCGAGATCGACCTTTGATCCTCGTCGACGAACCGCTCTGGCCAGGTCGCGGCCACCTCTGGTCGCACCTGGTCAGCGACGTCTCCTTCGACGAGCTGCACGCCTTCGCCGAGATGCTCGGTGCGCCCCGGCGAGCCTTCGACCGGGACCACTACGATATCCCGGAGACACGTTTCCGCAGCGCGCTGTGGCTGGGCGCGACCCTGCTGCCGTCCCGCGAGATCACGGCCCGGCTCCGGGCGGCCGGACTGCGCCGCCCGAAGCACCAGTTCAGGCCAGTTCCTCCAGCTCAGCGGTGAGGTTGGCGCGGGCGCTCTCCTCCCACCGGTCGCGGATCTCGGCGTGCCGGTAGATCGACGGCAGTTTCAGCAGCTCGGTGAGGACCCGGGAGCGCCCGCCCCGGAACGCGTCGTCGGGGACGTGCGCGTACTCCCGGCGGATCGCCGAGGTGTACTCGATGTACCGCTCCCGGTCGGCGGCCAGGATCGACAGGTCGGCGTCGCAGAGCAGCTCACCGTCCGGGTCGTCGTCCTCGGTGGCGTGCCCGGCGGTCAGGCCGACCAGCCGGGCCACCTCGGCGGCCACCTCCTCCGGCGCGCCCAGGCTCTGCAGCAGGCCCGCCGCGAACTCGGCGCTGTCCCGTTCGTTGGCGTCACCGAGGGCCCTCGGGTCGTAGACCGCGTCGTGCAGCCAGGCCGCCAGGCGTACCCGATCGGGGTGGGGTGCCAGGTGAGCGAAGCGATCGACGACGTCGAGCACCGCGCCGAGGTGGCTCACGTCGTGGTAGTGGCGCTGCGGTTCGGTCCAGCGGCCCAGCAGGTACTGAGCGGCCGCATCCAGGTCGGCGTCGTCCGCGGTGGCGCCGGCGCCCCGGGCCGCGGACCGGAAAGCCTCGGTCAGAGATGTCACCCCAGCATCCTGGCACGTAGGTTGATCACATGATCGGCACCGACCGGCTCGCGCCCGTGCTGGCCCGGGCCCGCGCCGGGCTGATGCTGGCGCTGCAGGCCGGTCTCGCCGCCGGTCTCGCCTGGTGGGTGGCGCACGACCTGATCGGCCGGCCGATGCCGTTCTTCGCGCCGATCGCCGCGGTGATCACCCTCGGCTCGTCGGTGGGCCAGCGGTTGCGGCGCACGTCCGAGCTGGTGATCGGTGTCGCCGCGGGCATCGGGCTGGGTGACGGGATCATCCTGCTGATCGGGGCCGGCCCGATGCAGATCGGCCTGATCGTGCTGCTCGCGGTGCTGCTGGCCACCGCGGTCGGCGGCGGGGCCGCGCTGATCGTGCAGTCCGCCTCGTCGGCGGTGCTGGTCGCCACCCTGACCTCGACCACCGGCCAGCCCTGGACCAGGTTCTTCGACGCGCTGGTCGGCGGCGGCATCGCCCTGGTCGTGATGACCGTCCTGCTGCCGCTCAACCCGCTGAACGTGGTCCGCCGGGCCGCCGACCCCGCGCTGCGGGCCTTCGCCGGCGGGCTGCACGACGCGGCCGACGGCCTGGCCGCGGCCGACTCGGCGGTGCTCCAGGGTGTGCTGGACCGGTTGCGGGCCGCCGAGGCCAGCTTCGCCGCTTTCGGTACGGCGATCGAAGCGGCCCGGGAGAACGTGGCCTTCGCACCCGCTCGGTGGCGGGCCCGGGGAGCCTTGGCCCAGTACGTCGAGGGCGCCCCACAGATCACGTATTCGCTGCGCAACGTCCGGGTGCTGCTGCGCCGGGCCCTGATCGCGCTGCAGGACGACGAGCCGGTCCCGGAGCTGCTGCCCGAGTCGATCAGGCATCTCGGCGACGCCGTCGAGCTGCTACGGCACGAGTGGGACCGGGGTGTCGAACCGGTCGCCGCCCGGGAACGGGCACTGCGCGCGGCGACCGAGGCGGGCCGGGCCAATCACCAGGGTGTCGGCTACTCCGGCGGCGTGATGGTGGCACAGACCCGGACCGCGGTCGGCGACCTGCTGCGGGCGACCGGGGTGGAGCACTCGGAGGCGACCCGGCAGGTACGGGCGGCGATCCGGCACGGCCGGGCGGGCTAGGCCGAACCTTGGGCATGTCGGGGGCGCGGGCGGTGACTACGCTGGCGGACATGGCCGACGCCCCCCTCGTTCCTCCGCCGTCCCCGGCCCCGGTTCCGCCGTACCCGGCGATGGCCGACGCGGCCGCCAACCCGGTTCCGGGCCGGCGGACCGGATGGCGTCGCTGGCTGCCGGTCGCCGGTGTGATCAGCCTGATCGCGGCCGCCGCCGTCGGCATGCTGATCTTCCTGGGCTACAACATCGGTGTGCCCGGCCTGATCATCGGCCTGATCGCGGCGATCCTGCCGGTGCCGCTGCTGGCCAGCAGTTTCGTCTGGCTGGACCGCTACGAGCCGGAGCCCACGAAATACCTGGTCTACTGCTTCGCCTGGGGCGCCGCCGTGGCGACCGCGGTGGCCCTGGTTGTCAACAGCAGCTCGGCCTGGCTGCTCGACCGGCTCGGCCTGCCGGAGGCGCTGGTGGCGGTGCTGGTCGCCCCCTTCATCGAGGAGACGATGAAGGTGCTCGGCCCGCTGCTGCTGTTCTGGCGCCGCCGCGGCGAGTGGTCCGGCATCACCGACGGCATCGTCTACTGCGGCCTGTCCGCGCTCGGTTTCGCCATGGTGGAGAACGTGCTCTACCTGGGCGGCCACGGCTACGCGACGGGCGTCGGGGAGTACGGCCCGGCCACCGGCCTGCAGAACGTCTTCCTGATCTTCATCGTGCGGATCCTGTTCACCGGCTTCGCGCACCCGCTCTTCACCGCGATGGCGGGCATCGGCCTGGGCCTGGCCGCCCGCTCCGGCGACCGCACGGTCCGCCGGTTCGCCCCGATCGCCGGCCTGCTCCTGGCGATGATGCTGCACGGCATCTTCAACCTCCTGCCGACCCTGGCCGGGGCCACCCAGGAAACCCTGATCATGTTGTACGGGTACCTCGGCTTCATGGTCCCGTTCTTCTTCGCGGTCGTCGGGTTCGCCATCGCCTGGCGTAGCTGGGAGGGCCGGCTCGCCGAACGGGTGCTGTACCCGTACGCGGAGGCCGGCTGGTTCGCGCCGGCCGAGGTGGCCGCGCTCGGCACCCTGGGGCGCCGGCACGCCGCCCGCGAGTGGGCCAAGCGGGTGGCCGGTGTGCCCGGTCACCGGGCGATGCGGGACTTCCAGTTCGCCGCGACCCGGCTCGCCCTGATCCGCGACGGCCTGGTCCGGGGCCTGTCCCGGACACCCGCCGACCTGCAGCGAGCCGTCGAGGAGGAGCGCGACCTGCTGATCGCGATCACCAACTACCGGTCGGCGTTCGCCGGGCGCGACCCGCAGACGCCGCCGTCGTGGTGGGACGGGCGCAACTACCGGATCACCTTCCCGGACGGGGTGGTGCGGACCGTGGCGCCGCCCGCGGAGCCGGTGATGCCACTACCGATCGTGCTGCCCCCGCCGATGCCGGTCGGCGTCTTCGGGGGCCCGCCGCCTTTCGGAGGCCCGCCCGCTTTTGGTGGCCCTCCGGCGTTCGGTGGCCCGCCTCCGTTCCCGGCTTATCCCGAGCCGCGCCCGGCCTATCCCGAGCAGCCGCCGGGTGACGCGCCGGCCCCGAGGTAACCGGGGTCAGAGGTAGAGGCCGGTGCCGTCCGACTCGACCCGGTCGGCCGCGACCGCGTGCACGTCCCGCTCCCGCAGCAGGACGTAGCCCTTGCCGTGCAGCTCGACCTCGGACCGGTCGTCGGGATCGAAGAGGACCCGGTCACCGACCACGATCGACCGCACGTTGGGGCCGACCCCGACGGCGGTCGCCCAGGACAGTCGCCGCCCGACCGAGGCGGTGGCCGGGATGACGATGCCGGCCGAGGAGCGGCGCTCGCCCTCGCTGCCGTCCTGCCGGACGAGGACGCGGTCGTGCAGCATCCGGATCGGCAGGCCGGTCTCGGTACGGGTGTCGGCGCTCACGCCTGCTGACGGTACGCCGCTGATCCGGGCCCGTTGTTGGCGGGGAAGGCGAGAACAGGCTGACAAGTGGGTCGGCGCGGCGTCGCCTGGGTAAGGCCATCCGGGCGCCTTGGTACTAGCGTGACCAGAGCGTATTCAACGGGCTTAGGGGGTCATGCGGGTGAACCGCTTTGAGCGGGTCCGGGAGAACCTGAAGAAGGCCTACGATTCGGGCCGGGAATCGGTCCGGCAGGCGCGGGCCGAGAAGCCTGCGCCCGAGTCGGACCGCTACGACAACGAGTTCTACCTGCCCCCACCGGACCCGGGCATCGTGCACGGCTCGACCTCCAGCAAGGACGACGCCGACGTGCCGCACTCGCTGCGGATCGCCGCGGCGTGGAGCTGGCGGTTGATCGTGGTCGGGGTGATCGGCTGGGCCCTGCTGCGGTTCATCGGCATGGTCAGCATCGTGGTGGTGCCGCTGGCCATCGCCCTGCTGCTGTCGGCGCTGTTCAGCCCGGCGGTCGGCTGGCTGCTGCGGGCCCGGCTGCCCCGGTCGCTGGCGACGTTCCTGGTGCTGATCGGTGGCATCGCCGCGGTGGCCGGCACGTTGACGCTGGTGGTGAACCAGTTCGTCCAGGGTGTGCCGAAACTGACCGAGAACGCCAGCGCCGGAATCCGGCAGATCCAGGAGTGGGCCCGGACCGGGCCGCTGCATCTCTCCGACGCCCAGCTGGATCAGGCGATCGACGCCGGGCAGGTGTGGATCAACGCGAACACCACGTCGCTGACGTCGACGGGTATCGCCACCGTCGCGACCATCGCCGAGCTGGCCACCGGCCTGCTGCTGGTGATCTTCGCTACCTTCTTCTTCCTGCGCGACGGCCGGGCGATCTGGCGGTTCCTGGTGCGGCTGTTCCCGGTGAACGCGCGCTGGTCGATGGCCGACGCCGGGGACGCCTCCTGGGCCACGTTGGGCGCTTATGTGCGGGCCACCGTGCTGGTGGCGTTCATCGACGCGGTCGGTATCGGGCTGGCGCTGGTGGTGCTGGAGGTGGAGTTCGCGTTCCCGCTGGCCGCGCTGGTGTTCCTGGGCGCGTTCGTGCCGATCGTCGGCGCCAGCATCTCCGGCGCGGTGGCGGTGCTGGTGGCGCTGGTCGACGAGGGCTGGGTGATCGCGCTGATCACACTGGGCGCGGTGATCCTGGTGCAGCAGATCGAGGGCCACGTGCTGCAGCCGCTGATCATGGGCCGGGCGGTGGCGGTGCACCCGCTCGCGGTGATCATCGGCATCGCGTGTGGCGTGGTGCTGGCCGGCATCATCGGGGCGCTGGTGGCGGTGCCGCTGATCGCGGTGCTGAACACCGCCGTACGCAGGCTGGCTCGTCGCCGTCCGGAGGTGCCACCGCATGCCGAAGTGGTGACCGCGACAACCACATGAGAGTCGTCGTCCGGAGGTGCCACCGCATGCCGAAGTGGTGACCGCGACGACCACATGAAAAAGGGGGATCCGCGAGGATCCCCCTTTTTCGACAGAGCGTGGGTCAGGCGGTGGCCACGTTCAGCGCGATCTCGTTGACACCGCGGGCGGCGTCGACGGCCAGCTCGCCGTTGCCGTGCCGGCTGAGAGCCCGGACGGTCCAGGAGCCGGGTGCGGCGAAGAACCGGAAGACACCCTCGGGCGACGAGACCACCTCGGCGGTGAACTCGCCGGAACCGTCCAGCAGGCGCACGTAGGCGCCACCGACGGCCTCACCCTCGGCGTTGCGCACGAAGCCGGTGATCACCGTCTCCTTGGCCAGGTCCACGCTGCTGGGGAGGGGCGCGGACTGGTCGGGCGCGGCGCAGCCGGCCGCGGAAGTGGCGACGTTGGTAGCGGGAGAAGTCATGATCAGGCCTTTCCGGGTTCGTCGCCGAGGGCGATCGGAACGCCGATGAGCGAGCCGTACTCGGTCCACGAACCGTCGTAGTTCTTCACGTTCTCGTGGCCGAGCAGCTCCTTGAGCACGAACCAGCTGTGCGAGGAGCGCTCGCCGATGCGGCAGTACGCGATGGTGTCCTTGCTGCCGTCGAGGCCGGCCTCACCGTAGATCTTGGCGAGTTCCTCGTCGGACTTGAAGGTGCCGTCCTCGTTGGCGGCCTTGCTCCACGGCACGCTGATCGCGGTCGGGATGTGACCGGCCCGCTGCGACTGCTCCTGCGGCAGGTGCGCCGGGGCGAGCAGGCGACCGGCGAACTCGTCGGGGCTGCGCACGTCGACCAGGTTCTTCACGCCGATGGCCTCGACGACCTCGTCCCGGAACGCGCGGATCTCCAGGTCGGGGGCCTTGGCCACGTAGCTGGTCTTCTCCCGGACCGGGACGTCCTTGGTGTAGACGCGGGCGTCCAGCTCCCACTTCTTGCGGCCGCCGTCGATCAGCTTGACCTGCTCGTGGCCGTACAGCTTGAAGTACCAGTACGCGTACGCCGCGAACCAGTTGTTGTTGCCGCCGTAGAGGATCACGGTGTCGTCGTTGGAGATGCCGCGCTCGGAGAGGAGGGCGGCGAACTGCTCCTGGTTGACGAAGTCACGCCGGACCGGGTCCTGCAGGTCGGTCTTCCAGTCGATCTTCACTGCACCGGGGATGTGGCCACCGTCGTAGGCGGTGGTGTCCTCGTCGACCTCGACGAAGACCAGGCCCGGGGTGTCCAGGTTCTGCTCGGCCCACTCGGCCGAGACGAGTGCGGTGTCGCGACTCATCGGTTCACTCCCTTGGGGAAGGTGGGTGGAGGGAGAGTCAGCGCACGAAGTGTTCTCAGTCGCACTCCGCGCGGACCCAGATAGGTGGGATCACGGGCTTCGGTGCGACGGCGCCACTGCCGGGCTAGAAGAAATTGCCCCTGGCTAGGTTGAGCTCGAGAAGGTGCTCAGCACTGAATGGCCCCGTCAGCTGACAGGGCGACACAGGCACGCGGCCACGCGGCACAGGTCGACCGCGCGCCTTTTCGTGAGCAAGGGGCTCATGTGGCCGACCCTACCAGCGTGCTCACGCTACGGAACAGAGCCGACCACGATCCGGGATGACGTGAGGTCAGACACCCGCCGAGGCGAGGGTGACGTCGTTGGCCCCGAAGGTGACCCGCAGGCCCTCCGGTAGCGGCTGCAACTCGCGGATGACCAGGTTCAACGGCAACTCCGGCACGGCCAGCTCGAAGGCCATCTGCTTCACGAAGTTGTTCACCTGCCCCTGGATGAGCGGGTTGTTCGGCAGGTCCTTCGCCGTCACGTCGGAGAAACGAACCTGAACCTTGCCGTCGGCCACCTTCAGGTCGGCGACCCCTTCGAGAGAGATCTTCTGGCTACGCGAGATCGACAGCACCGCCGAGCCCACCACCTTGCCGTCCTTCTCGGTCAGGGTCATGCCCTCCTGGCCGGTGGCGTCGGCGAGCAGCTTGTAGTCGATCGTGCCGACCCCGGTGACCGTGCCGGCCACCACCTCGCCCTGGCCGCTGCGCAGGGCGCTCAACGGCGCCTTGACGTCCTGGGCCTTGATGTCCAGCAGATCCATCGCGACGGTCTCGCCGGTCCCGGTCGGCGCCGAGAAGTCCGGCAGCTGGATCCGGATCTCCTGGTACTCACCCGCGAGGACCTGGGTGAGGAAGGGGACACCGGCGATGGTCACCTCGGGGCGGCTGCTCTTGGCGTTCTGGTTCGCCACCTCCTGCGCCACCTTGTCGGCGATGACGTCCTCGGCGTACGAGTTGCTGAAGCGGTCCAGCACCGCCACCCCGGCACCCAGGACGACCAGCAGAACCACCACGACGATCAGCGCGGCACGACCCCGGCGTCTGCGGGGGCGCTCCGTTCCGTACACCTCGGCCACTTTTCCTCCCGATTCACCCATTGCCCTGAGGAACGTACATGCCCGGGTCGAGGGTTCGATGAAACCGGTGTTACGTGAGGTACCAGTGCACCGAGAGATAGGTGACGAACGCGGTGAGCGCGAATCCGCCGAGCGGGCCCTGCATGTGCCGGGCCAGCCAGAAGGTCGGCGCGTCCCCGGCCAGCCGCCGCCCGGCCTCGCCGAAGTTGACGGCCAGGTCGATCAGGTGCGCGGCGACCGCGGCGATCAGCCCGAGCACCGCGCCCTTGGTCGGGGTGAACGGGTAGACCAGGTAACTGCCGAGCACCGACGCGGCGAGCGTGCCGAGCATCGCGCCGAGGACGATGCCCGTCGCGCCGCGCGGCACCTGGAGGGCGATCCGCGGTTTCGGGAAGACCGCGTCGGCGAGCCGCGCGATCACCAGAGCCGTCCCGGCGCCGACGCAGCAGACCACGATCGCCTGCGAGCCGAGCGGCACCCGGGTCAGCGTGATCAGCAGCGCGTAGGCGATCGTGCCGGCCACGATCAGCAGGGTGGTGCGCCAGGTGTCCTTGGCCCGCTGCCGGTCCTCGGCCCGGATCACCTGCGCGATCATCGCCGCGACGAAACCGGCGAGCGCGGGCCAGATCAGTGGCAGCAGGGCACCGGGCTCACCGGTCGCCGCCAGGTAGTCGGCGGCCAGCGCCGCGATCGCGACGACTCCCGCGGTGATGCCGGCGGCGGGCGGCTGCAGAGCCATGGTCCACGCCAGCAGGCCGAGCAACTGCACACCGAAGAGCACTATGACGTACGACGTACGAGCCCCGGGGCCGGTCACCAGGCTGCCCACGATCAGCGCCGTGGCCAGCAGCAGCGCGAACCCGCCGATCGCGGCCGACAGTTTCGCCCGGACCGGGACGAACTCGATCTCCTCGAACTCGTCGTCCTCGGGGTCGGGCTCCGGCTCGGCCGGGTCCGGTTTCGGCTCCTCCTCGTCCGGGACGGCGCTGTAGACCCCGGCCTTCTGGCGGCCCGGGGTCATGCGCGCGACCTGCTGGGAGGCTTCCGCGTCCCAGGGGTCCTCGTTCGGCATCGAGGGAAACACGACTGCGATCGTGCCAGACCGGTGACCCAGGTCCCAATCGCCCGGGGTGTCGGAGCTCAGGTAAAAGGCTGGTTACGGTTCCGCCGTTCGGTCACCTGCGGGGCGTTCGCTACATCACTTGCGCGTTTGACCGGGCTGTCGAACGTCATGCATCGGTTAAGGTAAGCGCAACCCACCCGTCGGTGACGCCGGGCCCAATCTCCGGTGGCGAAGCGTTCTTCCGCTGCGCAGACCGGGTCACCCGAGCGGCCTTTCGCGCCGCGAGGACGGAGGTGAGTGTGGAGATCCTTCTGCTGGTCACGGCACGTGCTGGCGAGCCCTCTGCCGTACTGCCCGCTCTGGACCTTCTGCCCCACTCGGTTCGTACCGCCCCGCGTGACGTGCGCACGCTGGTGTCCGGGCCCAGCCCCGACGCCGTCCTGGTCGACGCCCGCTCCGAGCTCTCGGAGGCGCGCGCCACCTGCCGCATGCTGCACGCCACGGGCATCGGTGTCCCGCTGATCGCGGTCGTCACCGAGGCCGGCCTGATCGCTCTCAACGCTGACTGGGGCGTTGACGACGTCATCCTGGCCAGCGCCGGCCCCGCCGAGGTCGAGGCGCGTCTGCGCATGTCGGTCGGCCGTCTGAACAACGCGACCGCCGGCGCCGGCGGCTCGATCCGGGCGGGCGAGCTGAACATCGACCCCGACACCTACGCGGCCAAGCTCAAGGGCCGCCCGCTCGACCTCACCTACAAGGAGTTCGAGCTGCTCAAGTTCCTCGCCCAGCACCCGGGCCGGGTTTTCACCCGTGACCAGCTGCTGCGTGAGGTCTGGGGCTACGACTACTTCGGCGGCACCAGGACGGTCGACGTGCACGTTCGTCGTCTCCGCGCCAAGCTCGGCTCGGAGTACGAGTCGATGATCGGCACGGTCCGTCAGGTCGGCTACAAGTTCGTGACGCCCCCGTCCGGCCGGCAGCTGCCGGACAACGAGCCGGTCTCCCTCCCGGTCTGATCTAGGATCAATTCCATGACGAGTCGACAGCCGGTCCGTGTCTCGGATCGGCTGTCGTCGTCTGAATCGGACGATGTGCTGGCCCTGGCCGCCGCGGCCGGCCGGATCGACGGCGTCCACCCCCTCTCCGAGGACGTGGAGCTGCGGGTCCGTGGCGACGTCCCATCCTCGGGCACACACCTCCTCTCCTACGCGTCTCCCGCGGGCGATCGCCTTGCCGGTTACGCCTTCCTGGAGGACGGCTCGGGCGAGCTGATCGTGCATCCGGACTTCCGCCGGGCCGGTGTCGGCACCGAGCTGCTGACCGCGGCCGGGCCGGGCCCGATGCGGTTCTGGGCGCACGGCGACGATCCGGGCGCGGCCGTGTTCGCCGGGCGCAACGGTTTCGAGCGGGCCCGGGTCCTCTGGCAGATGCGCCGGTCGCTGCTGGAGCCGTTGCCCGACATCCCGTTGCCCGACGGGGTCACCGTCCGGTCCTTCCGGCCGGGCAGTGACGAGCAGGCCTGGCTCGACGTCAACGCGCGGGCCTTCGCCCACCACCCGGAGCAGGGCCGCTGGGTCCTCGACGATCTCCTGGGCCGGGAGGCCGAGCCGTGGTTCGATCCGGCCGGTTTCCTGCTGGCCGTCGATGTGGCCGACACCCTCGTCGGTTTCCACTGGACCAAGGTGCACCAGGCGTCCGGTGACGAGCCGGCGATCGGTGAGATCTACGTGCTCGGGGTCGACCCGTCCGGGCACCGGCGCGGGCTGGGCGCGGCACTGAGTGTGGCGGGTCTCCGCCATCTCGCCGGCGCCGGTCTGACGATTGTTACTCTTTACGTCGATGAATCGAACGAGGCCGCTGTGAAGCTCTACCGGCGGCTCGGATTCGAAATTTTCAAGACTGACGTCAATTACCGCCGATAACGGCGAGGATAAGGCTGTGTCTCGGCTAGGTCACGAGTGACCGTATATACCCGACATATCGGGTAGCGGGAGCGCAGTTCACTTTACGGACAACTCTTCTCCGGGGGATGGCTACCTCCTGGGGAATACCTGTTCACGCTCAGTTCACTTACGACCGGGGATCCGGTCACTTCGCCTTCCTAGCTTTTGTGGTGTCAGCCGGTGAGTGACCGGTTGCAAACCCGAGGGGATTATTTCGTGAAGCTCCAGCGGTCCGGTTTCGTGGCCGGCATTGCTTTGACTGCGTCGATCGCGCTCACCGCTTGCGGCTCGGACAACGTGCCGACGGCGGAGGGTGGCTCTTCCGCCGCCCCGGGCAGCTGCATCAGCGGCAGCCTCACGGCTCAGGGTTCCACCGCCCAGAAGAACGCCATGGACGAGTGGATCAAGGCCTACCAGGGTCAGTGCGCCGACTCCAAGGTCGACTACCAGGGCACCGGTTCGGGTGCGGGCATCGAGGCCTTCATCGCCGGCACCGCCGACTTCGCCGGTTCCGACTCGGCCCTGAAGGAGGACGAGCAGCCGCTCGCCGACGCCAAGTGTGTCGGTGGCAAGGCCCTCAACCTCCCGATGGTCATCGGCCCGATCGCCGTGGTCTACAACGTCGAGGGTGTCGACGGCCTCCAGCTGTCCCCCTCGCTCCTGGCGAAGATCTTCGACGGCAAGATCACCAAGTGGAACGACGCCGCCATCGCGGCCGAGAACTCCGGCGCCAAGCTCCCGGACGCCAACATCGAGACCGTCCACCGCGCTGACGAGTCGGGCACCACCGACAACTTCACCAAGTACCTCAGCAAGACCGCCGAGGCCGACTGGAGCCACAGCAACGGCAAGGCGTGGAAGGCCCCGGGCGGCACCGGCGCCAGCAAGTCGGACGGCGTGGCCACCAAGGTCAAGAGCACCCCGAACACCATCTCGTACGTCGAGCTCTCCTTCGCGGAGAACAGCGACCTGCAGACCGCGAAGATCAAGAACGGCGCCGGCGAGTACGCCGAGCTGTCCGGTGAGAGCGCCGGCAAGACCTTCGAGAACGCTGAGGTCAAGGGCACCGACGGCGACCTCGCCCTGTCCCTCGACTACGCCACCACCACCGCGGGTGCGTACCCGATCGTGCTGGTGACCTACGAGATCGCCTGCAGCAAGGGCAGCACCAAGGCCAAGGAGGTTCAGGCCTTCCTGAAGTACACGGCCAGCGCTGAGGGCCAGAAGGCGCTCGGCGAGCTGGGTTACGCCCCGCTGCCGGAGACGCTGCGCGCCAAGGTCGAGGCGTCCGTCGCCGCGATCGCCTGATCAACCGCCAATCCCTCCGATTTGACAGCGAGCGCGCAGATGGGTGACTACCCTTCCCGCTCGGAGAACGCCACTGCCGGCGACCTGGCCGCGACCTCGAGTCGCGGTCAGGGCGCCGGCTACGGCACTTCTCCGAGTAGTTTCAACGAGCCCCCGCTCGGTGGCGGTGGCGCACTGCCCAAGAAGGCCAGATTCTCGATCGAGACGGGCTTCCGGGCCTTGTCCACGGCCTCCGGCGCGATGGTGTTGGTCATCATCGTCGCGATCGCCGTCTTCCTGATCTCCAAAGCAGCTCCCGCCCTCTCCGCGAACAACGCGAACTTCTTCACCGAGCTGAAGTGGTTCCCGAACGAGGCGGACCCGTCGTTCGGTATCGCGGCGCTCGCCTTCGGCACCGTGCTCAGCTCGATCATCGCGCTGATCGTCGCGGTGCCGATCGCCCTGAGCATCGCGCTGTTCCTCTCGCACTACGCGCCCCGTCGCCTGGCCACCCCGCTGGGCTTCGTGATCGACCTGCTCGCCGCCGTACCCAGTGTCGTCTTCGGTCTCTGGGGTCGCGACGTCTTCCAGCAGCCGGTCCGCGACTTCTCGCTCTGGCTCAACGAGTACTTCAGCTGGATCCCGCTGTTCGGTGGGGACGGCCCCTTCGGTCAGTCGATCCTGCTCGGTGGCCTGGTGCTGGCAATCATGGTGCTGCCGATCGTCACCTCGCTGTCCCGCGAGGTCTTCCAGCAGACGCCCGGCATGAACGAGGAAGCCGCCCTGGCCCTCGGCGCCACCCGCTGGGAGATGATCCGGACCGCGGTCGTGCCGTACGGCAAGCCCGGTGTCATCGCCGCGGTCATGCTCGGCCTCGGCCGCGCCCTGGGTGAGACCATCGCCCTGGCCCTGACGCTGAGCATCGCCTTCAACATCTCGTTCAACCTGATCGAGAACGGCGGCAACTCCATCGCCGCCAACATCGCGAACTCCTTCGGCGAGGCCAACGCGACGGGCCGTGGCGCCCTGATCGCCTCCGGTCTGGTGCTCTTCGCGATCACGCTGGTGGTCAACATGACGGCGCGGGCGATCATCTACCGCCGTCGCGAGTTCCGGGACAGTGCCGCATGAGCATCATCGAGAGGGAAGCCCCCGGCGTCGTCATGACGCCGGACAACATCCGGAGCAAGAAGCTCCCGGTGCTGACCAACGTGCTCGTCGCCGTGGTCTCGTTCGCGGTTGCCGCCGCGCTCGTGCTCGGCCTCGACATCGGCAACTGGGTGCTCGTCGTCTTCCTCGGCGCCGTCTTCTACCTGGTCGCGCTCTACTTCGTGGCCAGCTCGGTGGAAGGCTCCCGGGCCGCCACCAACCGCACCATGAAGTCGCTGATCTACGCGGCCTGTGTGCTGGCGATCCTGCCGCTCGCCTCGGTCGTCTGGACGCTCGTCTCCAAGGGCGTCAACCGCCTCGACGGCGACTTCTTCGGCACCTCGATGAACAACATCGGCGCCCGTGACCCGCTGGGTGGCGCCTACCACGCCATCATCGGCACCCTGGAGCAGGTCGGCATCGCCACCCTGATGGCGGTTCCGCTCGGTGTGCTCGGCGCGATCTACCTGGTCGAGTACGGCCGGGGCAAGTTCGCCGGCACCGTCCGCTTCTTCGTCGACGTGATGACCGGTATCCCGTCGATCGTGGCCGGTCTGTTCATCCTGTCGTTCTGGGTGCTCATCGTCAGCCCGTGGTTCAACAACGGCCAGCCCCGGTTCTCCGGTTTCGCCGCCTCGCTCGCCCTGGCGGTGCTGATGCTGCCGACCGTCGTCCGGTCCACCGAGGAGATGCTGCGCCTCGTCCCCGGACCGCTGCGGGAGGGCTCGTACGCGCTGGGTGTTCCCCAGTGGAAGACCATCCTCAAGGTCGTCCTGCCGACCGCGCTGCCCGGCATCGTCACCGGTGTGATGCTCGCCGTGGCCCGCGCCGCCGGTGAGACCGCCCCGGTTCTGCTGGTCGCCGGTGGCGCCGCGGCGATCAACTTCGACCCGTTCGCCGGAAACCAGCAGTCGCTGTCGCTCTTCGTCTACCAGCAGGCCGGAGACGCCTCCAAGTTCGCGCCGGACCGCGCCTGGACCGCCGCACTCACCCTGGTCGTCCTGGTCCTCGTCCTGACCGTCACGGCGAAGCTGCTCGCCCGTCGCAACAAGCTGTCCCGGTAAAGAAGGTGTCTTCCATGGCCAAGCGCATCGAGGCGACGAACGTCTCCTCCTACTACGGCAACTTCAAGGCGATCGACAGCGTTTCGATGACCGTCGAGCCGAAGACGATCACGGCTCTGATCGGCCCGTCGGGCTGCGGCAAGTCGACCTTCCTGCGGTCCATCAACCGCATGCACGAGGTCCTGCCGGGCGCCCGCATCGAGGGCAGCCTGACGATCGACGACCAGAACATCTACGACCCGGACGTGGACGTCACCGCGGTCCGCCGCATGATCGGCATGGTCTTCCAGCGGCCCAATCCGTTCCCCACCATGTCGATCTACGAGAACGCGGTGGCCGGCCTCAAGCTGAACGGCGTCCGCAAGAAGTCGACCCTGGACGACGCGGCCGAGAAGTCCCTGCGCTCCGCGAACCTGTGGGACGAGGTCAAGGACCGCCTCGACCGTCCCGGCGCGGGTCTCTCCGGCGGCCAGCAGCAGCGCCTGTGCATCGCCCGCACGATCGCGGTCCAGCCCCAGGTCGTCCTGATGGACGAGCCCTGCTCGGCCCTGGACCCGATCTCCACGCTGGCGATCGAGGACCTGATGTTCAAACTGAAGGACCAGTTCACGATCATCATCGTCACGCACAACATGCAGCAGGCAGCCCGCGTCAGCGACAAGACCGGCTTCTTCTCCATCGAGAAGACCGGCGACCCCGGCCGCCTGATCGAGTACGACGACACCCAGAAGATCTTCAGCAACCCCACCCAGAAGAAGACCGAGGACTACATCACCGGCCGCTTCGGCTGACCCTCGCCCCACCTGCCGCGTCGCTGGTCGCTGGTCGCCGGTCGCCGGTCCAGCCGGTTCCGGCGGCTCCACCTGCCGAAGCCACAATGCCCGGCGGCTCCGGCTGCCGGTCCCGGGGTATTCCGGCGGCTCCGGCTGTCGGTCCCGGGGTATTCCGGCGGCTCCGGCTGTCGGTCCCGGGG
>NZ_BOMG01000050.1 GCF_016862075.1 Actinoplanes couchii | reverse complement strand
TTCCGGCGGCTCCGGCTGTCGGTCCCGGGGTATTCCGGCGGCTCCGGCTGTCGGTCCCGGGGTATTCCGGCGGCTCCGGCTGTCGGTCCCGGGATGTCCCGGCGGTGCTGGCCGTCGGCCACGCAATGCCCGGCTGCTTCAGCAGCCAAATCCGCAAGGCCTGCCCTTCTCAGGGTTTTCAACGCCGGTCCGGCTCCTGCCCGGACCGGCGTTCCTTTTCCGGTACGCCAGACACCTCCCGCAGATCCACACCTCCAGTCCCGCCAACGCGAGCCAGGCGCCCCACCAGCCCACCCCGCGACCGCCGGGCCAGATGCGATGGTCACCGCCTACCACCTCTGCGCCGGGCCTGGTGACACGTCGAGGCCGTCAACGAGACAAGCCTCGACCACTTGCGTCCAGCCCGGCGATGGACGGGGTGTCCCGACGCCGGGCTGAATCGCGGTGCTCACCCTCGGCCCTGCTGCAGGCACCTACCCACGCGCCCTTCCGGCGGCAGCCCGTCAGCTCGCCAAGTCGCGTCAGTAACGGCCCCCGCGTGTCCGCGCTGCTCACAGCACTGACGGCGGATCTACCGCTGGACATCCTGGCCGAGACCGAATCCGGTGCGGTTCGCCGAGCCGTGCCGGTCCGTCAAGGCGCGTCAGGTCGCTGAGCCGTGCCGGGTCGCCGAGCCACGCCGGGTCGTCAAGCTGTGCCGGGTCGTCAAGCTGTGCCGGGTCGTCAAGCTGTGCCGGGTCGTCAAGCTGTGCCGGGTCGTCAAGCTGTG
>NZ_BOMG01000049.1 GCF_016862075.1 Actinoplanes couchii | reverse complement strand
AAGCTGTGCCGGGTCGTCAAGCTGTGCCGGGTCGTCAAGCTGTGCCGGGTCGCCGGGTCGTGGCAAGTGGGTGATAGTTGCCCGGTCTGGTAGCTGCCTGTCGACCTCGCGCCAGTTCCTGGTCGCAGCCGGCGAACCTGTGCCGGTCGGTAACGGCCCGCCGCCGAACCTGCCGGTCGGTAACGGCCCGCGGCCGACGCCGCGATTGGCCGCCAGGCCGGCGGCGCGGGGTGGCGTTTGTTCTTCGGTGACCGTCGCATCCGGCCCGGCGGTCGCTGGGCGGTCTTGAGTGGCGCCTGCGTCGCGGGACGGGGCGGGGCTGTTTGTCGGGCGTACAAAAATCAGGGCAGTTGAAGTTGGGCCTTTCCGTCCGGGGTGATGACTATCCGTGGGGTCAAGGGGGTGGCGGCGTCGCGGTGGGTGGAAGCGGCCACCACCTCGGGGATCGTCGGGTGGGCGGCGATCTCGGCCAACGTCCGGCGGGTGGGTGGGAGCATCGGCAGCGTGGTCTCGGTTGGGGGGATCCAGGCTGTTGTGGAGGCTTCGCCGGAGACGTCCCGGGTGGCCTGGGACTCGGGGAGCAGCGCGGCGAAGAACCACGTGTCGTAGCGGCGTGGCTCGAACTCCGGGGTGATCCAGCGGGACCACGGCAGCAGCAGATCGTCGCGGAGGCGCAGGTCGTGGCGGGCCAGCAGATCGGTCATGGACAGGGTGCGGGCCTGGACGGCGGCGCGGTCGGCCTCCCACTCCGGCGAGTCGGTGGCGGCGATGGTGCGGTCCGGCTCGGAGCGGGGGCCGGCCAGCAGGACACCGGTCTCCTCGAACAGCTCGCGGGCGGCGGCGCCCACGACAGCGTGCGCCTCCGCCGGTGGGACGCCGAGGCGGTCGGGCCAGTCGGTGCGGATCGTCGTCGGGCGGTCGGACGGGTCGACGGCGCCGCCGGGGAAGGCGTAGAGGCCACCGAAGGTCATCGTCGCGGCGCGGCGCAGCACATAGACCTGGAAGGTGTCGTCGTGTGGCCGGAGCAGCACGACGGTGGCGGCGGGGCGGGCCGGGACGGGTGGCCCGGTGAACTCCCGTGCTCGTTGCGACATGGCGGGCGGTAGCGACATCGAGTCGGTCACCGGACCGATCCTGCCACCGTGTGGGCCGGCGGCGATACGTTATCCACATCGGCTCGTGCCGCACCCGGCGCCTGTGGACAACTCCCGAACCAGCCGGGCGCCGGTGGGAGGATGGGTTCGCAGCCGACGGCGGGGGAGATACCGTAATGATCATGACCGGACAGAAGGTTCGCTGGGGCATTCTCGGCCCCGGCGGGATCGCCAGTGCATTCGCCGCCGACCTGAAACTGGTGGAGGGCGCCGAGCTCGCTGCCGTGGGCTCGCGCAGCCTCGCCAACGCGGAGGCTTTCGCGCAGGAGCACGGTTTCGCCCGCGCCCACGGCTCCTACGCGGAGCTGGCCGCCGACGACGACGTCGACGTGGTCTACGTGGCGACGCCACACGCCTTCCACCTGGATGCGGCGATGCTGTGCATCGAAGCGGGCAAGGCCGTGCTCGTCGAGAAACCGATCACCCTGGACCTGCCGTCGGCCGCGTTGCTGCTGGAGGCGGCGCACTCGCGCGGGGTGTTCCTGATGGAGGCCATGTGGATGCGCCTCAACCCGGCCATCCGCAAGATCGCCGAGCTGGTGTCGTCCGGTGCGATCGGTGCGGTCAGCACGATCCACGCCGACTTCGGGTTGCAGGGGCCGTTCGAGGCGTCGCACCGGCTGCGTGACCCGAAACTGGGCGGTGGCGCCCTGCTCGACCTGGGTGTCTACCCGATCCACCTGGCCCACCTGATCCTCGGGGTGCCGGCGTCGGCGCAGGCCTGGGCGCATCTCACCCCGGAGCGGGTGGATGAGACCACCGGCATTCTGCTGGGCTACGAGGGCGGAGGGGTGGCTGCTCTGACCTGCAGCATCAACGGCCCGAGCCGGAACGCTGCCGCGATCACCGGCACCGGCGGCCGGATCGATCTGCCGGAGGGGTTCTTCGTGCCACGTTCGTTCGTGCTGAACGTGGACGGCAAAGAGCCGGAGACGTTCGAGTTCCCGTTCGAGGGCAAGGGTTACCAGTTCGAGGCGGCCGAGGTGCAGCGCTGCCTGCTCGCCGGGGAGCTGGAGAGCCCGCTGGTGCCGCACTCGACGACGCTCGAGGTGATGGCGCTGCTGGACACGCTGCGCGAGCAGGTCGGCGTCAACTACTGAGAGGCGCGCCGCAGACGAAGAGGAACGCCGCGTCTCAGGCGAAAATGAAAGACGCGCGAGAGACGCGCCTCGAACGAAGCTGACAGGCGCGGCTCGGACGAAGCTGACAGGCGCGCCTCGGACGAAGCTGACAGGCGCGCCTCGAACGAAGATGAGGGGCGCGGCTCAGACGAAGAGTGGCCGGACGATGAAGTAGATCACGCAGGAGAAGAAGGCGGCGGCGGGGAACGTCGTGATCCAGGCGATCACGATGTTGCCCGCTACGTTCCAGCGGACCGCGCTGAGGCGCTTGGTCGCGCCCACGCCCATGATCGCCGAGGTGATCGTGTGGGTGGTCGAGATCGGCGCGTGCAGGACCAGGGCGTTGAAGTAGAGCACCGAGCTGGCCACGGTCTCGGCGGCGAAGCCCTCGGCCGGGCCCAGGTCGATGATCTTGCGGCCGAGAGTGCGGATGATCCGCCACCCACCGGCGTAGGTGCCGGCCGCCAGCACGGTGGCCGACGTCCAGTAGACCCACTCCGGGATGTCGGTCGACGACGACTGGATGCCACCGGTGTACAGGGCCAGCACCACGATGCCCATGGTCTTCGCCGCGTCCTGCATGCCGTGCCCGATGGACATGGCCGCCGCCGAGACGGTCTGTGCCCAGCGGAAACCGCGGTTCAGCCGGCCGGGGTGCCCGCGCCGGAAGATCCACATGATCGCGATCATCACGATGAAGCCGAGCACCAGGCCGACCAGCGGCGACACCACCATCGGGATCAGCACCTTGTTGATGATGTTGTCCCACTGGACGCTGCCGACGGTGGCGAAGAGCGTCGCGCCGACCAGGCCGCCGAAGAGCGCGTGTGACGAGCTGGAGGGCAGCCCGAAGTACCAGGTGATCAGGTTCCAGGTGATCGCGCCGAGCACACCGGCGAAGACGATGCCCAGGCTGGGGATGCCGGTCGGCAGATCGACCAGGCCGTCCCCGACGGTCTTGGCGACCTCGGTACCCAGGTGCGCGCCGATGAAGTTGCCGACCGCGGCCATCGCGAGGGCTACCCGGGGTGTGAGCGCCCGGGTGCTGACACTGGTCGCGATGGCGTTCGCCGCGTCGTGGAAGCCGTTCGTGTAGTCGAAGGCCATCGCGGCGAGGATCACCGCGATGACGGCGATCAGGGTGGCATCCACGGTCTAGGACTCCTTGACCGCGATGGTCTCGATGGTGTTCGCCACGTGCTCGAAGGCGTCGCAGGCGGCTTCCAGCTCGTCGACGACCTCTTTCATCTTGAGCACGGTCAGCGCGTCGTACTCACCGGAGAAGAGCCGGACGAGCAGCATCCGGTACGCCCGGTCACCGTCGTTCTCCAGCCGGTTGATCTCGATCCAGTACTCCTCCATGCCTTTCAGCGAGCGCAGTTTCGGCATCGCCTCGGCGGTCACCTTGGCCTGCGTGTCGAGCACGGTGACCAGCTCGTGCATCTCGCGGGGCAGGGAGGGCAGATCGGTGAGCCCGTACAGGTAGAGCAGGTTTCCGGCCGCCTCCAGGTGGTCCATCACGTCGTCCAGCTGGGAGCCGAGCGAGTAGATGTCCTCCCGGTCGAACGGGGTGATGAAAGTGGAGTTGATCTTCTTGTAGAGCTCGTGCGTGATCGAGTCGCTGTCGTGTTCCACATCGCTCAACCGGTCCGCGACGGATTGGACGTCCACACCGGGCAGCGCCAGCTCGTTCAGCAACTCGGTGCCCTTGACCAGGTTCTGGGCGGCCCTGGTGAAGAGCTCGTAGAAGGCACCCTCGACGGGGCGGAATGAGAACTTCACGGCGGGGACCTCGATCGGCGGGCTCTATATGAATGGATCTCCGAACGCATGCTATCGGTCCGTGCGGGTTCACCCCTCACGACGGTCTTCAAACCGGCTCGTGACGACTCTCTGAACGATGTGCGTCGGGTCGTGCCGCGGGACGGACGATCGCCCTGGTGAGAGCGGTGGGAGCGATGGGGAGGCGGCGCAGGTGCCGGGCCAGGCCGGTCAGATCGGTGTCGGCGATCACGTCCACGCCGGCGGCGCTCAGTTCGGTCCAGATCGCGGCCCGGTCCTTGCGGGTGCCGTCCGGGAGCCCGGAGATGCGTACCGTCCGGCCGTCGGCGTGTGCCGCCCGGATCAGGGCGTGCAGCTGGTGCCGTTCCTCGGCGGTGATCGAGTCGCGGCCGTCCCAGCCGAACCGGCGGGTCCACGGCTCGCTGACCATCGGCACCAGGGTCGGCGGGGCCGAGTGGGAGCCGAGGTCGTCGAAGTCGCCGTCGGCGAACGCGTACCGCACCGGTTCGGCGGCCAGCAGCTCCCGGACGTCGACCGCCCCGGCCACCGTCACGGTCACCGCCCGGAGCCGCAGCTTTCCGTCCCGGCAGCTGCTGAGCAGGCCGGCGTGGTCCCGTAACTGCTGGTCCAGCATCCGGTAGGCACGCAGCAGCGCCTCCGGATCCCGGTTGCCGCCGCCGAATTCGATGACCAGCCGAAACGACGCGCGCTGGTCCGGCCACAGGCGGCCGCCGTTCGCGCCGGCCCGGGTGAAGAGCGGGGCCAGCACCAGGCGGCGCAGGGTCCGGCCGGGTTGTGGGTCGCCGGGGCCGAGGTACAGCTCGCCACGCGGGCCCGGGGTGACCACGACGGTCATCCCGGACAGGCCGAGCTTGATCACGCCGGGCAGCGGGTCGATCGTCTCCGGGCCGGTCAGCGCGTGCCCGGCGGTGAGCCAGGGGTGGCGCCGGCGGATCAGGGCGACGGTGACCGCGCCACCGGCTCCGGCGAGCCCGGCCAGTCCGCCCGCGATCGCTGCCATCTCCTGCACCAGTCACCATCCGATTCGTACGATATGGGTGTTTCATACTGTGGCACAGCCGATAGGCGAGAACGGGCAATGTCGCGCAGAATTCGTGTCATGCCGTCGCCGTCCGTGACCGACTTCGAAGCCCACCGTTCCCACCTGACGGCGGTCGCCTACCGGATGCTCGGCAACCGCGCCGAGGCCGAGGACGCCGTCCAGGAGACGTGGCTGCGCTACGCGCAACAGCGGGACGAGGACATTCGTGACGTACGGGGGTGGCTCACCACGGTCACCGCACGGATCTGTCTGGACCAGCTCAATTCCGCGCGGGTACGCCGGAACACGTACCCCGGTGAATGGCTGCCCGCCTTCGTGGTCGAACCCGACGCCGACCCGGCCGACCACGCCGAACTGGCGGATCAGGTCAGCATCGCCCTGCTCGTGGTGCTGGAGCGGCTGACCCCCGAGCAGCGGGTGGCGTTCGTCCTGCACGACGCGTTCGCGGTGCCGTTCGACGAGGTGGCGGCGGTGCTCGACAGCACACCGGCGGCGGCCCGGCAGCACGCCTCCCGGGCTCGTAAGGCGGTCGCCGAGGGGCAGGTGCGGCACACCGCCGGGCTGCCCGAGCAACGGCGGCTGCTGAGTGCGTTCCTGGCCGCGGCGCAGGACGGCGACATGCGTACGCTGGCCGCGGTCCTGGCCCCTGACGTGGTCGCCATCGGCGACGGTGGCGGCGTCGTGCGTGCCGCGTTGCGCCCGGTCCTCGGCGCCGAAAAGGTGGCCCGCTTCATCATCGGCCTGGTCACCCACCGGCTGGCCGGCGCCACTGATCTGAAGGTCGAACCGGTGGTGGTGAACGGCTCGGCCGCGCTGCTGATGAGCGGCCGCAACCCGGACGGCAGTCAGCTGCTGGTGGTGGCCGCGATCACCGTCGACAACGGTCGCATCACCGGCGTCTTCAACCAGCAGAACCCGGAGAAGCTAGTTCTTTCTTGAAATCGGCCGAGTGCGAGGCGAGGTCAGGCGCACTCCTGGCCCCGCCGTAGCCCCGGCCGATTTCAAGAAAGAACTAGTCCTGGGTGACTTCGAGTAGATGCTTGCGGTAGTGCGAGGCGAACGGCTCGGTGCCGTCGCCGAGCGCGCCCATCAGGTATTCAGCGGCCGCCTCGGCGTGCCCGACCAGGTCCTCCGGGTAACCGAAGGCCTCCCGGTGCTCGGCGAACTCGTCCTCGTCGCGCAGCTCGACCAGGCCGGACTCGCGGCGGCGCACCGCGTCCAGATCCAGGTCGACGATGTGCACGGTGTCACCCTCCCAGCGGGCCGGGGTGGTGATGTCGCAGTAGACCTCACTGGTCCGCGGGGGCGGGTTGAACATCCCGGTCCACCACGCGTAGTGCGGGATGAGCAGCACGAACGGGATCTGCTCCACCGACGGGCGGCCGTGGTAGACCGAGGCTGTGCCGCGTGTCACACCGACCCAGATGCCGAGGTCGTCCTCCGCCAGCTTGCGGGCCGGGTAGTCACGATGAGCCGAACCGTCGTACTTCGTGTAGATGACCCGGACCATCTCGCTCGGCATGGGTGCACCCTAACGGTGACCCGAAGATGTCGGTGGTGGCGGGTACGGTTCCTGCGTGCCCGCAGCCAGTAAGAAGAAGGCCTCCGCCGAGCAGATCCTCGCCGCCGCCGTGGGGGCGGTTCCCGGTGGTTCCGCCCGCCCCGGCCAACAGGCGATGGTCGAGGCCATCGACAAGGCCGTCAAGAACAAGGAGCACCTGCTCGTCCAGGCCGGCACGGGCACCGGCAAGAGCCTCGGTTACCTGACCCCGGCCCTGCTCGTCGAGGGCCCGGTGGTGGTCTCCACCGCCACCCTGGCCCTGCAGAACCAGCTGGTCGCCCACGACCTGCCCCGGCTGGCCGAGGCGGTTCAGCCGGTGCTCGGGCGCCGGCCGACGTTCGCCGTGCTCAAGGGCCGCCACCACTACCTGTGCGCGGCAAAACTCGAGCACGCCGACGAGCAGGAGCCGACCGACACCCTCTTCGACTCCGCCCCGCCCGCGCCCAAGGCCGGTCAGTGGCTCGGCGAGGCCGGCAAGATCGGCAAGCAGATCCTGCGGATCCGCAAGTGGGCGGAGAAGACCGAGACCGGCGACCGCGACGACCTGGATCCCGGTGTCGACGACGTGGTCTGGCGTCAGGTGTCGATGCCGGCGCGGGACTGCGTCGGCGCCGGCCGGTGTCCCTACGGGCAGGAGTGTTTCGCCGAGGCCTCCCGGGTCCGCGCCCGCGAGGCCGACATCGTCGTCACCAACCACAGCCTGCTCGCCGTCGACATGATCGCCGACCGGCAGATCGTCCCGCCGCACAAGCTGCTGATCGTCGACGAGGCGCACGAGCTGGCCGACCGGGTCTCCTCCGCGGCCCAGGCCGAGATCACCGCGGAGGCGGTCGAGCGGGCCGGCCGTCGCGCCCGCACGATGATCACCCCGTCCGCCGCCGAGCAGCTGGCCCAGGCCGCCGACGAGCTGACCGTCTGCCTCGCCGACCTGCCCGCCGAGCGGCTCACCAACGGGCTGCCCGAGCGGCTGCGCCTCGCCGTCGCCACCCTGGAGTCGGCCACCCGGTCCGGGCTCGCCTCGATCGGCGAGATCAAGGCCGACGACTCCGACCCGGTCGGCAAACAGCAGGCCAAAGCAGTTCTTGACGAGCTTTCCAGTACGTCGCAGCGGCTGCTGGAGGAGAACAAGTTCGACGTCGCCTGGATCGAGAAGTCCGACTTCGGCAGCGGCCGGCGGGCCCTGGTGGTCGCCCCGCTCTCGGTCGCCAACACCCTCTCCGAGGCGCTGTACGCCGACCGGACCGTGGTGGTGACCTCCGCCACGCTGACCCTCGGTGGCAAGTTCGACACCGTGGCGCGGTCCCTCGGGCTGCCCGCCGACAGTGCGGCCTCGTCCGGCGACGGCTGGACCTCGCTCGACGTGGGCTCGCCCTTCGACTATCCGAAACAGGGCATCCTCTACGTCGCGGCGCACCTGCCCCGGCCCAGCATGTCCGGTCTGCCGGACGCCGCCGGGGCCGAGCTGCTGCGTCTCGTCGAGGCGCTCGGCGGTCGCACCCTCGGGCTGTTCTCCTCCCGCAAGGCCGCCACCCAGGCCGCTGAGCTGCTGCGGGCCAAGACGGATCTGCCGATCCTTCTTCAGGGCGAGGAGACACTGCCGATTCTGGTACGGAAGTTCAAGGAGGACCAGGCGAGCTGCCTCTTCGGCGTGATGTCGCTCTGGCAGGGCGTCGACGTGCCCGGTGACGCGTGCCAGCTGGTCGTCATCGACCGCCTGCCGTTCCCGCGCCCCGACGAGCCGCTGGCCGCCGCCCGGGCCGCCGCGGTCGACGCCTCCGGTGGCTCCGGCTTCTCCGCGGTCAGTGTCCCGATCGCCGCCGTCCGCCTGGCCCAGGGTGTCGGCCGGCTGATCCGCTCGACAGGCGACAAGGGCGTGGTGGCGGTCCTGGACTCCCGCCTGGAGACGGCCCGTGGGTACGGCCCGTTCCTACGCCGGTCGCTGCCCCCGTTCTGGTACACGACACGCACCGACGTGGCCGAGGGCGCCCTACGCCGTCTCGCCAACAGCTGAGAGGACCGACCGTTGATCCATGTCGCCTGCACGTTCCTGATCGACCGTACCGGCGCGGTGCTGCTGCAGTTGCGCGACGACAAGGCCCCGTACTACCCGAACGTCTGGGGCCTCCCCGGCGGCGCGATCGAGGACGGCGAGACCCCGCAGGAGGGCGCCACCCGCGAGTTGTGGGAGGAGACCGAACTACGCCCGGACGAGCCCCTGCGCCTGTTCGCCTGCCAGGAACTACCCGAGCAGAACCGCACCAAGAACTACTTCTACGGAGTGACTTCAGCCGATCAGGAAGACGTGGTCCTCGGCGAGGGCGCGGCCATGCTCTTCATCCCGGCGAAAGAGGTTCTGGACAGGCCTTTCACCCCGGGCAGCACCGAGATGATCGAGCGTTTTCTGAGCTCTCCGGAGTACCGCGCGATCCTGGAATCACACGTCGGAGCAGCGCCGGAGAAATCGTCGACTTTGGACTGAGGGACTAGTCGCATATAACCTAGCGCCATGACGGTGAAACACGAGAAGTGTGCGCAGGTTCTGGCATACCCTGGTCGTATGCCTGGTACGGAGAGTGAGGCGACTCGGCTGGCGCGGACACCCGAGCCGGTGACCGTGGACATCGAGCGGCAGTCGCTGATGGCCGCCCGGATGGCTGCCGAAGCCAAGGGGATGACCCTGTCACAGTGGCTGTCCCACGCAGCCTGGCGGCAGGCCATCATCGAGTCGGCCGAGTTGAGCGCGGAGTTCTTCCGCCTCCACCCCGACGAGCCGCCGGGCTGGAGGGAAGACGGCCTCGATCGCATCTTCGAACAGGACGTGGCATGAAGCGCGGGGATGTCTGGACAGTTGAGCGATTCGGCCACGAGCGCAGTGTGGTGATCGTCGGAAACGATGCGACTATCGGTGATCAAAACGGGGTCCTTGTCGTCCCGTTATCGGATGTTCTGGAGCCGAAGGTAGGGATGCCCGGTCTCAACGACAGCAACGGAACGCCGCTCGGTACCTTCCTTTTCTACCGTGTCGGCTCAATCGACAAGAAGAGTCTGAGATCGCGGACCGCGGTTCTGGGTGATGCGAGCCGGCATTTCGCGGACGTCGCGCTACGGGCGGCATTCGACATCTGACCCCTGCATGGCACCATGGCTGCCGTGACGGGGCCAGGGTATGTGGATCCACCACCGCCTGCTGGTCCGAAGCGGCGGTGGTGGACCTGGGGTGTGGTGGCTGCCTGGGGTGTGTTGCTGACCGGGGCGGTCTTCTGGTCGGTGCGCAACGATCCGGCCACCGTGCCCGAGCAGCGGGACATCGGGCAGGCTCTGCCGGTTCTGCGTACCGTCGCGGGGACCGTCGTCGAAGTGGTGCAGGACGAGCGGTGGGTGCTGCGGATCGGGGAGCTGCGGCTCACCGAGTGTGCGATCACCCCGGTCCGGGACGGGCTGGAGGCCACCCGGGACGTCACGCTCTACGTGCCCGAAGGTGAGGCCCAAGAGGCCCTTCGCGGGCTGGCGGACGGGCTTCCGGCGGCTTACGGCGCGTCGGTGCTGGCCACCCGTGGTGGCACCCGGTTGTCGTTCTTCGCCGATGCGGGGGAGTACGTCGGGGTGCGGGCCGAGGCGCAGTCGCAGGACCAGGTGCTGAACCTGTCGGTCTTCACCGGCTGCCGGCCGACCGTGGACGGGCTCGACCGGGAGGATCCGGCGGCGGGAGCGGTGCCGGAGATGCTGCGGGAGTCCGCGGCCACGGTCCGGGGCGCGGTGGTCTGCCCGGACGGCGGCACGGCGGCCACCTTCCAGGCGGACGGGGCCGGTGCGGTGCCCGCCGACGCGGAGCCGGTGTGGATGGACGCGAGCGGGTGGGCGTACCGCAACGGGTCCGAATCGGTCGTGGCCACCGCGAACGGCGAACGGTCCCGGATCTCGGTGACCACCGGCTGCCGGTAAGAAGCGACCGCCGGCTGCCGGCGAGAAGTGACCACCGGCTGCCGGTAGGAAAGCCTGGTAGCAGGCGTTCAGTAGACCGGCGCTCAGTAGACCAGCGCCTGCGCGCCCTCGGACATGATCTCCTCGACGAAGACCGCGGCGCCGGCGATGCGGATGCCGGGGAGCACGTCGCCGGGGCCGATCTCGCGGCGGGCCGCGCACTGGGTGCAGGCGGTGATCCGGCCGGTTTCCAGCAGCAGCTCGATCAGGTCGGGCAGCGGGGCGGCGTGCGGCAGCGTGAACTCGGCGGCCCGGCCGGGCAGGGCGAACCAGGTGGATTCTCCGGTCAGCCAGAACGACACGTCGACACCGGCGGTCGCGGCGGTGCCGGCCACGTTGAACGCCTGGTTGCAGCGTTCCGGCGCGTCGGCTCCGGCGGTGGCCTTGACGACGAGCAGGCGTGTCATGGCGCCAGCATAGGATGGGCCGGTCATGGTTACGGAAATCGGGTTCGTGAGTCTGCTGGTGGCCGCTCTGGGCGGTCTGGCCGGCGGCTTCGGCTATCTGGCAATGCGCATTTCGAGGGGACGCTGGTGAGCAACGAGACGGAAAACCCGCTGGGACCGCCGCCGTGGCTCAACGCCCCACCGGTCGAGCGCTATCCCTATGAGGACACCCACGATCTGCGGTCCGGTCCGGACCTGCACCAGTCGCTGCTGGGTCTGCTGCCGTTCATCGGGTTGTGGCGGGGCCGGGGTCAGGGCGGGTTCCCGCAGGAGGAGGACTACGACTTCGCCCAGGAGATCCGGATCAGCCACGACGGCCGGGACTTCCTGCGGTACGAGTCGAGGGCCTGGCTGCTCGACGACGACTCGAAGCCGGCCGGTCAGGCGCTGGTCGAGTCCGGGTTCTGGCGTCCGGTGCTGGTCGACGGCCGGCCGGGCGACGAGATGGAGGCCACGATGATCCGCCCGGACGGGGTGGCCGAGCTGTACCTGGGCAAGACGGCCACCACCCGGCTGGAGATGACCGCCGACGCGGTGGCGTACACGCCGTCGGGTCTGCCGGTGACCGGCGGCCACCGGCTGTTCGGTGTGGTCGAGGGCGCGCTGCTCTACGCGCAGGAGATCGCGGTCGGCCAGAGCGGTCTGAAGCCGCACATGTCGGCCCGGCTGCTGCGCATCGGTGGCTGAGTAACCCCGGCAGGTCGAGGAGACGGGGGAGTCCGGGGCGGTCGTGCCCGGGACACCCCGTCCAGCAAGCCGACCGGCGGTGTGGAGACCGAACTATGCTCGTCACGTGTCCGCCACATCGCTAGCCGCCATGCTCCGCGAGAGGGGTCTGCGGCTCACCCCACAGCGTCAGTTGATCCTCGAAGCGGTGCATGATCTCGGTCATGCGACGCCCGAGACGGTGCACAACGCGGTCCGTGAGCGTGCCGCCGGCGTCAACATCACCACCGTCTACCGGACCCTTGAGCTGCTCGAAGAGCTCGGGCTGGTGAATCACACGCACCTGTCGCACGGTTCGCCGACCTATTCGGCGGCCGGCGAGCACCAGCACGTCCATCTGGTGTGCCGGTCGTGCGGGTCGATCTCGGAGGTGGATCCGGCGGTGTTGACCCCGGTGACCGAGCAGTTGTTGCGGGAGCGGGATTTCCGGGTCGATGTGGGACACGTCTCGCTCTTCGGAGTGTGCGGCGGATGCAAGGAGGCCGAGTGACCACCGTCATGATCGAGGATCTGGAGCCGGGTTCGGCCGACGCCGGGGTGCCGGCGCACTTCGGCGATCCGGTGCGCGAGCAGCGTCTGCTGGAGACCGGGGTGGGCCTGGTCGACAGGTCGAACCGTGAGGTGATCGCGGTTCCCGGCGAGGAGCGGGCGAGCTGGCTGCACACCATCACCACCCAGCACCTGTCCGCTCTCGGCGCGGGTGAGGGCACCGAGTTGCTGGTCCTCTCGCCGAACGGGCACATCGAGCAGCACGCCCTGGTCGCCGAGGACGGGACGACGGCGTGGCTGGACACCGAGCCGGGCGCGGGTGCCGGGCTCCTGAAATATCTCGAGATGATGCGGTTCTTCACCCGGGTCGAGCCCCGTGACGCGACCGCCGAGATCGCCGTGTTGTCCCTGGTGGGGCCGGGTGCGGCCGAGCTGTTCCCGGAGCTCACCGAGCCCAGGGTGGGCGCGGTGCCGGATGCCCGGTTCGCCGCCGGGTCGGTTCCGCCCGGTGCGACGAGCAACTATGCGGTACGCCCTTTCGAAGGTGGCCTGGCCCGCCGTGTCCCGCTCGGGGTCGACCTGCTGGTGCCGCGCGCCCGCAGGGACGAGGTGATCGAGAAGCTGGGTGTGGCGCGGGCCGGGCTCTGGGCGTACGAGGCGGTCCGTGTGGCTCGTGGCATCCCCCGGCTGGGCTGGGAGACCGATCACCGCACCATCCCCGCCGAGATCGGCCTGATGGCCACCAGTGTGCACATGGAGAAGGGCTGCTACCGGGGGCAGGAGACGGTCGCCCGGGTGCACAACCTGGGCCGCCCGCCGCGCCGGCAGGTTCTGCTGCACCTGGACGGTGTGGCAAGTGACCATCCGCCGGCCCGGCACACCCCGGTCGAGCTGGCCGGCCGGGCCGTCGGTTTCATCGGCACCGCGGTCCGCCATCACGAGCTGGGCATGGTCGCGCTGGCAGTGGTGAAACGAAATGTCCCGGACGATGCCGACCTGTCGGTGGGGGAGTCGGCGGCCGCCATCGACGCCGGGTGACCCATGGCAGTATGCGAGGCATGACCGGGACCTTGATCACCGTCGCCCCGACCGGCGCGGACACCGCGGGGAGCCTGGCCGCGCTGGTGGCGACGGCCAAGGAGTCCGAGGCGCTGGGCGCCGCGGCGATCGACGTGCCCACCGGCGACGACCCGGGGCGGCTGCGCGAGACGGTGGCCGCGCTGCGGGAGTCGACCGGCCTGATCATCCGGGCCGGCGCCGGCGGCGAGATGGCCCTCTGCCCGCCGGGTGACGCCGCCGCGTACTCGCTGTTGTGGGAGCGCGGGGTGGTGCCGGTCCACCAGATCGTCGACGCGGCCGGGCTCGACGTCCTCCGCCGCCTGCTCGACGAGCGCGGTCTGCCGGCCGGCCGGGGTGTGCACGTCGAGCTGGTGCTGGGTGTGCCCGGCGGGATGCCCGGCACGGCGGCCGCGGTGGTCGCCTGCGAGCGGGTGATCCGGGATCTGCCGCCGGGCACCACGTTCTCGGCCACCGGGCTGGACCGGGGCACCCTGCCGGTGATGCTGACGGCGCTCGCGACCGGCGGTCATCTCCGGGTCGGCACGCGCGACACCCTGTCGTACGCCGAGAATCGTCCGGTCGATTCGGACATGCAGCTGGTCGCCCGGGCGGTCGGGTTCGCCCAGCTCGCCCAGCGGCCGCCGCTCACCTCTGCTCAAGCCCGTGACCTGCTGGGAGTTCCACCCCGATGATCGTTGCCGAAGTCGTCCGTTCCGGTTTTGTGGAGAGCGTCCACCACGGTGTCGTCGCCGTCCCCGGTGGGGAGAGCCTCGGTGACGTGACGAGCCCGTTCTTCCCGCGGTCGTCCAGCAAGCCGCTGCAGACCGTCGGGCTGCTGACCTCGGGTCTCGTCCCGCGCGAGGAAGCGGACCTGGCGCTGATGAGCGGCAGTCACGACGCCGAGCCGTTCCACGTGGAACGGGTGCGGGCGATGCTCGCGGCGGCCGGGCTCGGTCCGGAGGCGCTGCGCTGCCCGGCCGACCTGCCGCACGGCGAGACCTCACGGCGGGACTGGCTGCGGGCCGGTGGCGAGGCCGAGCCGATCCTGATGAACTGCTCCGGCAAGCACGCCGGGATGCTCGCCACCTGTGTTGTCAACGGGTGGCCGCTGGAGTCGTACCTGGAGGTCGGCCACCCGCTGCAGAAGGCGCTGGCCGACGCGGTCAGCCGGCTGTCCGGTGAGCCGATCGCGGCGCTCGGGGTGGACGGCTGCGGCGCGCCGATCTTCGCGATCTCCCCGCTCGGGCTGGCCCGCGCGTTCCGGGCGCTCGTCGACGCGGAGCCGGGGACACCGGAGCGCCGGGTCGCCGACGCCATCCGGGCGAACCCCGAGTTGGTGGCCGGCACCGGGACCGACGACACCGTGCTGATGGGGGCGATCCCCGGCCTGCTGGTGAAGAAGGGCGCGGACGGGGTGGCCGCGGCGGCGATGCCCGGTATCGGCGCGGTGGCCCTGAAGATCTCCGACGGCGCGGCCCGGGCGCGTGGTCCGGTGCTGCTCGCGGCCCTGCGCCGGCTCGGTGTGGAGGTCCCGGACGTACTTCCGGAGGTCGTTCTGGGTGGTGGCCTGCCGGTCGGCGAGGTCCGCGCGACCTTCTAAGGGGCATAAATCAGGGGTGACTCGGTTCACGCTAGCTGGAGTTAGCGTTTTGCTTGCAAGAGCTAGCAAGGCGGGCTAACTTCGAGACATGGCCGCACCCAAGGACCTGCCTGAGGACATCGGGACCTTCATCCGAGACCTGCGGCAGACCGCGAAGATCTCACTCCGGCAGCTCGCCGACAAGGCCGGGGTGAGCAACCCCTACCTGAGTCAGATCGAGCGTGGCCTGCGTAAACCGAGCGCCGAGGTGCTGGCCCAGATCGCCAGCGCCTTGCGAGTGTCGACGCCCGCGATGTATCTGCGGGCCGGACTGCTCGATGGCGAGGGCCAGCAGGGCGTGCTGGCCGCCATCGCGGTCGACCCGGAGCTCACGATCGCGCAGAAGCAGTCCCTGACGCAGATCTACGAGACGTTCCGCAATGAGAACGCGCGTAACAACCCGCAGCCCGCCGAGCCTGCCGAGCCCGCGGACGACGCGCCCCGGACCACCCCGATCGCCGAGGAGAAGTCATGACCGAGCCGACCAAGACCAAGATCCCGACCCCGCTGTACGCCGCCGCCGGCGCCGGTGACCTCGCCTACGAGCAGCTGCGCAAGCTCCCGGCCGTGGTGACCGAGCTCAGCGACAAGGCCGCCGCCTCGCTGCGCTCCTACAACGAGCAGGCCGGTAGCAAGGCCTCCGAGCTGCGGGGCAAGGCCGAGACCACCGACTTCAACGCCCTCCGGGAGAACGCGGCCACCGCCGCCGCCAACTTCGCCCAGGTCGCCTCGGAGCGGGCCATCGCCGTCTACAACGAGCTGGTCTCCCGCGGCGAGCGCGTGGTCGGCACCGGTGTCGTCGAGGCTGCCGAGGTGGTCAACGCCGACATCGAGAGCACCGAGCAGCCGAAGGCCGTCGAGGCCCCCGTCGAGGAGCCCAAGGCCGTCGAGGCCGCCCCGGCCGCGCCGAAGCCGCGCAAGCGGGCCAAGCCGGCCGCCTCCGCGGAGTGATCAACTCCTGACGGACATGCTCAGCGGGCCCCGGCACTGCCGGGGCCCGCGGCATAGACTCTTCCTCATGGCCACAGCAGCGCCCCTCTTCTTTCAAGACGTCCGCACCATCGTGGACGTGGCGGTCCTCCTGGTGTCCCTCGCGGTGCAACTCGTCGCCCTGGTCCACTGCCTGATGCAACGGGGGCCGGGATTCCAGGCGCTCGGCACGCTGCCCAAGGGCGCGTGGGCCGCCATCATCGGCGTCTGCCTGGTGATCACCGCGACCGGCCGGATCATGATGATCACCATGATCGGTGTCGCCGCCGCCCTGGTCTACCTCCTCGACGTCCGCCCCGGGCTGAAGGATCTGTCGGACGGCAAGGGCTTCTGGTGATCCGGTTCGGGCCGCCTCCTCCGGATGGCGGTCCGCGCCTTCAGCGCAACGACCGGACCGGGCCGAGGACGGGCCGGCCGACGCTGCCGGGTCCGGCGACCGAGGTGGTCACTCTCCCTTCTGGGGTACGGGTGGAGCAGCTCGCCACCGGCACGGGCACCCCGGTCACCGTCTTCGCGCACGGTCTCGCCGGTGACATCGCCGGCACCCGCCCGCTCGGCAGCGCCGTCACCGGCCGCCGGGTGTTCTTCCACTTCCGTGGGCACGGCCGCTCCGACGTGCCGCCCGGCCCGTGGAGTTTCGCCGATCTCGCCACCGACCTGCGCGCCGTCGCCGACCTGGCCGGCGCCTCCCGGGCGGTCGGTGTCAGCATGGGCGCGGCCGCGCTCTGCCGGCTGATCGCCGAGACCCCGGCCCGGTTCGAGCGGGTGGTCCTCTATCTGCCCGCCCCGCTCGACGGCACCCGGGCGCCGGCGTCCGTGCAGCGGCTGGAGCGTCTGCTCGCCTCGGTCGAGTCCGGGGAGGCCGCGATGATCGCCGACGCGGTCGAGCCGGAGATCCCCACCGCGGTCCGGAACACCCCGGCCGGCTGGAGTTTCCTGCGTCAGCGGGTCGAGCAGCTGCAACGTGACGGCCTGGCTCCGGAGGTCGCCTCGGTGTGGCCGGAGCCGGCGCTGCCCGACGAGGCGGCGCTGAAAGCGTTCACCGGCCGCGCCCTGGTCCTGGGCTGTCGTGGGGACGAGACCCATCCGGCCGCCTGGGCGGAGCGGATCGCCGCGCTGCTGAACGCCGAGCTGGAGGTCTACGACCGTCCCAGCATCATCTGGACCAGCCGGAATGCGCTTCGTGAGCGGATCTCCACGTTCCTGAATGCCGATCGGCCGTAACCTTTTCCGGCTTTCGAACGGTACGTTGTACGTGCGCTTGTCCCCTAAATCAGTCTTTTTCGCGTTGGTGATCGCCGGGCTGCCGTTCGCCGGGGTGGCCGGCTGGGCCCTGGGGGCTCCCGCCGGACGGCCGGCCGCGCTCGGAGCCCAGACCGGGCTCGGCGACCCCCGCGGTGAGGGCGGTATCGGCTCCGCGCCGATCGGGGCCACCTCGGACGGCGGCGCCGGATCCGCCACCGGAGGCGCCGGGCCCCGGGTCACCGCCGACCCGGGTCAGCCGGCGGCCACCCCCTCCGGCGGGCCGACGGTCGTCGTGACGACGGTGACGGTCATCCGCCCCGCCGATCCGGAGACCACCAGGAGCACCCGGCCGCCGCGGCTCACCGAACCGCCGGTGCCGACACCGACCCGGATCACCGACCCGCCCGGCCCGACCGACATCCCGGACGACCCGACCTCCACCACGGAGCCGGGCATCCCGGAGCCGTCCGACTTCTTCGAGGAGGAGGTCCGGTACCGCTCGTACCAGGGCCCGGGCTGGTGGCGGTTCGTCAGATCGGGCCGCTACCCGGTCGGCTGAGCCCCGGACCGGCGCGCCCGGCCCTGCGGATCTGGCGTCCGGGCTCTAAGCTCCCGGGACGTGAGTGGTGATCTGAGCCGGCCGGTGTCGGCGTTCCGTGAGTTCGTCTCGGGCGCCGGGTTGCTCGGCCGCGGGCTGGGCCTGGTGCTGAGCAGTCCACGACTGCTGCTGATCGGGCTGGTGCCCGCGCTGATCTCCGGGATCCTCTACACGATCGCGCTGGTCATGCTGATCCGCTACCTGCCGGACCTGGCCGCGCTGGTCACCTGGTTCGCCGACGACTGGGCCGAGTGGGTGCGCGGGCTCATGCGGGTGCTCGGCGGCCTGACCGTGCTCGGCTCCGGTGTCCTGCTGTCGGTGCTCACCTTCACCGCGGTGACGCTGCTGATCGGCGACCCGTTCTACGAGAAGATCTCCGAGCTGGTCGAGGACCGGTTCGGTGGCGTCCCGGAGGCGGTCGACATCAGTTTCGGGGAGTCGCTGCGGCGCAGCCTCGTCGACTCGCTCAAACTCATCGGCATCTCGATCCTGGTCGGCATCCCGCTGTTCCTGCTCGGCCTGATCCCGGTGATCGGGCAGACGGCGATTCCGGTGCTGGCCGCCGCGGTCGGCGGCTGGCTGCTGGCCCTGGAGCTGACCGGTGTGCCGTTCCAGCGCCGTGGCCGGCGCCTGCGTCACCGCCGGGTGGTCCTGGCCACGCGCAAGCCCCTGACCCTGGGCTTCGGGGTGGCGGTCTTCCTGACCTTCCTGATCCCGCTGGGCGCGGTCTTCCTGATGCCCGCCGCGATCGCCGGCGCGACCCTGCTGGCCCGCAAGGCGCTGGGCCGTCCGATCGAGATCACCAACACCGCCCCGCTGTAGACCCTGTGCGCGGACCACCCGGCCACGGTCTGCCACACCGTACTCAGGAGCGTCGTCGTGGACATCGCACTGCTCGAAGGCGACATCACCGTGCAGCGGGTCGACGTGATCGTCAACGCGGCCAACTCCTCGCTGCTCGGCGGCGGTGGGGTGGACGGCGCGATCCATCGCAAGGGTGGGCCGGAGATCCTGGCGGACACCCGGCGGCTGCGGGCCGCGAAGTACGGCCGGGGGCTCCCGGTCGGCCAGGCCGTCGCGACCACCGCCGGGCGGCTGCCCGCACGATGGGTGGTGCACACGGTCGGGCCGGTGTTCAGCGCCGGTGAGGACCGTTCCGAGCTGCTGCGATCCTGCTACGCGAACTCGCTGCGGGTGGCCGACGAGCTGGGCGCGGAGTCGATCGCGTTCCCGTTGATCTCGGCCGGGATCTACCGGTGGCCGGTGGCTGACGCGGTCCGGCAGGCCCTCGGCGTGATCCGGGCCGCCGAGCCTCGGCATCTGCGCACGGCGACACTGGTCCTGTTCGGTGCCGACACCGCGGCCACGGCCCGCGAGGCCGCCGCGCAATAACAGCGGCCGGGAGACCACCGCAGCCGGGAACCAACAGCGGCCGGGAGACGACAGCGGCCGGGGAACAACAGCGGCCAGGAGACAACGGTGGCCGTGGGGTAACGGTGACCCCCGCTATCGGCCCGGCGGTCGCGGGGATGCCCGGACCGGCGCCCGCCTCGCGTGACGGGACGGGACCGTTTGGTGTGGCGTACCAAAAAAGGTCCGAGATTCTTCGGCGCGGACCATGCGAGAGGTGGGGGCGGACCTAGGCCGAAGCCCGGATGATCAGTGACGTGGGGAGGACGATCGCGGGTTCGATGTCCGGCTCGTCGGCGATCAGGCGGAGCATCTGGCGGGCCATCGTGCGACCGGCCTCGGCGATCGGCTGGCGGACCGTGGTGAGCGGCGGATCGCTGTAACGGCTGATGTCGAAGTCGTCGAAACCGATCACCGCGACGTCCTCGGGAACCCGGCGACCGGCCGCACGCAGTGCCTGCAGCGCGCCGTGGGCCATCAGGTCGGAGGCGGCGAAGACGGCGTCCAGCTCCGGATCCCGGTCGAGCAGCTCCCGCATGGCGGTGACGCCGGAGTCGCGGGTGAAGTCGCCGGCGGCGATCGCGGTGGGCAGACCGGCCGCGCGCATGGCGTCGGTGTAACCGGTGAGACGGGCCAGCCCGGCCACCATGTCCTGCGGGCCGGCGATGGTGGCGATCCGACGGCGACCGTTACTGATCAGGTGGTCGATGGCCGCGGCCACCCCACCGGCGTGGTCGACGTCCACGTAGGGAACCGGCGGCGAGGCGGCCATCGGGCGGCCGGAGCAGATCACCGGGATGCCACGGCGGGCCAGCAGGCCGGGCAGCGGGTCGGCGCCGTGGATGGAGGCGAACATGACGCCGTCGACGTGGCCGGCCACCGCGTACCGTTCGACGCGCTGGTAGCCGGCCGCCGACCCGGCCATCATCAGGACCAGTTGCTTGTCGGCGGCCTCCAGCTCGGAGCCGACCCCGCGGATGATCGCCGGGAAGAACAGGTCGTCGGAGAAGACCCGGTTCGCGGTCTCCGGCAGGATCAGCGCGATCGAGTCGGTCTGCCTGGTGACCAGGCTCCGGGCCGCCTGGTTCGGCACGTAGCCGAGCTCCTCGACGGCCCGGTTGACCGCTTCCCGGATGGTCGCGGCGACGGTCGTGGAGCCGTTGACGACGCGGGACACCGTGGCCCGGGAGACCCCGGCCCGCTGGGCAACCGCTTCCAGAGTCGGTCGTTCCCGCGTCGTCACCACCTGCCCCCTATGCGAGACCGTTGCGCTTGATCACCTCGCGGTACCACTTCGCGCTGTCCTTGAGCACACGCTCCTGCGTCGTGTAGTCGACGTGCACCATACCGAAGCGCTTTCGGTATCCCTCGGCCCATTCGAAGTTGTCCATCAACGACCAGGCGAAGTATCCGCGCAGATCCACCCCGGCCGCCAGGGCGTCGAGGCAGGCGCGCAGGTGGCCGTCGACGTAGTCGATGCGGTCCTGGTCGTGGACGCCCTCCGGGTAGGCCGCCCCGTTCTCGGTGATCATCAGCGGGGTGCCGGGGTAGTCCCGGTGCATGCGGGTGAGCAGGCGGGTCAGCGAGGCCGGCTCGATCTGCCAGCCGATGTCGGTGACCGGGCCGACCGGCTTGCGGAAGGCGATGCCCTCGCTGCCGGGGTAGTCCAGGGCGCCGGGCTGGCCGGGCTTCGCCGACACGTACGACGGGGTGTAGAAGTTGATCCCCAGCACGTCGATCGGCTGGTGGATGATCTCGGTGTCGCCGTCCTCGATGAAGGACAGGTCGGTGATCCGGGAGATGTGCTCCAGGACGTCGGCCGGGTATTCACCGCGCAGCAGCGGGTCGAAGAAGATCCGGTTGGCGACGCCGTCGATGATGTTCGCGGCGGCCACGTCGGCGGCATTGGTGGGGTCCAGCGGGGAGACCTCGCACGGGTTCAGCGTGACGCTGATGTTGCGGGCGCCGGCCGCGCGCAGGCGCTGGGTGGCCAGGCCGTGCGCCAGGTTGAGGTGGTGCACGGCGGCGAGCGATCCGGCCGGGTCCTGCTTGCCGGGGGCGTGCACGCCGTTGCCGTAACCGAGGTAGGCGCTGCACCACGGCTCGTTCAGCGTGGTCCAGGTGGCGACCCGGTCACCGAGCCGCCGGTACACCACCTCGGCGTAGTCGGCGAACGCGAACGCGGTCTCCCGTGCCGTCCAGCCGCCGCGGTCTTCCAGGGTCTGCGGCAGGTCCCAGTGGTAGAGCGTGACCACCGGGTCGATGCCCTTGCCGAGCAGCTCGTCGGTGAGCCGGTCGTAGAAGTCCAGCCCGCGGGTGTTCACCGGGCCGGTGCCGTCGGGGCGGATCCGCGGCCAGGCGACGGAGAACCGGTACGCGGCGAGGCCGAGGTCGGCCATCAGCGCGACGTCCTCGGCATAGCGGTGGTAGTGGTCGCACGCGACGTCGCCGGTGTGGCCGCCGAACACCTTGCCCGGGGTGCGGCTGAAGGTGTCCCAGATGGACGGGCCGCGGCCGTCCTCCCGAGCGGCGCCCTCGATCTGGTACGAGGCCGTGGCCGCACCCCAGACGAAGCCTTCGGGGAATCCGGTCCCCGCGGCTGCCGGCTGCGCCGACGTGGACGTGACGGTTGCCGTCATGTCTTCTCCGCTCTTGATGATCCGCAGTACTTAACCGGTTCATCTTACGGCTTGGCGTCGGTGTGACAACGGCGCTCGGTGTGAACTGTCAGCCTGTTCGCAGTGCTTGAAAGAGCCGGGGATCCCCGGTGAGCGCCAGCTGGTCGGGTGCTTTGCGGCCCATCAGCGCCAGCTGGAGGTCGCTCACACTGCCGGTGACCTTGGCCCGCGCGTGGTGATCGTCGCTGTCCAGGAGGGTGTCGGTGTCCAGCAGCGCGATCCCGGCGCCGCGCAGGCGGACGAACCACTCCTGCCCGGCGTCCGCCCCGACCAGGTGCACCACCCCGTGCAGATCGGTCGGGCCGTTGCGCCGGCCGGCCGGCAGCCAGGTGTCCAGGATCTCGCTGACACCGTCGGTGGCCAGCTTGGTCTCGATCGGGACGGCCCGGCCGGCGGCGGACTCGGCGTCCCACCGGTGCACCGACATCTCGTGGGCGACCCGGCGGTCCCAGAAGCCGGCCCGTTTCGGCTGGGGCGCCCAGTTCCACGCCGGGAAGTCCGGGTCCAGGGCCTCCAGCGTCTCGATCGTGCCGGTCACCTCGCGGCGCAGCAGGTCGAGCGTCTCGGTCCAGCCCTCGCGCGGCAGGGTCGCCATCGGCTCCGGCCGGTCGGTGACCCCGCGGGCGACCAGCCCGCGCACCCACTGCAGCGTCTCGGTGACGTGCTGGGCGAGGTCGGCGACGGTCCACTCGGGGACACCGGGAACCGCCGAATCGGGCCCGCTCTCGGCAACGGCGTCCCAGAACGCCGGGCCGTCGGCGCGCAGTGCCGCCAACCAGAAATCCTTCGTCGCGTGCAACCTCATCGCAGTCGTCTCCCCGCTCAGCCGGACCGCCGGTCAACCCTCGCCCACTGGGACACCTCGTCTCAAGAGCCCCTAGGGTTGTGGTGTGACTGATACCCCTTCGGCACCGGAGAGATTCCTGGCGTCCTACACGACGCTACGCCTCGGCGGGCCCGCCGGCACAGTGACCACGGCGGTCCATACGGACGAGGCGGTCGAGACGGTGCGTGCGGCCGCCGCGGCCGGGCGCCCACTGCTGATCCTCGCCGGTGGCAGCAACCTGGTCGTCGGTGACGAGGGTTTCGCGGGCGAGGTGCTCCTGCTGCGCACCCGTGGCATCGAGACGGTCGGCGAAGATCAGGACAGTTTTCTGGTACGGGTGGCGGCCGGCGAGCCGTGGGACGACTTCGTCGCGACCACGATCGAGAACGGGTGGTCCGGGGTCGAGTGCCTGTCCGGGATCCCCGGTGCGGCCGGTTCCACCCCGATCCAGAACGTGGGGGCGTACGGGCAGGAGGTCGCGCACACCATCGAGGCGGTGCACGCCTACGACCGGGTCGCCGGGCAGAGCCTGGTGATGACCCCCGAGCAGTGCGGTTTCGGCTACCGCTCCAGCGTGTTCAAGCACAACGACCGCTATCTGGTGACCGCCGTCGACTTCCGGCTGGGCCGGTCCGGCGACTCCGCCCCGATCCGGTACGCGGAGCTGGCCCGCACCCTCGGCGCCGAGGCCGGTGACCGGGTGCCGCTGCGCCAGGCCCGGGACACCGTGCTGAAACTGCGGGCCGGCAAGGGCATGGTGCTCGACCCGGAGGACCGGGACACCTGGTCGGTGGGTTCCTTCTTCACCAACCCGGTCGTGCCGGCGGAGTTCTTCGCGACTCTCGGCGAGATGCCGCACTGGCCGGGCGCGGACGGCACGGTCAAGATCCCGGCGGCCTGGCTGATCGAGAACGCGGGGTTCCCCAAGGGCTTCGCCGGCGCCGGGGTGGCGATCTCCGGCAAGCACACGCTCGCGCTGACCAACCGGGGTTCCGGGACCACGGCCGCGCTGCTGGACCTGGCCCGGGTCATCCGGGACGGAGTTCGCGACCGCTTCGGCGTCGAGCTGCACCCCGAGCCGGTGCTGGTCAACTGCGAGCTGTGAGCTAATCCCAGCCGAAGACCTGGGTGTAATAAGGGGTGCCGTCGGCGGCGAAGGTCACGCCGGCACCCATCGCCCGCGCCTCGCAGTTGAGGATGTTGCGCCGGTGGGCCCGGCTCTTCATCCAGGCCCGGACCACGTCACCGGCGCTGCGGTAACCCCAGGCGATGTTCTCCCCGGCCGGCCGTCGATAGCCGGCGTCCTCGCTGCGGTCGGTGAACGTCGACCCGTTGCGCCAGACATGACTGAACAGCCTGGTTCGCGCCATGTAGTCGCTCTGCCGCAGTGACGCGGTCACCAGGTGGTCGTCGATGACGAGCGCCGGGCACCCGGCCGCCGTGCGTTCCTGGTTGGTCAGGTGGACCACCTGCTGCATCACCGCACGGGCCCGGTCCACCGGTGGCGCGTCCTCTGCCGAAGCCGGGCTTCCGGCGACCAGCAGGGTCGGCGCCACCGCCAGCGCGGCGACATGTCTTACCAGCACAGGGCCTCCCAGATGGCGAATCCGGGCACGGATCGGCCCGTCCCGGTTATCGCACCCCGTTGTGCGCGACGTGTCACTTCTTTCGCTGAACGGACGAAACGTCGTGCGGCTGGATGTCAGTCTGAGGGGCTGCCCACGGGGATGCCCGGTAAGCGTGGGAACGGGCTGTCCGGGCGGATCCTCGCGGACCGGCTCGCACACCCCCGCCCGGCGCTAGGCTGTGACTGTCCGCATATAGGCGGTCACATCACGCTATGGGGTGTGTTCACGCCACGGATTTTTCCCGCCCGCCATCGCGCGGGTGGTGCCATCCGCGTGCCCGGAGGACTCCTGTTGTCCGTACGGGGCACGAGCGCGGGTCGGGGGCAGGGGGAGCTGAGGATGAGTCGCCTACTCGTGGTCGAGGACGACCCGGATATCGCACTCGCGCTGAGATTGCTGTTCAGCCGGGCTGGTTACGAGGTGGCACACGCCGCCGACGGCCGATCCGGGTTGAAGGAGGCGTACGCCGAGCATCCCGATCTGGTGGTGCTCGACGTCGGACTGCCGGAGATGGACGGCTGGCAGGTGCTGGAACGGCTGCGTGACGTCTCGGACGTCCCGGTACTGGTCCTCACCGCGCACGGCCAGGAGGCGGAGAAGGTGCGCGGCCTGCGGGGCGGCGCCGACGACTACCTGACCAAGCCGTTCGCCAACAACGAACTGCTGGCCCGGGTGGAGGCGCTGTTGCGGCGGTCCTCCAGCGGACAGAACAACTGGGCCAGCCAGGTCTACGACGACGGCCTCGTGCACCTCGACCCGACCAAGCGCCGGGTCTACGTCAAGGGTGAGGAGAAACGTCTCACCCCGACCGAGTTCCGCCTGCTCAACGCACTGGTCCGGCACGCCGGCGCGGTCCTCTCGCCGAACCAGCTGCTGACCCAGGCCTGGGACGACCCGACCGGCATCGGCCAGGAGCGGGTCAAGTTCGCGGTACTGCGGCTGCGGCGCAAGCTCGGCTGGTCCGATCCGGACGAATCACCGATCGAATCGGTGCGCGGATTCGGTTATCGCTATCGCCGGCCCGGCGGGGAGTCCTGAAACCGGGTGAGTCTTCTCAGTTGGCGCGCCCTTGGACCGATGAGGGCAGTGAAGCCGAGCAGGAGGTAGCAAGCAGTGGAAGACATGGGCGAGATCGTCGGCGAATTCCTCATGGAGAGCCACGAGAACCTGGACCAGATCGACCGGGATCTCGTCAGCCTCGAACAGGAGCCGGGCTCTCGCGATCTGATCTCCCGCATCTTCCGGGCGATCCACACCATCAAGGGCACCAGTGGTTTCCTCGCGTTCTCGCGGCTGGAGAAGCTGGCCCACGCCGGTGAGTCCCTGCTCTCCCGCCTCCGCGACGGCGTTCAGCCGGTCACGCCGGACACCATCACCGTACTGCTGCTCTGTATCGACGGCGTCCGGGCGATCCTCTCCTCCATCGAGGAGAACGGGTCCGAGGCCGAGGTCGACATCGAGACGATGATCGTCAAGATCCAGGCGCAGATGAACGCACCGACGGACGGTGCTCCGGCCGCCGCTCCGGCGCCCGCCCCGAACCCGGCCTTCGAGGCCGAGGAGCCGGTGAGCGTCGAGCAGGAGGCCGAAGCCGTGGTCCGGCCGGCCCCCGAGCCGGTCGAGGAGCAGCGTCAGCCGCTCGGCCAGATGCTCGTCGACGCCGGCGCGGCCGAGTCCACCGACGTCGCCTCGGCACTGCAGCAGCAGATCGAGGGCGACGAGCGCAAACTCGGCACGATCCTGCTGGAGGAGGGCAAGACCCAGCCGGCCGCGGTCAACGAGGCACTCCAGTCGCAGACGCCGAAACGGAGCATCGCGGACAGCGCGATCCGGGTCGACGTCGAGCTGCTGGACACCCTGCTGAACATGGTCGGTGAGCTGGTACTGGCCCGGAACCAGCTGGTCCGCGGCGTGATGGAGATCGGTGACTCCGGTCTGGTCCGCAGCGCCCAGCGGCTCGGCATGATCACCAGTGAGCTGCAAGAGGGCATCATGAAGACCCGCATGCAGCCCATCGAGCACATCTGGTCCAAGCTGCCCCGCGTCGTCCGGGACCTGAGCAACTCGCTCGGCAAACAGGTCCAGCTGGTGATGCAGGGCAAGGAGACCGAACTCGACCGCAGCCTGCTGGAAGCGGTCAAGGACCCGCTGACCCACCTGGTCCGCAACGCCGTCGACCACGGCATCGAGGACCCGGACAAGCGGACCGCCGCGGGCAAGGGCACCGAGGGCACGCTGACCCTGCGCGCCTACCACGAGGGCGGGCACGTCGCGGTCGAGGTGGCCGACGACGGCGCCGGCCTGAACATCGAACGGATCGCGCAGAAGGCCGTGGAGAAGGGTCTGCTCCGGCCGGAGCAGGTGCCGAACATGGACCGCCGCGACATCATGGCGATGGTCTTCCAGCCCGGCTTCTCCACCGCCGCCAAGGTCACCAACGTCTCCGGCCGCGGTGTCGGCATGGACGTGGTGAAGACCAACATCGAGAACATCGGTGGCGCGGTCAGCGTCGACTCGACACCCGGCGAGGGCACGGTCTGGCGGCTCACCATCCCGCTGACCCTGGCGATCATCCAGGCGCTCACCGTCGACTGCGCCGACCAGCGGTACGTCGTACCGCAGGTGGCGGTGCTGGAGCTGGTCTTCATCGACGGCAACACCACCAAGGTCGAGTACGCCTCCGGAGCGCCGGTCTACCGGTTGCGCGGCAAACTGCTCCCGCTGGTGCGCCTGGACCGGGCCCTCGGCCTGGAGGTCGGCGGCGACCAGGGGGTCTACATCATGGTGCTGCAGGCCGACGGCAGGCGGTTCGGCCTGGTCGTGGACCGGGTGCTGAACACCGAAGAAGTCGTGGTCAAGGCCCTCAACACCAGATTCAAGGACATCGGCCTGTACGCCGGGGCGACGATCCTCGGTGACGGCAAGGTGGGTCTGATCCTGGACGTCTCGTCGCTGGCCCGGCGTTCGCACCTGGCCGTCGACTCGGAGCGGGAGAACGTCGTCGACAAGCGCGGCAGCGGCTCCGGCAGCACCGAACGTCTGCTGGTCACCGCGGTCGGCGAGCGCCGGGTGGCGATCCCGCTGGACACGGTCACGCGACTGGAGGAGTTCCCGCGCGACCGGATCGAGCACGCCGGCTCCCGCGAGGTGGTCCAGTACCGCGGGCAGATCCTGCCGCTGGTACGGCTGTCGCACCTGCTCGGGGCGTACGGCGAGGAACTCGAGGGCGACACCGTGTCGGTGGTCGTCTACAGCGAGGGCGGGAAGAGCGTGGCACTGGTGGTCGACCGGATCGTGGACATCGCCGAGAACTCGACGACCGCCCGCCGCGACGCGGAGGAGGACGGCCTGGTCGGCACGGCGGTGATCCAGCAACGGGTCACCGAGCTGCTCGACGTGCGCCGGGCGATCCTCGCCGCGGACCCGAACTTCTACAGCGATTCCATGGACGACATGCTGGTGGAGGCCTGACATGGCGAGTCGTCAGTTCGCCACCTTCGAGGTGGACGGCCAGCTCTTCGGCGTCGAGGTGCACACGGTCCAGGAGGTGCTCTCGTACAACGAGTACACCCCGGTGCCGCTCGCCCCGCAGGCCGTCGGTGGCCTGTTCAACCTGCGCGGGCAGGTGATCGCCGCGGTGGACCTGCGGGTGCAGCTCGGGCTGCCCCGGCAGGCCCTGAAGGGCCCGGTCATGAACGTCATCCTGCGCGGTGACGGCGAGCCGGTGTCCCTGCTGGTCGACAAGATCGGCGAGGTGGTCGATCTGGACGACGAGAGGTTCGAGCCGCCGCCGGACACGCTGAGCGGCCCGACCAGGGAACTCGTGGTGGGCACGTTCAAGCTGGACGGGCGGTTGATGCTGGCTCTCGACGTCATTCAGGCCGTCGACACATACCGCGCCACCAACTGATGTACAGCCTGGTCAGCGCACCCGTGCTGGGCTTCGACCTGACCCGCCTGGACGGCGGGCCGGCCGTGGCCGAGGTGCTGCTGCGCGCCCTGCGCCTGCAGAGCGACGACCTGCCGGTTCTCGCCGGGCGGCTGCCCGACGAGAACGCCCGGGGACCGCTGTGGGTCGAGGTGGAGAGCGCCGCCCGGCGGATGCCGACCCTCAAGGGGATGTCGAAGGACGACCCGGCCGGCAACCTCGCCCTCGTCGAACGCGCGCCGATCGGTTCGGTCGACTCGTTGCTGACCTGCCTGCGCTACGACGTGATGTCCTGGACCTGGGCCGGGACCGGCCGGGACGCCCGGCAGAGCGAGGACGCGGCCGCCGCGACCGCCCTGCTCTGTGACGCCGCGGTCGCCAGCTACCTGCGTGAGGTGCTGGACGAGGACACCCGGCGCCGGCTCGGCGCCGGGTGGGTGTCGGCGGTGCGCAAACTGCCGGCCGGCGCCCCGATCGACCTGGGCCCGCACCACTACACCGTGTCGGCGCTGCTCGACCGGCTCCGGACGCTGCGGACCGAGGACCGGGAACGGGTCTCGACCGCGGCCGACGACGCCCGGCGCAACACCGCCGGATGGTCGCCCGCCGTGCACTCGGCGTCGTGGGCGGCGTACCTCTCGGACCGGGTACGGACCGCTGCCGCCGCACAGATGTTGCTCGTGCAAGCGGTGGACACGGCCGGGATTCCACTGGCAGACCGTGCCGGCGGCGTCTGGAACATGCTCAGCGGTGCCGTCCAGGCGCTGGTGGTGCGTGACCTCCTGGACACCGCCACGGCTCACCGGCTGCTCGCACCGGTGGTCGCGGCGCTCGGCCCGGCCTGGCTCGGCTGAAGGGATTGGTCGCATGATCTCGGTACTCGTCGTCGACGATTCCGTCGTGGTTCGTCGGCTGATCGTCGACGCCCTCGGCGAGATCGCGGGCATCCAGGTCGTCGGCACCGCCTCGAACGGCCTGCTCGCCCAGGCGAAGATCGATCAGCTCAAACCCGACGTCATCACGATGGATATCGAGATGCCCGAGATGAACGGTATCGAAGCCGTTCGTGAGCTGCGAAAACGGCACAACACCCCAGTGATCATGTTCAGTACCCTCTCCGCGGCGGGCGCCTCGTCCACCCTGGAGGCGCTCTCCGCCGGCGCCACCGACTACGTGACCAAACCGAGCAACGTCGGGTCGGTCAAGGAGTCCATCGCGGCGGTGCGGGAGCAACTCGTACCGAAGATCCAGGCTCTCGGCGGGCGGCGCCGGGGCCCGGCCGGACCGCCCAGCCGCGGCCCCGCACCCACCGGTGCTCTCCGGCCTCCGCCCCCGTCCTTCCGGGCCGGCGGCCCACCCGCGCCACCGTCCCCGGCGTCCCGCCCGCAGTCGGCGGGTCCTCCGGCCCGGCCCGGCGCACCCGGCCGCCGCGCCCCCGGTGGCCGGATCGACCTGCTGGCCATCGGCTCGTCCACCGGCGGGCCGGACGCACTCACCAAGGTGCTGCTCGGCCTGCCCCGGGACCTGCCGGTGCCGATCGTCATCACCCAGCACATGCCGCCGGTCTTCACCAAGATGTTCGCCGAGCGGCTGGACCGCAGCATCGCGTTGAAAGTGGTGGAGGCGGGCCAGGGCATGGAACTCACCGCAGGAACGGTCTACATCGCCCCGGGCGATCGCCACCTGGTCTTCCAGAAACGTGGAACCGCGACGATGACACAGCTCAGCAGTGCGCCACAGGAGAACTCGTGCCGCCCGGCCGTGGACGTGATGTTCCGGTCGGTGGCGGCGCTCTACGGCGGGTCGGCGTTCGCCGCCATCCTCACCGGCATGGGCCACGACGGCCGCAACGGCGCCAAGATCATGCGGGATGCCGGTTCCGAGGTGCTGGCCCAGGACGAGGCGACCTCGGTGGTCTGGGGCATGCCCGGCGCGGTGGTCACGGCCGGCCTGGCCGACGAGATCGTGCCGCTCGACAAGATCGCGGGCGCCCTGCTCAACCGGGTCCGGGTCGGACGTTCACCGGCGGTGGCCCGATGACCCTGTCGCAAGCGGAGTTCACCTACGTCTCGAATCTGGTGCGCAAAGAAGCGTCGATCGTCCTCGCGCCGGGCAAGGAGTACCTGGTCGAGGCCCGGCTCATCCCGGTCGCCCGGGCGGTCGGCGCGGCAACCGTCAACGTGTTCATCGCCGATCTGCAGAAGCGCCCCAACCCGGCCCACCAGCGGAAGATCATCGACGCTCTCACCACCAACGAGACGTCCTTCTTCCGGGACCGCGAGCCGTTCGCCGCGCTCACCGACGTGGTCCTGCCCGAGTTGATCAAGTCCCGGGCGTCGCAGCGCAAGCTCCGGTTCTGGTCGGCGGCCAGCTCCAGCGGCCAGGAGGCGTACAGCCTGGCCATCACGTTGCAGGAGGCGCTGCCGGCCGGGTGGACCTACGAGATCCAGGGCACCGACATCTCCACCACCATGGTCGAGCGCGCGCAGAAGGCCGAGTACAGCCAGGTCGAGGTCAACCGCGGACTGGCGGCGACCCAGCTGGTGCAGTACTTCGAACGGGCCGGCGCGCACTGGCGGATCATCCCGGCCCTGCGCCGCAACGTCTCCTTCAAGCACATGAGCCTGACCGCGCCGTTCCCCCCGATGCAGCCGTTCGACGTGATCTTCCTGCGCAATGTCCTCATCTACTTCGACGTGGCCACGAAGCGGCAGGTGCTGCAGCAAGCCGCTCGGATCCTGCGCCCGGACGGCCTGCTCTTCCTCGGAGCGGCCGAGACCACGATCGGGATCGACGACAACTACGAACGGGTGGCAGCCGGCCGCACCAGTGCATACCGGACTCGTACCGCGGCGCCCACCGGCGCCGTGAGAAGGGGATGACGCCGATGCGCGCCATGGTGATCGACGACTCGCGCGCGATGCGCATGATCCTCAAACGCATCGTCACGAAGCTCAACTTCGAGGCAGTGGAGGCGGGGGACGGCAAGGAGGCGATGGACCTCCTGGCAGACATGACCGCGGTGCCGGAGCTGGCTCTCATCGACTGGAACATGCCCAACATGAACGGGCTCGAGTTCGTGACGAAGGTCCGCGCCGACCCACGGCTGCGGGAGATGACGCTCGTCATGGTGACCACCGAGAGCGAACAGAGCCAGATCGTCCGGGCGCTCGCCGCGGGCGCCCACGAATACGTGATCAAGCCCTTCACCGAAGGCGCGATGATCGAAAAGCTGGCCCTGCTGGGCCTCGTCCCGACCGGAGCGAACTCATGAGTGTCGAAGTCGAGGTCGACCAAAGCGACCTCGCCGAGATGGTGGAACAGGTATGGGAGTCGTACCTGGATCCGGAGGGCGTCAGTCCCCTGGTCCAGACGTACGACGAGGACCAGCCGTCCGAGGTGCACTCCTCGGTCTCGATCACCGGGTCCTGGACCGGGCACGTCCTCTACGCGTCCTCCCTCGCCGCGGCACGCCGGGCCGCGGCGGCCTTCCTCGCGATGGAACTCGAGGAGGTCAGTGAGGAGGACGTCTCCGACACGCTCGGGGAACTGGCGAACATCGTCGGTGGCCAGGTCAAGGCGATGTTGCCGCCGGGAGCACAGTTGTCGCTCCCGCAGGTGGTGCTCGCGCCGGAGGCTTCGGCGCGATTCCCGAACACCCAGCGGATCAGCGGTGTGTACGGGCTGTGGGAAGGCGAACCGGTGTCCATATCGATGTGGCAGAGCAGCAGCGACAACAAGGAGGAGGGTGCATGAAGATCCTGATCGCCGATGACAGCCGGGTGATGCGGCAGATCGTCGTCCGGACCCTGCGACAGGCCGGGTTCGGTGACCACGATCTGATCGAGGCCGCGGACGGCAAAGAGGCGTACGAGAAGACGCTCGAGGAGAAGCCGGACCTGGTGATCTCGGACTGGAACATGCCGCACATGACCGGCATCGAGGTGCTGCGCCAGCTTCGTGCCGCGGGCAACAACGTCAAGTTCGGATTCGTGACCTCGGAGTCGACTCCGGAGATGAAGGACGCCGCCGACGGTGCCGGCTCCGCGTTCTTCATCGTCAAACCCTTCACAGCTGAGCGATTCGATGAAGTGTTCGCTCCTATTTTGGGATGATTAAGACATGTCAGACGTCTCGGTTCTTCCCGGCTCTCTAGCCGTACGCAACCTGTTCGAGGATCTTCTCGGACGTGAGGTGACAGTCAGTCCCGGTGATCCCATCGCCGCGCCTGAGGTGCCCACCTCGACCGTCGCGATCTTCGTCGACGCGGGTCAGAAGATCTACGCGGTCATGGCCATGGAACTGTCCCTGGCCGCCAACGCGGGCGCCGCTCTCGGTCTGCTCCCGGCGGGCGCCGCCGAGGACAGCATCGACGAGAAGCAGCTCTTCCCGAACCTGGCGGAGAACGTCTTCGAGTTGTGCAACGTCTTCACCAGCCTCCTCAACAAGGAGGGATCACCGCACCTCAAGCTCCACCAGGTGATCTACCCGAACCAGGAGCTGCCCGGCGACGCCCGTGCGGTCCTGCTCGCCCTCGGCCGCCGGCTCGACCTGACGGTCGAGGTCAACCGGTACGGCAAGGGGAAGCTCAGCCTGTCTCTCGCGCCCTGAGTGGGCGTACACAACTGAATATCTCTCGTTGCGGGCCCACCTTTCTTTCCGGAAGGTGGGCCCGCAAGTTCTTGGGCTAAGTAAATTCGGGGTCGGGCCGAAGCTTAGATTGAGCCTGCTAGGACTGGAGAAGTCGATGACCTCACCTACGTCCGGACCCACCGGCGCCGATCCGGCCAAAGCGGCGGCGATAGCCGCCGCACAGGCCGGTGAGAAGCGAAGCAAATCGCTGGCCGACAAGGACACCTTCATGAAGCTCCTGGTCGCCCAGCTGAAATATCAGGACCCCACGAAGCCTGCCGACTCGACCGCGTTCATGGCGCAGACCGCCCAGTTCACGCAGGTCGAGAAGCTGGAAGACCTGGTCAGCATGATGCAGTCGCAGCGGATGATCGGTGCCAGCTCGCTCGTCGGGAAATCGGTCACGTACCAGGACGACACCGGTGCCTCACAGACCGGCGTGATCACAGCGGCAAAGCTGAACGGAGACAGCGAACCGACCCTCAGGATCGGGAACATGGATGTGCAGCTGTCCAAGGTCACGGAGATCACCACAACTGATTCCAAGACCTCCTGAGTTGTTCTTTCCTAGAGCTAAGGATCGCTTTAAATGCTGCGTTCTCTCTACTCCGGTATCAGTGGTCTCAACGCGCACCAGAAGATGATCGACGTCACCGGTAACAACATCGCCAACGTCAACACCACCGGTTTCAAGGCGTCCTCGGTGCAGTTCAACGACACGCTCAGCCAGGTGATGGGCGCGGGCGGCGCCCCGCAGGACGGCCAGGCCGGCACCAACCCGGCCGGGGTCGGTCTCGGTGTCCGGGTCGCCGGCATCACCCAGAACTTCAGCCAGGGCTCGGCGCAGACCACCGGCAAGTCCGGGGACATGATGGTCCAGGGTGACGGTTTCTTCATCACCCGCAGCGGCAACGAGAACATCTACACCCGGGCCGGCTCGTTCTTCTTCGACGCGAACGGCACCCTGGCCACCGCGACCGGTGAGCCGGTGCAGGGCTGGACCGCGGGCGAGGACGGCAAGGTCAACACCTCGTCGAAGCCGGGCGACATCCGGATGCCGCTGGGCGCGACGATCCCGCCGAAGGCGACCACGGTGTGCACGCTCAAGGGCAACCTGAGCAGTGACGCCACCCCGGACATGAACTTCCCGACCAACACCGGGACGAACTACAAGACCACCATCCCGATCAAGGTCTTCGACTCGCAGGGGCAGACGCACACCGTCACCGCCGAGTTCAGCCGGACCGCGTTCGACAACACCAGCGGCGCCACCAACTCGACCTGGGGTGTCAAGCTGCTCGGCGAGGACGGCAACGAGATCACCCCGGCCGGCACGCTCTCCATGAAGGACGGCAAGGCCGACCCCAGCATGGTCGACGACGTGACGAAGAAGGCGACGATGACGCTCGGCCCGTACACGGTCGACGTCACCGACATCACCTCGTACTCGGGCAACACCGACGCGCGGGTGTTCGGCACCGACGGCCAGACCGCCGGGGCCCTGACCTCGCTCTCCTACACCGTCTCGGACACCGGCGAGCTGGTCGGTGTCTTCTCCAACGGTCTGAAGCAGACGCTCGGCCAGGTCGCGCTGGCGACCTTCAAGAACGTCAACGGCCTGGAGAAGATCGGCAACTCGGGGTACCGGACCACGGTCAACTCCGGGTACGCCCAGGTCGGTCAGCCGGGCAGCGCCGGCATGGGGTCGGTGATGTCCGGAGCGCTGGAGATGTCGAACGTCGACCTGGCCCAGGAATTCACCAACCTGGTGGTCGCCCAGCGCGGTTTCCAGGCCAACTCCCGCATCATCACCACCTCCGACGAGATCCTCCAAGAGCTGGTCAGCATGAAGCGCTGATCCTCGAACTGAACCACGGCGGCCGGAACGGGCACTGAAGTGCCCGACCGGCCGTCGCTTTTTGTCTGAGATGTCGCAATGTTCGCACCTGTATGGCGACCGCTTCGATCTCATCGGATACCCGAAGTCGGCCGAAGTACCAAGTGACGGGCCACGGACGGCCCCACCAGTCAAAAGACGCACCAAGGACGGATGTCGTGATCCTCGTAACCCGCATCAACGGTGCCGTGTTCGCTCTGAACCCGGATCTGGTCGAGCGTGTCGAATGCACGCCCGACACGGTCGTGACCCTGGTGGACGGCACCAAGTACATCATCGCCGAGTCCGTGCCCGAATTCATCGACTCGGTTCGTCACTACCGCGCCTCGCTCATCGCCCAGGCCAGCCGCCTGGAGCCCGAGCCCGCGGCCAGATCCTCGTACGGCTCCGCAGACGACGAGTTCGATGCCAAGGTGCTGCCGCTGCACCGGAAGGAACGTTAGATATGGACCTCGCAACGATCATTGGGGTACTGGCAGGCCTGGTCATCGTCTTCACCGTCCAGATTCTGGAGGGTGGCTCGCCCGCCTCGATCCTGCTGATCCCGTCGATGCTGCTGGTGTTCGGCGGCGCCTTCGCGGCGGCGATGGCCGGTGGCGTCATGAAGGACACCAAGGGCTTCTTCGGCCAGCTCCAGAAGGCCCTCACCAACAAGGTGACCCCGCCGACCGAGCTGCTCGACAACGTCGTGAAGCTGGCCGAGCGGGCCCGCCGTGAGGGCCTGCTGGCCCTGGAGGACGCGGTCAAGACGGTCGAGCACCCCTTCCTCAAGCGGGGGCTGCAGCTGGCCATCGACGGCACCGACCCGGACGAGCTGCACGACATCCTGCACGCCGAGGTCACCGCCAAGAAGAAGGCCGACAAGGCCGGCATGAAGTTCTTCGAGGCCATGGGCGGGTACGCGCCGACCATCGGCATCGTCGGCACGGTCATGGGCCTGGTGCACGTGCTGGAGAACCTGGACCAGCCCGAGACACTCGGTCACTCGATCGCCGCGGCGTTCTGCGCCACGCTCTGGGGTGTTCTCACCGCCAACCTGATGTGGCTGCCGATGGCCGCTCGCCTGACCCGGCTGAGCGCGATCGAGGCCGAGGAGATGGAGCTGGTGATCGACGGGGTGCTGGCCATCCAGGCCGGCTCGAACCCGCGCCTGGTCGCCCAGAAGCTGCGCAGCCTGCTGCCCCCGGACGAGATGAAGAAGGCCGAGTCGGCCGCGTCTACCAAGAAGGCGGCCTGATCCGATGAGTTCCGGCGGGGGCAAGCGGAAAGCCAAGCACGAGGAACACGAGGAGCACGTCAACCACGAGCGCTGGCTCGTGTCGTACGCGGACATGCTGACCCTGCTGTTTGTTCTGTTCGTCGTGCTCTTCTCGATGAGCGACGTGAACCAGAAGAAGTTCGCCCAGCTGGCCCAGGGCCTGCAACAGGGCTTCGGTTCGCAGAGCGCGGCGTTCACCGGCAACTACGCGCCGCTGGACGGCGCCGCGAACACGGCCCAGATCGTGCAGATCGACCCCGGGGCCAACCCGGGTGACGGCAGCGGCGGCAGCGAGGGCCTGAACAAGGCCCAGCAGGACGCGATCGTCCGGGCGGTCCAGGCCGAGGACCGCAAGAAGGCGTCGGGCAACGCCGAGAAGGCGGCCGAGGAGGCCGAGAACCTCAAGGCCATCGAGCGGAAGATCGCCGACGCCCTGGCGGCACAGAAACTGCTCGGCAGCGCGAAGTTCACCATCGACCAGCGCGGTCTGGTGGTCACCGTGGTCACCAACGAGGTGGTCTTCGCCGGCAACCGGGCGGACCTCCGGCCCGGCGGCGAGAAGATCCTGAACGCGATCGCGCCGGTCCTGGCGAAGCTGCCGAACAACATCGAGGTCGACGGCCACACCAACCAGCTCAAGGCGACGACCACGTTCTACCCGAGCGGCTGGGAGCTGTCCTCGGCCCGCGCCTCGACCACGGTCCGGTTCTTCACCGAGCACGGCATCCCGAAGAAGCGGCTCAGCGCGGTCGGGTTCTCCGACACCAAACCGCTGATCGACCCGAAGGACCCGCGCTCGGTCACCATGAACCGCCGCGTCGACGTCGTCGTCCTGACGATGCTCACCGCCGACCAGGCCGCGTTGCTGCCCTCCGCGGCCGGCCCGGACGGCAAGCTGCACACCGGTCAGACCACGGCCGAGTACGAGGCCGCGAAGAAGGCCGCACAGACCACGCCCAGCACCACCACCCACGACTGAGAACCCGGGGGACATTCCATGGCTGACGAGAAGGACACCGCGGCTGCCGAGGCGCCGAAGAAGTCGAACAAGATGATGATGATCATCATCGCGGTGGTGCTGCTGGTTCTGGGCGGCGGCGGTGCCGGTGCGTTCTTCCTGCTCCGCGGGGACACCGCCGAGGCGGCCGCACCGAAGAAGGGCATCATCACCGCGGCGGAGAGCACCATCACGGTGAACCTGGCCGACGGGCACTACCTGAAGATGGGCTTCGCGCTCCAGCAGACCGAGGACTCCGGTGAGACGGCCGTCGACCTGAGCGAGGCCTACCAGCTGGCCATCGACGAGTACACCGGCCGCACGGTCGCCGAGCTGTCCACCGCCGAGGGCCGGGCCAAGCTCAAGGAGGAGCTGCTGGCCAAGCTGGTCAAGGCCTACACCGAGGACGACGTCAAGAAGGTCATGGACATCTACTACACCTCGTTCGTCACCCAGTAACACCGGCCGGCCGGGCGGGTCTCCCCAGGAGACTCGCCCATACGGCTCAGCGGATCGGTAAGTGAGCCGATGAGGACGACGTGACCACCGCTTCGCGTACCCCCGGCAGGATTTCACGTCGCGGTCAGGGCGGACCGACCGCGTACGACTTCCGGCGCCCCATCAAGCTCTCCCGCGAGCATGTCCGCACGCTGCAGATCGCCTTCGAGACGTACGCGCGGAGCTGCGGAACCCTGCTGACCACCCGGCTCCGGGCGGTCAGCAACGTCAGCCTGATCTCCATCGAGCAGCTCAACTACGACGAGTACGTCGCCTCGCTCGCGAACCCGACGATCATCGCGGTGGTCAGCCTCGACCCGCTGCCCGGTACCGCACTGCTGGAGATCGCCCAGTCCGCGGTGATGACCGCCATCGACCACATGCTCGGCGGACCGGGCGGCGCCCAGCCGGAACGGCCGCTGACCGATGTGGAGATGCCGCTGCTGCGCGGCCTGATCGAGCGGATGCTCGGCGAGTTGCGCTACGGCTTCGAGAGCATGGTCGACCTGTCGCCGAAGCTCAAGGAGATCGAGTACAACGCGCAGTTCCTGCGGGCCCACGCACCGGGCGACGCGGTGGTGGTGGCGTCCCTGGAGACCAAGATCGGCGCGGAGGAGTGCATCTCCACGATCTGCCTGCCGTTCAACATGATCCTGCCGGTGCTCTCCAAGACCGAGACGATCGTGCTGAGCGCCGCCGAACGCGAGGAGCGGGACACCTCGCTGCGGAACCTGACCGCCGGACTTTCCGCCGCTCCGATCGACGTGGCTGTGCGATTTCAGCCCATTCGGATGCGTACCGATGACATCGTGGACCTACGCCCCGGCGACGTCGTCCCGCTCGGACATCCGACCAGCCGGCCGCTCGACGTGACCGTGAACGAGATCGTTTTCGCTCATGCAGTCCCCGGTAACCAAGGCGCTCGGCTCGCGTGTCTCGTCGTGCCGTCGCCCCAGGAGAGCTCGCCCAAGGAGTCTGGCCGCCGATGACCGCGCCCACCATGACCGCGCCCCAGCTCGCGCTCGCCCGCAACGCCGCCGATGCCGCGCTGGCCGTCCTGCCCACCAGCCGTGCCCTGGTGGCCGCCGATCCGGTGGTACCGGACGCCGGGACGGTGATCGAGGGCCAGGCGATCACCGCGCGGTTCACCGGAGCCGCCTCCGGCGAGGTCGTCGTGGTGGTCGGCCAGGATCTCGCGGACGCGCTCCGGGAGAGCCCGCTCGGTGAACTGGACCTGACCGCGGCGGTCCGTCCCGCTCTGGAGGCGGCCGCCCGGGTCTTCGGGCCGGTGGTCCTCGACCCCGGCCAGCTGATGGAACCCGCGGTCGCCCTCAGCGCGCTGGCCGCCAAGGAGGGCGCCGTCGCGGTGCCGCTGCGCGACGAGTCGGAGATCCGCGCGGTCCTCGGCCTGGTCCTGAGCCAGTGGCCGGGCGACGACCCGGGCGCGGTGGACATCGCCGCCGCCCCGCGGATCGCGCCGACCCGGTCGGCCGGAGGCAGCCGCGGCGGCCTGGACATGCTGCACGACGTCGAGATGGAGGTCTCGGCCGAACTGGGCCGGACCCGGATGAGCGTGCGGGAGCTGCTCGGGCTCATCCCCGGCGCGATCGTCGAACTGGACCGGGCCGCCGGCAGCCCGGCGGACCTGCTGGTGAACGGCCGGTTGATCGCCCGCGGCGAGGTCGTCGTGGTGGACGAGAACTTCGGCATCCGGATCACCGAGATCGTCAACCCGGGCGTGGAGTAACGGTCTTGATCCCGCTGACCTTCCGGGTGCTGCTGGCACTCGTCTTCGTCCTGCTGCTGATGTGGGCGCTGGCCCGGCTGGTGCGCCGGCCCTACGCCTCCCGCGCGAGCGGGCCGCTGGCCGTCCTGGACCGGCAGCAGCTCAGCCGTGGCTCGGCGGTGGCGGTGATCCGGGTGGCCGACAAGGCGCTGGTCGTCGGGATCACCGAGGAACGGGTCAGCCTGCTCGGCGAGGCCGACCTGGTGGCGTTCGTGACCGCGGAGGACGAGACCGAGCAGCACCTCGAGATGGAGGTCGAGGAGGACGGGTTGCACGCCCACCTCAAGCTGCCGGACCGCCATCCCGGAAGCATCGCCGCCCGGCTGGACGGATCGGTGCTCTCCCCGCGGACCTGGGTGACGGCACTGGAGACGATCCGCGAGCGGACGTCGAGGCGATGACCATGAGGCGCGTGATTCCGCTGCTCATGCTGGCGGCCACCGTGGTACTCCTCCCGGCCGCCGCGGACGCGGCTCCCGCGCCGACCCCGGCGCCCGGCATCAACATCGAACTGAACGGTACGAACCCGGACGGCAGCCGCCCGGCCTCGTCACTGGTGATCGTGCTCGGCCTGACCCTGCTCTCGGTGGCGCCGGCCCTGCTGCTGCTCTGCACCTGTTTCACCAAGGTCTTCATGGTCCTCGGCATCACCCGCAACGCGCTCGGGCTGACCAGCATGCCGCCGAACCAGGTGCTCGCCGGCCTGGCCCTGTTTCTGAGCATGTTCATCATGGGCCCGACCGTGTCCGCCGTGAACGAACAGGGTGTCCAGCCCTATCTCAAGGGCGACAAGACCCAGTCCCAGGCGTTCAAGGACGGGATCCAGCCGTTACGGGAGTTCATGTACACGGTGACCCGCCCGGACGAGGTGGCCCTGCTGACCAAGGTGTCCGGGGCGAAGAAGCCGGCGAACATCCAGGCGGTGCCGCTGACCACGCTGATCCCCGCGTTTGTCCTCTCCGAGCTGCGGGCCGCGTTCATCATCGGGTTCGTCATCTTCATCCCGTTCCTGATCATCGACCTCGTGGTGTCGGCGTCCCTGATGTCGCTGGGCATGATGATGCTGCCCCCGGTGACCGTGGCGCTGCCGTTCAAACTGCTGCTGTTCGTGCTGGTCGACGGCTGGGCCCTGATCATCATGGCGCTGGTGGGGTCGTACTGAGGCGATGGACTTCACTCTCGCCACCGAACAGTTCCTGACCGTCATGTTGGGGGCGGTACGGACCGGCGCGTGGATGATGCTCTGCCCGCCGTTCAACTCCAAGCTCATCCCGGCCCAGGTCAAGGCGCTGCTGTCGGTGGGGCTGACGCTGCCGATGATGCCCTACATGAAGAGCGGGCCGATCTCGTTCGAGACCAAGGACCTGATCTTCAACGTACTGATGCAGGCGTTCGTCGGCGCGTCGCTGGGTTTCCTGACCCTGATGCTCTTCGCGTCCGTTCAGGCCGCCGGTGACCTGCTCGACCTCTTCGGCGGGTTCACCCTGGCCGCGACGTACGACCCGTTCTCGCAGAGCAGCGCCTCGATCTTCGGCCGGTTCTACAACCTGGTGGCGCTGACCCTGCTCTTCGCCAGCGACGGCCACCAGATGATCCTGCGGGGTTTCCTGCAGAGCTTCCGGACCCTGCCGCTGGACGCCAGCTTCGACCTGGAGACGCTGAGCAAGCTGCTGCTCCGCGGGGTCGGCGAGTTCTTCATGGCCGCGGTCCAGATCGCCGGGCCGCTGATCGCCGTGCTGTTCCTGGCCGACGTGGCGCTCGGCCTGCTGAACCGGGTGGCCCCGGCGCTGAACGCGTTCCAGCTCGGCTTCCCGATCAAGATCTTCCTGCTCGCCACGCTCGCCGGCATCGCCATCGGGCTGCTGCCGGGAGCTCTGGACACGATCGTCGAGAAGGCGGTCAACGTGGTGATCCAGCTCAGCGGCGGCTGAGCCCGGCGGTGCGGGGGGTGTGGTGTGTCGGGTGAGAAGACCGAGGAACCGACAGCTCAAAAGCTGAAGAAGGCCAAGCAGGAAGGCCAGATCGGCAAGACCCAGGACCTCGGCGCCTGGCTGGGGATGCTGGCCGCGAGCGTGATGCTGCCGCGCACCCTGCAGACGGCCATGGACCGCGCCATGGAGTTGATGGAGAAGATCCCGGACACCGTGCAGAACCCGGACCCGGGCAAGTGCCTGGCCATTTTCCGGGACGCGCTGATGAGCGCCGCCTGGGCGGTGCTGCCGCTGGCGGTGACCATGATGGCGGTCGGTGTCGCGGCGGCCGGCGCCCAGGGCGGCATCCGGGTCGCCACCAAGCTCTTCATCCCCAAGTTCAACCGGCTCAACCCGCTCCCCGGCATCAAGAAGATGTTCGGCACCCAGTCGCTCTGGGAGGGCGCCAAGGCGTTGATCAAGACCGGGGTGCTGGGCGCGGTGCTGTGGATGACGATGAAGGACATCGTCCCGGTGCTGCTCAGCGCCGGGCGGCTGCCGATGGCCACGCTGCTCGCCACGATCAGCGAGGCCGCGATCCGGCTCATCCGGGCGGCCGCGGCGGCGGGCATCGTGATGGCCGCGGCCGACTACTTCGTGGTGCGGCGGCGAACCAAGAAGCAGCTGCGGATGACCAAGGAGGAGGTCAAGCAGGAGTACAAGAACACCGAGGGCGACCCGCACATCAAGGCCCAGATCCGGGCCAAGCAGATGGCGATGGCCCGGAACCGGCAGATGGCCGACGTGCCCACCGCGGACGTGGTGGTGGTCAACCCGGTGCACGTGGCGGTGGCGCTGCGGTACGAGCCGGAGAAGGGCGCCCCGCAGGTGGTCGCCAAGGGCCAGGGCCCGCTGGCCCAGAAGATCCGGGACCTGGCCACCGAGAACCGGGTGCCGATGGTGCAGGACATCGCGCTGGCCCGGGCGCTGGACAAGGGCTGCGAGGTCGGCCAGGAGATCCCGCCGGAGTTCTTCGGCGCGGTGGCCAAGGTGCTGGCGTTCGTGATGAGCCTCAAGGCGCGTGGTGCGGCGGCCGGTTTGCACCGCAACCCGAATCCGACCCCAGCTACGTCATAACCACCGATTCCGGAGTTTTCCTCACATCGCACCGCAAGAGCAGGGAAGATCGGTGCGTGGCTCAGCGACGGTGACTCAACGCCGAACAGAACGAAGCCAGGAAGGCGTCGGCGGGGCTCGGATGGCCATCGGACTGCCCACGTTCGGAAGGTGCCCTGAAGATGCAGAAGGTGAGCAGGTTCGCCGTACCCGTCGGGGTCGTCGGCATCATCATCATGATGGTCGTTCCCCTCCCGACCTTCCTGCTCGACCTCTTCATCGCCGTGAACATCACGTGCGCCCTGCTCGTCCTGTTGATCTCCATGTTCGTCCAGAAACCGCTGGACTTCGCCATTTTCCCGGCTCTGCTCCTGGTGATGACCCTGTTCCGGCTGGCGCTCAACATCAGCGCCACCCGGCTGGTGCTGCGGGACGGCGACGCCGGCAAGGTGATCCACGCGTTCGGCAGCTTCGTCGTCGGTGGCAACCTGGTCATCGGTCTGGTGATCTTCTCGATCCTGGTGATCGTCCAGATGATCGTGGTCACCAAGGGTGCCGAGCGGGTCGCCGAGGTCGGCGCCCGGTTCACCCTCGACGCGATGCCCGGCAAGCAGATGGCGATCGACGCCGACCTGAACGCCGGCCTGATCGACGACGCCGAGGCCAAGAAACGCCGCGCCGAGGTGGCCTCCGAGGCCGACTTCTACGGCGCCATGGACGGTGGCTCCAAATTCGTCAAGGGCGACGCCATCGCGGCCATCATCATCACGGTGATCAACCTGGTCGGCGGGTTCGCGGTCGGCATCCTGCAGGCCGACATGGCCCCGGTCGACGCGATGAACCACTACAGCATGCTGAGCATCGGCGACGGCCTGGTCTCGCAGATCCCCGCGCTGCTGTTGTCGGTCGCCACCGGTCTGATCGTGACCCGCTCGGCCACCTCCGGCGACATGGGCACCACCGTCACCACCCAGCTCAGCCAGAACAAGCTCGCCCTGCGGATCGGCGGCGGCGCCGCGCTCGCCCTGTGCATCATCCCCGGCCTGCCGAAACTGCCGTTCCTGCTGGTCGGCGGGGCGGTCCTGGCGATCGCCCAGCGGGTGAAGGATCCGGAGGAGGCGCCGGCCGACGCCGCCGCGGGCCCGGGCGGCAAACCACCCGCCGACGCCCCCGACATGCCCGCCCCGGACTCGCCGGAACAACTGCTCGGTGAGATGCGGATCGACCCGCTCGAACTGGCGCTCGCCCCCGACCTGGTCGACCTGGTCGACCCGGGCAGCGGCGACCTGCTCGACCGGGTCCGGGCCCTGCGCCGCAAGATGGCCATGGAACTCGGTGTGATCATGCCCCCGGTCCGGACCCGCGACGACCTGGACCTGCCGCTCTCCTCGTACGCCATCCGGATCTCCGGGGTCGACGCGGGCACCGGCCAGGCCCCGCCGGGCACCGTCCTGGCCATCGGTGAAGGGCTCAACGCGCTGCCCGGCCGGGCCGGTGTCGAACCGGTCTTCGGACTGGCCGGCAAGTGGGTGCCCGCCGAACTGCACTACCAGGCCGAGATCTCCGGCGCGACGGTGGTGGACCGGGCCTCGGTGATCATCACGCACCTCGCCGAGATCGTCCGCACCAACGCCAGCCGCCTGCTCGGCCGCGAGGACGTCCGGGCGCTCACCGAGATGGTCAAACGCACCCATCCGGTGGTCGTCGAGGAGCTGACCCCGGCCCAGCTCAGCCTCGGCCAGGTCCAGAAGGTGCTGCAGGCGCTGCTCGACGAGGGTGTGCCGATCCGCGACCTGGTCCGCATCTTCGAGTCGCTCTCGCTGCGGTCCAAGGTCTCGCTCGATCACGACGGGCTGGTCGAGGCGGCGCGCGGCGCCCTCGGCCCGGCCATCGCCGCCCAGTACACGACAGCGGGCCGGCTCACCGTGATCACACTCGACCCGATGCTCGAGCAGAGTCTGCTCGAATCGCTGCGGCCCAGCGAGACCGGCGCCTTCATGGCGATCGACGGCATGCGCGCCGAAGCGATCGTCAGCGAGTCCAGCCGGCTCTCCGAAGCTGCCGAGCAGCAGGGACTCAACCCGATCCTGGCCTGCTCGCCACAGCTGCGGCTGCCACTGATGCGACTGCTGCGAGCCGGTTCCCGCCGGATCCAGGTGCTGTCGTACAGCGAAATCTCTGGTTCCACCGCACAGATCGAGACGATAGGGGTGGTGAACGGTGCCTACGCGGGTGCTGCTTGAGGGACCGGCCATCGAGCCGCTGCTGGCTCAGGTCCGCGATGAGTACGGCTCAAGCGTCCGGATCATCTCCGCCGACAAGGTACGAAGTGGTGGCATCGGGGGCTTCTTCGCGAAGCAGCACTTCGAGCTTTCCGTCGAGGTACCGGATTCAACCGAGGACAGTGAGGACATGGCCCAACAGACGGTCGCCGGTAACAACGGCACCCAGAACTTCGAGAGCCTGCTCGAACAGGCGGAGGCCCGGGACCGGGTGACCACCGAACGCGGGCCCACCACCGCCGAGCTGCGGTCCCGTCAAGAGGGCCGGCCCGCCGCCACCGGAGAGACCGGAGCCGCGTTCGCCGAGCTGATGGCCGGTCTCGACGTCGCCGGGCACCTCGGGGAGGGCCGTCCGCCGGCCAAGCACCGCCCGGCCGAGGACAAGACCGAGGACGCGCCTACGGTACGCCCGTTCCGCCCCGCCGCGGCCGCCGGTTCGCCGGTGAACTCCGGTCAGCGCCCACTACCCGCCGCGCTGCCCACCGTGCCCGCCTTCCCGGAACGCCCGGCGGCCCGGGAGCGGGAGACCCCGGAGCTCCGCGAGACCCGGGAGGCCCGCGAGACGGCGGCACCCGTCCGGCCGGCGGCCGCGTCCCGGGCGGTCACCCCGGTGCGCCCCGCCGAACCCGCCGCCACCCCCGCCCGGTCCCGGCCGGTCGCCGAGGTCTACGACGCGATCCCGGTCTCCCCGGCGCCCGCACCCGCCACCGCTGTCGCCCGCACCGGCGCCGGCGAACTGGACGCGGTGCAGCGCAACCTGGTGACGGTCGGGATGCCCGAGGCGATGGCCCGCAAGATCACCGGCGGGGACACGTACGCCGGGGTGCTCAGCGTCCTCGCCGCCCGCCCCGCCGCACCCGGCATCCCGGACGGCCCCGGCGAGATCCTGGTGGTCGCCGGCGAGGTGCACACCGCGGTCTCGATCGGCAAACACATCCTGGAACAGCTGCACGTGGACCAGACCCACCTGCTGCTGGCCGGGCCGTCCACAGCCGGCACCGGGCTGCACTCGTCCCGGCTGATCTCCAGCCGCGGCTCGGCCGAATCCCGGGCGGAGAAACTGCAGAGCTCCGACCACCCCTGGGTGGTGGTGATCGACGCGCCGGTCGGCGGCACCGACCCGTTCTGGGTCAACGACATGTGCGACGCGCTCGGCGCCACCGCGCTCTGGGCCGTCGTCGACGCCACCCGCAAGACCGCCGACACCGCCCGCCACCTGCGCAACCTCGGCGACGTCGAGGCGCTCGTGGTGCACAGCGTGGAACTCACCGCCGACCCGGCCTCGGTCCTGGGCCTGGACGTGCCGATCTTCTCGCTGGACGGCAAACCGGCCACCCCGCACGCCTGGGCGGCGATGCTCTGCGCCCGGATCGCGGCCGAGGTCATGCCACTGGCGGTAATGCCCCGCCGGGTGACCCGCTCCGGCCGCCGCTGACCGGGGTGGCCAGGTCATGATCAAGCCGTCGGTTCTGCTGTTCGCGCTGCTGATCAGCGCGCCGGCCTGGTACCGCCTGATCCTGGACGAGATAGACCTCGTCCAGGTGCTGATCCGGTTCCTGATCGCCGTACCGATCGCCGCGGTGCTGCTGGCCGGTCTCCGTTTCGTTCTCGCCGGCTACCGGAAGTCCGACGAGGAGCCCGGTTCCCCGATCACACCGGAACGCTACGACTCACCGGAGCCCGGCAAGGCCCCCTGACCCGACCCGATCCGCCTGCCACCACCAGGCAGGCCGCCCTGAACCGGCCCGATCCGCCTGCCACCACCAGGCAGGCCGCCCATGACTCGAACCGATTCGCCTGCCGGAGCCCGGCCCGCATTCTGTGGGCCGGGCTTTCTGCTTCTTTCCGCGGGCTGCTTCTTTCCACGGGCCCGGCCCTGTCCGCATGTCTCCCATGGGCCGAGCCCTCTGCGTTCTCCGCGGGGAGGTCCCTCGCGTGTTTCCCGGAGACCAGCCCCCGCGTGGTGCCCGTGGTGCGGCAGCACCGCGGGCACCACGCGATCGGGTCTAGGCCTCCACGTCGACGCGGCCGGTGGACGGGTCGACGCGGCGGGTGGTGACCGGCGCCGGTTCGGGGCCGACGTCCGGGCCCTCGGTGCCTCGGCCGCTGCCACCCCGGCGGCCCAGTGCGTCGGCGAACTGCTGCCGGGACTGGTCCTGCTGGGCGCCGCCCTGCCGCAGGTCGAGCGTGCAGTTGCCGAAACCGGACTCCTCCAGCTCGCGGCGCAGCTCGTCCAGGGAGGCCCGCAGCGCGTCGGTGCCGGCCTCGGTACCGCCGGTGAGCTGCACCGTGATGTCGCCGTTGCGGATCTCCGCCACCACCTGGACCGGGCCCAGGTCGACCGGGTGCAGGTTCACGGTCAGCCGGTGCACACCCTCGGCGTCCAGCCGGAACGGGACGATCCGGGCGGCGAGCTGATGCGCGGTCGGCCCCGGCATGGGCGTGGACGGAGGCGGCGGCGCCTGGACGTCGGCGGCCGGCGCGGTGGGCGCGGCGGCCTGCGGACCGGTCACCCCGGGCAGACCAGCGGCCTGCGCGGCGCCCGGAACACCGGGTTCGCCGGGCCCCGCAGCCTGGGGAAGACCTGTGGAAAACCCGGTGGCGCTGTCGCCCGTACCGGCACCGGCCGGGTTGTCACCACCCTGCCCAGCGCCGGTTCCGGCCTGCTCGCCCGGCCCTTCCGAACCGGTCGAACCCGGCTCCGGCCCACCGGCCTGAGCCACATCGGCGGGCGGGGTGGCCTCCGCGGTGGGTTCACCGGCCGCCGACGCTGCCGTCTCGGTGGTCTCCGCACCGGTACGCAGACTCTCGGGCCGGATCGTGGCGGCCGACTCCGCGCCGCCGGCCGACGCCGGTGCGGTGTCCGACGACGATGTGGTGACCATCGCCTGCAGGTCACCGACGGTGGGAGCCGCCTGGCCGGTGGCCTGCGGCCCGGTGGCGCCCCCGGCAGCGGCGACGTTCGGGCCGGTCATGGCCGCTCCGCCCGCCGCACTGCCGGTCGCGCTGCCGGCAGCGCCACCCGTGCCACCTGCCGCGCCGCCCGCGCTGCCGGCCGCACCCGCCGCGCCGCCGGCCGTGGTGCCGGACGCATTGCCGGTCGATGTGCCAGTTGCGGTGCCGGTCCCCAGGGCCTGGTCCGCAGCAGCCTGTGCCGCGTCAGCCGTGGCTTGCGACGCCGCGTCAGCCGTGGCTTGCGACGCCGCGGCAGCCGTGGCGGCCGCCGCACCTGTTGCACCTGTTGCACCCGTCGCGGCGGTGGTCGCGGTCACCGCCGCCGTCCCAGCCTCGGCCGGGGGAGCGGTGGCCTCGGCGGTCTCCCCAGCCGACGTGAGCGCCGGGGCGACCAGCGGGGCGGTTATCATCGTCGCGGTGACAGCGGCGTCGTCCCGCTTCTGCTCGGTCCCGGTCTCGACGTCGTCAGCAACCGGAGCGGCCTCACCGGCAGCCGCCTTGCTCCCGGAGCCGACGGCCTGCTCAGAACCGGTCCGTGCGGCCCGATCGGACGAGACCGCCCGCCTGGTCTCGCTCCCGCTGTCGGCCCGTCGCTCGGAGGAGGCCCGATCAGCAACCCGATCCGTGGCCCGCTCGGAAGAGACCCGCCCAGCCACCCGATCAGCCGCAGCCCGGCCGGCAACCCGATCGGCGGCCCGCCCCGCCGCCCGATCCGCAGCGCGGTCTGCCGCTCGTTCGGACGCGGCCCGATCAGCAGCACGGTCCGCGACCCGGTCAGCGGCACGTTCGGAGGCGGCCCGGTCCGCAACCCGGTCGGCGGCGCGCTGGGACGCGGCCCGGTCGGCGGCCCGGTCGGCACTGCGGTGGGAAGCCGCCCGGTCGGCGGCACGTTCGGTGGAAATTCGATCAGCGGCCCGGTCCGCGGCCTGATCGGCGGCCCGGTCCGAAGCCGCACGATCGGCGACCCGTTCGGTCCCGGCCCGCGAAACGGCGGTCCGGGAGATGGCCGCCCGCGCGAGAGCAGCCCGATCAGCCCCACCCCGGTCGGTCCCGGCCAGCCCGGCGCCACCCCGTTCATCCGCATCCCGGCCGGCCCCGGCCAGCCCTGCCCCACCCCGCTCGTTTCCGGTACGGCCGGTGGAAAAATCAGAGCGCGAGACGTCGGCCCGCGAGATGTCGGCGCGTGGGAGGGCTGCCCGGGCCACCGCGGCCCGGGAGAGAGCCGCCCGGGATAGCGCCGCCCGAGAATCAGCGGCCTGCTCAGCGGCGGTCTTCGCCGAGGAGGCCCGGGCGTCCGCGTCGGCCCGGGCCGAGTCGGCACGAGCCGCGTCAGCCCGGGCGGCCGAGGCCCGGGAAGCGGCCCCCGAAGCGGCCCCCGAGGAGGAATCCATCTCGGACGTGAGTGCCGCCCCGAACTCCGCCGCCCCGTCCTCGCGCCGCCCACCGGGTTTGCGGGACGGTTCGACGCCGTGCCGACGGTCGGGACCTGTCACTGAACTCGACATGGGGTCTCCCCTGCATCTGGAGTGGAACGGTTCAGCCGCCGAGCGCGGCCAGGGCTTTCTGCACCTTCGGGACGTAGGCCTGGGTTTCGGCGCTGGGCGGGATGCCGTTGTGCCGGTGCACCGCGCCGCCACCGGCGTTGTAGGCGGCCAGGGCCAGCGGCACCGACTTGAATTCGCGCAGGTGGGAGGCGAGCAGCTTGGCCGCGCCGTTGATCGCCTGGGCGGGGTCGAAGGCGTCGTCGACCCCGAGTCCGCGGGCGGTGGCCGGCATCAGCTGCATCAGGCCCTGGGCGCCGACCTTGCTGACGGCCCGCGGGTTGTAGTCGGATTCGACCTTGGCGACGGCGGCGAGCAGTTTCGGGGAGACCCCGTGTTTGGCGCCGGCTTTCTCGAACAGGTCGGCGTACGGGACGCCGTTGAGCCCGGAGGTGGCGGCGCGCAGTCCGGCGGGGCGGATCGCGGACATGTCCTGGACGGCGGCGGCCGGCACCGTGTCGATGACCCGTCGGATGGCGCTGGGTTTCTCGTACACACTCTGGATCTTGACGTGGTCTCCGGGTTTGGGCGCCGCGATCATCTTGTTGTCGCCCAGGTAGATCGCCACGTGGTCGACGGGCGAGTTGAAGGCGAGGACGTCTCCGGGTTTCGCGTCGCTCAGCCCGGCGACCGGCCGCCCGGCCTTGGCCTGCTGCCACGAGTTGCGGGGCAGGTCGATGCCGAGGTCCTTGTAGGCGCGCTGGACGAATCCGGAGCAGTCGAGGCCCTTGTCCGGGTCGGTGCCGCCGAAGACGTACGGCGTGCCCAGGTATTTCTTGGCCGCCGTGACGACGTCCCCACCGCTGGGCCCGCCCGGTGCGCCGGGTGTGCCGCCGCCGGCTCCGGTGGCGCTGGCCAGCGCGGACGCGAACGACTTGCCGGCGGCGCCCTCGGTGGTGGTGGGGGCCGGGGCCGGGCTGAGCCCGAGTTGTTCCTGCAGTTGGGAGATGCGGGACATCACCCCGGTGACGCCCAGGCTCATTATTCGTCACCCCGGCTTCCGGCCGCGTTGCGCGCCTTGGCGGTCACCGCCAGTTCGTCCAGGTTCGCCTGGTCGGTGCGCAGGTCGTGGGCTTTGACGGTGGCGGCGTGCCGTTCGGCCATGAGTTCCACGGCGCGCCGTCGTTTCGCGGCGTCGGCGAGGTCGGCCATCCGTTCCCGTTCGACCTCTTCGGCGTCGGCGACCATGCGTTGCGCGCCGAAGACGCCGGCGGCGATGGACTGCCGGGCGGCGATCGCGGCGACCATGGCCCGGGCGGTGCCCTCGGTCGGCGCCTCGGCGCCCATCAGGGCCAGTTTGCGGCGTTTCAGCAGGGCTTCGGCTTCGCGGATCTCGGCTCGGGACTGGATCACGGCGCCCTTGGCGGCGTCCTCCTGTGCCTTGCGTGCGCGCAGGACGGGTGCCAGTCGGAAGAAGCGGTTCAAGGTCGGCCTCCTAGACGGGTCCGATGGGCCCTCACTGACCTGGTCGGTACGCCCGCCGATCCGCTGAGAGACTGCACCCGCTTCGCTCCCGACCTGCTCATTCAAAACCCACAAATCCCTTTTCTCGTACGAGACGGGAGGTCACCAACCGCAAGAAGCGGATCCCGTGACGACGCCGCGAGGAGGGACCGGGGCCGGGGCCGCCCCGCGACCGCCGGGCCGGGGGCGAGGGGTCACCGGTGGACGGATCCGGCCGGGGGAAACGGGAGGTCAGGTCGAGGCGATCAGGTCGTGCAGTTCCGCCCAGGACCCCTCGGCCGTGGTGCGGTCGTCCAGGTCCTGCCGCAGGAATCCGCTGATCCGGTCCCAGGCGCCGTTGGCCCGGTCCGCGTCCGGATTGGTGCCGGGCACGTAGGCGCCGATCTCGACCAGTTCCCGCACGTCCCGATGGGCGGCCATCAGCCGGCGCAGTTCGGTGGCGTCGGACCGCTGCTCCCGCGAAGTGATCTTGTTGGCGACCCGGGAGATCGAGTCCAGCGCCTGGATGGCCGGGAAGTGCCCGGCGGTGGCCAGTTTCCGGTCCAGCACGATGTGCCCGTCCAGGATCGACCGGGCCGCGTCGGCGATCGGCTCGTTGTGGTCGTCACCTTCGACGAGCACCGTGTACAGCCCGGTGATGCTGCCCCGGGCACCCGGCCCGGCCCGTTCCAGCAGCGAGGCGAGCATGGCGAACACCGACGGCGGGTACCCGCGGGTGGCCGGCGGTTCGCCGACCGAGAGCCCGACCTCGCGCTGGGCCATCGCCGCACGGGTCACGCTGTCCATCATCAGCAGCACGTCGGAACCCTCGTCCCGGTAGTACTCGGCGATCCGGGTGGCGACCGCGCCGGCCCGGAGCCGGACCAGCGGCGGCGTGTCCGAGGTGGCGATCACCAGCACCGACCGGGCCAGGCCTTCCGGTCCGAGGTCGTGCTCGATGAACTCGCGCACCTCACGGCCGCGCTCACCGACCAGGGCGACCACGTTGAGTTCGGCGGCGGTGCCCCGGGTGATCTGGCTCATCAGGGTCGACTTGCCGACGCCGGAGCCGGCGAAGATGCCGATGCGCTGGCCCTTGCCGCACGGGACGAGGGTGTCCAGAACCCGTACCCCCAACGACATCTGGGCCCCGACGAGCTGCCGTTCCATCGCCGAGGGCGGCGCCGCGTCGATCGGCACCAGCTGGCCGCGCAGGGGTGGCCCGCCGTCCATCGGGCGGCCGAGGCCGTCCAGGATGCGCCCGCGCAGGTCCGGGCCGACCGCGACGCGCAGCGGCCCGCCGGTGGTGAACGCCGGGGTGCCGGCGCCGAGTCCGGTGATCGGGCCGAGCGGCATGCAGGAGAGCCGGTCCCCGTCGAGGGCGGCCACCTCGGCCAGCACGACGTCGTCGCCGGTGCCGATCCGCAGCAGGTCGCCGACGTTGGCCTCGATCCCGCTGACGGTGACCCGCAGGCCGACCGCGCCGGTGACCCGTCCGCTGACCATCGGCCGGGCCGCGTGGATGGCACCCTGCAACCGGTGCTGGAAGAGGTCTGTCATGACGCTTCCTCTCTCAGGAAGTCAAAGCGCGCCGGTCGAAGGAAGGCCGCGCCGGGTCACAGGCGCAGGGCCTCGCGGGCCCGGGCCACCGCCGCGGCGATGGTGGCGTCGACGGTGGCGGTGCCGGTCTCGGCGACCGCGTCCCCGGGCTGGAGTCCCGGGGCGGGGCGGAGCCGGATCCGCCGGCCCTCGAAGTCGAAGTCCTCGCCGGTGCCCTCGCCGACCAGGTTGCGGAAGTCGTCCGGGTGCAGGCTGACGGTCAGCGGCCCGTGTTCGGGGGCCGCGGTCAGGGCCCGCCGGAGCCCGTCGGCGCCGCGTTCCGGGTCGTCGCGCAGGTGCCGGCCGATGATCCCCTCGGCCAGGTCCCAGGCGCTGGCGAGCACGACCTCCTGCAGCTCGGTGAAGGTCGGCATGAGCTGGTTCTCCAGGTCGGTGACGGCCCGGCCGAGAGCGTTGACGGCACTGTTCAGGGCGGCCGCCCGGCGGTGTTCGAGCGCCTCCTCGGCGGCGAGGGCGCGGGCGGTGGCGGCTTCGGAGGCCTCGGTGGCGTCCCGTTTGCCCTGCGCCCAGCCTTCGGCGTACCCGGCGGTCCGGGCGTCCTGTTTGGCTTTTTCGGTGGCTTTGGTGTCGATCGGGGTCTGGTTGCGCAGGTCGACGGCGAACCGCGCGGCGGCGGCGTTCTCGGCCGCCACCCCGCGGAGCACCCGGTCAGGCGATGAGCTCATCGACGTCCCCGCCACGCTGGATCTCGATCTGGCCGGAGTCCTCCAGCGAGCGGATCACGCTGACGATCTTGGCCTGGGCCTCCTCGACCATCTTGACCTTGACCGGTCCGAGCAGGTCCATCTCCTCGACCAGGTTCTCCCGGCCGCGTTCGGAGAGGTTCCGGGTGACCTTGTCGCGGACCCCCTCGGGCACACCCTTGAGAGCGCAGGCCAGGTCGGCCGGCTCCACCTGGCGCAGGATGAGCTGCACCGCGCGGTCCTCCAGGTTGATGACGTCCTCGAACATGAACATCCGCCGCCGGATCTCCTCGGCGAGTTCCGGGGAGCGCGTCTCGAGCGCCTCCAGGATCATCCGCTCGGTGGTCCGGTCGGCCCGGTTGATGATCTCGACGAGTGGCGCGAGGCCGCCGACCGTGGAGAGCTCGTCCGGCTGGAGCACGCTGGACAGCTTGCGCTGCAGGGCGGTCTCGACCTGGCGGATGATGTCCGGCGAGGTGCGGTCCATGATCGCGATCCGGTGCGCGACCTCGGTCTGCACCTCGAGCGGGAGCCCGGCCAGGATCGAGGACGCCAGACCGGCCGGTACGTGGGCCAGCACCAGGGCGATCGTCTGCGGGTGTTCGTACTGCACGTAGGAGAGCAGTTGCCGGGGGTCGGCGTGACTGAGGAAGTTGAACGGGATGTCGTTCATCGACGCTTCGAGCCGGTCCAGGATGAGCGCCGCCCGTTCCTTGCCGAGCGACGCCTCCAGCAGTTCCCGCGCGTAGTCCATGCCACCCGACCCGGCGTATCGGGTGGTCGCCATGGCGTAGAACTCGTCCATGATGTCGTCGACCTGGGTGGGGTCGAGCTTGCCCAGCCGAGCGACCTCGGCGGAGAGCATCTCGACCTCTTTCTCGGTCATGTTCGCCATGACCTCGGCAGCCTGTTCCCTGCCGAACTGCACCAGCATGATCGCGGCCTTGCGGATCCCGGTCATGGAGGTCGTGCTGAGCGCCGGTGTTGTCAACTGATGCTCCCGTGAATCAGCGGTTGCTCGCGTCGGCGGAGATCCAGCTGCGGATCAGAGTCGCGGTCTCCTCCGGCTTCTCCCGGACCAGCTCCTCGATCTCGCGGTGCCGTTCCTGTCGCGCCTCGTCTGACCTATCGGCAAGTTCCGGCATTTCCAGCGCGTGAGCGTGGATTACGTCGACCTCGGCGGCCCGCTGGGCCTCCAGAGCCGCCTGCATCTCCTCCAGGTGACGCCGTTCCTCGGCGGTGAGCTGCTGCTGGCGCTTCTTGGAGCGGCGGTTGGCCCGCCAGGCCAGCAGGATCAGCATCAGGACCACGAACACCAGGGCGCCGGTCTGGATCAGCTTGGTCTGCTGGGCCGACTTCTCGGCCGCCGCGGAGGCCTTCAGTTCCTCGGCCGCGGCCACCGCCTGGGTGTTGTTGAACGGCATCGAGGCCACCGCGATGGTGTCGCCCCGGGCCGGGTCGATGCCGGCCGCCGCGGAGACCAGCTGCTGCACCTCGTTGGGGTCGACCGAACCGGCCACCGTGCTGTCCAGCAGGACCGACACGTTGAGCCGCTTGATGCCACCGGGTGCGGCCCGCCGGACCTCCTCGGTCTCGTTGAAGAGCCGGGTCCGGGTCTCGTTCTTCTGCTGGTACTGGCCGTTGCCGCCGCCGTTGGGGACCTGCACGTTGTCCGGGCCGAGCACACCGCCCGCGGTGCTGCCGGTCCCGTTGTAGGTCTCGCTCTGCAGGTTCTCCTGCTGGGCCGGCAACGTCGGGTCGGAGGAGTACTTCTTGCTGCGGGTCTCGGTCTGGTCGAAGTCCAGGATCGGGGTGGTGGTGACCACCGAGTGGCCGGGGCCGACCAGGTTGTCCAGCATCCGCTGCAGGGAGCCGTTCAGCCGGTTCTGGAAGGTGGAGGTGGCCTGCTCGCTGGTGCCGTCCCCGCCCGTCGTGCCGACCGTGTTGCCGCCGCCGGTGGAGAGCATCCGGCCGTCCGAGCCGGCCACCGTGACCTGGGTCGGGTCGAGGCCTTCGACACTCGACGCGACCAGGTGCACGATCGACTGCACCTGCTGCTGGTTGAGTTCGTTGTTGCCCTTCGAGGCGACCAGGACCGACGCGGTCGGTTTCGACTGGTCGTCGGCGAAGACGTCGTCCTTGGGGAGGACCAGGTGCACGGTCGCGGCCTCGACCCCGTCGATCGCCTTGATCGTGTTGGACAGCTCGCCCTCCAGCGCCCGCTGGTAGTTCGCGTGCTGCATGAAGTCGCTGGTGGTGATGCCCTGCTGGTCCAGCAGCGAGTAGCCGGTGCCCTCGTCGTTGGGCAGGCCCTCGCCGGAGAGCTGGAGCCGGAGCTGGTTCACCTGGTCGCGGGGCACCAGGATGGTCGCGCCCTCGTTGGCCAGCTCGTACGAGGTGCCGGCCTTCTGCAACGACTCGACGATGGCGCTGGCGTCCTTGGTGGACAGGTTGTTGAAGAGGATCTGGTAGGACGGCTTGGACGCCCAGACGGCGAAGAAGTATCCGCCGACGGCGAGCGCGAGAACCGCGAACACGGTGACAGCCTTCTGGCCCGGTGTGAAGGACCTGAAGGTGTCCGTGACGCGGCGTACCGGAGCGGGAAGGCGATCGGTCATGTCAGTCTGTGCCTTCCCGGGCATGCCCTCCCGGCCCTTGCTTCGCTGCGGTGCAGTCGGGTCATGCCTGCATCCTCATGATCTCCTGGAAGGCCTCCACGGCCTTGTTCCGGACAGCCATGGTGAGCTGGAGTCCGAGGGACGCCTCGGTGGCGGCCATCGTGTATTGCGCCGGGTCGGCCAGCCGGCCGTCGGCCACCTGTACGGCCAGGTCGCTCGCGTGCGCCTGGGACGCCTGGACGTTCTCGATGCCCTTGGCGAGCATGCCGGCGAAGTCGTTGTTGGGGCCCTGCGTGGGCGCGCTCTCCGAACTGCCGAGCATGCTGCCCAGGCCGTTGAGCCCGCCGAGGCCGACACCGCGTTCGCTGATGCCCCCGACGGCGGAGAAGCCGCCGATGCCGCTGACGGAGCCGATCGGTGAGGTCATGGTGATCACTTCCCGAGGTTGATCGCGGCGGTGTACGACTCTTTCGCCCGGTCCACGACCGAGAGGTTGGCCTGGTAGGCGCGCTGGGCCATCATCAGCTGGGCCATCTGGCTGCCCATGTCGATGTCCGGCCGGCGGACGTAGCCCTCGGCGTCGGCGAGCGGGTTGTCCGGCTCGTAGGCGAGGATGCCCTCGGCGCTGCCGTACTGGATCCCGGCGACCTCGGCCCCGTTGCCGTCCTGCGCGGCCCGGGCCTGGACGTACCGGGCCTGGAAGGCGTTCTCGTTGGTCCGGGTGGTGGTGTTGATGTTCGAGAGGTTGTCGGACACCGCGTCCAGCCACTTGCGGTAGACGGTGACTCCGCTGCCCGCGACCCCGATGGCGTTGAAGGTGCTCATGATCAGGCTCCCTTGATGGCTTCGCGCAGCGAGCCGTACTTGCCGTCCAGGGCCCGGATGGCGAGGCTGTAGCGCATCGACGTGTCGATGTGCTGCAGCGTCTCCTGATCGAGGTTGACGTTGTTCCCGTTGAGCCGGGTGGGCTCGAGCGAATTCATCACGCTCGGGGTCACCCCGGAGGGCGACTGGCCCTGGGCGACGGCACTCTGCAGCGCTTCCTCGAATTTGACCTTACGGGCCCGGTACCCAGGGGTCTCGATGTTGGCGATGTTGTTGGCGATGGCCTGTTGGCGAGCGGCGAGTCCGGTGACGGCGACGCGGAGTGCGGACGACGCTTGATCTTCGAACATGGGTGCCCCCTGAGTCGGTATCCGTTCAGGTCGCCGTTCCGTGGCAGTTCGGTGAGCAATCCGTTGCTCGTACCCTGCACTTCGGCGTGCCCGCCGATCCGCTGAGTCCCAACCGGTTGCCGAGAGGTTGCACACACGAAAAAGGCCCCGGGGATCCGGGGCCTTCTCTCACATCGCGAAATCGAGATAAACAGGTCTCTTGACCGCTTCGCCGGTCTCGATCCGGGACGTCGCCGCCATCTGCTGGCGGTTCGCGGTGAGCCGCCGGGCGATCTCCTCGGCGGCGGCGAGCTGCCGGGTGAGGATCTCGTCGGCCCGCGGCCGGAGTTCCAGCGGCAGGGCGCCCAGATCGGTGGGTGGCACCCACGGGTTCGCCGGTGGTGTCTCGGCGAGCCGGCGCTCGTCGGCGAGCATGGTCTCGACCGCGAGGACGTCCATCTCCAGGTCGTCCAGCGCGGCCGTCCAGGCCGCCCGCCAGTCGAGGCTGTTCGCCGTCGGCGCGGTCATGTCGTGGCCGAGGCTGCTTCGCGCCATGCGTCCCGCAGCGGCTCGAGCAGATCGCGGCAGTTCGCCACCCGATCCGCGTCCTGCCTGATGTTCGCCCCGATCAGCTCGGTCAGGATGAAACCGTAGAGATTGGCCAGGCCGGGAGCGCCGTCCCAGGCGTCGACGTCCAGGGTCACCCGCAGTTCCAGCACGATCTCCTGCGCGTGGGTGATCTTGTCGTTGGCCGTCTCCCGGTCCTGGCCGCGGATCGCCTCCTCGCCCTGGATGAGATCGAGGATCAGACGGTCGTAGAGCATGATCAGCAACTTGGCGGGCGACGCCGTGTTGATCGAGTCCTGCAGGTAACGATCGCGGAGGTTGGGTGCGCTCATCAGTGTCCCTCGGGCTGCGGTTGTCGACTACTTCGTCAGCCGGCGAGCTGTCCGGAGAGCCAGTTTCCCTGGTTCTTCAGCTTGCCCAGCGAGCTCTCCAGAGCCGCGTACTGCCGCTGCAGTGACTCCTTGCGGACGGCCAGCCGGACGTCCCAGTTTTCGATCTGCTCGTTGAGCGAATCGATCTCATCCTTGCGGCCGGTGATGACGTTGGTGACGATTTTCGACTGTTTGTCGTTCAGGGTGCGGACCTGGCTGCCGAAGGCCATCCCGGCTTCCTGGACCTTGGTCGGGTCGTCGGCATACGCCTTGGCGAACGCGGTCGCGTCGAAGGCGAGCTGTCCGTCCTTGCTCAGGGAGACGCCGAGCTGACTGAGCGAGCCGAAGTTGACCGATTGTTTGGACTCGACCCCGTTGACGGTAGTCGTCTTGTCGTACGTCAGGCCGTTGCTGATCATGCTCAGCAACGACTGGTTCATCTGCCGGACGGTGAAGTCGCCGGTCAGTGGAGAGCCGGCCCGCGTGTCCGGGTCGTACGCCGTCTGGCTCTTGATCTCGGCGAGCGACGCGTTGGCGGCGTCGACCAGGGCCTGCATCTTGGCGGTGATGGCAGTGGAGTCGGAGGTGGCGTCGATCGTCACGCCGGTCTCAAGCTTGGAGACCGCGATCGTCACACCGGGCATCAGCGCGCTGAACGTGTTGGTGGTGCTGTTGACCTTGTACTCGGCGGCGGTGCCCGGGTTGACGGTCAGCGTCGCGTCCTTGGCGGCCGTGGTCTCCAGCCCGCTCCCGTTGGTGCCGATGCCCTCCAGGCCGGTGATCTGGAAACCGCTCGCGGCACCGGTCTTCATACCGGTGAACTGGACGACACCCTCGTTGCCCGAGGTGGTCACCGGGTAGGCGCGGATGCCGAGACTGACGCCGTTGGCATCGGCCGCCGAGTTGACCGCGGCGGTGAGGCTGTCCGCCTTCCGCGGTTCCGGGATGGTGACCTCCACCGGATCGCCGACCGCGGTGAACTGGTCGACACCGTTGGAGTCGGTGCTCCAACTGCCCGGCTGGATGGTGATGGACGTGGGGAAGGTGCCCTCGGCGGTGGTGTCGGCAACCTTGATGATCGAGGTCTGGGCGCGGGCCACCGAGCTGACGTCGAACTTGAGGTTGCCGGTCATACCGGCCAGCCCGCCGGAGGCGGTGGCGGTGACACCTGTCGAGCTCGAGGTCGCGGTGAGCGCCCGCCACGAGGCGAGCGAGCCCAGCGAGTCGGCCGCCGACTTGGTGGCCTTGAGTTTGGAGTTGACCGACTGGTACGAGGAGATGACGGTCTGAGCGGTCGCGACCTTGGTCTTGAGTTTGGTCTGCGGTGCCGATTCGACCTGCATCAGCTGGGTGATCATGGATGAGGTGTTGAGACCGCTGGCAAGGCCGTCCACGGAGCTGCCCATGGGGAACCCACTTTCGTACCGAGCGGGGGTAGCCGGCTGGGCCAGCCGGCTACCCCCTTACTTGTTCAGCTGACTGAGCTGGATCAGCGGAGCAGCGAGAGCACGTTCTGCGAGGCCTGGTTGGCCTGCGACAGCATGGACGTACCGGCCTGGGTCAGGATCTGGTTGCGGGTGAAGCCGACCATCTCCTGGGCCATGTCGGTGTCACGGATACGCGACTCCGACGCGGACAGGTTCTCGACCGACACGTTCAGGTTGTTGATCGTGTGCTCGAACCGGTTCTGGCTCGCACCGAGCTTGGCGCGGTCGTCGGACACCTGCTGGATCGCGGTGTCCAGGACCTCCATCGCCTCGGTCGCGCCGGACTTGCCGCCGGTCGTGGTGGCCAGCTTGGTGAGGTCGAGGCTGTTGAGGCCGAGCGTCTGGGAGTTGATGGCCCGGATGCCGACGCTCAGGGTCTCGCCCGAGTTGGCGCCGATCTGGAAGTCGCCGTTGGTGGCCTTGGTGTTGGCGGTCGACGGGCCGGTGAGGCCCATGTTGGCGGCGCTCAAATCGAACCCGGTGGAGCCGGAGGCCTTGAACGAGAGGTCACCGGTGGCCTTGTCGACCGAGGCGGAGACCTCCAGGGTGACGTCGCCGTGGCCGGCGTCGCGCAGGGCGTTGGCGATCGCGTCGTTCACCTTCGCGGCGGCGGCCTGCGGCGCGAGCGGCGTGGTGCCACCGTCCGAGGTCAGGTCGACGTCCGCGATGTTGATGTTGACGGCCTTGCCACCGAGGCTGGTGATCGAGATGGCGCCGGAGCTGGCCGGCGAGTTGGTCTTCGGGTAGGGGTCGTTCGGCGGGTTGGCCGCGGTGCCGGCGATGGTGGTGCCGGTGCTGGTGGCCCGCATGCCGAAGTTGCCGTCGAGCAGCTTCGACTTACCGAAGGCGGTGGTGTCGCTGACCCGGTCGATCTCGGCGGCCAGCTGGGTGAACTCGGCGTTCGCGGCCTTCTTGGCGCTGTCGTCGAGGGAGGCGTTGTTGGCCTGGACGGCGAGGTCGCGCATGCGCTGGAGCATCGAGGTGGTCTCGTTGAGCGCACCCTCAGCGGTCTGCACGACGCTGATCGCGTCCTGGGCGTTGCGAACAGCGACCTTCAGACCGCCGGTCTGCGAGCGCAGACCCTCGGAGATCGAGAGGCCGGCCGCGTCGTCGGACGCCCGGTTGATGCGGAAACCGCTGGAGAGCTTCTCGAGCGACTTCGACATCTGGTTGTCCGTGACGGACAGGTTCCGGTAGGCGTTCTGCGCGGCGATGTTCTGATTGATACGGAGACCCATGGGTTGTTTCCTCCTTGACTGGGGTCTGTCCGGCCCGTCCGTGAGCCGATGTGTTACGCCAGAACCCATCGGCGCGGTGCCGAGAGGCCATGAGGATTCTCCGAAATTTTCTCGGCCTTTCAGGGCAAAACGGAGAAGCCCCGATCGGGAGAAACCACTCAGTGGCAGGGCTGATGTGCCGACCTGTCCGAATGAGCGGGTCTGCCGGAGGGGTGGCCCGACAACGCCGTACGACGGAGGACCGGTGAGCCTGACCGACCTGGCCAGTGTCCTCTGGCGCTCACGCGAGCTGCTGGAGATGCTGCTGTTCAAGCTTGAGGAGGAGCAGTTGCTCCTCGCGGCCAACCGGTCGAGATGGCTCAGCCACGCCACCCGTGAGGTGGAGGTGGTCCTGGATCAGATCCGGCAGACCGAGGTGATCCGGGCGGCGTACTCACAGGAGGTCGCGGCGGAACTCGGTCTCTCGCCGGAGGCGTCCCTCGGGGAGCTCGCCGACGCCGCTCCCGATCCCTGGTCGGATCTCCTGCACCAGCACCGAAAAGCGTTCCTGATGTTGACGGCGGAGATCCGGGCCCTGGCCGACGTCAACCGGGAACTGCTCACCGCCGGCCAGCGGGCGGCTCGCGAAACCATGCTCGCGTTCGCCGAGACTGTGGAAACGTACGGACCGCAGGGCCAGACCGTCAGCGGCGCCGTGCGGCGCCCCACCCTGGTTGATGAGGCGATGTAATGGGCGGCTCTTTCAGCGGTATCAACACGGCGCTCACCTCGCTCTACGCGCAGCGCCGCGGCCTGGACGTCACGGGCCAGAACATCGCGAACGCGAGCACCGAGGGATACACCCGGCAACGGGTGGTCATGAAGTCGGTGAACGACAACACGCACGCCGGCATCTACGCCACCTCGGACGGGGTGGGCAACGGCGTCGCGATCAAGTCGGTCGAGCGGATGGCGAACTCGGCGCTCGACCAGCGCAGTTACACCGAGCACGGCAATTCGGCGTACCAGAACACCAAGGCCACCGCGTACGGGTTGATGGAGGACGTCTTCGGTGAACCCAGTGACACCGCTCTCCAGGCCCGTATGCAGGACATGTGGGACGGCTGGAACGAGGTGGCGTCCAACTTCGACAAACCGGCCACCAAGTCGGCGATGCTCGAACAGTCGGCCACCGTCGCGGCGTCGCTGAACGACGCGGCGGCGTCGCTGAACAACCAGTACAAGTCGACCCGGGCCGGCCTGGACACCTCGGTCAGCGAGGTGAACAAGACGGCCGAGTCGATCGCCAAGCTGAACCACGAGATCGTGCTGGCCACCCAGTCCGGTCTGCAGGCCAACGAGCTGCAGGACGAGCGCGGCCGGCAGATCCTCAAACTGTCCGAGCTGGCCGGCGCCACCGTGACCGACCAGCCGAACGGCGCCGTCAACGTATTCCTCGGCAACGCACCCCTGGTGAGTGAGTTCAAAGCCCGTGAGATCTGGGTCACCCCGGGAAGTGCGCAGCGGATGGAGGACCTGGCCACCACCGAGGTCAACCTGCAGTGGAAGGACGTCGGCACCCCGGTCTCCTCCGGCGGCAGCATGGGCGCCCAGATGGAGATGGTCGCCCGCGGCGGCACGATCCAGGGCATGTCGAACCGGCTCGACAAGGTCGCCACCACCCTGGCCGAGAACGTCAACACCGTCCACAGTGCCGGGTACAGCACCACCGGCGTCACCGGACTGGACTTCTTCGTCTCGAACGACGACAACCCGCTGTCGGCGGCGAACATCGGGGTCAACCGGGACCTGATGTCCGATGTGAACAAGGTGGCCGTCTCGTCCGGCGACCCGAACGGCGTCGGCACCACCACCCGGATCCTGAACGGCAACGTCGCCGACCAGCTCGCCGACCTGGCCGACTCGAAGACCGGCGCCGACTCGGAGTACCAGTCGATGATCGGCGACCTCGGGGTGGCGTCCCAGTCGTCGATCCGCCGCCGGGACATCCAGAACGCGGTCACCGATCAGGTCGACGCCGCCCGTAGCGCCGAGTCCGGGGTCAACCTGGACGAGGAGATGACCAATCTGCTCACGTACCAGCGCGGGTACGAGGCCGCGTCCCGCGTCCTCACCACCATCGACTCGATGCTCGATCAGCTGATCAACCGCACCGGTCTGGTCGGCAGGTAGGGGGTGGACCGATGACCAGCCCACGAGTCACCGAGAGTGGCGTCCGTACCCGGACCATGCAGAGTCTGCAGCGCAGTCTGGGCCGCACCCAGACCGCGCAGGACCAGATCTCCAGCGGCAAGCAGCTGCGGCGCCCGTCGGACTCGCCGACCGGCACCGTCTCCGCGCTGCAGTTGCGGCAGGAGGTGCGCGCGAACAAGAAGTACTCGGCCAACGCCGACGACGCGATGGGCCGGCTCGGCACCGTCCAGGACACTCTGAAGAGCGTCTACGAGCAGGTGCAGCGCACCCGCACACTGACTCTGGAGGCGGCCAGCGCCGGCGGCGGCAGCACGCCGCAGGCGAACCAGGCGCGGGCCGAGGAGATCGACGAGATCAAGGGTCTGATCGTCCAGTTCGCCAACGCGAAGTACCTGCAGCGGCCGGTGTTCGGCGGGTCCACTCCGGACGCGGCCGCCTACGGCACCGGTGGTGACTACACCGGTGAGGTCGAGGGCGAGACGATGCGGACCATCGGGCCGAACGCGCGGATCCGGGTCGACGTGCGCGGCCCGGAGGTGTTCGGCGCGGACATGATGCCGGACGGGACCACCCCGAACGAACAACAGTTGTTCAAGGTCCTCGACTCCCTTTCCACCGCGATGCGTACCGGTGATGCCGATGGCATTCAGACCGGGCTACAAAATCTTGATAAAGCTACGGAAACCCTGAACTCCACCCTTTCGGACGTAGGTGCCCGATATAATCGGGTTACACAGATGAAGCAGTCCGCAGAGGATCGCTTGATGTCCGTGTCGTCGCAGCTGTCCGATATCGAGGATGTCGACCTGCCAAAGGCGATCATGGAATTGCAAATGCAGCAGACCTCGTATCAGGCCGCCCTGGCCGCCACGGCCAAGGTGATCCAGCCCTCGCTCATCGATTTCCTGAGGTGACCATGACTACTCGCACCGCGTCCCGACCGATTGAGGCCACGATGTCCGACCCGTCGTTGGGGCTGCCGACCATCTCCATGGCCGTGCCCATGCCGGGGTTCCCGGCGCATCGGGAGTTCGTATTGGTGCGCCTCAACGACGACGGTCTTCTCTACGCGCTCACCTCCACCGAGGAGCCGGAGCTGCGTTTCCTGGTGGCCCCGCCGGAGCCGTTCTTCCCGGAGTACGCCCCGGAGATCGAGAACCACGTGTTCGCGGCCCTGAACACCAAGGACCCGGACCGGCTGCTGCTGCTCACGGTGATCACCGCGGGGGAGCACGAGACGACCGCCAACCTGCTCGCCCCGATCGTGGTGGACCGCGACAGCATGCGGGCCATGCAGGTCGTGCTCACCGGGGTCGACTACCCGGTCCGGGCGATCCTCAACCGGAACTTCTGATCCTCGCGTACTCGAGGCGCGGTCGCGGTTCGTCGCGGCCGCGCCTTCTGTCCGTTCCATGGATGGAGGAGGGCTCCGATGCTTGTGCTGACCCGGCGGTCCGGGGAGAGCGTGATGATCGGCGACGACGTCGTCATCACCGTCCTCGAAGCCCGCGGTGACGTCATCCGGCTGGGCATCCAGGCCCCCCGGGAGGTGCAGGTGCATCGCGAGGAGGTCTACCGCGAACTGCAGGAGGCCAACCGGTCGGCCGCCTCGCCGACCCCGGACGCGGTACACGCGCTCACCCGCATGCTGGACAAACCCGATAAGAACGACGAGTAGCGATCTCCCGCCGGAACCGCCCGCCACTTTTCCCGTGGCGGGCGGTTCCCGTCTCCGGGGTGCGCACCTGACCTGCACCGGCGGCTGACCCGGGAGACAACGTCCGGCGGGCATCCTCGTCATCGAGCCGGGAGAATCCCGCCTCTATCAGCCGGGGAGATCGACGTGGGCGCAGAGCGCGAATCAGTCATCGGTGGCGGTGCGGTCGGTACGGCCTGCGCGCTCGACCTTGCGGTGGACGCCCACGTGCACACCGGCTTCTCGGCCGGCCGGGACGCCGTCGGGGTGGTGGTGTCGGCGGCCGACCGGGCCGGGCTCCGGGCGCTCACCTTCGCCGACCAGGCCGGCCCGGACACCGCGTGGCTCCCGGCGTACGCCGACGCGGTCCGCCGGGCCCGGCACCGCACCGAGATGACGCTGCGGGTGGCCGCCGAGGTCGAGGTGATCCGCGCGGACGGCTGGCTGGCGCTGCCGGCCGACCTGGCTCCGCTGGACGCGCTGTCGGTGGCGGTCTCCGCCCTGCCGGCCGGCGGCGAGCTGCTCAGCCCGCGTGACGTCCGGGACCGCTTGGACGCCGGCCTGCTGACTCCCGCCCAGGTGGCGGAGCTGCTGGTGGAGGCCACGATCAAAGGCCTGGAGCGGGCTTCCCGGTACGCCCCCGCACAGTTGGCCCGCCCGCTGGCGTTGCTCGGTCAGGCCGGTGTCGACGACGCGGTGGTCACGCCGGAGCTGATCGCCGAGCTGGCCGCCGCCTGCCGGATCACCGGTTCGCTGGTGGAGGTCAGCGAGGCCTGGCGCAGCCCGTCGCCGCGGGTGGTGGAGATGCTGCTGGACGCCGCTGTGACGGTGGTGCCGGCGAGTGACGCCCGCTATGCCGCCGAGGTGGGCCGTTGGCACTACCTGCGAAGGGTCTGAGCAGAACGGCGAAACCGAACACGTTCCGCACCCATCTCCGTACTCTCTGTGATGCCAGCACTTCAGCATGGGAGAGTTGCGATGAGCATGGTTCAGCAGGCTATCGAAGTCAGTGCACCGGTCCACACGGTGTACGAGCAGCTCGCGGCGTTCGAGAACTACCCCCGTTTCATGACCGGTGTGCGGCAGGTGACGCCGATCGGCGCCGACCAGACCCACTGGATCATGGATGTCGACGGGAAGCGCCGCGAGTTCGACGCCCAGATCATCGAACGGTCGATGGACGAGCGCGTCTCCTGGTCGACCATGGAGGGCCCGCTGCTCGCCGAGACGATCACGCTGCGTTCGATGGGGGAGACCAAGACCCAGGTCGTCGCCCAACTCGAAGCCGACGTCGCCTTCCTGATGCCCAGCGACCGGCACGGGCAGGAGTCGCTGAACCGCCGGCTCAAGGCCGACCTCACCACCTTCAAGGGGCTGGTGGAGAGCGGTGTGCTCGGTGGCCGCCCGATCCCGAACGCCGCCGCCAGCAGCAAGCAGATGGCCGGCCGGTCGCACTCGCTGCTACCCGGCCTCAGCATGGAGACCCCGTCCCCGGCCACCGTGGCCGCGCGGATCCGGAACCGGACCGGCCCCACGCCGCGCCCGGGCGCCGGCTGGGACAACGGCGCTGCCGGCACCGCCCCGATGGGCGGCCGCAGCACCGGCTCCGACGACTGGGGCAACGGCATGATCAACGAGGAAGAGCGCGGCTGACCGAAAGACTTCCAGGGCCCGGAACGCTTGATGCGTTCCGGGCCCTGACGCTTCGTACCGGAAAAAGGGGCCCAGCGTGCCGGAAAGAACGGTCAGCTCGGCGCCGCCTCCATCGTCACCAGCAGGCAGGCGCCCTGCGGTGTGGCGTGCTCGTAGTGCACCGACCCGCCGTTCGCCTCGACCAGGTGCCGCACGATGAACAGCCCGAGCCCGGACCCCCGCATGAACCGCCCGAACAGGCTCGGCAGCAGGTCCTCGGCGATCCCGTTCCCGCTGTCCTGCACCACCAGCCGCACCGTGTCGCCGGGCTGCCGCTCGCCGCTGATCCGGACCGGCGGCGCCCCGTGGGTCAACGCGTTCTTCAGCAGGTTCTCCACCACCACGGTGAGGTGCCCGCGGTCGGCCAGCGCGGCCAGTTCCTCGTCGATGTCGACGGTGACGTCGGCGGCGCCGGCCACCGACTCGCGAACCGCCTGCACCGTCTCCAGCAGCGGCACCGGCACCCGGCGCGCGGTGACCGAGCCGGTGTCCAGCCGGAAGAGCAGCTGCAGGTCGTTCATCATCTTGATCAGCCGGCGGGTGTTCTTGTCGATCTTGGTAGCGAGTTCCAGCCGGATGTCCTCCGGCAGGTCCGCCCAGTCGTCGCAGAGCAGTTCGGCGAGACTGGCGATCGAACTGATCGGCTGTGCCACGTCGTGGGTCAGCATCGAGGTCAGGTCGTTCTTGAAGGCCAGGGCCGCGGCCAGGTCGGCGTTGCCGCGCTCCAGCTCCGCCGCGTGCGCGGTCAGCGCCACCTCGGCCTGCTTGCGCTCGGCGATGTCGACGTAGGTCGCGACGTACCCGCGGGGGGCACCGGCCGCGTCCGGGATGGCCGCCATGGTGGCCAGCACCGGCACGTCGGTGCCGTCGGCGCGGGGCAGCAGCCAGTCACCGCCGGTGCCCGGCGGGGGCAGCGGCGGCGATTCGTCGGGTGGTTCCTGATGACCGGTGAGTTCCCGCCAGCGGCGGTTCACGTCGATCACCCGGTAGTTGGCGTCGAGGACCATCACGGCCTCGTTCATCGACTGCAGCAGGGTGTCCGCGAAGTCCTGCCGGTCCCGGAGCTCCGCCACCAGATGCTGTTGCCGCCGGTCGGCGTCGTTCAGGCTGCGGAGCAGATAGCCGAGGACGGTGAGCAGGGCCAGCACGGCCAGGATGATCCCGGTGCTCACCGCGACCACCGGGCTGCTCGCGCCGGATCGTGCGGCGAAGGCGCTGACCACGGCGGCGACCACCGGGGTGACGATCAGGGCGGGAGCCAGCCGGCGCACCGCCACCCGTGGACCGGACTCGTCGTCGGTGTGCGGCGGCCCGGTCTCGGGACGGGCCAGGATGGCGCCGACGGTGAGGGCCAGCAGAGGTGCGGCCAGGAAGACGGGCATCACGCCGTCCGGTCCGCTGCCCGGAGCGAAGGACGGCTCGAACAGGCGCGGCACCAGGGCGACCAGTTCGATGATCGCGGCGCCCAGCAGAAGCGGATCGGCCACCCGGTAGGCGATCCCGCCCCGGGTGGGCATCCGCAGATCGAGGCAGGCCAGAGCCAGCCCGGTCAGAACCGTGGCGACCGCCGCGGCCGGGTGACCGGCCAGGGCGGCGACGCCCACGCCGGCGGCGGCCAGCGCGAAGACCGCGGCCGCACCGGTCCGGACCCGGGACCTGCCCGTGGTCGTCGGCACCACCTGGACGGTCAGGGCGATCCCGGCCGGGATCAGGGCGACCGCCGGAACACGGCCGAAGTCCGCCGCGGTGAGGTCGGCGATGGACGTGTGCAGCGCGCCGAAGACGGCGACGGTGGCTCCGGCGCACCCGGCGATCAGCCGGGACAGTCTGCCCACGTCATGCGCCGCGATATGCACAAATACCCCCAAGACGTGAGGGAACGAGCATATCGCGGGCTATCCCGTCGAGCGGTTACTTGCCCGCCCAGTCGAAACCGTCCTCGATACGGATCTTGCTGGCGATCTTCGCGATGTCGGCCCGGTGCCGATTCGCGTGATGGCCACAGAATGCCAGGTCTCCGCCGCTGGTCAGGACGACCTCCAGCTTGGCGGCCGCCCCACAACGATCGCAGCGGTCGGTCAGCTCGCCGACGGTGTCGATCTCGGGCGACAGCAGTGCGGTCATATCGCTCTCCTTGTTGCTCGGGTGGCGGTGCTCGGTGGCGGTGCAGCGGTCCTGACAGCGAGATCTTCGGCCCACCGCACGGTCGGCTTAGAGGTTCGAGGTGTGACTCGTCCGATCCTCCGCACCGCTTTACATGCAACCGGGTCACTACCCGGGGGAACCCGGGGACGCTCTCGTCCCCGGACAACCTTTTCCCTCAGCCGCGCGGGCCATGCCCCCGGTGCGGGCGCAAGCCCGGCGCCGGGACCGTCCTGAGGCCCGCCGCGGCACACATCGCGCTGCTCCCGCGGGCGCTGGCCCCCGGGTGCGGCGGTGAGGTCGTCGGTGATTATCCCGCCACGGTACGCGGTTTCCGGCCGATCGCCACCTCCATCGACCGTCGCCGAACCGTCTCCTCTACACCGGTGACCGGTCCGCCGCCGCCCGATCCCACAGCCCGGGCCGCGGTCCCGTCCCGCCGGGCACCTCGGTGCCGGTGGCGTGCGCTTTCGTCGGCCAACCGGCTCCGCCGGAGCCCGGTGACGGATAGCGTGAGAGCGACCCCCAGCCACGAGGAGGACCGAGATGTCCGAGGCGCCGGGCACCGAGCCGCCGACAGTCCTGATCGTGGACGACGAAGAGGATCTGCGCGACATCATGCGCCGCATGCTGGAGCGTCGTGGAGGATTCGCGACGCTGGCGGCCGGGGACGAGGACGAGGCACTGACCGTCGCCCGCGAGCATCCCGGGGAGATCGACGCGCTGATCGCCGACCTGACCCTGCCCGGGGCCTCCGGCGGCGACCTCGCCAAGCAGATCCGCGGGATGCGACCCGGCATCGCCGTCGTCTTCGTGTCCGGGTTGCCCAAGGACATCGCGGTGAGCAAGGGCCAGATCGAGGACGCCGACGTGCTGGTGAAGAAGCCGTTCACCGCCGACGCCCTGCTCCAGGCCCTGCGCGACGCCCTGGAGCAGCGGAAGAAAGCCGACCCGGCCGACGACGACAAGGACGAGGCCGACGACAAGGACGAGGACGCGGACGGTTAGGCCACCGGCCAGGGCACGGTCAGCTCACCGAGTCGCCAGCGGGCCGGGCAGCCGAGCACCGGCAGGCCCTCGGCCCGCAGTCGGCGCACGGTGGCCGTCCAGCGCTGTCGTGGCCCGAACGGGGTGGCCTCGGTCTCCCACGCGCGGCTCAGCGCCCGCAGCAGCTCGTGCACCGGGTGGCCGGGCACGTTGTGGTGGATCAGCGCCTTCGGCAGCCGCTCCGCGAAGATCGACGGATGCTCCAGCGTCGGCAGCCGGGCGGAGAGCGTCAGGGTTTCCGGCACCCCGTCCGTGATCACCGCCCAGGTGGCGATCCGGCCCAGCTCGTCACAGGTCCCCTCGACCAGCAGCGCGCCGGTCGCGGTCATCGCCCGCCAGGCCGCCGTCACCTCCTCCTCGGAGTACTGCCGCAGCACGTTGAAGGCGCGCACCACCACCGGCGACAGCCCGGCCAGCTCGAACCCGCCGCGCCGGAACTCCAGCCACGGCGGATCCGCGAAGGGCTGGGCGTCGCTCACCCGTACCGGATCGATCTCCAGACCGGTGACCGCGACGTCCGCGCGCACCGCGACCGCGAGCCGGCCCCGCAGTTCCACTGCCGTCACCGGAGTGGCCCCGTAACCGAGGTCGACGACAAGCGGCTGCGCCGCCTTTTCCAGGACCGCACCGCAGCGGTACGCGATGAAGTTGTCGACCCGGCGCAGCCGATTGGGGTTGGTGGTGCCCCGGGTGATCGCTCCGACGGGTTTCACCGGCTAGAGCTCCCGGTGCACCTTGTGCTGGGCGGCCTGGGCGATCGGCCGCACCACCAGCCGGTCCACGTTGACGTGCTGCGGGCGGGTGGCGGTCCAGGCGATGCAGTCCGCGATGTCCTCGGCGACCAGCGGCTCCTTGACCCCGGCGTACACCGCGTCGGTCCTGGCCTGGTCGCCGTCGAGCCGGTTGAGGGTGAACTCGTCGGTCTGCACCATGCCCGGGTCGATCTCGATCACCCGGACCGGTTTGCCGGCCAGCTCCAGCCGCAACGTCCCGACCAGGGCGGTGGTGCCGTGTTTGGCCGCCACGTAACCGCCGCCGCCTTCATAGGGCGTGAAGGCCGCCGTCGAACCGACCGTCACGATCGTCCCGGCGCCGCTCGCCTCCAGGGCCGGCAGCAGCGCCTTGGTGACCCGCAACACACCGAGCACGTTCACGTCGAACATCCACTGCCAGTCCTCGACCGAGCCCTCGGCCACCGGATCCACACCCCGGGCGCCGCCCGCGTTGTTGACCAGCACGGTGACCGGCGCGCCCAGCCCGGTCACGGTCGCGGCCATCCGGGCCACCGACTCGTCCGAGGTGACGTCGCACTCGACCGCGGTGGCGCTCGCCGCGCCGATCTCCTCGACCAGCGCCGCCAGCCGGTCCACCCGGCGGGCCGCGGCCACAATGTGGAAGCCCTCCCGGGCCAGACGACGGGCGGTCGCCGCGCCGATTCCGCTGGATGCCCCGGTGACCACTGCGATGTTCTGCATGCGCCGATTCTTTCGTATCCGCGTCTTCCGGCCGTCGCCTCCATGACCTGGATCACCCCTGGTCGTCTGAGTAGTGGCAAGACAACCGCCGATGGGGAAGATGAACCTACGCGTAACAAGTTTCCATGTCCGAAACCCGGGAGGAGTCCGAGTGGCTGAGTCACGGTCCGGTGGCCGGTGGCCGACTCCCCGGCGGATAGCGACACTCTCCGTGCACACCTCGCCCCTGGAGCAACCGGGCACCGGTGACGCCGGCGGGATGAACGTCTACATCGTCGAGGTGTCGAAACGGCTCGCCGAGCGGGACGTCGAGGTGGAGATCTTCACCCGGGCCACCGCCAGCGGCCTGCCCCCGGTCGTCGAGATGGCCCCGGGGGTGCACGTCCGGCACGTGACCGCGGGCCCGTTCGAGGGCCTGGCCAAGGAGGAGCTGCCCGCCCAGCTGTGCGCGTTCACCAACGGCGTGCTGCGGGCCGAGGCGGCGCACCCGCCGGGCCACTACGACCTGATCCACTCGCACTACTGGCTCTCCGGCCAGATCGGCTGGCTGGCCCGGGAGCGTTGGGGCGTGCCGCACGTGCACACCGCGCACACCCTGGCCAAGGTGAAGAACAGGTTCATCGCCGAGGGCGACCGCCCAGAGCCGAAAGCCCGGGTGATCGGTGAGGAGCAGGTGGTCGCCGCCTCCGACCGGCTGGTGGCCAACACCGAGTTCGAGGCGCAGGATCTGATCAACCACTACGGCGCCGACCCGGCCCTGGTGAGTGTGGTGCAGCCGGGTGTCGACCTGCGGCGGTTCCGTCCCGGCGCGGCCGACCGGGCCCGGTTCGGGCTGCCCGAGCACGGCCGGATCGTGGCCTTCATCGGCCGCATCCAGCCGCTCAAGGCCCCCGATGTGCTGATCGCCGCGCTCGCCGAGATGCGGGCCGCCGGTTCCGGGGCCACCCTGGTGATCTGCGGCGGGCCCAGCGGCAGCGGCCTGGACCGGCCGTCGTCGCTGATCGAGCTGGCCGCCACGCTCGGGGTCACTGACTCGGTGGTGTTCCTGCCCCCGCAGACCGGTGAGGACCTGGCCGCCCTCTACCGGGCCGCCGACCTGGTCGCGGTGCCCTCCTACAACGAGTCGTTCGGGCTGGTCGCGCTGGAGGCGCAGGCCTGTGGCACGCCGGTGGTCGCGGCCGCCGTCGGTGGCCTGGTCACCGCCGTGCGGGACGGGATCAGCGGCGTCCTGATCGACGGGCACGACCCGCGGGACTGGGCGAAGGTGCTGGACCGGCTGCTCGACGCGCCCGGTCAGCGGCACCGGCTGGCCGCCGGGGCGGTGGCGCACGCCTCGCAGTTCTCCTGGGACCGCACCGCCGAGACACTGCTGCGGGTCTACCGTGACGCGGTGAGCGAGCACCGGTCGCTGATCGCGGCGAGGGTCGAGGGCGTGGCGTGCGGATGGTGATCCCGCCCCGCGCCGGGGTATGACGTGCGCATGGTGACCTCGTCCCGGGCCGGGAGTAGGACGTGGGCCGGGGGTATGACGCGGGCATGGGGTATGACGTGGGCATGGTGAAGGAACTGATCGAGCAGGCGCTGGCCGACCGCGAGCTGGAGTGGGAGGCGACCGGCGACAGTTCCTGGGTGGTCACCCTGCCCGGCACGCACAAGCTGAAGACCGCCTGCAACCTGATCGCCGGCGAGCACGCGCTGCGGATCGAGGCGTTCGTGATGCGCCGCCCCGACGAGCGGCACGAGGAGCTGTGGGCCTGGCTGCTGCGCCGCAACGCGCGGATGTACGGGGTCGCCTTCTCGATCGACGCGGCAGGTGACGTCTACCTGACCGGCCGGGTGTCGCTGACCGGCCTGGACGCCGACGAGCTGGACCGGATCCTCGGTTCGGTGCTGACGTACGCGGACGAGTCCTTCGACACGATGCTGGAGATAGGTTTCGGTTCGTCGATCCGCCGTGAGTGGGAGTGGCGGGTCAAGCGCGGTGAATCGACGGCGAACCTCCAGGCCTTCAAGCACCTGATCGACCAGCCGCCGACCGTTTGATCATCAAGTCCGGTCTATCCGTGTGGCGGAGTCCAATCTCGACCCGGTTAGCGCAAACGGCGCGGATTCGTGTCGGCCACGAGTTTGTTGCCTATCGATGTATGGGCTGTTGCGATCCTGGGTACTGACAGTCGGCTGGCGGACACCTGGGATTTTCCTGGGGCCGCCATTTCCCGCTTCCGTTGTTACCGGGGAGTAAGAGTCGTTATTTCTTCCATCCCGACAAACCCGGACGAGTGATTGGCGGATCATCCGATCGGTTGGTTGTTCGGCAATGTGACGGTTGAGACAGATGTCGACACGAAATCGGGTTGTGAGGCTTGACTGCCCCAACTAGCGTGGTCGATGGACGCCGAACCGTCAGTTCGGGGAACGGGTCGATCAGCAATGATCGCCGCGGTCCGGCGTTTGGGGACGGGTGGCATGAGCCGTTGGGGGACGGCGCGACCCGAGACCGGCGGTTAGTGCGGGCGGCGCCTATGGGGATGGGTGTCGTCCGCCGCCGCCGGCGCTTCAATCAGCCGAGATGTCCGACCTTGCCGCCTCGTGCTCCCGCATCTGCGCCGCCCGCCGTGACCGTGCCGGCCCGGCGAGCACCTGACCGGCCGCCACCAGCACGCAGATCACGAAGCAGGTCACCCACAGTGCGGTGTCCCCGGCGTTCTGCAGCATGAGGCCACCGAAGATCGGGGCCAGCGCCGACCCGGCCTGCCAGGACAGCGAGTTGAGCCCCTGGTAACGCCCCCGCAGGGCACTCGGGGCGAGCGCGGCGATGGTGGCCGCGTTGCTCGGCGACTGCAGCATCTCGCCGAGCGTCCAGATCACCACGGTGCCGGCCAGTGCCAGAGCCGACCCGGCGACGCCGACCAGCCCGAAGCCGGCGCCGACCAGCAGGGCGCCGACCGCGAGCACCCGGGCGCTGTCCCGCCCCTGGATGAGCCGGGGCACGAAGAGCTGGCCGCACACGATCAGCACGCCGTTCACCGCGATGATCGTGCCGTAGTCGGCGGCGGTGAACCCGTCGGCGATCATCGAGAGGGACAGCGTCGACCCGTGCTGGAAGATCACCAGCACGGTGAGGAAGTTGAGCCCGACGAAGGTCAGGAAGACCCGGTCCCGCCACGCGCCACCGAGCCCGGCGCCGGTGGGCGCCACCGCGGCGATCGCCGCCGGGGAGCGGGCCGGCCGGGTCTCGGCCAGGAAGATCAGGCTGATCACCGCGGTGATCAGGGTGCTGGCCGAGTCGACCACGAAGAGGATCAGGTAGTCCACCTGGGCGGCCAGACCGGCGCACACCGCGGCCAGCGCGAACCCGAGGTTGATCGCCCAGTAGTTCAGCGAGAAGGCCCGGACCCGGTCCACCTCCGGCACCACGTCGATCATCATGGCGCCGAACGCCGGGCGCGCGCCCTCGGCGAACAGGCCGAGCGTGAAGGCCGCGACCAGGATCTGCGGGTACGTGTGGGCCAGGCCGAGCCCGAGCATCAGCACCGACGCGCCGAACTGGGCGACCAGCAGGGTCGGCCGGCGGCCCCAGCGGTCGGACAGCACACCGCCGGTCATCGTGCCGATCGCGCCGCCCACCCCGTACACCCCGAGGACCAGGCCGGCCTGGCTCTGCGAGAAGCCCCGGTCACTGGTCAGGTAGATGCTCAGGAAGAGGACGACGAACGAGCCGACCCGGTTGATCAGAGTCCCGGTCCAGAGGAACCAGAACTGCCGGGGCAGTCCTCCCGCGGTCTGCCGTAGCCACCCTCGCACCGAACCTCCCCGTAAGTGTTGATCGAGACTTATTCCCTTACATGTCGGGGTCCGGCGCAAGCGAGTTTCGCTGTGGCGGCGGACACGTGACGGGTGGCCCTACGCCCTCACCGGCCACGGGGGAAGATGAACCCATGACTGGAACCCTGGTGCTGCTGCGGCACGGCAACAGCGAGTGGAACGCGAAGAACCTCTTCACCGGCTGGGTCGACGTCGACCTGGACGCCAAGGGTGAGGCCGAGGCCCGGCGCGGCGGCGAGCTTCTCAAGGAGCAGGGGGTGCTGCCCGACGTGGTGCACACCAGCCTTCTCCGCCGCGCGATCCGCACCAGCGAGATCGCACTGCACATCTCCGACCGGCACTGGATCCCGGTGAAGCGTCACTGGCGGCTCAACGAGCGTCACTACGGCGCCCTGCAGGGCAAGGACAAGAAGCAGACCCTGGAGACGTACGGCGAGGAGCAGTTCATGCTCTGGCGCCGTTCGTTCGACGTGCCGCCACCCCCGATCGAGGCCGGCTCCGAGTTCGCCCAGGACGGCGACGCGCGTTACGCCGACCTCGCCCCGGAGATCCTGCCGACGGCCGAGTGCCTGAAGGACGTGCTGGTCCGCGCGCTGCCGTACTGGTACGACGCGATCGTCCCGGACCTGCGGGCCGGCAAGACGGTGCTGGTCGCGGCGCACGGCAACTCGCTGCGCGCGATCGTCAAGCACCTCGACGACATCTCCGACGAGGCGATCGCCGGGCTGAACATCCCGACCGGCATCCCGCTGCGTTACGACCTGGACGAGAACCTGCGCCCGATCACCAAGGGCGGGACCTACCTCGACCCGGTCGCCGCGAAGGAGGCCGCCGCGGCGGTCGCCAACCAGGGCAAGAAGTAACACCGCACACGGAGAAGGCCGGGCCACCCCCGTGGTGGCCCGGCCTTCGTCGCGTGGATCAGGCTTCGGTGGTCCCGCCCTCGACGGACGCGGCGGTCTCGCCGGTGACCAGGTAGATCAGGTGCTCACCGATGTTGACGGCGTGGTCGGCGTAGCGCTCGTAGAAGCGGCCCAGCAGGGCGCCGTCGATCGCGGTCTCCGCGCCGTACGGCCAGTCGTCGGCCAGCATGATCTTGAACAGCTCGCGCTCGAGGTCGTCGATCGCGTCGTCGTCCTTCTCCAGCTGAGCGGCCAGCTCCACGTTCGGCTTGGCGAGCAGGTTGGTGATCTTCTCGGCCATCTGGTCGGCGACCTCGGCCATGCCCTTGAACGCCGGGCGCAGCTCCGCCGGGACGGCCGGGGACGGGTGCCGGCGGGCCGCGGTCTTCGCCACGTGCTCGGCCAGGTCGCCCATCCGCTCCAGGTCGGCGGCGATGTGCAGGGCGGTGATGACCCGGCGCAGGTCGGAGGCGACCGGCGCCTGCCGGGCGATGGTGTCGGCGACCTTGATCTCGACCTGCTCGTAGAGCACGTCGACCTCGGAGTCGCGTTCGATCACGGCCTGGGCGGCCTTCAGGTCGGCGGTCAGCAGGGCCGAGGTCGCCTTGCGCAGCGCCGCGCGGACCGACTCCGCCATGGTCACCAGCAGACGGCTCACCTCGACCAGATCGGCCTGGTACTCCTCGCGCATTCCATTTCCTCTTTCAGTGGCGATACGGCCGGGTGTTCGCAGCTCACGCTATGTGTGTGGAACGGCCTCAACGTGAACACCGGTGAACGACGCCGGGCCTGGCGGTGAACATTGTTCGACGCGCGACCGATTTGCCGTAATAGCCCTGGGGTCTAGGTAAACAATGACCCTACGATCGCAGCGTGGAGTGGGATTACGCCATCGGCATGGTTGCTGCCGCGCTTGCCGTCGGCGTGGGAGCGGGACTCGCCCTTGCCCGAATTCGCCGACCGGGCGGAGAGGCTCGGACCGGAGGACCTGAGGGGAGCGCCGACATCGAACCGGACGACGATCGCCCGGGAGGCAAACACGGCCTCAAGGGGCTCGGACGGAAGAGCCTCGATTCGCTACGGGTGGGAGTCGTCGTCCTCGACGCCGACGATCACCCGGTTCTGGTCAATCCGGCCGCGCGGGCCATGGGCCTGCTCCGCTCCGGCGGAGCACCGGGCACCATCGCGGCCCATCCGATCCTGCGGACCCTGGCCGGCCAGGTGCGCCGGACCGGTGTCCGCCGTGAGGTGGAGCTCGATCTGCCCCGTGGGCGGGCCGGGGGCGGGCACGCCCCGCTCGGCCTGCACCTGCGGGCCGTCGCGCTGAACGCGACACACGTGGCGGTCGAGGCCGCCGACGTGACCGAGTCGCACCGGCTGGCCCGGGTCCGGCGGGACTTCGTGGCCAACGTCAGTCACGAGCTGAAGACCCCGATCGGGGCGCTCCAGCTGCTGGCCGAGGCGCTGCTCGACGCGACGCAGCTGCCCGAGGCCGAGATGGAGACCCAGTCCGAGGATCTGCTGGCCGCCCGCCGGTTCGCCGAGCGGATCCACCACGAGTCCGCCCGGATGGGCCGGCTCGTCAACGAGCTGCTCGAACTCACCCGTCTGCAGGGTGCCGAGCCGCTGCCCAACCCGGAGCCGGTCTCGCTGGACTGGGTGATCGCCGAGGTGATCGACCGGACCCGCACGACCTCGTCGGCGAAGAGCATCGAGATCGCGTACGAGGGGCCGAAGGGCTCCATGGTGTACGGCAGTGACAGCCAGATCGCCACCGCCGTCACCAACCTGGTGGAGAACGCGATCGCGTACTCGGGCGAGGACACCAAGGTCTCGCTCACCATGCGGCACACCGACGACTGGATCGAGATCGACGTCACCGACCAGGGCATCGGTATCGCCCCGCACGACGTCGAACGGGTCTTCGAGCGGTTCTACCGCGCGGATCAGGCCCGGTCCCGATCCACCGGTGGCACCGGCCTCGGCCTGGCCATCGTCAAGCACATCGCCACCAATCACGGCGGTCGCGTCGACGTGACCAGTTCACTCGGCGACGGTTCTACGTTCACCCTGCGCCTACCGGCGCGTCCCCCTGAGTCCCCCTCGTCGTCACCGACGGCGATTGAGATCGAGTCCGGTGTGACCGGGCGTTGACCCGTTCACCGACGACGGAAGGAACTGCATTGGCCCGCGTGCTAGTGGTCGAGGACGAGGAGTCGTTCTCCGACGCCCTGTCGTACATGCTGCGTAAGGAGGGGTTCGAGGTCTCGGTCGCCGCGACCGGCACGTCCGCTCTGACGCAGTTCGACCGGACCGGTGCCGACATCGTGCTCCTCGACCTGATGCTGCCGGAGATGTCCGGCACTGAGGTCTGCCGTCAGTTGCGGCAGCGTTCGGCGGTTCCGATCATCATGGTCACCGCCCGGGACAGCGAGATCGACAAGGTGGTCGGCCTGGAGATCGGTGCGGACGACTACGTCACCAAGCCGTACTCCCCCCGGGAACTGGTCGCCCGGATCCGTGCCGTGCTCCGCCGGCAGGGCACCGAGGCCGCCGAGGTCACCACGCCGACCCTGGCCGCCGGCCCGGTCCGGATGGACGTGGAGCGGCATGTGGTGACCGTCGACGGTTCCGGTGTCCAGCTGCCGCTGAAGGAGTTCGAGCTGCTCGAGCTGCTGCTGCGCAACGCCGGCCGGGTGCTCACCCGGGGTCAGCTGATCGACCGGGTCTGGGGCGCCGACTACGTCGGTGACACCAAGACGCTGGACGTGCACGTGAAGCGGCTGCGCTCCAAGGTGGAGCCGGAGCCGTCCGCGCCGCGCTACATCGTCACGGTGCGGGGTCTCGGTTACAAATTCGAGCCATGATCTTTACTTGATACGAGACTACCCTGCATGAGACTATGGGGATGCCCGGGATGACCTGCCCGTGATCAGGTCATCCCGGGCATCCCTGTCTTCATTTTCGTCGAATTGTGGAAGCCGCGGTGGTCGCCGGGTGCACGGCGAGCAGACCGGCCTTGAGCCGAGCGGCACACAGCTCGGCAAGCTTGGCGTAAGCCTTCTCGCCGATCAGCTCGGTCAGCTCCGGGGCGTAGGTGATGTACATCGGCTCGGTCCCGACGTGGGCGTCCGGTGACGAGGTGCACCACCAGTTCAGATCGTGGCCGCCCGGCCCCCAGCCGCGCCTGTCGAACTCGGTGAGCGTCGACTGCAGCACCTTCGTGCCGTCCGGCCGGGTGATCCAGTCCTGCTCGCGGCGTACCGGCAGCTGCCAGCAGACGTCCGGCTTGTAGGCCAGCGGATGTTTGCCGTCCCGCAGCGCCTGGGCGTGCAGGGCACAGCCGCCGCCACCGGCGAAGTCCTCGTCGTTGTGGAAGACGCACGGGCCGTCGGCGGAGCGGGTGGCGGTACGCCGCGCGGGCTTGGTCCCGTCCACGGTGTCCATCTCGGTCCAGTTCCGGAACCCGCGCCGATGGTTCTGCCAGGTCAGCGGGGTCAGCTTGAGGACCGCGGCCTTGACCCGGTTCTCGTCGTCGGCGTCGGTGAAGAACGCGCCGTGCGAGCAGCAGCCGTCCTCGGCCCGGCCCGGCAGGATGCCCCGGCAGGCGGAGCCGAAGACGCACGTCCATCGGGAGAGCAGCCAGGTCAGGTCGGCCCGGACCAGGTGCTGATCGTCGGCGGGATCGAGGAAGTCGATCCATTCGCGAGGGAAGTCGAGCGGTACTTCCCGGGGCGGCGTCTTGCGGCTCATCCGGGTCAGCGTACGCCCATCAGGGCATCGTGACCGTTTAGAGCAGATATATCCGGCCCGGTGACACGCGGCTACGCTGGAGGGCGTGACTTCCCGCGTACCCGTGCTTCTCTCCAGCTCCTCGGTGTTCCCGGAGCCGACCGCGGCTGCGTTCGAGATGGCGGCCACGGTCGGCTACGACGGCCTCGAGATCATGGTGTGGACCGATGCCGTCAGCCAGGACGCCGGCGCCCTCAAGGGCCTGGCCGACCACTACGACGTGCCGGTCCTGTCGGTGCACGCCCCCTGCCTGCTGGTGACCCAGCGGGTGTGGAGCTCCGACCCCTGGGAGCGGCTGGCCCGTGCCGCCCAGCTCGCCGAGTCGCTCGGCGCCCCGACGGTGGTGGTGCACCCGCCGTTCCGATGGCAGGGCGACTACGCCCGTAACTTCGCCGAGGGCCTCGCCAAGGTCCAGATGCGGCATCCGGACCTGATCTTCGCCGTGGAGAACATGTTCCCGGTGAAGATGGCCGGCCGCTGGGTGGTGCCCTACAACCCGGGCTGGGATCCGACCGAGACCGGCTTCGACGCGTACACGCTGGATCTGTCGCACTGTGCGGCCTCACGCATCGACGCGCTGGGGATGGCCGACAAGATGGGCGCCGGCCTCAAGCACGTGCACCTGGGCGACGGCACCGGCGAGGGCCGCGACGAGCACTTGGTGCCCGGCCGGGGTAATCAGCCGTGCGCGGAGCTGCTGCGGTCACTGGCCGGGCGTGGTTTCACCGGCTCGGTGGCGCTGGAGGTCTCCACCCGGAAAGCGGCGAGCCGCCCGGCCCGGGAGGCGGATCTGCGGGAGTCGCTGGAGTTCGCGCGCAAGCATCTGGAGCCGACCCCGGCGATCACGCAGGGGTGAGGCTCCCGGCGGCGCGTTTGCGGGCCCGGTGCGCGGCGACGTGCGACCGGGTCGCGCACCGCTCCGAACAGAACCGCCGGCAGTTGTTGGACGAGGTGTCCAGGTAAACGTTGCCGCACCGCTCGTCGGCGCAGATGCCGAAGCGGGCGCTGCCGTACTCGCAGAGCCAGACGGACAGGCCCCAGGCGGCGCCGGCGAGATACTCCGCGCTGACCGACGAGCCGCGGCTGGTGACGTGCATGTGCCAGTCGCCGGCGTCGTGGCCGGAGATGCGTGGCTGCACCGGGTACAACTCCAGGAGGCCGTTCAGTTCCTGCACGGCGTCGGCGTCCTGACCGGACGTGCCGTGCTCGAAGACCTGGCGCAGACGGCGCTGCGCGCGGCGGAAGACGGCCAGGTCCTTCTCGGCGACCTGATCGCGCATCCACGCCTGGTCGCCGGCGAACAGGGCCCGCAACCCGGCCAGATCGTCCAGACCGGCGTTGACGAGGTCTATCGCCGTCCGGGCGTACGCATCGAAGTTCACCCGACAACGGTAGCCGCACCTGACCCGATGGGGCACGTAGGCGATACCCGGTCGAGTTCGGCGCGTGCGAATCGATACCGCTCCCGAGGATCCGCGCCGGGCGCGGAGGTTACGCTCGGCGCATGCTCCGTTCCCTGTTTCTCGCCGCGGCCGGGTCCGCCCGGCTCGAGCGACTGGTCGAGTCCGCCCCTGTCAGCAGGGGGATCGTGCAGCGCTTCGTGGCCGGCCGTGGCGCCGACGAGGTGCTGCGGGTCAGCCGCGATCTCGCCGACGACGGTCTGGCCGTCAGCCTCGACCATCTGGGTGGGGACACCCGGACGATCGAACAGGCGGTGGCGACCCGGGACGAGTACCTCGCGGTGCTCGGCCGGCTCCGCGACCTCGCCCTGACCCCGGCGGTCGAGGTGAGCGTCAAACTCTCGGCCCTCGGTCAGCGGATCGACGAGAAACTGGCGTACGAGCACGCCCGCGCCGTCTGTGCCGCGGCCGTCGAGGCGGGCACCACGGTGACCCTGGACGCCGAGGACCACAGCACCACGGACGCCACTCTGGAGACTCTCCTGGAGCTGCGGAAGGACTTCCCGTCCACCGGCGCCGCCCTGCAGGCGCATCTGCGGCGGACCGAGGGGGACTGCCGGGAGCTGGCCACCGCCGGTTCACGAGTGCGGCTCTGCAAGGGCGCCTACACGGAGCCGGAGTCGGTGGCCTTCCAGTCGCCTCTGGACGTGGACAAGTCGTTCGTGCGCTGTCTGAACATCCTGATGTCCGGGGAGGGTTACCCGATGGTGGCCACTCACGACCCGCGGCTGATCGCGATCGCCGAGGACCGGGCCCGCTGGTTCGACCGCTCCACCGGGGAGTACGAGTTCCAGCTGCTCTACGGGGTCCGTCCCGAGGAGCAGGCCCGGCTGGCCGCGAGCGGGCACACCGTCCGGGTCTATCTGCCGTACGGCGAGCAGTGGTACGGCTACCTGATGCGCCGGCTCGCCGAGCGCCCGGCGAACCTCGGAGTTCTGGCCCGCGCCGTCACCTCAACGAAGTAAAACGGCCCAAATCGCCACAGATCCGGCGTGTCGTCCTTGGCTTTTTGTGGGCATTTCACGGAACGTATCGCGTTGGTCACAGCAGTATCGATACCGTTCTGATGACACGCACGTCGTCCCCGTGGCGTCCGGGAGCCTCCGGCCGCGGCGATCGTGCCAGCGAAAGGATCGGTGCGGCGCGATGACGGGTCCAGCCCAGACCGAGGAACGGCTCTCCGAGGTTCGATTCCTGACGGTGGCCGAGGTGGCCTCGCTGATGCGGGTCTCCAAGATGACCGTCTACCGGCTCGTGCACGGTGGTGACCTCACCGCCGTCCGGGTCGGCCGTTCGTTCCGTGTGCCGGAGCACGCGGTGCACGAGTACCTACGCGGAGCGTTCTCGCAAAGCGCCTGACGGACGGGCCCCTGTTGGTCCTACTGGAGCGTGCCGGTACGCTGGACCGGTTGGTTCCCGGGTCCGTCGCCGCACAGGCACCTTCAGACCTGGGCGCCCTTCAGTCAGGTTTTCGGCTTCCCCTCCGGGGTAAGAGCCGGATCCATCCATTGGTTCGAGAGGCAGTTCGTATGGGCTCCGTGGTCAAGAAGCGCCGCAAGCGTATGGCGAAGAAGAAGCACCGCAAGCTGCTGCGCAAGACCCGCGTCCAGCGTCGCCGTCTCGGCAAGTGATCGAAGGCCGGGCTGCTGGCCCGGCCTGAGGATCTCACGTGACAGCACCGCCTAGCGTTGTCGTGGTCACCGGGGTTAGCCGTTTTCTCGGCGCCCGGGTCGCTGCACGTCTTGCCGCAGATCCCCGGATCGATCGTGTCGTCGGTCTGGACCCGCACGACCCTCCCGCGAGCCTTCTCGGTTTGCTCGAGGGTGTGGAGCGGATCCGGGCCGACGCGCGGGCGGCCACCGAGGCCATCGCCGATCTCGGCGCCGAGGCCGTCGTGCACCTCGCTGTGACGAGCGTGCCCGACGCCAAACTCGGCCGCGCCGGGATGAAGGAACAGAACGTCATCGGTACCATGCAGGTGCTCGCCGCTGCCCAGGGTGCGCCCCGGCTGCGCAAACTGGTGGTGCGTTCCTCCACGGCCGCCTACGGCGCCTCCTTCCGTGATCCCGGGGTCTTCACCGAGGACACCGAGCCCCGTGCGGTGCCGCGTGGCGCCTTCGCCCGCGACATCCTCGACATCGAGGGGTACGTCCGCGGGTTCCGCCGTCGTCGCCCCGAGGTCGCGGCGACAGTCCTCCGGTTCGCACCGATGATCAGCTCGTCCGCCGAGACGTCGCTGACCCGATACTTCTCCCAGCCCGTGGTGCCGACGGTGATCGGCCGGGACGCCCGGCTGCAGTTCGTGCACGCCGAGGACGCGCTCGAAATCCTGCACCGGTCGGTGACCGAGGACCATCCGGGCACCTTCAACGTGGCCGGCACCGGGGTGCTGATGCTCTCCCAGGCCGTCCGCCGGGCCGGCCGGGTCTCGCTGCCGGTCCCCGAGACGGCTCTGTCCAGTGGCGCCGCCCTGCTCCGCCAGTTCGGTGTCGAGCAGATCGGGCTGGACCAGGTCGACCTCTTCGTACACGGACGGGTGGTGGACACCACCCGTCTGATCGAGGAGTTCGGGTTCACGCCGCGGACCACCGCGGCCGCCTTCGAGGAGTTCATCCAGGCGCACACCGAGGGCTCCACGGTGACCGCGGACCGGCTGGCCCTGGCCGAGGCCGCGATCCTGGACGGCATCCGCAAGGCCCGCGAGGCCGCCTCATGAGCGAGCGGGTTGCGGACGGATCAGAGACTGGTTACCGGCGCGGGACGGAAGCGAGGTGAGGGCATGAGCCAGGACGAGTACCGCGGTGACATGTTGCCCGGTCACACCGACTTCCAGCTCCCCGAGCCGCCGCCAGTGCAGCGGGTCAACGGCCGCCGCCCGATCCCGGAGAAACCGGCGGCCCCGGAGCCGGCGGCCGCCGAGCAGCCCGCTCCCGAGGTGGACGTCTGGGACCAGCGGGTCGCCGACGCCCTCGCCTTCCTGCGCCGGCGCCTGGCCGGTGCGTACGAGGTCGACGAGTTCGGTTTCGACCGGGAACTCTCCGAGGCGTTCTTCCACCCGGTGATGAAGGTGCTCTACCGGGACTGGTTCCGGACCGAGGTGTTCGGCATCGAGAACGTGCCGTCCGAGGGCAGCGGCCTGGTGGTCGGCAACCACTCCGGCACGATCGCGCTGGACGCGCTGATGCTCACCGTCGCGCTGCGGGACAAGCACCCGCTCGGCCGGCACCTGCGCCTGCTCGGTGCGGACCTGGTCTTCCGGATGCCGGTGATGAGCGAGCTGGCCCGCGCGGCCGGGGCCACCGTCGCCTGCAACCCGGACGCCGAGCGCCTGATGACTTCCGGTCAGCTGGTGGGCGTCTTCCCGGAGGGTTTCAAGGGCATCGGGAAGCGGTTCGCCGACCGTTACAAGCTGCAGCGGTTCGGCCGGGGCGGGTTCGTCTCGGCGGCGCTGCGGACCGGCACGCCGATCGTCCCGGTGGCGATCGTCGGCGCCGAGGAGATCTATCCGATCCTGGCCGACGTGAAACCGCTGGCCCGGCTGCTCGGGGTTCCGTACTTCCCGATCACGCCGACGTTCCCCTGGCTGGGGCCGTTGGGCCTGGTCCCGCTGCCGAGCAAGTGGCTGATCGAGTTCTGCCCGCCGATCCCCACCGCGCACCTGACCGAGTTCGCTGACGACCCGCTGGTGGTCTACAACCTGGCCGACCAGGTCCGCGAGACGGTCCAGGCGACGGTGCACGAGCTGCTGGAGAAGCGCCCGGACCCGTTCGGCCCGTGAGAGCGCGGCTCAGCTCCGCCGTACCGGAAAAGTCCTGGAAGTGGCTTGGAAGTGCCATTCTTCTGGAGTGCCGCGGATCGTCCGTCCTATAGTGACAGTGAGAGGCGGCCCCGGAGTGTTGAGCTCCGGCACCGCCTCTCGCCACGTCCAGGGCCTGATCAGAAGAGGTCACTGAGCAGTCCGCCCAGCACCCCGTCCTCCTCTTCGCCGGGGAAGTCCGTGATATTCGCCGTGTCGGTCGGCGCCGGGGAGACCCCGCTGGTCCCGGCCGGTGTGTCGGTCGCCGGAGCGGACGACCGGTGTGTGCGCGGCGTCGCCGATCCGGACCCGGACGTCTCCGGTTCCGCGGAGGATCCGGACCGGTTCTGCCGGGGCGTGTCACCGCCGGTCTGACCGCTCTGCTTCGTGCCGGTGCGGTCCGGGTCGCTGTGCTGCTGCGGTGCCGAGGTCTGCTGGGCGCCGGAGTCCGGTTCCTCGGCGGCGGTGCAGTCCCGCAGCTTCGGCCCGAGCGCGTCCGACCCGGCCGGAGTGACCTTGTCGCAGGCCAGCCCGGTGCGCAGCGATTCGGTGCGCTTGACCACGTCCTGGAGCAGCCCGAGGGAGACCGCGGCCCGTTCCCGGTTCGCGGTGGAGAGCTTCTCCAGCGCCGGGTGCATGACCTTGCGCTGGTCGATGGCGAAACCGTCCAGCGTGGCCAGCGGCGTGGTGTCCTGCTGGGCCACGGCCGACGTGGTGAGCAGCCGGACGCCCTTGCGGGTGTCGGCGTCCATGTCGTCCAGGACCAGGGCGAACTCACGTTCGCCGCCCTTCATGGCGACGGCTTCGGAGAGCCGGGTCCGGGCGAAGTCCAGGGACAGCTGCCCCCGGGTCACGTCCGAGCCGGCGATCGCCAGCTGAGCCCGTTCGGTCTGCCGTTTGACGCCGTAGAAGACGTCTCCGGGGAAGGCGCTCTCGCTGGCCGCGGAGATCCCGGAGACGGCCATCGCCCCGGCGGCGACACCGATGATGATCGCCCCGCGAGCCCGGATCCGGCGGCCCAGGCGGGGCCGGTGGGCCTCGGCCGCGGCGATCGGATCGGGTTCGGTCTCGGCGTCGGTCCGCCCGATGCCGTCCCGTTCGGCCGTGGCGACCAGCATGGCGCGCAGGCCGACGCGGAACTCGGAGTCCACCGGTGTGGCGATGCGGGCCGCCGAGAGCCGGTTACCGATGGCGACCAGCCGGTTCAGCTCCTCGTCGGCCGGACCACGGCTGTGGTGCCGGCGCGGGCCACCGGTGTCGTCGATCGATTCCGCGAAGCGCTCGGCACTCCGGGAGTTCGGGAACGCGAACGTCACCGTGGGCACCTCCCCTCGCTCGTGACTGTCTCGCCGGCCTGGCGGACGGCGTCGGCGCCCGGTCCGCTGGACACGGCTTCGGGTCGCAACCGGACAAACGCGCGACACGCGGTCACGGTTACGGGTGACCGGAGGTTCCATCGGGTATCGGAGATCGACAACTGGGATCCCCCGATCAAGATTGGAATCCGTCCGGCAGGAGCCGGTTCAGCGCTCTGACCGCGCGGTATTGCAGAGCTTTGATGGCTCCCTCGTTCTTGCCCATGGTCTGCGCGGTCTCGGCGACCGAGAAGCCCTGGAGGAAGCGGAGCACGATGCACTCCTGCTGTTCCGGGTTGAGCTGCTTGACCGCGGTGAGCAGGGCGACGTTGGTGATGTGGTCGACCACCGCGGATTCCGGGCTGCCCTCCGGCCCCCGGTCCTCGCGGTCGGCGTCCAGCACGTCACCGGTGGTCACCTCGAGGCGGTAGCGGCCGGACTTGAAGTGGTCGGCGACCAGGTTCCGGGCGATCGTCACCAGCCAGGCGCCCAGGTCCCGGCCCTGCCAGGTGAAGCTGCCGATCCGCTTGAGGGCGCGCAGGAAGGTGTCCGACGTCAGGTCCTCGGCGAGCTGGCGGTTGCCGACCCGGAAGTAGACGAAGCGGAACACCGTGTCCACGTACCGGTCGTAGATCAGGCCGAAGGCCTCCGCCTCGCCGGCCTGGGCCCGTTCGACCAGCGCCCACACCTCGGCGGCGGGATCGCCCCGGTCGGGGCGGGCCGGGTGCTTGGGCGGCTCGGTCTCGGTGGGCGGGCCGGTCTTGCTCTGGGTCGGCAGCACCACGGTGTGGTCGCCGGGGATCGTCTCGTTCTCCGCGGCGGTGGATCGCTGACCCGGCGCGGGCTGGGCCGGGGGCCGGGGCGCGACGGGCCGGCCACCCCCGAACCTGCCGTTGCCGTTGTGCGGCGAGGCCACGGCGGGGGGACTGTTCGGGGTACGACGGCTGCCGGTCTGCTTGGGACTGTCGCCCCGGATCGCGTTCACGATCGCGCCGTCAACGGACTCTCGCAGTGTGTTCAACCCCTCGGTGAGTACGTTCCGGGCCGCGAGGACACCGCGTCGGTACGGGTCCTCGGCGTACACATGAGTCACTGCGCCTCCTCAACCCGGCGGGCCTTCGACGACAGCGAATCCGTCCCGCCAGACGTGGATTCACTTCGATTCCGTGCTTGGTAGGGCACAGCGGCCTCCTCGGGATGAGGGTGGTCACTACCGATAAAAGCTCTCATTTACAACAAAATGGGCGGGACGACCGCGAAACAGCCGGTCGGCCTCACCCGTTGGTGTGTATTCCGTTACACAGAGCGGAAGTATTGCCGACTTCGGACACGCGGAGTCGCACACCGTGTGCGCTGAGCGCAAAGCCGTGTATCCCGTCCAAAACGGCAAGCGGCGTCAAGGTCACTTTTGCCGAAGAACGGGCTAAAGGGACGGACCGGTTGTCCGCCGTCCCTAGCCACGGCCCGTCTGTGCCAGACTCGGGCCGTCGTACGACGTGGAGGAGTGGACGACGTGGCGGAACCGACCCGTGAACCCGCCCGCGATCCGGTCGCCGAGGCCGCCGCCCGCCGGCCCGATCGACAGGCGCTGATCGCCGGCGACCTCGTCGTCACCTGGTCGGAACTGGACACCCGGGTGACCGCGGCGGCCGGCTGGATCGCGTCGCGCACCGGCCCCGGCGACCGGGTCGCCCTCGTGCTGGGCAACACCGTCGAGTTCGCGGTGGCCTGGTTCGGTGTGCTGCGGGCCGGGCGGGTGGCGGTGCCGGTCAATCCCGGATACACCGCTGACGAGCGGGACCACCTGCTCACCGACTCCGGCGCGACCCTGGTGGTGGACGGGACCGAGGAGATCCCGGAATCCGGCGCGGGTGCGCCGGGCGTACCGGCGAATGAGGATCTCGCGGTCCTGCTCTACACCTCCGGCACCAGCGGCCGGCCGAAGGGCGCGATGCTCACCCACGCCGCCCTCGCCGCCAACCACGACCAGCTCGACCGCATCGAGCCCGCGGTGATCGGCCCGGACGACGTGGTGCTGCTGGCGGTGCCGTTCTTCCACGCCTACGGGCTGAACACCGGGCTGGGCAGCGTGGTGCACCACGCCGCGACCGGGGTGCTGACCGAGCGTTTCGATCCGGCCAGCTCGCTGGAGCTGATCACCCGGCACCGGATCACCGTCACCGTCGGCGTACCCGGGATGTACCAGGCCTGGCTCGCGCGCGCGAACGCCGCCGAGGCCCTCGCCGGTGTGCGCACCGCGGTCTGCGGCGCGGCGCCGCTGGACGAGCGGGTGGCCGCCCGATTCCGGGCTCTGACCGGACGGGCGATCCTGATCGGGTACGGGCTGACCGAGACCGCCCCGGTGCTGACCACCACGGCCGTCAGCCACCGGGACAAGAGCGGTTCGATCGGGCGGCCGTTGCCCGGGGTCGAGCTGGTCCTGCGTACCGCCGCGGGATCGGTGTTGTGGCGGGACGGCACCGCGTCGGTCGACGAGGATCTCGAGGTCGCGGAGTCGGCGGGCACCGACCCGGGGGAGATCGTGGTCCGCGGCCCCAACGTGTTCGGCGGCTACTGGCCGGACGGGCGGGACGGCCCGGACGCCGGGGGCTGGTGGCCGACCGGGGACATCGCCTGGGCCGACGGCGACGGCGACCTGGTGCTGGTCGATCGGATCGGCGAGTTGATCCTGGTCAACGGCTTCAACGTCTACCCGGCCGAGATCGAGCGGGTGCTGATCGCGCATCCCCGGGTGACCGGGGTCGCCGTGGTCGGGGTGCCGGACCGGGAGACCGGCCGGCGGCCGCACGCCTACGTGACGGTGCTCGACGATCCGTCCCCCGGCCCGACCGAGTTGCAGGCGCACTGCGCGGTCCGGCTGGCCCGGTTCAAACTGCCCACCGTGGAGATCGTGGCAGAGTTGCCCCGTACCCCGATCGGCAAGATTCGCAAGAGGGACCTGTGAGACTGACTCTGATCAGCCGTGACGGCTGCCACCTGTGCGAGGTGGCCGAACAGACGCTGGACCGGATCGCGCCCGGCCAGTGGACGAAGATCGACGTGGACTCGTCGATCGAGCTGGAACGCGACTACGGCGACCGGGTTCCGGTGCTGCTGCTGGACGGCGCGGAGCACGGTTACTGGCGGATCGAGGAGGACCGCCTGTTGCGGGATTTGGCTCGACAACCGGGTGAGCCCCGGCTGTAAATTCTCCGGGTGACAGCTGAACACCTGGTCTGGGACTGGAACGGAACCCTTCTCGACGATCTCCACCTGGTCGTGTCGTCGACCAACACCGCCTTCGCCTCGGTCGGTGGCCGGGACGTCGGCGCCGACGAGCACCGCCGGGCCTTCCGCCGCCCGGTCGCCGACTTCTACGCCGAGATGCTCGGCCGGGCCGTCGAGGCGGAGGAGTTCGGCAGGCTGGACCGGATCTTCCACGACGCGTACCGCCTCGGGCTGACCGACGTCTCGCTGGCCGCCGACGCGCAGGCCGCGATCCAGAGCTGGACCGGCAGCCAGTCGCTGCTCTCCATGTGGTTCCACCACGAGCTGGTCCCGGCGGTCGAGGGCTACGGCCTGACCGGCAGCTTCACCCGCATCGACGGCCTGAAGGTGGAGCTGGGCGGCGGTTACAAGGCCGGTCACCTGAAGCTGCACCTGGCCGAGCTGGGGGTGGCCGGACCGGACGCGGTGCTGATCGGCGACTCGATCGACGACGCCGAGGCGGCCGAGTCGGTGGGGGCCGCGGTGGTGCTCTACACGGGTGGTTTCACCGATCCCGCACGGTTGCGTGAATCCGGGCGTCCGGTGGCCGACACGCTGGTGGATGCGGTGAAGATGGCCATGTCACTCTGAGCCAGGTGGCCCTGGTGGCATCACACCGGTAATACTCGACAGGTCGGCCCGACTAACACAGCTGGGTCGATCTTGTCCAATTGTCCCGACAAGATCGCGATTTGTGCACGCCTTCACAAGCGCCTACTCTGTGACTCCGACGAGCCCCGCTACCACAGCCACCCGATGAGGGTTTCACCGGTATCCACAGACAGGGCTCACCGCAGGTTCGCCTCGTCGGCACGGAGTCAGATGAGTCAGCAGCGTCACGGAAGCACGCCCGGTGAAGCCGATGGCGTCCCGGCCTTCCCGGATCTCCCGGAGGCGACCATCGCGCGACTTCCGGAGTACCTGCGCGCCCTTCACCACCTCGCCGAGACCGGCGCGGAGACGGTGTCGAGCGAGGGTCTGGCGGCCGCCGCCGGGGTCAACTCGGCCAAGCTCCGCAAGGACCTCTCCCACCTCGGTTCGTACGGCACCCGTGGTGTCGGCTACGACGTGGCCCTGCTCGTCCACCAGATCGAGTACATCCTGGGCCTCGACAAGAACCGGGCGGTCTGCCTCGTCGGCGTCGGTAACCTGGGGCACGCCCTGGCCGGTTACGCCGGGTTCGCCAGCCGTGGCTTCCGGGTGGTGGCGCTCTTCGACGCCGACGCGCGCAAGGTCGGCGAGGAGATAAACGGCCTGATCGTGCAGCACATCGACGATCTCCAGCGGATCGCGGCGGAGGAGTCCATCGCGATCGGAGTCATCGCGACCCCGCCCGGCACCGCACAGCCGGTCGCCGACGCGCTGGTCGCCGCTGGCGTGACGAGCATTCTCAACTTCGCCCCGGGGGTTCTTTCGGTGCCGGCCAACGTCGACGTCCGCAAGGTGGATCTCGCCATCGAGCTGCAGATCCTTTCGTTCCACGAGCACCGCAAGGCGTCTCTGACCGCACTGCCGGGCGGCGGTGGCCGATCCGCTCCGGCGGCCGGTGGCGAGCAGGAGGCGGTCGGTTCGTGAACCTCCTCAGCATCGGCGCCTCGTACCGGACCGCGGAACTCTCGGTCCTCGAGCGCCTCACCATTCCCGAGTCGTCCGTTCCCGAGCTGCTCCAGCACCTGGTCGCCCAGCCGTACGTGGGTGAGGCGGTCGTCGTCTCCACCTGCAACCGGGTCGAGGTGTTCGCCGCGGTCAGCGGTTTCCACGGCGGCCTCGGCGACATCTGCAACGTGCTCGCCGAGCACTCCGGCATCCCGGCCACCGAGCTGGCCGGCCATCTGTACGTGCACTACGGCGAGGCCGCGGTCCGGCACTCGTTCCGGCTGTCGTCCGGCCTGGACTCGATGGTCATCGGCGAGGCGCAGATCCTCGGCCAGCTGCGGGACGCGTACCACCAGGCCACCGAGGCCGACTCGGCCGGCCGTCTGCTGCACGAGCTGATGCAGCAGACGCTGCGTGTCGGCAAGCGGGCGCACGCCGAGACCGGCATCGACAAGGCCGGGCAGAGTGTCGTCACGGCCGCCCTGGACGTGGCCGCCGAGCACCTCGGTGGCGACCTGACCGGCCGTCCCGCCCTGATCATCGGGGCCGGCGCGATGGGGTCGCTGTCGGTGGCGACGCTGACCCGTAACGGTGTCGGCCCCATCCGGATCACCAACCGCAGCCAGCAGCGGGCCGACCGTCTCGCCGAGCTGTACGGCGCCACCTCGGTCCCGTTCGAGGACCTGGACCGGGTGCTGTCCGAGGTCGACATCGTGGTGTCCGCCACCGCCTCCACCGAGCCGGTGCTGACCCGCGACCGTCTGGCGAAACTCACGAAGAAGCTGGTCGTCCTCGACCTGGCCGTCCCCCGGGACGTGGCGCCGGACGCCACCGACCTGCCCGGTGTGGTCGTCATCGACATCGACAGCCTGGCAAAGAGCCGGCGCACCGGCCCGGCGGCGGCCGAGACCGCGGCCGTCGAGCAGATCGTCACCGGCGAGGTGGACTCCTTCCTCGGCTGGATGCGGGGCGCCGAGATCGCGCCCACCGTGGCGGCGCTGCGGACCCGGGCCGAGGAGGTGGTGTCCGCCGAGATGCGCAAGCTGATGTCCCGCCGGCCGGAATTCACCGATGAGCAGCGCGGCGACGTTTCCCGTACCCTGCACCGGGTCGTCCAGCAGTTGCTGCACTCGCCTACCGTGCGGGTCCGTCAGCTGGCCGCCGAGCCCGGTGGCGATCAGTACGCCGCCCTGCTCCGCGAACTGTTCGACCTCGACGTCCCGCTGGCCACCCAGGCGAACGCCGTCCCGGAGATCGGAGGCAAACCGTGACCGCCCCCCTGCGTCTCGGCACCCGAGGCAGCAAGCTCGCGCTCACCCAGTCGACGATGGTCGCCGACGCGCTGACCGCCGCCACCGGCCGTCCGGTCGAGCTGGTCCGGGTCGTCACCCCCGGTGACCGTTCGTCGGCGCCGATCGCCCAGCTGGGTGTCGGTGTCTTCGTGTCGGCGCTGCGTGACGCCCTGCTGGCCGGTGAGATCGACTTCGCCGTGCACTCCTTCAAGGACCTGCCGACCGCCTACCATCCACGGCTGCACATCGCCGCGACCCCGGTCCGCGAGGACCCCCGGGACGCCCTGATCGCCCGGGACGGACTGACCCTGGCGGAGCTCCCACCCGGCTCCCGGATCGGGACCGGAGCGGTGCGCCGTATCGCGCAACTGCTGGCTTTGGGCCTAGAGTTGCAGGTCACGCCGATTCGGGGGAACGTCGACTCACGCATTGCCCGGGTTCACGGACCCGACGCGGACCTCGACGCCGTCGTTCTCGCCCGGGCCGGTGTGGCACGTCTCGGCCGGTCGACGGAGATCACCGAGACGCTCGACCCGATGCTCATGCTGCCCGCCCCGGCTCAGGGCGCGCTGGCGGTGGAGTGCCGGGCCGACGACATCGACCTGATCGAGCTGCTGTCCGTTCTCGATCACGCACCGACCCGCTTCGCCGTCACGGCGGAGCGGTCGATGCTGGCCACGCTCGAGGCCGGGTGCTCCGCCCCGGTCGCGGCACACGCCGAAATCGCCGAAGGCGACGACGGTGACGAGATCTACCTGCGCGGTGCCGTGATCAGCCCGGATGGTGTCCGAGCCGTCCGACTGTCGCGCACCGGAACGCCCGCCGGCGCGGCGGAGATCGGTAAGGCACTCGCCATCGATCTCCTCGACGCCGGAGCCGATACCCTGATGGGGAGCACAGAATGACCACCCGCACCGCCCGTAAGCCAGCCGGACGCATCGCGTTCATCGGCGCCGGACCCGGCGACCCGGAGCTGCTGACCCGCCGCGCATACGCGGCGCTGACCGATGCCGACCAGGTGGTCTACGACCGCGGCGTGCCCGACTCCCTCCTCAGCGCGATCCGAGCGGACGCCAAGGAGGACACCCAGTTCAGCCCGGCCGAAGGCGCCCCCGGCGACGTCGCCAAGGTGCTGCTCTCCGCCGCCAAGTCCGGCCTGTCCGCCGTGCACCTGGTGGCCGGTGACCCGTTCGGCCACGACTCGGTGGTCAAGGAGGTGCAGGCGGTCGCTCGTACCGCCGTGCACTTCGAGGTCATCCCCGGCATCGGTCAGGCCGAGGGCGTCGCCGCCTACGCCGGTGTGCCGCTGCCCGGCGTCCGCATCTCCGCCGACGTCGACGACGTCACCACCCTGGACTTCGACGCGCTCGCCGGGGCGGCCCAGAAGGGCTCCTTCGCGGTGGCCGTGGACGCCGGTGACCTCGCCGCCGTCCGGGACGGGCTGCTCGCCGCCGGTGTCGAGCCGGGTGTCCCGGTCGCGGTGACCGGCGACGGCACCGGTGAGACGCAGTACACCACCACCTCGACGGTGGACAGCTTCGTCGCGGCGGCGCTCGGCTTCACCGGCCGGGTCGTGCTGACCGTCGGCACCGAGGTCGCCGAGCGCGACAGCCTCAGCTGGTGGGAGAACCGCCCGCTGTACGGCTGGAAGGTCCTCGTCCCGCGGACCAAGGAGCAGGCCGGCGCGATGAGCGCCCGGCTGCGTGCCTACGGCGCGATCCCGTGCGAGGTGCCGACCATCGCGGTCGAGCCGCCGCGCACCCCGGCGCAGATGGAGCGGGCCGTCAAGGGCCTGGTCGACGGCCGGTACGCGTGGGTCATCTTCACCTCGGTCAACGCGGTCCGCGCGGTCTGGGAGAAGTTCGGCGAGCACGGTCTGGACGCCCGGCACTTCGGTGGCGTGAAGATCGCCTGCATCGGCGAGGCCACCGCCGACGCGGTCCGCGCGTTCGGCATCCAGCCGGAGCTGATCCCGGCCGGTGAGCAGTCCTCCGACGGCCTTCTCGCCGAGTTCTCGCCGCACGACGAGATCCTCGACCCGGTCGGCCGGGTCCTGCTGCCGCGTGCCGACATCGCGACCGAGACTCTCGCGGCCGGGCTGATCGAGCGTGGCTGGGAGGTCGACGACGTGACCGCGTACCGCACGGTCCGCGCCGCCCCGCCGCCCGCCGAGATCCGCGACGCCATCAAGTCGGGCGGGTTCGACGCGGTGCTCTTCACCTCGTCCTCCACGGTCCGCAACCTGGTCGGCATCGCCGGCAAGCCGCACGCCCGCACGGTCGTCGCGGTGATCGGCCCGAAGACCGCCGAGACCGCCGTCGAGTTCGGCCTGCGTGTCGACACCCAGCCGCAGAACGCGTCGGTGCCGGACCTGGTCGAGGCGCTCGCCGAGTACGCCCTCGAACTCCGCGAGAAGCTGGCCGCGATGCCGGCCAAGCAGCGCCGCGGTTCCAAGGTGCAGGGGCCGACGGCTCTCCGTTTCCGCTGATTTGTTTGATGGGCCGGCTTTGGTAGCCGGCCCATCTTTTTTGAGGGAGCTTCGATGTCCTTCCCCGACATCCGTCCGCGCCGGCTGCGTCGCACCCCGGCCATCCGCCGCCTGGTCGAGGAGAACCGCCTCGCCCCGTCCGAGCTGGTCCTGCCCCTCTTCCTGAAGGAGGGCCTGGCCGAGCCGAAACCCATCAAGTCGATGCCCGGCGTCCTCCAGCACACCCGGGACTCGCTGCGTAAGGCGGCGGCCGAGGCGGTGGCGGCCGGTGTCGGTGGCCTGATGCTGTTCGGTGTGCCCGAGGACGCCAACAAGGACGCCACCGGTTCGGCCGGCCTCGACCCGGACGGCATCCTCAACGTCGGCCTCCGCGACCTGCGGGCCGAGGTGGGCGACAACACGGTCATCATGAGCGACCTGTGCCTGGACGAGTTCACCTCGCACGGCCACTGCGGTGTGCTCGCCGCTGACGGTTCCGTCGACAACGACGCCACCCTGGTGATCTACGCGGACATGGCGATCGCGCAGGTCGAGGCGGGCGCCCACATGGTCGGCCCGTCCGGGATGATGGACGGCCAGATCGGCGTGGTCCGCAAGGCCCTCGACGGGGCCGGTCACCAGGACATCTCGATCCTGGCCTACTCGGCGAAGTACGCCAGCGCCTTCTTCGGCCCGTTCCGGGACGCCGTCGAATCGTCGCTGGACGGCGACCGCCGCCAGTACCAGCAGGATCCGGCCAACGCCCGGGAAGCACTGCGCGAGGTCGAACTGGACGTCGCCGAGGGCGCCGACATCGTCATGGTCAAGCCGGGCCTACCCTACCTGGACATCATCTCCGCGATTCGCGACCGGGTGAACGTGCCGGTCGCCGCGTACCAGGTCTCCGGCGAGTACGCGATGGTCGAGGCCGCCGCCGCCAACGGCTGGATCGACCGGGAACGCGCCATCCTCGAATCGCTGACCGCGCTCAAACGGGCCGGCTCCCAGATCACCCTCACCTACTGGGCGACCGAGGTCGCGGTCCTTCTTCGCGACCGGTACTAAAAATCAAGATCTTCCTGCGCGGGTACGAACCGGCGGCTCCTTCGCCGAACCACACCTCACGTGGCGACACGCGAGGCAGGTGAGGGGCCGCGGTCTCCCCGCGACCGCCGGGCCATATGCGGTGGTCGCGGTCTAACCAGTCCAGCTTTCCCGGTCCTTTTCGGCTTCTCGGTCTTTTCAGCTTCTCGGTCTTTTCAGCTTCTCGGTCAGCCCAGTTCGAAGCGCTGCACCAGCTGGGTCACGTCGGCGATGTACTCGAACCAGTCCCGGTCGGACTGGTAGCCCAGCTCGGCGTTGACCTTCAGCATCGACTCGTTGAACTGCGCGTTCCACGTCTGCACCTGGCGCACCGACGGCTCGGCGGCCCGCAACTCGAAGAGCATCCGCGCCTTGATCGCCCGGTCGATGCCGTAGCCACGATGCTCCCGGACCACGATTGTGTCGTACTGGTCGGCCCGCTCCGGATGCTGCGCCGGCACCACCACCTCGGTCAGCCCGGCCACCTCACCGGACGCCTCGTGGATGGCGAGCACGATGTACGGCTTCAGCCCACGCCGGTGCAGAGTCTCCAACGACTCGCGCAGCCGCTCCGGATCCGACGAGCGCGGCGCCAGATCCAGATCGTCGTCGTCCCGCTGCGCCTCGGCCTTGGCCTGCGCGTACGCCGCCAGCAGATGATCCGGCGGGCCACCCGGGTGGTACTCGACCCGGTAGCCGGAACTGATCCCGCTGGCCATGCCGCCCAGCGACAGCCAGTCCACCGAGTCCAGACTCAGGACGCTGCGAGTCTCCACATACTCCCGCTCGAAGCCCAGCGACTCGTAGAACGGGATGGCCGGGGTGCCACCGATCGCCTCCACGCCGATCGACGAGAAACCCTCCAGATAGGCGCGCCGGACCGCCATCGCGACCAGCTGCCGGCCCAGGCCACGGCGTCGCAACTCGGGCCGCACCAGCACTTCCAGCACGCCGATGTCGCCGAGCAGCAGGATGTTCACGTGCGCGAAGATCTTGCTCGCACCCTCGGGGAGCCGATCGTCCTCGGCAACCCAGGTGATTCGCCGTTCACCAGGCATGGTCTCGGCCAGATACTCCCTGACCTGCACGTCCCGCCAGGGTGGATCATCCGGGAGGTCGGCCGCCAGGACCGCGTTCACCGTCTCCACGAGCGAGTCGACCTCGGCCGCGGACGCGGAGCGGGGATCCCATTCACGCACCCTCACTCGTACATCGTGCCGTTTGTACGACCTAGAGGGAAGTGCTGGCCACGCAAAAGTACGGAGGCGATCACGAAGCGTCACGAAGATCGCCGATCTCTTTACCGCATCGTGATCAAGCCTGGCTGCGGCGCCCGTAGTCGTCGGCCGTGGCGAACACTTTCTGCGCTCGCGGCTGGATCGCGTTGTACGCCAGGATCGCCTCCCACCACGAATCCGCCCGCGACATGTCCCGCCCGCCCTTGCACAGGAACACCGCAGCGGTCAGCGCCGCGTCGTCGATGTCGTTCGGATTCGCCACCCCGTCCCGGTCCGCGTCGATCGCATGCGCCGACCAGATCGACGGGATGAACTGCATGGGCCCGATCGCCCGGTCGAAGGTGGTGTCCGCGTCCAGCACCCCCCGATCGGTGTCCGCAACCAGCTGCCGCCCACCCTTACCGTCGAGCGGGAGCCCGTAGATGGTGGGTTCGGAAACGCCGTCGGCCCGCAGAACGGCCCCGTTGAAACTCCCGTGCGCCGACTCGACCTCCCCGATGGCCGCCAGCGTGGTCCAGCTGAGCCGGCAGGCCGGGGTGGTCTGAGCCGCGACGAGCTCCGCATACCCATAGGCCTGCACGGCGACAACCGGAATCCCGACCTTGGTGCCAACCTGCTCAGCCCACCCGGCAAGCGAATCAGCAGGCCGAACATTGGCGACGGTCGGTGGAGTGAGCCCGGGAAGCCCCGAAACTCCCACCCCAGGCAGTCCCGCCCCCGGAAGCCCCGCGCCGGGAACCCCCGTACCCGGAACCGGATAGCTGGGCACATTCCCACCCCCCGGCAGCCCACCCCCCGACTCCAGCCCAGGCAGCCCCGACTGCCCGCCGTTCTCCGCCCCCGGCCCTTGCCCGAACGGCGGAGTGACGCTGGGAGCAGGCGCGGCTTCCAGAGCTTTGGGCACCAGGTAGGCCCCCGAGGTGACAGCAGTGGCAACAAGCCCGGCCACCAGAACCCCAGGAACCACCACCCGCCCCGCAGGCCCCCGAGCCCAGCGCGAAACCCCACGCCCAGCCCACCCCAAAGCACCCCAAACCCGAACCCGCCGCTTCCGCGCCCCGCCCCCAGCAGCCGCTGCAGCTGCGGTGCTCCCGCCAGCCGTCCCCGCCGCGCCGCTCCCAGCAGCCGTCCCGGTTGCGCCGACGGTCCCAGCGGCCGTCCCGGTTGCGCCGACGGTCCCGGCGGTCGTCCCGGTTGTGGCGCTCCCGGCGGTTGCCCCCGCTGCGGTGCTCCCGGCGGTCGTCTGGTCCGTCTTGCTCCGAGTAGCCGTGCCGGAGGCTTTGCCGCCCGGATCTACTCCGCCCGCAGCTCCCCCGGTCGAATCTGCCGCTGTTCCGGTCGAGCCTGCCGTTGCACCAGCTGGTCCAGGTGTCCCTGCCGCTCCCGCATCCGACGCGCTGTTCCCGGCATTCGACGCCGGTTTTGCCTCGCTTGTACTGCCCACCTTGCCCGAGACGCTTCCGCTGATATCGGGTGCCGCGGCCCGAAGCGGTCCGGTTCCGGCAGATGTCTGAGCCGCGCCCGCCGAGGTCTTTCCTGATGCGCCTCCAGAACCGGTCTCCGGCGAACCTCCCGAGCCCCGTCCGGGGATGCTGCTCAGATCCTTCCCAAGCGCACTCCCCGAGCCGGACCGAGCGTCTTCGCCCGGCTCGCCAGCCTTGCCCGGCTCGCCAGCCTTGCCCGGCTCGCCAG
>NZ_BOMG01000048.1 GCF_016862075.1 Actinoplanes couchii | reverse complement strand
GGCCAAGGTGTCCGATCCGCTCGGCTTACCGGTCTTGTCCAGGCCGCTGGATCCGTCTGACTCGCCGTCCGTGCTCTGCACGGCATCCGTGTCGCTGCCAGTTCCAGTGCCAGCGCTCGGGCTTGTATCGGCGGCGGCGTGTGCGTCGGCGACGGACTCTGGGGCCGCGGCCGGGAACGACTTTCCGACGGGGAACGGCGTGGTCGGCGGGAGTGGCGTGAGCGGCGGGAAAGCCCCGGCCGTCTGACTGCTCGGCGTGCTGGTTGGAGCGCCTGGCCCGGCGGGCAGATCGCTCGACGTGCTGGACGAATCGCCTGACGTGCTGGACGGATTGTCTGGCGCGGTGAGCGGATCGCCTGAGGCGGTGGGCGGATCGCTCGGCGTGCTGGACGGATTGTCTGGCGCGGTGAGTGGATCGCCTGAGGCGGCGGGGGGATCGCTTTGTGTGGTGGGTGGGGTGTTCGGCTTGGTGGGGGGAACGGCCGGAGCGGCGCCGGAACTCCCCAGCGGGCCGCCCTGATGCGGTGCCGGGGATGGCTGCTCTTCTGAGTCTTTCCGTGCCTCCGCCACGGGTCGACCCTACCCGCCGGAAACCATAATCGGGGATGCCGTGGAGACCCTGTGGACAACGTCCTGTGAACGGTTTGCGGTAGGGGTCCTACGCTGGTCTGATGCCGCGTTACGAGTTCCGTTGCCGCGCCTGTGGCGCCAATTTTGAGGTCAGTCGCCCGATGAGTCAGGCCGCCGATCCGGCGACCTGTCCGGAGGGCCACGGGGACACCGTGAAATTGCTGTCCACAGTCGCCGTCACCGGTCGCGGAGGGGCAGCCCCGGTCGTCCCGGCAGCCGGCGGAGGTGGAGGCGGCGGTTGCTGCGGAGGTGGCGGCTGCTGCTGACCCGGCTCACTCGAGTCGCGCGACCGCGCCCCACCCGGCCGCGCGACTCGCCGATGCCGACCGCATCAGGGTTGGCCGCACCAGGCAGGTTGCACCAAGGTCGGCCGCACCAAAACTGATCACAGCAAGGCTGGCCGCGCCAATGCTGGCCGCGCCAATGCCGGCCGCGCCGAGGTGGGGCCGCGCAAAGATTGGCCGCGCCACCGTGAGCCGCGCCAGACCTGCCCGCGTGAAGGTCGGCCGGGCGGCGGAGCCCGAGTGGTGGAGCCCTGGGCGGTGGATACCGGGCGGCCGCACCCGGGCGGCGGAAACCGGACGGCGGAAGCTGGGAATTGCCTGCCGAACGGGAGTGGCTCCGCGAGCATGGTGATCACTGTCGACTTCGGCCGGTGACTTTCTCCTTGCTGCGGGTGCTGATCCGATTGCCTCTTACGGGTACACCCGGCCGCCCTGGCGGTTTTGGCTCGGGACGGCGTTTCCGCGTTCGATCTCTTTCGTTACGAGACGCGTAGTCCCGTGTGCCGCCGGTCGATGTTCGATCAGCACGTCCTCCGAAAGGGGTCGGCCGCGACGGGCAAGTGATTACCGTCCGTTTCTACGATGGGTGGTAACGCAGAGATACGGCAGCATGAGTCGCGACTTCCCAGAAGGGGGCGGAGGTTCCACCGTGTCGGGACGGATCGAGCTACCCAGTGGCCAGGTGACCTTTATGTTCACCGACATCGAGGGCTCGACGCGGCTTGCCCGGATGCTCGGTGAGGCGTACCGCAGTGTTCTCAATGCGCATCGAACAGTGCTACGCAGCGTATTCAAAGACTTTGACGGTGTTGAACTCCTGACGGAGGGTGACTCCTTTTTCGTGGCGTTCTCGAACGCTGACGCGGCTCTCGCGGCGTGTGTGGAGGCGCAGCGGCGTCTGTCCGCTCACGACTGGCCGCGGCATGACGCGGTGCCGCTGGTCCGGATGGGACTGCACACCGGCCGGGCGGTCCCGATCGGTCAGGAGTACGCGAGCGCCGAGGTGCACCGTGCGGCCCGGGTGTCGGCGGCGGCGCACGGCGGGCAGGTGTTGTGTTCGGAGGCGACGGCGCTGGCGGTGACCGCCACCTATGCCGCGCTGTCGGGGGGTTCGACGGCTGCCGCGGCGACGCTGGCCACCGTGGATCTGGTGGATCTGGGCGCGTTCCGGTTGCGGGGTTTCGACGACGACGAGCGGCTGTTCCAGGTGATCGCGCCGGGGTTGGAGCGGGAGTTCCCGCGCCCGCGGACGGGTCAGGCGCCGCGGCACAATCTGCCGGCCGAGCACAGCCCGTTCGTGGGGCGCCGGGCCGAGGCCGCCGAGCTGGCCGAGCTGATCAGCCGGAATCGCCTGGTCACGGTGGTCGGCCCGGGCGGCTCCGGTAAGACCCGGTTGACCAGCGCGGTGGGCGAGCAGTTGCTTTCGGCGTACCCGGGCGGGGTGTGGACGATCGATGCCGCGACCGCGGCGCAGGGTCTGCCGGTCGCGTTGGCCGCCGCTCTGGGTCTGCGCCCGGAACCGGGCCGGCCGATGATCGACACGGTGGTGGAGCATTGCGCCGAGCGCCGGATGCTGGTGATCGTGCAGACCTGTGACGCCGCGCCGGCGTTGACCGCGACGCTGGCGCACCGGCTGCTCAGCCGGTGCCGCCGGCTGGATGTGCTGGCCACCGGCCGGGCGCCGCTGGCGTTGCCGGGGGAGACCGTGTGGCGGATTCCGCCGCTGGCTCCGGCGGACGCGTTCGCGCTGCTCCGGGACCGTGCGGCGGCGGCACAGGGCGGTCGCCCCGGTGACGGTGACCAGCAGTTGGCCCGGTTGGCGGCCCGGCTGGAGGGGTCGCCGCTGGCGATCCAGTTGGCGGCCGCCCGGTTGCGGCTGCTGCCCGCCGAGCAGTTGGCCCGCCGTCTGGACGATCCGCTGGGCGCGCTGGACAACGATGCCGCCGGTGACGGCCGGCACGCGAGTCTGGCCAACAATCTGGCCTGGTCGTACCGGACGCTGGGTGGCCGGGCCGCGGGTCTGTTGCGGCGGCTCGCGGTGTTCGCCGGGCCGGTCGATCTGTCGACGGTGGAGTGGTGTGATCCGGGTGCGCTCGGGGCGCTCTCCGAGCTGGCCGACAAGTCGCTGGTCGAGGTGGCGCCCGGTCCGAGTTACCGGATGTCGGATCAGGTCCGGGCGTACGCGCTGCGCCAGCTGGCGGCGGTCGGTGACGAACCCGAGTCCCGGGCGAGTCACCTGACCTGGGCGTTGCACGCGCTGGACCGGGCCGCGGTGGACGCCGACGACCAGGTGCGGACGGTGTCGCTCACCGAGCTGGGCCCGCTGGTGCCGGAGTGGCAGGCGGCGTTGCGCTGGGCCGCGGCCTCCGGTGACGTGCCGGCCGGTCTGCGGCTGGCCGCGGCGCTGGAACCGTGGTGGCGGGAACACGACGACGCCCGCCGTGAGGGTCGTGAGCTGCTGGCCGTGCTGTACCGGCACCTGTCGGCCACCGAGGACCGGATTCCCGCCGCGGATCTGGCGCGGGCCTATCTGGTGCATGCCGGGCTGGCCGACGAGCGGGCCGAGCGGGAACGTTTCCTGGCCCGCGCCGAGTCCGAGGCCGGTGGTGCCGGGGATCCGGCGCTGCTGGTCCGGGTCCGCGCGGTCCGGTTGACGCTGTCCAGCGACGATCCGGACGCCGAGAGCGAGTGTCGTCAGGTGATAGCCGAGGCGGAACGCTCCGGCGTGCCGAACGCGGCGTTCCCGGCCGTGCTGACCCTGGCCGAGCTGTTGTGGCGGCGCGAGGCGCTCACCGAGGCCGCCGAGTTGCTGGGCGCGGCCCGTCATCTGGAGGCGGCCCGTCCCGAGGATCGTGGCCGCCGGACGGTGGACTGGCTGCTCGGCATGGTGGCGCTCCGCCGGGGTGACCTGGTGGCCGCCCACGATCACCTGGTGGTGGCGTTGCGCTCCCGCCTGCGGCACGGTTTCCGGGGTGCCGCCGCCGACGCGGTGGCCGCGATCGCGGTGCGCTGCGCCTCCGGCGGCGATCCGGCGACCGCGACGGTCCTGTTCGGTGGCGCCGAGGCGGCGTGCGGTGCCCGGCGCACCGAATCGTTCGGCGCCTTCTGGTCCGCCCGCCAGTCGTCGTTGCGCGAGTTCCTGGGTGACGCCGCGTTCGACGAGGCCTACGCCGACGGCGCCGGGCTGGGCTTCGACCGGATAGTCGCGATGGCGCTGGCGGTCGAACACCCCGACCTGGAAAACGGAGCCGTCCGCTTCGCCCAGATAATCCGATAAACCTCTTCTTCTGGTACGCCAAACGGCCCCACAGCCGCAGGCGGCACGCTCTGTCCCGTCACGCGAGGTGGGCGACCCTCACGGCCGACCCGCGACCGCCGGGCGTATGCGGTGGTCCCGGGCAGCGCGAGCCGCTGCGGTGGTCACGGGCAGTGCGAACCGTTGGCAGTGGGTCACGCGAACGCGTGCGGTGACACCGATCTCGGCGAACCGCCCGGGCGACTCCAGGCCTGACTCGCGCCGAGAGCTGTCACCGCTGAAGAACGCGCGCCCCGTTCCGGTGACCACCGCGTCCGGCCCGGCGGTCGCGGGTCGGCCGTGCGGACCGCCGGCCGCGCGTGACGGGACAGCGCGGGCCGACTGCGGTTGTGGAGCCGCGTGGCGTACCAGAAGAGGGGTGCTTTTTAGACCGAGACCCCGTTGGACACCGACTCGTCGTCGCGGATGTAGACGAGCAGGTCGCCGGTCTCGATGGTGACCGCCTGCTCGCCGCCCAGCGGGAGGACCTTGCCGCGGCGGATCAGCGCCACCACCAGGGTGACGAGTTCGCGGGGGTTGCGGCCGACCTCGGCGCGTTCCGCGGAGCGCATCGCGAGCGCCATGCCCTGGCCGGGGGTGAGCAGGTCCTCGACGACGTCGATCAGCGGCGGCGCGGTCGTGGTGAGGCCCAGCAGGCGGCCGGCCGTGGACGACGACACGATCACGTGGTGGGCGCCGCTCTGCTTGAGCAGCGCCGCGTTCTCCTGCTCGCGGACCGCGGCGATGATCCGGACCTGGCCGGCGGTCAGCTGGCGGACGGTGAGGGTGATCAGAACCGAGGCTTCGTCACGATCAGTCGCGATGATGACCGATTTGGCATTTTTCACGTCTGCCTCGTTCAGCACCGCCGAGCGGGTGGCATCACCCTCGATCACCACAAAACCGCCGGCCCGGGCCTGCCGGACGCCACCCTCACGGTTCTCGACGATGACGATGCGGTTCTTCTCGTACCCGGTCTCCAGCAGCGCGGCGACCGCGGCCCGGCCCTTGGTGCCGTAACCGCAGATGATCACGTGGTCCTTCAACTTGCTCCTCCACCGGGCGACGCGCAGGCCCTTGCGGTACTGGTCGGTCAGCACTTCCAGTGTCGTACCGACCAGGATGATCAGGAAGAGGACCCGGGCGGGCGTGATGAACAGGACGTTCACCAGGCGGGCGCCCTGAGTCGCCGGCGTGATGTCGCCGTAGCCGGTGGTGGAGAGCGAGACGACCGCGTAGTAGAAGCAGTCGAGCAGGGTCAGCCCGTCCTCGTTGACGTCCCGATAGCCGTCGCGGTCCGAATAGATCACCGCGACCGCGACCAGAACCAGGGAACACGCCATCAACAGCCGGACCCCGAGGGCCCTCAACGGTCCCTGACGGACCACAGGTAGATGAATCATGGAACGGCCTGCACGCGATCACCTTAACCGTCAAGCTTGAGCTCTCATCGGTAGGACATCACATCCACGCCCCGGCCGCTCGCGGAGATCACACATGCCCCTGGTAATGACCGTGGCGGCAGTCCTGTCCACGATGCTCCCGGTGCCCGCCGACCGGGCCGAGGTGCTGGCCCGGTGGACCCGGCCGACCGCGGAGAGCACCGCCGCGTGGAAAGCCGCCCGGGCCGACCGCGAGCGCTGGTCCGCCTACCGCTTCGACTGGTCCACCGACAGGTGCACGAGGGCCCCGGAGAAGCCGTTCGGGTTCGACTTCGCCGACGCGTGCCGCCACCACGACTTCGGTTACCGCAATTACCGGACCACCCTGCCCCGGCACAAGAAACGCCTGGACGAGGTCTTCCGGGCCGACCTGCGCCGCATCTGCGACGCCCGCCGCCTGTCCGCCCAGCCCTTCTGCAACGCCACCGCTTTCACCTACTTCGAGACGGTCCGCCTGATCCCGCCGACGGCGTACCGGAGTTAGATGATGGTCCAGGTGTCGCCGGTGTTCAGGAGGTCGTCGAGCATCTGGTCCGGGGTGCCGGTGGCCTGGGCCTTCGCGTCGTGGACCTGCTTGCGGACGATCTCGTCGTAGGACGGGCGCTGCACGTTGCGGAAGACGCCGATCGGGGTGGTGCCCAGATCGGAGCCGGAGAGGCGGCTCAGCGCGAACGCGTACGCCGGATCCTCCACGGTCGCGTCGTGGACGATCGGGGTGCCGCCCTCCTGCACCTTCAGGCCGAAGCTGCCCTCCGGGTGCACGACGTTCAGGCCGCCGACCGTGATCGGCTCGCCCTGTTCCAGCCGGATCAGGTGCTCGTCCCGGGTCGACGGGTCCTTGACCAGCTCGAAGGCGCCGTCGTTGAAGATGTTGCAGTTCTGGTAGATCTCGACGAACGCCGAGCCCTCGTGCGCCGCGGCGGCCCGCAGCACCGACTGCAGGTGTTTGCGGTCGGAGTCGATGGTCCGGGCCACGAAGGTCGCCTCCGCGCCGAGGGCCAGCGACAGCGGGTTGAACGGCGAGTCCGCCGACCCGGCCGGCGTCGACTTGGTGATCTTGCCGAGTTCCGAGGTCGGTGAGTACTGCCCCTTGGTGAGCCCGTAGATCCGGTTGTTGAACAGCAGGATCTTGATGTTCACGTTGCGCCGCAGCGCGTGGATCAGGTGGTTGCCGCCGATCGACAGCGCGTCGCCGTCCCCGGTCACCACCCAGACGCTCAGGTCGGGGCGGGACGCGGACAGCCCGGTCGCGATGGCCGGGGCCCGCCCGTGGATCGAGTGCATCCCGTAGGTGTTCATGTAGTACGGGAACCGGGACGAGCAACCGATCCCGGAGACGAACACGATGTTCTCCCGGGGGAGGCCCAGCTCGGGCATGAACTGCTGCACCGCGGCGAGGATCGCGTAGTCCCCGCAGCCGGGGCACCAGCGCACCTCCTGGTCGGACTTGAAGTCCTTGGCGGTGAGTTTCACGGCGACCGTCTCAGCCATTCTTGACCACGTCCTCGAGCATGCTCTCCAGCGTCCCGGCGGTGAACGGCAGGCCGCTGACCTGGTTGAACGGAACCACGTCGACGAGATATCGGGAGCGGATCACCGCGGCGAGCTGACCCAGGTTCATCTCCGGGACGACCACCTTGTCGTAGCCGGCGAGCACCGCGCCGAGGTTGGCCGGCAGCGGCGCGAGATGCCGCAGATGCGCCTGGGCGACGGAGAGGCCACGCTGGCGCAGCGCCCGGCAGGCGGCGCCGATCGGGCCGTAGGTGGAACCCCAGCCGAGGACCAGCACGCCCGCGTCCTCGGACGGGTCCTCGACGTCCACCTCGGGGACGCTGATCGCCTCGATGCGGGCCTGCCGGGTACGGACCATGAACTCGTGGTTGGCCGGGTCGTACGAGATGTCGCCGGTCTTGTCGGCCTTCTCCAGGCCACCGATGCGGTGCTCCAGGCCGGGCGTGCCGGGCACCGCCCACGGACGGGCCATGGTCTGCGGATCGCGCAGGTACGGCAGGAAGCGCCCGTCGTCGGTGTTCGGCTCGGTGGCGAACGTGACCCGCAGATCGGGCAGCTCGGCGGCGGACGGCAACAGCCACGGCTCGGACCCGTTGGCCACGTAGTTGTCCGACAGCAGGATCACCGGGGTGCGGTAGGTCAGCGCGATCCGGGCCGCCTCCAGCGCCGCGTGGAAGCAGTCGGACGGCGATTTCGGGGCGATCACCGCGAGCGGCGCCTCGCCGTGCCGGCCGAACAGGGCCATGTTGAGGTCGGCCTGCTCGGTCTTGGTCGGCATGCCGGTGGACGGCCCGGCCCGCTGCACGTCCACGATCACCAGCGGCAGCTCCAGGGCGATGGCCAGCGAGATGGTCTCGCCCTTGAGCGCCACGCCCGGGCCGGAGGTGGTGGTGACCCCGAGGGCCCCGCCGTACGCCGCGCCGAGCGCCGCCCCGATCGCGGCGATCTCGTCCTCGGCCTGCATCGTGGTGACGCCGAACCGTTTGTGCTTGGAGAGTTCGTGCAGGATGTCCGAGGCCGGGGTGATCGGGTAGGCGCCGAGGAAGAGCGGCAGTCCGGAGCGCACCGCGGCGGCCACCAGCCCGAGCGCGAGCGCCTGGTTGCCGGTGATGTTGCGGTAGGTGCCGGGGCTCATCCGGGCCGGTTTGATCTCGTACCGCACCGCGAACGCCTCGGTCGTCTCGCCGTAGTTCCAGCCGGCCTGGAACGCGGCCTTGTTCGCGGCGACCAGATCGGGGCGCTTGGCGAACTTGCGCTCCAGGAACCGCAGCGTCGACTCGAACGGCCGCGAGTACATCCAGCTCAGCAGGCCGAGCGCGAACATGTTCTTGGCGCGTTCGCCGTCCTTCTTCGCGACCCCCAGCTCGCTGAGGGCGCCGAGGGTGAGCGTGGTCAGCGCCACCGGGTGCACCGCGAAATCGGCGAGCGAGCCGTCCTCCAGCGGGCTGGCCGCATAGCCGACCTTGGCCAGGTTCCGGCGGGTGAACTCGTCGGTGTTGACGATGATGTCGGCGCCGGCCGGCAGCTCGGACAGGTTGGCCTTGAGGGCGGCCGGGTTCATCGCGACCAGCACGTCGGGGGCGTCGCCGGGGGTCAGGATGTCGTAGTCGGCGAAGTGCACCTGGAAACTGGAGACCCCGGGCAGGGTGCCGGCCGGTGCGCGGATCTCGGCCGGGAAGTTCGGCAGGGTCGAGATGTCGTTGCCGAGCTGGGCGGTCTCCGACGTGAAACGGTCCCCGGTGAGCTGCATGCCGTCGCCGGAGTCGCCGGCGAATCGGATGACGACCCGGTCCAGCTGCTCGACTCGCTTGGCGGGAGCGGCCACGATTCAACCTCCAGAAGGCGCGATCGTTACTTCCACACTACGTCGCCGCTCCTTACGAAGTGGCCCCGGACCGTTGCCCACAGTAGTCATTCGATCGCGGCCCTTCCAGTGGTCTTCGGTAGGCTGCACGATCGTGGCGGGATACCTGGGTTCGTACGCCCTTCTCGGTCTGCTGCTGGCCGCCGGGGTGCTGCTGTTCGTGGCCGCGTTCGGAGCGAACCGCCTGCTCCGGCCCGCGAACCCGGCGGAGCCGGTGGGCAAACGGATCTCGTACGAGAGCGGCATCGACCCGGTCGGCGGGGACTGGGCGCAGGCGCAGATCCGGTACTACGTCTATGCGTACCTTTATGTGCTTTTCGCAGTTGAGTCGGTATTTCTCTTCCCGTGGGCGGTGATCTTCGATCGCCCCGGTTTCGGCGGGCTCGCGATCGCCGAGATGGGGATCTTCGTGGCGGTGCTGGCCCTGGGCATCCTCTACGCGTGGCGTAAGCGGATCCTGCACTGGACCTGACCGCGGGGGTGGCGGGCTCGCAACCGGAAAGCGGACATGTCAACATCGTGCGCATGGGTCAGCTTCTGCTCTTCATCGTCGTGGCTCTCGTCGTCGCGACGATCGTCTTCGGCGTGACCGTTCTGCTGAGCGGGGCCGACCCCGGCCTGACCCCGGTCGAGCCCGACGGCCGCGCGATCCCGCTGCCCGGCGACCGCCCGCTCGGCGAGGACGACATCTCCCGGACCAGGTTCGACACCGTGCTGCGCGGCTACCGGATGGCGCAGGTCGACCAGGCCCTGCAGCGGGCCGCCTACGACATCGGCTACAAGGGTGAGCTGATCGGCGTGCTGGAGGCCGAGGTCACCGCCCTGCGCGAGGGCCGCCTGGAGGAGGCCGACGCGCTCCGCCGCGCCCGGGAGGCGGCGCTCGCCCCGGCCGCCACGGTCCCGGCGGTGGAGGCGGTGGAGCCGGACGCCCCGGTCATCGAGATCGGGCCGGAAGCGGTGGAGAAACGATGAGCAGCGATGCGGCGGAGGCCGGCCCGGGGGAGTTCACCGCCACGGTGATCGTCAACGCGCCCGCCTCCAAGGTCTTCGCCGCGTTCATGAACTGGGAGCGGCAGTCCGACTGGATCCCGTTCACCCGGGTCCGGGTGGTCGAGGGCGACGGCGGCGAGGGCAGCCTGGTCGAGGCGGTCACCGCGATCGGCCCGGCGGTGCTGCGCGACGAGCTCCAGGTGGTCAAGGTCAACGCGCCGTACGAGTTGCGCGTCGTGCACTGCGGCAAGGTGCTGCGCGGGCCGGGCGCGATGCGGTGCACGGCGATGTCCGGCGACCGTACCCAGATCGTCCTGCACGAGTGGTTCCACCTGCCGGCCGGCGCGGTCGGGAAGATCGCCTGGCCGGTGCTCTGGCCGGGGTCGAAACTGGGGTTCACCGGCGCCCTGAAACGCTTCGCCCGTCTCGTCGAGCAGGGCCGCCTGCCGTGACCGCGGTGGCGGACCTCGCCCTGGGCACGGACGGCCGGGCCCGGTGCTCCTGGGGCGGCAGCACGCCCGACTACGCGGTCTATCACGACGAGGAGTGGGGCCGGCCGGTCCGCGGCGACGACGCGCTCTTCGAACGGCTCACCCTGGAGGCGTTCCAGTCCGGCCTGTCCTGGATCACGATCCTGCGCAAGCGGGAGGCGTTCCGGGCGGCGTTCGCCGGGTTCTCGATCGCGACGGTGGCCGAGTTCACCGAGGCCGACGCGGTCCGGCTGATGGCCGACACCGGCATCGTCCGGAACCGGATGAAGATCGACGCGGCGCTGCACAACGCCCGGGTGGCGGCCGGGGTGGAGCTGACCGAGCTGCTCTGGTCGTTCGCGCCGCCGGAGCGCCCGCGCCCGCTCACCCGCGCCGACGTCCCGGCGGTCACGGCGGAGTCCACCGCGATGGCCAAGGCGCTCAAGAAGCGTGGGTTCAAGTTCGTCGGTCCCACCACGGCGTACGCGTTGATGCAGGCCACCGGCATGGTGGACGACCACCTCACGGAGTGCTGGGTGCCCGTGATGAGATGACACCATGGCTCAGTTCGTGGTGATCATTCCGGAAGGGCAGTGGGCGACCGAGCGGTTGTTCCAGCATGATGCGGTAACGATTGGTTTCTCCGGAAAAGCGGAGATCGGTGACGAGGTGCTGCTGGTCGCCGAGGAACAGGTCGTGGCCCTGGCCCGGGTGGAGAAAGCCGACGGCGGCGAGCTGTCGCTGTGGTACCTGCGGCGGGCCTTCGACGAACCGGTGCCGGCCTCGCTCATCGAGGGCCCGATCGACGAGGCGACGTTCCAGCGGTTCGCCGCCGCGCTCGGTGGCGCCGCCGACAAGAAGCCGTGGCTGGTCAGCGTCGCGATGCCGATCGAGGCGGTGAACCCGGCGGAGGCGGTGCGCCAGTTCTGGTCGCACGTGCTGGAGCTGGGCCCCGCCGAGCTGCCCACCTACGTCTGGCCGTCCGGTGACGAGCTGGCGATGCAGGCCTTCGTCCTCGGGGTCGAGAAGAACCAGGACCCCGAGGAGGAGGACGAGGACGAGGACTAGCGGCGACTAGCGGCCCTGGAAATCGGGCTTCCGCTTGTTCACGAAGGCGTCGACCGCGGCCGAGTGGTCCGCGGTCGCGCCGCAGATCGACTGGGCCTGCGCCTCGGCCGCCAGCGCGTCGGAGAGTGTGCCGGCGGTGGCGATCGACAGCTCCCGCTTGATCGCGCCGTAAGCGACCGTCGGGCCGGCCGCCAGCTGGGCGGCCAGCTCCTGGGCCCGCGGCAGCACCTGCTCGTCGTCCTCCAGCAGCTCGGTCAGCATGCCGATCCGGTCGGCCTCGGCGGATTTCACCGGCTTGGCGAGCAGCAGCAGCTCGACCGCCTTGGCGTGCCCGACGATCCGCGGCAGCGACCAGGAGATGCCGCTGTCCCCGGCCAGGCCCACGTTGGCGAACGCCATCAGGAAGCTGGTCCTCGGGCCGCCGATCCGGAAGTCGGCGAGCATGGCCAGCGAGGCGCCCGCCCCGGCGGCCATCCCGCGCACCGCCGCGATCACCGGCTTCGGCATGTTCGCCAGCCGCTGTGCGATCGGGTTGTAGTGCAGCGGGACCGTGTTCAGATCGGTGGACCCGGACGCGAGCAGGGTGGCGTGCTCCTTCAGGTCCTGACCGCCGCAGAAGGCGCCGCCCGCCCCGGTCAGCACGATCGCCCGGCAGGACCGGTCGCTCTCCAGCGAGGCCAGCGTGTCCCGCAGGGCCTCCTTGAGGTCGACGGTGAAGCTGTTCATCGCTTCCGGGCGGTTCAGAGTCAGGGTGACGACCGCGTCGGTGCGGTCGACGAGCAGGGAGTCGGTCATGACTCCGAGAATCCCACACGGACTCCACGTAGGGCTCGTTCCACATGGCGATCGGCGGCCGGGCGCAGCCGGGTGGCGTGCTTGTCGAAGAAGCTCGCTGCCTTCACTCCCGGCCAGCCGCTGGGCAGCAGCGCGGCGGGCAGTTGCGGGTCGTCCAGCACGATCGAGCGCCAGGCGTGCACCAGCCGGAACCGGGCCGCGTACGCCTCCTCATCGGTGCTACGTGGAGTAACGGCTTTGACAACCGGCTGTAGCGATGCGACGAACTCCTCGTACGACCGCCCGATCCGTCCCAGATCCCAGGCTCGCCCGGTGATGCTGTCCGATCCGGCGGTGTGCGTGGCGCTGAACCGCTCGAAGCCGACCCCGGCCGACCTCAGCAGCGTTTCCACCTCTTCGGACGCGCGCGGCGCCACCCACACCTGTTCACTCAGCGAGCCGTAGCCCAGATAGGTGAGGCGGGTCACTTCCCGCCGCGAGGCCGACTCGCCCAGCAGGATCATGTCGAAGCGGCCGTCCCAGCCGCCGCGACCGGTCCGGTACACCCGGGCAGCCGCCTCGTCGAGCCGTCGCGCGGCTTTCGGGGTGAGAACGTAACCCGGTCCGGAGGCGAGACGCAGCGGATGCAGCCATCCCTGTCGCACCATTCGCGACACTGCGGTGCGCACCGCCGGGGCCGCGATATCGAGCGGGGTCAGCAGCCTGACCAGGGCGGAGACGGGGGCTCGGGAGCCACGGGCGCGCAGATAGTCGCCGTACAGGTCGAAGAGTGCGGACCGCGCCTGCATGACCGCACATTGTGACAGCAGGAAAGGCGATATGCTAGACGCTGTCACATCCGCCCGGGCTGGGTTTGGGTTCGCCGGTGTTCATCAGGGAAAATGTTTGATCGGCACGGTGGGCTGCGACGCGTGAAGACGTGAAACGGCCCGAGCGGGCCGCCGATCGGAAACGAGCACCGCGTCGCGTGGGGCTGAGCACGTGACGTGGCTGCTGGCATTCCAGGAGCAAGTGGCTGTGGGGCAACCCACCGACCCTGACGTAGGTCTGAGGGGAGACAAGATGGCGGCGATGAAGCCGCGGACGGGCGATGGTCCGCTGGAGGTCACCAAGGAGGGTCGTGGCATCGTGATGCGCGTCCCGCTGGAGGGTGGTGGCCGTCTCGTCGTGGAGATGACCCCGGACGAGGCCAACGCGCTGGGTGACGCGTTGAAGTCGATCGCCGGCTGACGTTTCACGCGAGCCCGCCGGTACGGTACCGCCCGTACCGGCGGGCTTTCCACGTCTTACGGAAAGGTCATCCTCCCGTGTTCGACATCCGATTGACCGACGTCGCCGACCAGACGGCCACCTGGATCATCCCGGCCGGTTCCACCGTTCCCGGCGAGGTCGGGGCCGAGGTCGCCGCCCTTGCGCCGGACACCGGGGCGGGCCGGATCACCGTGCTGCCCCGGCCGTTGCGGCAACCGTCCCGGGTCCTGCTGGCCGGCACCGGCGCCGGTGACGAGGCCGGCTGGCGTGCCGCCGGGGCCGCCGCGATCCGCGAGGCCGGCGACGACGAAGTACTCCAGGTGCTGATCCCCGCCGAGCTGGACCCGGCCGCGCTGGGCGCGCTGGCCGAGGGCCTCTGGCTGGGTGGTTACCGATACCGGGACGCGGCGAAGCCGGTCCGCTCCGGCGAGGTGCGATTCCGGACCGACGATCCGCAGCGGTACGCCGAGAGCCTGACCGTGGCCCGGATCACCGCCCGGGCCGTGTGGCTGGCCCGGGACCTGACCAACACCCCGCCCTCGGTGAAGAACCCGGAGTGGCTCGCCGCTCAGTTCGTCGCCGAGGCCGCGGACCGCCCCGGCCTGACCGTGACCGTGAAGGCCGGCGACGAGCTGGACCGCTTCGGTGGCCTGCTGGCCGTCGGCGGCGGCTCGGTCTCCCCGCCCCGGTTCGCCGAGATCTCCTGGCAGCCGGCCGGCGCGACCACCCATGTGGTCCTGGTCGGCAAGGGCATCACCTTCGACACCGGCGGCATCTCGATCAAGCCGCGGGACAGCATGAAGCTGATGAAGAAGGACATGGGCGGTGCGGCCGCGGTCGCCGCCGCGACGCTGGCCGCGGCAGACCTCGATCTGCCGGTACGGGTGACCGCGCTGCTGCCGCTCGCCGAGAACGCGATCGGGGCGGGCGCCTTCCGCCCCGGTGACGTGATCACCCACTACGACGGCTCGACCAGTGAGAACACGAACTCCGACGCGGAGGGCCGGCTGGTCCTGGCCGATGCCCTCGCCTATGCGGCGGACCGGCTGAAGCCCGATCTGACGGTCACCGTCGCCACCCTGACCGGAGCGAACGCGGTGGCCCTGGGCAAGCGCACCGCGGCCCTGCTGAGCCCGGACGACGAGCTGGCCACGGCACTGTCCGCGGCGGGCGCGGCGGCCGGTGAGCAGATCTGGCGGCTGCCGCTGGCCGACGAGTACTCCGAGCTGATGCGCAGCGACATCGCCGACCGGGTCAACGCATCGCCCGGCCCGGGGATCGTGATGGCCGCGCTGTTCCTGCGGGACTTCTTCGGCGACACCCGGTGGGCGCACTTCGACATGTCCGCCCCGAGCTGGGCCGAGGCGGACGATCGGGAGCTGACCAAGGGCGCCACCGGCTGGGGCGCCCGCACCCTGCTGCGGTGGCTCTCAGCGCTTGACGGCGGCCAGCAGGCCGGCGCCTGACGGGATCACCGCGGGGATCCAGTCCTCGGACTCACGGATCGCCTTCACCGTCTCCCGGACGATGAGGGTGTCCACGTCCCGGGCGGACGGGTCGTTGATCCGGCCGCCCGCGTGCGCCCCGTTCACGATCAGGATCCCGCCGGTCCGGAGCAGCCGCAGGGCGGCCTCGGTGCAGGCGGCGAACTCGGTGGTGTCGGCGTCCACGAAGATCAGGTCGTAGACGCCGTCCGCGAGCCGGGGGAGCACGTCCAGGGCCCGGCCGCTGATGATCCGGGTCCGGGACGGCGCGAACCCGGCCTCCAGGAAGACCCGGCGGGCGACCCGCTGGTACTCCCGCTCGACGTCGATGGTGGTGAGGATTCCGTCCGGGCGCATCCCGCCGAGCAGCCAGATGCCGCTCACGCCGGTGCCGGTGCCGATCTCGACGACGGCCTTGGCACTGCCCGCCGCGGCCAGCAGGCGCAGCACGGAGCCGGCGCCGGGCGAGACGCAGGGCAGGCCGAGCTCGTGCGCCAGGGCACGCGCGGTCTGCAGGACCGGGTCCTCTGTGGCGTAGGTCTCGGCGAACGGTATTGACTGAGTCGCCGGCTGACCGAATGAACGAGCAGGACCGATGATGACGACCTCCGTACGGCTGGGATGTCTCGTGGCCTAACCACACACATCGGATAAGAGAGTAGAGCGATGTTCTCCGGTGATGCACCGTGCCGTCGATGGATAAACCGTCCGTTCGTCGCAGGTGCGGACCCGTGGCAAGGTGTGAACCGGTGAATCCGTGTCATCCTGGATGCGCGGAGCCGGGCGAGTGGATGGAGGCACCGACGTGACCGACGGCTGGAACTGGCGCCGGCCACCGGCCCCCCATGCCTCTGGCGAGCCGCAGCAGCCCCCGTACGGGCCGCCGCCGGAGTCCGCCTTCTGGTCGGGCGGGCCCGCCGATCCGTGGCGTGATCCGTACGCGGCCTCCGCCGTGGTGCTGCCCCCGCCACCACCGGTCGGCGGCACGCCGCTGGACAGCGCGCCGGACCCGGACCAACCCCGCCGCGGATTCTTCCCGGTCCTGATGATCTGCCTGGTCACAGCCCTGCTGGCGGGTGCCGTCGGTGGCACGCTGGGGTTCGTCTTCGCGGTCCGCGGTGGTTACGCCGAGGGCGGCGGCACCCAGCTCGGGGCCTCCGGGCCGAACACTCCGGAGAGCACCCAGCGTGACCCCGGCAGCCTCGCCGGGGTGGCCGAGCGGGTCCTGCCGAGCGTCGTCACGGTCCGGGTCAGCGGGGCGATCGGCTCCGGTTTTGTGGTCTCCACGGACGGCTACGTGATCACCAACGACCACGTGGTGGAGGGCGGCGACGACGGCATGTCGGTCTCGTTCTCGGACGGGTCGACGGCGAGCGCGAAACTCGTCGGGCGGGATCCCGAGTCCGACGTCGCAGTGATCAAAGTCGCAAAGAACGGGCTCACCCCGGTCGCTCTCGGCAACTCGGACGAGATCGCGGTGGGTGACTCGGTGCTCGCTTTCGGTTCACCGCTGGCCCTGGTCAACACCGTGACGTACGGCATCGTCAGCGCCGTCGACCGGACCATCCAGGCCGGCGAGAGCGGCGGGACCACCCGCTACTACGCGGCCATCCAGACCGACGCCGCGGTCAACCAGGGCAACTCCGGTGGCCCGCTGGTCACCGCGAGCGGTCAGGTCATCGGGGTCAACTCGGTGATCCGGTCGGTCGGCAACAGCGACACCGAGGCCGGCAACATCGGCCTCGCCTTCGCCATCCCGATCAACCAGGCCAAGCGGGTCGCCGAGGACATCATCGACACCGGTAAGGCCCGGCGCACGGTGATCGGCGCCGAGGTGATGACCGGGGAGGGTGCGGCCGGCGCCCGGCTGCGCAAGGTCGAGACCGGAGGTCCGGCGGCCGCCGGTGGCCTGCGCTCCGGCGACATCGTCACCCGGCTGGACGGGCACCCGCTGGAGGACGGCACCGACCTGATCGCCCTGGTCCGGAAGTACGCTCCCGGCTCGGTGGTGGCGGTCGAGTACCGCCGCGGCACCAAGTCCGCCTCCGCCTCGGTGACCCTCGCGGCCGACACCAACTGACAGGCTCCTGGGGTGTTCGCGCACAGCATGCGTGCGTAGTCTTGGCGCGGGAAAGGCTGGGAGGCCGGACGTGTTCGAGAATCTGAACTGGTGGGAGATCGGCGCGCTGCTCATGCTGGCGCTGCTGATCTTCGGGGAGAAACTCCCCAAGGTGATCGGTGACGGCCTGCGCATGCTCCGGGGCCTGCGCAACATGGCCCAGGGCGCGACCGCCGACCTGAGCCGTGAGCTCGGCACCGACATCCAGCTCGAGGATCTGCACCCGAAGGCGTTCATCCGCAAGCACCTGCTCAGCGAAGAGGACGAGCAGGCGCTCCGCAAGCCGATCCAGACGCTCTTCGACGACGTGAAATCCGACCTCAACGGGGTCAAGACCGAGCTGAACGACGTGGCCTCGGCCGTCGACGTCCGGAAAGGCAGCGCGCCGGCCGAGAAGGCCCCCGTGGAGGCTCCTCGACCGGCGCAGCGTTACGACCTCGACGCGACCTAGGGTCAGCCGCGCTTGGCGTTGACCATCAGGCCCAGCGGCTTGCCGACCAGCGACTCGCGGCGGACCGCCAGCTTGTCGGCCACCCCGTCCAGCGCCTTCGCGGCCGGGGCGTCCGGCTCGGCCAGCACGATCGGGGTGCCACCGTCGCCGGCTTCCCGGACCCGGGTGTCCAGCGGGATCTGACCCAGCAGCGGCACCCGCGCGCCGATCGTGGTGGAGAGCGAGTCGGCCACCGTCTCACCACCGCCGGAGCCGAAGACCTCCATCCGGGAGCCGTCCGGCAGCTCCAGCCACGACATGTTCTCCACCACGCCGACCAGGCGCTGGTGGGTCTGCAGGGCGATCGCGCCGGCCCGCTCGGCCACCTCGGCGGCGGCCATCTGCGGGGTGGTGACGACCAGAATCTCCGCGTTCGGCAGGAGCTGGGCCAGGGAGATGGCCACGTCACCGGTGCCCGGCGGCAGGTCCAGCAGCAGCACGTCCAGGTCGCCCCAGTAGACGTCGGCCAGGAACTGCTGCAGCGCGCGGTGCAGCATCGGGCCACGCCAGACCACCGCGGCGTTCCCGGCGGTGAACATGCCGATCGAGATCACCTTCACGCCGTGCGCCTGCGGCGGCATGATCATTTCCTCGACGCGGGTGGGCCGGCCCTCGACACCGAGCATCCGCGGCACCGAGTGGCCGTAGATGTCCGCGTCGATCACACCGACCGACAGGCCTCGCTTGGCGAGCGCCGCGGCCAGGTTGACGGTGACGCTCGACTTGCCGACCCCGCCCTTGCCGCTCGCCACGGCGTAGACCCGGGTGCGGGATCCGGGTTGGGCGAACGGGATGACCGGCTCGGCGGACTCGCCACCACCGCGCAGGGTGGTCTGCAGCGCCTTGCGCTGTTCCTCGGTCATCACCCCGAAGTTGATCTCGACCCGGTCGATGCCGGGGATCTTCGTCAGGGCGGCGGTGATGTCGCTGGTCAGCTTGTCCCGCAGCGGACAGCCGGCGACGGTGAGCAGCAGATCGACCTTGACCAGGCCGTCGCCCACGGTGAAGCCCGAGACCATGCCGAGGTCGGTGATCGGGCGGCGGATCTCGGGGTCGTCCACGGTCGCCAGTGCGGCCTGGATGGCGTCCTCGAGCGTGGAGGCAGGAGCGGACATGCAGCCCACTCTACGTCGCGGTCAGGTGTGCTCCTCGTCGCGCTCCATACGCAGCCGCTTCTCCCGCCGGTGGGCCGCCTCGTCCAGCTCGTCGGCCAGCCGGGACAGCTCCGAGCGCAGGAAATCCCTGGTCGCGACCTCGCCCAGAGCGATCCGCAGCGCGGCGATCTCCCGGGCCAGGAACTCGGTGTCGGCCTTCTGCATGGCGGCCCGGCGCCGGTCCTCCTCCATGCCCAGGCGGTCCCGGTCGGTCTGCCGGTTCTGGGCCAGCAGGATCAGCGGCGCGGCGTACGACGCCTGCAGGGAGAGCGCCAGGGTGAGGAACATGAACGGGTACGGATCGAACTGCAGGTGCTCCGGCACGAGACTGTTCCACAGGAACCAGCCGGTGATGACCACCGTCATGTAGACGATGAACTTCGCCGTGCCCATGTACCGGGCGATCCCCTCCGACCAGCGGCCGAACGCCTCCGGATCGAATTTCGGCAGCTTCACCCGGCCGGGTTCACGGGGCTGGTCCAGGCGATCCCGCCGGTTGTCGCTCACGGCGCGACCTGCTCTTCCTCGTGGCTGTCCCGGTCACGCCAGTCCCGCGGCAGCGAGTGGTCCAGCACGTCGTCCACGGTCACCGCGCCCAGCAGCCGGTTCGTCGAATCCACCACCGGCATCGCCATCAGGTCGTACGTCGCCATCCGCCGGGTGATCTCCATCAGCCCGGTCTCGGTGCGCAACGGGTCGATGCCGCTGTCCACCAGGCCACCCACGATCGAGGCCGGCGGCTCCCGCAGCAGCCGCTGGAAATGCACCATACCCAGGTACCGGCCGGTCGGTGTGGCACTCGGCGCCCGCGCCACGAACACCTGCGCGGCGATCACCGACGACAGCTCCGGGTTCCGGATCCGGGCCAGCGCCTCGGCCACCGTGGCGTCCGGGGTGAGGATCACCGGCTCCGAGGTCATCACACTGCCCGCGGTGCCCGGCCGGTAGCTCATCAGCTGCCGCACCGGCGCCGCCTCCTCCGGCTCCATCAGGTCCAGGAGCACCGCCTGCTCGGTCTGCGGCAGCTCGGCCAGCAGGTCGGCGGCGTCGTCCGGGTCCATCCGCTCCAGCACGTCGGCGGCCCGCTCCCGTTCCAGCGCGATCAGGATCTCCACCTGGTCGTGCTCGGGCAGCTCCTCCAGCACGTCGGCCAGCCGCCTGTTGTCCATCGCCGCGGCCACCTCGTTCCGCCGGGCGTCGGGCATGTCCTGCAGCGTGTTCGCCACGTCGGCCGGGCGCATCTGGTCGAGCAGCGCGATCATGTTCGCGGTGCCCTGCGCGTCGGTCGGGCCGACCAGCCCGCGGACCCGGTCGTACTCCGCCTGATAGACGTGACCCCGGCGGGCCAGTCGTCCGGTGTGCTCCCGGACCGCCACCCGCGTGATGATCCACTCGGTGTTCCGGTTCAGCTCCATACCGATGTCCACCACGGTCCCGACATGATCCGGCCCGTCACCCTGCTCCGGCGCCACCGACACCCGGCGGTCCAGCAGATCCTCCAGGACAAGCAGCTCGTTCGGGCGTTTCTCGAACCGGCGCAGGTTCAGCGAGCCCGTCCCGAGCATCACGGACTCGGCGTCCATGCTGGTCACGCGCCCGATCGGCAGAAAGATCCGGCGTCGCAGGGCCATCTCACCGACCAGGCCGACGATCTGCGGCGGCCGGTTCGTGGTGCGCAGCCGGACCACCGCGTCCCGCACCCGGCCGACCCGATCGCCGATCGGGTCGAACACCGGCAAGCCCGCGAGGCGAGCCAGATAAACCCTCGTCCCCATGGTCACGACCTCAGACTAGGTTAGGGTCCGGGCATGTCCACCGTGGCGTACGAGATCGTCGACGTGTTCACGGACCGGCCGTTCGCCGGCAATCCCCTGGCGGTCGTCTTCGGCGCCGAGGACCTGGCCACCACCCAGATGCAGACCCTGGCCCGCGAGTTCAACCTGTCCGAGACGGTCTTCCTGCTCCCGGTCACCGCCGCGACGGCCGGCTACCGGGTGCGGATCTTCACCCCCGAGTCCGAGATCCCGTTCGCCGGCCACCCCAGCGTCGGCGCCGCCGTGACCGCGATGCGCCGCGGCCTGATCCCACCCGGCGACGTGATCCAGGAGTGCGGCGCGGGCCTGCTGCCGGTCACCGTCACCCCGGCCGGCACGGCGACCCTGACCGGCGCGTCCCCCACGCTGGGCGCCCCGATGCCGCCCGGCCCGCTGCTGGCCGCAACCGGCCTGACGGCCGAGGATTATGCGGGTGACGAGGCGGCTGTCCCCCGCACGGCGAGTTGTGGCCTCCCTTGGACCTATCTGCCGGTACGCCGGGAAGCCCTGTCCCGGATCCAGATCGACCAGAGGGCGATGTCTGCCCTGAACCTGACCGACATCAGCATCTTCACGTGGACCCCGCCCACTCCCGCCGCCGGCAGCGCGTCTGCCGTTTCCGGTGGTCCCGCCTCTTCCGCGTCGATCGGTGAGGCCCACGCCCGGGTCTTCAGCGCGGGAAGTTCGGTGCCCGAGGATCCGGCAACCGGTTCAGCGGCCCTGGGCCTGGGAGTGTGGCTGGTCTCCGCGGGTTGGCTACCGGCGGACGGCACCTCCACCTACCGGATCCACCAGGGCGTCGAGATGAAACGCCCGTCCCGCCTGAACTGCACGGTCACCGCAACGGACGGCAGGGCCGTGTCCGCCACGGTCAGCGGCCAGGTCTGGCCGGTGGCCGAGGGCCGCATAGCCGTCCCACCTTTCATCGGCTGACCCACCTGCCACGGACCGTTCCCAACCTCCAGCGGCTCGCCCGCTACCGCCTTCCAGCGGCTCGCCCGCCACCGCCACTTGCGGGTTGCGGGTGGGTCAGGTGGTGGGCTTGCGGACGTGGTGCAGGCGGAACGGGCGGCGGGTCTCCACCCGGGCCGGGGTCTCTCGCGGGGGTGCGGCGTGTGACTCGGCGGGGACGTCGGAGGAGCCGACCGCGGTCTCGGCTGCCGGGGTCAGGCGGACCAGAGCGCATCCGTCGGCGGACCAGCGGCTCACCACGTCGTCGGTGCTGCCCGAGGCGTTGAGGCGTTTGCCGGCCAGCTGCGGGGCGATCTGCTCCCACTCCTCGGTGCCCGGGGTCAGGCGGGCGACGGTCGCGTCCGCCAGCACGATCAGTCCGCCGTGGTCGCCGCGCAACCGGACGGTCGCCTGCCGCGCCTCGGCCAGCCCCGGCGCGAACTGCTCACCCGGCCCGCTGACCACCACCAGCGACGTCTCGAACGGCATGCACCAGAGCGCATAGGCCGGCCCGTCGGCCACGGAGACCCAGGCGATGGCCGCTTTCTTGATCGCCTCTTCCAGCACCCCAGAACTCACCCCGCCATCCTCCCACGACGACCGAGCCCTCCCCGGCCGTCGACGCCGACCTTTCCGGCCCGGCGGAAGTGGTCCGCGGGCAGGGTCGGTAGCCGGTGCGGGTCGCTCCCGGCCCGGCGGGCGCGGGGTGGGCCCGGAGGGGCGCCTGCCTCGCGGTGTGGTCCGGTTCGGGGGATTGCGGTTGTCCAGCCCCGGTGGCGTACCGGAAAAAGGGGTGGGAAAGAACCTCGCGAACGGTGCGCGGGCCGCAAAGAAGTGACCTGTGCCACCGATGACGGAAAACCCGCGGAATGGCTCGTGGAACGGGAACGCTCCGCGCGACGCAGTGGCAGGCGTCAATGGTTGTGCGGCATCCGGGAACGGCCCGGCCGGAATGGGGTCAGACCATGGCGGGCATCGGGTCGAGGAGGGCGACGACTTCGGTGAGGGATCGGACGGTACGGCCGGCGAAATTGGTGTCGGCGTCGAAGACCAGATGGTTGGCGAGATCCGGAGCGGTCAGCCGGACCGGGGTCATGCCGACGGCCGCGGCGCCGGTGAGTTCGTGGCTGCCGCCGTCGCCGATGTACAGGCAGTCGGCCGGGGCCACCCCCAGGCGGTCGCAGGCGGCCAGGTAGATCTCCGGGTCCGGTTTGCAGACGCCCAGCTCAACCGAGAAGATCTGGGCGTCCAGCAGCGGGGCGACGGGCAGGCTGGGCAGGAAGGCGGGGAGTTCGTGGGTGCAGTCGCTGATCACGGCGGTGCGCACGCCACGGCTCCGGATGGCGGTGAGGGCCCTGATCGCTTCCGGTCGGAGCTGGGTGTCGGCGCGGAGGGCGTCGACGCGGGCCGGCATGGCGGCGCGGATGGCTCCGGGGCGTGGGCGGCCGCCCGCCTGCTCGATGACCCAGCGGAGGGTGGCCTCGGCGGATCCGTAGCGGCCGCAGGCCCGGGCCCGGAAGGTGCGGTCGAGGACGCCGACGACGGCTTCCGGATCGGCGCCGAGCGACCGGGCGATGGCCGCGTGTTGTGGACCGCGCTGAACGGACCGGGTCAGAGTGCCGAAAAAATCAAAGACGACCGCGCGGTACGAAGGCATGGAATTCGGCTTCCGAGGCATCGAGGGATGGAAACGGACAGTGAGCCGTCGGTGACTGTATCGACTCCGTCACTGTCCGCCAATAGAGGGTCGCAAACTGTGGTGTACGACTGTGCGAGAAGCGACGGCCGGGGATGAATATGCGCTCACCAGCACCTACCGTCGCCGCGCTGGCCGTCGCGATTCTGGCGGTCAGCTCCTCGGGGCCGCTGATCGCTTTCGCGGCCGCACCGGCTCTGGCCATTGCTTTCTGGCGGAACGGGATCGCCGCGGCGGCCCTCACCCCGTTCGCGATCGGGCCCCGGCGGGCCGAGGTGCGCGGGGCGGTCCGCAACTGCGCGGGGGTCTTCTCGGTGCTGGCCGGTTTGGCGCTGGCCGCACATTTCGCCACCTGGATGCCGGCCGTGCAACTCGGCTCGGTGGCCACCGCGACGGCGCTGGTCGCCACCCAGCCGGTGTGGCAGGGCCTGATCGCGGCGGCGCAGGGGCGCCGGCCGTCGGCGGCGGGCTGGGTCGGGATCGCCCTGGCGGTGGCCGGCGCGGCCTGGGCCACCGGCGCGGACGTCGGCGTCTCCGCCCAGGCCGTGGCCGCGGACGTGCTGGCGCTGCTCGGCGGGATCTTCGCGGCCGTCTACACCGCGCTCGGCGAACGGGCCCGGACCGAGTTGAGCACCACCGTCTACACCTGGATCTGCTACGGCACCTGCGCCGTCGTACTGCTGGCGGTCTGTCTGGTCTTCGGGGTGGATCTGGGCGGTTACGACGGCCGGACGTGGGCGGCGATCCTGGCGATCGTGGCCGGCGCCCAGTTGCTCGGGCACTCGATGTTCAACTACGCCCTGCAGCACACCTCGGCGACCACGGTCAGCGTGCTGATCCTGCTGGAGGTGCCGGGCGCCGCGCTGCTGGCCTGGTGGTGGCTGGACCAGGTGCCGCGGGCGGACGCGCTGCCCGGCCTGGTCCTGCTGCTGGCCGGAGTCGCCGTGGTGATCCTCAGACCGGCCTCTTTCAAGGTAATTCGGCGCTGATCGCACCGTCGTACCCCGGTGATGCCGTTGTTTGGTCTGGCGGGCCTCACCGGGGTATTGAAGGGGGATGCGATGCATCGCGAACGAGTGGTCCGGCTCCTTCTCGCCGGAGCGCTCGTCATGACCGCCGCGGCCTGCGGTGAGGGCGACGGGTTCCGGGCCGACGGCGCCGGGCCGACCGGTGACTGGCGCACGGTCGGCTGCGAGTTCAGCCGTCCCGCGCAGTACACGACGTCCGGCCGGCACCGGATGCTGGTCACGCCGCCGGGCCTGGCCGCGGTGATGGAGCGGATCGACCGGGGCGGGCGGGAGCGGTTCGCCGACAGTTTCGCCGGTCTCGAGGTCGATCAGGAGAAGGTCCGGGCGGTGATCTACCGGGTTCCGTCCGGCGACTTCGACGACTTCGTCCGGGCCAGCGCCGGCGACGAGTGCGTCGTGGTGCGCGACGCCGCCCACCCGCTGTCCGAGCTGACCACCTGGCACGAGCGGGTGGTGGCCGACCTGGCGTTCTGGTCCGCGCAGGGCCTGCACATCACCACTGTCGGCGGGCGGCACGACGGCTCGGGGGTGGAGGTCGGCACCCGTGATCTGGAGCCGACCCGGCGGGCGCTGCTGGGCCGGTACGGGGAGCACGCTCCGCTGATCTTCGTCGCCGAGGGGCCGTTCCGCCCCTTGGCCCCGAGGACCGGTGACTGATACGCCACAGCGGCACGATGTTTGCTCCGGCCCTCCGGAGCAGGCAGGATTCCGGCATGGTCTTCGACGCCCGTTCGACCGGGGGTAGTCCGTCCCGGCGCGACACCACCCGCCCCGCCGCCGGCCGACCACCGCGTTCCGGCGCACCCGATCACCCGGCCGAGTCCGGCGCACCGGTCGCCCTGGACCCGCCCGCCACCGAGACGGACGCCCCGTCCTCCGACATGCAGGAGCTTGTCGAGGCGGAGATCGAGGCGGCCGCCGACGGCCCGGTCACGCTCCGCCTGGACGGGAAGGTCGCCCTGGTCACCGGGGCCGGCAGCCCCGACGGCATCGGTTACGCGATCGCCCGCCGCCTGCGTGACCTCGGCGCCCGGGTGGCCATCGTGTCCACCACCCGCCGCATCCACGAGCGCGCCTCCGAGCTGGGTGTGACCGGCTTCGTGGCCGACCTCACCGACGAGTCCGAGGTCGGTGCGCTCGCCGACGCGATCTCCGACCAGCTCGGTGACGTGGAGGTGCTGGTCAACAACGCCGGTCTGGCGAGCCGGGCCAGCCCCGAGGTGCTGCGCCCGGTGGCCCAGCTCACCTACGACGAGTGGAAGGCGGAGATCGACCGGAACCTGAGCACCGCGTTCCTGTGCAGCCGCGCCTTCTGCGGCAGCATGTCGGAGCGGGGCTGGGGCCGGATCGTGAACCTGGCCGCCACCGCCGGTCCGGTGAACGCGCTGCCCACCGAGGCGGCCTACGCGGCGGCCAAGGCCGGCGTGGTGGGTCTCACCCGGGCGCTCGCGATGGAGCTGGTCGCCGACGGGATCAACGTCAACTGTGTGGCCCCGGGGACGATCTACACCGGCTCCTCGACGGTCACCGAGATCAAACAGGGTCTGGGTACGCCGATCGGACGCCCCGGCACCCCGGACGAGGTGGCCGCCGCCGTGGCCTTCCTCTGCTCGCCGGCGTCGTCCTACATCACCGGGCAGATGCTGGTGGTGGACGGCGGCAACAGCGTCCGTGAGGCGCAGTTCCGCTGACGATCCCGTCGTGCCGGCCGGCACCCCCGTCGGCCGGCATGACCCGGTCGTCTCAGGTTCTGTGTGGTAGACCCCACGAGGTCTGCCACACAGAACCTAGTACGACGTGGTGGTGCCGCCCGTCCCGATGCCGAAGGCGATCGCCGCGACGAAGAAGGCGCAGTACAGCACGATGATGACGGTGCCGATGTAGCCCAGGATCAGGCCCGCGGTGGCCAGGCCACTGCCCTGCTCACCGGTCTGCGAGATCTGCTTCTTGGCGATGTGCCCGAGGACGACCGCGGCCGGCGAGAAGATGAACGCGAAGACGAGCGCCAGGATCGCCATGGTGTTCGTCGGCATGACCTGCGGGCCGTACGGCGAACCGTAGGCGGGCTGGCCGTACTGCGCCGGGCCACCGAACGGGTTCTTGTCGGTGCCCGGGGCGCCGTAACCGGGCGGCGGCGGATAGCCCTGCGGCTGGCCGTAACCGGGCGGCGGCGGGTAACCACCGGGCGGCGGCGGGTAACCCGAACCGCTGGTCGGCTGCCCGGGCGGCGGGTAACCGGAGCCACTCGTCGGCTGCCCGTAACCCGGTCCGCTGGTCGGCTGCCCGTAACCCGAGCCGCTCGTCGGTGCGGGACTCGTCGGCGGGGTGTAGGGCGGCGGGTAGTGCAGCGTCGGGTCGGCCGGCGGGGGCGGCGGGGTCTGATATGGGTCCGGCGCGCCGTCAGCGGGCGGCGGCGGGGGATAGCTCATCGATGTCCTCCTAGACAGAGTCCTCGCACCGTACAGCAGGTTTCCATCTTTGCCGGTCCCGTCGACTCCCGCGCACTGCTCAGGACGGTGGTGTGAGGTGGCCGACAGCCCGCTCGACGGCCAGACAGCGGTCCTCGACGTAGTCGATGCCCGCCTCCTCGGCGATCGCCCGCGCCTCGGCCGAGACGATGCCGCTCTGCAGCCACACCGCGGGCGCCCCGGCGGCGACGGCCTGGCGCACCACCTCGACCGCGTCGCGGGCCGGACGGAACACATTCACCAGGTCGACCGGCTCGCCCAGATCGGCCAGCGTGGGAACCGCCGGAACCCCGAACACCTCGGGCACGAACGGGTTGACCGGGATGATCCGCCAACCGTGCCGGATCATCTGCAACGGCACGGTGTGTGCCGGTTTGGACGGGTCACGGGAGGCGCCGACCACCGCGATGACCTTCGCTTCCGCCAGGATCCGCTGAGCGCTCCGCATCCGTCGAGTCTAGGTCCTGTGTGGCAGACCCCGCGGGAGCGAGGCGAGGTCCAGGTGGTGGCTGGCGCCAGCCGGATAAAGGTCCATACCGGTGTTTTATGTGGCCTTTGTCCGGATGCCGTCAGGCGCCGCCTTGGCCACGCCGTAGCCACACGGGGTCTGCCACACAGGACCTGATGCTCAGAGCAGGGTCAGTTGCTCGGACTGCTTCTCGGACCGTCTCTCGGCCGGTGGGCGCCGCTGGTGCTCGGGACGGTGCAGCCCGTGCCGCCGGGCCGCCAGCCGGACCCGGGCGCCGATCTCCTCCTGGTAGACCTTGGGCAGGTAGGAGCCGTTGCCGTAGAGCTCCCGGTAACGAGCGCTCAGGTGCGGGTGCTCCCGGCCGATCCACGCCGCGTACCACTCGCGGGCGCCGGGGCGCAGATGAAGTGCGAGCGGGGTCACGCTCGCGGCGCCGGCCGCCGCGATCCCGGCGACGGTCTCGTCGATCGACTCCTCGGTGTCGGTGAGGCCGGGCAGGATCGGGGCCATCAGCACACCGACGGAGAAGCCGGCGTCGGTGAGCCGGCGGATCGTCTCCAGCCGGCGGCGCGGGCTCGGGGTGCCGGGCTCGGCCGACCGCCAGACCGTCTCGTCCACGAATCCCACCGAGAACGACAGGCTGACCCGGGTCACCTCGGCGGCCTGCCGGAGCAGGTCGAGATCCCGCAGGATCAAAGTGCCCTTCGTGAGTACGGAGAACGGGTTGGCGTGGTCGCGCAGCGCGGCCAGGATCTCCGGCATCAGCCGGTACCTGCCCTCGGCCCGCTGGTAGACGTCGACATTAGTCCCCATCGCGATCGGCGCCCCGGACCAGCGCGGGCTCGCCAGCTCACGACGGATCAGCTCACCGGCGTTGACCTTGACCACCACCCGGGTGTCGAAGTCGTGGCCGGAGTCGAGGTCCAGATAGGTGTGGGTGTTGCGGGCGAAGCAGTTGTGGCTGACCACCCCGTCGGCGATGAAGTCGCCGGTGCCGGTGGAGATGTCGAACAGCGGCAGGGTGAGCCCGAGGTCCTCGATGTCGACGACGGTCAGCCGTCTCTCCCGGCGCACCCCGACCCCGGACGCGTCCAGCGGGGGCATGGTGGCCCCGGTCAGGTGCCGGAACCGCAGGGCGGCGTCGAGGTGGCGCTCGGTCTCCACCCGGCCGACGGCACCGGGGCGGACCCGGCCCGGCCCACGGGCGACCAGGCCGAGGTGGGTGAGCGCCTCGGCGATCCGGTGCAGGTAGGCCGTCTCGCCGCACTCGAACAGGACGGCCAGCCGGTCGGTGCGCCCGATCGCGCCGAAGGCCCCGGCCAGGAACCCGCGGAACCAGTCGCCGGTGGGTGTCTCGGGCCAGCGGACCGCCTCGGTGAGCGAGACGTCCTCGAGATAGCCGTCGGCCCGGATCCACGCGTCGCTCTCGACCGCGCCACCGCCCCCGGCCGCGTCCCCGCGGACCAGGCCGCAGACGAAGCCGGACTGGTAGTCGGGTGACTCCTTGGGCGGGTCGGCGAACCGGCCGACCCCGAACATCAGGTCGCCGACCGCGAGCGCCGGCAGGTGCGGCTCGGAGGGGCTGACGTGTCGCCAGCCGCGGTCGGTGAGGAAGCGGTGGTCGCCGCTGGAGACCAGCCGGGTGCCGTCGGCCAGGGTGACCCGGAAGGACGGCTTGCTCGTCTCCCAGTGGTCCCGCACGGTGGTCGGCACGTAGCGGCGGTGGGCCCCGGCGCCCATCGTGCCCATCACGGCGTCGCCGGGGCGGATCTGGGCCAGCGGCCGGGTGGAGCCGTCGGCCAGCAGGATCGGGGTGTCACCGGCCAGGCAGTAGGTGCAGGCGTGGGAGCAGCCGCGATAGGGGTTGACGGTCCACTCGAACGGCACCCGTGAGGTACCGGGCACCCGGTTGATCAGAGACTTGGCGCGGACCTCGTAGAACGTCATCCCCGCGAAGCCGGGCGTCTCGAACGTGCGGACCACGGCATCCGGCAGCGCCAGCGGCAGGGGCTGGTCGTCGCCGGGCCGGGTCGACAGGTTGGACCATCGCATGGCGGATATTCGAACACACGTTCTATGGCCTGTCCATGACATTCCTCGAACGAGCGTACGATGAATCCGGGCACGAGAAAGCCCGCGGACCGAACCGGTCCACGGGCTTGTCGGTGGTGCTGGTCAGCCGCGCGCGGCAGCCGGCTCGTCCGCGGATGTCGCGGGCTTGCTCTGCGCGGCGATCTGCTCACGCACCTCGTCCATGTTCAGCTCCTCGACCTTCTCGATCAGGCTCTCCAGAGCCGTCTCGGGAAGGGCGCCGGGCTGGGAGAAGACCACGATGCCGTCGCGGACGGCCATGATCGTCGGGATCGAGCGGATGTCGAACTTGGCGGCCAGGAGCTGCTCGGCCTCGGTGTCGACCTTGCCGAAGGTGATCTCCGGGTGCTTCTCCGAGGACCGCTCGTAGGTCGGCGCGAAGCGGACGCAGGGCCCGCACCAACTGGCCCAGAAGTCCACCAGGACGATGCCGTCCTTGTTGGTGACCTCGTCGAAGTTCGCTGCTGTCAGCGCAACCGTCGCCATGATGCCTCCGTCTGCGGGAATCGCTTTCGTCGGGTGAAACTCCACGCACCCACTCGTCATTCCCGTTTCGGGCTCCGCGACACGTGTCGTACGGCACCCTCATGGGTTCGACCCGTCAAACGACCATGGGCAACTCATAGTAACTGAAAGTAGGCGGACAGTGTCCGGTAACCGACACGATCGTGGTGGGGGTTCCGCACCAGATCTTCGGACGTGAGTGATTTGCCCTGCCTGTGGGCCGCCTGTGGGAGCGATCCCGCCGGTCCGAGACATTAGTAAAGAAACCTAATTGTGACCTGGCTCACACCTGAAGGTCCTTCACATGGATACGGACGGTAAGGCAAAATCTCTTCCAACAGAGCGTGGGCGGCGGGTGCCGGGGAGGGCCCCGCCGCTCATTGCGTCTCCTGAAGGTTTCGCCGATCCCTTGATCACCTGACCGGTGCTCCGGGTCGAATCGGTAGCCTAACGCCCCATGACTGCGGGCGACGACCAATCCGGCGAGGATCGATCCATCGAGGTCGGCGTGGGCCCCTGGCCGGGTGACCGGCCGGCCGGCGACCACTGGGATCCGGAGCTGCTGGAGCAGGGTGACCGGCGCAACGTGGTGGACCGCTACCGGTACTGGACCCGGGAGGCCGTGGTCGCCGACCTGGACTCCCGTCGCCACGGTTTCCACGTCGCGATCGAGAACTGGCAGCACGACTTCAACATCGGGACCGTGGTCCGCAACGCCAACGCCTTCCTCGCCGCCGAGGTGCACATCGTCGGCCGGCGCCGCTGGAACCGCCGGGGCGCCATGGTCACCGACCGGTACCAGCACGTGCGCCACCACCCGACCATCGAGGAGTTCGCCGCCTGGGCGGCCGCCGAGGACCTCGCCGTCATCGGCATCGACAACCTGCCGGGCTCGCTGCCGATGGAGTCGGCCACCCTGCCGCGCCGCTGCGTGCTGCTGTTCGGTCAGGAGGGTCCCGGCCTGTCCGACCCGGCCCGCGCCGCCTGTACCGACTTGTTCTCGATCGCCCAGTACGGCTCTACCCGGTCGATCAACGCCGGCGTGGCCAGCGGAATCGCCATGCACGCCTGGATCCGGGCGCATGCCGGCCCGCCCCCGGCTCAGAACTAGCCTTGGGTTGGGCCCGTCTTCGGCTGATCCGCTTGACGGCGGCCGTCGCGGCAAGCACGGTAGGTGATGTGAGTGTCACCGTGAGTTGCCCTCGATGTGCTGCTCAGGTCCGGAAGCCGGACCTGATGCACAGCAGCTGGCGGTGTGACAACTGTGGCGACGTCCCGCCGTTCCACGTCGCCGAGCACATCAGCGCGGAGATCGTCGGAGCGGTGCTGCGGGAGTCGGCGTCGAGCGCGGAGCGGATACCGCTCTGGTGCCCGTGGCCGCTGCCCGCCGGGTGGATGGTCACCGGGGCGGGCTGGTCCGGCGACGACCGGTTCGGGGTGCGGGCCACGGTCCTGGCGTGCAGCGGCCCCGAGCCGCTCGGCGGTGGGCCCGCGGACCTGGTCCTGATCGCCGAGCAGCCGGGTGTCGGTCTGGGCACGCGGTTCGCCGGGATCCCCGGGATCGACCCCGGCCACCTGCTCTCCGAGGCTCTCGCGGACCGGGGGCCGCACGCCGGTCCACACGCGAAGATCAAGGCCGCCGGGCACCCCACTCCACTGTGGTGTGTCAAATCGCCGGAGGATCGAAGCGCATACGTGAGTGAGGCCAAAGGCATGTGGCTCTATGCGGTAGCGTGGCCCGCGAGCGCGGGCTATCTTCTCGCGGAGCATGTCGTCCTGCACGACCTGTCCGAGGGGGTGCCGCCCGAGCTCGTGTTCGGAGCGCCGTCGCCCTACCTGCACGGACGCGCCTAGACCCCTAGGTGTGACCAGCTGTTATGGCAATCGACTTTCTGGCCACTTTGTTCACACGAAGCGACGAAGCTGATACCGTCAGTGTTGCTGCGGCGCTGAACGTACACCTGCACCGGAGGAGAAGGCCCCCATGGTCAAGAAGGTCCTCACCTGGCTCGGTATTGCATTCTTGATCTTCTTTATCGCCTTCAACCCGAGCTCCGCCGCGGCGGTGTTCGAGTCACTCGGCGGCACGATCGCCGACATCGCACGGGGCTTCGGCACCTTCTTCACCGACCTCGTCGCATAGCATCTCTACATGGATCCTGGTGCGCCGCGCGACCCGCGAGGTGAGGGTGCTCGTCACCCTCAGGACGACGATGAGAGCTATGGGTACAGAGACCCCGCCTTCGACGACGATCCTGATTACCCGGACGCCGCCTTCGACGACGATCCGGCGTATTCACGACGTCGTCGGACGCCTGACGACTCCTTCGACGACACGGACGAGTATCAGGCGCCGAGCTTCACGGCGGAGGAGTTGGAAGGCCTCGATCGCGGGGGCGGCCCACGCCGCTTCCTGCCGCTCGAGGACGAACCGACCACTCTGGTCGCCCGCTACCTGTTCCCCACGGAGCGATACCGCGGTGAGTGGAAGCGGCACTGGATCCACCTCTCCAAACCACTGGCGATCGGTGCCGGGGCCACATTGGTCCTCGGCTACCTCGCCGGCTTCCTGACCCGCCAGGAGATCAACGGCCTGGTCACCGTCGCCGTGCTGATCTGGCTCGGCGTGATCGGCTGGGTCGCCTGGGAGGTCTTCGACTGGTACTTCGACAGGTTCATCCTCACCAACAAGCGGGTGATGGTGGTGAACGGCATCGTCACCCGAAAGGTGGCCATGATGCCACTCGCCCGGGTGACCGACATGAAGTACGAGCAGTCCGCCCTCGGCCGGATGCTCAGCTACGGCACGTTCGTGCTCGAGTCGGCCGGTCAGGACCAGGCGTTGCGCGAGGTCAAACACCTGCCGAACCCGAACGAGCTGTACCTCCGCGTGGTCGAGGAGATGTACGAGCCGCAGGCCGTCGAGGCCCGTCTGGGCAAGGAAGAAGAGGGCGACGACGCCTGACCGTCGACGCCCGGCGGTAGCGTGGCAGTGATGACCGATATAGATCTTCACTGCCATTCCACCGCCAGCGACGGCACGCTGACGCCCGCCGAGCTGGTCCGGGCGGGCGCCGCGGCCGGCCTCGCCGTCATGGCGATCACCGATCACGACACCACCGGCGGGTGGGCCGACGCCGCGGCGGCCCGGCCCGACGGGCTGCGACTCGTCCGCGGCGCCGAGCTGTCCTGCCGCTGGCACGGTGCCGAGCCGTCGATCCCGCTGCACCTGCTCGCCTACCTCTTCGACCCGGCCGAGCCGGTGCTCGCCGCCGAGCTGCTCCGGCTGCGGGTGGACCGGGAACAGCGCGGCGAGAAGATCGTGGAGAACCTGCGGGCCGCCGGGGTGCCGATCACCTGGGACGAGGTGCGCGGTTACGCGGCCGGCGGCTCGGTCGGGCGCCCGCACATCGCCCAGGCCCTGATCCGGGCCGGGCTCGTCACCACGACCAGTGAGGCCTTCGCCTCGGACTGGCTCGGGGCCCGTTTCCTCGTACCGAAATCGGACCTTGATGTCTTCGAGGCCGTGGCAGCGGTGCGGGCGGCCGGAGGCGTCGCGGTCTTCGCCCACCCCCGGGCCACCAAACGGGGCCGGGTGGTGCCGGACGAGCTGATCGTCGAACTCGCCGACGCCGGGCTGTTCGGCCTGGAGGCCGACCACGAGGACCACTCACCCGCCGAGCGGGCCGAGATCCGGGCGCTGGCGGAACGGCTCGGGCTGGTCGTCACCGGATCCTCCGATTTCCACGGTTCGCACAAGACGGTCCGGCTCGGCGCCTTCACCACCGACCCCGCGGCGTACGAGAAGATCGTCTCCGCCGCGACCGGAGTACCGGTGCTCGGGTGACGCTCGACGCACCCGCCTGCGCCGGAGGGTGACGGACCCTAACCTGCTCGGGTGAATGTCAAGCTGTTCGGCGAGTTCTTCGTGACTCTGCTGGTGATCGTCGATCCGCCCGGGATGGTCCCGGTCTTCCTCGCGCTGACCGGATCCCTGCCCGCCAAGGCCCGCAACCGGGCCGCCACCCAGGCCGTGCTGCTCGCCCTCGGCGTCATCATCGGGTTCGCCGTCGCCGGACAGACCCTCCTGGACTATCTGCACGTCCAGCTCCCGGCCCTGCAGGCGGCCGGCGGTCTGCTCCTCGTCCTGGTGGCCCTGCAGCTGCTCACCGGCAAGACCGATGAGCCCTCCGACCAGGGCGGCGGCACCACCAACGTGGCACTCGTCCCGATCGGCACCCCGCTGCTGGCCGGTCCGGGCGCCATCGTCGCCACCATGCTGTTCGTGCAGCGGGCCAAGAGCCCCGACGAATACCTGATCCTGGCCGCCGCGATCCTCGCCGTGATGGCCACCGTCTGGCTGGTGCTCCGCTTCTCCGGCGTCATCGTCCGCCTGCTCAAACCGGCCGGCATCGAGGTGCTCACACGCATCGCGGGTCTGCTGCTGGCGGCCATCGCGGTCCAGTTGATGGCCGACGCGATCTTCGCTTTCGTCCAGTCGTACGCCGGCCGGGTCTGAAAATCCTGTCGGGGGGTGCTGGCAGGATTGGTCCCGTGCCCCCCACCCGACCCCGTGCCACCAAAACCGCGATCCCCGAGCAGCTGGGCTTCGCCGGCATGCCCGAGCGGCTCTTCGTCTGCACACCGAGCAAGCTCGGGGCCTACACCGACTGCCCCCGGCGATATCGGTATTCGTACGTCGATCGCCCCAGCCCGGCCAGGGGCGCGCCCTGGGCGCACAACTCGATGGGCGCGAGCGTGCACACCGCCCTGAAGAACTGGTTCGGCCTGCCCGTCGAGCGGCGGGTGCGCGAGTCGCTGCCGGGCCTGCTCAAGGCCACCTGGGTGCGGGAGGGTTATCGCGACGTCGAGCAGGAGCGGATCGTCTACCGCAAGGCGCTCGACTGGCTGGACACCTACATCGCGACCCTCGACCCCGAGGAGGAGCCGCTCGGTGTCGAGCGGGTGGTCGCCGCCAAGACGAGTGTGCTCGCTCTCAATGGCCGGGCCGACCGGATCGACGAGCGGGTCGGTCCCGAGGGCTCCGAGGCGGTCATCGTCGACTACAAGACCGGCCGGTCCGGTCTCTCCGCCGACGACGCCCGAGGATCACAAGCCCTTGCGCTGTACGCGTTCGCCGCCGAGCGGGTCTTCCGGCGGCCGTCCCGGCGGGTCGAGCTGCACCACCTGCCGACCGGCACGATCGCGGTCCACGAGCACACCGAGGAGTCCCTGGCCCGGCAGGTGCGCCGGGCCGAGGAGACCGCGACCGACATCATGGCCGCGGAGAAAGCGGTGGCCGCCGGGGAGTCGCCGGACGACGCCTTCCCGGTCAACCCCGGGGTGCTCTGCGGGTGGTGCGACTTCCGCAAGGTGTGCCCGGCCGGCGCGGAGGCTACCGGGAAGGAACCGTGGGCCGCGGTGGAGCATCTGACCGCCTGATCCGTTCCAGAGCCTCGAGACGCTGGGCCGATGTGCGGTACTGCTGCGGCAGCGCCGCCATCAGCGCCCGGATGCCGCGCGCCGAGAAAGCAGCGGCCAGATCGGTGGACGGCCAGCCCAAGCCGCCGTAGATCCGGCGCGCCCACGGTGGCAGCAGGCCGATCGCGGTCGACGCGATGCCCAGGTAGGCCCAGCGGGGCGGGCCCAGGGACAGGCTCAGCCGGAGCGGCAGCCCACCCCAATTCGACGGCACCGGCGGTACGGTCAGGAAGAGGGCCGTCTCCGCGCCGTCCTTCGTCAGGGCCAGCTCCGGGCGGATCGCCTCGTAGTACTCCGCCACCTCGGCAGCCGTCGACGGGACCGTGGCCGGATCCAGGCCGACCAGCTCGGCCGATCGCAGCTGCTCGGTGAAGTAACCGTCCACCTCGGCCGGGGTCAGTCGCACCCCGGCGCGAACCGCGGTGGACAGGAACGAGTCGACCTCGGTCACGTGCACCCAGCGCAGCAGATCCGGCTCGTCGATGCGGAACCGCTCACCCGTCCGCGGGTCGGTGGCCGACAGGCTCGCGTGCAACCTTCGGAGCCTGCTCGCCGCCTGCTCGGCCTCTGCCGTGGTGCCGTAGAGGAGGGTGACGATGTAGTCCGAGGTGCGGTTCAGGCGGCCCCACGGGTCGGTTCGGTAGCCGGAGTTCTGGGCTATGGCGGCTACCGCTCGGGGGTGCAGTGCCTGGAGGTATAGCGAGCGTAGGCCGCCCAGGAACATGACCGGTTCGCGGTGCAGTTTCCAGGAGACCGAGTTCGGTCCGTACAGTCCGGTGTCTGCTGTCATGTTCGCCTTTCAGGCTCTTTTATGCCCTTTTTGGTGCTGCCTCGGCTTCCTCGTTCTTCGTGTCGCTCGCCTCGGCTCTTTCGTTTTTTGTGCGGCTCGCCCCGGTCTCCTCGGTCTCCTCGGCCTTTTTGCTGCTCGCCTCGGTTTCGTCGTCGCGGCGGGCTCGGCAGGACGGGCACAGGCCCCAGAAGGTGATCTCGGCTTCGTCCAGCTCGAAGCCGTGCGCCTCGGCCGGCATCAGACACGGCCGGCGGCCCACCACACAGTCCACGTCGGTGATCTCGCCGCAGCCACGGCACACGATGTGATGATGATTGTCGCCGACCCGGGCCTCGAACCGGGCCGGACTGCCGGCCGGCTCGATCCGCCGCGCCAGACCGGCCCGGGACAGCGCGCCCAGCACGTCATAGACCGCCTGCGTCGACACCGAGTCGAGACGCGACCGCACCTGCCGGGCGATCTCGTCGACCTCCAGATGGCCGCCGCCGGTCAGTATGTCGAGCACGGCGAGCCGCGGACGGGTCACCCGCAACCCGTGCGTACGCAGCAGTTCCTCACCGGTCGACACCGATCCATGACAGCACGCCGAATCCGATTCACCAACCGGGATGCCCGTCACACACTGTCGGGCGCGGTTCGATCACGCTTTGGGCCCCGGGGATGTTTGCGTAGTCAATGACTTCTAAGCTGCCTAGAGCCCGGGCCCTCGTTGCGTTTCCCTCCGGATCGCCGCGGGAATGTCCGCCCGGACTGCCCGGACCGAGGAGGAATTGTGTTAGATCAGGTCAACGGCTTACCGGTACACATCCTCGTGCTGCACGCCGCCGTCATCTTCGTGCCCCTGCTCGGCCTGGGCGCAGTCGTCTACGGTTTCGTCCCGGCGTGGCGCCCGAAGATCGGCTGGGCCGTAGCACTGCTGGCAGTGGTCGCTCCGGTGGCGGCCCTGATCACCAAGCTCTCCGGAACCGAGTTCTACAACCGGCTCCTCAGCGAGGAGCGCGTCTCCCCGGCCGGCAAGGTGATCCTCGACGGCCACATGCAGAACGGCACCACCACCCTGTGGCTGACGTTGGCACTGGGCGTACTGAGCCTGATCCTGGTGGTCCTGACCACCCGGAACCCCCGGGCCCTCCCGAAGATCGCCGACCTGCCTTGGGCCGTGGTGCTGTTGGCGCTGGCAGCAGCAAGCGCCTACTACCTGTTCGAGACGGGCGACTCCGGGGCAACCGCAGTCTGGGGAACCTACTGACCCACCCGGCCCCGGCCCCGCCCCGGCCGTTGTCGCTGTCGTTGTCGTTGTCGTTGTCGCTGTCGTTGTCGTTGTCGCTGTCGCTGTCGCTGTCGCTGTCGAGAGCCCACCGCCCTCGAGGCTGAGCCCTTACCTGGTTCCGCCGCACTCGCGGCCCGGGCTTTCGCCGGCCACATCCACCTCCGCGGCGCGGGTCTGCGCCTGTGACCCGCACAGCGAGCCCCGCGCCGTCCAGCGCAACACTCGTTCGCGGTTCCAGATCCTGGCCGCTTCATCCGAGTTCATGGGCCGGGGTAACGCCGTTCGGTCTGCGGTCGTGGCCGAGGGCCGCGCCTGGCCGGTCTGCGGTCGTGGTCGGGGGCCGCGCCTGGCCGGTCTCCGTTTGGGGTTCCGGGAACCCGCCGAGACGCCAAGCGTTCAGCTGGCCTGGCATGCGTCCAACCTGCCCTGCGTTCGGGGTTCCGGGAACCCACCGAGTGTCGGTGACGCCACCCAGCAGTGAACACTGCCTAGCGGGCACGATCCGGTCCGCCGACGCCAAGCGTTCAGCTGGCTGGCAGGCGTCCAACCTGCCTGCCAGGCAGCCGATTCGCCCGGTGTGCAGCCCGGATCGGGTGGCCCTCCGATATGAGCCACCCCATCCGCCGCTGAAACCGGCACCGCCGACTCAGCGCGTCGGAGAGCGTCGCCACGCCCCGGCGCATCCCAGTCGGAATCAGGCCCTGGAGTCTGTCGACCAGCTGGCACGAGGGAGTCGTGCGGCGTCTGACGGCTGGCTGGGAGCCTCAGAAGACCAGGCGTGCGGCGTCTGACGCCGGCTGGAAGCTTCGGAAGACCAGGCGTGCGGCGTCTGACGGCCGGCTAGGAGCCTCGGAAGACCAGGCGTGCGGCGTCTGACGGCCGGCTGGGAGCCTCAGAAGACCAGGCGTGAGCAGAGCAGGCAGACGACGACCAGGGAGATGGCCCCGGCGATCAGGCCCACCCCGTAGGTGAAGGTTCGGGCAGAGCCCTCGGCCTCGTCCAGAGAGTCGTCGTCCTGAGCCGGCAGGCGACGCGGCGGCGGCGGATGTGCGATCGTCGGCGGGCGCCAGTCGGCGGGCGGCGGCTCGGCGCGCGGCGGACCCGAATAGCTGATCGGCTCGGCCGCCGGAACGGGCTCGGGACGACCGAGTGACTCGGCTGCCGGGTCGGGCCGCTGCCAGTAGGCGTCGTCGCCCGGAAGGTTGGGGGAACTCACGTTCACCGACGGTACAACCGGAGGGGGACGACGGCTGCGGTGCTGTCCGCTTACCCTCATAGACGTGGACATCCTGGACCAGCCCGAGCGTGACAACGACGCCGAACGCGAAGTCGACTTCGAGTCCGAAGAGGCCCCGGTGCTGCCCGAGCAGACCCGAGACGACACCGAACGAGGCTGGGGCGAACGCTCCTACTCCAACGACGACCGCCTCCTCGAAGACCGCCCGCCGCACTGGGGCTGACCCACCCTCCCGCCGGAGACCAGAGATCACCGGCGAAGAAGGGCAATCTGTCGCGCCCGGACTACACCGCCCACGTCCGGGCGGGCCCGGATTTCACCGCCCACGTCCGGGCGCGGGCAGGTTAAGGGCCCGCTGGCCGCGCCTTGCACCCAGCCCACCGCGGATAGCCCCGCCACGCTCGGCCCCGCTGCGCTGCGCTGCACCTGCCCGCTGCGCCGGCCCAGCCCGCCGCGCTGGCCCGGCTGGCCGTGCCTTGCACCCAGCCCACCGCGGATAGCCGCGCCACGCTCGGCCCTGCTGCGCTGCGCTGCACCTGCCCGCTGCGCCGGCCCAGCCCCGCTGCACCTGCCCGCTGCGCCGCCCTGCCCGCTGCGCCGCCCTGCCCGCTGCGCCGCCCTGCCCGCTGCGCCGCCCTGCCCGCTGCGCCGGCCCGGCCTGCCTCACCTGATCGGCGTGGACGGTCGTGTCCTACTTGGGTGGCGGGTGCCAGCTTGTGGGGGTGGGTGGCGGGTGTCAGCTCGGGCGGATCACGATGGCGAAGCCTCGACCGGTGGTGGCTATTGCCTGTTTGGCCTCCTCGGGGGCCAAGGCCAGCAGGAGGCCGCCTAACACCGGGTCGTCGGCTCCGGTCACCTCCAGGACCAGGGCTGCGTTGGCTACCGGGGTGGTTCTGTCCTTGTCCGACTCCAACCGCAGGAGATCTACTCGGTTTCCGGGGCGGACCACGGACAGGGCTGTCGGGTCGGCCAAGCGGATCGGTACGCCGACGCTGCCCGATGGGATCGCTCGGGCTGCTGGCTTTCCTTCGGTTTGGTCTCGGGCCTGGTTCTGGGTGGAGGACTGGGGTGCTGCCTTGCCTGTGCTGGACGCTGTCGGGCCTGGGGCGGTCAGGAGCGGGGTGCAGGTGGCCGGCTTGAACCAGAGGACTGCGGCTGCTGTGAGCAACAACACTGCCACCGAGATCAGGCGCAATGTGGTGCCGCGGGTCGGGCGGTGCCAGCGGACCGGGTCCAGGCGCTCGTCGCGTTCTGCCGGGGATGCTCGGGACATCTGACCTCCAGGATCTGTCGCTTCGTCAGCGGACGCCGTGGAGGTCGAACGTTAGGACTCCGCGAAGCGCCGTGGGCGTGAGCCTGTGGACAACCGGGCGCTGTGGATATCGGCGGAAATTGCAGCAGATCTTGGTATGGCCGTTGCTGATGACAAGGCGAATGAATCCGGCGGAGGCAGGCCCGCTCCACGAGGTGGGAGGGAAGGGCGCAGACGGGAAAGGCGGAAGGGCTGGAGGGCAGAAGCATTGAAGGGCGTGAGGGCGTGAGGGCGTGAGGGCGTGAGGGCGTGAGGGCGTGAGGGCGTGAGGGCGGAAGGGCGGAAGGGCAGGAGGACAGGAGAGCGGAAGGGCGGAAGAGCGGAAGGGCAGGAGGGCAGGAGAGCGGAAGGGCAGGAGGGCAGGAGAGTGGAAGGGCAGACGGGCTGGAAGGCGGGAGGGCTGCAGGTCAGGAGGGCAGGAGGTCAGGAAGGCGGGAAAGTAGGAAGGCAGGGGTAAGGGAGAGGCGGTAAGGGCAGGGCCAGCGAGGGCGAGACCAGCGAGGGCGAAGGGTGGGCCTGGGCCGGGCGTGGGACTGACGAGGCACAACGACTACGCGCCGGGCCGGAAGTCCGGCTCGGCGCGTAGGGAGTCTGGTTGAGCTGTGGTGTGGCCTCGTGTCAGGAAGCAGCTGCGGTTTTGGTGCTGCTGCCTGATGACGACGAGGACGACGACGTCGTGGAGGACGTTGACGAACCTGACGAGGTCGACGACGACGTGGATGAGGTGGACGCGGGGGTTGCGTCCGGCTTCTTCGTGGGGGTGTCGGAAGATGCCGCGGACTTCTCGGCGCTCACGCTGCCGGAGCGGGAGTCGTTGCGGTAGAAGCCGGAACCCTTGAAGACGATGCCGACCGAGTTGAACACCTTGCGGAGTTTGCCCTGGCAGTTGGGGCACTCGGTGAGTGCGGGGTCGGAGAAGGACTGCACGGCTTCGAGCTGCTCACCGCACTCGGTGCAGGCGTACTGGTAGGTAGGCACGGCCCCTCCGGATCGATCGGCTGCTGGCACTCGCCAACTCCGAGTGCCAATGTTGCGGCATCGGAGGTCAATTCGTCCACTCGGCGCCCGGTCTGAGCGCGAAGCCGTAGGTGGCTGTGGTCACAGCTGGCCGGGACAAAAGGGCAGGACCGGGCCGTGAGCCTAACGGATGTCGCGGTCGGATCGCAGGCTACGAGACCCTCGATATCGGCTTGCAGGCGACCACCGGGCAGTTCGACGGCGATCCTCGACGGCGGTCGGCGAGAAGTTCGACGGCGATTACCGGGCGGCTCGAAGGCGACCACCGGACAGCTTGAAGGGTGATCAGCGAGCAGCCTGACGACGATTGCCGAGCACGGCGGCCGGATCTGGAGATGGCTGCGGACGCTCGGCCCGCCGGGCGCGAGGCTTTCGGGTCATGGATGTCCGGACGGTGTGGGCCCGGGGCCGGGCCCGGGGCAGAAGGTAAAGCCTCCGGAAGGGGTCACGACAGCCTGGACGGCTCGGTCGTGAGGGTCGGCGGGCACGGATGGCAGGGCCTCGCCGTCGTGGAGCAACGCCACCGTCAGCGGGCCAAGAGTAGGACCAGAACTAGGACCGACATCGGAACTGGGACCAAGGTGAGAACCATGGCTGGGGCTGGGGCTGGGGCTGGGGCTGGGGCTGGGGCTGGGATCGGGGTCAGGGCTGGGGGCGGCGCGGGGGTCGATACCAGGATCGGGGCTGTGGGCAGGGTGAAGGGCCGGGTTGGGGCCAGGGCTGAGGTCGGGCTTGGCGGCGAGGTCGGGGCTGGAGGCCGGGTCAAGGTCGGACGCGGGGTCGGAGGTGGGGCCGCGGAAAGTGGGCAGGTTGCGGTGGGCGGTGGTGGGGGTGGGGAGGCGGGACAGGGCTCGGTCGTAGGAGCCGCCGCCGCGGCCCATTCGGGTGCCGTTGTCGGCTACTGCCAGGGCTGGGATCAGGGCCAGGTCCACGTGCCGGATCGCTGCGGGGCCCAGGCGCGGGCCGGTCGGCTCCAGGAGACCTCGGGGCGCGGGGCTCAGCGTGCCCGTGAACACCCCCCAGTCCAGGTCGTTGTCGGGGAGCAGGATCGGCAGCAACAGGCGGCCACCGGGCGACAGAGTGGCCGCCAGCCGGTACGGAAGGTCGGGACCGCCGGGCTCGGACCCCACCGGCACGTAGGCGGCGATGTCACGGGCGTTGATCAGGCGTACCAGCGCAAGAATTTGATCTTGAACTTGAATCGCAGCCAGGGACCGCGCCTCGACCGAAAGTGATCGACGGACGGTGAGCAGGCGCGCGCGCAGCGCGATCTTTATTTGGTGTGATTTTTCGGCATCAGCGGTTAAATCCGACATGCAACACCCCCTTTTGGAACCCGGCAAACGGCGCACACTATGTCAGCATCGCTGGAACGCTCACGTCACTCCGGGAGGACGTGTGACACTTCGTGGCCGGCTGACCAGCGCATTTCTGGTGGTCGTGCTCGGTCCGGTTCTGCTCGGATCCGTTTTCGTCGCGCTGACCGTCGGCACGGTCAACCGGGAGCGGGCCGTCGAACGCCTCGATCACGCCGAGACCACCGTGGGCACCGCCGTGGGCGCGATCTGCCGCCAACTGCAGGCGGCGGCCGACGCGGTGGCCGTGGTCCCGCCGGAGAACCGGGCCGCAGTCGCCGATCAACTGGTCACCCGAGGCCTCGCGACCGAGATCAACGTGTCCGATCCAGATCAGTTGATCATGGGCCGCGCAAAAGCGAGCGTGAACAGAAGCGGCGGAAACTGCACGAGCCCCACCAGAACCCCGACATCCGCGATCTCCGCCACCGCGTACGCGCAAGGAATCTCGGTGACCGCCACCCACCGCATCGACACCGCCTTCCTGGACCGTCTGAGTGCGGCGTCGGGAACGACGGTAACCCTGGGCGAGACGAGGATCCCCGGGCAGAAACGGGAGATGCCCCCCGAACCGGGCCAGCCCCTGACCCTGGTCCTGACCGCCACCCCGGCCGCCGAGGCGCCGTTCCAGAGCCTCCTCCTCCCCCTGATCGTCCTGGTCACCGCGGTTCTGGCAGTGGTCGCGGCCCGCTGGCTGGCGAGATCCACCACCAGGCCCCTGGGTGACCTGGCCTGGGCCGCCGACCGGGTGGCCAACGGCGACCTGGACACCCGGGTGCCGATCCCGCGCCCGGACGAGCTGGGCCGCCTGGCCGGCACGTTCAACCGGATGACCCGGGAGCTGCAGTCGTACGTGCAGGCCTTGACCGCGAGCCGCGACCAGCTGCGCCGCCACCTGGCGATCCTCGGCGACACCCTGTCCAGCACCCACGACCTGGACCGGATCCTGCCGGTGATCCTGCGGACCGCGATGACCGCGACCGGCGCCCGGGCCGGGTTGATCCTGCTGATGGAGGACGGGCGGCTGGCGGCGCGGCACGGTGACGGGCTGACCGGCGACTGGGCGGGTGACCTGTCGCAGCGACGGCTGACGCCGGGCCGCGGGATCCTCGGCGCGGTGGCGGCGACCGGTTCACCCTTGCGGGGGACGACCGGCGCCGACCCGGACGAACCGGCGTGTGAGTCGTATCTCGCCGTGCCGATCTGCGCACCACCCGGCGAGGACACCGATCAGGGCCCCGGGATCCTCGGGGTGCTCGCCCTCTACGACCGGCTCGGCGGCCCCGGTTTCGAGGACAACGATCTCCGCACGGTCCGTACCTTCGCCGGTCAGGCCGGGGTGGCGGTGCACAACGTCCGGGTGCACGAGGAGGCCCAGCGGCTGTCGTTGACCGATCCGTTGACGGGGCTGTGGAACTACCGGTACCTGCGTGAGGTGCTGGGCCGTGAGGTGGAGCGGGCGAACCGGTTCGGCCGCACGCTCACCGTCCTGGTCCTCGACCTCGATCACTTCAAGGAGGTCAACGACACGTACGGCCATACCGCCGGTGACCAGGTGCTCGGTGAGTTCGCGCGGCGCATCCGGATCGGCCTGCGGGAGGTGGACGTGGCGTTCCGGCAGGGCGGCGAGGAGTTCGTGGTGCTGCTGCCGGAGACCGACGCGTACGGCGGGATGATCGTCGCCGAGCGCCTGGGCACCGCGGTGCGGGAGCGGCCGGTGCCGGTCGACCCGCGACGGCCCGGCCTGGACGACCGGATCGCGATCAGCGTCTCGATCGGGATCGCCGTCTTCCCCGAGCACGGTGAGACGGCGCAGCAGGTGCTGGACGCGGCCGACGAGGCGTTGTACGCGGCCAAGCACGCCGGCCGTGACACGTACCGCTTGGCCGAACGGGTTTCCGGCGTCGTACCGGAAGGGCATCTGGATGCCGCGAGACAGGCCCCTGGCCGCTAGTCTCGGCGGCATGCTTGAGGCCGAACCAGCCGGGCACGACAGCGAAGGTGAAGTGACTGAATGACGACGAAGCGCGCCGTCAAGGCAGTGATCCCAGCGGCGGGGTTGGCTACCCGCTTCCTGCCGGCCACGAAGGCGGTCCCCAAGGAGCTTCTGCCGGTCGTCGACCGGCCGGTCCTGCAGTACATCGTCGAGGAGGCGGCGGCTGCCGGCCTGAGCGACGTCCTGCTGGTCACCGGGCGCGGCAAGACCGCCATGGTGGACCACTTCGACCGCCGTCCCGACGTGGAGGCGCGGCTCGAGGAGAAAGGCGACAAGACCAGGCTTGCGGCGGTACGCCGGACCAGTGAACTCGCCGACATCTACACCGTCCGCCAGGGTGAGCCGCTCGGGCTCGGCCACGCGGTCGGTTGCGCCGCCTCGCACGTCGGCGACAATCCGTTCGCGGTGCTGCTCGGTGACGAGTTCGTCGAGGAGGACAAGCCGCTGCTCCCGCAGATGCTCGACCTGCAGGCCGAGACCGGTGGCATCGTCCTGGCGTTCATGGAGGTCGCGCCGCACGAGACGTCCCGTTACGGCATCGCCTCGATCCGCGAGACCGGTCTCGGCGAGAACGTGGTCGAGGTGACCGGCCTGGTCGAGAAGCCGTCGCCGGAGGAGGCCCCGAGCAACCTGGCGGTCCTCGGCCGTTACGTGCTGCCCGGCAAGATCTTCGACGTCATCGCCGACACCAAGCCCGGCAACGGCGGCGAGATCCAGCTGACCGACGCGATGGCGACGATGCTCGCCGACGGCGTTCCGGTGCACGGCATCGTCTACCGCGGGCACCGCTACGACACCGGCATGCCGCTCGGGTACCTCCAGGCCGTCGTTCAGCTCGCGGTGAAGCGGCCCGATCTGGGCGAGGAGTTCCGGGCCTGGCTCACCGACTTCATCGGCGCCCCGAAGGGATGACCGCCACGGCCGATCGCGAGGCGGCCGCTGCCAACAACGAGCTGATGCCTCTCGCCGAGTACCTGGGCAGCGTGCTGCGCAGGCTCCGCGCGCTGCCTCCGCTCGACCTCGACCTCACCGAGGCGCACGGGAACACGCTTGCGGCCGATGTGATCGCCCCGCACCCGTTCCCGGCGTTCGACCAGGCCGCGATCGACGGGTACGCGGCCCGATGGGAAGACCTGGCCGGCGCCGGGCGCATCGGGTCGCACCCGTCGTTCGGGCAGTTCGAGAACACCGCCCGGACCGTCCGGCTGAACGTGGTCGGCGACATGGGCGCGGCGCACTGGCGACCGGTTCGGATCAGTCCCGGCACCTGTTTCTCGGTGGCCGCCGGGGCGCCGCTGCCGATCGGCGCCGACGTGGTCGTGCCGGTGCACTGGACCGACCAGGGCATGGCCGCGGTGGAGATCATGCACGCCCCGAAACGGGGCTCCGGGGTGCGGCGGGCCGGTGAGGAGATCGCCGTCGGGCAGGTCCTCGCGTCGGCCGGGTCGTACGTCACGCCGCCGATAGTGGCCGTCTTCGCCGCCGCCGGCATCGGGCACGTCCTGGTCCGCCCCAGCCCGCGGGTGGTGGTCGTGGCCACCGGTGACGAACTGGTCGACGTGGGCCGGCCCAGCCAGCCCGGCCAGGTGGTGGACGCCAATTCGCACGCGCTCACCGCGGCCGCCGTCGAGGCGGGCGCGATGGGCTTCCGGATCGGCATCTGCGACGACGACCCGGAAGGTCTGCGCGGCCTGCTGGAGGACCAGACGCTGCGCGCCGACCTGATCATCACGACCGGCGGCACCGGCACCGGGCCCGGCGACATGCTGCGCCGGGTGCTGTCACGTCCCGGGCCGGGCCGGGGGACCGTCGAGTTCATCGACGTGGCGCTCTCGCCCGGCACCTCCCTCGGCTTCGGCACGGTCGGCGGCGAGGAGGTGCCGGTGGTCTGCCTGCCCGGGGAGCCCGGCGCCGCCCTGATCGGCTTCGAGGTGCTGGCCCGGCCGGTGATCCGGCTGCTCGCCGGGGCGGAGCCGGTGTTCCGCCCCGGGGTCAAGGCGCATCTGCTGGAGACCGTGTCGTCACCCGGTGGCCTGCGCGAATTCCGGCCGGCACACGTCGCCGAACGACGAGGTGGCGGTTACACGGTGCAGCCACTCGCCGGTGGGCCTTACACTCTCTCCGGTTTGGCCGAGGCGAACGGCCTGCTGGTGCTCGGCGAACGGGTCACCACCGCAGCCGCCGGCTCGACCGTTGACGTCCTGCTGCTCGACCGGAGGCGATGAATGCTGGGGGCCACCACACCCGGATGGCCCGCTGTGCTGACGGAGGGAGCGGTGCTGCTCCGGCCGTACAAGCGGAGTGACGCCCGGGCCTGGTCCGAGGTCCGGATCGCGAACCAGGCCTGGCTGGCGCCCTGGGAGTCGGCGCCGCCCGGCCCGTGGGCGGAGATGAACTCGCCACGGGCCTTCGGCTACGTCTACCGCGACATGAAGCGGGCCGCCCGCAACGGCGACAGCATGCCCTTCGCCGTCTGTCTGCTCGAGAACGGCCGGGAACGCCTGGTCGGGCACGTCAACCTGGGCAACATCGTGCGGCGGGCGTTCGCGTCGGCGTACGCGGGCTACTGGGTGGACCATCGGGTGGCCGGCCGGGGTGTGATCCCGACCAGTCTGGCGCTCGCCGTCGACCACGCGTTCGGGCCGGGCGGGCTGCACCGCATCGAGGTCAACATCCGGCCGGAGAACGGGCCGAGCCGTCGGGTGGTGGAGAAGCTGGGGTTCCGCGAGGAGGCGTACCACCAGCGCTACATGCACATCGACGGCGGCTGGCGCGATCACCTCGGCTACGCGATGACCAGCGAGGAGATAGCCGGCGAGGGCGGATTGTTGGCACGCTGGCGCCGCGCTCGTACCGCTAAATGATCTTGTACGTCGCGTCGCTACCGGCGCGGCGCGCGAAATAATGTCGCTACCGCCCGTAACCTCGCATCCGTCGTGTCATTTTTCCGTGGCGGAACGGAGGGGTGAGGGTGCCGACCTCGGTGCTCCTCGCCGTCCTGGCCGCGGCCGGGCTGCTCGCCCTCGCCCCGGCGCTGGTGCGCCGGTACGACGCCACCGAGCGCCTCGCCGCGGAACGGGCGTCGTCCACGGCGCGGGTGCTGCAGCGCCAACGCCGTCGCCGCACCGTGCCCGGACGTCGCCCGATAAACCCCGCCCGCCAGGTCACGGTTACGGTACCGGCCCCAACGGGTGATCCCGCCCCACCGGAACGCCGCCTGCGCCTGGTCACCGGCCGCCGCCCCGCCCGTTCCGCACGGCGCCGCGGCACCCCCGCGGTGGTCCGCCGCCGCCGCGTCTTCGCCGCCCTCGTCCTGCTCAACGCCATCGAGCTGGTAGGCGTGGTAGCCGTCGGCCCCGGCTTCTGGATCAGCTTCGCCGTCACCGGCAGCCTCCTCGGCCTCTACCTGGTCCACCTGCGCAACCGCGCCATCGCCGACCGCCACCGGCGCCGCATCCAGGCCCGCGAGGCCGCCTGGCTGGCCGCCCGCCAGGCCGAGGTCCGCCGCGAACAGGCCCGCAGAGCAGCCGCCCGCCGCGAGGCCCAGCGCCGCCTGGCCGCCCAGCGCGAAGCCGTCCGCCGAGCCGCGATGGGCCTGGACCGCGAACCCACCGACCTCCCAGCGGCAGCCGGCGGAGGCTCGGTTTCTTACCGTCGGCGCGGGGGTCTGCGCGGCCGCGCCTACGAGGCCGGGGGAAGACACCACAACGCCTCATGATCTGGTACGGGGTCAGCGTGGCCCCGCACCAGCCGTCATGCGACCGTGGGAGCCCGGCGACGGGGCTGCCTGGTCCGGGCGGCCAGGGCCACCATCCGGGCGGTTGCCCTACCGCACGCCCACCGGCCTTGCCTCGCCTCACCCACACCTCCGGGCGAGTTGATGGAGGGGCGGTTCGCGGGGCGAAGAGCCGACCTGTTAGCCTTTCATCGTTCCAAGGCGACGACGTCACCGGAAGAACATGGGGCTGTGGCGCAGTCTGGTAGCGCACCTCGTTCGCATCGAGGGGGTCTGGGGTTCAAATCCCCACAGCTCCACCAAGGCGATAGGCGATCCTTGTCCGCGGAAAGCGCGGACCTGGGTCGCCTTTGTCATATCTACTCCGGGGGCCGAGCCCCCGGAAACCCCGCATCACGGTGGGCGCGCTCTGCGAGTCGGCTGCGGGTGGCGTTGCGGTGGTCGTGCCTCGCGAGTTGGCTGCGGATGGCGGTGCAGTGGTCGCGCGCTGCGAGTCAGTTGCGGTGGACGTGTCCTGTGAGTCGGCTTTGGGTGGCTTTGCGGTTTTTGCGCGTTTCGGGTTGGTGGCGGGGGTTGGTGGCTAGCGGGATCTGGTGCGGAGCTGGTGTGCTCGGTTTGCCAGGTTGGTGATTTCGGCTGTTGCGGTGGGTGCCGTGCCGTCCGGGGTGCAGCAGGTGGGCTTTCGGCGTTCTCCGGTGGGGATGTCGGCCAGGCCGGCCAGGCGGTACAGCTCGGTGTAGACGTCCACGCCCGGGTCGGCTCGGGCATGCAGTCCGACCAGTAGTACCCAGGCCACACCGGGGGCCTCGAATCCCACTACGACCCGCAGGCTTCCGATCAGATGCTTCACGCAGAGGTGATCGATGGGCAGGTCGCCGGTCAGCCGGTATCCGAGGGCCGCGCAGCCTTGTGCTTCGAGCATGTCGAGGAACTTTTCGTAGGCCGCGCGATCCTTCTTCCGCAAGCCCCCGACCTGCTGTGCGGCGCGTGGAGTTTCGATGACCCGGGTGCGCATCGGTCCATGTTAGACAGACGTCTGCCCGGCTTTTCGGGTGTCGCCCGATCGGACGACGTTGCCCTCGCCGCGCTTCATCTGCTCGGCGCTCTCGGTGAAGTCGTCGCGTTCGATCAGCGCCTGGTCGTTGAGGCGGTACCAGACGACTTCGAGCAGGTTGCGGTCGCGGCCTCTAGCGCGGAGGTCCCGGACCAGATGCAGCACCTCGTGCAGTCGTTCCGCGTCGAGCAGCAGGCGCTTGTGGTCGCCGGGGGCCGCGGCCAGAAGGCCTTCCCTGGTCCACGCCTCCACCGTCTTGCGGCTCAGGTTCAGCAGCCGGGCCGCGATGGTGACTCGGACCGGATCGCACTCCTGGATGGCCTGGCGGACCGTGGCCAGGATCTCCCGGCGCTGCTCCTCCTGGATGTTGTCGGCGCCGGCCACCGCTTCCAGGCGCTCGGCCCTCTCGAACAGGTGGAGCACGCGCGTCTCTTCGGCTGCGACAGTCATGGCGACCTCCCCGGTGACCTGACTTCCGATTATGCGCCTCTTTTTAGGAAGCGTGAAGGTCCCGTACCGCGACGGTCTGGGATTCGCTCATTTCGCCTGTGGGGTGGAAGCCCAGAGCCTTGTAGAAAGGGGCCGGGCCGCCCTCCCGGGGCTCGTACGTCACGTACGCCTGGGTTTCGCCCTGAGCGCGCAGTTCGGCGCAGACCGCCTCCACCGCGTACGTGCCGTAACCCCTGCCCTGGTGGGCCGTGTCGATGTTCAGGCGCCACAGGCCGGAGCGCAGGTCTTCGCCGGGGACGTCGTTCCAGGGGGTTCGGATGAAGGCCATCACGAAACCGACCGGCTGCTCGCCGTCCATGATCAGGCGGGGCCAGGCGTGATCTCCGTGGACGTAGGCCTCGGCCAGGGATTTGACCACCGGGGCCACCAGGTCCTGCTGGTCGGGGCGGACCGTCACAGCCAGGGCGGCGTCCAGATTCGCGGGGGTGATCCTGCGTAGCTCCATCCGGTGAAGGTTACCGATGCAGGTGGAAGGAGGCGATCTCCTCGACCCGGGCCCGGGTGATGCCGGCCAGCTGCTCGACCGCCAGCGGGTGGCCGGTGGGCTCCAGCTCGATGTACGGCAGTTGGCCCACGGCTCTGGTGTGCACGTTGGTCCGCAGGTTGAGCGTGGACGGCTCGTACCCGGCGATGATGTTGGAAAGCCAGCCGAAGTAGGGCGGCTCCGCCTCGCGGCCGGCCTGCTCCCACACGTCCACGGCCCGGGTGAAGTTGGAGCGGCTCAGGGACACCCACATGCTGTACGTGAAGACGTCCCCGGTGTCCCAGACCGGCAGTTCGATCAGGCCGCGGACGAAGAACTGTTCCCCACTGATCACGCACAGGTCGGCGTCCAGCAGGCATCCCTCCTGGCCGGCCATCTCCGGGCGCCAGAAGTCCGGTGCCGGCGCCGCGAAGCTGAGCGGCGGGCCGTCGTGCGTTTCCCCGCACGTGCCGCAGGAGAACTGCTCGGTGCTCATGGCCGGGAAGCATACGGCCGTGACCGCCTGTGATCAGCGGTGCGTTCGGCCAGTCGGGAAGATCTGGGCGAAAAGCAAGGGTTGCTACTTATGGGTGGTAACTCTGAATCATGAAAGCACCGCTGCCCGACAACGAGATCGAGCGGTTGGCCGCTCTTTACTCGCTCGACATCCTCGACAGCCCGCCGGAGAAGGACTTCGACGACATCGTCGCGCTGGCCGCGACGGTCTGCGAGACCCCGGTGGCGATGGTCAGCCTGGTCGATGCGGACCGGCAGTGGGCCAAGGCCCGGACCGGCGCCGGCATCGAGCCGGTGGAGTCGCCGCGGGACGTGTCGTTCTGCGCCCACGCCATCCTCAGTCGCGAGCTGCTGGTGGTGCCGGACGCCCGGGACGACGCCCGGTTCGCCGACAATCCGGGGGTGACCGCCGGGAACGGGATCCGGTTCTACGCCGGCGCCCCGCTGATGACCACCGACGGCTTCGCGCTCGGCACCCTCTGCGTCTCCGACACCGTGCCCCGCCAACTGGACGTGGAGCAGCAGCAGGCGCTGCGCGCGCTGGCCCGGCAGGTCACCGCCCAGCTGGAGCTGCGCCGGTACGCCGTGGCGCTGGCCAACACCACGGCCCGGCTGCAGGAGCTGGAGCGGCGCAAGGACGACCTGGCCGGGCTGGTCGGCGGGGAGTTGCGCTCGTCGCTGCGGCTGATGGCGGCGTACCTGGAACGCCTCGGCGACACCGGGTACCACGACGCCGAGATGGCCGACCTGGTCGGCCGGGCCACCGCGGCGCACGTGCGGGGCTTCCGGGAGTTGCTGGACCACCTCACCACGATGGCCGAGGCCGGGCTGGGCGGGGAGAGCCTGCACATGCGGCAGTGCGACCTGACCCGGGTCACCCAGCGCGCGGTGGAGGCGGTCCGGCCGATCGCCGCCAGCAAGCACATCTGGATCCTGAACCAGGCCGGCGGCCCGTCGCTGCCGATCATCGCCGACCCGGTACGCCTCGAACAGGTGCTGACCCACCTGCTGTTCGCCGCGGTCAAGTACACCCCTGAGGGCGGCCGGGTCCGGGTGGGCACCGAGATGGAGTCCGGGCCGACGGTGCGCCTGGACGACATGGACCTGCCCGACGGCATGCGCCCGGACCTGTTCCCGCACCTCTACTACGGCGCCATCGCGAACCCGGGCGACGTGCCCGGACCGGACCGGGGCCTGGCCGTGGCGAAGCGGATCCTGGACGCTCACCATGCCACGGTGGCCCTCTCCGACCGGCCCGGCGACGGCACCTCCCTGCACGTGGTCTTCCCGTACGCGGAAATGATCCCCAGCGAGTTGATCAGGGACCTCGCCGTGGCGTGACGGCCGGAACCGCCAGGCCGGCCCGGTTGAGTTTGTGCCACCGGAGCCGGCCGCCGGTCAGGGCGGTGGTGGCGGACTGGAGCAGGACCAGGTACATCAGCTGCCGGTACGCGAACTGTTGCAACGGCAGCCGGAGCAGCGGCCGGTACGACTCCCGGTCGAAGCGGAACGCCACCGCCGCGGTGAACAGTTGCAGCGCCAGCATGCCGAGCCAGGCCGTCACGGTCTCGCCCAGCTCCCAGAAGACCAGCCCGTAGACGAGCATGATGTCGACGACCGGCGCGAGCATCGGCAGCGCCAGCCCGAACAGCGCCAGGAACGGCAGCCCGACCCGCCCGAAGCGCCCGGACGGCCCGGAGTCGAGCAGCGCCTTGCGGTGCTTCCACATCGCCTGCATCGTGCCGTAGCTCCACCGGTACCGCTGCCGGTACAGCTGCTCCATCGTGGTCGGCGCCTCGGTCCAGGCGCGCGCCTTCTCCTCGTAGACGACCCGCCACCCGGCCCGGCACATCGCCATGGTGACGTCGGTGTCCTCGGCCAGGGTCTCGTCGCTGATCCCGCCGACCTGGGCGAGCGCCTCCCGCCGGAACGCGCCGATCGCACCGGGCACGGTCGGCATGCAGTTCATCACCTCGTACAGCCGCCGGTCGAGGTTGAAACCGATCACGTACTCGATGTGCTGCCAGAGCGCGACTGTCGTCTCCCGGTTGCCGACCTTCACGTTGCCGGCCACCGCGCCCACCGACGGGTCGGCGAACGGCTGGACCAGCAGGCGCAGCGAGTCGGGTTCGAAGACGGTGTCGCCGTCGACCATCACGATCAGGTCGTGGCGGGCCAGGGCCACCCCGGTGTTCAGGGCGTTGGGTTTGCCGCCGTTGGGCACCCGGACCATCCGCACGTTGGGCAGGCGCAACCGGTCGACGATGTCGGCGGTGCCGTCGGTGGAGCCGTCGTCGACCACCACCACCTCGATCCACGGATGGTCGCCGCCGGCCAGGGACCGGACCGCGGCCTCGATGCCCTCCTTCTCGTTGTAGGCGGGCACGATCACCGACACCGGTTCGGTCACCGGCGGGCCCCAGGTCCAGCCGGGGCGGCGGCGCTGCCGGGCGTTGCGGGTGGCCAGGATCAGCAGCAGCAGCGTACGGCCGATGGTCAGTGTCCCGACCACCAGGAACAGGCCGGCGATCAGGAAGACCATGCCGTCGGCGAGGTTGACGGTCCAGATCAGCGCGGTGCCCCGCCACTGGTCGGCGGAGGGCGCACCGGGGTTGAGCGGCAGCGGCGTGACCGTTTTCGCGGTGTGTTCGGCGATGGCCAGGTTGAGGCCCTCGGTGACGGTGGTGAACCGGTAGCCGCGGGCCTTCATCGCCGGGATGAACCGGTCGAGGGCCGCCACGGTCTGCGCGCGGTCGCCGCCCGCGTCGTGGAAGAGCATGACCGCCGGCTGGTCGCCGGGCGGCGTGGCGTTCTGGACGATCCTGTCGACGCCGGGCCGTTGCCAGTCCTCGCTGTCGGTGTCGTTGACGACGACCAGGTAGCCGAGCGCCCCCGCCTCCTGGACCAGTTTCCAGTTCACCTCGTCGATCGCCGCGTTCTTCGACGAGTAGGGGAACCGGGCCAGGTGGGTGCGTGTCCCGGTCGCCTTCGCGATCGCCATCTGGGTCTGGGACAGCTCCAGCTCCCGCCGCCACGGGGCGAGCCGTTGCATGTTGGGGTGGGTGAAGGTGTGCAGGCCGAGCTCGTTCCCGCCGGTCACGATCTGCTTCGTGAGCTGCGGGTGGCGGGCCACCTGGGAGCCGACGACGAAGAACGTGGCGTGCGCGTCGTGCCGTTCCAGCACCTCCAGGACCTTCGGCGTCCACTCGGGATCGGGGCCGTCGTCGAAGGTGAGCGCGATGGTGCGGGCCGGCAGCCGGTTGGTGCTCGCCTGGCCGCCCGTGGTGTTGATGATCGGGCCGCCGTCGAGGATCGCGGCCGGCACCCCGTCCTGGTCGCCGACCTCGCTCTCCAGATGGTCACCGGTGAACTCGGCGTTGATGTAGGCCTGCACGATCAGCACCGCGAGGAACGAGCCGGCCAGCAGGACCCCGAGGAGCACCCGGGGGCGGGGCAGGACGCTTCTCACGGCGCCGCCCGGCTGGGGGCGACGGGCGGCTGCGGTGTCGGTGAGGTGGCGCTCGGTTCCGGGGAGCGGCTGACCGACGCCGACTCCAGCGGCTTGGTGACGCTCGGGCTCGGCGCCGTGGAGACCGACGGCTTCGGGGTGGGGGACTTCGACGGGACGGGCGAGGCCTTGCGCGACGTCGGGGCGGCGATCGGGCGCCGCTGCTCCGGGGTGCGGGTCGCCGACTCCAGGATCCGGGCCGACGCGGTGGCGCTGGGCGCCGGTTCCGGGGTCGGGGGCGGGGTGGCCTCGGGTTCCGGCTCGTCGTCGAGTCCGGGGAGCGGCAGCACGGCGCTGGAGCTGATCGGTCCACCGGCCAGGCTGACGCTGACCAGTCCGACGTACCCGATGAGGACGACACCGAACGCCAGGGCCACCCGCCGCAGGAGCCGGCTGCGCCGCCCGGTCGAGTCCACGAACACCGGTGCGGGCTCCGGTACGGCGATCACTTCGGTGTCCGGGGCATGGGGGTCGATGTTGTGCTCAGTCACCCGGCGAAGCTTAAGAACATTTATCGCGATCTTGGCACGTATCACTCACAAGGGGGACAGCCGACTGATCACAAGAAATGGGACGAAATGGCGGGGCCTCGAGTTTGGCCCGGTCGGGACGGGTGCCGCAGCTGGGCTCCAGTGGTGGGACAAAAAAGTTACGGCTGCCCGCCTGTCAATTTTTTGTCGCTTTCCCGACTCGTTTTCCGAGCAGTTTTCGTGAATCGATTAAACCGATAAGAGAGCTAGGCGGCATATGTCCGAAGCGATAATCTGGCCCGGCCACCCGTTGTGCACGCCATCTCACCTCGTTAAGCTTCAGATGCACGCCCCAATCGCCCGCTTCCCCCGTGGCAGGCGATCGGGGCGTGCTCTATTTGCCGGCCGACGCGAGACGCGCGGCTCAGGCGCCGTCAGATCCGGCGCCCGCGCCGTCAGATCCAGCGCCCGCCCAGCCACATGCGCACCGACCAGTCGTCGTAAGGCATCAGCGTCCCGACGAAGACCGGGTAGAAGTAGGCGAAGCAGAGCGCGACCAGCGCCACGAAGGTCGCCGCCACCACGGTGCCGACGATCTGGCGATCGGAGCGTTCCGCCCCGGCCAGCATCCCGTCCGGTGGCGTCATGATCGCCCCGAGGGCGTAGACCACCGCCAGGATCAGGAACGGCAGCGCCGGCATCGCGTAGAAGGCGAACATCGTCCGGCCGTCCTTGACCGCGAAGTAGAACCACGGCAGCAGCCCGGCCACCACCCCGGTGAGCAGAGCGAACGCCCGCCAGTCGCGCCGGGTGATGCCGAACCAGGTCACGATGCCCAGCGCGGGCAGGAACGACCACCACAGGATCGGCGTGCCGAGCAGCAGGATCTCGGCCGCGCAGCTGGTGGCCCCGCAGGCGCCCGCCGAACTCCAGTAGAACGCGACCGGCCGGCCGAGCAGCAGCCACTGCCAGGGCCAGGACTGGTAGGTGTGTTTCTGGGTCAGTCCGGTGTGGAAGTTGAAGGCTTCCGAGTGGTAGTGGGCCAGGTTGAGCAGCGAACCGATGACCGGGGGCTCGCTCCAGCCGTTGTCGGCGCGGTAGTGCCGGAAGTAGCCGTCGTCGGTGACGAACCAGCCGGTCCAGCAGGCCAGGTAGACCAGGATCGCGATGCCGAAGCTGAGGAACAGCCAGCCCAGGTCGCCGAGGATCCCGGCGATGATCGGCCCGTGCACCCCGGCGGACCGGCGGGTCTGTGCCCGCCAGACGAGCACCAGGGCGGCCAGGAACGGGGCGAAGAACAGCGCGCTCCACTTGACCCCGCAGGCCATGCCGAAGGTGATCCCGGCGACCAGCAGCCACCACGGCACGAACCGGGGCAGGTGCGGGGTCTTGTCCGGGTCGTAACCGTCGTCCAGGGCCTGCTGCAAGCGGCGCCGGTAGTGATCCCGGTCCAGCAGCATCGCGGCGAACGTCATCAGGATGAACAGGGAGATGAAGATGTCCAGCAGCGAGGTGCGGGACAGCACCATCTGGAAGCCGTCGAGGGCCATCAGCAGGCCGGCCGCTCCGGCCAGCACGATCGAACGGAACATCCGATAGGCGATCCGGATCAGGATCAGCACCATCAGGGTTCCGGCCACGGCGGTGGAGAACCGCCAGCCGAACTCGTTGTTGCCGAACAGGTACTCACCCGCCGCGATGAGCCATTTGCCGAGCGGTGGGTGCACCACGTACGCCGCGCTGTCGGTCTTCTCGTCCCACTCCACGCCGTGCTGGAGCATGTCCCAGGCATCGGTCGGGTAGTACACCTCGTCGAAGATGTAACCCTTGGGTTTGTCGAGACCCGCGAACCTCAGGAGCCCGGCGACCACCGTGATGAGCACGGTGACCAGCCAGGAGTAGGGGTCGAAGCGCCGGTCCAGCGTCGACAGGCGGCGCCGGACGATGTCGGGGATGGCACGCACGCCCGGCGACTCCGCCTCGGCGGGGGAGTCCGCGGTGGTGGTGTCTTTCTCAGCAGTCGCCGCCGTCGTCACCCCGCGATCGTAGGACCTGGCCCTGAGAACCGATGCCCACCGTCGGCGCGTCCTGGGATGTGATGGACTTTTCCGATGTCGGATGCAGAAGAAGCCGGTGGCCGGGTCGTGCTGGCGGGCGCCCCGCTGGGTAACACGGGCGACGCCTCGGCGCGCCTCCGCGAGGTGCTGGCCTCGGCGGACGTCGTCGCCGCCGAGGACACCCGCCGCCTGAGCAGGCTCGCCAAGGACCTCGGCGTCACGGTCACCGGGCGTGTAGTGTCCTACTTCGAGGGCAACGACGAGCGCCGCACCCCCGAGCTGGTCGAGGCGCTGGAGTCCGGCAAGGTCGTGGTGGTGGTCACCGACGGCGGCATGCCGAGCGTGTCCGACCCCGGGTACCGGCTGGTCCGGGCCGCGCTCGACGCCGGGTTCCCGGTCACCTCGGCGCCCGGCCCGAGCGCCGTGACCACCGCGCTCGCCCTCTCCGGGCTGCCCAGCGACCGGTTCGTCTTCGAGGGCTTCCTGCCCCGCTCCGGCTCGAACCGGCGCTCCCGCCTGCGGGAACTCGCCGCCGAGCAGCGCACTCTGGTCTTCTTCGAGGCGCCGCACCGGATCTCCGGCGCGCTGGAGGATCTGGCGTCGATCTTCGGCGCGGACCGGCCGGCCGCGCTCTGCCGAGAGCTGACCAAGACGTACGAGGAGATCCGCCGGGACGGCCTGGGCGCGCTCGCCGCCGGCGCCGTCGAGGACCCGCCGCGCGGCGAGATCACCCTGGTGGTGGCGGGTGCGCCGGCCGGTCCGCCGACTCCGCCGGACGACGACGAGCTGCGCGCGGCGGTGGCCGAGCGGGAGGCCGGCGGGCAGTCCCGGCGGGACGCGATCCAGGCGGTCGCCGACGCTTACGGTCTGCGCAAACGCGAGGTCTACGCGCTGGTCCACGACAAAACCTGATTTTGTACGCCTACCGAAACGGTCCCGTGGCCACACCGCGAGGCCCGGCCGGGGTCCGGGCCCGTCCGGCGACCGCCGGGAGAGGGGTGCCGGGTCACGGTCAGACCCTTCAACAGGCGGCCACCATCTCGTCCTTTCAGTAGGCGGCCACCAGGAAACCGCCGAGCAGCAGGACCGGGCCGAGGAAGCTGGCGATGGTGGCGCCCCGCCGGGCCAGCCGGGAGGGCAGCCGCCGGGCCCCGGTCGTGACCGCGATGGCGTACCCGCAGATCAGCACCAACAGGAACCCGAGGCCCCACCGTAAGTGGGTCAGCGGCCCGGTGGCCGTGGTGTAGACCTGATCGCTGTCCGGGCTCACCATCCGGGCCGGCGCGATCGACCCCGGCTGCCGCCCGGTGCCGGAGATCCCGAGCAGGGTCACCCGGGCGGCGACGACGGCACCGTCCCGGGTGACGAACCGCCCGACGCAGCGCTGGGTGATGCCGTCCCCGGCGCACCGGGTGGTGGTCGCGTACCCGCGGTCGCCGTGCCCGACGGCCAGCCAGAACGGTTCCGCGCTGACCCAGCCGAAGAACGCCGCCAGCAGGCCGAGCAGCACCAGCGAGGTCAGGGCGGTCACCGGGTGCCGGGCCGGGAGCCGCTGGTGGCGGGGTGGTGACTCGAAGTCGGCCGGCCGGTGTTCCGCGGCGCGGCGTTCCTCCTCGCTGAGCCAGAACGGCGAGTTCTCCAGCCGTTCCAGCCGGGCCGTCACCTCCGGGTCGCCGGAGAACTCCGGCAGCGGCGTGACCCCCGGCCCGTGGAACTCGAGCTCCGGGAGCGGCAACGCGACGGGTGGAATCCCGAAGGGCGGCGTCTCGGCGCGCGGCGTCTCGGGGCGCGGCGTCTCCGCTCGCGGCTCGATGATCATCAGCTCGCCGGTGGTGACGAGGGGCGGGTCGCTTGGTCCGTCAGGCGTTTCCCCTGGATGAGGCGGGTTTCCGGTCACCGTTCCATTGAACGCCCGACCCCTCCGCCGAGCCCGCCAATGATCGGGCGTGTCGGGACAAATCGGCCCGTCGGCGCAGAGAGAGGCAATCCGTTCGCGGATCGGCCGGAGCGGTCACTACGCTTGGTCGCCATGAGTCACGTTCTCGCCGCGGTCGCCTGGCCCTACGCCAACGGCCCGCGCCACATCGGTCATGTCTCCGGCTTCGGGGTGCCCTCCGACGTTTTCAGCCGGTTCATGCGGATGTCCGGCCACGACGTGCTCATGGTCTCCGGCACCGACGAGCACGGCACCCCGATCCAGGTGCAGGCCGACGCCGACGGGGTCACCCCGCGGCAGCTCGCCGACCGGTACAACCGGGTGATCGTCGAGGACCTGCACGGGCTCGGCCTCTCCTACGACCTGTTCACCCGGACCACCACCCGCAACCACTACGCGATCGTCCAGGAGCTGTTCGAGGGCCTCCACAAGAACGGGTACATCGTCGCCCGGACCACGCTGGGCGCCATCTCCCCGTCCACCGGCCGCACCCTGCCGGACCGCTACATCGAGGGCACCTGCCCGATCTGCGGTTACGACGGCGCCCGTGGCGACCAGTGCGACAACTGCGGCAACCAGCTCGACCCGGAGCAGCTGGTGAACCCGCGGTCCCGGATCAACGGGGAGACCCCGAAGTTCGTCGAGACCGAGCACTTCTTCCTGGATCTGCCGGCGTTCGCCGAGGCGATCGGCGGCTGGCTGGACCACCGGGAGAACTGGCGGCCCAACGTCCTCAAGTTCTCCCGCAACCTGCTCGACGACCTGCAGCCCCGGGCCATCACCCGGGACCTGGAGTGGGGCGTGCCGATCCCGCTGGACGGCTGGCGCGACCGCGGTGACAAGCGCATCTACGTGTGGTTCGACGCGGTCATCGGTTACCTGTCGGCGTCGATCGAGTGGGCCCGGCGCACCGGCGACCCGGATGCCTGGCGGCAGTGGTGGTCGGCCGACGCGCAGGGCAAGGACGCGCTCGGCTACTACTTCATGGGCAAGGACAACATCGTCTTCCACTCGGTGATCTGGCCGGCCCTGCTGCTCGGTTACTCGGGCGAGGGCGACAAGGCGGGTGTCGCGGGCGAGCTGGGCAAGCTCAACCTGCCGACCGAGGTGGTGTCGAGTGAGTACCTGACGATGGAGGGCAAGAAGTTCTCCTCGTCCCGCCGGGTGGTCATCTACGTGCGTGACTTCCTGGAGCGCTACGACGCGGACGCCCTGCGCTACTTCATCGCGGCGGCCGGGCCGGAGTCCAACGACACCGACTTCACCTGGGCCGAGTTCGTCCGGCGCAACAACGACGAGCTGGTGGCGGGCTGGGGCAACCTGGTCAACCGCTCGGTGTCGATGGCCGCGAAGAATTTCGGCGTGATCCCCACCCCCGGTGAGTTCACCGCCGAGGACCTCGCGCTGCTGGAGGTGGCCAGGGCCGGGTTCGCCACGGTCGGCGAGCTGATCGGCAAGCACCGGCAGAAGGCCGCGATCGGCGAGGCGATGCGGCTGGTCGCCGAGGCGAACAAGTACCTGTCCGACCAGGCCCCGTGGAAGCTGAAGTCCGACGAGGACAAGCCGCGGCAGGCGACCGTGCTGCACGTGGCGCTGCAGGCGATCAGCGACGCGAACACGCTGCTGACCCCGTTCCTGCCGCACTCCGCGCAGAAGGTGTTCGAGCTGCTCGGCGGCGAGGGTGTGCACGCCCCGATGCCGCGGATCGAAGAGGTCGAGGATCTGGACGGCGGCCCGGGTTACCCGGTGCTCACCGGTGACTACACAGTGGGTGCTCGCTGGGAGTCGGTGCCGCTGGTGGCCGGCACCCCGCTCGCGGCGCCGACGCCGATCTTCCGCAAGCTCGACCCGTCGGTGGTCGAGGAGGAGCTGGCCCGCCTCGGTGGGGACGACGCCTGACCTGCTGTTTCGCTTGAGGATGCCCGTCGGCGCGCACTGCGCCGGCGGGCATTTTCGTCAATGTGTCCGATCACACTGGTGGTGATCGAAAATGGGATTGATGGTCGTGTGTGGATCCGATACTGTCACTCCGCCACGGGGGAACGGGGGCGTTTCATCGGTACCGGTACGTAACGGCGCTGGTTTCTCGTGTGGCTCCCATCTCTTAAGGAGTCTCCTTGAAGTCACGCCTCATCCGGCCGGCGCTGACCGCCCTGGTCAGCGGCGCGATCATCGCCGGCGGTGCGGTCTACGCGTCGCCCGCCCTTGCTGAAGAGCCGTCCACTCCGGCCACCGTGACCGAGTCCGAGTCCGCGGAGCCGTCCGAGTCCGCTTCGGTCGAGCCGTCCGACTCCGCGTCGCCGGTGCCGTCGGCGCCCACGTCGGTCGAGCCGTCGGTGGAGCCGTCGGGTTCCGCTTCGGTGGAGCCGTCGGTGCCGGTCCCGTCGGACAGCGTGTCCTCCTCCCCGACGCCGAGCCAGAGCCCGGTCAAGGACACCAAGGGCCCGACCAAGGCCAACTTCAAGCTGAACTACTCGTCGATCTGGCTGGGCCAGGTCGTCACGTTCACGCAGACGGCCGCCGACCTGGCCGACCCGACCGACGCGACGTCGAAGCTGTCCCGGGTGATCAACTGGGGTGACGGCACGACCAGCCCGCTCGCGGCCAGCACCACGACCGTGCGGAAGACGTACACCAAGAAGGGGTCCTTCAAGGTCGTCGTCACGGTCAAGGACCCGGCCGGCAACGCTCTGGTCACCCCGGCCAAGACCGTCGCGGTGACCACCGCGACCGGCACGGTGACCCTGAGCAAGAAGAACCTGTACCAGGGTGAGCTGTTCACCGTCACGACCAAGACGATCCCGGCGGGCGCGACCCACTTCCGGATCGACTGGAGTGACGGCTGGCCGTCGGTCCACAAGGCGAAGAAGGGCGCGGCCATCCGTGGCCACGTCATCTACCAGTGGAAGTGGGACGCCGTCCAGAAGCGGTACGTCCCGGTCAACGGCAGCAAGGTCACCGGCAAGCGCATCATCAAGGTCTCCTGGTACAACGCCAAGGGCTACAGCGTCAACCAGAACGTCGGCACCGTCAGCCTGGCCAAGGACTCCTGGAAGCCGACGCTGACGATCACCAAGCCGTCCCCGGCGAACAAGGCCAGCTCCTGGCGCACGATCAAGGGCACCGCGACCGACAAGGGCGCCGGCGTCCGGTTCGTCTACATGACCGTGCTGCGGGTCACCGCCGACGGCAAGACCTACTGCCTCAACGGCAAGAAGCAGTGGAAGCGCTACTACAGCGGCGCCGACCAGGAGCGGCTGTGCCTCCGGAGCTCGGTCGCCCTGTGGACGAAGGTCGTCAAGGGCAAGTGGTCGGTCAAGGTGCCGGCCGGCTCCAAGAAGAACCAGGGTGTCCTCGCCTACGCGTGGGCCTGGGACGACGCCGAGAACTTCCGGAGCAAGACCCGCGAAGCGTGGCTGACCCGGAACTGAACCTCGTAGCTGGGTCTTTCGTTCGATGCCCGCCGAGCCCGATGGCTCGGCGGGCATCGCCGTCTTCACGATTGATCATGCCGTTGACCTCGGGTACCTTCGCCGAAACCGCGGGGAGACGTGGGCGTTTCGTCGTGTGAGCCACCTGCGAAGGAGCCCCGTTGAAACCACGCCTCGCCGCCCTGACGGCCGCTGCCCTGAGCGGCGTGCTGGTGGCCACCGGCGTCGTCCGGACCACTCCGGCCTCGGCGGTCCCGGTGCGGGCGAACGTCCTGGCCGACGAGTCGGGCGAACCCTCCCCGGAGCCCTCGGACAGCGTGGCCCCGTCGGACATCGGCACCCCGTCCAGCAGCGCCCCGGAGCCGGAGCCCGAGCCGTCCAGCGTGTCGCCGGCCCCGTCGGTTCCCGGTGACGTCACGCCGCCGACCGGCACCTTCCGGCTCAGCGCCACCGCCCTCTGGCTGGGCCAGACGGTCCGCTTCGACCAGCGTGCCGCGGATGTCAGCCCGGACACCGCCACCCGGGTGATCCACTGGGGTGACGGCACCACCACCGCGCTCTCCGCCGGGACCGCCACGGTCACCAGGCAGTACGGCCGGACCGGATCGTTTCCGGTCACCGTGGTCCTGACCGATCGCGCCGGGAACCGGTCGACGATCGCCGCGAAGACGGTGCGGGTGAGCACCCCGGCCGGGAAGTGGGCGCTCAGCCGTACCAAGGTCTATCAGGGTGTGCCGTTCGCGGTGAACGTGTCGTCGATGCCGTCCGGAACCACCCGGATCCTGATCGACTGGAGCAACGGCAAGGTCGTCCAGTACGCCGCGCGCAAGGGCGCGTTCACCGGCGACATCCTCTACAGGCCGGGCACGGACACCCGGATCAGCGGCGTCCAGACGCTGCGGATCTCGTTCGGCAACGCCAACGGGTTCAGCACCTACCAGACCGCCGGGCGGATCACCGTCCTCGCCGACCGGACCAAACCGACACTGACCATCACCAAGCCGTCGTCACCGACCCGGATCGCGTCCTGGCGGACGGTCCGCGGAACCGTCACCGACAAGGGCTCCGGCGCGCCGTACGTCCGGCTGACCGTCGCCCGGTCCACCAGCGCGGGCAAGCTCTACTGCCTGACCCCGGCGCGCAAGTGGAAGCGGTTCGCCAACGACGCCCAGTTCTGGAGCTACTGCGCGGAGAAGGGCGTCCGGGTCACCGCGAGCCAGGGCAGATGGTCACTGAAGGTCCCGGCCGGCACCACCAAGGGCCAGTTCCTGGTGTACGCCTGGGCCTGGGACCGCTCCGACAACCTGACCCAGAAGTCCCGCCAGGTCACGCTGACCCGGAAGTAGCGTCAGATCTGGTAGCCGATGTCGGCGATGTGGTGATCGGACAGTTCGTCGACCGCCGCCCACGACTCGTAGATGCCCCGCTCGTAACACCGGGCGCCGGTCGCGCTGATCGTGTCGGCGTCCGGGCGGAGCAGCCGCAGCCGGGCCCACGTCTCGTCCCGCTGCAGCACCCAGCACGCGGCGCCGCGCCAGCGTGCCTGTTCGGCGCGCCGGCTCAGGGTCTGTACCGGGTACCGGGCGGCCCGGGTCAGCGCCCGCACCCGGAACTCGCCGGGCGGGTCGGCGACCGCCTCGTACTCGTTGTCGTCTATCCGGCCGACCAGCCGGGCCGAACCGGACGCGGTGCACGGGACGTACTCGCGGTCCGGGCTGCCGCCGGGGATCTCGCCGAGCAGACTGCGCCAGCGCGGGCCGGCCAGCCGCAGCCAGCCGTGCTGCTCCGGCTGGTACGTGTAGAGGATCACCTCGTCGCCGCCCGGCACCGAGGCCAGGATCTGTGCGTTCGCGGTCAGCGGCAGATCCGCGAAACCGGCGGTCACGTACTCCGGGATCAGATCGTCGGCGCTCGGGGTGAAACCGGTGCCCAGCACCATCGCGCCGACCCGGGAGTGCCCCGGCAGTGCGGCCAGCCCCGGATGGGACGGAGCCGCCGGGATCTCGTAGTCCAGCGGATCGACGGCCCGCCAGCGCAGCGCGAACGTCACCTGTCCGTCGCTGGCGCCGTCGGTGCGCAACAGGGCCAGATCCTGGGGCTCACGCAGGTGGGCGATGTCGCAGGCGCGGTAGCAGAAGCCGTACGGCAGCCAGCCGCCGAGATGGCCGGCGACCTGGGCCGGTGAGAGGACCTTCGTCATCCGTGTGCCCCGGCGGATCGCCGCGGTGGCCCGGATCGAGCGCAGCACCGGATCGTCCCGGTACCCCGCCGACTGACTCATCGATTGCACCTGCTGCCAGTTCAGATCCCGGCGCAGCGGTGCCATCAGCGGTGGTTCCAGCGGGTCGGTACCTATCTCACTGTCCTCGCCCGTCATGGTCACGCGGCGCAACCTAAGCGACCCTGGTGGACTCAAGGTGAACGCCCGGTTACACAAAAATACGCGGTGCACAATGTCTCACATGTCTACCCCATCGGCTTCGCGCCGCAAGAAGGACGCCCGTCGGTCCGGGGAGTTCCCGCCGGCGCCCGAGCCGTTAGCGGTCCCGGTCTTCGACAGCCACACCCACCTCGACCTGACGATCCAGGAGGCCGGTGCGGTGCCCGGCGACGACGGCGCCGACCCGGTCGAGGCGCTGATCACCGCCGCGGCCAAGAGCGGAGTCGACCGGTTGGTCCAGGTCGGAGTGGACGTCGCCTCCTCGGTCTGGGGCGCCGACCTGGCCGAACGGCACGGCTCGGTGCTGGCCGCGGTGGCCCTGCACCCCAACGAGGCGCCCCGGCTCGCCGACCTGGACGAGGCCCTGCGCGCGATCGAGGCGCAGGCGGCGAGACCGCGGGTGCGGGGCATCGGGGAGACCGGGCTGGACACCTTCCGTACCGGCGAGGAGGGCCGGGCCGCGCAGGAGGAGAGCTTCCGGGCCCACATCGCGATCGCCAAGCGGTACGCCAAGGCGCTGATCATCCACGACCGGGAGGCCCACGCCGACGTGCTGCGGGTGCTCGACGAGGAGGGCGCGCCGGACCGGGTGGTGCTGCACTGCTTCTCCGGGGACGCCGAGTTTGCCGCCGAGTGTGTGCGCCGGGGCTACTACCTGAGCTTCGCCGGCACGGTCACCTTCGCCAGCGCGGTCAACCTGCGCGAGGCGGCGGCGATCACCCCGCCCGGGCAGATGATGGTGGAGACCGACGCGCCCTACCTGACCCCCACGCCGTACCGGGGGCGCCCCAACGCGTCCTATCTGGTGCCGCTGACCGTGCGGACGCTGGCCGCCGCCTCCGGCGCCGATCTGGACACCCTCTGCGCCACCGTCTCGGCCACCGGCGACGAGGTCTTCGGCGGCTGGCGTTAAGACCTAGTCCGTCTCGACCCAGGCGGCGACGCCGAGGAGCCGGCTGAGCTGCTCCAACTGGGTGGCGAAGCCGGTCGGGGCGGACAGCAGCGGGCCGCGGGAGACCATCCGGACCGCCCAGCCGTGACCGGGGGCGACGTTGTAGACGCGGTGGATCACGTGGGAGCCGCGCGGATCGGGCTCCACCGTGGTCACCCCGCGGTACCACCACTCACCCTGCTGGATCACCGAACGGGCGGCGCGATCGACGGTCACGCTGATCCGGCTGCCCTCCAGGACCACGGTGAACTCGTCGCCGTCGCCGGGGGCCTCGACCTCGCCGTGCACCAGCAGAGGGGACCGGCCGCCCGGGCGCACGTCCAACAGGATCGCGGCGACCGCCTCCGGGGTCGCCTCCACCACCCCGCGCAGCTCGAGCAACTCCTTCATGACGTCCTTCCTACCCGGCGGTGTCCAGCGGCCTCAACGGGCCACCGTAGGCTTCGGTCATGGCGGAAAGACTTCTCGGCCCGGCGGAGATCCGGGAACTGGCCGCGCGCCTCGGCGTCGCGCCGACCAAGAAGCTCGGCCAGAACTTCCTGCACGACCCGAACACCATCCGGCGCATCGTCGGAGCGGCCGGGCTGCGACCGGACGACGTGGCCCTGGAGGTCGGTCCCGGGCTCGGTTCGCTGACGCTGGGCCTGGCCGGGGCGGTGCGGCACGTGCACGCCGTGGAGATCGACCCCAACCTGGCCAAGGCGCTGCCGGAGACGGTGACCGCGCCGCACCTGACCGTGCACCTGGCCGACGCGATGCGGGTGACCGGCGACCGGTTCGACCCGGCGCCGACGATGCTGGTGGCGAACCTGCCGTACAACGTCGCCGTCCCGGTGGTCCTGCACCTGCTGGCCGAGCTGCCCGCCCTGCGCGGTGGCCTGGTGATGGTGCAGAAGGAGGTCGCCGACCGGCTCGTCGCCGGGCCCGGTTCCAAGGTGTACGGCGTGCCCTCGGTCAAGCTGGCCTGGTACGCGGAGGCAAAACCGGCCGGCAAGGTGCCGCCCGCGGTGTTCTGGCCGGTGCCCAACGTGGACTCCGGTCTGGTCGCGTTCACCAGGCGGGAGACCCCGGCCGGAGCGAGCCGGGCGGACGTGTTCGCGGTGGTGGACGCGGCGTTCGCCCAGCGGCGCAAGACCCTGCGGGCCGCGCTGGCCGGCTGGGCCGGTGGCCCGGACCGGGCGGAGTCGGTGCTGCGCGCGGCCGGGGTGAGCCCGCAGGCGAGGGGCGAGGCGCTCACCGTCGGCGAGTTCGTCGCGATCGCGGCAGCGGCGAAGCAGTCCGGTCCCGGCGGTAAGCTCACCCCGTCCGACGTGCAGCCCGAGGAGATGAACTCATGACCGCGCCGTTCGAGATCGAGCTGCCGATCCGGGAGATCACTCCGTGACGGAGGCTTGGGGACCGGGCGACGACGAGCCCCGTCCGCACCGTGGCCCGGTCAAGGTGCGCGTCCCGGCGAAGATAAACCTGCACCTCGGGGTGGGTCCGCTGCGGCCGGACGGTTTTCACGAGCTGAACACCGTCTACCACGCGATCAGTCTCTTCGACGAGCTGACCGCCCGCCGCGGGGACACCCTCACGCTGACCATGGAGGGTGAGGGCACCGGCGAGCTGGAGCTGGACGAGTCGAACCTGATCATCCGGGCCGCCCGGGCGCTGGCCGCCCGCGGCCGGGTGCCCGCCTACGCCCGCCTGCACCTGCGCAAGAGCATCCCGCTGGCCGGCGGCCTGGCCGGGGGCAGCGCCGACGCGGCGGCCACCCTGATCGCCTGCGACATGCTGTGGGGTCTCGGCATGTCCCGGGACGACCTGGCCGAGGTGGGCGCCGAGCTGGGTTCGGACATCCCGTTCCTGCTGCACGGCGGCACCGCCCTGGGCACCGGGCACGGCGAGGCGGTCAGCCCGATCCTGGCCCGCCCGACCACCTGGCACTGGGTGGTGGCGATCGCCGACGGCGGCCTGTCCACCCCGGCGGTATACCGCGAGCTGGACCGGCTGCGCGACGACTCCTGGCCGCCCGCTCCGCTGGGCGGGCCGGACAGGCTGATGACCGCGCTGCGCCAGCGTGACCCGGAGGTGCTCGGCGCCGCGCTCGGCAACGACCTGCAGCCGGCCGCGCTCTCGCTCCGCCCGCAGCTGGCCGAGGTGCTGAAAGCGGGCCACGAGGCGGGCGCGATCACCGGTCTGGTCTCCGGTTCCGGGCCGACCTGTGTCTTCCTGGCCGCCGACGCGGCGCACGCGCAGGAGGTAGCGGCCGCCCTGACCGCGGCCAAGGTGTGCCGGGCCGCGGTCACCGCCCGGGGACCGCAGCCGGGCGCGCGGGTAATCTAGGGGCATCGTGGCAAACATCATCAACCTGGACCGGGTCAGCAAGGGTTACGGAGCTGCCGGTCAGCTGCTCACCGACGTGTCTCTCGGGCTGGACGACGACGCCCGCATCGGCATCGTGGGTCTCAACGGCGCAGGCAAATCGACCCTTCTCCGCATGCTCGCCAAGACCGAGGAGCCGGACTCCGGCCGGGTCACCCACCGGCGCGACCTGCGGGTCGCCTCGCTGCCCCAGACGCTGAACCTGGCGGGTGAGGCGACCGTGCGCGACGTGGTGCTCGGCACCGCCTGGCTGCCGGTCGGCATGGGCGCCGAGCACGAGTGGGCCGGTGACGCCGGGGTGCGCACCATCCTCGACGGTCTCGGCATGGGCCACCTCGGCCTGGACACGCCGGTCGGCCCGATGTCCGGTGGCGAGCGCCGCCGGGTCGCGCTGGCCGCGCTGCTGGTCCGGGAGAGCGACCTGCTCATCCTCGACGAGCCCACCAACCATCTGGACGTGGCCGGTGTCGACTGGCTCGCCAAGCACCTGCTGACCCGCCGTGGCGCGCTGCTCGTGGTCACCCACGACCGCTGGTTCCTGGATGCGGTCTGCACCGCGACCTGGGAGGTCGTGGACGAGCAGGTGCACAGCTACGAGGGTGGTTACGCCGCCTGGATCCTGGCCCGCGCCGAGCGTCAGCGGGTCGCCGCCTCGATCGAGGCCCGCCGGCAGAACCTGCTCCGCAAGGAGATCGCCTGGCTGCGCCGGGGCCCGCCGGCCCGCACGTCGAAGCCGAAGTTCCGGATCGACGCGGCCAACGAGCTGATCGCCGACGTCCCGCCGGTGCGCGACCAGGTCAGCCTGCAGCGGCTGGCCACCACCCGGCTCGGCAAGCAGGTCTACGACCTGGAGCAGGTGGAGCTGAAAGCCGGCCCGAAGACGATCTTCCAAGATCTGACCTGGCAGGTCGGCCCGGGCGACCGGATCGCGATCCTGGGCGCCAACGGAGCCGGCAAGACCACGCTGCTGCGACTGCTCGCCGGGGTGACAAAACCGGACGGCGGCCGTCTGGTCACCGGTTCCACGGTGCGGCCTGCGTTCCTGTCCCAGGAGCTCAAGGAGCTGCCCGGGCACCTGCGCCTGCTGGAGGCGGTGGAGGAGGTCGCCAAGCGGGTCAAGCTCGGCGACCGGGAGCTCTCCGCCGGTCAGCTCGCCGAGGTGTTCGGCTTCACCGACAAGCGGATCTGGACCCCGGTCAGCGACCTGTCCGGTGGTGAGCGCCGGCGGCTGCAGATGCTGCGCCTGCTCGCCACCGAGCCCAACGTGCTGCTGCTCGACGAGCCCACCAACGACCTGGACACCGACACCCTGGCCTCGCTGGAGGACCTGCTGGACTCGTGGCCGGGCACGATGGTGGTGGCGAGCCACGACCGTTACCTGGTGGAGCGGGTCACCGACAAGGTCTTCGGCATGTTCGGCGACAGCCGGATGGTGCACCTGCCCGGAGGCATCGACGAGTACCTCGATCGGGTGGCCACGCCCGGCTCCCCGGCCGTACCGGCGAAGGGTCTGTCGTCAGCGGCGCCGGCCGCGAGCGGTCTGTCCTCCGGTGAGCTGCGCCAGGCGAAGAAGGATCTGGCGAAGCTGGAACGGCAGATGAGCAAGCTGACCGAGAAGCAAGCCAAGATCAATGAAAGCCTGGCGGTGCACGGCAGCGACTACGGCAAACTGGTCGAGCTGGAGGCTCAGCTCAAGGCGGTTCAGCAGGAGATATCCGATACCGAAGAGGCGTGGCTGCTTCTCGCGGAACAGGTGTCCGAAAGCTGATCCGGGGGGTGTGCCTGCGCCGCTTGTCGGGGATACGCGAGAATCTGCACGAAGACACCTGACCTTGGAGACGGAACCATGGCGCACACCCCGGTCAATCACCCGCTTCGGCCGATCTACCGGATCGTCGGCTTCGTCACCGGCGCCTACCTGGTGGCGTTCGGGATCATCGGGTTCATCTCGACGTCCGGTGAGGCGTTCACCGGCCCCGGCGCCCGGGCGCTCGGCCAGGGCAGCAACCTGCTGTGGTCGATCGTCGTGCTGGCGGTCGGCGCGCTGGTGCTGCTCGGCACCGCGGTCGGCAAGAACATCGACGTCCTCATCGATCAGTACCTGGGCTGGGGCCTGCTGGTCCTGGGCAGCTACTCGCTGGCCGTGCTGCGCACCGACGAGGTGAACTTCTTCGGTTTCACCATGTCCACGGTGATCGCCACCTACCTGGCCGGCCTGCTGCTGATCACGGTCAGCCTCTACAGCAAGTCGGCGCCGCAGTCCAAGGCCGGTGCGCCGCGCCAGGTCCGCGAGGGCCGCGTCACCGCCTGAGTCCGGCTCGTTCCGCCGGGTCCGGTCAACGGACCCGGCGGGTCCGCAGTCCCGGCTTCGGTTCCAGGTGGGACAGCCCGTTCCAGGCCAGGTTGACCAGCTGGGCGGCGACGATCTCCTTCTTCGGCGGTTTGCGGGTCTCCCGCCACCACTGGCCGACCAGCGCCACCATCCCGACCAGAGCCTGTGAGTAGAGCTCGGCGAATTTCGAGTCGAGCCCCCGGTTCTTGAACTCGGCGCCGAGGATGTGCTCCGCCTGGTGTGCCACATCGGTCATCACGCTGGAGAAACTGCCCGACGCGGACAGCAGCGGCGAGTTGCGGGTCAGCACCTGGAAACCGTGCGGTTCCTCGTCGATGTAATCCAGCAGCGCCAGCGTCGCCTGCTCCAGCATCTCCCGCGGGTGGCCCCCGGTCAGCGCGGTCGTCAGCCGGTCCAGCAGCGCCCGCACCTCACGGTCGACGACCACCGCGTAGAGGCCCTCCTTGCCGCCGAAGTGCTCGTAGACCACCGGCTTGGACACTTTCGCCCGGGCCGCGACCTCCTCGACGCTGGTGGCGTCGTAACCCCGCTCGGCGAACAGCTGACGGCCGACCGTGATCAGTTGCTCGCGGCGCTGGGCGGCCGGCATCCGGACCCGCGGCGCGGCCGTCCGCCGCTGTCTGTCGCTGTTCTCGCCCCGCTCCGTCACCCGGTCATCCTGCCATCGGGGGTGTCGTAGTCCGACCGACATAACCGCTTATCGCGATCGGGAGGCGAGACGCTACTCTGTCTCCAGCAGCAATCGGCCGTGGTGTAATTGGCAACACCTCTGGTTTTGGTCCAGATATTCCGGGTTCGAGTCCTGGCGGCCGAGCAATTCTTGTGGTGAGCCCCGATGCCACTGCGAATCGATGGAGAACCACTTTGAGCCAGGCTGCCAGCCGTACCGTCGTCGTTCTCGCCGCCGGTGAGGGCAAGCGGATGAAGTCCGCCACTCCCAAGGTGCTCCAGCCGCTGCTGGGCCGCACCCTGCTCGGGCACGTGCTACACGTCGCGTCGGAGATCCACACCGACCGCACCGTGGTCGTCGTCGGTCACAAGGCCGAGCAGATCACCGCGTTCGTCGGCGAGGTCGCGCCGGATGCGGTGCCGGTGCTCCAGGCGGAACAGAACGGGACCGGCCACGCGGTGCGCATCGCGCTGGACGCCACCCCCGACCTGACCGGCACCGTGGTGGTGCTCAGCGGTGACGTGCCGCTGCTGCGCCCGGAGACGGTGGAGGCGCTCCTGGTCACCCACGAGAAGGCGGGCGCCGCGGCGACCGTGCTGAGCGCCGAGGTCGAGGTGCCGGGCGGGCTGGGCCGGATCGTCCGGGGCGTCGACGGCAACCTGGAGCGGATCGTCGAGGCCAAGGACGCCACCGACGAGCAGCGCCGGATCCAGGAGATCAACTCGGGGATCTACGCGTTCGACGCGGTCCTGCTGCGGGAGGCGCTGGGCAAGCTCTCCACCGACAACGCGCAGGGCGAGGAGTACCTGACCGACGTCTTCGGGATCCTGGCCGGCCAGGGGCACCCGGTGGCGATCGAGGTGGCCGAGTTCGCCTACGAGACGCTGGGCTGCAACGACCGGGCCGAGCTGGCCAAGCTCCGGGTGCTGATGCGCGACCGGGTGAACGAGGCCTGGATGCGGTCCGGTGTGCTGCTGCTCGACCCGGCGACCACCTGGATCGACGTCACCGCCACGCTGGAGCCGGATGCCGTCGTCGACCAGAATTCGCAGATCCTCGGCACCACCACGGTGGCCACCGGCGCGGTCATCGGGCCGGACACCACGCTGATCGACACCACGGTCGGGGCGGGCGCGACACTCCTGCGGACCCACTCGATCGGTGCGCTGGTCGGGCCGGAGGCGACAGTCGGGCCGTACTCGTACCTCCGTCCCGGCACGAAGATGGGCCGGAAGTCGAAGGTCGGCGGTTTTGTCGAGACGAAGAACGCTGAACTGGGTGACGGCGCCAAGGTCCCGCACCTGACCTATGCGGGTGACGCCACGATCGGGGCGAAGGCCAACATCGGCGCCGGCACGATCTTCGCGAACTACGACGGGGTGAAGAAGTACCACACGACGGTGGGCGAGGCGGCGTTCGTCGGGTCCGACTCGGTGCTGATCGCGCCGGTCGAGATCGGCCCGGGCGCCTACGTCGCGGCCGGCAGTGCGGTCCAGAAGAGCGTCGGTGCTGGTGAGCTCGGAGTGTCGCGGGCGCAGCAGCGCAACATCGAGGGCTGGGTCGCGCGCAAGCGTCCCGGCACGGCCTCCGCGGAAGCCGCCGCGAAAGCCACGGATACCACCCCTGAGCAGGACTGATCCAGCCGGGGTGAGGCATGCCACCCGGGGGCCCGGAAACGTGGCGGTTACGTTCCCGCAAGGGATACTTCACTGCGAACCCACCCTCTGATCAACGGGAGCAGCGAGCCGATGGGCAGCATCGTCGCGGAGAACCGTAAGAGTCTGATGCTTTTCTCCGGCCGGGGCTTTCCCGAGCTGGCGGAGGAGATCGGCCAGGTGCTCGGCGTGGCGCCGACGCCGTCGGATTCCTACGAGTTCGCCAACGGGGAGATTTTCGTCCGGTTCAAGGACTCGGTGCGGGGCTCGGACGCGTTTGTCGTCCAGTCCATCACCGAGGGGGTGAACCGGTGGGTCATGGAGACCCTGATCATGATCGACGCGCTGAAGCGGGGGTCGGCCAAGCGGATCACCGTGGTGCTGCCGTTCTATCCGTACTCGCGGCAGGACAAGAAGCACCGCGGCCGGGAGCCGATCTCCGCCCGCCTGGTCGCCGACCTGCTGAAGACGGCCGGCGCCAACCGCATCCTCACGGTCGACCTGCACACCGCGCAGATCCAGGGCTTCTTCGACGGCCCGGTGGACCACCTGTTCGCGATGGACATCCTCGCCGACTACGTGCAGAAGAAGTACGCGGGCCGGCCGATGACCGTGGTCGCGCCGGACTCCGGCCGGGTCCGGGTGGCCGAGCGCTGGACCGACCGGCTGGGCGGCTGCCCGCTGGCCTTCATCCACAAGACCCGTGACCCGCTGAAGCCGAACCAGGTGGTGGCGAACCGGGTGGTCGGTGAGGTCGAGGGCCGGGTCTGCCTGATCGTCGACGACATGATCGACACCGGCGGCACCATCGCCAAGGCCGCGGACATCCTGTTCCAGGAGGGCGCGGCGGACGTGATCGTGGCGTCCACCCACGCGCTGCTGTCCGACCCGGCGACCGAGCGCCTGAAGAACAGCCGGATCAGCGAGCTGGTGGTGACCAACACGTTGCCGCTCGCCCCGGAGAAGCAGCTCGACAAGATCACTGTGCTCTCCATCGCCCCGCTGCTGGCGCGGGCGATCCGTGAGGTGTTCGACGACGGCTCGGTGACCACCCTCTTCGGTGGCCTGAGCTGATCTCTCCGACCCCACTGGTGCAACTTGCACCAGTGGGGTCGTTTTTTCGCAGGCGTCGCCACCGGGGCGGACCCGCTGACCGATGCACGATCGTGGCAGGTAAGCTAGTACGGTTGCCACGGCGAGGGTGCTTCGTGGGCTGTTGAGGTTCGCAGTCCGCTCGAGGCGCCGTCATCGACGCGGTGCTCCGGGCCTGTGCCCAGCGCGCCCCCTTGCCCGGCAGCGCACAGAAACACCGCCGCCGTCGAAGGCCGCCGCCGTCGAGGGTCACCACCGCAGCACTGCCGGATACCGCAGCCGCAGACTTACGCCGCAGCCCGCATCGAAGAGTTTCAGGAGTTTCCCCGTGTCCGAGGTAAAGATCAGCGCCGAGCCCCGCACCGAGTTCGGCAAGGGTGGTGCTCGCCGCACGCGCCGGGCCGGCCTCGTGCCTGCCGTGCTGTACGGCCACGGCGAGAAGCCGCAGCACGTCGCCCTCCCGGCCCGTGAGTTCGCCGCCGCCATCCGCAAGGGCGGCATCAACCAGATCTTCACGATCGACATCGCCGGCAACGACGCCGCCACCCTGGCGCTGCCGAAGGCGATCCAGCGTGACCCGATCAAGGACACGTTCGAGCACGTGGACCTGCTGATCGTGAAGCGTGGCGAGAAGATCCAGGTCGACATCCAGGTCACCCTGACCGGTGAGGCCGCCAAGAACACCCTGATCGTGCACGAGTCGAACACGGTCTCCGTGGTCGCCGAGGCGCTGCACCTGCCGTCCGAGCTGGAGGCCTCGATCGAGGGCCTGGAGGCCGGCTCGCACGTCACCGCCGGCGACGTCAAGCTCCCCAAGGGTGTCGAGCTGGCTGTCGACGCCGACACGGTGCTCGCGGTCATCAACGCCGCCCAGTCGAACGAAGAGGCTCCGTCCGAGGACGAGGCCGCGGCTGAGGGCGTCGCCGCGGAGTAAGCAGTTCGCAGCAGCGGTAAGCCAGATATCAGGGAAAGTGCCGTCCGGCACTTTCCCTGATGTGCATGTGGAGGCGAAAAGGTGAGCGACGAGGCGCCGTGGCTGGTCGTCGGCCTGGGCAACCCGGGCAAGGAGTACGCCGGTAACCGGCACAACGTGGGCTTCATGGTGGCCGACCTGCTGGCCTCCCGGACCGGCGGCAAGTTCGGCCGGGCCAAGCGGGCGGCGACCGAGGTGGCCGAGGGCCGTCTGGGGTTCGGTGGCCCGAAGCTGATCCTGTTGAAGCCGCTGACCTACATGAACCTGTCCGGTGCCCCGGTGGTGGCGCTGGCACAGTTCTTCAAAGTCCCGGTGACGCAGGTGATCGCGGTGCATGATGAGCTTGATGTGCCGTTCGGTGAGGTCCGTGCCAAACGGGGCGGTGGTGAGGGCGGGCACAACGGCCTCCGCTCGATGTCGAAGTCGCTGGCGAGCAAGGAGTACGCCCGGGTGCGGTTCGGGATCGGCCGGCCGCCGGGGCGGCAGGAGCCGGCCGACTACGTGCTCTCGGACTTCGCCGCGGCGGAGCGCAAGGAGCTGGACTTCCTGATCGACCGGGCGGCCGACGTGACCGAGGCGATCGTCCAGCACGGCGTCGAGTGGGCACAGAACCGCTACCACGGGGTCTGATCCGGTCCTCGGCGTGACGCCTCCGCCGTCCGTCCGTTGGTCACACGGACGCACGAATTCGGTGCGACGGCTGACGTGCGGGAGGTTCGAGGATGTCGCAGGACGTGTCCGAGGACCGTGCGGGCGCGTTTACCGACGACCCGACGGTGCCGCTGCCGGTGGCCGACCCGGATCCGGCCGGGCCGCCACCCGGGTACGGTGCCGCGAACCATCCACCCGGCAATCGGGGTCCACAACGGGCGGCCGGGCGGCGTGGCGGACGTAACAGCCGGATCCCGGTGCCGGCCGCGGGTGTGGAGAACACCCCGCCGCAGGGTGTGTTCGGCGAGCCCGGCCCGGCCCGGAACCAGGCCGCCGACCGGCACTCCGGCCCGGAGCGCAACCGCTCGTCGGCGGCCCGCCCGGCCAACCGGCCGTTCGTCCGGGCCCGGGGGCGGCACGCGGCGATGTCGCGGCGGCAGGACTGGGAGCGTCGGTACGTGCGGGCGCTGGTCCTCGCCGATCTGTCCGCCGGGACGGTGGCCGGGGCGGGCACCTTCGTCGCCCGTTTCGGGGACACCGTCACCGCGTACAACCGGACCTATCTAATCTGGTCGGCGCTGTTGCCGGCGGTGCTGCTGCTGGTGCTGGTGGCCTGCCGGGCGTACGAACGCCGCTATCTCTTCGTCGGCTCGGACGAGTACCAGCGAGTGATCCGGGGCGGCGCGGGCCTGGTCGGCGGCGCCGCGGTGGTGTCGTACGCCCTGAACCTGGATCTGGCCCGGTCGTACGTCCTGGTGTCGTTCCCGCTGGCGATAGCCGCGATCGTGGTGCTGCGGTTCGTGTTGCGCAAGCGCCTGCACCGGGAACGAGCCCGCGGCCAGAGCCTGCGCCGGGTGATCGTCGTCGGTCACGAGCTGTCGGTGATCGGGATGGCCCGGCAGCTGCGCCGCGAGCGTTACCACGGTCTGGAGGTGGTGGGCGCCTGCCTGCCGCCGCAGTCCGACGGGATCGGGGTCACCGATCTGCCGGTGTACGGCACCTTCGACGACGTGGCGAGCGCGGTCGAGCAGGCCGAGGCGGACACCGTGGTCGTGTTGAGCTGCCCGGAGCTGGACGGCGCCGCGGTGCGCCGGCTGGCCTGGCGGCTGGAGCGCGACGAGGTGGACCTGGTGGTGGCCAGCGCGCTGGTCGACGTCGCCGGGGCGCGCACCACGATCCGCCCGTTCGACGGTCTGCCGATGCTGCACGTCGAGCATCCCCGGCTGCACGGTGGATCGCGTCTGGTGAAAGAACTGGTCGATCGGGTCGGTGCGCTGGTTCTTCTGATCCTTTTCGGTCCGGTGCTCTTGGGCGTGGCGCTCTGCGTGGGACTTACCTCACGTGGCCCGGTACTCTTTCGCCAAGTACGGGTGGGACGCGATGGCCGTTTGTTCCGGATCTTCAAGTTCCGCAGTATGTACATCGACGCCGAGGCGAGGCTCACCGAGCTGAGGCACCTCAACGAGCACGACGGTGTGCTCTTCAAAATCCGCGACGACCCGCGTGTCACCCCGGTCGGGCGCTGGTTGCGCCGGTTCTCCCTGGACGAGCTGCCGCAGCTGCTCAACGTCCTGTCGGGGCGGATGTCGCTGGTCGGACCCAGGCCGCCGCTACCCACGGAGGCGGCCGAGTACGCCGACGACGTCCGCCGCCGGCTGGCCGTCAAGCCGGGGATGACCGGGCTCTGGCAGGTGTCGGGCCGGTCGGACCTCTCCTGGGAGGAGGCGGTCCGGCTGGATCTGCGCTATGTGGAGAACTGGACACTGAGCCTGGATCTGGTGATCCTGCTCAGGACCGTGACCGCGGTGGTGCGGTCGTCGGGGGCGTACTAGAGGACCGAGCGAAGGAGCGAGACGATGAGCGAGCAGACGAAGACGTCGGCACGCATAGCGGGGCCCCGGGAATCCGAGGGCGGTACCCCGCCGGTCAACGACTCCGCCTTCGCCCGCTGGCTGGCGGACCGGGCCGGGGAGGTTCTCCTCCAGGTCCGCGCCGAGACCGGCCACTCCGACGGCAAGGCCCTCAAGACGGCCGGCGACCAGGCCGCCCACGAACTGCTCCGGGCCGAGCTGGCCCGATGGCGCCCGGCCGACGCGGTGCTCTCCGAGGAGGACGAGGAGTCCCGGGTCGCCTGGACCGAGGGGAACCACCCGGACCGCCTCGGTGCGAACCGGGTCTGGATCGTGGACCCGCTCGACGGCACCCGCGAGTTCTCCGAGGAGGGCCGGGACGACTGGGCCGTGCACGTCGCGCTCTGGACCGCCGACTCGTCGGCGCCGGCCAGGCTGACCGCCGGCGCGGTGGCCATGCCGGCCCGGCACTGCACGCTGGCCACCGACCACGCGCCGGCCTACCCGCCGATGCCGCTGGAGTCGGCGACCGGTGGCGCGATCCGGATCGCCGCGAGCCGGACCCGCCCGCCGGCCTTCGTCACCGCGCTCGCCGAGGAGATCGGCGCCGAGCTGGTGCCGATGGGCTCGGCCGGGGTCAAGATCGCCGCGGTGATCAACGGGGAGGCGGACGCCTACGTGCACGCCGGCGGCCAGTACGAGTGGGACTCCGCCGCCCCGGTCGCGGTCGCGCTGGCCACCGGCCTGCACGCGAGCCGGATCGACGGCACCCCGCTGGAGTACAACCGGGCCGATCCGAAGTTGCCGGACCTGGTGGTCTGTCGGAAAGATCTCGCTCCTCGGTTGCTTGCTGCACTACAGAGGCACCTTCCGTCACAATGACGTCTGCCCTGCCCGGCCGACACCGGAGAAAGGTCTGGGGACGCAACCCATGAGCCAGACGAAGCCCTATCGCGTATCACATCTGGATGCTCTCGAAGCGGAGAGCATCTTCGTCATGCGTGAGGTCATGGCCGAGTTCGAGCGCCCTGTGCTGCTCTTCTCCGGCGGAAAAGACTCGATCGTGATGCTGCGCCTCGCCGAGAAGGCGTTCGCGCCGGCGCGCATCCCGTTCCCGGTCATGCACGTCGACACCGGTCACAACTTCGCCGAGGTCCTCGAGTACCGGGACAGCCGGGTCGCGACCCTGGGCCTGAACCTGGTGGTCGCCAGCGTGCAGGAGGCGATCGACGCCGGCTCGGTGCGCGAGCTGCCGGACGGCACCCGCAACCGGATCCAGACCCCGGTGCTGCTCGCCGCGGTGGAGAAGTACCGCTTCGACGCGCTCTTCGGCGGCGCCCGCCGGGACGAGGAGAAGGCCCGGGCCAAGGAGCGGATGTTCAGCTTCCGCGACGAGTTCGGCCAGTGGGATCCGAAGAACCAGCGTCCCGAGCTGTGGTCGCTCTACAACGGACGGCACCACCCCGGCGAGTCGATCCGGGTGTTCCCGCTCTCCAACTGGACCGAGCTGGACGTCTGGCACTACATCGCCAAGGAGAACATCCCGCTGCCGAGCATCTACTACGCCCACGACCGTGAGGTCGTCGAGCGCAACGGGATGTACTACGCGGTCAACGAGTTCATCAAGCTCCGGGACGGCGAGACCTCCGAGGTGCGCCGGGTGCGGTACCGCACGGTCGGCGACGCGTCGCAGACCGCGGCCGTGCTCTCCGAGGCGGACACCGTCGACAAGGTGATCGACGAGGTCGCCGCGACCCGGATCACCGAGCGTGGTGCCACCCGCGGTGACGACAGGGTCAGCGAGGCCGCGATGGAAGACCGTAAGCGAGAGGGTTACTTCTGATGAGCCAGGCAGTTCTCGAGCCTGACGCCGCCGCCTCCCGCGGCATGGACCTGCTGCGGTTCGCCACCGCCGGAAGCGTCGACGACGGCAAGTCCACGCTCATCGGCCGGCTGCTGTACGACACCAAGACGATCTTCGAGGACCAGCTCGAGGCCGTCGAGACGGCCAGCGCCTCCCGCGGCGACGAGTACACCAACCTGGCCCTGCTGACCGACGGCCTGCGCGCCGAGCGGGAACAGGGCATCACCATCGACGTGGCCTACCGCTACTTCGCGACGCCGCGGCGCAAGTTCATCATCGCCGACACCCCCGGGCACATCCAGTACACCCGGAACATGGTGACCGGAGCGTCCACCGCGGACCTGGCGCTGATCCTGGTCGACGCCCGCAAGGGCCTGGTCGAGCAGTCCCGGCGGCACGCGTTCCTGACCAGCCTGCTGCGGGTGCCGCACCTGGTGCTGTGTGTGAACAAGATGGACCTGGTGGACTGGGACCAGGCGGTGTTCGAGAGGATCGCCGACGAGTTCACCTCGTTCGCGGCCAAGCTCGACGCCCCGGACCTGACGATCATCCCGATCTCGGCGCTGAACGGCGACAACATCGCCAGCCGGTCGGAGAACACCCCGTGGTACGAGGGCCCGTCCCTGCTGCACCACCTGGAGCACGTGCACATCGCCAGCGACCGGAACCTGGTCGACGTGCGCTTCCCGGTGCAGTACGTGATCCGCCCGCAGTCCACCACGGTCACCGACTACCGGGGTTACGCCGGTCAGGTGGCCTCCGGCATCCTCAAGCCGGGCGACGACGTCATGGTCCTGCCCTCCGGCATGACCAGCACGATCGCGTCGATCGAGACGGCGGACGGCCCGGTCGACGAGGCGTTCCCGCCGATGTCGGTGACGGTCCGGCTGAACGACGAGATCGACATCTCGCGCGGTGACCTGATCTGCCGGCCGAACAACGCTCCGGCCGTCGCCCAGGACATCGAGGCGATGATCTGCTGGATGGACGAGACGGCCCCGCTGCGGGTCGGCGGCAAGTACACGATCAAGCACACCACCCGCACCGCGCGGACCGTGGTGCGCGGGCTGCAGTACAAGCTCGACGTGAACACGCTGCACCGGGACGAGGCCGCCGGGGAGCTGAAGCTCAACGAGATCGGCCGGGTCAAGCTGCGCACCACGGTGCCGCTGCTGGCCGACGAGTACCGCCGGAACCGTACGACCGGCGGCTTCATCCTGATCGACGAGAGCACCAACCGTACCGTCGGCGCCGGCATGATCATCGAGGCCCGTTAGGGCCGGATCGTCGCCCAGACCACCTTGCCCGTCTCGGCGGGCACGGCGCCCCACAGGGTGGCGGCTTCCTGAACCGCCCGCAGCCCGCGGCCCCGCTCGTCGAGCGGCAGGTCCGGGCGCGGGCGGGACGGCCGCATCACCCGGGGCAGGCGCGGATTGCCGTCGGCGACCGTCAGGTGCAGGCCGGACCCGCGCCGGCTGACCACCACCCGGATCTCGGTGCCGGCGTGCTCGACCGCGTTGGTCACCAACTCGGAGACCACGGCTCGGCTGCGGTGCAGCAGATGGACCAGTCCCCAGGACAGGCAGGCGTCGCTGACCAGGTTCCGGGCCGTGCAGGGGGCCTCGGTCTCCGGCCGCAGGGTCGCGCTCAGTCGTTCGTCGCCGGGGATCCGCCCGGCCAGCGCCACCCGCGCCTGCCGCACCTTGGCGTAGACCGGCAGGTGCCGCCCGGCGCACAGTCCCTGCATGCGGTCGGCCAGGGGCAGATCCGGCGGTACGCAGATGGCCAGGTGCACCGGTGGTTCCAGCCCGGCCGCGAGTTGCCGGGCGGTCAACCAGGTGGGTGTGCTCTCGCTGCGTGGATCGGTCAGTCCGGTGAGGTCCACGATCAGGCCGTCCGGATGCTCGGTGAAGCAGCGGCGCAGCGTGGTGGCCACACTGAGGCGCAACTGCTCGTCCCATGGCCCGCGGACCGTGAGCAGAGAGACCGCGGCGTTGTCGTCGGCGTCGACGCTGACGATGACTCCTCGCTCGGTGTCATCGTGAAGATACGGTGGGCTTACCCCCATGGGGCCACGATAACCGTCGCCCGACCGGTGAGCCGCCTCGCTCGCTCTTGTGGGTGATCAGGTGAAAGGAGGACGGCCACCCCCGGTTGAGGGTGACCGTCCGCTCTTTCGATGTCTGCCACACAGAACCTAGATCCGCGCGGCTCCGGGTCCGGCGGTCGCCACCCAGCTCGTCGGGGCGGTGAAACCCTTTTGCGCGTACGCGTCGGCAACGGCTGCCGCGGTCGACTCGGCCCGATCCGCGTCGATCAGGGCCAGCACACAGCCACCGAATCCGCCGCCGGTCATCCGGGCCCCGTGCGCGCCGGCGGTCAGCGCCGCCTGCACGGCGGTGTCCACCTGGTCCACGGTGATCTCGAAGTCGTCGCGCATCGAGTCGTGCGAGGCGGTCAGCAGCGGGCCGATCTCCCGGACCCGGCCCTCGTGCAGCAGCGCGACGGTGTCCAGCACCCGCTGGTTCTCGGTGACGATGTGCCGGGCCCGGCGGCGCAGCACGTCGTCACCCAGCTTCTCCAGCGCCCCGGCCAGCTCGGCCACCGAGACGTCGCGCAGCGCCGGCACACCCAGGGCCGACGCCGCCGCCTCACAGCTCTTGCGGCGGGCGCCGTACTCACCGTCGACGTGCTGGTGCGGCGCGTTGCTGTTGATCACCAGGATGGCCAGGCCCTGACCGGCCAGGTCGAACGGGATCTGCTCGATCGCGTAGCTGCGGCAGTCCAGGAACAGCGCGTGGCCCTCCTGGCAGCGGATCGAGGCGGACTGGTCGAGGATGCCGGTGGGCGCCCCGACGTAGTCGTTCTCGGCACGCTGGGCGATGGCCGGCCGGCGCTCCAACGGGACGTCCAGGCCGCCGAGGTCGATCAGCGCGGTGAGGACCGCCGACTCCAGGGCCGCCGACGAGGACAGGCCCGAGCCGAGCGGCACGTCCGAGGCGAGCGCGATCCGGGCCGGCGGGACCTCGAAGCCGGCCTCGGTCAGGGCCCACACCACTCCGGCGACGTACGCCCCCCAGCCGGTGACCTCACCCGGCCTGGTGACCCCGAAGACGACCGGGTCGGGCGCCAGCGTCGAGCAGACCGACCACTTGCCGTCCGGCGCCGGGCCGGCCGCCGCGACGGTGCGCTGCGGCAGCGCGAAGGGCAGCACAAAACCGTCGTTGTAGTCGGTGTGCTCGCCGATCAGGTTGACCCGGCCGGGCGCCGCCCACAGCCCGGCGGCCTCCTCGCCGTACGCCTCGGTGAATGCGGCCCGTGCGGCCTCAGGAATGCTCATGCTGTGCCTTTCTCGGCATGCGCTCCCGGCCCTTGCTTCGCTGCGGTGCAGTCGCTCATGCCACGTGCTTCCGATAGAAGGTCCATGCGTCACCGATCATGTCCTGCAGCGTGTTCTTCTCGGGAACCCACCCCAGATCGGCGCGGGCCCGGTCGGACGAGGCGACCAGGGTGGCCGGGTCGCCGTCGCGGCGGGCGGCGATCTCCACCGGGATCTCCGCGCCGGTGACCTGACGGGCCGCCTCGACGACCTCCTTGTTGGAGAACCCGTTGCCGTTGCCCAGGTTGTAGATGCGGTGCTCGCCGGCGACCGTCGCGTCCAGCGCCAGCAGGTGGGCCCGGGCCAGGTCCTCGACGTGGATGTAGTCGCGCACGCAGGTGCCGTCGGCGGTGGGGTAGTCGTCGCCGAAGAGCGCGAGCTTCGCCCGCTTGCCCGCGGCCACCTGCAGGGTGATCGGGATCAGGTGGGTCTCCGGGTCGTGCCGCTCGCCGATCTCGTGGTCACCGGCGATGTAGGCGCCCGCCACGTTGAAGTAGCGCAGCGACACCGCGGCCAGCCCGTGGGCGAACGCCTCGGAGGTCAGAGCCAGGTCGAAGGTCAGCTTGGTCGACCCGTACGTGCTGGTCGGGGCCTTGATCGCGGTTTCCGTGATGGGCAGCTCGACCGGGTTGCCGTAGACCGCCGCGGTGGAGGAGAAGATCACCCGGGGCACCTTCGCCGCACGGATCGCGTCCAGCAGGGCCAGCGACTTCACCACGTTCTCGTGCCAGTAGAGCTCCGGCTTGGCCATCGACTCGCCGGCCGCGATCAGCCCGGCGAAGTGCAGGACGGCGTCGAACCCGGCCTCCGGCGTCAGCACCCGGGCGGCGTCGGCGATGTCACCCTCCACGAACGTGGCGTCCGGGGCGATCGCCTCCCGGAACCCGGTGCGCAGATTGTCCAGTACGACCACCTCGTGGCCCGCGTCCAGCAGCAGCCTGCTGGTCACGCTGCCGACATAGCCGGCACCGCCGGTGACGAGCAATTTCACGGCTCAGGCCCTCTCTGAAGTCTCCGACGATCCTAGAATTCCCCAGAAACGCTCATAGGTCAACAGGTTCGAACATTGCCGCGACCCCCCTGGGGGATTCGCGGATCACGGACCGGGGCTGACACAATGGCGGCCATGTCCGACGTTGCCCGCCGCCCGCGTGTGCTCTCCGGCATCCAGCCGACCGCCGATTCCTTCCACCTCGGCAACTACCTGGGCGCTGTGCGCAACTGGGTGTCGATGCAGGACACGCATGACGCGTTCTACTGCGTGGTCGATCTGCACGCGATCACCATGGGCCATGATCCGGCAGTTCTCCGCAACCGGAGCCGGATTTCCGCCGCCCAGCTGCTGGCGGCCGGCCTCGACCCGGAGCGCTGCACCCTCTTCGTGCAGTCCCACGTGCCCGAGCACGCCCAGCTCGGCTGGGTGCTGAGCTGCATCACCGGGTTCGGCGAGGCCGGGCGGATGGTCCAGTTCAAGGACAAGTCGGCCAAGGCCGGGCAGGACAGCACCACCGTCGGGTTGTTCTCCTACCCGATCCTGCAGGCCGCCGACATCCTGCTCTACCAGGCCGACCAGGTGCCCGTCGGCGAGGACCAGCGCCAGCACCTGGAGCTGACCCGCGACCTGGCGCAGCGGTTCAACACCCGGTTCGGCAAGACCTTCAACATGCCCTCGCCGTACATCGTGAAGGACACCGCGAAGATCTACGACCTGCAGGACCCGTCGATCAAGATGTCGAAGTCGGCCTCCGCGCCGAACGGGATCATCGAGCTGCTGGAGGACCCGGCCCGCTCGGCCAAGAAGATCCGGTCGGCGGTCACCGACACCGGCCGCGACATCATCTTCGACGAGGTGAACAAGCCGGGCATCAGCAACCTGCTGACGATCTACGCGGCGCTCACCGACCGGGCCGTCGACGAGCTGATCGAGGCGTACGACGGCAAGGGTTACGGCGATCTGAAAAAGGATCTGGCCGAGGTGCTGGTCGGGTTCGTCAAGCCGATCCAGGAGCGGACGACGCTCTACCTGGACGACCGGGCCCAGCTGGACAAGATCCTCGCGATCGGCGCCGAGAAGGCCCGGGAGGTCTCCGCGGCCACCCTGGCCCGGGCGTACCAGAACGTGGGTTTCCTGAGCCCCGCCCGCGGAGCCTGAGCGACATGTCCCAGCCGGGTATCACCCGTATCGGCGTCGCCATCGACATCCCCGAGCCCTGGGGTTCGGCGCTCACCAGGCGGCGCGCCGAGGCGGGTGACCCGCAGGCCGCCTACACCCCGGCGCACGTCACCCTGCTCGGCCCGACCGAGGTGGCGGCCGACGCGCTGCCCGGTATCGAGAAACATCTCGAGGCGCTCGCAGCGGCCCAGGAGCCGTTCACCATCCACCTGCGGGGGACCGGCACGTTCCGGCCGGTCACCGAGGTGGTGTTCGTGACCCTGGCGCAGGGGATCAGCGAGTGCGAGCTGCTGGCCGAGGCGATCACCCGGTCCGAGGACGTCAACCGGGACACCCGGTTCCCGTACCACCCGCACGTGACTGTCGCGCAGGACGTGCCGGCCGCCGCGCTGGACGCGGTCTTCGACGATCTGGCCGGTTTCTCCGCCCGGTTCGAGGTCTCCTCCTTCACCCTGTTCTCACACGGGGGTGAGGGGCCGTGGCGGCCGCGCCGGGACTTCCCGCTGGGCGACTGACGTGTCCTGTCCCCCGGTGGGCTGAAGTGTCCGATACGGTCGGCCGGTGGTGAACCCGATCGACCGGGCGCTGGACGCGGCCGAAGCCAGAATCATGGCCGTGCGGTACCGGTCGCCGTACTTCGATCACTTCTGCCGGGCGATTCTGCGGTACGAGAGTGTCCAGGGTGGCCGGCTGGCCGCCGCGATCGCGTACTACGGCTTCTTCGCGGTCTTCGCGCTGCTGCTGATCGGCTACTCGGTCTTCGGCTTCCTGCTGACCAACAACGTCGAGCTGCTCGACCTGGTCCGCGACTTCCTGCGCCAGAACCTGCCGTTCCTGGACGTGCAGGCCATCCTGGAGAGCAAGGGGAGTGTCGGCCTGGTGGGCCTGGCCGGCCTGACGTTCACCGGGATCGGCTGGGTGGAGGCGATCCGCTCGTCACAGCGGCTGATCTGGCGGCTGAACGAGCAGCCCGGCTTCATCGGCGTACGCCAAGCGGTCGATCTGATGGTCTTGATCGGTCTGTTGCTCCTGCTGGCATTGACCCAGCTCGCCGTCTACGGCCTGGAGAGGCTGCTGCACTGGCTGGCCGGTGGTGGCTTCGCCGTGGTCCTGTCGATCGTCAGCTGGGTGCTCACCTTCGGTGTCAACCTGCTGCTGGCGGCCGCGCTGCTGGCCGCGGTGCCCCGGCTGAGGATGACCGCCCGCCGGATGGCCCCGCCGGTGCTCCAGGTCGGCACCGGACTGCTGCTGCTCAACACGGTGGGCAAGTCGTTCGTCGGGCTGGTCGAGCGGAATCCGGCGTACGGCCTGGTCGGTTCCGCCGTCGGCGCGCTGGTCTATCTCTACGTCTTCAACCAGCTGCTGCTCTTCGGGGCGGCCTGGGCGGCGACCAGCCCGCACGGCCGGGTGGTCGATCTGTCGGCTGATGACAAGACCGCCCCGGTGGGGCAAAACACCTGGATTCGCCACTCCCGCCCGACATGATGAGCCGGTGGGCACACTAGTCACGTTGCACCTGCCGCCGGACTCGCCGCTCGCCGACGAGCCGTGGGTGATCACCATCGCCGCGCAGGGCTCCGTCCCGGACGACGAGGACGACTGGGAGCCGGTCGTCTGCGGGCCGTACGAACGGGACCACGCGCTCGCCCTGGCCCGCGCGGTGGTGTCCGACGACGACCTGATGGCCGTGGTCGAGCCGATGCTGCCGCTGGACTCGCCGGCGGCGATCCGGGCCGCGATCGAGGAGGCCCGGGCCCCGGCTGGCGAGGACTTCCCGCCGCGCCCGGCCGGGCAGCACCCGGGTCCACCGCCGGAGCCCGCGGAGGTACGGGCCGGCTGGCGACGGATAGCCGCTGGGATACTGGGCATGTGATGATCAACAGACGATGGTCGGCGTTCCTGATCGCGGTCGGCCTCTGGACGTGGCTGATCTGGCCCCGGTTCGGGCTGGCCATCTGGAACGACGAGCGGTCCTTCGCCGCCGGATCACCGACCGCGTTCCTGTGGATCCACGCCCTGCTGATCGGTGCGTCGCTGGCGATCGGCACCACCGTCGGGGTCCTCGGGATCACAGCTTGGCGACGTTCTGTGAAGACTGCCCCGGCCGAACATTAACTGTCTGTTTCGGCGAGCGGGTGCAATTGCCACCTGAACCAGCCGAAAGCGACGGGCCAACAGACCTGTGATTGCGGTGGTATAACAGTGCGCCAACAGTCCGTACCGATGTCCTGACGGGCCTCCGACCCGGGGATACGCTCCCGACCTGAGATTCACCCTGGTACTCGAACCTCGGTGTGCAGCGGAAGGAGGGCGTCTTGCGCCCAGTACGTGGGAAGCGGATCGTGGCGATTCTCGCGGCAGGTGGGCTGACGCTCGCTGCCGCTGCCTGTGGCGAGGCTCCGGCCGAGACCCCGGCAGCAAGCGGCAGCACCGCCGCTGAGGCCGCCTACAAGGCCTGCATGGTCACCGACCTCGGCGGCATCGACGACAAGTCGTTCAACGCCTCCGCCTGGGCCGGTCTGCAGGCCGCGCAGAAAGAGGTCAGCAACGTCGACCCGAAGTACGTGGCGTCCTCCTCCGAGGCCGACTACGAGCCGGGTCTGCGCAGCTACGTCTCGCAGAGCTGCAACTTCATCCTGGCCGTCGGTGGCCTGATGGGTGAGGTGACCACCAAGGTCGCCAAGGAGAGCTCCTCCTCGCAGTTCGCGATCGTGGACAGCAACAGTGGCAACAGCAACATCTACCCGATGCAGTTCGCCACCCACCAGGCCGCGTTCCTGGCCGGCTACCTGGCCGCGGGCTACTCGAAGTCGGGCAAGGTCGGCACCTACGGCGGTCTGAAGATCGCCCCGGTGACCATCTTCATGGACGGTTTCGCCGACGGCGTCGCGCACTACAACACCGTCAAGGGCAAGAAGGTCGAGGTCCTCGGCTGGAACAAGGCGTCCCAGAACGGCACCTTCGCCGAGAGCTTCATCGACCAGAACAAGGGCAAGTCGGTCACCGAGACCCTGGTCTCGCAGGGCGCCGACGTGATCATGCCGGTCGCCGGCGGCACCGGCCTCGGCACCGCCCAGGTCGCCAAGGACTCGGCCGGCAAGGTCTCGGTCATCTGGGTCGACCAGGACGGCTGCACCAGCGCCGCGCAGTACTGCGACGTGTTCCTGAGCACCGTGGTCAAGAACATCGAAGAGGCCGTCAAGGAGGCCGTGGTCAAGGGCGCCAAGGGCGAGACCCTGGCCGCCGCCCCGGGCTACGTCGGTGACCTGTCGAACGAGGGTGTCTCGCTCGCCGAGTTCCACAGCTTCGACAGCAAGGTCGACGCCGGTCTGAAGACCGAGCTGGAGACCCTCAAGGCCGACGTGATCTCCGGCAAGGTCAAGGTCGAGTCGGCCTCCGCGCCGAAGTGACTCTCGGGTAGGTAACATCTGGCCGCCGCCCGGCCACGGGTTTACGATCCGTGGCCGAGCGGCGGCTCGCATTACAGCGTCCACCAGGCTCGATCACCGAACTTCGGGAGATTCCGCTGAAACTGGAACTGCGCGGCATCACCAAGCGCTTCGGCGACCTGGTGGCCAACGACCACATCGACATCACTGTCGAGCCGGGCGAGGTTCACGCCCTACTCGGCGAGAACGGCGCCGGCAAGTCGACGCTGATGAACCAGCTGTACGGCCTGCTCCAGCCGGATGAGGGCCAGATCGTCGTGAACGGCGAACCCCTGGTCTTCAAGAGCCCCCGGGACGCCATCTCGGCCGGTATCGGCATGGTGCACCAGCACTTCATGCTCGTGCCGGTCTTCACCGTGGCGGAGAACATCGCGCTCGGCGCCGAGGAGACCCGCGGCGGCCCGCTGGGCTGGCTCGACCGCCGCCGGTCCCGCCGGGACGTGATCGACACCTCGAAGAAGTACGGCCTGCCGGTCGACCCGGACGCCCTGATCGAGGACCTGCCGGTCGGCGCGCAGCAGCGCGTGGAGATCGTCAAGGCCCTGACCCGCGAGGTCGACCTGCTGATCCTGGACGAGCCGACCGCGGTCCTGACCCCTCAGGAGACCGAGGAGCTGCTCACCGTCATGCGGTCGCTGACCGACATGGGCAAGTCGATCGTCTTCATCACCCACAAGCTCAAAGAGGTCAAGGCGATCGCCGACCGGATCACCGTGGTACGCCGCGGCAAGATCGTCGGCACCGCCAGCCCGGACACCAGCGAGGACGAGCTGGCCGCCCTGATGGTCGGCCGCGCCGTGAGCCTCGAGGTGCAGAAGGGCCCGGCCGAGCCCGGCGACCCGATCCTGAAGATCGACGGCCTGGTGGTCGACGACGACCGTGGTGTCCGCGCGGTCGACGGCGTGGACCTGGAGGCCCGGGCCGGTGAGGTGCTCGGCATCGCGGGCGTCCAGGGCAACGGGCAGACCGAGCTGGTCGAGGCCGTGATGGGCCTGCGCGCGGCCCGGGCCGGAGCGGTCCGCCTGGACGGCGCCGACCTGGTCGGGCTGAGCACCAAGAAGATCCTCGGCTCCGGCGTCGGCTACGTCCCCGAGGACCGCAGCCACGACGGTGTGGTCAAGGAGTTCTCGGTCGCCGAGAACCTGATCCTGGACATGTACGACCGCGCCCCGTTCGGCAATCCGATCCGGATCGACGGCAGCAAGGTCGGCAGCAACGCCACCGAGCGGATCGAGCAGTTCGACATCCGGTGCCAGTCGCCGGCGACCCCGGTCGGCACGCTGTCCGGCGGTAACCAGCAGAAGGTCGTGGTGGCCCGGGAGATGTCCCGCCCGCTGCGCCTGTTCATCGCATCGCAGCCCACCCGCGGGGTGGACGTCGGCTCGATCGAGTTCATCCACAACCGGATCATTCACGAGCGGGACCAGGGCACCGCGGTGCTGGTGGTCTCCAGCGAGCTGGACGAGGTGGTCGGCCTCGCGGACCGGATCGCGGTGATGTACCGCGGCCGGATCCTGGCGATCGTCTCGCCGGACACGCCACGCGAGGAGATCGGTCTGCTGATGGCCGGCATCACCGGCGCGACGGCCGAGGGGGAGAAGTGACCGCCGAGACTCAGACTCCGGCTGTGAAGAAGCCGGAGCCCGCCGGCGACGACTCGTTCATGAACGTGTTCCTGCGCAATCTCTGGTCAGCGAACAACGTGCTGCTCACCGCCCTGTCGGTGGTGCTGGCGGTGGTGATCGGCGCGGTGCTGATCGTGGTGTCGGACGCCGAGGTGCTGGCCAAGTTCGGCTACTTCACCGCCCGCCCGAGCGACGCGCTGAGCTCCAGCTGGGAGCTGATCAGCACGGCCTACTCCGAGCTGCTGATGGGCGCGTTCGGTGACCCGGCGGTATTCCAGGCCTGGTTCGCCGGGACGGCCACCTGGCAGCAGGCGTTCACCCCGCTCTCCGAGACCCTGACGTACGCCGCTCCGCTGGTCTTCACCGGTCTCTCGGTGGCGCTGGCCTTCCGCGGCGGCCTGTTCAACATCGGCGCCCAGGGCCAGGCGGTGCTCGGCTGCATCGTGGCCGGCGTCGCGGGCTTCTCGTTCGGCCTGCCGATCGTGCTCAACCTGGCCGTCGCGCTGGTCGCCGGCGTGATCGGCGGCGCACTGTGGGGCTTCATCCCCGGCCTGCTGAAGGCGCGCACCGGCGCCCACGAGGTGATCACCACGATCATGCTCAACTACACCTCGGCGCTGTTCCTGTCCTGGCTGGTCATCCAGAAGGGTGTCCAGGCCGAGGGCCGCAGCGACGCGATCAGCAAGACGGTCGCCGAGTCGGCACAGCTCCCGTCGCCCGGCGGCGTTCTGCGGGTGCACCTCGGCATCATCCTCGCGGTGCTGGTCACCGCCGGGGTGGCCTGGCTGCTGAAGCGGTCCGCCTTCGGTTTCGAGATCCGCGCGGTGGGCGCCAACCCGCACGCGGCCAGGACCGCCGGCATCAGCGTCGCCCGGACGTACGTGCTGCTGATGGCCGTCGCCGGCGGCCTGGCCGGTCTCGGTGGCGCGACCCAGGTGCTCGGCACCGCGCACGCGCTGACCCCGGCGGTGGCCGGCAACATCGGCTTCGACGGCCTGCTGGTCGCCCTGCTGGGCCGGAACCGGCCGTGGAGCACCTTCTTCGCCGCCCTGCTGTTCGGCGCGCTGCGGGCCGGTGGCAACCGGATCCAGTCGTTCGCCGGCATCTCGCTGGAGCTGGTCACCGTGCTCCAGGCGCTCATCGTCATCTTCATCGCCGCCCCCGCACTGGTGAAGGCGATCTTCCGTCTGCGTGCCGCCCGGTCCACCGGTCTCGGCGCCTCTCTGGCGAAGGGCTGAGGACATGTCGACCGCGACTGTGGAGGACCTGACCGAGGTCGCCGCGCCGGAGCCGTTCTGGTCCCGGCCACGCAAGCTCGGCACGGCCCTGATCCTGCTCGGGGTGGTGGCCGCCGGGGTGTTCGGTTCGCTGGCGCCCGGTGAGGACGCCCGGTTCACGCTGAGTGAGAACGCCGAGGGCGCCGCGCTCTCCATCCACGGGCCGTTCGGGGCGGTGCTCTTCGGGGTGCTGACCGTGATCGCCGGTGGGGTGATGGTCGCCGGGCTGCTCAAGCGCCGCTCCAACCTGCTGCTGGTGCTCGGCATCCTGACCTTCGTGCTGTCGTTCCTGTGCTGGCAGGTGGCCGGCCACTTCATGCCGCTGGTGGACACCACCGAGGGCACGTTGCAACTGGCGCTGCCGCTGATCCTCGGCGCGCTGGCCGGTGTGCTCGGTGAGCGCTCCGGCGTGGTGAACGTGGCGATCGAGGGCCAGTTCCTGATGGGCGCCTTCGCCGGCGCCCTGGTCGGCACGATGGCCACCAGCGTCTGGGCCGGCCTGATCAGCGCGGCCGTCGGCGGTGTGCTGATCGCCGGCATCCTGGCCGTGCTGTCGATCCGCTACCTGGTCGACCAGACGGTGGTCGGCATGGTGCTGAACCTGTTCGCGCTCGGCATCACCGGCTTCCTGTACGAGCGGCTGATGCAGCCCGACGCGCAGACCTACAACCAGCCGCCGCAGCTGCCCGAGTGGCGGATCCCGGGGCTGGCCGACATCCCGGTCGTCGGCCCGGTGCTGTTCGAGGCGAACCTGCTGGTCTGGCTCGCGCTCGGGCTGGTGCTGGCGATCCACTTCGGGTTGACCCGGACCCGGTGGGGCCTGCGGACCCGTGCGGTCGGCGAGCACCCGACCGCGGCCGACACGGTGGGTATCCGGGTGCGTGGCCTGCGGTACCTGAACGTGCTGCTCGGCGGGGTGGTGGCCGGTATCGGTGGCGCCTACTTCACGCTGGTGGCGACCGGCAGCTTCACCAAGAACATGACCGCGGGCGCCGGCTTCATCGCCCTGGCCGCGCTGATCTTCGGCCGGTTCACCCCGTTCGGGGCGTTCGGGGCGGCGCTGTTCTTCGGGTTCGCCCAGAAGCTGGCGTTCTTCCTGAGCGCGATCGAGAGCCCGCTGCCCAGCCAGTTCCTCAACATGCTGCCGTACCTGGCGACGCTGGTCGCGGTGGCGGGGCTGGTCGGCCGGGTGCGTGGTCCGGCGGCGTCGGGTCAGCCGTACATCAAGAGTTGATCTTTCGGTAAAAAACCGGGACAGGGCGGGGACCTCGGGTTTCCGTCCTGTTTCGGTTTTCCGGGGGCCGGTGCCGCGGTGAAACCGCCCGGCCGGATACGGCAGAATCGGCGTCATGGAGATCGACTGGGCATCGTTGCGGGCGGCCGCCATCGAGACGATGCGGCTGGCGTACACCCCGATATCGGATTTCCCGGTCGGTGTGGCCGGACTGGTCGACGACGGCCGGGTGATCGTCGGCTGCAACGTGGAGAACGCGTCCATCGGGATGACCCTGTGCGCCGAGTGCGGCCTGATCAGCGCGCTGTACGCGAGCGGCGGCGGGCAGCTGGTGGCGATCTCCTGCGTGGACGCGGCGGGTGCCCCGCTGATGCCGTGCGGCCGCTGCCGTCAGCTGCTCTGGGAGCACGGCGGCCCGGACCTGCTGGTCGAGGCGCTGCCCCAGCCGCTGCGGATGTCCGAGCTGCTGCCGCACGCGTTCGGCTACCCGGACATGGACCGGGTCACCGGCCGCGTCGGCGGCGCCGCCGACGTGCCACCGGAACTGGCCAAGTGGCGCGGCCGGGGGACGGTCTTCGTCCACCCCGACATCTCCGGCGGGGAGACCATCTGGACCGGCTACTGGGAGCGGTCCTCCGGAGAACCGGGCAGTGCCGAGGAGAAGGGCATCCTGGAAGAGGGGCCGAACCTGGCGAACACCGCCGCCGCGGTCGCCTGGGGCTTGGTCCGGACGCCGCGGATCGTGGTGGTGGACGCCCAGGGCAATCTGTCCTGGGCAGGCGAGGGTGAGGCCCCCGAGGGCATCCCGCAGCGTTGGGAAGAAGGAAGATCGTGAGTGCTTTCGCCGCCGTGGACGTGATCCGCGCCAAGCGGGACGGGCAGGTCCTGTCCGATGCCCAGATCGACTGGGTGGTGGACGCCTACACCAAGGGCGTCGTCGCCGACGAGCAGATGTCGGCCCTGGCCATGGCGATCCTGCTGCGGGGCATGACGCCCGCCGAGATCGCCCGCTGGACGGCCGCCATGATCGCCAGCGGGGAGCGACTGGACCTCTCCGCGGTGACCCGGCCGACCGCCGACAAGCACTCCACCGGCGGTGTCGGCGACAAGATCACGCTGCCGCTGACCCCGCTGGTCGCCGCGTGCGGCGTGGCCGTGCCGCAGCTGTCCGGCCGCGGGCTGGGCCACACCGGCGGCACCCTGGACAAACTGGAGTCGATCGCGGGCTGGCAGGCCCGGATCTCCAACGACCAGTTCAAGAGCCAGCTGCAGGAGATCGGCGCGGTCATCTGCGCGGCCGGCGAGGGCCTGGCCCCGGCCGACCGCAAGCTGTACGCGCTGCGCGACGTCACCGGCACCGTCGAGGCCATCCCGCTGATCGCCAGCTCGATCATGAGCAAGAAGATCGCCGAGGGCACCGGCGCGCTGGTGCTGGACGTGAAGGTCGGCACCGGCGCGTTCATGAAGGACCTCGCCACCGCGCAGGAGCTGGCCCGGACCATGGTCCAGCTGGGCAAGGACAGCGGCGTCACCACGGTCGCGCTGCTGACCGACATGAGCACCCCGCTCGGTCTCGCCGTCGGCAACGCCAACGAGGTGGCCGAGTCGGTGGAGGTCCTGGCCGGCGGCGGACCGTCCGATGTGGTGGAACTCACGCTGGCTCTGGCCCGGGAGATGCTGGCCGCCGCCGGAGTCGACGCCGACCCGGAGAAGGTGCTGGCCAGTGGGCAGGCGATGGACACCTGGCGGGCGATGATCCAGGCACAGGGCGGCGACCCGGACGCGCCACTGCCGACCGCTGCGCACACCGAGGTGCTGCGGGCCACCGAGGACGGTGTGGTGACCTCGGTCGACGCGTACGGCATCGGGATCGCCGCCTGGCGCCTCGGCGCCGGCCGGGCCCGCAAGGAGGACCCGGTCAGCTTCGGCGCCGGGGTGCAGCTCAAGGTCCGCCCGGGCGACCGGGTCAAGGCCGGTGACGTGCTGCTCGAACTGCGCGCCGACGACGAGTCCCGGATCCCGGTGGCCCGCGCCGACGCGGCCGGGGCGATCGTCCTCGGGGCGGAGGCCACCTCCCCTGTTCCGCTTCTGCTCGACCGCATAGCCTGAACCGCCATGATTAAGGCCGCCCCCGACCCCCGTGCGGTCCGCGAGGCAAGTCTCGACGAACTGGCGCGGCTCGGCCTGCCCCTGCCCCCGCTGGCGTTTCCGCTGGTGTGGGAGCAGGGCGACACGGTCGAGCTGCGCCCGGTCGCCGAGCTGGAAGCCCGGGCCGCGATTCTGCACGTCGTCGTCGCCAGGTGTTTCGGCATGCCCACCGAGGCGGCGATGAGCTGGCTGCTCGGCTCCCACCTGGTCGAGCTGGTCACCCCGCCGGAGTGGCAGTTCGTGATCGGCGCGAAGGGCGACCACCGCTCCTTCGTGCTGCACCACGACGCCGTCTTCGCGCTGGCTTGGCTGCTCGGCCTGAGTCGGCACCTGGACCCGACGGTCCCGCCGGACGACCGGATGATGGCCCAGATGCCGGACCTGCCCGCCGGGGAGAGTTTCACCAGCTGGCGGTCCCGGTCGCTGATGGCGATCCGGGATCCGGCCGAGGCCGCCGTGCTGCTCGATCTCTACTACTGCCTGGACTGGGCGTTCCAGGAGGCGGAGCAGAGCGGGCGGTCACTGCCCGGCGACGTGGACGGCAACGCCATCGGGCAGCGCCGGTGGGCGCTGGAGTGGGCGGTCATCTTCACCGGGCCGTACCACGACGTGCCCCCCGAATGGGAAGAGGTCGACCTCTCCGTCTGAGGGGCCGTCAGCGCCGCTGATAGGCCGTCACGTCCACCGCGGCGGTCACCGTGACGTCCACTGTGGGCAGAGTGTCCGCGGGCACGTGGCGGGCGCTGGGGGTCATGCCGATCAGGGTGCGCGCCTCGGCCGCGGTCAGCTTCAGCTCCCGGCGGTGCCCGGCGGTGGCGATCGCGGTGAAGTGCTCGCCGAGACTGCCACTGACCCGGGCCGCCTTCTCCGGGTCGACCTGGATCAACCCGTACCCGCTGATCAGCTCGGTCAGGTGGTCGGCGGCCGGGGTGACCACCAGCAGCAGCCCGGCCGGCCGCAGGATCCGGTGGAACTCCGGCCCGTTACGGGGCGCGAAGACGTTCAGGATCACCGAGGCCGCCCCGTCCGCGACCGGAAGTGGACGCCACAGGTCGGCCAGCGCGGCCGCGGCCCGGTGATGCGCCCGGGCGGCCCGCCGCAGTGCCGGTTTGGAGACGTCGAGTCCGAGACCGATTGCTTCCGGCGACCCGTCCAGGAACCGGGCCAGGTAGTCGCCGGTGCCGGTCCCGGCGTCCACCACCAGACCTGCTGTTTCCGGCGCGCCGGCCGTCAGGGCGTCGGCGATGAACCCGTAGTGCCCGGCGGCCAGGAAGCCGGCCCGGTCGGCGACCATCTCGGCGCTGTCCCCGGTGTGCGGCAGCCGTCCGCCGCTGAGGTCGGCGTAACCCTGCTTCGCCATGTCGAAGCTGTGGCCCCGCGGGCACCGCAGTGTCCGATCCTGCCTGGTCACCGTGTTGTGGCACACCGGGCACCGCAGAAACGCAACTACCGCGTCGATCATCGGACGATTCCCTCTAGGCTCTTCTGATGGTTGGCATCGCACACTCCGACATCATCAAGGCGCCGAAGGTCCTCCTCCACGACCATCTGGACGGTGGCCTGCGGCCGGGCACCATCGTCGAGCTGGCCGCGGCGGTCGGTCACGAGCTGCCGTCCACGGACCCGGAGCGACTCGGCGAGTGGTTCGTCGCGGCCGCCGACTCCGGCTCGCTGGAACGGTACCTGGAGACCTTCGCGCACACCGTGGCGGTCATGCAGACCGAGGAGGGCCTGCACCGGGTCGCCAAGGAGTGCGCCCTCGACCTGGCCGCCGACGGTGTCGTCTACGCCGAGGTCCGCTACGCCCCGGAACAGCACCTGGAGGGCGGTCTGACCCTGGACCAGGTGGTCGAGGCGGTGCACGCCGGTCTGCGGGAGGGCTCCGCCGAGGCAGCGGCGAACGGCACGCCGATCCGGGTCGGCACCCTGCTCACCGCGATGCGGCACGCCGCCCGGTCCCAGGAGATCGCCGAGCTGGCGGTCCGCTACCGGGACACCGGTGTGGTCGGGTTCGACATCGCCGGCGCCGAGGCCGGCTTCCCTCCCACCCGGCACCTGGACGCCTTCGAGTACCTGCAGCGGGAGAACTTCCACTTCACCATCCACGCCGGTGAGGCCTTCGGCCTGCCGTCGATCTGGCAGGCGATCCAGTGGTGCGGCGCGGACCGGCTCGGGCACGGCGTGCGCCTGGTCGACGACATCACGGTCACCGCGGACACCCCGAGCGCCCCGACGGCGACCGGTGGCACCCAGGCCGCCCCGCCGGTGCTCGGGCGGCTCGCGGCGTACGTCCGGGACAAGCGCATCCCGCTCGAGCTGTGCCCGTCCTCCAACGTGCAGACCGGTGCCGCGCCGTCGATCGCCGAACACCCGATCAAGCTCCTGCACGATCTCCGCTTCCGCGTCACGGTCAACACCGACAACCGATTGATGAGCGGTACGTCCATGTCCCGCGAGATGACGTTGCTGACCGAGTCGTTCGGCTGGGGATGGGCGGAGTTGCAGTGGTTGACCATCAACGCCATGAAATCCGCGTTCATCCCGTACGACGAACGTCTCGTTCTGATCAATGAAGTGATCAAGCCGGCGTACGCCAAGCTGCTGGCCTGATATCCGGCATGTCAGGTTATATCCGGATCTGAACGAACGTACGTCAAAAGAAATCGACCGTCCGCCTCTGGTGCCCCGACGTTCGGCTGGACTGGCGCCTGCAAAGTCGGCATACTCTGGCGTCGCACCTTGCCGATCGCGGGGAACCGAGTCATCGTCACTTCTATCGCGATCGACTACGATCGGGACCCGGTCGGCCTGCATCCACCCCCCAACGCTGCGCCGACCTACGAAGTGACCTTGAGAGATGTGCAGTTCCACAGGTAGTGATATTGAGACCGGCGATGTCCAACTACGAGGTTGCAACATCGCGTCACACAACCGGTCCGTGTCAGCCTGCTCTTTCTCTTTGACACTTGTCGTGATGGAATCTCGGGGGCCCGACGTCGGCGAGTCGGCCGTGTGCGGTGTCCGGCGAGCCGAAAGCCGGGCCCGAATCAGGAGGACGGTGACGTGAGCAAGCGCCCCAGTAGCGCGAACGGCGTCATGTCGCGTCTCAGTCGACCCGCGAGTCGACTTCGAGACCTGCCGATCTGGTCCAAACTTGGCCTGATCATGTTGGTCCCGACGGTGGCGACCATCATCGTCGGTGTCAACGGTCTGGTTGACCACATCGAAGAAGCCAGTAACGCGGAGCGCGCTCGCACCCTCGCGGTGCTCTCCGAAGCCTCCGGTGGTCTGGTCGACCACCTGCAGACCGAGCGCACCTACGGCGTGATCATCACGAAGGTGCAGGTCGCTTCCAAGACTTCCGCCACCTTCAAGACCGCCGTCGAGCGCTACAGCAAGGAGCACGGTGAGGTCGATACGGCCAAGGTGCCGTACGTCCAGCAGAAGGCTGCCCTCGAAGACATCCCGGACAGCGTCGGCGACCTGCTCGTGCGCCTCGAGCGCAACCTCGAGGACCTGCCCACCTTCCGCAGCCGGGTCGCCAAGGGCGATGAGGACGTGTCCAACGTCCTCACCACCTACGACTCGCTGATCAACGACCTTCTCCAGGTCCGCGAGATTTCCGCACAGCTCGCCAACAACCAGGACCTGAGCGAACGGCTCCGGGTCGTGGCCGCGGTGGCCCGGGCCAAGAACTACGTCGCCGAGGAGCGGTACATCGGGCAGGAGATCGTGGACGCCAAGGCGCTCACGAACGGCCTGCGCGCCCGCTTCCTGGAGACGCAGACCGGTTACCAGCTCGCTGAGGAGACCCTCACCGCGGTCGGTACCACCCAGGAGACGGACTACTTCAACAACACCGTGACCGGGCCGAAACGCCAGGCCGCGGAAAACTGGATCACGCCGCTGATGGCGCTCCAGGGCAACAACGCCTCCGCCATCCCGTTCTCCTCCGCGGAGTGGGAGCAGGACCTGGCCGGCTACAACGAGTTGTTCCGCCAGGTCGAGGTCGAGTTCGACAAGAAGATCGTGGACCAGGCGACGACCCTGCGGAACAAGACGAACCAGGACGTCTTCCTGGAGACCAGCATCCTGCTCGGCATGCTGCTCCTGGCCATCCTGTTCGCGTGGTTGGTCGCCCGCTCGATGGCGCGCTCGCTCCGTGAGCTGCGTCAGGGTGCCCTCGCGGTCGCCCAGTTCGGCCTGCCGCACGCGGTCAGCCGGCTGCGTGACCCGGCGCTGTCCGCGTCGCTCACCCCGGCACAGGTCGCCGACCAGATCGCCGAACCACTTCCGGTACGCAGCCGGGACGAGTTCGGGCAGGTGACCGAGGCGTTCAACGCGGTTCACCTCGAGGCGGTACGTACCGCCGCGGAGCAGGCCGCACTGCGTGCCTCCGTCGCGACGATGTTCGTCAACCTGGCCCGCCGTTCGCAGATCCTGGTCGACCGGCTCATCGGTCACCTGGACCGGCTGGAGCGCGGCGAGGAGGACCCGGACCGTCTGGCCGAGCTCTTCCAGCTCGACCACCTGGCCACCCGAATGCGCCGTAACGACGAGAACCTCCTGGTTCTCGCGGGTGCCGACTCGACCCGTGTGCAGCGGGAGCCGGCCGCCCTGATCGACGTGCTCCGTGCCGCGCAGTCCGAGGTCGAGCACTACACGCGCATCGAGTTCGGCATGATCGACCGGGACATCGAGGTCGCGGCACACGCCGTGAACGACATGGTCCACCTGGTCGCCGAGCTCTTCGACAACGCGACCGCGTTCTCCCCGCCGAACTCCAACGTCCTGGTCGAGGCCCGGCGCGTCGGTGACAACGCCGTGCTGACGGTCGAGGACCACGGCATCGGCATCAGCCGGGAGCAGCTCCGCGACCTCAACGAGCGGCTCGCCAACCCGCCCACGGTGGACGTCGCCGTCTCCCGGATGATGGGCCTGGTCGTGGTCGCCCGGCTGGCAAGCCGGCACGCGGTCCGGGTCGAGCTCCGGCCGGCCGACCGCGAGCGCGGCACCGTCGCCGAGGTGGGCCTGCCCGTCTCGGTGCTGGCCAGCGGCGCGTCCGCGCCGGTCCAGGGTCTGCCCGGTGGGCGGAGCGCCTTCGACGGCGGTCCCGGCTCCGGGATGCCCGGCTTCGGCGAGCCCCTCGCTCTGGAGAGCGGCGGCTACAACGGGTCGAACGGTCACAACGGCGGTTCGAACGGCTCCAACGGTTCGGTCCCGGCGTGGTCCGACCTCACCGGCGCGGCGCCGTCCGGCTTCGGCGGCTTCAACGCCGGCAACAGCAACGGTTTCGGCGGCTCGTCCAACGGGTTCGGTGGCGGCTCCTCCAACGGCTTCGGCGGGGGTTCCTCCAACGGCTTCGGTGGCGGCGCACCGAACGGGTTCCACGGTCCGCGTAGCAACGAGGTCATCCCGCCGTTGCCGTCCGGCCCGCAGGGCTTCGCCGGTCTCGACGACCTGGCTCAGCGCCGCAACGGTGGGGACTTCCAGCCCCAGGGTGACGGCGGCGGGTTCGGCGCGACCATCCCGCGTCAGCTCCCGGCCAACCCGAACTCGTTCACGCCGCCGGTCTCGGCACCCCCGGTTCCGCCGGTCTCGGCGCCTCCGGTCTCGCCGGCCCTTCCGCCGGTGTCGGCAGCGCCGTACTCCGCGCCGCCGGCCGAACCGGTGTCGGCCCAGCCGATCTCACCGGCCGACCGTAACCCGTTCGCCTCGGCGCCGCCGGCCTGGCCGCCGGTCGCCGCGGAACGCGACGTCACCCCGCACGTGCCGGAGAACCTGGCCGCCGCGCTCGACATGACTGCCGAGATCCCGCGGTTCCGCCCGGAGAACTTCGAGCCGCAGCCGCAGGTGACTCCGCCGATCAACCCGCAGACCATCCCGGTGATGCCGAACTCGGCGCCGCCGGCGGACGTCCGGGATCCGGCAGAGGCCCAGGCCACTGCCGCCGCGCAGATGGCGTCGGCCCGTGAGGGCGCGGCTCCGTTCGCGGACGAGACGATGGAACTGCCGATCTTCCGGGAGTTGGAGTCGGCGTGGTTCGTCACGTCGACCGAGCCGGCCCGTCCCAAGGTCTCCGGTGTGGGCGACGAATCGGTCGTCTCGCAGCGGATCCCGACCGGCGAGCCGACCCGGAGCGCTCCCCCCGTACCACAGCAGGTGCCGGTGCCCGAGATTCGGGACTTCGATGCCGCTACTGTTGGTGCACCGGCGGCCGCTCCCGCGGCCTACGGGAGTGGGGAAGCCCCTGCGGCCAACCCGTGGCGTACCGCGGCTGACGACGGATGGCAGGCCGCCCGTCAGGCGGCTGAGGCACCGATCGACGCCACCACCACGGCGGGTCTGCCGAAGCGTAAGCCGATGGCTCAACTCGTCCCCGGTGGTGTCGAGCGGGCCGGTACCTCGGTCCAGCGTCGTACACCTGAGGGGGTTCGCGGTCTCCTGTCCGCTTACCACCGTGGTGTGGCACGTGGTCGCACCAAGGAACAATCGACCAACCTGGAGGACACTCCGGGAGGGCAGCAGCCCTCGCAGGCTGGCAAGGAGCATGAGGCATGACATCTACGCAGGATCTGGGTTGGCTTCTGGCCAACTTCGCCGATCGCGTTCCCGGGGTCGCGCATGCGATCGCCGTCTCCGCCGACGGGCTGCTCCTGGCGTCGTCGCGAGACCTCCCGCGTGACCGCGCCGACCAGTTGGCGGCCATCGCGTCCGGCCTGGTAAGCCTGACGCAGGGCGCCGCGCGTTGCTTCGAGGGTGGCGCCGTCCTCCAGACGGTTGTCGAGATGGACAATGGTTTCCTGTTCCTCATGTCCATCTCCGACGGTTCCTCCTTCGCGGTCCTGGCCGCTCGGAGCTGCGACGTCGGTCAGGTCGGCTACGAGATGGCCCTCCTGGTCGACCGTGTCGGCGAAGCTTTGACCCCCGCGCCGCGGTCCGCGGCCGGGGTACTGGGCTGAACCGGTAGTGGGCTGGCACCATCCAGGGGTTTGTCAGGGGTTTTGCGACCCCGGTAGGCTCAGCCGGCTACAGGTGAAAGCTTTGATAACCAATACACTTCGAGGGGCCGAGGGAGGGGTTGACGGTGACAATGCCTGAGCGCGATGAGCCGACCGGTGCTCTGGTCAGGCCGTACGCCGTGACCCGAGGTCGGACCCGGCCGAAGCTTGAGATAGCGCTGGAAGCGCTGGTCGAGACAACCCAGCGCGGGCGTTCCGGAATGGGCCGCGGGCAGGGTGGAAGCGAGCATCAGTACATCGCGGCGATGTGCGACAACGGCCGGGTTCAGTCGTTGGCCGAAATCGCCGCACGCATGCAACTGCCGCTCGGTGTGGCACGTGTGATCGTCGCGGACATGGCCTCTGATGGTCTGGTCGCTGTGTACGAGCCCACCTCGCTCGAAGACGAGACCGACGCGGTAGGCACGGATCTGCTGGAAAGGGTGCTGAGTGGACTTCGCAGGCTCTGACATGTCGCACCGTCCCGCTGCGGGACGCGTGACATCGGCGAAGATTGTGATCGCCGGTGGCTTCGGCGTCGGTAAGACGACGCTGGTGGGGTCGGTCTCGGAGATCACCCCACTGACCACCGAGGCGATCATGACCTCGGCCGGTGTGGGTGTCGACGACAACCGGCAGGTGCCGGGCAAGATGACGACCACCGTCGCCATGGACTTCGGCCGTATCAGCATCGACCGGGACCTGATCCTGTACCTCTTCGGTACGCCGGGTCAGACACGTTTCTGGTTCATGTGGGACGAGCTGGTCCGGGGCGCGATCGGTGCGGTCGTCATGGTGGACACGCGTCGGCTCGCCGACTGCTTCGCCGCCATCGACTTCTTCGAGCATCGGAGGCTGCCGTACCTGGTGGCCATAAACTGCTTCGACGGGATGCAGTACCACAACGCGCAGGACGTGCGAGACGCTCTGGCGATCTCGAGCGACGTGCCCGTGGTGAGCTGCGACGCTCGTAACCGCGAGTCGACGAAGAACGTCCTCATCTCGCTTGTCGAGTATGTGCTGACGATGCGTCGGACCCGCGCTACCGCGCCCGCCTGAGCTTCACACCGCGAATCTGAAGGTCAGGCCGCACCCGCCTGACCTGAAGCCCCGCTTCGACGGCCTGGATCAACGCCACCGGCCGGAGCGGGGCTTTCGCGCGCTTTCCGGCCATTCGTCATAGTATACGAGTGGTCACCCATTGTCATCGCGCCATGCCGCCATTCCGATCAACCCACTGAGACGGTCACCACCCCAACCAGCACTAAATCACGGCCACGAACCCACCGCGCCAGGCGAGGCGACCCGTGGCGGGCGGGGCCGTGATGGGGGCGCGGGCGGGCCGTGGCGCGGCGTTGCCGTGGGGCAGGACGGGCCGTGGCGCGGCGTTCCGTTGCGTTGCGGAATGGGGTTGGCCGGAAGCCGAGACACTTCGGGCAGCTAACCGACCATGCGGCCAATCGACTGACCATGCAGCTAGACGACCGACTACGCGGCCGGGCAGCCGACCACGCGGCTGGTGGCCGGGCAGCCGACCACGCTTCGGGCAGCTGGATGGTCCAATTTGACGGTTCCCCAAGCCCGGACGGTGACAAAGGCTCTGGCGCAGCCAGAGGCTTGCCGCCGGCAGAAGCCGGACGGTGCGAAGGCTTGGCGGGCCGGAGGCCGGATGGTGAAGGACCGGGCGGTGGCGAAGGCTTGCCGGCACCGGAGGCCGGACGCTGGCACAAGCCGGGCGGTGACGGCGAAGGCCAGACAGCGACGGCGAAGGCTGGACGGCGACGGCTGGACGGCGATGGCTGGTTGAATGGCAGCAAGGCCGCGATGACAGAGGCTGGCGGTGACGAGGCCTTGGTTGTCCAGCTCGGCTTTGTAAATCTCGGCGGGTCACTGAGAAGCTCTGAGCGGCGATTCAGCGTCGCGAGGTGGACGAGTTAGCGTCACCCGACGAAAACGGCGTGTGGAGGTACTCAGCCCGCGCCAGGCAGGGTGGGTGATGGCCCCGCCCTGGCCGCTGCACGGCGGGATCGGAGGCTGCGCTGTCGGTGCCGTGGCCGCAGACGGGCGGCGGCATGTCTCGCCTTCGTGGTTGGCGGTTCGAATCGCGACGTGATGGCTGCGAGGCAGCGTTGTGGCTATGACGGTGTCGCTGGCCCCACCCATGACGGCTTGCGGTGGCCCCACCTGAAGCCGACAGAGACGGCTTGAATCGGCCCCACTTCCCGATCTTCACGGCGAGTAATGCCTGGTGAGAACCGGGGCCAGATGAAACCGTCATGGTGGGGATCTTCGGCTCAGGTGGAGCCACTTCAAGCCGCCCCTGGTGGGGCCAGCGACACCGTCATAGGCAGTCTTGGCCGGAAAGCCGGGTGTGGTGGTCGCCGGACGGTCTTGGTGGAAGTCCGGGCGTGATGGCTGCGGGCTCGTCTTGGGTGAAGAGCCGGGTGTCATGGGGCGGCGCTGAGCGGACGTCACGGGGCGGTGCTGAGTTCGGGTGTCACGGGGCGGTGCTGAGTTCGGGTGTCACGGGGCGGTGCTGAGCGGGCGTCATGGGGCGGTGCTGAGTTCGGGTGGAAACGGCGAGGACCGCGGCCCCGGGTGGGGTGCGGTCCTCGGTCGGGTCGGGTCGGGCCGGGTGGTGGGTCGGCCGCCATGACGGGTCGGCACCATGGCGGGTCGGCGGCGGCCGTGGGTCAGTGCGGCCGTGGGTCAGTAACGGCTATGGGGCAGTGGCGGCTGTGGGTCAGCGGCTGTTGTGGGGGGCGCTGTTGCTTCGGAACTCGTCGGCTGGCTGGCCGTCTCGGCTGAAGTCCCAGCCTCCGGCTGCCTCGCGGCCCGGGCGGCCGCCCATGGCGAAACCGCCGATCTCCTGGCCTCGGCGCCAACCGCGGAAGTAGCCGGTCGTGTGGGCCGCGATCGAGGCCGCGTCGCGGACGATGCGGACCGGGCGCTCCTCGGTGCGGGACGAACCGGGGACCAGGTTGGCCTGGGGCACCCGTTTCGGCAGGCCGGCGTTGGTCTCCGCGGCGACGGCGGGCGTGGCGGCCTTCTGGGCGGCACGCCAGGCGTCGTCGTTCGGGTTGGACCAGTTGACGTCCGTCGAGTCGGGGGCGCCGCCGGTGAACCACGCCGACCTGGCCGCGGCGAAGATCAGCAGGTCGCCGTCGTTGCCGTCGGACGGGACCGGCGGGGCACTGCTCCGGTCCAGCGCGGTGATCCGGGACGGGTCGTCCCGGCGGGCCGGCGGCGGGGTGCCGCCACCGAGCTGGTCCAAACCGGGCAGCCGGGCCCGGCCACCGTTGCCGCGGGCCTGGTCGACCAGGCGGCGGGCCGGTTCCTTACCGACGTCCAGCGGCGACGGCTCCTGCGGCATGTCCTGCCACGGCGGCTTGACCCGGCCCTCGGCGGGGGCACCGCTGACGGACGCGGCCGGCGACTGTCGGGACGACCGGGTCGGCAGCGACGGCGTGGACGACGACCGGGACGGCAGACCCGAGGACGGCGAGGCCGATGAACGGGACGGCAGGCCGGACGACGGCGAGGCCGATGAACGGGACGGCAGGCCGGACGACGGCGAGGCCGACGACCGGGACGGCAGACCCGACGACGGTGCCGCCGACGAGCGGGACGATGCCGACGCGGAGCGGGACGGCAACGAGGTCGAGGAACGGGGGTTCAGCGGCGGCGCCGTCGGGCGGGACGGCAGCTCCGAGCGGGACGGTAGATCGGGCCGGGCGGCCTCGTCCTTCTCGCTGTTGAGCAGCGGCCAGTTGGCCCGCGAACCGGGCTCCGGCGACTCCTGCGGGGTCCGGGCGGACTGCATCGGCAGGCTGAAGTCGGTGGCGCCGGAACCGGCCGGTGCGGGCGACCGCGGGCTGGTGGCCGGGCGCGGCGGGATGACCGTGCGCCGTTCGGCCCGGGCCCGGTTCAGCTCGGCGTTGGTCAGCGTCGGCCGGAACGGCTCGCCGGCGTCGGCCGGGGAGCTGCCGGGGCCGGGCGGCACCGAGGTCGGGGTGGCCGGGTTACGGCCGGGCGCCGCCGGGCGGGTGCCGGGGGTGATCGGGGTCATGCCGGGCGGGGGCGGCGGCACCGAGACCGGCCGGTTCAGCGGGCCGGTGGCGCGGCCGGGCATCCCGTTGGCGGCGGCCGGGGCGACCGGCGGGGCCATCAGCGGGTCGGGCGCGGTCGGCATGGTGGTCAGCGGCTGGGGCGTGACCGGGCCGGTGCCGGTGGAGACCGGCTCGGGACGGTTGCGCCGGCCGAAGCGGGCGGCGTCACCGGTGCCACTGCTCGGCACCGGCTGGAGCGTGGGTGTCTCGGTGCCCCGGCGGGCACTGCGCCGGCCGACGTTGGGCCCACCGGTGGCGGGCGGGGTGGCCCGGGCGGCGAGCGTGCCGACCAGGGCGGAGCAGGCGGAGTCGCAGGCACGGACGGCCGCGATGGACTTGCGGACCGCCTCGGCGGCGGCTGGCGACAGGGACTTGTTGACGCCGCCCCGGCGCGGGGACTCGCTGACCGCGACCTGCAGCGCGGTGATCGCGGCGGTCAGCTCGCTCTCGCTGCCGGAGCCGGCGCGCACCAGCTCGGTGGCGATCTCCCGGGCGGCCGGGGCCGACCCGCTGAGACGGCCCGGCTCGGGCATCGCGTCGAGGACGGCCAGCGCGGTCGGGTGCGCCGGGTCCGGGAACGCCCGCAGCGCCGCCGGGTACAGCTCGCGCAGCACCTCACGCAGGGCGACGGCAGCCGCGTTCCGCCCGACCAGCATGGCCACGTGGGCGGCCAGGACCGGCTTGTAGCTGACCAGCTCGCGCGGTGCCGGCAGGGTCACCGCGGCGATCGCTCCGGCCTGCAGCGCCCGGGCCAGGCCGACGGCCCGGCGGGCGGCTGCCGGCGCGGAGATCTCCTCGGGGGAGTCGTCGTCGGAGAAGCGCTCCGCGTAGTCGTCGGCCGCGTCGTCGTCGACCACCACCAACGGCCGCCCGGCCGCGGTGAGGAGTGACGTGACGACGTGGTCGTCGCTGTCCGCGGCGACCGCCGCGTCGCTGAAGCCCGTCGTGCGTTCCACGAGCAGCGTCCCCAGCTGGGCATAGCCAGACGGGTCGTCGCTGATCTCGTGGACGCCGAGCAGCCGGCCCGCGTCGTCCACCACGGCGACGGTCAGCGGAGCGGCCGAGGCCGAACGCGCCGAATCATCAGCCGACGCCAGACCGCAGTACACGCGCACGAGCGCCACGTCGTCGTCTCCTCCCGCCAAGTGCTTCTCTTCTTACGACCAACGATTGATGTTCCCTGGTGATCGGTCAGTCACGCCAGTCCACAGCGGCGGAGATCTTTCCGATCACCGAGCGCCACCCGAGACTGGCCTGCTGGGCACCGATCTTCTTCAACCGTCGGCGGCCGAAGAAACCACCCATCCCGCCCTTCTCGGCGGTCCGGAGGGATTCGTCGAGGTCGTCCAGCGGCGATCCGGGCGACAGTGCCAGGATCACCGGCTTGATGCGGAGTGCGAAACCCAGGTCGCGGGCCACTTCACCGGCGTTGATGAGCAGCGGCAGGTCCCACGTGTCGTGACCGCCGCGCAGGTTTTCCACCACGAGGTCGAGCTCGTAGCGGTCCTCCGGCAGGGGGTCGATGTCGCTCGACTGTACCCGCTCGGCCAGGTCGGCCCAGGTGTCCAATTGTGCGAGATCGTGCGGAGCACCCGAACGAAGGAAGGAGACCAGCGCTTCGGAACTCTTGAAAGTGAGCAGTCGGCCCTTGTGACTGAGGAACATGGGTACTTCCTCGTCATCCGCCTGGCCGGCGGGCTCCTCCTCGAAGTCGGCCGGGTCCGGCTCCTCGGAGGAGGACTCCTTGCCGTCGGCCTTCTCGGCCTTCTCGTCGTCGGCGAGCAGAGCTTCGTACTCCTCGTCGACGATCACCTCTTCCTCCTCCTCGGCGCGCTTGCGGCGGGCCTCGAAGGGGTCGTCCTCGTCGATGACGACCTCGGTCGGGGTGAGCTCGGATGCCTTCCGGTACGCCCGGAGGGTCAGCCCCACCCCGCCCGGCAGGGCGATCTCCACCGGCTCGACTCGGGCTAGCTCCCAAAGCTCCCGCCCGGAAGACCCCTCGGACGAGGACTTCTCAGCCACCGGCGCGGAGGCCTCGGGCTCGTCGGACTGGCTGGTCACGGTGACCTCCGGGTGATCTGGGAGTGGTGGGACGGGTGACTCTGGGCACACACCCTAGTCGGCAACGCTGTGTGACAGCCGCCCCGGTGGGCCCTCAGTAGCCCTTCGGATGCCACACGGTCTTCGTCTCCAGGAGCGCCGTCATCGGCCGCAGACCGGGATCGGCGGTGAAATCGGTGGCCCCGGACGGGCGGATCACCCTCTTCAAGGTCCCTGCGGCGGCCCGTTCCCACTCGACGGCGAGTTCCGGATCCGTCACCCCGGTCAGGTCGAGCGCGTTGACGTCATCGTGTGAGGCGAGCCACGGTGCGGTCTCCGGGTGCCGGCCGGTGAGCAGGTTCACCACGCCGCCCGGAACGTCGGAGGTGGCCAGCACCTCGGCCAGGGTGATGGCGATCTGCGGCGCGTCGGCGAGCACGACCACCGTGTTTCCGGTCACGATCGCCGGGGCGATGACACTGACCAGACCGAGCAGCGAGGCGGGGGCGACGATCCCGACGACGCCGGTCGGCTCGGGTGCGGAGATGTTCAGGTACGGCCCGGCGACCGGGTTGGCGCCACCGGTCACCTGGGCGATCTTGTCGGACCAGCCCGCGTACCAGACCCAGCGGTCGATGGTGGCGTCCACCTCGGCGTCCGGGACACCGAGCGCGACGAACTCGGCCCGCCGGGCCTCGATCATCTCGGCGATCCGGTAGAGCACCTGGCCCCGGTTGTACGCGGTGGCGCCGGCCCACTTGGACTGGGCGGCCCGGGCGGCGAGCACGGCGTCCCGGGCGTCCTTGCGGGAGGCGAGTGCCACGTTGTCGCCGTCCACCACGAAGGTCCGTCCTGACTCGCTGCGGGGGAACTTGCCGCCGATGTAGAGCTTGTAGGTCTTCCGCACGGCGAGCCGAACCGGCGCGGCGGTGAGGGGCGCGGCGGTGACGGGCGCGGCGGCGGGCGACGCGGCGCCCGGCGTGGTGGCGGCACCCGGCGTGACAGCGGCGGACGGCGTGGTGGCCGGTGCGGCGGATGACTTGGCTGACTTAGGCAAGGTAGGCCTCCAGGCCGTGACGGCCACCCTCCCGGCCGTAGCCGGATTCCTTGTAGCCGCCGAACGGCGACGCCGGGTCGAACTTGTTGAACGTGTTGGCCCAGACCACACCGGCCCGGAGTTTGTCGGCCACCGCCAGGATCCGGGAGCCCTTCTCGGTCCAGATGCCGGCGGACAGTCCGTACGGAGTGTTGTTGGCCTTGGCGACCGCTTCGTCCGGGGTCCGGAAGGTGAGCACGGACAGCACCGGCCCGAAGATCTCCTCACGGGCGATCCGGTGGGCCTGCGTCACCCCGGTGAAGATCGTCGGCGCGAACCAGAACCCCCGGTCGGGCAGCGAACACTCCGGCGACCACCGTTCCGCGCCTTCTTGTACCCCTATTTCCGACAATTCGGTAATGCGGGCCAGCTGGGCAGCCGAGTTGATCGCCCCGATGTCGGTGTTCTTGTCGAGCGGGTCACCGACGCGCAGCGTGGCCATGCGCCGCTTCAGGGACTCCAAAACCTGATCAAGAACGGACTCCTGCACCAGCAGCCGCGATCCGGCACAGCACACGTGCCCCTGGTTGAAGAAGATCCCGTTGACGATGCCCTCGACCGCCTGATCGATCGGCGCGTCGTCGAACACGATGTTGGCCGCCTTGCCGCCCAGCTCCAGGGTGAGCCGCTTGCCGGTGCCGGCCACCGAGCGGGCGATCTCCCGCCCCACCTCGGTCGAGCCGGTGAAGGCGACCTTGGCCACGTCCGGGTGCCGCACCAGGTAGGCCCCGGTGTCGCCGGCCCCGGTGACGATGTTGACCACACCGGCCGGCAGCTCGGCCTGGCGGCACACGTCGGCGAAGAAGAGCGCGGACAGCGGCGTGGTCTCGGCCGGTTTGAGGACCACGGTGTTGCCGGTGGCCAGCGCGGGCGCGATCTTCCACGCGAGCATCAGCAGCGGGAAGTTCCACGGGATGACCTGGGCGGCCACACCGAGCGGTCTCGGGTCGGGACCGAACCCGGCGTACCGCAGCTTGTCGGCCCAGCCCGCGTAGTAGAAGAAGTGCGCGGCGACCAGGGGCAGGTCGACGTCGCGGGACTCCCGGATCGGCTTGCCGTTGTCCAGCGACTCCAGCACGGCCAGCTCACGGGACCGCTCCTGGATGATCCGGGCGATCCGGAACAGGTATTTCGCGCGCTCGCTGCCGGGCAGCGCCGACCAGGTGGTGAAGGCGCGCCGGGCGGCGGCCACCGCACGGTCGACGTCCTCCGGGCCGGCCGCGGCGACCTCGGCGAGGACCTCCTCGGTGGCCGGGTCGACGGTCTTGAAGACGTTGCCGTCCTTGCCGCCGTCGAACGAGCCGTCGATGAAGAGGCCGTAGGACGAGGCGATCTCGACAACCGACCGTGATTCCGGCGCTGGTGCGTACTCGAACATGGGCCCCTCAGTCCAGGGTGAAGTAGTCCGGGCCGGCGTAGTGGCCGGTGGTCAGCTTGGTGCGCTGCATGAGCAGGTCGTTGAGCAGCGAGGAGGCGCCGAACCGGAACCGGTCGGGGTGCAGCCACTCGTCGCCCACGGTCTCGTTGATCAGCACCAGGTACTTGATCGCGTCCTTGGTGGTCTTGATGCCGCCCGCCGGTTTGACCCCGATGATCCGGCCGTGCCGCTCCCGGAAGTCCCGCACCGCCTCCAGCATGACCAGCGTGATCGGCAGGGTGGCGTTGACGCTGACCTTGCCGGTCGAGGTCTTGATGAAGTCGGCGCCGGCCAGCATCGCCAGCCAGGACGCGCGCCTGATGTTGTCGTAGGTGGCCAGCTCGCCGGTCTCCAGGATCACCTTGAGATGGGCGTCGCCGCACGCTTGTTTGACCGCCACGATCTCGTCGAAGACCCGGCGGTAGTCACCGGCCAGGAACGCGCCCCGGCTGATCACCATGTCGATCTCGTCGGCGCCGGCGGCCACCGCGTCGCGGGTGTCGGCCAGCTTGACCTCCAGCGGGGCCTGACCGGACGGGAAGGCGGTCGCGACGCTGGCCAGATGAACCCCGGAACCGGCCAGGGCGGCGGCCGCGATCGGGGCCATCGCCGGGTAGACGCAGATCGCCGCGACCGGCGGGCAGGCCGGATCGGCCGGGTCGGGGCGGATCGCCTTGGCGCAGAGCGCGCGCACCTTGCCGGGCGTGTCGGCGCCCTCGAGCGTGGTCAGGTCGACCATCCGGATGGCCAGGTCGATCGCTGCCGCCTTGGAATCCGCCTTGATCGAGCGAGTGGCGAGCGCCGCCGCCCGCGCCTCGACGCCCACCTTGTCGACCCCGGGCAGGCCGTGCAGGAAGGAGCGGAGATCGGACAGTTCAGCGGACGCTGTCACAGTCATGAAAGGGATTCTACGCAACCCTGTGACAGTTGATCTTGATTGAACGATAGGTTGTCAGCCGTGGACGTCCTTGTAGTAGATCACCCGCTGGCACAGACGCGACTCACCGCGATGCGCCGCACCGACACCGAATCCGGTGTCTTCCGCGCCTCGCTGCACGAGTTGACCACCATGGTGGTCTACGAGGCCGCCCGGCTGTTCGCCGTCGAGAAGTACCCCATCGAGACGCCGGTCGCCGCCACCGAGGGCACCCGGCTCGCCAACCCGCCGCTGATCGTCCCGGTGCTCCGGGCCGGCCTGGGCATGGCCGACGCCGCGCTGGGCCTGCTGCCCGAGTCGTCGATGGGCTTCGTCGGCCTGGCCCGTGACGAGGAGACGCACGAGCCGCGCGCCTACATGGAGTCGCTGCCGGTGGACCTGTCGAACCAGCCGGTGCTGGTCCTCGACCCGATGCTGGCCACCGGCGGCTCGCTGCTGCACTGCTGCAAGCTGCTCGCCGACCGCGGCTGCACCGACATCATCATCTGCTGCGTGCTCGCGGCTCCGGAGGGCGTCGACCGCCTGGCGAATTCGGGCCTCCCGCTGCGCCTGGTCACCGCCTCGATCGACCAGGGCCTGAACGAGAAGGCCTACATCGTCCCCGGCCTGGGCGACGCCGGCGACCGCCAGTTCGGCGGCATGCGCCGCTTCTGAGGCCAGGCTAATCGCAAGGCTGGCTGAGGGCCCTTCTCTCGACTAATCGCAAGGCTGGCTGAGGGCCCTTCCCTGGCAACCGCAAGGTCGGCTGAGGGTTCTCCCTACGGCAAACCGCAAGATCAAAGCAAAGCTGCAAGATCAAGACCGTTTGCTGTTACGCCACACGGCACCACAACCGCACCACCTCGCTCTGCCCCGCCCCGCGAGCCCGGCGACACCCGAGGCCGACCCGCGACCGCCGGGCGTATGCGGTGCCTTTGCCGCGTGGTGATTCGCGACGCGAATCACCACGCGGGGCCGTGCCCCGAGCCGTCACCGCGCGGGCCGTGCCCCGAGCCGTCACTACGCGGGGGCGCGCCCCCGAACCGGATCCCGCTGACGTCGAAGCGCGAGCCGCCATGCCGGAACCACCGCACACGCCCGGCGGTCGCGGGGTGACCGGTGACACCGCCCGCCTCGCGTGACGAGACGGCAGGGGCCGCTGCGGTTGTGGGGCCGGGCGGCGTACATCCGCTAGATGGTGTTGAAGTTCCAGCTCAGCGCACGGCCGGAAGCGAACGGCATGACGCCGTGGAACACTTCCGGCTTCTCGGCGAAGACCAGTGGCAGGAAATGGCGGTCGGACTCCCACATCGGGAGTTTCCCGGCCAGCACGTCGGCGACCTCGACCCAGTGCAGACTGCCCTCGTCGTTGCCGTCCAGGGGCGTGCCGGTCCAGGCGGTGATCCGGAAGAGGAACCCGAACCAGTTGGCGCCGTCGCGGCCGAAACCGGGCCAGGAGACCGTGCCGGCCAGCTCGAGCCCGGTGCAGTCGATCCCGGCCTCCTCGCGGATCTCCCGGCGCATGCCGTCCACCACGTCCTCGCCGGGCTCCAGCTTGCCGCCCAGGCCGTTGTAGTACCCGTAGTGGACGTCGTCGGGCCGGGTGTTCCGCCGGATCATCAGGATGCGCTGACGATCCGGCGAGAAGACGTAACCCAGAGTAGCGATGATGGCTTGCATCCCGCAGACCTTAACGGTCCAGCAGGGTGAACAGCGCCTCCCAGCGGTCCATGATGCTGTCCGGGGTGTAGCGCTGCACCGTCTCGCGCCCGGCGGCGCCCAGCCGGACCCGCAGATCCCGGTCCTCGATCAGCCGGGTCAGGGCGGCGGCGAAACCGGGAACGTTACCCGCGGTGATCACCAGGCCGCCGCTGACGTCGTCCTCGATCAGCTCGCGGATGCCTGGCGCGCAGTCGAACGACACCGCCGGCAGACCGTAGGCGAGCGCCTCCATCAGCGCGATCGGGAAGCCCTCCTGGCGCGACGGCAGCACGTAGACCGACGACGAGGCGAGCACGCTGTCGATGTCGTTGGTCTTGCCCCGGAACAGCGCGGTGTCGTCCAGCCCCAGCTCCCGGGCCTGGTCCCGCAGCGCCTGCTCGTTCGGGCCGGCGCCGTAGATCTCCAGCGACCAGTCCGGGTGCGCCGGCGCGACCTGCGCCCACGCCTCGAGCAGCATGTCGATGCCCTTCTCGTGGGAGAGCCGGCCGAGCGTGACGATCCGCTTCTCGGTCAGCGTGGGCAGCGTCTTCGGCGTGACCATCAGCGGGTTCGGCATGGCGCCGACGTTGGACATGCCGGCCCGGGCCCAGGCGTCGGCGTCCGCGTCGGTCAGGGACAGGTGCATGTCCATGCCGGTGTAGAACGTCTTCACCCGGGCGAACCGGCTGCTGGCCCGGCACGCCTCGTACGACTCGTGGGACATGCCGATGACCTGCATGCCGGTGGTGTCCGCGGCGGCCACCCACTCGCCGGCCCAGACCTGGGCGGCGATCACCACCGAGCCGGTCCCGCCGGTGCTCAGGATCCCGGACAGCTTGCGGACGCCGCCCTCGAAGATCTGCTGGCGTTTGCGCTCCTGGATGCCCCGGCCCAGCGCGGCCAGGCCGGACACCTTGCCCCGGCGCGGCAGCTGCTCGGCGTGCAGGGTCATCGTCTCGTAGGGCAGGTCGGTGCCGAAGTCGCGGACGTTGACCGCGGGCTCCACCCCGATCAGCCGGACCCGGTGCCCGCGGGCGGTGAACAGCCGGGCGACGTCGTGCGCCCACTGGTTCAGGCCGCCCAGCTCGTTCACGGTGTTGCAGACGATGAAGATGTCCCGGTGCTCAGCCACGGCGGTTCCCCGTCCCGAAGAAGCGGTCGACGACGGACTTGGCGGCGTCCCCGGTGTCGTACTCCCCGAACTCGGCGACGAACTGCCGCCTCTTCTCGGCGAACGTGGTGGTGTTGGCGTCCAGATCGGCCAGCGCGGCGATCAGATCCTCCGAGGTGCGGGTCAGCGGGCCGGGCGCGGTCTCGCCGAGGTCGAAGTACGACCCACGGGTGGCGCCGACATAGTTGTCGTAGTCCGGCACGTGGAAGATCATCGGCCGGTCGAGCAGCGAATAGTCGAACATCAGCGACGAGTAGTCGGTGATCAGCGCGTCCGAGATCTGCAGCAGGGGCGTCACGTCGTGCACACTCGCGACGTTACGTACCGAGTGGCCGTACGCCGGCGGCAGGGCGAACGACACCAGGTAGTGCGGGCGGACCAGCAGCACCATGTCGTCACCGAACCGGTGGGTGAACTCGCTCAGGTCGAACGGCAGTTGCAGGCCGGAGCGGCGGTTCACCTCCTCCGGGCGGAAGGTCGGCGCGTACAGCACCACCTTGCGGTCGTCGGTGAGCCCGAGCTGCTTGCGCAGTTTCGCCAGCTCCTTGTCGTTACCGCCCTTGACCAGCGCGTCGTTGCGCGGGTAACCGACCCGCAGCAGCTCCGCACCGACCCGCATGCCCCGGGTGAGGGTCCGCTCGTCGTGCGCGGACCGGACCATGAAGAAGTCGAACCGGTCGATCGCGTTGCTCAGCCGGGTCTGCTGGGCCTCCGACTGCCGCTTGACGTCGGCCTGGTCGAAGCCCATCCGCTTGAACGCCGAGCCGTGCCACGTCTGGATGTACGTGGTCTCCGGGCGCTTGCGCAGGTCGTGCGGGAAACCCTGGTTGTCGATCCAGTACTCGGCCTGGGCGAGCGCCTGCAGGTAACCCCACGAGTTCCGTTTGACCAGCTTGGCGTCGGACGGGAACCCGGTCGGGTGCCCGGCGTACACCCAGATCGGCGAGAACTTGATCTTCTGCCGTTTCATCTCCTCGTAGATGGCCCGCGGGCTGTCCGAGAACTGCTTGCCCATGTGGCTCTCGAACACCACGGTGCCCTTCTTCACCGGCATCTTGAGGAAGACGTTCTCGTACCAGGAGAGCTTGGTGGCCCGGGTGTTGCGGCGCTGGCGCAGCGACTTCTGGAACTCGGCGGCCCGGGCCCAGGCGCGGGCGCCGAAGTTGGTGCTGCGCACCCCGGTGATCGCCGCGGTGCCCAGCTTGGCGGCGCCGCCGTCGGCCTCCAGGCGCAGCGCCAGGTTGCCGCTGTCGGTGCGGTAGCCCTGCAGCAGGTCGGCGGTGAGCCGGCTGAGCCGGGGCCGGGTGGGCAGCCGGATCGCGTCGAGCACGTCGTCATCGGCGAACAGCGCCAGGTCGGCACGCTCGGCGCCGACCGTGACGTGCAGCCGCACCGAGTAGAGCGGGTCGATCAGGCCGACCGGGCGCAGGATCTTCTCCGGCGCGAACGCGACGTGCCAGCCGATCCGCTGCTCGTCCACGGCCAGGTGCGCCTCGACCCGGAAGACCCGCTGCTTGCTGCGCCGGTCGGTGATGACCAGCTGCGCCTTCGGGTCGGACTCCTCGGTGATCCGGCCGAGCGGGTTGGTGAACGACCCGGCCACGGTGACCACGTCGCCGTCCTGCTGCAGGGCGTCGACGGTGCCACCGAGGCGCAGCTTGTTCAGCTGCCGGTCCTGGAACCCCATCTCGGTGACGTCCAGGACCTCACGGCCCAGCGGGTCGTCCAGGTGCCTGTCGCTCCAGTAGACGCGGCCGTCCCGGACCACCAGGTCGGCGGTCAGGTGCGGCTGGAACGGCTTGTTGACCATGTAGTCGTGCACCGCGGCGACACCGTGGAAGTCACCCTGCCGGACCAGGTAGGCGGCCATCGCGGGCAGCGGCTTGGCCTCCCGGAAGGCGTCGTCCTGCAGCGTCTGGACGTAGGGCCGGGCGGCCTCGACCAGGGCCCGCTGGTTCTCCTCGGGCAGCTGGCTCAGCCGGGCCAGGTGGACCCGCAGGTCGTTCTCGATGAACCGGACGTCCTTCTGCAACCGCAGGTCACCGGCGTCGTGCTTGGCCAGCAGCTCGTCGATCTTCTTGGTGACGATGATCCGGTCGGTGATGTTGCGGATGTCGGCGGCCCGGCGGGTGATCGAGAGATTCGCCGCCTTGCGCTCGATGTTCCACGTGTAGATGCGCTGCGGGATGACCGCGATCTTCTTGGCCGCGATGTACGCGCTCGCCGAGAACAGGTTGTCCTCGTAGAGGCGGTCCTCCAGGAAGGTCAGATTCTCCCGGACCAGGAAGTCGTGCCGGTAGAGCTTGTTCGTCGACAGCACGTCGTAGAGCAGCTCGGGCTGCTCCCGCAGCGACGTGTAGACCACCTTCTGCTTGACCAGCCACGGCATCCAGGAGGTCTCCTTGCCGGTGGCGACGTCGTGCCGCACACACCGGCCGATGACCATGTCCGCCTCGGTCTGCTCGGCCTCGGCCACCATGTTGCGGCAGGCGTGCACGTCGAGGGTGTCGTCACTGTCCAGGAACATGATGAACCGGCCGCGGGCGGCGGCCACCCCGGCGTTGCGGGGGGCGCCGCAGTGGCCGGAGTTGGCGGGCAGGCGGATGAACCGGACCGTGTCCGGGTGCTCGGCCACGAGCTTCTCGACCACGGCCGGGGTGCCGTCGGTGCTGTGGTCGTCGACCACGATCACCTCGTGGCTGCGCAGCGATTGGTCCAGGACCGAACGAACCGCGGTCGCGACCCGGCCCGCGTCGTTGTAGACGATGACCACAACTGTGACATCGGGGGGCCTGGGCTGGGACGAGGTCACGGTTGACGTGGTCCTTTCTGAAAGCTCACACGTCCACCGGAAGAACCATGAGGAGGTCGGGCGGGACGCGGGACGGGCAGCATCATAGGTTACAGCCAGGTGCCCAACAGCCCGCTCACGATCAAGGTGACGGTGAATGCCGGGGGTGGGCTAGCCTCGTGGCGGATATCGGGATAGGGGAGGACGTTCGTGAAGGTTCTGGTCGCGGGTGGCGCGGGGTTCATCGGCAGCACGATCTCCTCCTGCCTGCTGGATGCCGGCCATCAGCCGGTCGTCCTCGACAATCTGGTCACCGGCCGCCGGGAGTTCTGCGAGGGCCGCCCCTTCTACGAGGGTGACATCGCCGACACCGTTCTGCTCGACAGGATCTTCGACGAGCACCCGGACATCACCGCCGTGGTGCACTGCGCCGCTCTGATCGTGGTGCCGGAGTCGGTGGAGCGCCCGATCCACTACTACCGTGAGAACGTTGCGAAGACCCTGCAGTTCGCCGAGCACCTGATCGCCAAGGGCGTCACCCGGCTGCTGTTCAGCTCGTCGGCGTCGATCTACCAGCCCGGCGACGACTTCACCGTCGACGAGAGCTCCGCGCTGACCGCGCTGAGCCCGTACGCCCGGACCAAGCTGATCGTCGAGCAGATGTTCGCCGACATCACCGCGGCCACCCCGCTGCGGGTGCTGTCGCTGCGCTACTTCAACCCGATCGGCTCCGACCCGAAGATGCGGACCGGCCTGCAGCTGCGCTCGCCGAGCCACGCCCTGGGCAAGCTGATCGAGGTCTACCGGGCGGGGCAGCCGTTCCCGGTGACCGGCGTCGACTACCCCACCCGGGACGGCTCCGGCATCCGTGACTACGTGCACGTCTGGGACCTGGCCGGCGCCCACCTGCGCGCGCTGGAGGAGTTCGACGTCCTGCCGTTCGAGAACGGCTCGCTGGCGATCAACCTGGGCACCGGCACCGGCACCACGGTGATCGAGTTCGTCGAGGCGTTCAACCAGGTCGCCGACCGGCCGGTGGCGATCGAGACGGCGCCGCGGCGGCCCGGCGACTCGGCCGGCGCCTACACCCGCAGCACCCGGGCCGCGGACCTGCTGGGCTGGCGCGCCGAGCACTCGGTGGCCGACGGCATCCGCGACTCGCTGGCCTGGTTCGCGCATCGCGAGACGATCCTGCCGGATCTCGCCCGTTAGTTCCTCAACCCGCGGCGAGTGGTGGAGGCCCGGATCGTAGGACCGTCCCGGATCTGACCGACCTGGGGATCGGACCGGATGACCCGGGCCACTATCGTTGCGTTACATGACCCCCATCCCGCTCGCGGAGGAACTTCTCCTCCTCGCGTACGACGACCAGACCGGAAAGGCCACCGGCTCCCGCATCGGGCTGGACCTGGGCATGGCCGCCGCGGTGTTGATCGACCTCGCCCTGGCCAACCGGATCGCCTACGCCGCCGACGGTCACCTCGTGGTCACCGACGCCACCCCGCTGGGCGACCCGGTCGCCGACGCGGTCCTGGGAAAGGTGGCCACCGAGGAGCCGCACACGCCCGCCCAGTGGCTGCAGCGGCTCCGGCACCGGCTGCGCACCCGGGTGCTGGAGGACCTGTGCTCCCGTGGCGTCGTGCGTGACGTCGACGAGACCCAGCTCGGCGTGATCCACGTGCACCGCTACCCGACCTCCGACCCGGCGTACGAGGCCGAGATCCGGGGCCGGCTGGCCACCGCTCTGGTCGGCAACTCGCTGCCCGACGAGCGCACCGCCGCCCTGGCCACGCTGCTCGTCGCGGCGCGCATGGAGCCGGCGCTGAAGCTGCCCGAGGAGGAGGTCGAGCGAGCCCACGAGCGGCTCGCCGAGATCGCCAGCAACGCCGGTTTCGTCGGTGACGTGACCCTGGAGGACTCCATCGTGCGGCCGAGCGTCGCGCTGGTGGTGGCCACCCTGGGCAAGGCGATCCAGGCCGCGCTGGGCGCACCCAAGCCGATCTGAGCCGGGTTACCCGGGGGAGTCGTGCAGCTTCCCCCGGGTCGGGTCCGCTAGATACCGAGCGTTGCCGCGATCTCGGTACGGAGCGCCGTCAGGTCGGTCGCCGCCCGGGTCCGGGCGGTCACCGGGTCACCGTCCACCACCACTTCCAGGTACGCCTTGAGCTTCGGCTCCGTGCCGGACGGGCGGATCACCACACGTGTCGTCGCCGTGCGGAAGGTCAGCACGTCGTTCTCCGGCAGCATGTCGGTCACCTCGGTCACCGGCGCGCCGAGCAGAGTCGTGGGCGGATTCTGCCGTGCCCGGGTCATCGCCCGGCCGATGTCGGCCAGGTCGTCGACGCGTACCGACAGCTGGTCGGTGGCGTGCAGGCCGAACTCGGCGGCCAGCTCGTCCAGCCGCCCGGCCAGCGACTTCCCCTCGGCCTTGAGCCCGGCCGCCAGCTCGGCCACGGTCAGCGCGGCGGTGATGCCGTCCTTGTCGCGGACCATCGCCGGGGCCGCGCAGTAGCCGAGCGCCTCCTCGTAGCCGTACGCCAGGTCCTCGGCCGCCCGCACGATCCACTTGAAGCCGGTCAGCGTCTCCGCGTAGGGCACGCCCCGGGCCGCGCAGATCCGGCCCAGCAGCGACGACGAGACGATCGTGGTCGCGTACAGGCCCGGGGTGCCGCGGCGGATCAGGTGGTCGGCCAGGAGCACACCCAGCTCGTCGCCGCGCAACGGCCGCCAGCCGTCCGGCCCGGGGATCGCCACCGCACAACGGTCCGCGTCCGGGTCGTTGGCGATCGCCAGGTCGGCGTGGTTCGCCCCGGCCAGGGCCAGCAGCCGGTCCATCGCGCCCGGCTCCTCCGGGTTCGGGAACGCCACCGTCGGGAACTCCGGGTCCGGTTCGGCCTGCGCGGACACCACCGCGGGCGCTGGGAACCCGGCCGCGACGAACGCCGCCACCAGCGTCGAACCGCCCACCCCGTGCATCGGCGTGTACGCGACGGTCAGATCCCGCGGCCCGCCCTCGGTGAGCACCGCGGCGGCCTGCGCGACGTACCCGGCGAGGATCTCGGCGCCCAGAACCGTGCCCGGACCGCCCAGCGGGACCGACGCCACGCTGGTGACCGCCCGGATGGCCGCCTCGATGCCGGCGTCGGCGGGCGGGACGATCTGCGCGCCCGCGCCGTCCGCTCCGCCCAGCGACGCGCCCAGGTAGACCTTGTAACCGTTGTCCTGCGGCGGGTTGTGACTCGCCGTGACCATCACCCCGGCGACCGCGCCCAGGGCCCGCACCGCGTACGCCAGCACCGGCGTCGGCAGCGTCCCGGGCAGCAGCAGCGCCTCCCGCCCGGCCCCGGTCGCGACCTCGGCGGTGCGCTCGGCGAACTGCCGCGAACCGTGCCGGGCGTCGTACCCGATGACCAGCGGGCCCTCGCCGCCCTGCGCCGCCAGCCAGCCGACCAGACCGGCCGCCGCCCGGGTGACCACGGCCAGGTTCATGCCGTTCGGCCCGGCCCGCAGCCGGCCGCGCAGCCCCGCGGTGCCGAAGGTGAGCGGCCCGGAGAACCGGTCGCCCAGCTCGGCCGCGGTGCCCGGCAGCCCGTCGAGCACCGCGCGCAACTCGTCCCGGCTGGCCGGATCCGGGTCGTCGGAGAGCCAGGCCTCGGCCCGGTCGATCAGGTCAACATCAACTTGTGGTGCCATCAGGGATTGATAGCACAGTGCGATCAGAGGTTGAGCTGGAACGTCTCGGTCATGACGTCGTAGTACTTCTTGTAGTCGGCGTACTTGGCGTCGGTCGTGGTCAGGAAGAAGGAGTACATCTTGCCGCCGACCGTGGTCATCCGCCAGATGCCGTGCCGCATGTCGGCGCCCTCACCGCAGGTGTACTCCAGCTCCGCGCCCGGGTTGCCGGAGATGGTCACCTCGGTGGTGGCGACCGAGGTGAACGGCGCCGGGCAGGACTTGCCCTTCTTCAGCCCGGCCGGAGCGGTCGAGGTGACGAACTTGTTCGGTGTCACCTTGCCCGTCTCCACCAGGATGCGGACCTTGGTGGTCTTGTCGTCGGGCTCGATGTACTCCACGTAGACGCCACCGGCCGACCTGGTCCAGCCGGCCGGGACCTGCACGCTGACCGCGGCGTTGCCCTTGTACGGCTGGGTCTCCACGGCCGGGGCCGCCGGAGCGCTCTGCTGCGGTGCGGCCTCGGTCGGCGCGGCCGAGTCGTCGGCGTTCCCGGTCATCGCGAAGACCAGCACCAGGATCAGCACCACCGCGGCGGCCGCGCCACCGGAGATCAGCTGCTTGTTGCGCGGCCACGACTGGAACGTGCTGACCGCCTTGGCGGTGGTCTCCTTGGCGGTGCCGACCACGTTGTCGATCGTGGCCTTCCGCTTGGCGGCCGGGCTCATCACCACGGTGCCCGGGCGGGGACCGCCGCCGGGCGGCTGCTGCCCCCACGGGCTCTGCGGCGGGATGACGCTGGTGGTCTCGCCGCCGGCCCGGCCCCGGCCGCCGTCCTGCTGGCTGCGGCCGCCGTCGGGCAGCTTGAAGGAGGGCATCTGGCCGGTGGGAGCGCTCGGGCCCCCGGCGGGCAGCGCGGGCGGCGGCTCGGGCGCGCGCCGGCGGCCACCGCCGTTCTGCTGCTCCAGCTTGGCCAGGTGGTCGGTGAGCGACTCGCTCGGGTCCAGCATGGCGCGCCCGCCGATCTGGCCGCTGGGCTGCGGCGGGATCGGCTGGGTCTCGGCCGCCGGCGGCGGGCTGACCGGGCGCGACGCGGGGACGACCGAGTACGGATCGGTCATCATGTGCGGCGGGTTCTTGCTGGCCAGCGGGCCGGCCAGCTGCTGCCGCAGAATGGTCCGGGCGGTCGTCACGTCCATCCGCTGGGCCGGGTTCTTCTCCAGCAGGCCCATCAGCACCGGGGTCAGCGAGCCGGCCCGCACCACCGGGGCGGGCGGGTCCTCGACCACCGAGTGCATCGTCTCGATCGGGTCGCCCTTGTCGAACGGCGGCCGGCCCTCGATCGCGGTGTAGAGCGTGACGCCCAGCGAGAACAGGTCACTGGGCGGGCCGAAGTCGTGGCCCATGGCCCGCTCCGGCGAGATGAAGTGCGGCGAGCCGAGCACCATGCCGGGCGTGGTCAGCTGCACGTCGGTGGGCATCCGGGCGACACCGAAGTCGGTCAGCACACAGCGGCCGTCACCGCAGATCAGCACGTTGGCCGGTTTGACGTCCCGGTGCAGGACGCCGTGCGCGTGCGCCACCTCGAGCGCGCCGAGCAGGGCGATGCCGATCTTCGCGACCACCCGCGGGGAGACCGGGCCGTCCTCGATCACCATGTCGGCGAGGCTGCGGGCGTCCAGCAGCTCCATCACGATCCACGGGCGGCCGTTCTCGTGCACCACGTCGTAGACCTGCACCACCGCCGGGTGCTGGAGCGCGGCCGCGGCCCGGGCCTCGCGCATGGTCCGCTCGTACATCGCGTCCCGGTCGCTGGGAGCCAGGCCGGGCGGGAGTATGACCTCTTTGATCGCCACATCGCGGCGCAACAGAGTGTCCGCCGCGCGCCACACGGTGCCCATGCCGCCGTGTCCCACCGCGGCACGCAGTGTGTAACGCCCGCCGATGAGCGTGCCAGGAGCTGCGCGTCCGCTGGTTGGAGATGTGTTCCCACCGCTCCACGTCGGAATTTGAGTCACTGAGGATGCCACCGAGGGGGTATAGGGGCTGTCGGCCAACCACGCTATCTTGCCCGCAGGGTGGCCCCGAACGAAAGCCGCCAGGTCACTGTTAACCGGACTTCGACCCTGTGTAGTGACCGGGTAGCCCACTGTGGGGGTGCGTGACCTTGATCGGGGTACTGGTGTCACCGGTGGTGTGAACGTCTTACCGTTGACAGGATCACCCCATCGAGCGGTTCCTAGCCGATCGACGGACCGGTAGTGTGTCGCGTCACCTCTGCGATCCTCTACCCGTTGAAGTGCTGGCGTGCCGGGACGATCTCCCCTGAGAGCACCTCTTTACGCGACCGTTACACAGCGTTACCAGGATCGGGACTAAGCTGTCGCGCGTTGCGAAATCCGACGAAGTACGAGAGTGATACGGAATCCGACGTGACTACTGCTCTGGAGGCGCCCGAGGGTGCCGATACGTCGTGGCCCGGCCAACTGCCCGGCACCGACCCGCTCCCCGGCCGGCTCGACCGCTGGCTCGCATCGAGGGGCGCCGAGCTGGTAGCGATTCGCAGACACATTCACGCGCACCCCGAACCGTCACACTCCGAGTTCGAGACCGCGGCCCTGATCGCCCGTGAGCTGACCGTCGCCGGTCTCAGCCCGCGGATGCTGCCCCGCGGCAACGGCGTCATCTGCGACATCGGTGAGGGCTCGCGCACCATCGCGTTCCGCGCCGACATCGACTCGCTGCCGCTGCAGGACCTCAAGGACGTGGCGTACCGCAGCACCGTCGACGGCCAGGCGCACGCCTGCGGCCACGACGTGCACACCACTGTCGTGCTCGGCCTCGGGATGGCCCTCGCGCAGCTGAACGAGCAGGGTCTGCTGCCCGGCCGGGTGCGGCTGATCTTCCAGCCGGCCGAGGAGGCGATGCCGTCCGGCGCGCCCGAGGTGATCGCCGCCGGCGGTCTCAAGGACGTCGACGCCATCTACGCCCTGCACTGCTACCCGCAGCTGCCGGCCGGCCTGGTCGGGGTGCGGTCCGGGCCGTTCACCGCGGCCGCCGACGCGGTCGAGGTCAAGCTCACCGGTCCCGGCGGGCACACCGCGCGGCCACACCTGACCGCCGATCTGGTGTACGCCCTGGGCAAGCTGATCGTGGACGTCCCGGCACTGCTCAGCCGCCGGGTCGACCCGCGGTCCGGGCTGTCGCTGGTGTGGGGCGCGGTGCACGCCGGCCAGGCGTTCAACGCGATCCCGGGCGCGGGCGAGCTGCGCGGCACCATCCGGGTGCTCAGCCGGGAGGCCTGGCGCGACGCGCCGGAGCTGATCACCAAGCTGATCCGGGACGTGGCCGCCCCGACCGGCGCCGAGGTGGACGTCAACTACATCCGCGGCGTCCCGCCGGTGATCAACGATCGGATGGCCTCGGCCGTCATCGCCGGTGCCGCCGGCGCCGCGCTCGGCCCCGACCGGGTGGTGGAGGCCGAGCTCAGCATGGGTGGCGAGGACTTCTCGTTCTACCTGGAGCACGTGCCCGGCGCGATGATCCGGCTCGGCACCGGGCGGGCCGGCTCCGACGTCCGGCACGACCTGCACCAGGGCGACTTCGACGTGGACGAGAGCTGCATCGCGCACGGTGTCCGGGTGATGGCGCACACCGCGCTGGCCGCCCTCGCCACCGGCGCGTTCTAGGGAGTGGTCGGAGCGGTGCGGCGACGGTAACGCCGCACCGCGACGACGACCGCCCACGCCGGGAGCCCGATCGCCAGGACCCAGGGCAGCAGCGCGCCGAGCACGGTGAGCAGCACGCCCATCGACAGGACCAGCGCGTTCCAGCCGCCGAGCAGCCCGCCCAGGAACCCGGTCGGCTCGTCGCCGTCGGCACGGACGGCCGCCGGATCCAGCAGCACCACGGTGATCGTGGAGAGCGCGGTCAGGTCGTCCAGCCGGCGCTTCTTCGCCTCCAGCGACGCCAGGTCCGACTCCCGGGTGGCCACCTCGCGCTCCAGCATCACCAGGTCGTTCAGCGACTTCGCCTCGGCCAGCAGACGGCGGCCGCTGTCCACCCGGGCCTTCTGCACGGCGATCCGGGCGTCCAGGTCGACCACCTGCTCGGTGACGTCCTCGGTGCTGATCCCGCGGGACTCCTCCTTGCCCAGCTTGCCGAGCTGGTCGACCACCGAGGTGAACTTGTCGGCCGGGATCCGCAGCTGGATGTTCGCGCTGGCCGAGCCGTCACCGCTGGTCCGCTCGTCGCCGCTGACGAACCCGCCCGAACCGGTCGCGATCCCGGTGACCTGGGCCGAGGCGGCGGTCACGTCGTCCACCCGGACGGTGATCGAACCGGTGTAGACGATCGAGCGCTGGTCCACCGCCAGTTTCGGCGCCTCGGCCGGGACGTTCTGGCCGGCCGCCGGCGCCGCGGCCTTCTCCTCCGCCGCGCCACCCGCCGCGTCCTGCCGGGCCGCCTGCGGCGCGACGGCCGAACTGGTGGTGCCCTCGTCACTGTTGTCCGCGCCGCAACCGGCAAGCATCAGACCCGCCAGCAATGCGGCGGTGAGTCCCCGTTTGTTCATGTGGCAGCCCCGATCCTCAAGTCTTCACTGCCCGTGGGACGCACGGCGGGCACCTCCCGGTTCCGGCAGACTGCGAGATGAGTGGTCACATTTCAGCAGCGGAGGGGTCCTGTGCGCGTCACGAAGTTCACGCACTCCTGTTTACGCATCGAAGGCGGGGGAGTACTCGTCGTAGATCCTGGTGAATTCTCCGAGGCGTCCGCATTGGACGGCGCCGACGCGGTGCTCGTCACGCACGAGCACTTCGACCACCTCGACGTCGCGGCGGTGACGGCGGCCGCCGCCCGCAACCCGGCGCTGCGGATCTACGCCCACGAGGCGGTGCTGAAGCTGCTCCCGGACGCGGCGGAGGCGACGGTCGCGGTCGGCGCCGGCGAGTCCTTCGAGGCGGCCGGTTTCCAGATCCGCGGGTACGGCGGACAACACGCGATCATCCACCCGTACGTGCCGGTCTTCGCCAACCTCGGCTTCCTGATCTCGGACGGCGCCGCGAACCTCTACCACCCGGGTGACTCCTTCGTCGCGCCGGACGAGCCGGTGGAGACCCTGTTCGCGCCGATGAACGCGCCCTGGGCGACCATCGCCGAGTCCCTGGAGTTCGTCCGCGGGATCCAGCCGGGCCGGGCCTTCGCCCTGCACGACGGGCTGATCAACGAGCGGGGCGCGGCGGTCTACGGCAGCCACCTGGAGAAGTTCTCCGGGACCACGTTCCGTCAGGTGACGCCCGGCAGCGTGCTGTGACCACTGGTGACGACACCGTCCGGGAGCTCTACGAGGGGCCGCCGGACGGGTTCGTCACGGCCCGGGCCGCCGCCGTCGCCGCCGCCCGCACGGCCGGGGACCGGGAGGCGGCCAAACGGCTCGCCGCCCTGAAGAAGCCGACCGTGGCGGCCTGGATCGTCAACCTGGTGGCACTGCGGCGGCCCGACCTGCTCGACGAGCTGGCCGGGATCGCCACCGCGCTGCGGGCCGCCCAGCGCGACCTGCAGGGCGACCAGATGCGGGAACTCTCCCTGCACCGGCGGCGTTTCGTCACGTCGCTGGTGGAGGCCGCCCGGCGGCTGGCCGTGGAGTCCGGTGCGGGCGGGGCCAAACTGCCGCTCGCCGAGGTGGAGGCGACCTTCACCGCGGCGCTGGCCGAGCCGGAGATCGCCGGACAGATCCGGAGCGGGCGGCTGATCCGGGCGGTCAGTTACGCCGGGTTCGGCGAGGTGCCCCGCCCCCGGCTGCGCCTGGTCACCGACGACGGTTCTTCCGGTTCTTCCGGCTCGGACGATCGCCGCCCGCCGGAGGAGCCACGAGAGTCGCCGGAGCCGGAGGAGCAGGAGGAGCAGGAGGAGCCGCCGGAGCCGCCGGAGCCGCGGGAGAGCGCCGCCGATCAGCTGCGCCGCCGGGAGAAGGCCGCCGCCGAACAGCGTCGCCGTCGTGGGCTGGAGCGGGAGATGGCCGCCGCGGAGGACGCCGAGAAACGCGCCGACCTGCGGCTGCGCCGGGCCGAGGAGGCCGAGCGGGACGCCGAGCACCGGGTCGAGGACCTCGACGCGGAACTCGCCGAGCTGGAGCGGCGGCGCACCGAGGCGACCGCCGACGTGGCCCGCCGCAAACTGGCCCGCCGGACCGCGGAACGGGAGGCCGCCACCGCCCGTCGCGCGGTCGGCGACGCCCAGGCCGCCCTCGACGAGCTGTCCTGATTTTGTTAGCGGACAGCAATGATTTTCTTTAGACGGTCAAGGGGAGCAGAATCGGGCAGGTGACCCCGGAACAGGCTGCCGCCAACGCCCGAGTGGGACTCGCCGCGATCATCCGTGCCTTCTCCGAATCACCGCGCACCCTCCAGGGTGCCCGGCTGCTCGGGCTCTCCGGCTGGGCGTACCACGTCTCGGCCCGGGCCGGGGCGCTCGGCGACGTCAAACCGGAGACCGTGGCGGCGGCGCTGGCGTTCATCGCCCCGGAGGCGGTCACCGACGGCTGGGAGGCGGCGGTGAAGTCGTCCGCGCCGGCCAAGGTGGCCACCTGGCACCTCGCCGAGCTGTGCAACTGGGGCGCCGAGCACCTCGGCGGGTTTCCCCGGCTGACCCGGCTGCTCGACCTGTCCGAGCGGGTGGTGGACCGGATCGACGCCGCCGGGCTCCCGTTGTTCGCGGCGTGGCGGGCGATGGTCGCTCCGAACACGCTGCCCGGCGCCCGCGCGGCGGTGCTCCTGCACCTGTTGCACGAGCACCGGCAGGGGGTGCACGTGATCGCGGTGCGGGCCGGTGGTCTCACCCCGCTGGAGGCGATCATCGCCGGCCCGGAGGGCGAGACCGGCGCGGTCGCGCTCGGCTGGCAGGCGCCCTACCCGCCGGCCGGCCCGCTGATCCGCCGCATGCTGTGGGCCGACGCGGTGGCCGACTCGCTGGCCGGCCAGGCTTATGCGGCTCTGGACCAGCCGGAGCGGGTCGAGTTCGCCGGCCTGCTGGAGTCGCTGGGGCACCGGCTGGCCCGCTGAAAATCGGGGCACCGGTCGGCCCGCTGAAAATCGGTGGTGGGCGCGGAGCGGGGCGTGGTCCGATGCCGGGATGACGGAACTTCCCCCGGGCTGGAGCACCCGACGGCCCACGCTCGACGACGTGCCCGCGATCCTGGCGATGGTGCACGCCAGCGACATCGCCGCCGTGGGGGAGCTCGACTTCACCGCCGACGACGTGCGCGAGGAGCTGACCGCGCCGCACACCGATCCGGCGCGGGACTGCTGGCTGGCTCTCGATCCGTCCGGCCGGGTGTCCGGGTGGGCCTACCCGGGCAACAACACCGGCGGCGCCCGGGAGTTCGTCAACGTCTACACCTGGCCGGTGACCGGTCTTCCGGCCCTTCAGCCGCTCCTGGAGACGATTCTGGCCCGGGCCGCTGAGTGGGGCAGGGAGTTCGGTCACGACGTCTACGAGGTCCGTTCCGGGGCGGTTCCGGGGGAGGACGCGTTGATCGCCGCCCTGACCGGGGCCGGCTTCGTCTTCCTCAAGCAGTTCGCCCGGATGCAGATGCCGCTCGACGGGGTCGGCCCGGTCGCGCCGGAGCCGCGGGCCGGTGTCACGGTCCGGCCGGTGCGGTCCGGCGACGAGGCCGAGATGCGGCGCTTCCACCGGGTGATCGAGGAGGCGTTCCAGGACTCCGACCATCCGGCGATGGGTCACGCCGGCTGGCGCGAGCAGTTTCTGGGCGAGTCGGTGCCGGTCTTCGACGAGTGGTTCGTCGCCGAGATCGACGGGGAGATCGCCGGTGTGCTCCAGTCGTCCGACAGTGAGGACGCCGGCGAGGGTTTCGTGCGTTATCTAGCGGTGGCCCGCGAATTCCGCAAGCGCGGGGTCGGCGAGGCCCTGCTGCGCCGGGCCTTCACCACCTATGCGGCCAAGGGCCGGGTGAAGGCCGGGCTGGGCGTCGATCTGGAGAATCCGACCGACGCCGCGAGCCTCTACCTCAAGGTCGGCATGACCCCGCTATACAGGGTGAACATCTACCGCACCGAGATCCGGACGACCTAGG
>NZ_BOMG01000047.1 GCF_016862075.1 Actinoplanes couchii | reverse complement strand
CCCCTCTTCACCCCGCCACCACACAAACCCGATCCGGAGCGATCACCCTGGTCCGGGCGAATACTCAGGTTCGGGCAATCGTTCCGGTTCGGGCGATTGCTTCGGTCCCGACCATCACCTCGGTCCCAGCCATCACTTCGGTTCGGACGATCACCTCGGTCCCAATCATCACTTCGGTTCGCGATCGCCTCGGTCCCGGTTATCGCCTCGGTCCGAAGGGATCGCCTCGGTCCCGGTCATCACCTCGGTCCCGGTCATCACCTCGGTCCAGGCGATTGCTCCGGCCCGGTGCTCACCTCGGTTTGGTTGATCGCTCCGGATCAGCCATCGCCCCAGTTCAGGCCGGTCATCGCCTGCACCGCGACGGGCCTGATTCCTCAGCGGCGCGACACGGCACCGCCATCGCCGCGCCGCGACGTGGCGCGGCACCGCCATCGGCGCGGCGCCGAACCGCCATCGGCGCGGCGCCGGACCGCCATCGACGCGGTGCGGCGCCGTCAGCAGCGCCGTGCGGCATCTCGTCCAGCAGGCCGTGAACCTTGCGGCCGGCCGACATCTCCGCCGTTCAAAAAGACAATCTGCGCAGGATGGAAATATCCGGAAGCGGAGATAACCATCCGCGCGGTCGAGGCCTCGAACTGCGGAAACGTCAGCGGTAAGGCTCACAGCCTGGCGGGCGAGACGTGCGATCCGGCTGGGACAACCGCTGTTAGTCCAGACGCGACCCGGGCATGCGTCTCCGGCAGCAACGTTGGCGCCGTCGGTGCGCCGTCGTTCTGCGGAACGGTGGGAGCGAATCGTCCGCGATCAGGCGTTCTCGGATGGTCGTTCAAAGACGCGACAATCCCACTGTTCGATCATGCGACCTGTCGGGTGACTGTTCAGCATCGTCAGGCCGGTGGCTGGGCCCAGGTCAGGAACCGGTCGTGCAGTTCGGCTGGTGACGGCACGTCGTCGATGGTCAGGTCTCTCATGGCCGCGTACATCAGCGTCGTCATGTAGATCTTGAGCAGGGATGGAAAGGCGCGGTATTCGCTGAGCAGTGACGCCCGCGCCTCGGGGCACGGCCACGGTTCTCCGCAGACTCGGCAGAGCCAGTGCGGACGGTCGCTCAGGTGTTCGGGTACCGGAATGGTGGACAAACGGATTCCCCCGGAAGTGATCAGTCGGCGGGTTCACGGGCTCAGTGCCCGCGGGGATCGCGCCGTCGACGGGATCGGCGGCCGGAACCGGCCCGATACTGCTGTGCGGGAGTGAGCCGGCCGGGCCGTCCCACCCCCGAGTCGGGGCCGGACTCGTGAATGGTGGGATCGGTGGCCGGAGGAATCGGTTGGGTGTCCTCTCCCGATCGGGCATGTCGTGACCGATAGAGGCCCGGCTCCCCGGTTTCCGGCTGTATTCGTGCAGGTGAGGCCTCTGCAGGTGAATACGGTTTCGAGGGAAGACGGTCTATGCAGGGGGCTCGGAGACCGCAGATGCAGCGCCTCCAAAAGGTGCGCCAGTCACGTCGATGACGCGGATGGAACAGAAATGAATCAGTTGACTGGTGTTCTCTAGGCATGGGTCCACCTAAATCAGTAAGAGACTAGCTGCCTCGTATGAACTTGATAAGGGACTAATAGTCTCGCGCCTACGGTCGATCATGTGGGAGTGAAGCCGATCCGCCTCATGGGCGCGCACGAGATCCGCATTCGTCTCGGCGGAGTCAGCCGCCAGCGGGCGTACCAGATCACCAGCCGTGCCGACTTTCCGAAACCGGTCGCTGACCTGGCGCAGGGAAAGGTTTGGTTGACCGAGGACGTCGAGGCGTGGATGAAGGTTCATCGCCGTGACCTGGACGAGTCCGAGGACTGACATGACCGGCCACGTGCTGTGGCCGTTCGACCGGCCCGGGAGCCGGCTGCCGCTGCGACGGTGGCCGGCCCCATGACAGGCCGGCCTTCACCGTGCCCGGTGATCAGCCGCCCTCACGCGAAGCGTGCCGTTGACCAGCCGGAGCATGAAGCGTGCCGCTGACCAGCCAGGGCATGAGCGTGCCCGCTGTTCAGCCGGCCCTGGGCGGGGCATGGCTGGCGATCAGCCGGTTCCGGACGGGGAGTGCCTGAGGATGTAGCCGTTGCCGGCTCGTACCACCAGGCCTGCCATCTCCAACAGCGACAGTCGTCGCAGCACCGTGGGCAGTTCCAGCCGTGCCTCCGCGGCGATCAGCTCCGGAGTGGACGACCGGTTCGCGGGCAGAGCCTCCATGACGAGTGTGCTCTCCTCGTCCAGCCGATCGTGCCGGCGCTCCCGCCCGCGTGGAGGATCGGCCAGGTACTCGCCGATCCTCCCCACCTCTTCGAGGATCTCGGTGGCGGACGTGACGATCCGCGCGTCCGGATTGCTCCGCAGGATCTCGTGGCAGCCGACCGACATCGCTGAGGTCACCGGCCCGGGTACGACCATCGCCGGCCGTCCCAGCGCCAGCACCCGGCTCATCGTCTGCGTCGCTCCGCTGCGGGCGGCGGCCTCGACGACCACGGTGCCCGCGGTGGCAGCCGCGATGACCCGGTTCCTGATCAGGAACCGGTGCCGGAGCGGGTCGGCGCCGATCGGCCACTCGCTGATCAGCAGGCCGGTCTCGGCGACCCGTTCGAGCAGGGCCGAGTTGCCGGCCGGATAAGGGCGTTCCACCCCACAGGCGAGGACTGCGACGGTACGCCCGTCGGCCGCGAGCGCTCCCCGATGTGCCGCCGCGTCGATCCCGAAGGCCCCGCCGGACAGAACGGTCCAGCCTTCACAGGCCACCGAGTACGCCAGATCGCCGGTGACGTTGGTGCCGTAGTCGGTGGCCGCGCGGGCGCCGACGATCGCGATCGACCGGTCCAGCGTCCTGCCGAGCGGCCACTCCCCGCGCACCCAGAAACAGAGCGGTGGCCGGATGTCATGGTTGTATCGCCCGGTGGTGTCGAGTTCCAGTGTCGCCAGGTCGGTGAGCCGGCGCGGCCATTCCGGATCGGACGGCACCACGAGCCGCGCCCCCAACCGCTCCCCACGACGGAGGGCGATCTCGGCGAACCGCCGCGGATCCCCGGCCGTGAGCCGCGCGGCGACAGATCCCCGAAGCTTCCGGTCCGGAACGTCCCCAGCGATCAGCCGGTCGAGCACCGCCGGCGCGCCGACTTCCTGAACCAGGCTCCAGATAGCCCGATTCCCGGGTTCAGCCAGCCAGGTCAAAGCCACCCGAGCCAACTGATCCTCCAAACCATCCACCGCCACCGACTCAACCGGCCCTAATCCAGCTACCGATTCAGCCACCACCGGCCGACCCGGGATCGTGTCGGCCACCACCGGCCGTGCGGGGATCGTGTCGGCCACTACCGAGTCAGCCGACCGGGATCCGGCCGCCACCGAGTCAGCCGTCACTGAGCCAGCCGTCACTGAGTGGGCGGTAGCTCCGCTGGTCGCGGCAGCGTCGGCCGCAGCCTTGCCGGTCCGCGTTGCGTCAGTTGTAGCCCCAGCAGCTGCAGCCGCGTCCGTCGTCTGGTCGTCCGTCGTCTGGTTGGTCGTCATCTGGTCGGTCGTCATCTGATCGGCGTCTTGTTGGCCGGTGTTCAGCTCTTTCATCTCGGACCGCCGTGGACGCTGCCCGCCAGGATTCCGGGCGGCACGTTCGATCGCGGATGAGGAAGACCGACCCGGACAGCGGGCGCATTGCGTGGTTGAGCGCTGGGGTCGCCTGTGCGGGTGTGGTCAGTCGTGCTGTTCATCAGTTCTCCGTTCAAAGAAACGAAAGCAAGGTTCACGGAAGAAAGGGGACGAAAGGTCCGGCGGAAGGGCGTGGAAAGGGAAGCGCACCGGACGCCAAAAATGGCGAAAGGAAAGGAACGGCCAGACGCCGAGGAGGAGGGGAAGAAGGAGGAGGCCGGTGGGACAGGGGCCCGCTGCGCGGTGGCCGGCAGAGCGGGGCGGGATAGAGCGGGGTCCGGTAGAGCGAAGGCCGGTAGGGCGAAGGTCGGCGAGGCAAAAGGCGGTAGGGCGAACGGCGGCCAAGCGAGGAACGCGGCGACCGGTTGTGAAGGAGGTCATGCGATGGGACCGGAGATCGGCCCGGAACAGGGGAAGGCGAGGACTGCGGTGGCAGATCCGCAACGGTGGAGAACGAGGAGTTCGGCGGCAGGCCCGCACTCGGGGAGAACGAAAGACCTTGGGACAGGCCGGTAACCGGAGGGGGCGACGGCTGCGGCGATCGGCCCGCGGCCGGAGGGAAGGCCGGAGGGAAGGCCGGAGGGAAGGAAAGGCGCGGTGTCAGGCCGGCAAACCGATACGGAGGGAGAAGAGGGAAGCCGGGCCCGCACGGGAAACCGGTTCGCTGCCGGACGCGGGGGACCTTGAGCGTCGCGGATGTGCCACAGGAAGTGGAGCCGGTGGTGGGACCGGGAAGACAGCAGGCCAGACCGAAAGCAGGCCGAACTCGGGCGGAGAGGTCTGGCACCGCGGGAGGCGGGAGCGTCCGAGCCGAGATCACCCCGGACAAGGCCATGCGAGACGGGGCCACCCCGGACAAGGCCACGTGAGGCCGGACCGGGTGGGAAGAGGCCACCTGAAGCGGGGCCGTGCAGGGGGAAGCCGCGCGAGGCGGGACCGGGTGGGAGGGCGGGTGGGGCGGGAGCGGGTGGGTGGGGCTAGCGGGGGCGTCGGACAACGGGTTCTCCCATGCGGAGTTGGTAGGCCTCGGTCACGTCTCCGGCGTCGGGGTGGGGGCGGCCGTCCAGGTCGGCGATGGTCCAGGCGATGCGTAGGCAGCGGTCGTAGCCGCGGGCCGACAGCGCGCCCCGGTCCAGGGCCGCGTGCAGGACGGTGGTGTCGGCGGCCGGTAGGCGCCACGGTGGGCGGCGCAGGTCGGCGCCGGGTGCCTCGGCGTTCAGCCGCCAGTCGTGGTCGGACCAGCGGTCGGCGGCCGCAGCCCGGGCCCGGGCCACCCGGGCAGCGACCACCGCGGACGGTTCGGCGGGCGCCGTCTCGGTCAGGAGCTGGGCGGATCGGACCGGCAGCAGGGTCACCTTCATGTCGATCCGATCCAGGAGCGGGCCGGACAGTCGCCCGAGGTAGCGCCGCCGGACCACCGGCCCGCACTGGCAGGCGTGGTCGCCGGCCGGGGACGCGCACGGGCACGGGTTGGCCGCGACGACCAGCTGGGCGCGCGCCGGGTACTCGATGGTGCCGCGGGCCCGGGAGATCAGCACCCGCCCGCTCTCCAGCGGCTGCCGCAGCGCCTGCAGGGTGGTCCGGCCCATCTCCGGGATCTCGTCCAGGAAGAGCACCCCGCGGTGGGCGAGCGAGATCGCGCCGGGCCGGATCATGCCGGAGCCGCCGCCGATCAGGGACACCAGGGACGAGCTGTGGTGCGGGGCCTGGAACGGTGGCCGCCGCACCAGACGGCCGTCGGGCGGCAGCACCCCGGCGATCGACTGGAGGGCGGTCACTTCGAGGGCCGCCTCGTCGTCGAGCGGCGGCAGGATCGACGGCAGGCGCTCGGCCAGCATGGTCTTGCCGGCGCCGGGTGGGCCGAGGAGGGCCAGGTGGTGGCCACCGGCGGCGGCCACCTCCAGCGCGTGCCGCCCGGCGGCCTGCCCGGAGAGGTCGGCCAGGTCGGGGCCGGGCGGCTCCGGGGCGGGCTCCACGTCCGGCGGCTCCAGCAGGGTTCCGGTGCCGTGGGTGAACTCGACGAGACGGTGCAGCGTGTCGACGGCCCGCACGGTCACCCCGGGCACGACCGTGGCCTCGCGGGCGTTGTCCAGCGGCACGATGACCCGGGTGACCCCGGCGCGGGCCGCGGCGGCGACCATCGGCAGCACACCCCGGACCGGCCGGACCGTCCCGTCGAGGCCGAGCTCGCCGAGCAGGGCGACCCCGACGAGGCGGGCCGGTGAGATGGCCCCGGCCCCGGCGAGGACCGCTGCCGCGATCGCCACGTCGAAGCCGCTGCCGTGTTTGTGCAGGGCGGCCGGGAGCAGGTTGACGGTGATCCGGCGGTTGGGCCAGTCGTGCCCGGAGTTCACCACGGCCGCGCGCACCCGGTCCCGGGCCTCGTTCAGCGCGGTGTCGGGCAGCCCTGTGAGGACCAGGGTGGGCAGGCCGTTGGAGAGGTCGGCCTCCACCTCGACGAGGTGACCGGTGACACCGGCCAGCCCGGCGCAGAGGACGCGGGCGTAGCTCATCAGAACGCGTCCCGGATGTGACTGACCAGGGCCGCTCCCCGAGGCTGGGGGAGCACCTCGACGACGTCGAAACGGACCTTGGCCGCTCGTACCCCCGACTCGGTCAGCCAGCGGGCGGCCAGGTGCCGCAACCGGCGGACCTTGCGGTGATCGACGGCTGCCGCGGGCGGGCCGAAGGCTGCCGTCCGCCTGGTCTTGACCTCGCAGAAGACCACGTCGTCCCCGTCACGCAGGATGAGATCGATCTCTCCTTCCGCGCAGCGCCAGTTGCGTTGCAGCAGCTCGAGGCCGCTTTCTTCGAGGAGCCGGGCGGCCCGCCGCTCGCCGTAGGCGCCGATCGCCCGTCGCTGAGTCGTCATGCCCCGGGACCTTCACAGGGTTTCCCGGACGGTGCGCGACGCCCTGTGGACCGTCCGTCGATGTGGATGACGGGCGGTGTACCCCGCCGGGCGTGCTAGGCACGAGGGCGGACCGTCCGGCCGGGCGGCTTGGCGTATGCTTGTCGACGGCGACCGCCCACGCGGTCGACCTCGCGTGCCCTCCGACGGTTCCGGGAGCTGAATCTCAGCGACGGTCGTCGGCGGTGGCCCTCCCTGGTCCCGATTTCTGTCGGGCCCGACTGCGGCCATCGACCGGGCGCCAGGACGCCCACCGCCGGTGAGCGTGACAACCAGGGATGATCAGGGAGTAACACCATGGCCGTAGTGACCATGCGCCAGCTGCTCGAGAGCGGCGTCCACTTCGGGCACCAGACCCGTCGTTGGAACCCGAAGATGAAGCGCTTCATCTTCACCGAGCGCAACGGCATCTACATCATCGACCTGCGCCAGACCCTCGAGTACATCGAGAAGGCGTACGCGTTCGTGCGGGACACCGTCGCCGAGGGTGGCCACATCCTCTTCGTCGGTACCAAGAAGCAGGCTCAGGAGGCCATCGCCGAGCAGGCGACGCGGGTCGGCCAGCCGTTCGTGAACCACCGTTGGCTCGGCGGCATGCTGACCAACTTCCAGACCGTTTACAAGCGGCTGCAGCGCATGAAGGAGCTCGAGGCTCTGGGTGACCTGACCGGCACCGCCGCGGGTTACACCAAGAAGGAGACCCTCCAGCTCTTCCGCGAGAAGACCAAGCTCAGCAAGACCCTCGGTGGTCTGCGTGACATGACCAAGACGCCGTCGGCGATCTGGGTCGTGGACACCAAGAAGGAGCACATCGCCGTCGACGAGGCCCGCAAGCTGGGCATCCCGGTCATCGCGGTGCTGGACACCAACTGTGACCCGGACGAGGTCGACTTCCCGATCCCGGGTAACGACGACGCGATCCGTTCCGCCGAGCTGCTGACCAAGGTCATCGCGGCTGCCGTCGCCGACGGTCTGATCCAGCGTCACGGCCAGCGCCGCGGCAACAACGCCGAGGAGAAGCCGGAGCCCGGCACCGTCGCCGCCGGCGAGCCGCTGCCCGAGTGGGAGCGGGACCTCTACGAGGGCGCCGAGAAGAAGGCCGAGGAGCCCGCCGCTGAGGCTGCCGCTCCCGCCGCCGTCGAGGCTCCCGCCGCTGAGGCCCCTGCCGCTGAGGCCCCCGCCGCGGAGCCGGTCGCCGCTGCCGCCGTTCCCGCCGAGTAAGTCAACCGACGTGCTTCCGGCCGCCGCGATCACAAGCGGCGGCCGATTTCCCGACTGACATCGAGAGAAGAGTCATGGCTAACTACACCGCCGCGGACGTGAAGAAGCTCCGCGAACTCACCGGTGCCGGCATGATGGACTGCAAGAAGGCGCTGGAGGAGTCCGAGAGCGACTTCGACAAGGCCGTCGAGTTCCTGCGCGTCAAGGGCGCCAAGGACGTCGGCAAGCGGGCCGGTCGCACCGCCGCCAACGGCATCGTCAGCCACTCCGGCAAGGCGCTGCTCGAGCTCAACTGCGAGACCGACTTCGTCGCGAAGACCCCGGACTTCGTGGCCCTGGGTCAGCGCTTCGTCGAGTTCGGCGCGGCCAACAAGGTCGCCGACGCCGCCGCGCTGCTGGCCGCGACCCTGGAGGACGGCAAGACCGTCGCCGACACCATCCAGGAGTACTCCGCCAAGATCGGCGAGAAGATCGTCCTGAACCGCTTCACCGTGGTCGAGGGCACCGTGGCGGTCTACCTGCACCGCAAGGCGCAGGACCTGCCGCCGCAGGTCGGCGTCCTGGTCGAGTACACCGGCAAGGACGACGAGGCGGCCGACAACGACGCCCGCGCGGTCGGCATGCAGATCGCCGCGATGCGGCCGAAGTTCCTGACCCGCGACGAGGTCTCGGCCGAGGTCGTCGAGACCGAGCGCCGCGTGGCCGAGCAGACCGCTCGTGAGGAGGGCAAGCCGGAGCAGGCGCTGCCCAAGATCATCGAGGGTCGGGTGAACTCCTTCTTCAAGGACTTCGTCCTGCTGGAGCAGGCGTCGGTCACCGACAACAAGAAGACGGTCAAGCAGGTCGTCGCCGAGTCCGGCATCGAGATCACCCGGTTCGTCCGGTACGAGGTCGGCCAGGAGTAAGGCTCCTCACGTAATTGACACGGGAGGTCGGGAGCGCGATTGAGCGTCCGGCCTCCCGGTCGCATAGGGTCTCCTGCAGACAGCGAAGGGAAGGCGGGTCTCATGACGATGGTGACCGAGCAGTCCGCCACGGTTGACGAGAACCCGCCGACCATGCGGCCACGGCGGGTCGTTCTCAAACTCTCCGGCGAGGTTTTCGGTGGCGGCGCGGTCGGGGTCGAACCCGATGTCGTGCAGTCGCTGGCGAAGCAGATCGCCACGGTGACACGGCGCGGCATCCAGGTCGCGGTGGTCGTCGGTGGTGGCAACTTCTTCCGCGGCGCCGAGCTGCAGAAGCGCGGGATGGACCGCAACCGGGCCGACTACATGGGCATGCTGGGCACGGTGATGAACTGCCTGGCGCTCCAGGACTTCCTGGAGAAGGAGGGCATCGAGACCCGGGTGCAGACCGCGATCACGATGGCCCAGGTCGCCGAGCCGTACCTCCCTCTGCGTGCCATCCGGCACCTGGAGAAGGGCCGGGTCGTGATCTTCGGCGCGGGCGCCGGCATGCCGTATTTCTCCACCGACACGGTGACCGCCCAGCGCGCGCTGGAGATCCACGCGGACATGGTGCTGATGAGCAAGAACGGAGTGGACGGCGTCTACACCGCCGACCCCCGGATCGACCCGACCGCGCAGAAGCTGGAGACGATCACCTTCCAGGGTGTGCTCCAGCGCGGCCTGCGGGTGGCCGACCAGGCCGCCTTCAGCCTCTGCGAGGAGAACAAGCTCCCGATGCTGGTCTTCGGAGCCGAGGGCGACGACACCATCGTGCGCGCGTGCGCCGGTGAGCGGATCGGCACCCTGATCACAGCCGACTGAGGCACCGATCGCCGCCGGCTGAGGCACCGATCACAGCCGACTGAGGCGCTGATCACGGCTGGCTGAGGCACTGATCGCCCCGCCGGCCGAGGCACCGATCGCTGTTGGTGAAAAGCCCCGTCCCATTCCGCACCACCGAAGACAGCAAGGAGGCGAGAAGAGCCGGTGATCGAGGAAACCCTCTTCGAGGCCGAGGAGAAGATGGACAGCGCGGTCGAACACGCCAAGGAGGAGTTCGCCGCCATCCGGACCGGCCGGGCTACCCCCGCGATGTTCTCCAAGATCGTGGTGGACTACTACGGCGCGCCCACGCCGGTGACCCAGATGGCCTCCGTCGGTGTTCCGGAGCCGCGCATGGTCATCGTCAAGCCCTACGACGCGTCCCAGCTGGGCCCGATCGAGCGGGCGATCCGCGACTCGGACCTCGGGGTCAACCCGAACAACGAGGGCAACCAGCTCCGGATCCACCTTCCGCAGATGACGGAGGAGCGGCGCCGCGAGATGATCAAGATTGCCCGCGGCAAGGCCGAGGACAGCAAGGTCGCGATCCGCAACGTCCGCCGCAAGGCCAAGGACCAGATCGACAAGCTGGTCAAGGACGGCGAGACCGGTGAGGACGAGGGCCGTCGCGCGGAGAAGGAGCTCGACGACCTGACCCACCGCTACGTCTCGGTCGTCGAGGAGCTGCTCAAGCACAAGGAAGCCGAGCTGCTCGAGGTCTGACCGGCCGAACGGCCCGGCGCATCCCACCGGAATGTGCCGGGCCGCAGTCTTTCCGGGCAGGGTCAGAGTTTCGCTGACGGTTAAATTGCCCGCCATCTCGACAGCTGTTCAAACGTCACCTTTGCAGTACGCTCTGCACGGTTCCTGTGAGGGGCGTACAGCATTGACATTCGGCAGCTAGGGGTTCGGTTTTGTCTTCGAGTTCGAAGAGGTCGGCGGCGTTGCCGCCCACGACCCTGAAGACCGGCCCCTGATGTCGTACGCCCCTGATGTAGAGGACGCGATGACCGAGCCCGGTAGCCCGGACGAGGAGACCGGCCGCACCGGTGCCAAGGGCCGGCGTCGTGCCGGCCGGGGACGCAAGCCGCAGGGCGGTGGCCGTGCCGGGCGTAACCTGCCCGCCGCCATCGCGGTCGGCCTCAGTCTCGGCCTGGTGCTGCTGGCCGCACTGCTGATCGAGCCGCTGGCGCTGCTCGTCGTGCTGATCGTGGCGTCGAGTGTCGGCGCGTGGGAGATGACCCGCGCGATCCGGATCGGCACCGCCGCCCGCCCGCCGTTGATCCCACTGATCGCCGGCGCCGCCGTGATGACCGGCCTGGCCTGGTTCGAGGGGGCCGACGCCCTGCTCCTGGGCCTGGTGGTGACGGTCGCCGCGGCCTCGCTGTGGCGCCTGGCCGACGGGTTCGCCGCGGTCCGCCGGGACTTCACACCGAACCTGCTGATCTCGGTCTACGGCCCGTTCCTGCTCAGCTTCGCGGCGATGCTCGTGCAGATGGAGGACGGCAACCTTCGGGTGATCTGCACCATTGTCGCGGTGGTGCTCTCCGACACAGGTGGGTATGCCGCCGGCGTCTTCCTGGGCAAGCATCCGATGGCCCCGAAGATCAGTCCGAAGAAGTCGTGGGAGGGTTTCGCCGGCTCGGTGACCGCCTCCGCGATCGGCAGCGCCGCCCTTCTCTTCTTCCTGCTGGAGGTCCCGGTGGTCTGGGGCCTGCTGTTCGGCGCTCTGATGTCGGTGGTGGCGGTTCTCGGCGACCTGGCCGAGTCGATGCTCAAGCGCGATCTGGGCGTCAAGGACATGAGCAATCTGCTGCCCGGCCACGGCGGTCTGATGGACCGGCTGGACTCGATCCTGTTCGCCGTTCCGACCGCTTACCTGCTCTTCTCGATCATCGCCCCGAGCTAGCTGTGGGCGACCGACTCCGCGGACGTGGGAGACTGGATACGCCATGACGATTCTTCCGGTCATCCCGATCAGCCCCGATCAGCCCGACACCCTGCAGTCCGGGGCGGTGAGCAAGCGCAGCCGGCCCAAGATGCCGCCGCGTCATCTCGCCGACCTCGACCTGGCCGGCCGCAAGAGCGCGATGGCTGCTCTGGGCGAGCCCAGCTTCCGGGCCAAGCAGATCTCCACCCACTACTTCGGCCGCCTGGTCCGAGACGCCGCGGCGATGACCGACCTGCCGGCCGCCACCCGCGACCGGCTCGCCGCCGATCTGTTGCCGACACTGTTGACCCCGATCCGGGAGCAGGCTTGCGACGACGGCGCGACCCGTAAGACGCTGTGGCGCCTGCACGACGGCGCGCTCGTCGAGAGTGTGCTGATGGGCTATCCGGACCGAATCACCGCCTGTGTCTCCAGCCAGGCCGGATGCGGTATGGCGTGCCCGTTCTGCGCGACCGGTCAGCAGGGCCTGACCCGCAACCTGTCGGTGGCCGAGATCGTGGACCAGGTGGTCTATCTGGCCGGGGTGGCCGCCTCCGGCAAGGTCACCGGTTCGCCGCCGCGTCTGTCCCGCGTGGTCTTCATGGGGATGGGCGAGCCGCTGGCCAACTATCCGCGGGTGATCGAGGCGGTCCGCCGTCTCACCACCCCGGCTCCGGAGGGCCTCGGGCTCTCACAACGGCACATCACGGTGTCCACGGTGGGTTTGGTGCCCGCTATGCGCCGGTTGATCGCTGAACAGCTCTCGGTGACTCTTGCGCTGTCACTGCACGCCCCCGATGATGATCTGCGCGATGAGCTTGTGCCCGTCAACCAGCGTTGGAAGGTAGCCGAGGTGCTCGATGCCGCGTTCGAATACGTGGCACAGACCGGCCGCCGGGTTTCCATCGAATACGCCCTGATCAGGGACGTAAACGATCAGCCCTGGCGCGCCGACCTGCTGGGCCGCCTTCTGAGCGGCAAGCTGGCCCATGTGAATCTCATCCCGTTGAACCCGACGCCGGGCAGCAAGTGGGATGCGAGCCCGAAACCGGTCGAGCGAGAGTTCGTCCGCCGGCTACGAGAGGCCGGCGTCTCGACGACCGTTCGCGACACCCGGGGGCAGGAGATCGACGGCGCGTGCGGCCAGCTGGCCGCGGGTGAGCTGACGGAGGCGAGCGCTGGGGGCGCCGCAGCCGACGCGGAGGTGGCACAGTGACTGGGCTCAGGTCCCAGCGAGCGGAGTGGGAGACGTTGTGACGAGTCAGGGGCAGCGTTTCCGAAGGCGTGCGCTGCGGCGTGGCTACAAGGTCGACGAGGTCGACGCCTTCCTCGACCGGGTCGAGGCGACCCTGGCCGGGGAGCAGGTGGGCCCGCCGGTCGGTGCGCAGGAAGTGCACGACGTCGTCTTCCGGGTGCGGTTCGGCGGTTACGACGAGTGGCAGGTCGACCTGCACCTCGACCGCGTGGAGCGCCAGCTCGCCGAGTTCGAGGAGCGTGGTGGGCGTCCCGCTCCGGACCCCATGCGTGACTCGATGCGCAGTGGCCTCACGACCGGTTCGGTCTCCGGCGCGCCGATGGGTGCGCCGATGGGCGGCCCGAACCAGAGCCAGGGCTTCGAGCGCGGTGGTTTCCCGCCGGGTGGCCCGGGTGGTCCCGGCGGCATGCAGGGCCCGCCGCCGTCCCAGTCGCAGGGGTTCCCGCCGCAGGGATATCCGGGCCAGCAGCCCCCGCAGGGCTTCCCCGGTCAGCAGCCGCAGATGAACCCGGCGGCCCGGACGGCCTCGCCGCCGACCGAGCGCCTGACGATGCCGCCGCAGATGCCTCAGATGCCGCAGCGCCAGCCGCAGCAGCAGCTTCCGCCCGGCCCCGGCCCGGATCAGTACGGCGGCCGGTACGACGAGCCCACCGGTTACGGCCAGCAGCAGCCGCCGCAGCGTCCCGGCCCGCCGCCCGGCTACGACCAGGGTGGTTACGACCAGGGCGGCGGCTTCGACGGCTTCGAACCGGGCCGGCACGGCAAGACCGACATGACCGCCGAGATCCGGATGCCCGAGCGCGAGCAGCGCGGTGGCGGCGGTTACGGCCAGATGCCGAACGGCCCGATGCCCGGTTCCCCGATGGCCATGCCTGGTTCGCCGATGCCGGGCGCCCCGATGAGCGGCCCGCCGGCCTACGGCGGTGGCGGCGGCGGTGGTTACGGCCAGCCGCAGCAGCCTCCGCAGCCCCAGCTGGGCCCGCCGCTCGGTGAGCCGGGTGGCGAGTTGTACCGGGTGGACCAGCTGCGCCGCACGTTCCAGCCGCGCCGGTTCGGCAGCGGTTACGACCCGATGCAGGTGGACCGGCTGTTCGAGGGCATTCTGCAGGCGATGACCGGCCGCGGCCCGATGCCGGTGAACGAGAACGATCTCGACATGCTGCAGTTCGGTCTGGTGCCCAACGGTTACTTCGAGGCCGAGGTGGACGCCGCCCTGCGCGAGGTCAAGGACATCCTGCTCCGCGGGCCGAGGTGATTCGAAGGAGGGCCGATCCGCAAAGACGGCCCTCCTTCTGAAGAAGCGTCAGTCGTTGCCGCGCAGGCCGTTGCGGCGCAGGACGATGTCGCCGATCACGATGGCGATCAGGCCGACGGCGACCGCGACGAGCCAGACCATCTCGGTCTTGCCCTGCTGGTTGCCCCAGAAGAAGAGCAGCATGATCAGGGCGGAGATGATCGCGCCCTTCTGACCGCGCTTGCGGTTGCCCGGCTTGAGCTGGTCGGGCGCGTAGACCTCGTGGTGTTCGTCCGCGGCCACGGTCGCTCCCTCCTGAAGAAGTCGATGTCGGGAACAGTCTGTCACGGGGTCGATGGGCGCGAGCCAGCAACCCGGCTGTACTTTCGAGGCGGTCAAAAGGTTAGGAAGCCGCAAGCGAAGGAGCTACAAGTGCGGATCACCGGCACCGGCCATGCGAGCATGCGGATCGACACCGCTGCAGGCAGCATTCTGTGCGATCCGTGGGTCAACCCTGCGTTCTTCGCCTCGTGGTTTCCGTTCCCGGACAACTCCCTGCTCGACTGGGAGACCCTCGGTGACGTCGACTATCTGTACGTGTCCCACCTGCACCGGGACCATTTCGACGCGGTGCACCTGAAGAAATACATCAACAAGAAGGCCACCGTCCTGCTGCCGGAGTACCCGACCTCCCAGCTCGAGGACGAGCTGCGTGATCTCGGCTTCACCAGCTTCCTGCGGACCAAGTCGGACGAGGTGCACGAGCTCGACGGCGGTCTGAAGGTGATGATCCAGGCGCTGATCAGCCCGACCGACGGCCCGATCGGTGACTCGTCACTGTGGGTGGAGCACGACGGCATCCGGGTGCTGAACCAGAACGACGCCCGCCCGTCCGACCTGTCCCGCTTCAACGAGCTGGGTCACGTGCACGCGCACATGCTGCAGTTCTCCGGCGCGATCTGGTACCCGATGGTCTACGAGCTGCCGCAGAACGCGAAGACCGCGTTCGGCAAGCAGAAGCGGGAGCGCCAGTTCGACCGCACCTGGCGTTACATCGACGACCTGAAGGCGGACTTCGTCTTTCCGATCGCCGGCCCGCCGTGTTTCCTCGACGACGAGCTGTGGCAGTTCAACGACATCCACGGCGACGAGGGCAACATCTTCCCGGACCAGTCGGTGTTCATGACCGAGTACGCGAAGGTCGGCGGCACCAACGGGGTCGTGCAGCTGCCGGGCAGTGTGACGGTGCTGACCGACGGCGGCACGAAGCAGACCACCACCCACCCGACGCCTGTCGACGAGTTCTTCGCGAACAAGAAGCAGCACCTGGAGGAGATGCGGGAGCGCAAGCGCCCGGTCATCGAGGCGGAGAAGGCGTCCTGGCGGCACCCCGAGGTCGACGTCCTGGGTGAGCTGAAGAAGCGGATCGAGCCGCTGCTCGAAGAGTCGATCTTCATGGCCAAGGGCGTCGGCGGTCCGGTCCGGTTCGACCTGGTCTCCTACGACGGCGACGAGGTCGAGTCGATCGTGGTGGACTTCCCGGGCAAGCAGGTCCGGGCGTACGCCGACGAGAAGGTCCGCTACCGCTTCCGCACCCAGCGCGAGCTGATCGAGCACCTCATCTTCATCGACGAGGGCGACTGGGTGAACTCGCTGTTCCTCTCCTGCCGCTTCTCCGCGGCCCGGATCGGGCAGTACAACGAGTTCGTCTACGCGTTCTTCAAGTGCCTCTCCGAGGAGCGGCTGCAGTACGCCGAGGGCTGGTACGACGAGCACGAGAAGGCCGTCGACGCCGAGGACACCGAGTTCGGTGACTGGACCGTCCAGCGGCGCTGCCCGCACCTGAAGGCCGACCTGTCCCGCTTCGGGATCCTCGACGGCAACACCCTGACCTGCCAGCTGCACGGCTGGAAGTTCGACCTGCCCAGCGGCCGCTGCCTGACCAGCGTCGGCCACAAGATCCGCGCCGAGAAGAAGGCCTAGCGGCCCAGGTCCGTCAGGATGCGGCGGGCCGCGTTGTGGCCCGCCGCGCCGATCACGCTGCCGGCCGGGTGTGCTCCGGCCGAGCCGTGATAGAGCCCGTCGAGCCCGGTGGCGTACGGCATCCGCTGATCGAACGCGACGGTGTTGTCGACGTGGTGGATGTGCCCGCCGGTGATCCCGAAGTGCTTCTCGATCCCGGGCGGCGTGAGCGGGAACACGTCGGCGACCAGGTCCGAGGTGCCGGGCGCGTACCTGTCACAGATGGCGAGCAGCCGTTCCACGTACCCGCCGAGGGATTGATCCCACGACGAACCCGCCGGCTGGTAGGGAACCGATTGCACGAAGAGCGCCGAGGAATGGTGTCCGGCCTCGTCGCGCAGCGACGGGTCGACGGTGGTGTGCAGGTACCACTCGATCGTCGGTTCGGCCGGCAGCCGCCCGGCCTGCACGTCCGCCCACATCGCCCGCAGGTTCGCCATCGGCGACCCGTCCCCGGGCAGCAGGTGGATCGTCGACCCGAACGGTGACGGCGCCCCGGCCGGCAGGCAGGGGAAGGCCGGCAGGTCCCGCAGCGCGAGGTTGACCTTGAGGGTGGTGCCGGGGCGCTTGACCGCCGCCATCCGCTCGGTGAGCGCCGGGGGCAGAGAACGTTCCGGCACAAGATCCATCAGCTGGTACGGGTCACAGCCGCCCAGCACCACCCGGGCCGACACCGTCCGCCCGTCGGCGAGCACCACTCCACCGGCGGCCCCGCCGTCCACTGTCACCGACGTCACCCGGGCATCGGTGTACAGCCGGGCTCCGGCGGCCCGCGCCGCGTCGGCGAAGACCCGTGACACGGTGCCCATCCCGCCCTCGGCGATCAGCCACGTCCCGTCCGACCCGGGCAGCCGGCACATGTTGTGCACCAGGAAGTTGTGCCCGGTCCCGGGATCGTCCGGCCCCGCGTTCAGCCCGGACAGCCCGTCGGTCACCGCGTACATCGCGGTCAGCAGTTCGCTCTTGAACCCGAACCGGGCCAGGTAGTCGGCGACCGAGCCACGGACCAGGTCGAGGAACGTGCTCTGCAGCGGCGGCCGGATGTGCCGTTCGGCGATCTCCTCGACCGGCAGCGGCTCCTGGAGCCAGGACGGCGCCAGATCGGACCGCAGCGCGCCGATCTCGATGGCCAGGGCCTCGTCGGCGCGGGCGTCCCGGTCGTCCAGTTGGGCGCGGTTGGCCTCGGCGTCACTACCGAAGAGCAGGTACGGCGCACCCGGCCCGGCCCCGGGCAGGAAGTAGTGCGGATCACGTCGCAGCGTCGGGATCCGCACGTCCAGGGTGCGCAGCAGCTCGGGCGGCATCAGCCCGAGCAGGTAGGAGCCGGTGGACTGGCCGAGACCGGGCACCTTGGCGAACGGGTGCTCGGTGCGGGTGGCGCCGCCGAGCGTGCCGGCGGCCTCGAGCACGACGACGTCGAGCCCGGCGCGGGCGAGCAGGATCGCGGAGACCAGAGCGTTGTGACCGGCCCCGATGATCACCACGTCGGAACGGTCCGGAATGGGGGTCATGTACCGGGACGCTACCCCTCCGTGATCGATACCAACCTCGGTGAATCGTCCGTTGACGGAGACTTCACGGCGTGCGTCACAGCGAAACCGGCCAGTAACACAGTGTGCAGCAGGTAGAGCCACAGGCCGATCGCCACCGTCGCGCCGACTTCAGTGAACCCGCCGAACGGCACCCCCAGATCCAGCGGGAACGAGCAGAACAGCACCGCGCCGTGCAGGAACCCGGCCAGGTTCGCGGCGGTGAACGAACCGATCAGCACGGTGGGCAGCCACGATGGGCGGCCCGGGGCCACGTACCGGAACACCCAGATCACCATCGGGGTCAGCACCAGCCAGCAGGACAGGAACGACAGCACCACGGCCAGCACCGACCACCAGCCGCCGCGCAGCCACAGCCCGCTGGTCGTCGGCAGCGCCAGGAACAGCGCGAGCAGCAGAGCCGGCGCCGCGGCCAGCAGCGGCAGCCAGGCCAGCCGGCCACGCCAGCCGGTCAGCCGGTCGGACGGTGCCGACAGCGAGGCGAAGGCACGGCGCAGGCCCTCCCCGTACAACGTCGCCGGGAGAAGGCTGGCCAGCGCGAACAGTGGGGTGAGCGCCAACCCGGCGTCGATCAGCGCGCCCAGCGCGCGCGGAGCGCCGATCTCGTCCGGCAGCGCCGCGAGCGTCAGCCCGGTCAGGCGCCGGACCCGGTCCTCGCCGACCGTCAGCCCGGTCAGCCAGATCGCCAGCAGGGCGGCCGGGATCAGCGCGATCCCGCTGTAGAACGTGATGGCCGCGGCGTGCAGGGCGACGTCTTTTCCCCGCAGGAGTCGGAACATGGGGTGGTCATACCCGCGGTCGTCCCGTCGTGCACCAGCAGGGGAAGATGTGCGGTATGCGTGACCTCGTACTGCTCGGCTCCACCGGGTCCATCGGGACCCAGGCCATCGACATAGTCCGCCGCAACCCGGACCGGTTCCGGGTGGTGGCCCTCGGCGCGGGCGGCGGCAACGTCGGACTGCTCGCCGCCCAGGCCCTGGAACTGGGCGTCGAGGTGGTCGGGGTGGCCCGCGCCTCGGTCACCCAGGATCTCCAGCTGGCCTTCTACGCGGAGGCACAGAAGCGCGGCTGGGCCAGCGGCGACTTCAAACTGCCCAAGATCGTGGCCGGGCCGGACGCGATGACCGAGCTGGCCCGCTGGCCCTGTGACGTCGTGCTCAACGGCGTCGTCGGCAGCCTCGGCCTGGCGCCCACCCTCGCGGCTCTCCAGGAGGGCCGGATCCTGGCGCTGGCGAACAAGGAGTCCCTGGTCGCTGGGGGCCCGCTGGTTCGGCGGATCGCCAAGCCGGGGCAGATCGTCCCGGTCGACTCGGAGCACTCGGCGCTGGCCCAGTGCCTGCGCGGCGGCACGGCGGCCGAGGTCCGGCGGCTGGTGCTGACCGCGAGCGGCGGGGCGTTCCGGGGCCGCCGGCGCGAGGAGTTGACGAACGTCACTCCCGAGGAGGCGCTCAAGCACCCGACCTGGGACATGGGCCCGGTCGTCACGATCAACTCGGCCACCATGGTCAACAAGGCGCTCGAGGTGATCGAGGCGCACGAGCTGTTCGACGTGCCGTACGACGACATCGAGGTCATGGTCCACCCGCAGTCGGTGATCCACTCGATGGTGGAGTTCACCGACGGCTCGACCCTGGCCCAGGCCAGCCCGCCGGACATGCGGCTGCCGATCGCGCTCGCGCTGGCCTGGCCGGACCGGGTGCCGGAAGCGGCCGCGGCGGTCGACTGGACGCAGGCGCACAACTGGGAGTTCCGTCCGCTCGACGACGAGGCGTTCCCGGCGGTGCGGCTGGCCAAGGCGGCCGGGCGGGCCGGACGCTGCCGCCCGGCGATCTTCAACGCCGCGAACGAGGAGTGTGTGGCCGCTTTCGTGTCCGGTCGGCTACCTTTCTTGGGCATCGTCGACACCCTGGAACGTGTGCTTGCCGCGGCCCCTGATTTCGCGGAGCCGGGTACCGTCGATGACGTGCTTGCCGCCGAGGCGTGGGCGCGGGCCCAGGCACAGCGGACAATTGAGGCTGAAGGAGCCTGATGCTTTTCTGGCTGGGTGCGGGTGCCTTCGCGCTGACCATCTTGATCTCGGTGAGTCTCCACGAGCTGGGTCACATGATCACCGGCAAGCGCTTCGGAATGAAGGTCACCAAATACTTCGTCGGCTTCGGGCCGACGATCTTCTCGTTCACCCGGGGCGAGACCGAGTACGGACTGAAACTGATCCCCCTCGGCGGCTTCTGCAAGATCGTCGGCATGACGCCGCAGGACGACGACGTCGCCCCCGAGGACCAGCACCGCGCCATGTGGCGGTTCCCGGTCTGGAAGCGGACCGTCGTGATGGCGGCCGGCTCGATCGCCCACTTCCTGCTCGCCCTCACCGGCGCCTGGGCGATGGCCTGGAGCATCGGCCTGCCCAACATCGACCTGCCGCAGAATGCGGAGCAGCAGCGGGCCGCCCCCGCGATGATCTACGTCGCGGACTGCATCCGCACCTCGCTGAGCGACACCGCCACCGACTGCGTGCCCGGCCAGGGCAGCGCCGCGGCGGCCCCGGCGAAGGCGGCCGGGCTGCAGACCGGTGACGTGATCACCAAGGTCGGCGCCACCGCGGTGACCAACTACGGCCAGCTCACCGACGCCATCCGGGCCACCCCGGCCGGCCCGACGCCGTTCGAGTACGTCCGGGCGGGCCAGACCGGCACCGCGACGGTCGACCTGGTCAGCGCCGAACGGCGCCCGCTGGACGACCCGAACGGCGCGATCTCCCAGGTCTCGGTCGCCGGTGTGAGCTGGGAGACCGACCAGCCCACCGTCATCGAATACAATCCGCTGACCGCGATCCCCGCCGCCGGGCAGTTCAACTGGTACCTGGTGGAGAACTCGTTCAAGGCGATGGCCCGGATCCCGGAGAAGGTCCCCGCCCTGTGGAATTCGATCACCGGTGACGTGCGCGACCCGGAGACCCCGATCAGCGTCGTCGGGGCCAGCCGGATCGGCGGCGAGGCCATCGAGAAGGGCGTGCCCGAGGTCTTCTGGCAGGTCTTCATCTCGCTGAACGTGTTCATCGGCATCTTCAACCTGTTGCCGCTCCTCCCGGTCGACGGCGGGCACATCGCCATCGCCTGGTTCGAAGCGGCACGATCGTGGCTCTACAAGCGTTTCCGCCGTCCCGACCCGGGCCGGGTGGACTACTACAAGTTGATGCCCGTGACCTATGCGGTCATCCTGATCGGTGGTGCGTTCACCCTGTTGACCGTCACCGCTGACATCATCAACCCAATCTCGATCTTCAAGTGAGTAGTGAGATGACTGCGATCAGTCTCGGAATGCCGGCCGTACCTCCGCCGCCGCTTGCTCCCCGGCGGCAGAGTCGCCAGATCAACGTCGGGGGAGTGCTCGTCGGCGGCGGTGCCCCGGTCAGTGTCCAGTCGATGACCACCACGCTCACCTCCGACGTCAACTCCACGCTCCAGCAGATCGCCGAGCTGACCGCCTCCGGCTGCCAGATCGTCCGGGTCGCGGTGCCGTCCCAGGACGACGTCGAGGCGCTGCCCGCGATCGCCAAGAAGTCCCAGCTCCCGGTGATCGCCGACATCCACTTCCAGCCGAAGTACGTGTTCGCCGCGATCGACGCCGGCTGTGCCGCGGTCCGGGTCAACCCGGGCAACATCCGGCAGTTCGACGACAAGGTCAAGGAGATCGCGAAGGCGGCGGGCGACGCCGGCATCCCGATCCGGATCGGCGTCAACGCGGGCTCGCTGGACAAGCGCCTGCTGGAGAAGTACGGCAAGGCCACCGCCGAGGCGCTTGTCGAGTCGGCGCTGTGGGAGTGCTCACTGTTCGAGGAGCACGGGTTCCGGGACATCAAGATCTCGGTCAAGCACAACGACCCGGTCGTGATGATCCGGGCGTACCGGCAGCTCGCCGAGCAGTGCGACTACCCGCTGCACCTCGGCGTGACCGAGGCCGGCCCGGCGTTCCAGGGCACCATCAAGAGCGCCGTCGCGTTCGGCGCCCTGCTCGCCGAGGGCATCGGCGACACCATCCGGGTGTCGCTGTCCGCCCCGCCGGTCGAGGAGATCAAGGTCGGCAACCAGATCCTGGAGTCGCTGGGTCTGCGGGAGCGGGGCCTGGAGATCGTGTCCTGCCCGTCCTGCGGTCGTGCGCAGGTCGACGTCTACACGCTCGCCGAGCAGGTCACCGCGGCCCTCGACGGGTTCCCGGTGCCGCTGCGGGTGGCCGTGATGGGCTGTGTCGTCAACGGTCCCGGCGAGGCTCGCGAGGCCGACCTGGGTGTGGCGTCCGGCAACGGCAAGGGCCAGATCTTCGTCAAGGGCAAGGTCATCAAGACCGTGCCGGAGTCGATCATCGTGGAGACCCTGGTCGAGGAGGCGCTGCGCCTCGCCGACGAGATGGGCGCGGAGCTGCCCGACGAGCTGCGGGAGCTGCTCCCCGGCCCGGTCGTGACCGTCCACTGACGTTTCGCTGAGGGGTCCGGTCCTCGGGGGCCGGGCCTCTCGGAACAGAGGGGCCGGGCCCCTCAGAACAGGATCGTGGCGAAGCTGCCGGCCGAGACGAAGCCGCAGTTCGCGTACACCCGGCGGGCCGGGGTGTTGTAGTCGTTCACGTAGAGGCTGACCGTGGGCGCCACCCGCCGCAGCGCGTCCGCCGCCACCGCCGCCATCGCGCTGGTCGCCAGCCCGTGCCCGCGATAGTCCGGGTGGACCCAGACGCCCTGCACCTGCGTGGTGCGCCGGGTCACGATCGCCAGCTCGGCCTTGAAGATCACCAGGTCACCGTCGAATTTCGCGTACGCCCGGCGCGCCTTCACCAGCTCCGCGATCCGCCGCCGGTAGCCGCGCCCGTTGTCGTCCTGCAACGGTGAGACGCCGACCTCCTCGGTGTACATCGCCACCGCCGCCGGAAACAGCTGATCCACCTCGCCGGACCGGACCAGGCGCACCCCCGGGTCGGGGCGGACCAGCGGATCCCGGTCGGTGACCAGCAGTGGCTGATGGGGCCGCACCTCGCGGGCCGGGCCCCAGTTGCCGCCCAGCCGGTCCCACAGGTCGAGCACCGCCTCGGACCGGCCGATGATCGACGAACAGATCCGTGGCTCGGCCCCGAGCAGATCGGCGAAGGCCGCGGTCGCCGCCGGAGTCGCGCCGACCGGCACCAGATGCGCGCCGGACCAGATCAGCGACTCGATGTGCCGCGCCGGCTCGTAGCCGTAGATCCGGCCGTCGGAACGCCACCAGTTCAGTCCGTGAGCGGCCACGCGCTCCGCTATCTGGGCGCCCGCATAGGGATCGGCGTCGAGGATTCGCTCGACGGCCGCGCGCTCGGGCTCACCGAGCTGGCGAATGGGCACCGTCAACACAGATACCAGATTGCCAGATGGCGGCCCCTCGACACGTACCGCAACCCATCGTTCCCAGAAACCCTTGCGGCCGACACGTTGCCGATATATCGTCTAACTATCGACGACAGAACGGAGAAGATCATGAGGCACACTCATGGACACCACCCGCACGAAGGTTTCGAGGGCTTCGGTGGATTCCGCCGGCGCGGCTTCGGCTTCCCGCCCGGATTCCCCTTCGGCCCCGGTGGCCCGGGCGGCCCGGGGCCGGATTTCGGCGGCCGGGGCGGCCCACGACGAGGCCGCGGCGGCCGGCAGAATGTCCGGCCCGCCATCCTGGCGCTGCTCGTGGAGCGCCCGATGCACGGCTACGAGATGATCCAGGAGCTCGACTCCCGCACCGGCGGCATCTGGCGCCCGAGCCCCGGCTCGGTCTACCCGACGCTCCAGCTGCTGGAGGACGAGGGCCTGATCGAGGTCACCGCCGAGGGCGGCCGCAAGAGCTACCGCCTCACCGAGGACGGGCGGCCCGAGGCCGAGACCGCGGCACAGAACCCGCCGTGGGCCCAGATCGGTGAGGACACCATGTCCCAGGTGCAGGATTTCCGCGACGCGGCGGTCGGCATCATGGGCGCGCTCAAGCAGGTCGGCTTCAGCGGCAACGCGGAGCAGCGGCAGAAGGCGCTGGAGATCCTCAACGAGACCAAGCGCAAGCTCTACGCGATTCTCGCCGAAAGCGAGTGAGGCAGGCGCGGCACGAGGCGCACCCGGAGGTTCCGGGTGCGCCTCTTTTCCATTTGCTGGTACGCGGGGTCAGGCCGCCGGGTGTCCCAGTGCGCCGATCAGGTCCAGCAGTGCCGGAAGGCCGCCGGAGGTCAGCTCGGGTGTCGGCATCAGCGCCATGACCGGGATCGTCACGCCCGCGTCGGCGTAGGCCCGTACCCGCGCCCGGCACTGCTCCGGCGAACCGTGCACGATCAGTTCGTCGACCAGACTGTCCGGGATGGCGGCCAGCGCGCCCTTGCGATCACCGGACTCCCAGGCCGCCCACATCGGCGCGAGCCTGTCGGACCGGCCCAGCCAGCGGTGGAAGGCGGCGTAGGCGGGCACCGTCAGGTACGACGTGATCAGCCGGCGGCCGATGGTCCGGGCGTACCCGGCGTCCTCGGTCGGCACGATGAAGATCCGGGTGGCCACCTCGAAATCCGGGCCGGCCTCCTTCGTCTCGGCCAGGGCGGTGCTCACGTCGGCGGCGGACAGCCAGTTCAGGATCACCCCGTCGGCCTCGGCGGCGGCCAGCCGGAGCATGCCGGGACGCAGCGCCGCCAGCATGATCCGCGGCGGGACCGCGGGCGGGCGCTCCAGCCGGAACCGGCGTACCGAAAAGGTGTCGAAATCGCCGTCCACCAGCTCACCGGCGAGGGCCGGGCGCAGGAACCGGAGCACGTCCCGGCTGCGGGCGAACGGTTTACCGAACTCGACCGCGTTCCAATCCCCGACCACCACCGGTGACGACGCCCCGATCCCGAGCTGGAACCGGCCGGGCGCCGCCTCGGCCAGCGCGGCGGCGGTCATCGCGAGCAGCCCGGGCCCGCGGGTGAAGACCGGGGCGATCGCGGTACCGAGCCGGAGCCGCGGCTCCCAGGCGGCGGCCAGCGTCAGCGGGGTGAACCCGTCGGTGCCGTTGACCTCGGCCGACCAGGCGTCGGTGAAACCCGCATCGGCCAGCGCCGTGAAGACGGTGGCGTGCTCGGCGAGCGGAACGCCACTGAACGGCACGGTCATGCCCCATCGCATCGACATGACCACGATCCTGCCCTCGATACGAACGTGATGTCCACCACCTGGCTGAGGTCGCTGCCCCGGAAGGAACCGGATCAGACCGTGCTGCGGGTCCGCCAGGCGGCCAGGAACGAGGTCTTGCCGTTGGTCCGCAGCAGCGAACCCTGGTAGACCCGGGCACCGACCAGGAGCATGCCGATCGCGCTGACCACCAGGACCGCCAGGGCCAGGAACGGTTCCCACGCGGCCGCGTCGTTCTCGAAGATCCGGATCGGCATGGCCATCGCGGCGGAGAACGGGAAGTACGACAGCGCGGTCAGCACCGCGTCGTTGTCCCGCATGAAGATCACCGCGAAGAACGGGATCAGGATCAGCATCTGCACGGTTCCGGTGGTGCTGCCCAGGTCCTCCTGCCGGGCGGCCAGCGCGCCGACCGCGGCCCAGACGGTGGCGAGCATGATGAAACCGAGGGCGAAGAACGGCAGGAACCAGCCGAGGGCCGGCCGGATGGCGTCGATCACCCCGGAGTCGAGACCGGCCACCCGGGTGCCGATCAGCGCGATCACCACCAGCAGGGCCATCTGGGCGAAGGCCAGCACGGTGATCGCGGCGACCTTGCCGGCCAGCAGGGCCCGCACCGGGATGCTGGCGACCAGGATCTCGACGATCCGGGTCTGCTTCTCCTCCACCACACTCTGCGAGATCTGGATGCCGAACAGCATCGAGGTGATGTAGCAGAGCATGGCGAGAGCCAGCGGCACGAGCGTCGCGAGGACCGGGTCGAAGGGCTGCGCCTGCAGCAGCTCGACCGGCGGGAGTGTGCTCAGCGCGTCGAGCACCTCGTCCGGCGCCTCCTCCAGGGCCAGCACCCGCGGCCCGGGCAGCACCGCGGCCGCCACGTCGCCGTCGCGGACCAACCGCTCGGCGGCCGCCGCGTCGGTGGCCTCGACCACCTCCAGAGCGGCGGCGCCCAGCACCGGGGCGGAGGTGCCGCCGACCACCGCGACCCGGGTCGGGCCGCCGTTGAGCATGGCCGGGATGGCGATCGACCCGATCAGGACGACCAGGAACGACACGGTGCTGAAGATGAACGCCTTGTCCCGGAGCTTGGCCGTCAGCTCGCGGGCGAAGACCAGCCGGGCGGCCTGGAACGTGGTCACTGGATCACCTCGTGGAAGATCTCGGCGAGCGTGGGGCGCACCGGGGCGAAGGCCCGCACCGGGCCACGGGCCAGGGCGGACCGGAGCACCGTCTGATCGTCGGCGCCCGGGGTCAGGTCGAAGACGGCGTGCGCGCCGTCCAGTTCGGTCAGGGTCACGCCCGGCTCGTCGCGCAGCCAGCCGGCGTCACCGTCCACCTCGATCCGGTACCGGGGCAGGGTGTACTGCTCGCGCAGCGTGGCCCGCGGCCCGGCGGCCCGGATCGTGCCGTCCGCGATGATCACCAGGTCGTCGCAGAGACGCTCGACGAGCTCCAGCTGGTGGCTGGAGAAGAGCACCGCGGCGCCGGCCCGGGCCCGCTCCCGGAGCACGGCCAGCACCTTCTCCACCGCGATCGGGTCGAGACCGGAGAACGGCTCGTCCAGCACCAGCAGCTCCGGGTCGTGCACCAGGGCCGCGGCGATCTGGGCCCGCTGCTGGTTGCCGAGCGACAGTTTCTCCACCGTCTCGCCGGCCCGCTCGGTCAGTTCCAGCCGCTCCAGCAGGGCGGTGGTGCGCTGCCTGGCGTCGGCGGCGCTCAGGCCGTGCAACCGGCCCAGGTAGACGATCTGCTCGCCGACGGTCATCTTCGGATAGAGCCCGCGCTCCTCCGGCATGTATCCGAAACTCTGCCGGGCGGCCCGGGTGACCGGGGCGCCGCGCCAGCTCACCGTGCCGCTGTCGGCGCCGAGCACACCCAGGACGATCCGCATGGTGGTGGTCTTGCCGGCACCGTTCGCGCCGACGAAGCCGGTCAGCCGGCCGGTGCCCACCGAGAACGACACGTCCTTGAGGACCTGGCGCTCCCCGAAGGACCGGTTCACGGCCTCCACGTTCAGGACGGTTGTCATGCGTCCACGCTATTGATCGACGGACCCGGTGTCGTCCGGCTCGGGGATGTCATCCTCCAGGAGGACCCGGGACCACCACCCCCATTTCGTACGCCAGGACCACCGCCTGCGCGCGGTCCCGTGCCCCGATCTTCGTCAGCACCCGGCTGACGTGGGTCTTCACGGTCGCCTCGCCGAGCCGCAGCGCCACCGCGATCTCCGCGTTGGTGGCCCCGGCGGCGAGCAGCTCCAGCACCTCGTGCTCGCGCGGGGTGAGCTGATCGAGGCGGACACCGGGGGTGCCGGGAGCGGAGAAGGAGGCGATCACCCGGCGGGTCACGGCCGGGGCGAGCAGGGCCTCACCCGCGGCGATCACCCGTACCGCCTCGGTGAGGGCCTCCGGGGTGCCGTTCTTGAGCAGGAAACCACTGGCCCCGGCCCGGAGCGCGGCGAACAGATAGTCGTCACGGTCGAACGTGGTCAGGATCAGCACCGACGGGCCGCCCCCGGCCGCGATCCGCCGGGTCGCCTCCAGACCGTCCATGCCGGGCATCTCGACGTCCATCAGCACCACGTCGGGGCGCAGCCGCAGCGCCATCTCGACCGCCTCGGCGCCGTCGGCGGCCTCCCCGGCCACCACGATGTCGTCCTCCATCTCGAGGATGACCCGGAAGCCGGTACGGACCAGCCGCTGATCGTCCACGAGCAGCACGCTGACGCTCACGCGGGCACCCCGGTCTGGTACGGGAACCGGGCGCGGACCCGGTAGCCGCCGTCCGGATGCGGGCCGTGGGTGAGCGTCCCGTCGTGCACGGACACCCGCTCGCGCATGCCGACCAGGCCCATCCCGCCGGCCGCGGCGGAACCTCCCCGTCCGTCGTCGGTGACGTCCAGTTCCAGTTCCCCGTTCAGGTAACGGACCCGGACGTCGAGCGTACGGGCGTGGGCGTGTTTGAGGGTGTTGGTCACCGCCTCCTGGACGATCCGGTAGACGGCCTGGGAGAGCGACTCGGGCAGCGGCACCGGCTCACCGTAGACGGCGAACTCCACGGTCAGCCCGGCCTCCCGGGCCCGGTCGGTGATCTCCGGCAGCCGGTCGACGCCGACCTTCTCGACGGTCGCCGGCTCGGCCTCCCCGGAGCGCAGGGCGCCGAGCATCCGGCGCAGCTCGTCGACGGCGGTGCGGGCGCCCTCCTCGACCGCGGACAGTGCGGTCCGGGCCCGGACCGGGTCCTTGTCCAGGGCCCGGCGGGCGGCGGACGCCTGGATGCCCATCACCGACACGTGGTGGGCGACCACGTCGTGCAGTTCCCGGGCGATCCGGACCCGCTCGCCGAGGACGGCGCGCTCGGCGGCCAGGGCCTGCGCGGCCCGCAGCTCCGCGGCCTGTTCCTCCAGCTCGTGGCGGCGGCGGACACCATTCCAGACGGCGTCCCCCATCAGGTGACAGAAGGCGAAGAAACCGGCGTTGACCACCAGGACGTTCATCGTCAGCGAGGCGGCTACCGCCGGTTCCGGAAGCGGGCCGCCGAACACCAGGACGGCGAGGGTGATCCAGACCAGCGCGAAGCCGACCAGGCCCAGGCGCAGGTTCCGGGAGACGGCGCGGTTCCGGCCCCACGCGCCGAGCGTGTAGATCGCCGCGAACAGGACACCAGTGGTGATCTGCAGCTCCTGGATGCCCCGTTGCCGGCTGACCAGCAGGGCGAGTGCCACGGTGATGGCCACCGCCTCCGGGTACCGCCGCCGGACGGTCAGCGGCAGGGTGATGGCGAGCACCCACACGACCTGCTCCCACAGCGCGACGGCGGGGACGAAGTCGAAGATCCCGCCACCGCGGGAGAGGAAGAGGTTGATCACGGCGACGGCGGCCACGGCCAGCCCGGTCCACACGTCGATGCGGCGCTGACGTGCGGTCGGGCCGGGGCGTCGCCATTCGTCGGGGGTCACCGATGGCATGCGGTGACCATACGCACGGTTCTCAGGATCGTCGCGTCTGCGTGGGAATCGTCGCGTCCTCGTCCGGCTGCACCCGGCCGCCCAGGTCACGGATGTGCTGGTGGGCGGCGGACAGCCGGTCCTCCAGGGTGACGATCCGGCAGGCCGCGCCCAGCAGGAAACCCTGGTCGAGCAGGAGCCGGACCCGGGCCGCCAGGTCGAGCTGATGACGCGAATAACGGCGATGGCCGCCGGCCGACCGCTCCGGCTCGATCAGCCCGGCCTCGTCGAGGCTGCGCAGAAAAGCCGCCGTCACACCGATCGTCTCGGCGGCGCGGCCCATGCTGAACACGGGACTGTCTCGGTCCATGCCACCTATCTAGACACAGGCCAGGGCCCCGGCGGGTAACCGGGGCCCTGGCTTTTCAATTCTGTGTGGCCGGCTCAGACCGGCTCATGGGTCGACAGGCTGCGTGCCGCTAGCAGTCGACCAGAGTTGGGCATCAGCTGCGATCACCTCGCGTCGGGTCGGGGACGTCTTGATTACGCGTTGCTGCGGTATCTCGTCCTCCTTCTCCAACTCAGCGACTGTGCCAGTTGCGCTGTCGGCCGTGACCGACAAACCAAATGTAGGCCGGTCCCGCCGAAATTTCTAGTGTCGCCGCTGTAGATTTTTTCCGGAAAAGTCAGACTGACCTGCATGAATGCTTCGAGGAAGGTGCGGCGGAGCGGGGCGGGCGCTTGATCCTTGAGAGAGGTGACCGCGCCCCGCGCCGCCGCGGGAGGGGTGTCCACTGGCGATCCTGCCGAGGGGTCGCCCGTGACTCAAGGCTCGCACCGGGTCGCCGGCGCGGCAACGCAATTAACGCTGCGCATTGACTGCCGTAACACGGCGGAGCGATCATGAGCCCAGCAGTGGCTCAGGTCACAGTCCTACGTGGGTAGAGGGGCAACCTCGATGAGCACCGACGAAGAACGACTCGCCCAACTCGGCTACAAGCAGGAACTCCACCGCCGGCTCTCCGGCTTCTCCAACTTCGCCGTCTCCTTCTCGATCATCTCGATCCTGGCCGGCGCGATCACCTCGTACGGCATCGCCATGAAGGCCGGTGGCCCGGTCGCGATCACCCTGGGCTGGCTCTTCGTCGGCATCATGGTCACCTTCGTGGCCCTGGCCATGGCCGAGGTGTGCTCGGCCTACCCGACCGCGGGCGCCCTCTACTGGTGGGCCGCCGCGCTGGCCAAGAAGAACAAACCCGCCTGGGCCTGGTTCGTCGGCTGGTTCAACTTCCTCGGCGAGGTGGCCGTCACCGCGGCCATCGACTTCGGCGCGGCGATCACCACCGCGGCGTTCCTCAGCCTGACCTTCGGGCTGGAGGTGACGGCGCTGTCCACCTTCCTGATCTTCCTGGTCATCATCGTCGTGCACGGGCTGCTGAACACGTTCGGCGTCAACCTGGTGCGGGTGCTGTCCGACGTCAGCGCCTGGTGGCACCTGGTCGGCGTGGCGGTCATCGTCGGCATCCTCGCCGTCGTCCCGGACCAGCACAAACCCATCTCCGAGGTGTTCACCGAGGTCTACAACGCCACCGGCTTCACGTTCGCCGGGGCGGGGATCTACGCGGTGCTGATGGGTCTGCTCATGGCGCAGTACACGTACACCGGCTACGACGCGTCCGCGCACGTCGCCGAGGAGACCCACGACGCGGCCAACGCGGCGCCGCGCGGCATCGTGCTGTCGGTGGTCGTCTCGGTGATCGCCGGTTTCATCCTGCTGGTCGCGATCACCTGGTCCATCCAGGATTACGAGGGCGCGCTGGGCACCGAGCTCGGGCTGCCCCCGGCGCAGATCTTCATCGACGCGGTCGGCAAGGACCTGGGTGTCTTCCTGCTCTTCATCTGCATGGTCGCGCAGTGGTTCTGCGGGATGGCGTCGGTCACCGCCAACTCCCGGATGTCCTACGCCTTCGCCCGTGACGACGCCATCCCCGGCTCGCGGATCTGGAAGAAGGTCAACCCCCGGACCGGTACGCCGACCAACTCGATCTGGCTGTGCGTGACCCTGTCCACGATCCTGGTGCTGCCGTCGCTGTGGAACACGGTGGCCTACTTCGCCGCCACCTCGATCGCGGTGATCGGCCTCTACATCGCCTACGTCGGCCCGGTCCTGCTGCGCCGGCTCAGCCCGGACTTCGAGCCCGGCCCGTGGAATCTGGGTAAGTGGAGCGCTCCGATCGGGTGGATCGCGATCGTCTGGGTAGGGATCATCTGCGTCCTCTTCGTACTTCCGCCCGCCTCGCCGATCACCGCCGAGACGTTCAACTACACGATCGTCGCCGTGGCGGTGGTGCTCGGGGCGGCCACGATCTGGTGGTTCGCCAGCGCCCGGAAGTGGTTCACGGGCCCGAAGCAGAACCTGCTGGAGAAGGCGCACCACGGCGAGCCCACCGACTGATAGGACTGAACAATGGATCTCGAGGAGCTCGACGTCTCCGTCGACAACGGCAGCATCGACACCGTGCTACTGGCCCTGACCGACATGCAGGGCCGCCTGCAGGGCAAACGCCTGCACGGGCGGTTCTTCCTGGACGAGGTGGTGTCCGGCGGCAGCGAGGGGTGCAACTACCTGCTCGCCGTCGACGTGGACATGAACACCGTCGACGGGTACGACATGTCCTCCTGGTCCACCGGTTACGGCGACTTCGTGATGAAGCCCGACTTCAGCACGCTGCGCAAGGTGCCGTGGCAGCCCGGCACCGCGATCGTGCTGGCCGACCTGCTGGACACCGCCGGTCAGCCGGTGCCGGCCTCACCCCGGCAGATCCTGCGCCGCCAGCTGGACCGGCTGGCGGCGCACGGGCTGACCGCCTACGCCGGGACCGAGCTGGAGTTCGTGCTCTACAAGGACAGCTACGAGCAGGCGTTCACCAAGGGCTACCGGGATCTGACCCCCGCCAACCAGTACAACGTGGACTACTCGCTGCTCGGCACCGCCCGGGTGGAGCCGCTGCTGCGCCGGATCCGCAACGAGATGTACGGCGCCGGCCTGGTCCCGGAGAGCGCCAAGGGCGAGTGCAACCTCGGTCAGCACGAGATCGCCTTCCGTTACGCCGACGCGTTGACCAGCGCCGACAACCACGTGATCTACAAGAACGGGGCCAAGGAGATCGCCGCCCAGGAGGGGATGGCGCTCACCTTCATGGCCAAGCCCAACGAGCGGGAGGGCAACTCCTGCCACATCCACTTCTCGCTGCGCGGCGAGGACGGCAGATCCGCGATGCTCGGTGACGGGCCGGCCCATCTGAGCGTGACCGGGCAGCGGGTGCTGGCCGGGCTGCTGGCCACCATGCGCGAGTTCAGCCTGCTCTTCGCGCCGAACATCAACTCGTACAAGCGCTATCAGCCCGGTTCGTTCGCGCCGACCGCGCTGCGCTGGGGTGTCGACAACCGCACCTGCGCGCTGCGGATCGCCGGGCACGGGCAGGGCATGCGGGTGGAGAACCGGGTGCCGGGCGGGGACGTCAACCCGTACCTGGCGATCGCCGCCCTGGTCGCCGGGGCGCTGCACGGGATCGAGAACGAGCTGACGCTGGAGGACGAGTTCGCCGGCAACGCCTACCTGGACGAGACCGCCGGGCGAGTGCCCGGGACGCTGCGGGACGCGACCGACCTGTGGACGGCCAGCGGGGTGGCGGAAGCGGCGTTCGGCGCCGACGTGGTGGCCCACTACGCCAACATGGGACGGGTGGAGCTGGCGGCCTACGACGCCGCGGTCACCGACTGGGAACTCCGTCGTGGCTTCGAGCGCCTCTGAGTGTGAGGATCTTGTGGTGGCGACTACAGAGGTGATCGACCCGTCGACGGGGGAGGTCTTCACGACCGTACCGTCGCTGGGTCCGGAAGAGACCGACCTGGCGATCGACCGTGCGCAGGCGGCCTTCGGTGAGTGGCGGCGGGTCTCGCCCGGGGATCGGGCGCGGTTGCTGCGCCGCTTCGCGGACAAGGTCGAGGACAACATCGAAGACCTGGCCCGGCTTGAGGTACGCAACGCCGGGCACACGATCGGGAACGCTCGCTGGGAGGCGGGCAACGTCCGGGACGTGCTGAACTACTACGCGGGCGCGCCGGAGCGGCTGTCCGGGCGGCAGATCCCGGTGGCCGGCGGGGTCGACGTCACGTTCCACGAGCCGCTCGGCGTGGTCGGGATCATCGTGCCGTGGAACTTCCCGATGCCGATCGCCGGCTGGGGGTTCGCGCCCGCGCTGGCGGCCGGCAACACGGTGGTGCTCAAGCCGGCCGAGCTGACCCCGCTGACCGCGATCCGGCTCGGCGAGCTGGCCCTGGAAGCGGGGCTGCCGGAGGGCGTGTTCCAGGTGCTGCCCGGCAAGGGGAGCGTGGTCGGGCAGCGGTTCGTCACCCACCCGGCGGTCCGGAAGGTGTGTTTCACCGGCTCCACCGAGGTCGGCAAGTCGATCATGGCGGGCTGTGCCGACCAGGTGAAACGGGTGACGCTGGAGCTGGGTGGCAAGAGCGCCAACATCATCTTCGCGGACAGCGATCTTGACGCTGCTGCTGCCGCCGCACCCGGTGCCGTCTTCGACAATGCCGGTCAGGACTGCTGCGCCCGGTCACGGGTGCTCGTGGAAGCCTCGGTGTACGAGAAGTTCCTCGGGCTGTTCGAGACGGCCGTACAGAAATTTCGGGTCTTGGATCCTAAAAGCGATTTATCTGAAATGGGCCCACTGATCTCTTCCGGACAGCGCGCCACGGTTGCGTCCTACCTGGACGGGGCGGATGTGGCCTTCCGGGGGTCGGTGCCATCGGGGGACGGCTGGTGGTTCCCGCCGACCGTGCTGCTGGCCTCGTCGAACAAGGATCGGCACTGGCGCGAGGAGATCTTCGGGCCGGTGGTCAGCGTGCTGCCGTTCCGGGACGAAGCCGAGGCGATCGCGCTGGCCAACGACACCGAGTACGGGTTGTCCGGCTCGATCTGGACCCGGGACGTGGGCCGTGCGCTGCGCGTCTCCCGGGCGGTGGAGACCGGCGCGCTGAGCGTCAACAGCAACTCCTCGGTGCGCTACTGGACGCCGTTCGGTGGCATGAAACAGTCCGGCCTGGGCCGCGAGCTCGGACCGGACGCCCTGTTGTCCTTCACCGACGTGAAGAACGTGTTCATCTCGACGGGAGATTGAGTGGAACGCTTGCAGGACCGGGTCGCCGTGATCACCGGCGCCGGCAGTGGAATCGGCCTGGCCACCGCGCGGCGGTTCGCCGCGGAAGGCGCCACCGTGGTGGCCGTCGACATCTCCGAGGACGCGGGCAGAGCCGTGGCGCAGGAGGTCGGCGGCGAGTTCGTGGCCTGTGACGTCAGCGACGAGGAGCAGGTCAAGGCCCTCTTCGACGGCGTCGCGGAACGGCACGGCCGGGTCGACATCGCCTTCAACAACGCCGGCATCTCGCCGCCCGACGACGACTCGATCCTGGTCACCGGACTGGACGCGTGGGAACGCGTTCTCAAGGTCAACACCACGAGCGTGTTCTTCTGCTGCAAGTACGCCATCCCGCACATGCAGCGGCAGGGCAAGGGCTCGATCATCAACACCGCGTCGTTCGTCGCCCTGCTCGGGGCGGCCACGTCGCAGATCGCCTACACCGCCAGCAAGGGCGGTGTGCTGGCGATGACCCGGGAGCTGGGTGTCCAGTTCGCCCGCGAGGGCATCCGGATCAACGCGCTCTGTCCCGGCCCGGTCGCCACCCCGCTGCTGATGGAGCTCTTCGCCAAGGATCCGGAGCGGGCCGCCCGCCGGCTGGTGCACGTCCCGATGGGCCGGTTCGCCGAACCGGAGGAGATCGCCGCCGCGGTGGCGTTCCTGGCGAGTGACGACGCGTCGTTCATGACCGCCTCCCAGTTCGTCGTCGACGGCGGGATCACCGGGGCGTACGTAACTCCGCTCTGAAAGGTTTGACGACCCGCTACGGTGGGGAAGGAACCCTGTACGCCCAGTTCAACAGGTGTAAGGGTCGAATCCCCGCCGGCGCGGTCCAGCCCCCGCGTAGGTGGGACAGATGGGCCCGTGACGCGGCGCCGGTCCTCCCGGCGCCGCGCGCCTGTGACTACGGTGGTGCGATGCGTCCGATCATCGGCATAACGTCCTACGTGCTCCCCGCAAGTTGGGGAGTCTGGGTCGATCTCCCGACCGCGCTGGTCCCGCACGACTACGCCGAGGCGGTTCGTCTCGCCGGTGGCCGTGCGGTGCTCCTGCCGCCGGACGATCTCGACGCCGACGTGCTGGACCGGCTGGACGGTCTGGTGCTGGCCGGTGGACCCGACGTGCTGCCGTCGCACTACGGGCAGGCCCCCGGGCCGCACACCGTCACCCACGCCGAGCGGGACGCCGGTGAACTGCTGCTGCTGCGTGCCGCCCTCGACCGCGACCTGCCGCTGCTCGGCGTCTGCCGGGGCATGCAGCTGCTCACCGTGGCCGCCGGCGGATCGCTGCACCAGCACCTGCCCGACCTGCTCGGGCACGAGAAACACCGCCCGGCACCGGGCGTCTACGGATCCCAGTCCGCCGGGTTCGCACCCGGCAGCCGGATCGCCGCCCTGATGGGCGACGACACGACCATCAACTGCTTCCACCATCAGGGCGTCGCCGATCCCGGTTCGCTCACCGTCACCGGATGGGCCTCCGACGGCCTGCCCGAGGCGGTCGAGGACCCGGAGCGGCGTTTTGTGCTCGGTGTGCAGTGGCATCCCGAGGTGGCCCGCGACCGGCGGCTCTTCGGGGCCCTGGTGGCGGCGGCCTCGGAGGAGAACTCTTGACCAGGACCAGACCCCTGATCGGCATGACCGCGTACGCCGAACAGGTCAAGCACGGCCGGAACGATCTGCTCGCCGGAATGCTGCCGATGAACTACGTGAAGGCGGTGCACGCCGTCGGCGGCCGGGCGGTGCTGATCACCCCGGACGACCCCGGCACCGACGTCCTCGACGCGCTCGACGGCATCGTCTTCTGCGGCGGCGGCGACATCGACCCGGCGCACTGGGGCGCACCCCAGCACCCGGCCACCGAGATCGACGGCCCCCGGGACGCCTCCGAGCTGCTGCTGATGCGTGCCGCGCTCGACGCCGACCTGCCGACCCTCGGGGTCTGCCGGGGGCTGCAGCTGATGGCCGTGGCCACCGGCGGCTCGCTGCACCAGCACCTGCCGGAGCTGATCGGGCACGACCGGCACCGCGCCGCGGCCGGTACCGACCCGCTCGCCGCCGGGGCGTCCGACTACGGCCGGCACGACGTGGTGATCGACGAGGGCACCCTGGCGCACCGGGTGCTCGGCCGGTCCCTGACCGTCAACTCGTTCCACCACCAGGCGATCGCCGATCCGGGCGAGTTCACCCCGGTCGGCTGGTGCCCGGACGACCGGGTGATCGAGATCGTCGAGCATCCCGGCCGGGCCTTCGCCCTGGGCGTGCAGTGGCATCCGGAGCGCACCAGCGATCTCCGGGTGTTCGCGGCGCTGGTGGAGGCGTCGG
>NZ_BOMG01000046.1 GCF_016862075.1 Actinoplanes couchii | reverse complement strand
CGAGCGCTCCCGCCGGTCCGGTGTTAGGTTCTGTCTCGCGGATCAGGTGGGAGTGGGAGGCGGCTGATGGGGGCCCTGCCGAGGCGGTTGCGCAACGCCTTCGAGCGGGGTGGTGAGACCGGTGCCCGGATGTCCGACATGGACTGGGCGTCCACCCCCGTCGGTGATCCCGCCGGCTGGCCGGAGGAGCTGACCGGCGCGATCGTCACCGCGCTGGCGTCCCGGGCCGCGATCGTCGTCCTCTGGGGCCCCGAGCGGGTGATGTTCCACAACGACGCCTTCGCCGCGGCGATGGGCGGCCGGCTGCCCGCCGGGATCGGCGACGAGCTGCGCCACGGCTCCTTCCACGCCCGGGACCACCGCCTGGTGATCGAGCGGCACGGCTACCCGGAGGAGACCTGGTTCGACGTCGCGTTCGACCCGATCGGCTCCGGCGACGGCACTCCCGGCGGGGTGCTGGGCATCGTCACCGAGACCACCGGCCGGGTCCTCCGGGAGCGCCGGCTGCGCACACTCAGCGAGATGGGCCGCCCGGACCGGGCCGCGCTCGCCGTGCTCACCGCGGAACCCGCCGACGTGCCGTTCGCCGCGCTGATCCCGGACGACGGGCCCGCCCCGCACCCGGCGATCCGCGCGGCGATCGACAGCGGCCGCCCCGGTGTGCTGCCGCTGGCCGCGCTGACCGATCCGCCCCCGACCGCGGCGGCCGAGGCGCTGATCCTGCCGATCGAGGGCGGCGCCCTGGTCGCCGGGGTGAGCCGGCACCTCGCCCTGGACGACGACTACCGGGACTTCCTGGATCAGGCCGCGGCCCGGATCTCCCGCGCGGTGGCCGACCGGCGCGAGGGCGAGCGGCAGCGCGCGCTGGACCGGGCGAAGACGGACTTCTTCGCCGACGTGAGCCACGAGTTCCGTACCCCGCTGACCCTGATCCTGGGCCCGCTGGAGGATCTGATCGCCGACCCGGCGCTGCGGGACCGGCTGCTGCCCGTGCACCGCAACGCGCAGCGGCTGCTCAAACTGGCCAACACGGTGCTCGACTTCGCCCGGACCGGATCCGGGCGGATGCGGGCCGTCTACCGCCCCACCGACCTGGCCACGCACACCGCGCGACTGGCGCAGACGTTCCGGCCGGCCGTCGACCGGGCCGGGCTGACCCTCACCCTCGACCTGCCGCCGCTCGGCGAACCCGTGCACGTCGACCACGAGCTGTGGGAGAAGATCGTCTTCAACCTGCTCTCCAACGCGGTGAAGTTCACCCGGGAGGGCGGCGTCGAGGTCCGGATCCGGCCGGTCGCCGGACACGCCGAACTGACCGTGCGGGACACCGGCGCCGGCGTTCCCGAGGCCGACCAGGCGATGCTCTTCGACCGGTTCCACCGGGTCACCGGCGCCTGGTCGCGCAGCCACGAGGGCACCGGCATCGGGCTGGCCCTGGTCCGGGAACTGGCCGAGCTGCACGGCGGGTCGGTGGGTGTGGCCAGCCGGCCCGGCCGGGGCAGCACGTTCACCGTGCGGATCCCGTTCGGCGCCGGGCACCTGCCCGCCGACCGGATCAGCGACGATCCGGCCCCGTCCGGTGACCCGGGCTCATCCGAGGCGCGGCTGTGGGTCGACGAGGCCACCTGGTGGGCCGGTGACGGGCCGGGCATCCCTCAGCCGGCGCCGTCCGCCCGGGCCGGCCGGATCCTGCTCGCCGACGACAACGCCGACCTGCGGGACCACGTGGCCCGTCTGCTCGCGCCGTACTGGGAGGTGGTCACCGCGGCGGACGGCGCGGCGGCCCTGGAACTCACCCGGGAGCAGCAGTTCGACCTGGTGCTCACCGACGTGATGATGCCCCGCCTGGACGGGTTCGCCCTGATCGCCGCACTGCGCTCCGGCCCGCGGACCCGGGACGTGCCGATCGTCGTGCTCTCCGCCCGCGCCGGGGAGGAGTCCGCGGTCGAGGGCCTGGCCGCCGGCGCCGACGACTACCTGGCCAAACCGTTCTCCACCCGGGAGCTGATCGCCCGGGTCCGGGCCAACCTGGAACTCGGCCAGCTCCGCCGGGAGATCGTCAGCCGCTTGCGGGGGCTGGTCGACGCGGCGGCCGCGCTCAACGCGGTGCCGACCACCGCCGAGGTGCTCGACGTCGCGGCCCGGCACATCCAGGCCATGACCGCGGCCGGCCGGGTGGTGCTGACCACCCCGGAGGGCCGGGCCGAACGGGACGGCGGCGCCGCCGGATCACTGCCGCCGGACACCGTCCTGCCGCTGCCGGACACCACCGGGCCGCCGCTGGGCGAGCTACGGGTCTGGTCCGGCCCGGCCGGCCCGGCCGGCCCGGCGGACACCGTGGTGCTCACCCAGCTGGCCCGTCTGGTCGGGCTGCGGCTGGCCAACGCCCGCCTCTACGAGACCGAGCACCGGATCGCCTCCACCCTGCAGCACAGCCTGCTGCCGCAGACGCTGCCCCGGGTACCGGGCGCCATCGTGGCCGGTCGCTACCTGCCCGGCAGCAGCGAGGCCCGGGTCGGCGGCGACTGGTACGACGTGATCGCCGGCCCGGACGGTGAGTTGTTCCTGGTCATCGGCGACGTGGTGGGCAAGGGGGTGCAGGCGGCCGCCGGAATGGGGCAGCTGCGCAACGCGCTCCGGGCGTACCTGCTGGAGGGCTTCGACTGCGGCACCGCCCTGAGCAGGCTGAACCGGCTCGTCGATACGCTCGGCCGCCGGCAGTTCGCGACAGTCCTCTGTGTCGGATTTGATCCGCGGACCCGGCGCATGAGCTACTCCTCGGCCGGGCATCCCTCACCCGTGCTGATCCCCACCGGGCAGACCGGGACCTTCCTGTACGACACCGCACTCGGCCCGCCGATCGGCGCGCTCGGGTCGGTCACCTATCCGACCAGGGAGACCGAACTGGATTCCGGAACCCGGCTGCTGCTCTACACCGACGGCCTGATCGAGGACCGCAGGCAGGCCATCGACGACGGGCTCAGCGAGCTGACCGCGGACGTCGCCAAGCCCACCGAACACGTCGACGACATGCTCGACGCGCTGATGACCAAGGCCACCCGCCGTGGGCCCCGCCGGGACGACATCGCCCTGGTCGCGCTGGAGGTGACCGAGCCGCGGGAGTTCGAGCTGCGGCTGCCGTCCGAGGCCGGCAAGCTGATCGTGCTGCGGCGGCGGCTGGAGGACTTCCTGGCCGCGCACCAGGTGCCGGACGAGGACGCCTTCGACCTGATCGTGGCGGTCTCCGAGGCGGCGGCGAACGCGGTCGAGCACCCGGTCGCCCCGTCCGAGCCGTGGATCACCGTGACCGCGTCGTTCCAGCCGGAGGCGGTCGTGGTGACGATCCGGGACACCGGCGGCTGGCGCCCGGCCACCGACGCCGGGTTCCGCGGCCGTGGGCTGGCGCTGATCGGCGCGCTCACCGAGCTGTCGGTGCACCGGTCCGAGGCCGGCACCGAGGTGGTGCTGCGCCGGCCGCTCAGCCTGCCTTGATCCAGGGCTGCTCGCCGAGCCCGGAGATGTCCAGCACTCTGCGCACCCGGTCGGAGGGGAGCACGTCCAGCGTGCCCGGATAGTGCTCGGCCAGGCGGACCAGGGCGTGGATGGCGGCCGAGTCGAAGAAGGTGACCGCGCGCAGATCCAGTGTGGCCGAGTGGACCCGGCCCGGGGTCGCCGCCCGGAACATCTCGCCGGCGGTCGCCATGTCGACCTCACCGGTCACCGTCACGGTGACCCGATCGCCGTCGACCTCACCGACGGCGGAGAACTCTTGATCCACGCCGACCACGATTCCACAGGCCCACGGGGGCGGCAAGGACGGGCCCGGAAGGTGGTTACGCTGTCCTGCATGACCGTACGTGCCCCCCTCGTGCCCGGAAAGCAGTCGCGTGAGCGGTCGGTCCCGGCGCAGATCACCCGCCCTGAGTATGTCGGCAAGAAGCGCCCGAAAGAGTGGCGCGGCTCGCACGTGCAGACCGCCGAGACGATCGAGAAGATGCGGATCGCCGGCCGGATCGCCGCGCAGGCCACCCAGCTCGCCGGTGAGCACTGCAAACCCGGGGTGACCACCGACGAGATCGACCGGGTGGTGCACGAGTTCCTGCTCGACCACCACGCCTATCCGTCGACGCTCGGTTACAAGGGCTTCCCCAAGTCCTGCTGCACGTCGCTCAACGAGGTGATCTGTCACGGCATCCCGGACTCCACCGTGCTGGAGGACGGCGACATCATCAACGTCGACGTCACGGCGTACCTGAACGGGGTGCACGGCGACACCGACGCCACGTTCTGCGTGGGTGAGGTCAGCGAGGAGGCCCGGCTGCTGGTCGAGCGCACCCACGAGGCGATGATGCGGGGCATCCGCGCGGTCGCCCCGGGCCGCCCGGTCAACGCGATCGGCCGGGTCATCGAGGCGTACGCGCGGCGCTTCGGTTACGGCGTGGTCCGCGACTTCACCGGCCACGGCATCGGTGAGGCGTTCCACTCCGGGCTGTACATCCCGCACTACGACAAGCCCGACCTCGCCGTCGTGATGGAGCCGGGCATGACGTTCACCATCGAGCCGATGATCTGCCTCGGCACCTATGAGTACGACGTGTGGAAGGACGGCTGGACGGTCGTCACCAAGGACCGCAGGTGGACCGCCCAGTTCGAGCACACGCTGGTGGTCACCGAGGACGGTTACGAGATCCTGACCCTGCCGTAAGGCTGGATCCGGTCTCGGATCCGGTCTCGGGTCTAGTCGAAGAGAGCGCCGAGGCGGCCGTCCACCGGGCGGCCGCGCGCGGTCAACTCCTCCGCCTGGTACTTCAGGATCGCCTCCAGCTCCCGGGTGCCGGCCGCGGCCACCCCGGTGTGCCGGACCGCGTCGGCGGTGTTGCGGAAGTAGGTGCGGGTCAGGAACCCGGCCACCATCGCCGCGTACAACCGGGCCTCGGCCATCATCATCGAGGCCGCGTCGGTGTCGTAGCGCTGGGCGTGCCGGACCGCCCGGGCGTGCGCGCCGCTGGCCACCGCCCAGTTGTGCCGGGCCAGCCCGGTGAACTCCATCGGCCGGGCCTCGGTCAGCAGCATCAGGTGCGCCTCCCGCCGGTCCTTGAACCAGTTGTGCGCGTCCAGCAGCGGGAACGTGGTGATGAACGCGTCCGCCAGCAGCGGCCACATCGGGGCCAGCAGCCGGGCCTGGCCCATGCCGTCCTCCGCGGTGAACACCCGCAGGTCGACCGGGATGCCGTCGACCAGCCGACGGACCGGTTTCGGGCCGGTCCGGGCCCGGGACGTCACCACCACCAGGTTGACGTCGCTGCTGTCGCTGTCGTCGCCGTGGGCCATCGACCCGCACAGGCCGATCGCCAGGACCTCGGCCCGCCATCGGTCCAGGACCGCCTCGCGCAGCCGGATCGCGAGCGCCCCACGGGGCGAGGTGGCGTCGAGGTCGTCGATCACGCCCTCATTGTCGGCCATCCACCCGGGACGCCGGGGCTGATCATGAGACCGGACGGCCCGGGAAGGCCATTGTCAGCGGCGTCACCTCGGCCAGCCGCCGCCACCGGGTGGCCCGGACCGCGGAGTCGGTCAGATGCGCCAGCGCGTCGGCCCGCTCGGCGTCCGCGGTGACCGGCAGCAGCACCCGCCACGCCTGGGCCACCCCGTCCTCCACGTGCACGGCCAGCTTCAGCGCGCCCTCCCGGTCGGTGACCTCGAAGGGCAGCTCGTACGCCGCCGGGGCGGGCGGTGAACTGGCCTGCAGCTCGGCCAGCCGGGCGACCAGGATGTCCCGCCGGGACCGGTGCTCCTGCTCGGCGGCGCGGGCCCGGGACACCTCGTCGTCGGCGGTCAGACGGACGCCGATCACGCCGTACGCATAGATGGCAGCCTCTTCAGCGGCGAGGGCGGCGGCGAGTTCTTGGGTCACGTGCGAACCCTAACGGGTCAGCGCAGCGCTTCCGCATGCGTGGCGCGACAGGCGGCGATCGATCCGACCAGCGCGGCCCGCTCCCTCGGGGCGGCCCGGCAGGCGGCGACCGCGGTCTTCTGCGCGGCCTGTTCGGCTTTACGCAGCGTGGCCGTGGTGTCGGTGGGGCCGGCCGGCGCCGAGGCCGAGGGCGCGATCGACGCCACCGCGGCACCGATCAGTTTCGTCAGCTCGGTGGCGTGCGCCCGGTGGTCCTCGGCCAGCGGGGTGAGCCGCGCCGCCAGGTTCGGCGTCGCGACGATCACCCGGTCGTACGCTCCGGCCAGGGCCAGCGCCTCGTCCAGCAACGGCTGCAACGGGTCCGGCTGGGGATCGGGCTCGGGGCCGTCGTCGAACAGGCCACACCCGGCGAGCGCGGTCGAACCGGCCGCCACCACACCCAGGAAGACCCGCCGTGAGTGAATCTGCACCCGGCCAGTCAACACCATTCGGAGCGGCGCTGCTCCGGCCCATCCGTCGGCGCGTTACGCTCAGCGTCAGCCGCGGGGCTGTCCCATGCCCGGCGGCATATAGTCGTTCCCTGCGAGAACACTCGTTCCGCAAAAATTGACGAGAGGTCGAGCCCGATGACGCAGCGTGGTCGCGCCGGGGCCCGGCCCGGTGGCCCCGGCAACCGGCGAACCCGGCCCGAACCGGAGGCCCGTAACACCCCGGCCCTGCCCCGTGTCGATCTGAGCGCCGCCCGCGCCCGGCTCCGCGAGGTGGCCGAGCCGGTGGTCACCAAGGCCGGTTACGACCTGGAGGACCTGGCCGTGTCCCGGGCCGGCCGCCGGTTCGTGGTCCGGGTGCTGGTCGACGGGGACAACGGAGTGGGCCTGGACGACGTGGCGGTGGTCTCCCGGGAGATCTCCGACGCGTTCGACGCGGCCGAGGAGTCCGGTGGCGAGCTCCTCCCCGGGGAGTACCAGCTGGAGGTCGGATCCCCGGGTGTGGACCGGCCGCTGACCGAGCCCCGGCACTGGCGCCGCAACGTCGGCCGCCTGGTCGAGGTGAACGGTGTGATCGGCCGCGTGCAGTCGGCCGACGACAAGGGTGTGGCGCTTGACGTGGACGGCAAGCCCCGTGAGCTGGCATGGGCCGAGCTCGGGGCGGGCAAGGTCCAGATCGAGTTCAAGCGCATGGACGAAGCCGAATTCGGCGATGACGACGTCGACGACGACGACGAGAACGAAGGGGAGGGCGAGGAGTGAACATCGACCTCGCGGCGCTGCGCGCCCTGGAGCGCGAGCGGGAGATCCCGTTCGAGACCATTATCGCGGCGATCGAGACCGCGCTGCTGACCGCGTACCGGCACACCGACGGCGCGGAGAGCCACGCCCGGGTGGAGATCGACCGTAAGAGCGGTGTGGCCTCCGTCCTGGCGCAGGAGTTCGACGCGGACGGCACGATGGTGCGGGAGTGGGACGACACCCCGCACGACTTCGGCCGGATCGCGGCGATGACCGCCAAGCAGGTGATCCTCCAGCGTCTCCGGGAGGCCACCGACGAGCAGCACTTCGGTGAGTACGCGGGGCGCGACGGCGACCTGATCACCGGCGTGGTGCAGGCCGACGCCTCGCGAGCCGAGAAGGGCATCGTGACCGTCGACCTCGGCAAGATCGAGGGCGTGCTGCCGCAGTCCGAGCAGGTGCCGGGGGAGTCGTACCCGCACGGCGCCCGGATCCGCTGCATCGTGGTGCACGTGGCCAAGGGTTTCCGCGGCCCGCAGGTCACCCTGTCCCGCTCGCACCCGGCCCTGGTGAAGAAGCTGTTCGCCCTGGAGGTGCCGGAGATCGCCGACGGGACCGTGGAGATCGCCGCGATCGCCCGTGAGGCAGGTCACCGTACGAAGATCGCGGTGCGGTCCACCGTTCAGGGTGTCAACGCCAAGGGCGCCTGCATCGGCCCGATGGGCCAGCGGGTCCGCGCGGTGATGAGCGAACTGCACGGCGAGAAGATCGACATCATCGACTGGTCGGACGACCCCGCCCAGTTCGTCGGAAACGCCCTCTCACCGGCCAAGGCGTTGCGGGTCGAGGTGGTCGACGCGGCCAGCCGTACGGCCCGGGTCACCGTGCCGGATTTCCAGCTCTCGCTGGCGATCGGCCGGGAGGGTCAGAACGCTCGTCTTGCCGCCCGTCTCACCGGATGGCGCATCGACATCCGGCCGGACAGCGAGCCCGCCGGAGTCTCGGACCGTGATGCGGCCGAGGCGGGGAACTGACCGGATACGCGTCCGGCGCGATCGAGGGGTAGACTTGAACTCGGTCGGCCCGACGCGAACCTGCGTCGGATGCCGCAAACGCGCGCCGGCCGCTTCATTGCTGCGGTTCATTGCGGCAGAGACGGGGGGAAACCTCCGGCTTCTGCCTGATCCGGGCCGCCGACTGCCGGGCCGGGGAGCACATCTGCATCCCGATCCGGCCTGCTTCACGCAGGCAGAGCGACGCCGCGCCTTCGGGCGTGCGTTGCGTCTCAATGGTTTTGCTGACCCCGAGCTGCTCGCGGAGCACATCCGCACGGTCTCCGTGCCGCGCGGAACCACCGATGACGAGGCGTCGGCGCTTCGTCACGACCCAGCAAGGTAGGACGACCCAGATGAGCACACGATGAAGTCCCTGAAATGACCAGGCTTCTAGTGCACGAGTGAGGTCTGTGCGGGTACTGCTCGCACGACCTCAAAGTGAGGAGTGCAGTGCCAGGCAAGGCCCGCGTACACGAGCTCGCCAAAGAGCTCGGGGTCGACAGCAAGACCGTTCTCGCCACCCTCAAGGACATGGGCGAGTTCGTCAAATCCGCATCGAGCACCGTCGAGGCCCCGGTGGCCCGGCGGCTCCGTGGTGCTCTGGAGCAGGGTGGCGCCATCCCGGCGTCCTCGCCCTCTCCGGCGCCCAGCGCTCCCGCCGCAGGCGGATCGAGCCCGTCGTCTCCGGCCCCGCGCCCGGGACCCCCGATGGGGCGGCCTCAGCCGCCGCGCCGGCCGGGCCCGCCGCAGGGTGGAGCACCCAACGCCCCTACCTCTCCGGCGCCGGCGCCCGGACCGTTCTCCGGTCCGAAGCCCCCGGTTCCCGGTCGTCCGGGCCCGCGGCCCGGCCCGATCGCGAAACCGGCCAGCGCCCACGACATCGAGGTGGCTGCCGCCGAGGCTCGCGCCCAGGCGCTGAAGGCCGAGCAGGAAGCTTCGGTCAAGGCCGCCCGTGAGGCTCAGGCCGCCCGTTCGCGGGATGCCGAGCGCCGTCCGCAGGGCACGACCGAGGGCGGCGCGCAGCGCGGTCCCGGTGGTGGCCCCCGCCCCGGTCCGGGCAGTGTCCCGCCGCGTCCGGGTTCCCCGGCCGCCGGCCGTAACCAGGGTGGCGCCCCCGGTGGCCCCCGTCCCGGTCCCGGTGGTGGCGCTCCGCGTCCGCCCGCCCGTGGCCCGGGTAACAACCCGTTCGGTGTCTCCGGTGGTGGCGCTGCGCGTCCCTCGCCGGCTTCGATGCCGCGCCCGAACCAGCCGGGCATGCCGCCCCGGCCGAGCCCTGCCTCGATGCCGCCGCGGCCCAGTCCCTCTTCGATGCCGGCCCAGCGCCCGGCCCGTCCGGGTGGTCCCGGTGCGGGTGGCGCCGGTCGTCCCGGCGGTCCCGGTGGCGGCCGTGGCGGTCCCGGTGGCGGCGGTGGCGGCTACCGCGGTGGTGGCGGCGGCGCCGGTGGCGGTTTCCGTCCCGGTGGCGGCGGCGGTGCCGGTGGTGGCTTCCGTCCCGGTGGTGGCGGCGGTGCCGGTGGCGGTTTCCGTCCCGGTGGCCCCGGTGCCGGCGGTGGCGGTCCGGTCGGCGGTGCCCCGGGTCGTCCCGGTGGCGGCGGTGGCCGTGGTCGTGGCGGCGGCGCCGCGGGTGCCTTCGGGCGTCCGGGTGGCCGGCCGACGCGTGGCCGGAAGTCGAAGAAGCAGAGGCGTCAGGAGTTCGACAACCTGTCGGCTCCGCAGATGTCGTCCGGTGCCCCCCGGGGCAACGGCCAGGAGATCCGGATGTCCCGTGGGGCGTCCCTCTCCGACTTCGCCGACAAGATCAACGCCAACCCGGGCTCGCTCGTCCAGGAGATGTTCAACCTGGGCGAGATGGTGACCGCCACGCAGTCGGTGTCCGACGACACCCTGCTGCTGCTCGGCGAGCACCTGGGCTTCACGGTCGTGATCGTCAGCCCCGAGGACGAGGATCGCGAGCTGCTCGCGCAGTTCGACATCGACCTCGACGCCGAGGTGGCCGAGGAGCGTCTCGTCACCCGTCCGCCGGTCGTGACCGTCATGGGTCACGTCGACCACGGTAAGACGAAGCTGCTCGACGCGATCCGCAAGACCAACGTGGTCGCCGGCGAGGCGGGTGGCATCACCCAGCACATCGGCGCCTACCAGGTCGTCGTCCCCCACCAGGGGGAGGACCGGGCGATCACCTTCATCGACACCCCGGGTCACGAGGCGTTCACCGCCATGCGTGCTCGCGGTGCCAAGGTCACCGACATCGTGATCCTGGTGGTCGCGGCCGACGACGGCGTCATGCCGCAGACGGTCGAGGCCCTCAACCACGCCAAGGCGGCCGACGTGCCGATCGTGGTCGCGGTGAACAAGGTCGACAAGCCGGACGCCAACCCGGACAAGGTCCGGCAGCAGCTGACCGACTACGGCCTGCTCGCTGAGGAGTACGGCGGCGAGACGATGTTCGTCAACGTCGCGGCCAAGCCCGGCATCGGCATCGACGACCTCCTCGAGGCCGTCCTGCTGACCGCCGACGCGGCGCTCGAGCTGACCGCTCCGATCGACGGCGCCGCACAGGGTGTCGCGGTCGAGGCGCACCTGGACAAGGGTCGCGGTGCCGTGGCCACCGTCCTGGTGCAGAAGGGCACGCTGCGGGCCGGCGACTCGATCGTGGCGGGTGGCGCGCACGGTCGCGTCCGGGCCATGCTCGACGAGAACGGCAACCAGGTCGCCGAGGCGGGTCCGGCCCGTCCGGTCCTGGTGCTCGGTCTGACCTCGGTCCCCGCCGCGGGTGACACGTTCCTCGCGGCTGAGGACGACCGCACCGTGCGGCAGATCGCCGAGCAGCGGCAGGCTCGCCGTCGTGCGGCGACGTTCGCCAACTCGCGTCGTCCGAAGTCGCTGGACGAGATGATGCGGGACATCAAGGAGGGCGAGAAGGCTTCGCTCACCCTGGTCATCAAGGGCGACGGCTCCGGTTCGGTCGAGGCCCTCGAAGAGGCGCTGTTCAAGATCGAGATCCCGGACGAGATCCAGCTCAAGGTCATCCACCGCGGCGTCGGTGCGATCACCGAGAGCGACGTCAACCTGGCGTCGGCCTCGTCGGAGCAGACCGCGACGATCATCGGCTTCAATGTCCGGGCCTCGAACAAGGTCAAGGAGATGGCCGACCGCGCCGGCGTGGAGATCCGCTACTACAGCGTGATCTACCAGGCCATCGAGGAGATCGAGGCGGCTCTCAAGGGCCTGCTCAAGCCGGAGTTCGAAGAGGTCGAGCTGGGCACCGCGGAGATCCGCGAGGTCTTCCGCTCGTCCAAGATCGGCCTCATCGCCGGTTGTATCGTCCGGTCGGGTCTCATCCGCCGCAACACCAAGGCGCGGGTTCTGCGCGACGGTGTCGTGGTGGCCGAGAGCGTCACGATCAGCTCGCTCAAGCGGTTCAAGGACGACGCCACCGAGGTCCGCGAGGGCTTCGAGTGTGGTCTGACCCTCCAGGGCTACGGCTCGCCGCAGGTCGGCGACGTCATCGAGACCTGGGAGATGCGCGAGAAGGTTCGCGCGTAAGGTCAACGGTTCGATGACGGCCCCCGGTGCTCAGGCGCCGGGGGCCGTCTCGGCACAATGGCGTCATGTCCCGGTATGCCTTGCTGCTCGCCCCGTCCGCCAACCGCGTCTACGCCGACCAGGCGTCCCGCATGTCCCAGGCGGAGCTGGCCGCGTTCGGCCCGGTGCTCTCCTCGGGGCTCGACGAGATCGACGTCACCCTGATCGGCGGGGTGGAGTACCTGACGTTCGCCGCCGACCTCTCCGAGCGTGACGTCGCGTTCGTCTCGAATCTCTCCTCGGCCTACGCCCTCTTCGAGCGGGTCGACGACGACCTGCTCCGCCCGCTGGCGCTGTCGCCGCTGGCCCATTACGACAGCGACCTGATCACCATCCCGAAGTACGCCGGCAAGACCAACGAGCAGTTCACCAAGCTGGTGCTGAACCTGACGGTACTGGCCTCGGCGTCGGCCGGGCGGATGCTCGACGGCCGTCTCACCGTGCTCGACCCGCTGTGCGGCCGGGGGACGACCCTCAACCAGGCGCTGATGTACGGGTGGGACGGCATCGGTGTGGAGATCGACGGCAAGGACGTGGAGGCGTACAAGCTGTTCCTCCAGACCTGGCTCAAGCGCAAGCGGCTCAAGCACTCGGCCGAGCTGGTGCCGGTGCGCCGTCAGGGCCGCCGGGCCGCCCGCCGGCTGGAGGTGACGATGGCCGCCAGCAAGGACGACCACAAGGCCGGCGCGGTGCAGAAGCTGGTCGTGCTGAACGCCGACACCACCGGGCTGGACGGGCTGCTCCGCGGCAACGTGGCCGACGTGCTGGTGGCCGACCTGCCGTACGGGGTGGCCCACGGCAGTTACGACGACGAGGGCGGCATCTCCCGGCGCCCGCTGGACCTGCTGGAGCGGGCCGTCCCGCAGTGGATCCCGCTGCTGCGCCCGGGCGGCGCGATCGGCCTCTCCTGGAACACCAAGGTCGCCAAGCGGGAGCTCGCCGAGGACATCCTGCTCGCGGCCGGGCTGGAGCTGGTCGAGTACCTTCCGGTCGATCACCGGGTGGACCAGGGCATCGAGCGGGACGTGGTGGTGGCGCGGAAATCCGGCTGACCATCGGTGCCCGGCGGGCGTAACGTGCTCGCTGATGTATACCGAGACCGCAGTCTTCGACCTGCTCCTGCCCGGTGATTCCCAGTCGCTGAAGCAGAAGCGTTCGTATGTTCGCCCGATCATCGCGATGCTGAAGAAGTTCGACGTCAGTGTCGCCGAGGTGGGTTTCCACGACCTGCACGGCCGCGCCCGGATCGGGGTGGCCGTGGTGGCCGCCGAGCCCGCCCAGGCCCGGGCCGTCGTCGACACCTGTGAGAACCAGATGGCCGGCCGCCCCGAGATCGAGCTGCTCTCGGTCAAGCGACGGCTGTACGGCGACGAGGATTGAGCCTGGGTAGGCTTCAGCAGTTGGAGCGGGGGCGGTATGAGCCCCGCGGGATTCACAGTCCGGAGGTGGGCGATATGTCGGACCCAGCCAAGACGCGGCGGCACGCGGAGCGTATTCGTGAGCTGGTGGCTTCGCTGGTACGGGAGATCAAGGATCCCCGTCTCGGCATGGTGACGATCACGGACGCCCGGATCACCGGCGACCTCCGCGAGGCCACGGTCTTCTACACGGTCCTCGGGGATCCGACCGAGCAGGCCTCGACCGGAGCGGCGCTGGAGAGCGCGAAGGGGATGCTGCGCACCCGGGTCGGGCACGCGCTGAAGCTGCGGCACTCGCCGAGCCTCACGTTCGTGCTGGACAACGTGCAGACCCACGTCAAGGAGATCGACGACCTGCTGACCGAGGCGCGTAACCGCGATCAGGAGGTCCAGCGGATCGCGGCCGGCGCGAAGTATGCGGGCGACGCCGATCCGTACAAGAGTGACGATGACATGGGCGTCGACGGTGTCGACGACGACGAGGAAGACGAGGCCGGCGACGAGCCGGAGCGGGTGGGTGCCCGCGAGGACAACGGGTGACTTTGCCCGGGCCCACGGCCGAGCAGTGGGCCGCCGCCGTCGCGGCGGTCCGCTCGGCCGGTGCCGATGACGAGGTCCAGCTCATCTGCCACGTGAACCCGGACGGGGACGCGCTCGGCAGCATGCTCGGCTTCGCCCTGGGGTTGCGGCGGCTGGGCCACACCCGGTTGCGGGCGACGTTCCCCGGTGACTTCGCCGTGCCCGGTCCGTACCAGCAATTGCCGGGTTCTGATCTTCTCGTGCCGGAGAAGGACGCCTTCGTCTCCCCGCGCCTGGTCCTGATCTTCGACGTGGCCGGGGTGTCCCGCCTCGGCGGGCTGGCCGGGCTGCTCACCACCGCCCCGGCCGCGGTGGTCCTGGACCATCACGCGTCGAACACCGGTTTCGGCGGCATCCAGCTGGTCGACCCGTCCGCGGCGGCGACGTCGGTGGTGGCCGAGGGGCTGCTCAGCCGGCTCGGGGTGCCGCTGGACGCGGAGATCGCCGAGTGCCTCTACGTGGCGCTGGCGACCGACACCGGCTCGTTCAAGTTCGACATGACCACGGTGTCGGTGCACGAGCTGGCCGCGCGGCTGATCGCCACCGGGATCCGGCCGGGCGAGATCTCCCGGCGGATCTTCGACAGCAAACCGTTCGGGGCGATGAAGCTGACCGGCGAGGTGCTCGGCCGGGCGGTCCTGGACCCGGGCGCGGCGGGCGGCCGCGGCATGGTGTGGACCTGGGCCACGCTCGACGACCTGGAGCGGCACGGGCAGCCGCCGTACATCCTGGACACCCTGATCGACCCGGTGCGGTCGGTGGCCGAGGCGGACGTCTCGGTGGTGGTCAAGGAGGTCGCGCCCGGCGAGTGGTCGGTGTCGCTGCGCAGCAAGGGCGCGGTCGACGTGAGCGCGGTGGCGGTGTCGCAGGGCGGCGGGGGCCATCGGCTGGCGGCCGGTTTCACCGGGTACGGTGAGGCCGCTCACGTGGTGGACACGGTGCGTCGGCTGCTCGACCGATACCTGATCTGACGGGCGGTTTCACCTGCGTGGCGGTCGTTCTCGCCGTCTCGGATGGCGGGAACGGCACCTGCGGGGCCGTACCTGAACGATAGTTTGGGGCGGAACGGTGATTTGGTTTCGCGCGGGCCGCCACCGACGCCCACCGCGACACCTCGAGCCGCCCGGGTCCACCGGCCCGGGTCGCGTCATCAGCGCCAGAGGTCCCGGCGATCCCGGGCCGGCCACGTGACGCCCCGCTCGACCGATTCCTGGGCGCGCCCGGCGACGCGGTGCGCCCGCACCACCCTGGAAGGAACTTTCTGATGTCTGCTGAGCCGAAGCCCCAGCCCGCCGACGACGCTGCCGAGCAGGCCCGTCGCGCGCTGCAGACCTCGATCGACACGCGCCAGTAGGTGTAAGTGGCAGGTCGTGTTGTGGTCATTACCATCCGGCGGGCATCATGACTCGACATGAGCTCGTCCGCCGATGCGCCCCGTACCGCCACCGCCCGCCGCATCGCCGGCCTGGCGCTGCCCGCGCTCGTCGTCCTCGCCGCTGAGCCGCTCTACGTCCTGGTCGACACCGCGGTCGTCGGCCACCTCGGCCCGGTGCCGCTCGCGGCCGTCGCCATCGGCGGCACCGTGATGTCGATGGGCGTCTGGTTCGGAACCCTGATGGCCTACGGCACCACCGGCCGGGCCGCCCGCCGCTTCGGCGCCGGCGACCGGGCCGGAGCCGTCGGCGAAGGAGTCCAGGCCTCCTGGCTCGCCCTCGGGCTCGGCGTCCTGCTCGCGGTGCTCGGCACCGTCGCCTCCGAACCGCTCGCCGCCGTGATCGCCGGCGACCCGGAGACCGCCGCGGCCGCCGCCGGCTGGCTGCGGATCGCCGTCCTCGGCGCACCCGGCCTGCTGCTCGCCGCCGCCGGCAACGGATGGATGCGCGGAGTCCAGGACACCCGCCGGCCACTGTGGATCGTGCTCGGCGCCAACGTGCTCTCCGCCGTCCTCTGCCCGGTCCTGGTCTATCCGGCGGGCCTCGGGCTGACCGGTTCGGCCATCGCCAACGTCACCGCGCAGACCCTCGGCGGCCTGCTGTTCCTGGCCGCGCTGATCCGTGAGACCCGGGAGCTGCGGCCGATTCCGTCGGTCATCGTCCGGCAGCTGGTGCTGGGCCGGGACCTGCTCATCCGCGGGGCCGCCTTCCAGGCCTGCTTCCTGTCCGCCGCCGCCGTGGCCGCCCGGTTCGGGGTCGCCTCGGTCGGTGCGCACCAGATCGTGCTGCAGCTCTGGTTCTTCGCCGCGCTGGTCCTGGACGCCGTCGCCATCGCCGCGCAGTCGCTGGTGGGGGCCGCCCTCGGCGCCGGGGACACCGACGAGGCCCGCGACGTGGCCCGGCGGGTCACCCTTGCCGGTGGGCTCGCCGCTGTCGGGTTCGCGCTGGCCATGCTGGCCGGGAGCTCGGTGATCCCCCGGCTGTTCAGTCCGGACGCTTCGGTGCACGCCCAGGCGGCGATCATCTGGCCGTGGTTCGTGGCGCTGCTTCCGGTCGCGGGGATCGTCTACGCCCTTGACGGGGTGCTCATCGGGGCCGGGGATGTCGCGTTTCTCCGTACGTTGACCGTGGTGTCGGCGTTGTTCGGGTTTCTGCCGGCCATCTGGCTCGCGTACGCGCTGGACCTGGGGTTGGGTGGGGTCTGGGCCGGTCTCGGGTTGTTCACCTTCGCCCGTTTCGCGGGGCTGACCTGGCGGTGGCGTTCGCCGCACTGGTTGATCACCGGCGCTTCTCGCTGAGCCGTTCTGCCGGTTCGCGGTTCGTCTTCCCCCTCATCCTTGGCGTTTTCACCCTCGCCCTGGCTTCCCGCTCGTTTTCACCCTCGGGCTGCGGCTCGGGGGTGGTGCCGCGTTCGGGTGGGTGCTTTCGCGTTCGGGCGGGGAAATAGGGTGGGCGGGTGGATACGGATGGGCTGATCGTGGTGGACAAACCGGCCGGGATGACGTCGCACGACGTGGTCGCCCGGATCCGGCGGCTGGCGAAGACCCGGCGGGTGGGGCACGGGGGCACGCTCGACCCGATGGCCACCGGCGTCCTGATCATCGGCGTCAACCGGGCCACCCGCCTGCTGACCTATGTGATCGGTTCGGAGAAGAGCTACGCCGGGACCATCCGGCTGGGCCAAACCACGATCACCGACGACGCCGAGGGTGACGTGACCGCCACCGTTCCGGCGGGTGACGTGACCGACGAGGCGATCCGTGCCGGGCTCGCCGCCCAGACCGGCGAGATCGACCAGGTCCCCAGCGCGGTCAGTGCGATCAAGATCAAAGGCGAGAGGGCCTACAAGCGGGTACGTGAGGGCGAGACCGTGGAGATCCCCGCCCGCCGGATCACCGTGCACCGGCTCGAGGTGCTGGAGATCAGGCGGCCCGAGGGCGAGGCGTTCGTGGACGTGGACATCGACGTGACATGTTCGTCCGGCACCTACATCAGGGCGATCGCCCGCGACCTGGGCACCACACTCGGCGTCGGCGGCCACCTGACAGCCTTGCGCCGTACCGCGGTGGGCGGCATGACCCTGGACACCGCGTCCACCTTGGCCGAGCTGGAGGAACGCGCCCCCGACGTGATCGGCCTCCCCATGTCCGAGGCGGCACGCCGGTCGTTCCCGCAGCGCACCGCCACCGAGGAGGAGACCCGGACCCTGCGCCATGGCGGCCCCCTGGCCACGGTGGGCATCGAGGGCCCGTATGCGGTCTTCGACGAGTCCGGCCAGGTTCTGGCCATCGTCAGCGAACGAGAGGGCCGGGCCCGCGCCGAGATCGTCCTCGCCCCGGCCTGACCAGGTTCCCCACCCACAACCGCGGTCGGCATCACAACCCTGACCACACCAGCGGTCCGGGCCGAGGTCGGCCGTGTGCCGGCCTGACCAGTTTTCGCGCCCACAATCGCGGTCGATATCGCAGCCCTGACCACATCAGCGGCCCGGGGGAGCTCGTCCTCGTGCTGGCCTGACCAGAGTCTGCACCCACAACCGTGGTCAGCATCGCAGCCCTGACTGCATCAGCGGCTCCGGCCGAGATCGTCCTCGCCCCGGCCAGGTTCACCACCGACAATCGCGGTCGGCATCACAGCCCTGACCAACATCTGCGGCCCGGGCCGAGGCGGGCCGTGCCTGTCGCCTATTTGAGGAGCACCGACTTCGGAGATCGTGTGCGAGCGGCGCGGCGCGAGGGTGATCTGACGTCGGGCCGGACGGCTCGGGTCAACGATTCTTCGGCGGAGCCAGGCTCCCGGGCGGCGGCACCGCACTGCGCAACTTGATCGTGAGCGGCGGGCGTGCAGGGCCGGGCATGGTCTCCGGCCGGCTCTGCATGCCGACCGCCTTGTCAGCGGCGAGGCCGGCGTCACCGCTGCTGGCGACGGGTTCGGGGCTAGTGCTGTCGGCCGTGGTGATGGCATCGGGACTGCCGGTGGCGGTGACCAAGGCATCAGGACTGTCGGTGGCGATGGCGGCATCGGGACT
>NZ_BOMG01000045.1 GCF_016862075.1 Actinoplanes couchii | reverse complement strand
GTCGGCGGTGGTGGCGGCATCGGGATTGCCGGTGGTGGTGGCGGCATCGGGATTGCCGGTGGTGGTGGCGGCATCGGGATTGTCGGCGGTGGTGGCGGCATCGGGACTGTCGGCGGTGGTGGCGATATCGGGATTGCCGGTGGTGGTGGCGGCATCGGGACTGTCGGTGGTGACGGCGACGTCGGTGGTGGTGGCGACGTCGGGGTTGCCGGTGGTGGCGGTGGCGACTTCAGGGATGTCAGCAGGGGTGGCGGCTGCGGTTGCCGGCTGGGTGGGCTGCATGTGGGCACCTTGTGTGGTGAGGGCACGGTTCCCCGTACCCGAAAGGGTGTGGGAAAGGGAACGCCGGGCCGCGGGGTGGGCGGGAAACCTTGAGATCGGCCCGTCGGCCATGGTTTTCGAAATCAGGGGCGCCGCGCTGAATCCGGGGCCGGTCGGTTGCCGGTCGTCGATGAGGGCGTGAATCGACTGCGCGTCGCGGGCCGCCGAGGAGCGGGCGATGACCGGGAAGCTGCCAGAGGCGAAGTCATGACAGTTGAGGTCGCCATGGTTGAGGCGGCCACAGTTGAGGTCTTCATGGTTGACGTCTTCATGCTTGAAGGGGCAACGGTTGACGTCTCCATGGTTGAGGTTGCCAACGGTGATGTCGTCAGAGGGAGAACTGACGGAGGCACGGGCGTTGGGGGTTGGGCCGGTAGTGGTGGAGGCGTGGGGCGGCATGCCGACGGTGGTGGAGGCGTGGGGCGTCGAGCCGTCAGTGGTGAAGGCCTGGGGCGGCATGCCGACGGTGGTGGCGGCGTGGGGCGTCGAGCCGTCAGTGGTGAAGGCCTGGGGCGGCATGCCGACGGTGGTGGGTGGGGTTTGGGGAGGGCCTGTTCTGGGGGTGCGGAAGCGGGCTGGTGGGTGGAAGGCGAACAGGTAGCCGTAGGCGGCGGCCAACGTGAAGGCTGTGGTTCGGCAGGGGAGGGACGCGGCGCACAGCAGCGTTGCCGCGGCGGCTATCTGCAGGCGCGGGCGGGTCGGGGACGTCTTGGATCTGGCCTGCCGTAACAAGAGGACCGCGGCGATGGTTGAGGTGGTCAAGTAGTAGAGGATCGCCGGAGGGCGGGCCTCGGCCGGTAACGGGCGCGGCATCAGGACCAGCGGAGTCGCCGTCATGATGCAGCTGATCCACGCCGCGGTGGTCAGCGTCCGGGGGATCGCCGCGGCCGCGGTCACCCCGTCGGGGACCGGGCCGAATCTTCCGGCCACGTGCAGGATGAGAATCGGCTGGGTCAGCAGGACGATCGTCGTCAGGGACTCGACCCGATCCGGCAGGGTGCCGTACGCCACACGCAAGCCGTCGGCGCCGCGGATCAGCATCGGTGGGATGAGCGGCAGGGCCAGCAGCGGGTCGCGTTCGTGCTGGTGGGCCGCCAGTGCGCGGATCAGGAGCACCGCGAAGGTGACATCCGCGGCGAGCGGCAGGAGCCGACCCCCATCGACCAACATATCGTGTTTTATGGTAGCGATCCGACCACGGTGGAGGGGCCATACCGTGCGTCTGAACGATCGATACGCTAGGTCAGGCGAATGTCGGCGGAGGAGCGTTTCGATGCAGCGATGGCGGGGGTTCGAATCGGTCCCGTCGGGGTGGGGCCGATCGGTCGTGACGATCGGTGTCTTCGACGGTGTGCACCGCGGCCACCAGGCGATCATCGGGCATGCCGTGAAACGGGCCGATGACCTGGGACTTCAGTCGGTGGTGATGACCTTCGACCCGCACCCGGCCGAGGTGGTCCGGCCCGGCTCGCACCCGGCCGTGCTCACCGAGCCGGTCCGGAAGGCGGAGTTGATCGAGGCGCTGGGGGTGGACGCGCTCTGCGTGGTGCCGTTCACGCAGGCGTTCTCCCAGTTGTCGCCGGACGAGTTCGTCCACGACGTGCTGGTGGAGTCGCTGCACACGGCGGCGGTCGTGGTGGGGGACAACTTCCGGTTCGGCCACAAGGCCGCCGGTGACGTGCATCTGCTGGAGTCGCTGGGGCGCACGTTCGGGTTCACGGTCGAGGACGCCCCGTTGGTGTCCGAGGCGGGGCTGGTCTTCTCGTCGACGTACATCCGCAGTTGTGTCGACGCCGGGGACGTGGCGGCCGCGACCGTCGCGCTGGGCCGGCCGCACGGTCTGTCCGGTGTCGTGGTCCGCGGTGATCAGCGCGGGCGCGAGCTGGGTTTCCCGACCGCCAACCTGTTGGCCGACCGCTATGCCGCGGTGCCGGCCGACGGTGTCTACGCGGCCTGGTTCACCCGCAGCGGTGAGGGGGTGCGGCGCCCGGCGAGCGTTTCGATCGGCACCAATCCCACTTTCTCCGGTACGGAACGGCGTATCGAAGCCTATGTTCTCGATTTCGACGGTGATCTGTACGGCGAGCGGGTGAGTCTCGATTTTGTCGGCCATCTTCGTGAGCAGCGGACATACGACGCCATCGAACCATTGATCGCTCAGATCAACGCCGACGTCGAAGAGACCAGGATGTTGCTGGGCTGACCCCCTGGTAGGGTTGATTCGTCGTTGGAATATCCGACACCGGTCCCGCCTGCCTGCCCGACGCCGCGGGGTGCGGGAGAACCGTGCAATCGGCAACACAGAATTTCGGAGATCATGGCGCTCGATCAAGACACCAAGAACAAGATCATGGGTGAGTACGCGACCAAGGAGGGCGACACCGGTTCGCCCGAGGTTCAGGTCGCCATGCTCACCAAGCGGATCGCCGACCTGACCGAGCACCTCAAGAAGCACAAGCACGACCACCACAGCCGTCGTGGTCTGCTGCTGCTCGTCGGCCAGCGTCGTCGCCTGCTGAACTACGTTCAGAAGAAGGACATCGCGCGTTACCGGACGCTCATCGAGCGCCTCGGCCTGCGCCGCTAGTTTGAAGCCCGGGGGAGTGGACAAACTCCCCCGGGAAGCACCACTGACACCCCACGGACCCGCGCGGATCACACCCGTCAGCACCGGTCCTCGGTAGTGGTTCCCAGGTGGAGACACCCCTGGGCACTTCGATCGAAGACCGGCTCGACTGAATCGCGCTGTCGACCGCCGGGTCCTCGACGAAGGAGTACCGCACTTCATGACAGAGCAGAACAACGCTCTCGGCAACGAATCCCGCACCGCCGTCATCGACAACGGATCGTTCGGCACCCGCGAGATCAAGTTCTCCACCGGCCGTCTTGCCCAGCAGGCCGCCGGTTCGGTGATCGTCCAGCTCGGCGACACCACCGTCCTCTCCGCGACGACCGCCAGCAAGCAGCCGAAGGACCACTTCGACTTCTTCCCGCTGACCGTCGACGTCGAGGAGCGGATGTACGCCGCGGGCCGCATCCCCGGCTCGTTCTTCCGGCGTGAGGGCCGTCCGTCCGAGGACGCCATCCTCACCTGCCGCCTGATCGACCGGCCGCTGCGCCCGTCGTTCACCAAGGGCCTGCGCAACGAGGTCCAGGTCGTCGAGACCGTCCTCGCGCTCGACCCAGCCCACCCGTACGACGTCGTCGCGATGAACGCCGCGTCGATGTCGACCAAGCTCTCCGGCCTGCCGTTCAGCGGCCCGGTCGGCTCGACCCGCGTCGCGCACGTCGAGGGCCAGTGGGTCGCGTTCCCGACCCTCGAGGAGCTCGAGCGCGCCACGTTCGACATGGTCGTGGCCGGTCGCGTGACCGCCGACGGCGACGTCGCGATCATGATGGTCGAGGCCGAGGCCACCCCGCACGCGATCAAGCTGATCTCGGCCGGCGCCGTCGCGCCGACCGAGGAGGTCGTGGCGAGCGGTCTGGAGGCCGCCAAGCCGGCCATCCGCGAGCTGTGCCGCGCGCAGAGCGAGCTGGCCGAGATCGCCGCGAAGCCGGTCGCCGACTTCCCGGTCTTCCTGGACTACCAGGACGACGTGTACTCCGCCGTCTCCGACGCGGTCCGCGCCGAGGTCGCCGAGGCGCTGAAGATCGCCGGCAAGCAGGAGCGCGAGGAGTCCCTCGACCTGGTCAAGGCGAAGGCGCACGAGCTGCTCGACGCCCAGTTCGAGGGCCGGGAGAAGGAGATCAGCGCGGCGTTCCGCTCGGTCACCAAGTCCGAGGTCCGGCAGCGCGTGCTGCGCGAGCAGGTCCGCATCGACGGCCGTGGCCCGCGTGACATCCGGCCGCTGACCGCGCAGGTCGGGGTGCTGCCCCGGGTGCACGGTTCGGCGCTGTTCGAGCGCGGCGAGACCCAGATCCTGGGCGTCACCACGCTGAACATGCTGCGCCTAGAGCAGTCGCTGGACACTCTCGCCCCCGAGAAGACCAAGCGCTACATGCACAACTACAACTTCCCGCCGTACTCGACCGGTGAGACCGGCCGGGTGGGTTCGCCGAAGCGCCGCGAGATCGGTCACGGCGCGCTGGCCGAGCGGGCCCTGGTGCCGGTCCTGCCGTCGCGCGAGGAGTTCCCGTACGCGATCCGTCAGGTCTCCGAGGCCCTCGGTTCCAACGGCTCGACCTCGATGGGTTCGGTCTGCGCCTCGACGCTGGCCCTGCTCAGCGCCGGTGTGCCGCTGAAGGCGCCGGTCGCCGGCATCGCCATGGGCCTGATCTCGGACGAGGTCGACGGCAAGACCGAGTACGTCGCGCTGACCGACATCCTCGGCGCCGAGGACGCGTTCGGTGACATGGACTTCAAGGTCGCCGGCACCAGTGAGTTCGTCACCGCCCTGCAGCTGGACACCAAGCTCGACGGCATCCCGTCGGACGTGCTGGCCGGTGCGCTGAGCCAGGCGCACGACGCCCGGGCCACGATCCTCGCCGTGATGACCGCGGCCATCGAGGCCCCGGCCGAGATGAGCGAGTACGCCCCGCGCGTCACCAGCGTGAAGATCCCGGTCGACAAGATCGGCATGGTGATCGGCCCGAAGGGCCAGACCATCAACGCGATCCAGGACGAGACCGGCGCCGACATCTCGATCGAGGACGACGGCACGATCTACGTCGGCGCGACCAACGGCCCGGCCGCCGAGGCCGCGGTCGAGCGGATCAACGCGATCGCGAACCCGACGCTGCCGAAGGTCGGCGACAAGTTCCTCGGCACCGTGGTGAAGACGGCCGCGTTCGGCGCCTTCATCTCGCTGCTGCCCGGCCGTGACGGCCTGCTGCACATCTCCAAGGTGGGCGACGGCAAGCGGGTCGAGAAGGTCGAGGACTTCCTCAACGTCGGCGACAAGGTCGAGGTGTCCATCGCGGACATCGACGCCCGCGGCAAGATCTACCTGGACAAGGTCCGCCCGGAGGGCGAGGAGGCCCCGGCCGCGGCCGAGGGCTCTTCGGAGAGCAAGCCGCCCCGTGAGGAGCGCGCCCCCCGCGAGGGTGGTGGCGAGCCCCGCCGCCGCCGGTCGCGCCCGGCCGGTGACCGTGGCGAGCGCCGCGACTAAGTGACGGACAACAGCGTGCACGGGCCGGCTGAGAGGCCGGCCCGTGTCGTAACCAGGACTCTCCAGGACGGCGTGAAGAAGACCGTCCTGCCGTCCGGCCTGCGCATCGTCACCGAGGCCATCCCGACCACCCGCAGCGCCGCTCTCGGCATCTGGGTGGGGATCGGTTCCCGGGACGAGACGCCGTCACTGCACGGCGCCTCGCACTTCCTGGAGCACCTGCTCTTCAAGGGCACCCACAAGCGCACCGCCCTGGAGATCTCCTCGGAGATCGAGGCGGTCGGCGGCGAGACCAACGCCTTCACCACGAAGGAGTACACCTGCTATTACGCGCGGGTGCTCGACGCCGATCTGTCGCTCGCGGTGGACGTGCTGGTGGACGCGGTGGCCGACTCGATCCTCGAACCGGCGGCCGTGGAGACCGAGCGTGGTGTGATCCTCGAGGAGATTGCCATGCACGAGGACGAGCCCGGCGACGAGGTGCACGACGTCTTCGCCGAGGCGATCTACGGTGACTCGCCGCTCGGCCGGCTGATCTCCGGCACCCCGGAGTCGATCACGCCGATGACCCGGGACCAGATCAACCGGTTCTACCGGCGGCACTACCGGGCGCCGGAGATCGTGATCGCGGCGGCCGGGAACCTCGACCACTCCGCGGTGGTCCGGATGGTCCGCAAGGCGCTGGCCGGCACCCCGCTGGACACCGGGCCGGCGGACAGCGCGGCGCCACGGGCGACGGACAAGCGGGTACGCACCCGCAAGGCCGCCAACGTGGTGGTGCACCGGGACACCGAGCAGGCGCACATCGTGCTGGGTGGGGTCGGTATCGGCCGGCACGACGAGCGCCGGTTCGCCCTGGGTGTGCTCAACAACGTGCTCGGCGGTGGCATGTCGTCCCGGCTGTTCCAGGAGATCCGGGAGAAGCGCGGGCTGGCCTACTCGGTCTACTCGTACGCCAGCCAGTACGCCGACAGCGGCGTGGTCGGCGTGTACGCGGGTTGTGCCCCGGCGAAGTCCGGTGAGGTGCTGAGCCTGATCCGGGCCGAGCTGGCCCGGGTGACGGCGGACGGGATCACGCCGGAGGAGCTGATCCGGGGCAAGGGCATGGCCAAGGGTTCGTACGTGCTGAACCTGGAGGACTCGGGTTCCCGGATGAGCCGGCTGGCCAAGTCGGAGCTGCTGCACGGCGACCTGATGAGCGTCGACGAGCTGCTGGCCCGGGTGGACGCGGTGACCGTGGACGAGGTGAACGCGGTGGCCCGGGACCTGTTCGCCCAGCCGCTGTCGCTGGCCGTGGTCGGCCCCTTCGACGAGGGCGAATTAAACGACTGGTAACCCTTGGTTCTAGTCTTGTTCGCTGTGACGACACTGGAGACGCCGCCCGACACACCCACGACCCCGCCGCCACCGGATCTCCGGCGGCGGCGGATCGCCGGGATGCTGATCTGGGCGGCGCTCTTTGCTGTCGGGGTCTATTTCATCGGGGTGCCGACGAGTGACCCGCTGATCGCGTTCGGCTGGCTGTGGCTGGCCACCATCGCCTGGCGCAGTCACGAGCCGTGGCGGACCCACCTGCGTTTCCTGCGTGACTGGCTGCCGATCTGCCTGCTCCTGGTCCTCTACAACGTGACCCGGGGGTACGCGGACCGGTTCTTCGCCCCGCACGTGACCGAGCTGATCGCCTTCGACAAGTGGGCGTTCGGCGGGATCACCGGCGGGCTCACCCCGACCGAGTGGTTGCAGGACAACCTGTGGCAGCCGGGTGTGGTGCAGTGGTGGGAGGTGGCCGTCTCCCTGGTCTACTTCTCGCACTTCCTGGTCATGCCGACGATCGCCGTGGTGCTGTGGATGCGGTCCCGTGAGCAGTGGGCCCGGTTCATGCGCCGCTGGTTCCTGCTCTGCGTCCTCGGCCTGATCACCTACTTCTTCTACCCGGCGGCCCCGCCGTGGTGGGCGGCCCTGCCCGAGCACGGCAACCTGATCGAGGCGGTCCGCATCTCGACCCACGGGTGGGACGCGATCGGCCTGCACGGCGCCGGCAACACCCTGAACGCGCTGCAGGTGGAGGCGTCCAACCCGGTGGCCGCGATGCCGTCGCTGCACACCGCGTTCGCCTTCATGTCGGTGGTGTTCTTCCTGCCGGTGGTGAAGCGGTACCTGTGGCCGCTGCTGTTCGCCTACCCGCTGTCGATGACCTTCACCCTGGTCTACACGGCCGAGCACTGGGTGATCGACGTGCTGGTCGGATGGGCGTACGTGGGCGTGGTGTTCCTGGTCATGGGGGCCGTCGAGCGCTGGTGGGGACGCCGCCGGGGTGCGTTAAATTGACCGAGTGACTGAAAACATTCGTGTCGGTGTCCTCGGCGCCCGGGGCCGGATGGGCCTCGAGGTGTGCAAAGCGGTCGATGCCGCCGACGACCTCACTCTGGTCTCGATGATCGACCAGGGTGAGGAGCTGTTCCAGGCCTCCTCGGCCGGTGCCCAGGTGCTCGTCGACTTCACCAACCCCGACGTGGTGATGGACAACCTGAAATGGGCGATCGAGCAGGGCATCAGCGTGGTCGTCGGCACCTCCGGTTTCTCGGACGACCGGCTGGCGGCGGTGCGCGGCTGGCTGGCCGCGAAGCCTGAGGTCGGGGTGCTGATCGCGCCCAACTTCGGCATCGGCGCGGTGCTGATGATGCAGTTCGCCGCCCGGGCGGCCCGCTTCTTCGAGTCGGTCGAGATCATCGAGCAGCACCACCCGCGCAAGCTGGACGCCCCGAGCGGCACCGCGGTGCACACCGCCCGGCTGATCGCCGAGGCGCGGGCCGCGGCGGGCAGCCCGCCGATGCCCGACGCGACCAAGGAGGAGCAGCTCGGGGCCCGGGGCACCGACGCCGACGGGGTCCGGATCCATTCGATCCGGGCGTCCGGGCTGGTCGCCCACCAGGAGGTGCTGTTCGGCACCTCGGGGGAGACGCTGACCATCCGGCACGACTCGCTGGACCGGTCGTCGTTCATGCCGGGTGTGCTGCTCGCGGTCCGCGAGGTGCGCAAGCGCCCGGGCCTGACGCTCGGCCTGGACGCCCTGCTGGAGGGTTAGTCCTCCGGGAGCGCCAGAGCCACGTGCAGCCGGGCCTGCGGGACGAGGAGGTCGTCCACGTCCAGGGCCCGGCTCGCGCCGTCCGGCTCCCAGCCGGTCGAGGTGAGGAATGCCTTCATCGCGGTGTCCGCGTCGTAGACCCAGGCCACCGCGGTACGGAACCCGTCGTCGCGCCAGTTGTCCACCGCCGCCGCCAGCAGCCGGCTGCCGTGCCCGCGACGGCCCCAGCGCGGCTCGATGAGCAGGTCGGTGACGGCCGCGACGTCGTCGGCGAGCGGTTTCTCCCCGGGCGCCAGGGCCTGCTCGTCGGCCGGCCCGGACCCGGCGAACCCGACCACCGTCGTCTGGCTCTCGCCCTGCTCGACCGCGATCAGCACCCGGTGCCGGGGTGACGGCGCGGCGCTGATCGCCTCGGCCCAGCCCCGGGCCAGATACTCCTCGTCCAGGTTGGCGAGGACGTGCGGCGGGAACATCCGCCGGTACGCCCCACGCCAGGTGGAGAGCTGGATGCGTGCGATCTCCGCGGCGTCCTCGGGACGGGCGGGACGGACGAAACCGAGTGCCATGGCGGCAACTTTGTCATACCTCCCGTTTAGGCTGCCCCGGTGGCTGTGCCCGAATCGCTTTCTGTCTCCCAAGCCCGACGGATAACTCTGTCCGCACAGGGATTCCTCGATCCTCGGCCCGGCGGTGCCACCGACCTGCGCCATCTGCGCCGGGTCCTGCGCCGGCTGCACCTGATCCAGATGGATTCGGTGAACGTGTTGCAGCGCGCCCACTACATGCCGCTCTACAGCCGTCTCGGGCCCTATCCGACCGGCTTGCTGGAGCGGGCCGCCTACCGCAAGCCCCGGGAGCTGTTCGAGTTCTGGGGCCACGAGGCGTCGCTGATCCGCGCCGACCTGCAGCCGCTGTTCCGGTGGCGGATGGAGCGGGCCCACGAGTTCGCCTGGGGCGGCATGCGGCGGATCGCGCTGGAGCAGCCCGAGCTGGTCGCCTGGGTGCTCGACGAGGTGCGTGCGCGCGGCCCGATCACGGTGGCCGAGATCGAGCACGACGCCCCGCGCGCCAAGGACAACTGGGGGTGGAACTGGTCGGTGGTCAAGCAGGCCCTGGAGTGGCTGTTCTACTCCGGTCAGGTGACCGCCGCCGAGCGCACCACGTCCTTCGCCAGGCGCTACGACCTGCCCGAGCGGGTGCTGCCGCCGGCGGTCCTGGCCACGCCCACCCCGGAGACGGGCGAGGCGTTCCGGGCGCTGGTGGAGCTGTCCGCCCGGGCGCTCGGGGTGGCCGCCGAGGCCGAGCTGCGGGACTACTTCCGGCTCCCGGTGCAGCCGTGCCGGCAGGCGATCGCCGAGCTGGCCGAGGCCGGGGTGCTGCGGCCGGTGACGATCCCGGGGTGGAAGACGGCATGGCTGCACCACGAGGCGCGTCTGCCCCGCCGGGCCGCCGCGGCCACCCTGGTCAGCCCGTTCGACCCGCTGATCTGGGAGCGGGCGCGCACCGAGCGGCTGTTCGGGATGACCTACCGCATCGAGATCTACGTGCCGAAACCCCAGCGGTTGTACGGGTACTACGTGCTCCCGTTCCTGCAGGGCGACCGGTTCACCGCCCGCGTCGATCTGAAGGCCGAGCGCCGGACCGGCGAGCTGCAGATCCCGGCGGCGTGGCGGGAGCCCGGCGCGGACCCGGAGGAGACCGCCACCGCCCTGGCCGCGGAGCTGCGCCGGCTGGCCGGCTGGCTGGGCCTGACCTCGGTCGGCGTCCCGGAGCGGGGTGATCTCACCGGCCCCCTGACGAGCGCGTTGAAGGAGAGCCCGGCGGGTGTACCGTGACGCCCATGAGTACCGTCCAGCTGCCCCCCTGGCTGGCCGATCAGCCGGTTCAGGGCCCGCCGGTCCCGCCGGAGTGGTTCCGCCACCCGCGTCAGCAGCCCGACCGCCTGACCCGTCTGGTCAACCGGCTGGCCGACAAGTCGCCGGTGTGGCTGGCCCCGCTGGCGATCATGGCCTGTGCGGGCGGCGCGGTCGGGTTCACCCTGGCCACCGATCCGGCCTCGGCCGCCGCCGGTGATCAGCCGTCCTGCCTGCTGAAATATCTGACCGGGTTCGTCTGCCCGGGCTGTGGCGGCACCCGGGCGGCCTGGTTCCTGCTGCACGGCGATCTGACCGCGGCGTCCCGGCACCACCTGCTGTTCGTCTTCGCGGTGCCGTTCCTGATCTATCTGTACGTGGCCTGGGCCGGCCGCAAGGTCTTCGGCTGGAAGTTGCCGGAGCTCTCGATCAGTCCAGCCGTCATGATCACGTTCATGGCGGTCTGGGGTGTGTGGAGCATCCTGCGTAACCTCCCATGGACGCCGTTCACCGCTTTCTACGTGTGACAGATGCGTCCGATAGGTTGTCAGGTATGACGCACCACCCGCGGCCCTTCGGACGGCTGCTGACCGCCATGGTGACCCCGTTCACCCCGGACGGTTCCCTGGACCTGGAGGGCGCCGCCCGGCTGGCCGCCCACCTGGTCGACGAGCAGCGCAACGACGCTCTCGTGATCAGCGGCACCACCGGAGAGTCCCCGACCACCACCGACACGGAGAAAGAGCAGTTGCTCCGGGTCGTGATCGACGCCGTCGGAGACCGGGCGAAGGTCATCGCGGGCGTGGGCACCAACAACACCGCCCACACGATCGAGCTGGCCCACGCGGCCGAGAAAGCCGGGGCGGACGGCCTGCTGGTCGTCACGCCGTACTACAACAAGCCGCCGCAGGCGGGCGTCGAGCGGCACTTCCGCGAGGTCGCCGACACCGCCGGGCTGCCGATCATGGTCTACGACATCCCGCACCGGGCCGGCACGGCGATCGCCACCGACACCATGTGCCGGATCGCCGAGCACGAGCGGATCGTCGCGGTCAAGGACGCCAAGGGCGACCTGATCGCCAGCTCCCAGGTGCTGGCCCGGACCGATCTGGCCTACTACTCCGGTGACGACGGCGCGACCCTGCCGCTGCTCGCCATCGGCGGCGTCGGCCTGGTCGGCACCTCGTCGCACTTCACCGGGGTGCTGGTCCAGGAGATGATCGAGGCTTTCGAGCGGGGCGACAACGCCACCGCGCTGGCCCGGCACCGGCAGGCCATGCCGCTGTTCACCGGCATTTTCCGGTCGCCCGGGACGATGCTGGTGAAGGCCGGACTGAACGCGATCGGCCTGCCCGCGGGCCCGGTGCGGTCGCCTCTGGTCGACGCCGGGGAAGACGAACTGAACCTACTGCGCCAGGACGCCGCCGCGGCCGGCATCGTGCTCTGACAGGAAGAGGCGAATGACTAACGCTCACATCGAGCTGGGTCCGCCACCGCCGCTGCCGGAGGGCGCCCTGCGCGTCGTCCCGCTCGGTGGGCTGGGCGCCATCGGCCGCAACATGACGGTCTTCGAGTACGACGGCAAACTGCTGGTCGTCGACTGCGGGGTGCTGTTCCCCGACGTCGAACAGCCGGGTGTCGATCTGATCCTGCCCGACTTCGCGCCGATCCTGGACCGGCTGGAGGACGTGCAGGCCATCGTGCTCACCCACGGGCACGAGGACCACATCGGTGCGGTTCCCTACCTGCTGGCCCACAAGCCGGACATCCCACTGGTCGGCTCGGAGTTCACGCTGGCCCTGGTGGAGGCGAAACTCGCCGAGCGCCGGCTGGACCCGTACACACTTACCGTCCGTGAGGGTGGGGTGGAGCGGCTCGGCCCGTTCGAGTGCGAGTTCTTCGCGGTCAACCACTCGATCCCGGACGCGCTGGCGGTCGCCATCCGGACCCCCGCGGGTCTGGTGCTGCACACCGGCGACTTCAAGATGGACCAGGTGCCGCTGGACGGCCGGATCACCGACCTGGCCGGGTTCGCCCGGCTCGGAGCCGAGGGTGTCGACCTGCTGCTGTCCGACTCGACGAATGCCGAGGTCCCCGGTTTCGTCACGCCGGAACGTGACATCGGCCCGGTGCTCAGCTCGATCTTCGGCAAGGCCAAGGGCCGGATCATCGTGGCCAGCTTCGCCTCGCACGTGCACCGCGTGCAGCAGGTGATGGACTCGGCCTGGGAGTTCGAGCGCAAGGTCGCCCTGATCGGCCGGTCCATGGTCCGCAACATGGGCATCGCCCGGGACCTGGGTCTGCTGCGCATCCCGGACGGCCTGCTGGTCGGCCTGGACGAGGCGGCCCGCATGCCGCACGACGAGATCGTCTTCATGTCCACCGGTTCGCAGGGCGAGCCGATGAGCGCGCTGGGCCGGATGTCGACGGGTGACCACCGGCACATCACCATCACCTCCGGTGACACGGTGGTGCTGGCCAGTTCGCTGGTGCCGGGCAACGAGACCTCGGTGTACCGGGTGATCAACCAGTTGTCCCGGGCGGGCGCCACGGTGGTCCACAAGGAGACCGCGAAGGTGCACGTCTCCGGGCACGCCCCGGCGGGCGAGCTGCGCTACCTGCTGAACGTGACCCGCCCCAGCAACCTGATGCCGGTGCACGGCGAGTGGCGGCACCTGCGTGCCCACGCCCAGCTCGGCATCGAGACGGGTGTGGCGCCGGACCGGGTGGTGCTCTGCGAGGACGGCGACGTCGTCGATCTGGTCGAGGGCCACGCCCGCGTGGTCGGCCGGGTCAAGAGCCGCTACGTCTACGTGGACGGTCTGGCTGTCGGTGACGTCAGCGAGTCACTGCTCACCGAGCGTCGCATCCTCGGTGACGGTGGGTTCATCTCCGCGACGGTGGTCATCGACTCGGTCACCGGCAAGGTGGTCGGCGAACCCAGCATCTCGGCGAAAGGTTTCTCCGAGGATCCGGACGCCTTCAACCCGGTGATCCCGTTGCTGACCGCGGCCCTGCATCGTTCGGCCGAGGACGGCATCACCGATACCCACCAGCTACAACAGGTGGTTCGGCGGACCGTCGGGCGCTGGGTGAACGACGCCTACCGGCGCCGGCCGATGATCGTTCCGACGGTGGTCGAGGTCTGAGCAAACCTGTGAATAAATAAGGATCACGGTTCCTTTTCAACCATCTTCGGACTCGCTGCGTATTCCCTGGCATCGGTGCCGCCCCCACGGCACCCGTGCCGGAGGGAGTTCACCAGATGCAGCGCAGATCGATCGCCGTGGTGACGGCGGTTGTGGTGTCGGCGGGTGCGGCGGCGGTCGCCTTCACCCTGCCGTCGTCAGCCGACACGGAGAAGAAGGCGAGCGACACGCGCGCCGCGAGCACCTCGGGGGGTATCGCTCCGGAGCTGCTCAAGGCCATGAAACGCGACCTCGGCCTCGACGGTGATCAGGCGGCGGCGCGGCTGGCCCGCTCGGAGTGGGCGGGCGGCGTCTCGGCGACGCTGGCGGCCCAGACCGGCGAGAGCTTCGGCGGCGCCTGGCTGGCCGAGGACGGCAACACGCTCAAGATCGCAGTGACCGACTCCGAGTCGGCGTCCGCGGTGAAGGCCGCCGGTGCCGTCCCGGTGCTGGTCAAGCGGAGCGAGGCGGACCTCGACGAGCTGAAGACCACGCTCGACGGGAAGCTGGCCAAGGTCGCCGGTGTGACCGGCTGGTACGTCGACGTGGCCACCAACAAGGTGGTCGTGGTCGCCAAGCCGGCCGCTCAGGCCAAGGCGCTCCGCCTGGTCAAGCAGGCCGGTGTCGCCACCGGCGCGGTGACCCTGAAGGTCAGCGACGCCCAGCCGAAGCCGCTGATCGACGTGCGCGGCGCGGACCCGTACTTCATCAACATCGGTGGCGGCCAGGCCCGCTGCTCGATCGGCTTCTCGGTGGAGGGCGGCTTCGTCACCGCCGGCCACTGCGGCGAAGAGGGCACGGCGACCACCGACCCGAACGGCACCGCGCAGGGCACCGTCGAGCTGTCGGTCTTCCCGGGCAACGCCGACATGGGCTTCGTGGCGACGAACAACAACTTCACGCCGACGCCGTCGGTCGTCACCGACATCAACGGCGAAGAGCTGCCGGTGGCCGGTAACACCGAGGCCCCGGTCGGCGCGGCGATCTGCCGGTCCGGTTCCACCACCGGCACGTTCTGCGGCACGATCCTGGCCAAGAACCAGACCGTGCAGTACCCGGAGGGCCAGGTCACCGGCCTGACCCGGACCGACGTCTGCGCCGAGGGCGGTGACTCCGGCGGCCCGTGGCTCTCCGGTGACCAGGCCCAGGGTGTGACCTCGGGTGGTTCCGGCGACTGCACCGTCGGCGGCGAGACCTTCTTCCAGCCGCTCAACGAGATCCTGGCCGCCGGTGACCTGACGCTGGTCACCACCGAGGGTGGCACCGCGCCGCCGGCCGAGGAGGGTGGCAACGAGACCGCCGCCTGCGACGCCCTGCCGGTTCAGCGTGACGGCACCATCAACCGGGCCGGCCAGGCCCAGGCGCAGCCGAACGGCGGGGCCTACCGGGCCCGGGCCGGCACGCACACCGCCTGCCTCGACGCCCCGGAGGGCTCCGAGTTCGACCTGGTGCTCCAGAAGGCCAACAACCGTGGCCAGTTCCGCACCGTGGCCACCGGCACCGGTGACGGCGACAAGACGCTGTCCTTCGAGGGCAACGCCGGCACCTACCGCTACGTGGTCGTCGCGACCTCGGGCACCGGCGCCTACAACCTGGGCTTCAACGTCCAGTAACCCGGATCGGACGGGCCGGCCCGGGTGTGGAAGCCACCCGGACCCGGCCCTGCCACCGGGTCACGGGCACCTCCGCCCGGCCGGGAATCCGTGACCCGGCACGTGATCGGGGCCCGCACGCGACGCGTGCGGGCCCCGATTTCAGTGGGGCCCCGATTTCAGTTCGCCCAGGGCCTCGCCGAGACGGCAGCCGGTCGCCACCCCGCACAGGATGACCTGGTCGAGCTGGTCGAGGGTGGACCCGTGTTCCCAGTCGGTGGTCACCTCGCCCACCACGATGGCCTGGCCCTCGTCGGTGACCTGCACGTACGCCTTCGGCCAGAGCTGATCCCGGTTCCACGTGTTGCAGAACTCGTACAGCCTGGTCACCTCCTCGACCGGGAAGACGTGCTGCATCATGGCCCGCACCTGGAGGATCTCCTGCCGCTCACCGAGGCGGAAGAAGTAGATGAGGTTGCCCTGGAAGTTACCCGCGATGTCGCCATCGGCATCGACGAAGTAGGAGAAGCCGCGCTTGTCCAGCGCGGCCTTGATCAAGTCGTTGCTGAGAGGTTGCACCGTACGATGGTAAATGCCGGGAAAGTGAAAAGGAGTCGCGGTGCGCCTTCTCGGCAGAGCGGCCGCACCCGGCTACCGTGACATCCATGGCGGGCCGAACTCCTCCGGCGGGCCGGAGCCGCGCCGCGTCCACTACCAGGGGCGCGGCTGTCAGCCGTGCCCAGCAGCCGGCGCCTCGCAAGAGCACCGGCAAGGCGGCCCCGCGAAAAGCGGCGGCCAAGCGCCCGGCGGCCCGCAAGGCGCCGCAGGCGGTCAACCCGAGCATCACCCGGGGCATCGGCAGTCTCTGGCTGGGCCTGGCCGGCAGTGTCGGCTGGCTGGCCCGGGGCGCCGGACGGCAGGCGGCCACCGCCAGGAACATCGGGCCCGAGCACCGTCGGGACGGCGCCGGCCTCTTCCTGCTCGGTGGTTCGATCCTGCTCGCGGTCGCCGTCTGGGCGGGTGGCGCCGGCCCGGTCGGTGTCTGGGTGGCCGACATGGTCCGCCTCTTCCTCGGCAGTCTCGCGGTGCTGCTGCCGGTCCTGCTCTTCTACGGCTCGATCCGCCTCATGCGGCAGCCCATCGACCCGGAGAACCGCGGGCGCGGCATGGTCGGCTGGACGGCTCTGGTCCTGTCCACCGCGGCGCTGCTGCACATCTCCGGCCCCGACTCGCAGGCCCCCAGCCCGACCGTGGACCAGTCCGGCGGCCTGCTCGGATTCGGGATCGGCGGGCTGCTGGAGCGGGCGGTGAGCGCCTGGGTGGCCGTACCGCTGCTGCTGTTGCTCTTCGCCTTCGGTCTTCTGGTGATCACCGCCACACCGATCGCGAAGATCCCGGAGCGGGTGGCCCAGCTCCTCGACCTGGTGTCCGGGCGCTCCGGCCAGCACCTGGACCGCCCGATGCCCGACCCGATCGGTGACGAGGACGAGCCGGAGGAGGAGCCCGCCCCGAAGCGCCGCCGGCCCTCGCCGCGCAGGCAGGCCGCTCTGGTCGAACCGGCCCCGTTCGAGCAGGATCCGCCGGACGACTTCGACGAAGAGTTGATACTGCACGACACGATCGCTCTGCCGAAGATCCCGAACGTGCCGAAGACCCGGAAGAAGCCGGCGCCCGAGCACTCGCCCACCCCGCCGGTGCACGCCGAGCAGCTGGAGATCTCGGCCGTCAAGGACGGTTACCGTCTGCCGCCGTCGAGCCTGCTCGCCGTCGGCGCCCCGGCAAAAGCCCGCAGCCGGGCCAACGACGAGATCATGGCCGCGCTCTCCGGAGTGTTCGAGCAGTTCAACGTCGACGCACAGGTCACCGGGTTCACTCGTGGACCGACCGTCACCCGCTACGAGGTGGAGATCGGTCACGGCACCAAGGTCGAGCGGATCACCCAGCTGTCCCGCAACATCGCGTACGCGGTGAAATCGCCCGACGTGCGGATCCTCAGCCCCATCCCGGGCAAGAGCGCGGTCGGCGTGGAGATCCCCAACACCGACCCGGAGAACGTGTCGCTCGGCGACGTGCTGCGCTCCCGGGCGGCCACCGGCGACCAGCACTCGATGGTGGTGGCGCTCGGCAAGGACATCGAGGGCGGGTTCGTCGTCGCGAACCTGGCGAAGATGCCGCACATCCTGATCGCCGGCGCGACCGGCGCGGGCAAGAGCTCCTGCCTCAACTCGCTGCTGGTGTCGCTGCTGACCAGAGCCACCCCCGATGAGGTACGGCTACTCCTGGTCGACCCCAAGCGGGTGGAGATGACCGCGTACGAGGGGATCCCGCACCTGGTCACGCCGATCATCACGAACCCGAAGAAGGCCGCGGACGCCCTGGAGTGGGTGGTCCGCGAGATGGACATGCGCTACGACGACCTCGCCGCCAACGGGGTCCGGCACATCGACGACTTCAACCGCAAAGTCCGCAACGGCGAGATCGTCGCGCCGCCGGGCAGCGAGCGGGAGATGAAGCCGTACCCGTACCTGCTGGTGATCATCGATGAGCTGGCCGACCTGATGATGGTCGCCCCGCGCGACGTGGAGGACTCGGTCGTCCGGATCACCCAGCTGGCCCGGGCCGCCGGCATCCACCTGGTGCTGGCCACCCAGCGCCCGTCGGTGGACGTGGTCACCGGCCTGATCAAGGCGAACGTGCCGTCCCGGCTGGCCTTCGCCACCTCGTCGCTGGCCGACTCCCGGGTCATCCTGGACCAGCCCGGCGCGGAGAAACTGCTCGGCCGTGGTGACGGCCTCTTCCTGCCGATGGGCGCCTCCAAACCGACCCGGATCCAGGGCGCCTGGGTGGACGAGTCGGAGATCGCGGCGGTCGTCAAGTTCTGCAAGGACCAGCGCGAGCCGGATTTCCGCCCGGACGTCACCGAGGTCCCGCAGAGCAAGAAGAAGGAGATCGACGAGGAGATCGGCGACGACCTCCAGCTGCTGATCCAGGCCATCGAGCTGGTGGTGACCAGTCAGTTCGGGTCGACGTCGATGCTGCAGCGCAAACTGCGGGTGGGGTTCGCCAAGGCGGGCCGGCTGATGGACCTGATGGAGACCCGCGGCATCGTCGGGCCGTCCGAGGGCTCCAAGGCCCGTGACGTGCTGATCAAGCCGGACGAGCTGGAAGAGTCCCTCGCGGCGCTCAAGGTCGACTGAGCACCGGGGCCGGGAAGGTCCGGCGGAACGTGAACGCCCGCGGCCCCGGCCCCGTCTCACCCAGCAGTTTCAGACGCTGCAGGCCGTCCAGGAGCGTCGGGATCCGGCCGGCCTCCACCCACCACAGCACCAGCGCCGATCTGCCGGGCACGAACCACTCCCGGCGGCGGCGCAGGTAGTCCAGATGGCCGGACTGGTAGACGTATCCGCGGAGGGCCTCCAGGGACTCCCAGACGGACATCGTGGCGATCTGGTTCGCCGGCGCGGCCCGGATGCCGAGCGCCGCCAGATCGACGTCCTCCTCCTTGAGCCGCCAGACGAACCCGGGGGACCGGTCGGCCAGCTCGTTCATCAGATCGACGCCCGCGGTGAACTCGGCGACGCTCGGATCCCCCGGTGGCGCGATCAGTGTGGCGACGTTCATCTGGGCCAGGTGAAAGTCCGTCATGGTGTCACTCCACCAGCCGTACAATCTAAAGTCAATCAGTTTTGTTTTTAGAGAGGGTCACGCAGCAGCGACCCGGCGCCGGATCCATCCGCGGGGTCCACTCCGAACCTGCCAGCGCGCCCTCCAGCATCGCCAGGTTCATCCCGCAGATCAGCGGCGGGAACTGCTCGGCCAGCTGATGGAACGGGCAGTTCCGCAGGATGATCCGGTCGTCCTCGCCGGTGGGGGAATAGCCCAGCGCGGTGAGATCCGCCGGCTGCGCGCGCCCCTGCTCCCGGGCCACCGCGTAGAGCGTCTCCTCGGCGCCGGTGCGCTCGATCGTCTCGGCCAGCATCTCGGCGGCGCTCCGGTAGGACCGCGGCGGCACACTCACCGTGTGCTCGCCGGGCGCGATCCGGTACATCTTCGCCGGCCGCCCGGCGCCCGGCCCGGTCCGGCCCGACCTTCGCTGGTACGACACCTCCAGCAGCCCCGCCTCCACCAGCCGGTCCAGATGGTGCGCGGCGAGGGTGCGCCCGACCCCGAGCGTCTCGGCCACCTCGTCGCGCCCGACCGGATCACCGCCCGCGTCCGCCACCCGGCGGTAGGCGGCTCGCCGCACACCGTCGGCCAGTGCCGCCACCGAGGCGAGATCGTCCAGGTTCTCCGAGGTAGTCACCCCCGGATCGTATTACCAACGAGGCTTGGTTCTAGAAGCTGTACGAGCGGAGGAACGACCACCGCCGGGAGCCCGGTAACCTTGTCGGGTGTCTGGAACTCCTCCCACCCGCCGTGTCGCGCTGCTGACGCTGGGCTGCGCCCGTAACGAGGTCGACTCGGAAGAGCTGGCCGCCCGTCTCGACGCCGATGGCTGGGAGGTCGGCACCGATGCCGAGGGCGCTGACGTCGTCGTCGTGAACACCTGTGGATTCGTCGAGAAGGCGAAGCAGGACTCGATCGACACCCTGCTCGCCGCCGCCGACACCGGGGCCAAGGTGGTCGCCGCCGGCTGCATGGCCGAGCGCTACGGCAAAGAGCTGGCCGACCAGCTCCCCGAGGCCAACGCGGTGCTCGGCTTCGACGACTACACCGACATCACCGACCGGCTGGAGAGCGTGCTGCGTGGCGAGAGTCACGTCTCGCACGTCCCGCGCGACCGTCGCGAGCTGCTGCCGATCACCCCGGTCGAGCGGCACGCCGCCAAGGTCGTGGTGCCCGGCCACGCCACCGTCGACGAGCACACCCCGGCCCACCTGCGCAAGGTGCTGCGCCGCCGGCTCGACACCGGCCCGGTCGCCTCGCTCAAGCTGGCCAGCGGCTGCGACAGGCGCTGCGCGTTCTGCGCCATCCCGGCGTTCCGGGGCGCGTTCGTCTCCCGCGACCCGCAGGAGCTGCTGGCCGAGGCCGAGTGGCTGGCCAAGTCCGGCGTCCGCGAGCTGGTCCTGGTGAGTGAGAACAGCACGTCGTACGGCAAGGATCTCGGCGACCCCCGCCTGCTGGAGAAGTTGCTGCCGCAGCTGGCCGCGGTGGACGGCATCGTCCGGGTCCGGGCCAGTTACCTGCAGCCCGCCGAGACCCGTCCCGGCCTGGTCGAGGCGATCGCCACCACCCCCGGCGTGGCCGCCTACTACGACCTCTCCTTCCAGCACTCCAGCGAGCCGGTGCTGCGCCGGATGCGGCGGTTCGGCTCCACCGAGCGCTTCCTGGAGCTGCTCGACTCGGCCCGCAAGCTGGCGCCCGCCGCCGGCGCCCGGAGCAACTTCATCGTCGGTTTCCCCGGTGAGACCAAGCAGGACGTGGACGAGCTGATCCGCTTCCTCAGCGAGGCCCGCCTCGACGCGATCGGTGTCTTCGACTACAGCGACGAGGACGGCACCGAGGCGGCCGGCCTGGACGGCAAGATCAAGGACGCGACCATCAAGCGGCGGTACGACCGGGTCGTCGCGCTCGCCGAGGAGCTCTGCAACCAGCGGGCCGAGGATCGTCTCGGCGAGCTGGTCGAGGTGCTCGTCGACACCGTCGAGGACGATGAGGTCGAGGGCCGCGCCGAGCACCAGGCGCCCGAGGTCGACGGATCCACCATGCTGGTCTCTTCCGATGCCGAGGGTGTCGACCTGTCCGTCCTGCGCCCCGGTGACCTGGTCCGGGCCCGGGTCACCGGCACCGAGGGAGTGGACCTGATCGCGGTGCCGGTGGAGATGATCTCGGCCGCCCCGGTGACCCGGTGACCAACGAGCCGGCGCCGGTTCCGGCGCCGCGCGTGGTGTCGCTCTACAACGCGGCCAACGCCCTGACCGTGGTCCGGATCGTGCTCGTGCCGGTCTTCCTGGCCATGGTCGTCGTCTCCGAGATGAACGATCCGGACTGGCGGATCGCGGCCTGTCTCGCCTTCTGCGTGGCGTCGTTCACCGACTTCGCGGACGGCTGGATCGCCCGGCGCTGGTCCCTGGTCACCTCGTTCGGCAAGATCGCCGACCCGATCGCGGACAAGGCCCTGACCGGGACGGCCCTGGTGCTGCTCTCCGCCTTCGGCCCGCTGTCCTGGTGGGTGACGGTGGCGATCCTGATCCGCGAGTGGGGTGTCACCGCCCTACGGTTCTGGGTGATCAGGTACGGCATCATCCCGGCCTCCCGGGGTGGCAAGCTCAAGACCGGGCTGCAGACCGTCGCGATCGCGTGGTACCTGTGGCCGGTCCCCGAGCCGTTCCACCTCGTCGGTGTCGCGCTGATGGGGGCCGCGCTGGTGGTCACCCTGATCACCGGCGGCGACTACGTGATGCAGGCGCTGCGGCTGCGCCGGTCCCGCTCGTAAGGGGAAGGCACGAATGGAACTCGCTGTGGCCGCCGCCGCGGCCGTGCACACGCTGGTGGATCGCGGGGAGACCCTGGCCACCGCAGAGTCGCTCACCGGCGGTCTGGTGGCCGCCACCGTCGTCGAGATCCCCGGGGTGAGCACCGTCTTCCGGGGTGGCCTGGTGGTCTACGCCACCGAACTCAAGGCGGAGCTGGCCGGAGTCGATCGGGCCCTGCTGGACGAGCGCGGCCCGGTCGACCCGGACGTGGCGGTCGCTCTGGCCCGCGGCGCCCGGGACCGCTGCGGCACGGACTGGGGCGTGGCGACCACCGGCGTGGCCGGCCCGGAGCCGCAGGGCGGCAAGCCGGTCGGGCTGGTCTATGTGGCAGTCGCCGGGCCGGATCGGGCGGATGTGCGTGAGCTGCGCCTCACCGGTGGCCGTGCGGCGATCCGATCGGCGAGTGTGACGGCCGTCCTGCAATTGCTGACCGACACTCTCCAGGATCGGCCGGTCGCGGTGTGAGCTGCGAATACTTCCGCTACCGCGCTTGGTGTCCGATTCCCTGAGTATTCCCTGAGTGTTCGGGCGGTCGCAAAATTCGGCGGGGCGGGATGTCGCTGCGGCTCGGGCCAGGTACGGTTGTGCGAAGCCTCCGGCTTCAGCCGGCGGCCTCGCACGCAGGAGGAGGTGCCATGGTCCTGCTACGCCGTGTTATCGGCGACGCTCTTCGTGCGCGCCGGCAGGGGCAGCACCGCACGCTGCGCGAGGTGTCGACCGCCGCGAACGTCAGCCTGGGCTATCTGTCCGAGATCGAGCGCGGTCAGAAGGAAGCGTCCAGCGAGTTGCTGGCCGCCATCTGTGACGCCCTCGGTGCCCGGCTCTCCGAGTTGCTCGGCGAGGTCAGCAACACGCTGTCCCTGGCGGAGAACATGGAGGGCGTGCTCGTCCCGATCGACGAGAAGGCGACCAATGGCGGGGATGTCTCCGTCTCGGTGCGCCGCGACTCGCCGCTGAAGGCTACGCTGCACGCCACCCGAAAGCCGAAGCGGGACATCGTCTACGCCGCCTGATCATGAATACGTCTGTGCCGGGCCGCTCCCTGGGAGCGGTCCGGCCTGTTTCACGTCTCGCGACAAGGCCCCGGGGAGGCGTAGCCTCGAGGCCAAGGGACAACCCTGAGATCCCCCGGAGGACCCGTGACGCCAGTGGCGTCCAGCTGTCACGATGGGTTTTCGCGTAACCGTTGGCGACAGCGGTGACGCATCCGATAGAGCGACATTTGAGGGGACACCACGAGATGGCGAATCCGTTCGTCAAGGGCTGGCACTACATGATGGCGCTCTTCGGCGCGAAGATCGATGAGTACGCCGACCCGAAGGTCCAGATCCAGCAGGCGATCGAGGACGCCCAGCGTCAGCATCAGGCTCTCGTGCAGCAGGCCGCCGCCGTCATCGGCAACCAGCGGCAGCTCGAGATGAAGCTGTCCCGGCAGATGTCCGAGGTCGAGAAACTGCAGGGGATGGCCCGTCAGGCGCTAGTGCTCGCCGACCGCGCCCGAGCAGCCGGCGATGAGGCCGAAGCCCAGAAGTATGAATCGACAGCGCAGACCCTGGCGACCCAGCTGGTCTCCGGCGAGCAGTCGATGGAGGACCTGAAGACCCTCCACGACCAGGCTCTCGGTGCCGCCGGCCAGGCCCGCAAGGCGGTCGAGAACAACGCGATGCTCCTCCAGCAGCGTATCGCCGAGCGGTCCCGCCTGCTGAGCCAGCTCGAGCAGGCCAAGATGCAGGAGACCGTCGCCCACTCGCTGGAGTCGATGTCGCAGCTGGCCGCGCCGGGCAACACCCCGTCGCTGGACCAGGTGCGGGACAAGATCGAGCAGCGGTACGCGAGTGCCATGGGCCGTGCCGAGCTGGCTTCCAACTCGGTCGAGGGCCGCATGCTCGAGGTGCAGAAGTCCAGTCTGGACATGGCCGGCTCGTCCCGGCTGGAGCAGATCCGGGCCAGCATGGCCGGTGACAAGCTGAGCGCCGCCCCGGCCCAGCCCGCCGTCGAGCAGCCCGGCACCGCGGCCGCCGACGCGGCCGGTGTGGCCCGTCTCGACGAGATCCGGGCCAGCCTGAACCAGAAGCGCGGCGACACCTCGGCCGCCGGCTGACCTTGAGAAGGGGGAGCGGCGGTGGATGAGCGAGCCAAGTATTTCCGGCGACTCAAGCGCCTGCGGGGGTCCGCGCGGCGATGGAGCGTTCTCGGCGGCGGTCTGACTGCGGCCACCGTCGTCCTCACCCCTTACGCGGGCATCGGTCTCGCCGACGCGTTCTGGGCGGCCGGTGCCGGCGCCTCGGCGATGCTGGCCTGGTGGCGCTGGAGCGACCACCGCGAGCTGGCCGGCACCCCGGCGCCCCCGCCCAGCCTGCAGCAGGACCGCCTGACCGCGGCCCTGGAGCGGTTCCCGGCCGGGCAGGCGGTGGTCCGTGAGGTCCGTCGCCAGCATCAGCGCTACACCCTGCGCGGCACCGCCATCGCCGACTCGTGGGAGCGCCTGGAGCGGGCCTCGACGGCGATGACCGGGCTGGCCGGCCGGCTCACCGGCTCCGCCGAGTCGACCCTGCTCGAAGCGGCCACCGCCGAGCGGTGGCTGCGTGACCTGGGGCAGCGGGCCGCCAGCGTGGAGAAAGCCATTCCGTTCGGCCAGAGCGGCACCCTCGTCGACTCGCACGCCGGCCTGGCCGAGCAGTTCAGCGAGGGCGTCCAGGCGTACGAGGAGTTGGTGGTCGCCGCCGCCAGTTACGTCGCCGAGGACGGGCATCCGGTCGGCGACACCCGTCACCCCGGCTACTTCAGCCTGGTCGACGCCACCGACCAGCTCCGCGGTGTGGCCGAGGCGCTGGCCGAGCTGCGCAGCCAGGACCGGCGCATCTCACCCGACGGCCAGGCCGCCTGACGCCGGTTCCGGCTGGCACCGCGGGCACCAGAAGGTGATGCGTTCACCCTGGTCGGCTTTGCGGATCGCGGTGCCACAGCGGCGGCAGGGCTGGGCTCGACGGCCGTACACATAGTGGGCCTGGTTCTTGAAGAGTGAGCCGGTGGTGGTCTGCAGCCAGCGGCCGCGGTTGGACGCCACCAGTTTCTGGGCCAGCACCACTGTCGCGCTCAGATCCGGCACGTCGGCGACCGGCGTCCACGGCCAGAGCCCCCGCAGGAACAGGGTTTCCGCCTTGTAGAGGTTCCCGACCCCCGCCAGATTCCGCTGATCCAGCAAAGCCTCGGCGATGCTCCGCTCCGGTGCCGAGGCGATCCGCCGCACCACCTCCGCCGGATCCCAGTCCGCCCCGAGCAGATCCGGCCCCAGATGCCCGACCAGCGATCCCTCGTCAGCGGTCGGAACCAGCGTCACCTCATGCAGGTGAAAGCCGACCGCCACCGAACGGGCCGTCCGCAACACCACCCGGATCATGTGCGCGGGCCGCCCGGACCAGCGTTCTTCCGGGCCGAACGTCCGCCAGGTGCCCTCCATCCGCAGATGCGAATGCAGGGTGTGCGCGGGCCGGCCGTCCCTGGTCAGACGCAGCAGCAGGTGTTTACCCCTACTGGCCGACTCGGCAACGGTCCAGCCGGTCAGATCGGTGGTGGCCAGCCGCGGCGTCCGGAAGTCACAGCCGGTCAGGGTTTCACCGGTCAGAGCTTTCTCCAGCACGCGGGCGGTGTTCCAGACGGTATCCCCTTCCGGCATGCTCCCATCCTGCCCATTTCTGCTGTTGTCATACGTTGCTGGGGGCGGGTCTTTCCGCTTTCCGCGTTTTCCCCCTTCGCACCTCCCCCTTCGCACCTCGTCCTTTACATTTCCTTCCTCGCGCCTCCTTCCTCGCGTCCGGTCAAGCCTCTGGAAGTGCTGTCCCTCCTCGCCCCTCCTTCTTCGCGTCTTCCTTTCCGCGCTCTTCCCTGTCCCTTCTTCCCCGCGCCTTCCTCTCTGCGTTCTTCCTCTCGCGGTTTCCGACCCTCCGTCCTCCCACCCTGCGCCCTCTTTCCTGGTGCCTCCCTCGCTTCCCTTCCCGAGCCCCGGCCTCCCCTTCCTTGCGTCTTCGGTCGCGCCTGCCTAGTGCCTCCGGTCGTCCCTTCCTTCGCGCCTCCGGCCTCGCGCTTTCCGACTTCGTGCCCTCCTTCCCGCGCCCTCAACGCCCTCTTTCTCCGCTCCTTCCCGCGCTCCCTTGCCCTTGCCCTCTTGCACTCGCCGTCCCCGCCTTCTTCCCGCG
>NZ_BOMG01000044.1 GCF_016862075.1 Actinoplanes couchii | reverse complement strand
CCGCGCCGCCTTCTTCCCGCGCCGCGCCGCCTCCTTCCCGCGCCGCGCCGCCTCCTTCCCGCGCCGCGCCGCCTCCTTCCCGCGCGCCGCGCCCCGCCGCCTCGGCGCCCGCGCCTCCGCCCCGCCCCGCGCCCCTTCGCCTTGCGCCTCCGCCCTCCGTGCCGCGCCCTCCGTGCCGCGCCTTGCGCCCCGCGCCCCGCCCTGCCTTGCGCGTTTTCCGGCCTAGGGCTGGTCCTGGGTCTCTTTCCGCATTGGGCCGACCGTTGTGAAACCGGGTGACGGGGTGGGTGCAGGGCTGGCATTCTGCGCGGATGGAGCTGGACATCGCCCCGGTCGGCGATCGCCGGGAGTTGCTTGCGGAGCTGGACGGCGGCTGGCCCGAGTTCATGCGGCAGGATCCGACGGCGGCCCTCTACTACCGCTGGTTCGACACTCTGTGGCCGGAGTTTGCCCTGCTCGCGGTGGACCGGACGACCGGCCGTGCGGTGGCGAAGGCGCATGCGGTGCCGTTGGCCTACGACGGCGATCCGGCGGATGGCCTACCCGAGGGCGGCTGGGACTGGGTGATCCGCACCGCCGTTCACGACCATCTGGCCGGCACCGAACCGACGATCGTCTCCGCACTGGAGATCAACATCCGGCCCGATCTGCGCGGCACCGGCCTCTCCGCCCGCATGCTCACCGCGATGCGCGACAACACGGCGGCCCACGGCTTCCGCGATCTGGTGGCCCCGGTCCGTCCCAGCGGCAAACCCTCGAAGATCAACGACCCGATTGCCGAGTACGCGAACGCCACCCGCCCCGACGGCCTCCCCCCTCGACCCCTGGTTACGAGTCCACGTCCGTGCGGGCGGCCGCATCCTGAACATCGCCCACCACAGCATGACGATGACCGGAACCCTGGACCAGTGGCGCAGCTGGACAGCCCTACCGTTCGACAAGACAGGCCCGGTCGAGGTCCCGGGAGCCCTGTCCCCAATACATTGCGACACAGCCCAGAACTACGCCGTCTACGTAGAACCCAACATCTGGGTCCACCACCTCATCTGACAGCTCCGCCCGACCGCCCGCCAGCCCCGACGATCCACCCGGCGGCCCCGACGGACCCGGCCGGCCTCGACCACCCGGCTGCCCGCTCGCCTGGCTGCCCGCTCGCCTGGCTGCCCGCTCGCCTGGCTGCCCGCTCGCCTGGCTGCCCGCCCGCCTGGCTGCCCGCCCGCCTGGCTAGCACCGGCTGGCACCGGTCTGGCTCACACCTGGCTGGCTAGTGCCGGCCTGGTCAGCAACGGCCTGGTCAGCGACGGCCTGGCTTGCACCGGGCTGGCTCACACCAGGCTGTTTCCCTCCGGGCCGTCTTTCCCTCCAGGCCATTGCCATCCGCTGGCGTGCGGGATCCGCTTTCCTTCCGGCTGGCATTCCCGCGTTCCCATCTCCAGCCGCTGTGCGTTTGGGATCTTGAGTCGGCCTCGTGTTTAGGGCGTCGGTGGTTTTGATTTGGTCTGGCCGTCAGGGGCATGCATGAGTCGGCAGCCAGGGGCGGTCGGGAGGTGACGCCTGCCTTGTCACCTGACGGGACAGGGCTGTGGAGTGGCGTACTAAATCTGGGTTGAAAAGACGGACCGGCGTCCGCCGCGTTGACTGCCTTGGCGGGCACCGGTCCTTGCGAAGATTTTTGGTTCCGCCGCGCCTGCTCCGTCGTGACCTTTCCGTCGCCCCGCCCCGCGCTGTCCCGCCGTCCTGTCTCGCCGTCCTGTCTCGCCGCCGCCCTGCCGCCGCCGCCGCGTCGTCGCCGCCCAGTCGCCGTCTCGCCGCCGCGTCGCCGCTCCCGCCGTGGCTGTTTCGCTGTGGCTGGGGTGGTTGGGTTAGCGGGCGTTGATGCGGACCGTGTCGCCGGGGACTACCGAGAGGAGTACCACGGCTCGGCCGTTGTTGACGGCGATGGCTACTCGGTCGGCGGAGTCCGGGTAGACCAAGAGTTCGCCCACGTTGACGTCGGCGAACGTGGTGCCTCGGCGGGCCCGGACGCCTCCGTTGATCATCAGGTCGTGGCCCAGGCCGGAGAGGGTTGCGGCCTCGGCGGCCAACTGGACGTTGCCGAAACGGTCGACGGTCAGGACCTCGGACTCGATCCAGCCGTCGCCGATGGTGACCGCGGGGTCCGGCAGGCGGATCAGGGTCGCCGGATCGAGCGCGGGGCCGGCCTCTTCGGGGGCGGCGCCGGACGCCAGGCGGGCCGCGGCCGGGGCGAACAGGTCGCGGCCGTGGAACGTGCGGGACACCTCACCCAGCTGCCAGTCCTTGTTGTCCAGCTCGTGCGCCGCGGTGATGCCGCCGAGCGCTTCGGCCGCCCAGATCAGCAGGCCGTTGTCGGGGCCGACGAGCAGACCGTTCGGCGTGGTCAGGACGATGCCGCGGCGGGCCGTGCCGACACCGGGGTCGACGACCGCCAGATGCACCGACGCGGGCAGGTGCGGGGCGGTCTGCGCCAGGACGGCGGCGCCACGGGTGACGTCGGCCGGCGGAACGTGGTGCGTGACGTCGATCACGCGGGCTTCGGGTGCCACTCGGGCGATCGAGCCATGGCACGCGGCGACGAAACCGTCAAAAGTGCCGTAATCGGTCGTGAAACTGATCCATCCGTAACCGTCCATGGTGCGCAAGGTTACTGCCTGTTGTTGATCGATGCGGCGCGGGCACGCCGGAACGACATGGCAGTGTTGAGCCATGCGTCTCGTGATCTTCACCGAACCCCAGCAGGGTGCCTCCCACGACGATCTCCTGCGGGTCGCCAAGGCCGCCGAGGACGGCGGATACGACGGATTCTTCCGTTCCGACCACTACGTCAAGATGGGTGACGGGTCCGGTCTACCCGGCCCGACCGACGCCTGGATCACGCTCGCCGCGCTGGCCGTGCAGACGTCCCGGATCCGGCTCGGCACGCTCGTCAGCTCGGCCACGTTCCGGCTGCCCGGCCCGCTGGCCATCGCCGTCGCCCAGGTCGACCAGATGAGCGGTGGCCGGGTCGAGTTCGGTCTCGGCGGTGGATGGTTCGAGAACGAGCACACCGCGTACGGCATCCCCTTCCCGCCGCTCGGCGAACGCTTCGACCGGCTCGAGGAACAGCTGGAGATCATCACCGGGTTGTGGGAGACGCCGGCCGGGGCGACCTACGACTACACCGGCAAGCACTACCAGCTCGTCGACTCGCCCGCGCTGCCCAAGCCGGCCCAGTCCCCGCGCCCGCCGGTCATCGTCGGCGGCCACGGCAAGAAGCGCACCCCCGCCCTGGCGGCCCGCTACGCCACCGAGTTCAACGTCCCCTTCTCCAAGATCGAAGACATTCCCGCCCAGTACGACCGGGTCCGCGCCGCTTCGGACGCCATCGGCCGCAGTGACCACCCGACGTTCTCGGCAGCCGCCGTCCTGTGCGTGGGCCGCGATGACGCCGAGATCACCCGTCGTGCCGCCGCCATCGGCCGCGAGGCCGACGAGATGCGCACCAACGGCGGCATCGTGGGAACGCCCGCCGAGGCGGCGGACACCATCCGGCGGTACGCGGAAGCCGGCGCCAGCCGCCTGTTCCTCCAGGTGCTCGACCTGTCCGACCTGGACCACCTGGACCTGGTGGCTGCTGAGGTGGCTCCCCAGCTCTGAGGCACGGGCGGGGCCGAGAGCTTTCGGCCCCGCCCATCTCTGCCTTTGGCCGGTGGGGTTTACCGGCCCCGGCGCGCAGTCGTTTCTGCTGGTAGGCCCTGCCTGCGCGCATCCTTTTCCGCTCGCTGGCTCAGGCCTTGCGCACATCTGTTCTGCTCGCCGACCCCTGCGGCTCGCGGGCATCCGTTTCGTTCGCCGAGTTCTGAGATTCGTGTGCATCCGTTTGCCTAGCCTGGGGCTTGCTCCCGCTGCGCTCGGCCAGCAGCTTCTCGCCCTCTCCCGTACTTGCTCTCGGCTGGAGACCTTTCGGTCCTGTCCGGACTTGCTTCCGCCTGCCAGATCCGCGGCGCCACCTTTACCCGCCGAGCTTCCGCAGTGGTCTCTGTCTGACGGGCATTGAGCCTCGGTCTCTTCTGCGGAGCCTTCGGGGCTACCCTTCGCCGCAGGTCTCCTTAGGGGTGCCGGCCGGCTTCCCGTGATCACACCCGCTGTGGGGATGCGGCGATGGGTGCGCGCTGTGGTGGTCCTTGACCACCGCATATGGCCCGGCGGGCGCGGGACGGCCCGGAGTGGCGCCTGCCTCGCGTCGACCGGACGGGAGGTGTAGTTCGGCGGGACGATCTACGCGTACCGAAAGAGGGTTTCATGCTCTTAACCGCAAGCCTCGTGGAGTCGCGCGGAAACCCGCAGTGGTCAAGGCGTCGCGCAGGGGTGAGGCGTGCACCGACTCGCCGTCGGCGCGTTCGACGGACATCGGGCCCAAGGCGCCGGAGCGGACCGCGCCCGCCAAGCCGTGGGCGGCCCGGGTCAGCAGGTCGGTGTCGTCGGTGAAGGAGAGCAGGGTGCGGCCGCCTCGTTCCACGTACAACACCAGGTCGCCGGCGGTCAGCACTACCAGGGCACCTGCCTTGCGGCCGGCTCGGTGGCCCGACTTTGCGGTGGTTTCCGTCTCGCCGGTGTCCACGATGCGGTCCGGCCAGGGCAGGGCGGCGCCGTAGGGGTTGGCCGGGTCGGTGGCTGCCAGCACCACCGCGGGTGAGGGCGTGCGGCGGTCCTCGTCGGGTTCGCTCAGGGCCCGCAAGCGGTCGACGGCGCCGGGCACCGCGAACTGGGCCGCGCCCAACCCCTCGACGAAATAGCCCCGGCGGGCCGCGCCGCGTTCCTCCATGGCCGCCAGCACCGGGTAGACGGCGGCGAAACCGCCGGTCACGCCCTCGGCCACGGCCGCGCCCCGGGTCACCACACCGTGTCGTTCCAGCAGCAGGTCGGCTGTCGCGGCGGCCCGGCGGGTCGGGTCCAGGTCGCGGAGCGGCAGCCGGGACCAGCGGCCCGCCATGTTCGCGGGACCGCCTCTTGCGGGCATGTTCGGGCGGCCGGGACGCCGGTAGCGGGAGCGGGCCGGCGCCGCCTTCGCCTTGTGGGCGCCGCTGCCGCCGAGCAGGGCCCGGAGCGGCGCGAACGTGTCGTTGGTGAGATGACCGGACCACACCAGGTCCCACACGGCCGCGGACAACTCGGTGTCGTCGGTCGATCCGACCCGGTCGGAGAGCGACCGGAAGAACAGGGCCTGCCCGTCCTCCAGCGCGGACAGCACCGCCTGGTGCAGCGGGCCGGCGGCGATCTCCTCGTCGGCCGGTGGCAGCAGCAGCGGTGCGCTCTCCGCGTAGGCCAGGGTCACCCAGCCGTCCCCGCCGGAGATCGACCCGGAACCGGCCCACAGCACCTCCCCGGAGGCGCACAGCTCGTCGAGCTGGGGTGGCGCGTAGTCGGCGACCCGCGCGGGCAGCACCAGCCGCTCCCACGCGGACGCCGGCACGGCCAAGCCCTGCACCTGGTCGAGGGCGGCGGCCAGCGCGTCCACCCCGCGGTTGTTGCCGCCGACCTGCTGCCAGCGGGGCAGGAAGGTGGCCAGCACCCGGGGTGGCACCGGCTCGATCTCGCGGCGCAGCGCGGCCAGCGAACGCCGCCGCAGCATCCGCAGCACCTCGGCGTCGCACCACTCGGTGCCGGCGCCGCCGGGGGAGAACTCGCCGGAGGTGACCCGGCCGGTCGCGGCGAGCCGTTTCAGGGCCTGCTCGACGACGAAGACACCGAGCCCGAACCGGGCCGCGCAGGTGGCCGCCGCGAACGGCCCGTGGGTGCGGGCGAACCGGGCGACCAGGTCACCGAGGGGATCGGCGACCGGCTCCAGATAGGCCTCGGGGATGCCGACCGGCAGGGCGACACCGAGCGCGTCCCGATAGCGGGCGGCGTCGTCGATGCCGATCCACCTGTCCTCACCGGCCACCCGCACCCGGATCGCCCGCCGGGCCGCCGCGAGATCGCCCACCCACTCCTCGGGGACACCGCGCAGGGCCAGCTCGGCCGGGGACAGGTCGCCGAGCAGCCGGAGCAGCTCGGCGGCATCCTCCGCATCGCGCGGGGTGCGCTGCGCGGTGAGCCACTGCAGCTGTGTCTCGGTCTCGGCCACCACCGCCGGGTCGAGCAGCTCCCGCAGGTCGACCCGGCCCAGCAGCTCGCCGAGCAGCGTCGAGTCGAGGGCCAGCGCGGCGGCCCGGCGCTCGGCCAGCGGGGCGTCGCCCTCGTAGAGGAAGGCGCCCACATAACCGAAGAGCAACGACCGGGCGAACGGCGACGGCCGCGAGGTCTCCGTCTCCACCAGCCGGATCTTGCGGCCCGCGACCTCCCGCATCAGACCCACCAGTCCCGGTACGTCGAACACGTCCTGCAGACACTCCCGCGCCGCTTCCAGGGTGACCGGGAAGTCGGCGAACTCCCGGGCCACGTCGAGCAGCTGCGCCGACCGCTGCCGCTGCTGCCAGAGCGGCTGACGGCGTTTCGGATCGCGGCGGGGCAGCAGCAGCGACCGGGCCGCGCACTCCCGGAACCGGGACGCGAACAGCGCCGACGTGCCGACCGCCTCCTCGACGATCTGGGCGATCTCCTCCGGGTCGAAGACCACCAGGTCGGAACCGGGTGGCTCCTCGGCGGTGTCCGGCAGGCGCACCACGATGCCGTCGTCGGAGGGCATCACCTGGCCGTCCACCCCGAACCGCTCGCTCAGCCGCCGGGCGATCGCCAGTGCCCACGGCGCGTTGACCTTGGCGCCCAGCACACAGTGCACGGTCATCCGCCAGTCGCCCAGCTCGTCGCGGAACCGCTCCACCACCACGGTCCGGTCGTCGGGCAGATGCCGGGTCGCCTCGCGCTGCTCACGCAGGTAGGTGACCAGGTTGCCGGCCGCCCACTCGTCCAGCCCCGACTCGCGCAGTGCCGTGGTCGCGCCGTCGTCACCGGCCTTGGTCAGGGCCCGCAGCCGGGCGCCGATGGCCCGGCCCAGCTCGATCGGGCGGCCGGGGGAGTCCCCTTTCCAGAACGGCATCTTGGCCGGCGCGCCCGGCGCCGGGGAGACCAGGACCCGGTCGGGGGTGATGTCCTCGATCCGCCAGGACGTCGAGCCGAGCAGGAAGACGTCGCCGACCCGGGACTCGTAGACCATCTCCTCGTCCAGCTCGCCGACCCGGGACGCCCGCTCCGATCCGGCCAGGAAGACACCGAACATGCCCCGGTCGGGAATCGTGCCGCCGCTGGTCACGGCGAGACGCTGAGCGCCGGGCCGGCCGGTGAGCTGATCGGTGGCGCGATCCCACACCAGACGTGGCCGCAGCTCGGCGAACGCCGTCGACGGATAACGCCCGGAGAGCATGTCGAGCACCGCGTGCAACGCCGACGACGGCAGCTCGGCGAACGGCGCGGCCCGCCGCACCAGCGCCGCCAGGTCGTCGACCTGCCACTCGTCCAGCGCGACCATCGCCACGATCTGCTGGGCCAGCACATCCAGCGGGTTACGCGGGCAGCGCAGCTCCTCGATCGCGCCGTCGCCCATCCGCTCCGCCACCACCGCACAGGACAGCAGATCACCCCGGTGTTTCGGGAAGACCACGCCGCGCGAGACCGCGCCCACCTGGTGCCCGGCCCGGCCGATGCGCTGCAGGCCGGCCGCGACCGACGGCGGCGCCTCGATCTGCACCACCAGGTCGACCGCGCCCATGTCGATGCCCAGCTCCAGACTCGACGTGGCCACCACCGCCGGGAGCAGCCCGGATTTCAGCGCCTCCTCGATCTGTTTGCGCTCCTCGCGGGAGACACTGCCGTGGTGGGCGCGGGCCACCACGGGCGGCGCGCCCCGGGTGCCGCCGGCCTGCGCCATGATCTCCGCGGGCGTGCGGCCACCGGCCACGGCCAGGGCGAGCTCCGGATCGGCCCGCTCGGCGGCCAGCTCGTTGAGGCGCGCGCAGAGCCGCTCGGCGCCCCGCCGCGAATTCGTGAACACGATCGTCGACCGGTGCGCCCCGATCAGGTCGAGAACCCGCTCCTCGACGGCCGGCCAGATCGACGGGGTGCGCCGGCCCTGCTCCTCGTCGCCCTCCGGCGTCTCGTCGAGACGGGTCATGTCCTCCACCGGGACCTCGACCGACACCTCGATGGTCTTGGCGGTTTTCGGCTGGACGATCTCGACGTCACGCGAGCCGCCGAGGAACCGGGCCGTCTCGTCGATCGGGCGCACCGTCGCGGACAGGCCGATCCGCTGGGCCGGCCGCTCCAGCAGCTCGTCCAGCCGCTCCAGGGACAGGGCCAGGTGCGCGCCCCGCTTGGTCGCCGCGACCGCGTGCACCTCGTCCAGGATCACCGTGCGGACACCGCGCAGCGACTCCCGCGCCGCCGACGTGAGCAGCAGGAACAGCGACTCGGGTGTGGTGATCAGGATGTCCGGCGGAGTGCGCGCGAACCCTCGGCGCTCCTCGGCCGGGGTGTCGCCGGTGCGCATGCCGACGGTGATCTCCGGCGGGGGCAGACCCAGCCGGCCGGCCGCCTGCCGGATGCCGGTCAGCGGCGCGCGCAGGTTGCGCTCGACGTCGACGGCCAGCGCTTTCAGCGGGCTGACATAGAGCACCCGGCAGCGGCGCCGTGGCTCCTCCGGGAGTGGCTCGGCGGCCAGCCGATCCAGCGACCAGAGGAACGCGGCCAGGGTCTTGCCGGACCCTGTCGGCGCGACCACCAGCGCGTTGCGCCCCGCCCCGATCGCCTGCCAGGCCCCGGCCTGCGCGGCGGTGGGCGCGGCGAAGGCTGCCGTGAACCACTCCCTGGTGGCCGGCCCGAACTCCGTCAGCACCTCTCCCATGCCTGACATCCTGCCCCCGGGGTACGACAAAAAACGGCCCACGCGGTGACCGGGTGATCGTCGTTCCATGGGCGGTCTGTGCCTGATTATCCTGATCCCCGACGTGATGGGTGGGTGCCGATGGCGGTCAGGCAGAGACTCGTCGCCGGCCGGTACCGTCTTCTGGAACCGGTCGGCGCGGGCGGAATGGGCCGGGTCTGGCTGGCCCGGGACGAGATGCTGCACCGCGACGTGGCGGTCAAGGAGATCGTTCCGCCCGAGTGGTTGACCGAGGATGAACAGGCCCGGCTGAGACAGCGGACCCTCCGTGAGGCTCGAAGCGCCGCGCGTCTGAATCACCCGAACGTGGTCCGGATCTACGACGTGGTGAACGACGACGGCCTGTCCTGGATCGTCATGGAGTACGTGGAGTCCCGCTCGTTGCAGCAGGTCCTGCTGGAGGACGGTCCCTACGGCCCGGCCGTCGCGGCGCGGATCGGCCTGGCCGTGCTGGACGCTCTGGCCGCCGCGCACCGGGCCGGCGTGCTGCACCGCGACGTGAAGCCGCACAACGTGCTGATCGGCACCGACGGCCGAGTGGTGCTGACCGATTTCGGTCTGGCGACGTTCGTGGACGACGGCTCGGTGACCGCGCCGGGCCTGATCGTCGGCTCCCCGCAGTACGTGTCCCCGGAACGCGGCCTGGACGGCGCGTCCACCGTCGAATCCGACCTGTGGTCGCTGGGCGCGACGCTGTACGCGGCGGTCGAGGGTCAGTCGCCGTACGCGAGGGAGACCGCGATGGCGACCCTGGCCGCCCTGGCCACCGAACCACCGGACCCACCTGTCCGGGCCGGCCCGCTCACCCCGATCCTGGCCGGCCTGCTCCGCTACGAGCCCGCCGACCGGCTGACCGCCCCCCAGGTCGAACGCCGCCTACGCCGGATCGTGGTCGCCGACCCACGCGAGATCCCCCTCCTGCCAACCCAGCGCACCCCCAGCCGCCCCCGCCACACCGAGCCCCGCCACACCGAGCCCCGCCACACCGAGTCCCGCCACACCGAGTCCCGTGGCACCGAGCCCCGCCCGCCGGTCGTGCCGATTCCCCCGAGCAGCCCTGTTCCCGACCGCTCACCCCTTCAAGACCCAGACCCATTTGCCGGTACGGGTACCAGCCCCGCCTCCACGGCCCAGCCCCCGCTCTCGGCCCCGGTGGATCCGCCACGACCAGCCGTCCCCGGGGATCCGCAGGTAAACGTCTCCCCGAGACCACCTTCAACCGTCGCGACGGAATCACCGAGGCCCGCTGCCCCCACAAACCCGCCGCCGGGCCCTGTCTCCGCAGAGCCGCTGTCGGTCCCCATCTCTACAGACTCGCCGTCGGTCACCGCCTCTCCGAGCCCGCCGTCGGTCACCGCCTCTCCGAGCCCGGCGCCGGTCACCAGTTCCGCGGACCCGCCGCTGGTCACTGCCTCTGTGGATCCGCCGCTGGTTACCGTCTCCACGGATTCGCCGGCGGTCATCGCATCCTCGGGCCGGTCTCCGGGCGGGGAACCCGAGCTGGAGATCATCAGTCCGAACCGGCCGGCCGGGCAGGAACTGGTTCCCGCCAGGCTCGAGCCCGGTCCGGTGATCTCCGGCGAGATCCTGAGGCCGTCCCGCCTGTCCCGTCTCCGGAGAGCGAGAATCCGGGTGACCCAGGCCCGCCTGACCGCCACCGGCCTGGTAGTCCTGCTGCTCGGCGGCAGCCTGCTGGCCGGTTACGCGGCCGAGCTGAACAAACCGAGCCCCCAGGTCTTCCTCCCACCCGCGATGTCAACTTCCACCGCCGAATCGTCGACCACAGCCTCAGCCTCAGCCTCTTCCTCCGCTTCCGACTCCGCCGGATCCGGATCAGGTGCGCGACCTTCAGCCGCTCCACCGGGAGTGCCCAGCGCATCCGCACCTGGCAAGTCGCCGTCCTCGCCGGGCACTGGGGCCTCCCCAGGCCGTGGGCCCTCGCCGGGCCCCGGCCTCCCGCAGCCGCCGGTCGGTCTACCCGAGATGCCGCCGGAAACATCAGCGCCCTCGTCACCGCAGAATCCCGCGCCATCAGGTTCACCCTCCCCAGGCCTCGCGCCTCCGGGAACGCCCTCATCAGGAACGCTGTCCGGAGGGGCATTACCGGAAGCCCATCCGGGAGCGACCAACTCAGGAACAACGCAGCCGGGAACCGCCCCACCAGGAACCGCCCCGCCGGAGACAGCCCCGCCCGGGCCGAAGCCGTCCAAGGAGGCAACCGCGGCGAAGCCCGATGCCCAACTTCCGCCCGAGGTGACCCCCGACGTCCAGCATCCGCCCGGGCCGGCGCCTACTGCTCAGCGTTCGCCCGGGACAGTGCCTACTTCGCAGCAATCGCCCGGGGCGGGGCCAACCGCTCAGCTCTCGCCCGGGGCGGGGACAACCGCCCAGCTCTCGCCCGGTGTGACGCCCACAGCCGTGGATCCGTCGGCGAAGGTGACCTCCCGGTCGGCCGCATACTCGCCGGTCCGCTGTGATGCGACCCCGCCGGCCGGCCTGCCCAGAACTCCGCAGAAAGCCGCGACCCGCGGAGTCAACGGCTTGATGCTCCAGGCCGGATGGTCGTACTTCAACGACGGCTCAGGCTTCCACATCGCGGTCCCGGACGGCTGGACCTACCAGCGGGTCGGCGACACCTACTGCTTCCGGAGCCCACGCGGCGCCCGGGTGATGAGCCTGGACACCGGCCGTGATCCAACGGCCGACCCGCTGGCGGAATCCCAGGCCGAGGAACGCCGCACCGCCAGTTCCAAAACCCCACCGGGTTACGCCCTGATCGACATCGCCCCGGTCCCGCTGCTGAACAAGGCCGCCGACTGGGAGTTCCGCTACCGCTCCCGGGCCGGCACTCCCCGACAGGCAGGAGTCCGCTGGTTCGTGATCAACGGCCAGGCATACACCCTCGGCTGGAGCACCCCGACAAAGAACTGGAAGTCCGACCTGATCAAAATCCAAATGATCAGAGGCACCTTCTACGCCAAACGCACCACCCCGTGACCAGGGGAACCGTGCAAACGCACCACCCCGTGACCAGGGGAACGGTGCGAAAACGCCCCACCCCAAGCGGATGAAGCACGCGAAACACCCCGACCAGCCAGGCGAATTGCGCAAAGCGACTCGACCCGACCGGCAAAGCGCATGGAATGAACCGTCCCGATCAGACGAAGCGCACTGCTCCGCGCTGCCACGAAGCGCACTGCCGAACGACCGCGCGAAGCAACCCAACCCAATGACCAGTTTCGGTCATCCGTCGCCCCCGTAAGCCAGCTGAAACGAACCGCCCACGTCGGACGTCACATCGTCGGCCGTGGACCCGGCCGTGGTCCCGGTCGAGCCGTGTGACGGCTCAGCTCACGCTGGCGGTCGCCAGCTTGATGCCGAATCCGACGAACAGAGCGCCCACAGCCGTGCTCGCCCCGGTGACCAGCTTGCGCCGCTGCCGGAACTGGCCGGCCAGGTAGCGGCCACCGAAGATCAGCGCCGACAGGTACAGCGCGCTGAAGAACTGCACCACCGTGCCCAGGACCAGGAACGACAGCGCGGGATGCGGATAACCGGGCTCGACGAACTGGATGAAGAACGAGACGAAGAACAGGATCGCCTTGGGGTTGAGCAGACTGATCACGGCGGCTCGGCGGAACGGCCGCTGCATGCCCGGTGGGACCTCCTCGGTCGTGGTGGAGGCGAGCTCCGAACGCTGACGCCACGTGCGCCAGGCGCTGCGGATGATGTTGACTCCGACCCAGGCCAGGTAGGCGGCGCCCGCGTACTTCAGGACCAGGAACAGCGGCGGGTACGCGTTCAGCAGCGATGCGACACCGGTGGCGGCCAGGATCATCAGCACCGCGTCACCGACGAAGACACCGAGCGCCGCCTGATAACCGGCCCGGACGCCACGCTGTGCACCGACCGAGAGCACGAAGATGGAGTTCGGTCCGGGCAGCAGCACGATCGCCACCACGCCCAGCACGTACGTCCAGAAGTCGGTTATGCCGAGCATCGGTCAGCCTTTCCCGGGGTGTGTCATCGCGTGGCCAGCCGATCCCGGAGGCGCTGCGCCGCGGCCGGCCATTCGTCCGCGGTCATCGCGAAGAGTACGGTGTCGCGCCAGCTGCCGTCCGGCCTCTGCCGCTGGCGGCGGATCACCCCGTCCCGGCTCGCCCCGAGCCGGGCGATGGCGCGCTGGGATCGCTCGTTGCGAATGTCGGTGTACCAGAACACCCGCTCGGCGCCGAGCACGTCGAAAGCCCGCTCCAGCAGCAGGAGTTTCGCCTCGGTGTTCACCCCGGTCCGCCACCAGCGGCGGCCGAGCATCGTGTGGCCGATGCCGAGGGATCGGTGCCCGGTGTCGATGTCGTGGTAGGTCGTCATCCCCATCACAGCGCCGGTGGCCGGATCGATCTGGGCCCACCCGCAGCGCTGCCCCGTCCACTGGCCGCGGAGCACCCCGGTGACGTCGCCGGCGAACTCCTCGGCCGTGCGTGGCCTGGGCGTCGGGATGTGCCGCCAGACCTCCTCGTCGTCGAGTGCCTCGAACAGCGCCGGCACGTGCCCGGGCGTGAGCGGCTCCAGGCGGACGTGGCGGCCCTCCAGCACGACCGGGGTCTGCCACTCGGAGGGGTGGCCGGGCAGGTAGGCCGGTGGGGCGGCGGCGACCTCGGGCTCGGTCACCGGCGGCCCGGCCACCACACGCAGCGGGAGCACGCCGGCCCAGTGCGGCAGCTCCAGATCCTCCGGGTCGTCGATCACCCCGCCGGAGCGGGCGCGCGCCGACACCTCGACGAGCGGCAGCGCGAGCAGGGCGGTCTGGGCGAGCTCCTGCCGGTTGGGTGGCCGGCTGTCCGCGGCGCGGCCGTCGCCGATCTTGTCGGCCAGCGCGAGCAGGACCCGCAGTTTCTCGGCCTCGTCGGTGACCGGCCGGGCGGTGCCGAGGGCGACCACGGAGCGGTAGTTGGCACTGTGGTTGAACTGGGAGCGGGCATAGACCAGCCCGTCGAGCAGGGTCACGGTCACACACACCGGGACACCGTCGCCGCGGGCCGCCAGCCCGAGCCGGGAGCCGGTGGAGCCGTGCAGGTAGAGCGTGTCGTCCACCCGAACGTGCAGGTTCGGCAGGACGCGGGGCTCACCGTCGACCACAAAACCCACCGCGCAGTCGTACGCCTCGTCGAGGATGGCGTGGACGGTCTCCCGCTCGTAGTGCATCCGCTTGCGGGTGCGGGTCGCGGTGGTGCGCGGTGTGGGGGTGTAGAGATCGGTCATCGGGGGCCTTCCCGGGGTTGCGCCGGTCGCTGTACTAGTACAGAATCGCTCCTGTGGCAGAACAGTATCAGGTCAGCGGAGACAGCGCCGCCGAGATTTCGGCCAGCATCGAGTCGGGCATCGTCCGGGGCGACTGGATCGCCGGCGCCGCGCTTCCCTCGGTCCGTGTCCTCGCGGGCTCTCTGCACGTCAGTCCCGCGACGGTCGCGAAGGCCTATCAGGAGCTGCGCCAGCGCGGGGTGATCGAGACCGAGGGCCGTCGCGGCACCCGCGTCCGCTCCCGCCCGGCGGTCGCCGTGTCACGGGCCGGCTCACGCGCCCCGGTGCCGTCCCATCTGCGCGATCTCTCCTCCGGCGAGCCCGACGTGCGGCTCCTGCCACCCTTGGCCCCCGCGCTGACCGCCGCGGGGGCCGCCGAGATCCCACCGCAGGGCTACACGTCCGCGGTCACCATGCCGGAGCTGGTCGACGCCGCGCGCCCCCGCCTGATCGCCGAGGGCGTGCCGGTCGACGGCGCGGAGCTGGTGGTGACGTCGGGGGCGCTCGACTCGATCGAGCGGGTGCTCGTCGCGCATCTGCGCCCGGGTGACGCCGTCGCGGTTGAGGATCCCGGCTGGGCCGGCGTGATCGACCTGCTCGCCGCCCTGGGCCTGCGGGTCCTGCCGGTGGCCGTCGACCGGGCCGGCCCCGACCCGGTGGCCCTGGAGTCCGCGCTGCGGGCCGGCGCCCGCGCCGTGATCGTCACGGTCCGGGCGCAGAATCCGACCGGGGCCGCGGTGAGCGCCGAGCGGGCCGGGCGGCTCCGGAGCCTGCTGAGCGCCCACCCCGGCGTGCTGGTCATCGAGGACGATCACGCTGCCGAGCTGGCCGAGCGGGAGGCGCACTGCATCGGCCCGGTGACGGGTTCCTGGGCCTTCGTCCGGTCCGCCTCCAAGCCCTTCGGCCCCGATCTGCGCATCGCCGTGCTCGTGGGCGACGAGACCACCGTGGCCCGCGTCGCGGGGCGGATGCGCATCGGCATGGGCTGGGTCTCCACCGTGCTCCAGCGGCTGCTGCTGTGGTTGTGGCAGGACAAGGAGGTGACCGGCCGGGTGGCGGGGGCCGCGCGGGTCTACGGCGAGCGCCGTCGTGAGCTGCGGGAGGCGCTGCGGGCCGTGGGCGTCGAGGCGCACGGCGACACCGGCATCAACGTCTGGGTTCCGGTTCCGGACGAGACCCAGGCCGTCGCTGCGCTCCGTGACCGGGGCTGGGCGGTGGCGCCCGGGGCGATCTTCCGGATCGACTCCCCACCGGGGATCCGGGTGACGATCAGCACCCTGGAGAGCGGGGAGGCGGCCGACCTGGCCGCGGCGATCGCCATTGCGGTCAATCCGGCCGGCGTCACTCATCCGATGCGATGAGGTGGGTACATCGGACGGGGCATCCCGGGCACATTTTGTCGTAGGGGAGGGGTAGAACAGTGCGATGTCATGGACCGAAGCGCCGGCCGGCGCGCAGCAGTGGGTGCCGCCGCACCCTCGGAGTATTGATGAACTGAAGTCGTCAGCGGCGGACTGTCACGGCTGTGAGCTGCATCGGGACGCGACCCAGACGGTGTTCGGCCGGGGCGCGCCGGACGCGCGAATCGTTTTCGTGGGCGAGCAGCCGGGCGACATCGAGGACCAGCGGGGTTTGCCCTTCGTCGGCCCGGCCGGGCGCCTGCTCCGGGAGGCTGTGGACGACGCCGGGATCGATCCGGCCGAGTTGTACATCACCAATGCCGTGAAACACTTCCGCTTCGAGTCGCGGGGCAGCCGCCGGATCCATCAGACTCCCGGGCCGGCCCACATCACCTCGTGCCGGCCATGGCTGGTGGCCGAGTTCTCGCTGCTCAAGCCGGAGCTGGTGGTGATCCTCGGAGCCACCGCGGGGAAGGCGCTGCTCGGCCCGTCGTTCCGGGTGACCCGGGCGCGGGGCCAGCTCATGCCGTGGCCGGCGTCCGCGCAGCACCCGGAGGACTTTCCGGTGGCCGACATCCAGGCGCTCGCCACGATCCATCCGTCCGCGGTGCTGCGGGCGGACGACCGTGAGGAGGCGTACCGCGGGCTCGTCGATGATCTTCGGATCGCCGCCCGGGCGGTCGCCTGAGACAAGGTCGCGCGGCCGCGCCGCCGCGCCCGGGGGCGGCCGGGCATCCGGCCTCCTGACCCGAAGCCGATTTCCGTCCCGGCCCGAAGCCGCCTTCCGACCCGACCCGGAGTCGCCTTCCGTCCCGACCCGGAGTCGTCTTCCTTCCTGGCCTGATGCCGACCTCCTTCCTGACCCGAGGCCGACATCGGGGGCCCCGACCGGCCGGTCGGCTCCTTCGCCGTGGGCCGGTGCTGATGAGGCCGCCGGGCGGGCGGTTCCAGAGCCGGAGGCCGGCGCGGGAGACGCCGGGCGGCCGGTTCCGGGTGATTGGCCGGTGAGACCCCAGGGCGATTTGCGGGTACGGCACCGCAAGGTCGTCCGTGGGTACCCTTCTCCGGTGCGGTTGACAGATTTTTGGGAACGACTGGAGCAGAGCTTCGGGCCCGCCTACGCCCGCAGCATCGCGGCCGACCATGCCTTCACGGAACTGGGCGGCCGGACGATCGACGGTGCGATAGCTCACGGTATCGAAACCGTCACTATTTGGCGCGCGGTGGTCGCGGCTTATCCCGATCGGGTGCCCTCGCAACTACGCTGAGCTGCTTTGGAACACCTGTTCTGGCGTGTCGGTCGATAGTCGTACAGGTGTTCGGCTATTGTCCACAGCGGCTCAGTCATCCACAGCACACGACGGGGCGGAGGATTTTTGTCGTACCCCTCGCCTACCGTGGCGTCCGTGGTGAATAAAAGCTCGTCGACGAAGAACGCGAAGTCGAATACAGGGGTGGCGGGAATGGCGGCAGGGACACCTGATCGGGAGAAGGCGCTCGAACTGGCGCTGGCACAGATCGACAAGCAGTTCGGCAAGGGTTCGGTGATGCGGCTCGGGGAGCGGCCGGTCCAGCAGATGGCCGTCATCCCCACCAGCTCCATCGCCCTCGATGTGGCGCTCGGCGTCGGCGGTCTGCCGCGCGGCCGGGTCATCGAGGTCTACGGTCCCGAGTCGAGCGGTAAGACGACGGTCGCCCTGCACGCGGTGGCCAACGCGCAGAAGGCGGGCGGTCTCGCGGCGTTCATCGACGCCGAGCACGCCCTCGACCCGGACTACGCGCGGGCGCTCGGTGTCGACACCGACGCCCTGCTGGTCTCCCAGCCGGACACCGGTGAGCAGGCCCTCGAGATCGCGGACATGCTGATCCGCTCCGGCGCCCTCGACATCATCGTCATCGACTCGGTGGCGGCGCTCGTGCCCCGTGCCGAGATCGAGGGTGAGATGGGCGACAGCCACGTCGGTCTCCAGGCCCGTCTGATGAGCCAGGCGCTCCGGAAGATCACCGGCATCCTGAACAACTCGGGCACCACCGCGATCTTCATCAACCAGCTCCGCGAGAAGATCGGTGTCATGTTCGGCTCGCCCGAGACCACGACCGGTGGCCGCGCGCTGAAGTTCTACTCGTCGGTGCGTCTCGACGTCCGGCGCATCGAGGCCCTGAAGGACGGCACCGACGTCATCGGCAACCGGACCAGGGTCAAGGTCGTCAAGAACAAGGTGGCCGCGCCGTTCAAGCAGGCCGAGTTCGACATCATGTACGGCAAGGGCATCTCCCGTGAGGGGTCGCTCATCGACGTCGGTGTCGAGCAGAGCATCATCCGCAAGTCCGGTGCGTGGTACACGTACGACGGCGACCAGCTCGGTCAGGGCAAGGAGAAGGCCCGGGAGTTCCTCAAGGAGAACCCGGACGTCGCCGCCGAGATCGAGAAGAAGATCCTGGAGAAGCTCGGTGTCGGCCAGGCCGGCGCCGGCGATGCCGCCGGTGGGCCCGAGCTGCCGCCGGTCGACTTCTGATCCGGTAACCCGCGATGGCCGGACGACGTGGTGCACGCTCGGGGCGTGGATGGGATGCCATTCCGCCCCGAGCCGGCACCGGCATGCCACCGGGCGACGACACGGACGAACCGCGGCGCGCGGGAACGCGCCGCGGCAGCCGTGGCTACCCGGCCCCCACCGACGGGTCATTCCCGGACAGCGGCTTCCCCAGCGACGACGGGCCGGACGGCAGCTTCCCCGGCGACGACAGGTCTGGCGGTGGCTATCCGAGTGACGATGGGTCTGCCGATGACAGCGGTGGCTACCTGAGTGGTAATGGGCCTGCCGGTGGCGGTTACCCGCTGGGTGGTGGAACCGTCGATCGCGGTGGGTATCCGCTTGGTGGTGGAGCCATCGATCGCGGCGGTTACCCGTTGGGCGGCGGGACCGTTGACCGTGGGGGGTATCCGCTCGGCGGTGCGGCTGTTGAGCGTGGGGGGTATCCGCTTGGTGGCGGGTCCTCGGGGTGGGACGACGGGGCCTCTGGCGGCGGTCGGGGGCGTTCGGGCCGGCGGCGGGGTTCTGAGCGCGGGCAGGGCTCGGCTGAGCGTGGGCAGGGTGCTGCGGGCCGTGGGCAGGGTGCGGCTGGGCGGAACGAGCCGCCGCGTAGTGAGTCGGAAGTCGCCAGGGAGATCTGTCTGCGGCAGCTCGCGGTTCGGCCGCGGACCCGGGCGGAGCTGGCGAAGGTTCTGGTTCGTAAAGAGATCTCCGAAGAGGTGATCGCCGAGGTTCTCGATCGGTACGACGAGGTCGGGATCATCGATGACGCCGCCTTTGCGCGGGCCTGGGTCTCCAGCCGGCATCACGGGCGAGGACTGGCGCGACGGGCGCTCGCCAACGAGCTGCGGCAGCGCGGTGTCGATGCCGAGGTGGCCGACGAGGCTCTGGAAGTGGTCGACGAGGAAGCGGAGGCCGCTGCGGCGCGGGCGCTCGTCGATCGGAAGTTGCGTACCGCGCGGGGCGAGCCGGATGCGATCTTCCGCAGGCTGGTGGCGATGCTCGCTCGCAAGGGCTACCCAGCCGGCATCGCGATCAGGGCGGTGAAGGACGCACTGGCGGCCAGGGACGCCGAGGCGGCGGAGTTCGCCGATGCGATCGACCCCGACGCTTTGGCCGACGACACCACCGGCCTCTGACCCGGATCGGTCACACCGGCGCCCGATCAATGCGCCGATGCGGCGCGGGCATCGCAATCGGCGCCGTGTGGCTGTATGGCGCGCTGCTCGCCGTTCGTGCGGTCCCCGTAGTGCCGGACCCGCAGTTTGCGCCGGAACTTCAGCCCCTCGATCTTCTCCCAGTATGAGCGGCGGCCGATCCGCCGTGTAGCTGTCCGATCTGGTCGCGGCAGGCCAGCTTGGTCGAAGCAGGCCGTCCTGATCGAAGCGGACCGGCCTGGCTGAAGCGGACCGGCCTGGGCGAGGCGGGCCGACTCTGAGGAACCAGGTCGACCCTGTGGAAGCGGCCAGCCTGGTTGCAGCAGGTCGACCCTGTGGAAGCGGATCGACCCTGGGAAGCGAGCCTTCCCGGTTTCAGCGGACCGGCCTGGTCGAAGCGGATCGACTTGGTTGTGGCGGACCGGCCTGGTTATGGCGGATCCGTGGCAGTGGTGTGACGGGTGGGACGCTCCTGGTCAGGCGTTGGCTTTGCGATCCTTCGGTGGAACGCGGCCCGGGTGAATGTGCTGGCTGCTACTTCGTATGCTTCGGCTCGAGCTTGGCCCTTGGGGGTCTCGCCTGGATGGTGTGCCTGGTCCGGCGGCCCTGATCATCTGTGGTCGGGAGGTTTCCTCCGGCTGAGGTGGTTGGGTTCAGGTCGCTCGGTGGTGCTGTGAATCTGCTGGATGTTTGGTGGATTTCGGGGCGGTGGGCTGGTTGGCTCCGGGCCCGGGCTCAGTGGTCGGCGTCGCCTGGTTCGCTGGTGGTGGTCACTCGGGCGGCTTAACCCGATTGTGGGCTTGGTTACCCGTACCGGATGACGGTTGTCGGGGTGGGGGGTTCGGGAGCGCCGATATAGTTGTGATGTGAGGATTGTTCCTCTGGCACCTATTCGGTGGGTATCACTCGGTGATTGAGCAGGCGGGATGGTCGATAGGTTCCGTTACTGTCGGTGTCTGTCACGCTCCGTGTCGCGCGTGAGGGCGGCGGTGGCGGTGGCGATAATGGTGAGGGTGGCGATGGCACGGCGTGATCGCACGGTACGTCTGGAATGTCCTGTGGGATCGTGAGCTGGGCGTAAGGAAGTCTGTGCCGTACGTCCCATCCGCTGCCGAATCATGAGTCCTTGACCGAAGCGGTGCTTGCGACCTAACCTCGCGTTACACAAGGTTTGTTCGACCATCGCATGCAACAGGCACAACATAGATCGCATTACATTACGGCATCACTTGGGCGGTCAGCCGCTCAGGCGATGCCTCCGTCGGCCGCTGACCGCGTGGCCGACGGCGCGACATACCGGCGGTCAACCCCACAACTCCACATACTCCTGATTCGAGCGGCCTACCGGGCGGTTCGACGACGGGGCGATCCGAGCCGGAAACGGGATCGCCGGGGTCTCGGGTGGCGACAGCCGTTCAAGACGACCGGATATCCCACTGACGGTAACGAGCGTTCCCGTTCGTTGGGACGACCACGATGGCGTGGCTACGCAGGGAAACGTTGCACGGATCGCCGGATGGCGATCATCGGGCAGCGCTGCCGGCCGAAGCTCCGGCCCGGAAACTGTCGGCACGTGCTGACGGCGACGGTGTCGTGGGCGTCGGCCGCCGGAAGCTGAGAGGCGACCGGGGAGCCCAGGTGTCCGAGGATTTCGACACGACCGGGTGAGACGGCACCGAGCCGAACCGGAAGTGACGAGTCCCGGTGATGCCGGATCCGGCGACGATCGGCGCGAGCCGACGGAACCGGACGCCAGCACCGGCCGGCGGATGATCAGCAGGACCGATCGCGGACACCGGCGAAATGGCCACCGCGAGAGATCCGGCGACATCACCCGCCGATCAGCCGGTCAATGTCCCGGAAGGCCGAGCCCGCCGAGCCGAAAGCCCGCGACGGACCAGCAGACCGCAAGGTCGACTGGCCAGGGCCGAAGGCCCGCGAGGGCCGGACAGCCGGAACCCGCAAGCCGGGCCGTAACGACCGGAAGGTTCGCGAGAGCCTGACAGCCGTGGCGACAAGGTTCGCGTGAGCCGCGTGGCCGTTGCCGAAAGTTTCGCAATGACTGGAAAGCCGCGAAGCGGCGGCTGGAAAGCCGCGAAGCGGCGGCTGGAAGGTCGCTAGGCAATGGCTGAAGGCCGCAAAGCGGTGGCTGGAAGGCCGCGGACCATAGGATCCACGACCGACAAGGCACGCGAGCCGGACAGCAAGCGGGCCACGGGCCGGTGAGCCGGGCAAGCGGGCCCTCCGGGTTTCGTGAGCCGGGCAGGCCGGACCTCGCGGGTTTGGTGAGCCGGGCTAGCCGGGTCCTATGGGCTTGGCGAGCCGGGCAGGCCGGATCCTACGGGCTCGGTGAGCCGGGCAGGCCGGATCCTAAGGGCTTGGTGAAGCCGAACCCGACGGGCTTGGTGAGCCAGGCAGGCCGGACCTCGCGGGCTGGTGAGCCGGACCCTACGGGTCTGGTGAGCCGGGCGAGCGGGCCCAACGGGTCTGGTGAACCGGGCGGCCGCGAGTCGAAGGACGGCGTTACCCGCAAGGTGCACGATCGGATGGCCTGAGCAGGCCGGATGTTCGCGAACCGTGAGGGTGCGCAAGGTCAGCGGATCGGACGGCGGCGAGCCGGAAGGCGACGTCGATCAGCGAACCGGCGGCTTGCCGGCCGAGGGATCGCCGTGGCCGGCGGGTCGCGAAAGCCACGCGTTGCGGAAGCCGCGGGTCGCGGAAGCGGCGCGTTGCAGAAGCCGCGGGTCGCGGAAGCAGCGCGTTGCGGAAGCCGCGGGTCGCGGGTCGCAAGGGCCGCAGGTCGCGGGTCGCGGGGCTGGACGGACGGAGACTGGAGTCTCGGGGTAGCCGAAGGCGGAGCGTGTGCTCCCGGGCTTGCCGCCCGCGGTCAGCTGCCTTGGTCGGGCATCCCGCAAGAGATGCTCGCGCGCGTGTGCACCGCGCCGGCGGCGAAGGGAGACGCGGCGAGATGGATCCCGTGGACTGGGTGCTCGTGGTTGCGATCATCGTGCTTGCCGCACTGGTGACAGTCGGGCTGATTCTCGGGACCAGAGCGCTGCGTCAGCTACGCACCGATCGGCAGGTCGCCCAGGAACGCCAGGAGCAGGCGTTCGGTGACGCGCAGGCCAAGGTCGAGGACGCCAATGCCAAGGCCGCTTCGGTACGGGCGGAGACCGCCGCTGCGAAAGCCGAGGCCAGTGCCGCCCGGGCGGAGGCCCGCCGGGTGCTGGAGGCGGCGCACGGTGAGGCCGACACGATCCTGGAGCACGCCCACCGGCAGGCGGAGGCCGACGCCGAACAGTTGCGGAGCGCGGCCCGCCGGTCCGGTGAGCGGGAGACCGCGCTGATCAACGCGACGGTGAAGGAGCAGTCGGCGGAGGTGGAGCGCCGGGCCGCGCGCATCGACGAGCGGGAGCGCCTGCACGGCGAGGCGGTGGAGCGCCTGGTGGAACGGGAGCGCCGCCTGGCCACGCTGGAGGCCGAGCTGTCGAAGCGGGAGTCGGCGCTGACCGGGCGTGAGGCCGAGCTGACCAAGGCGGAGGAGGTCAAGCGCCGGGAGCTGGAGCGGATCGCCGGTCTCAGCGTGGACACCGCCCGGACCGAGCTGATCGAGGCGATCGAGGGCCAGGCGAAGCGGGAGGCGGCGATCCTGGTCCGCGACATCGAGAACGACGCGCGGAACACCGCGGACACCCGGGCCCGGCACATCGTGGTCGACGCGATTCAGCGGATCGCCAGCGAGCAGACCGCGGAGAGCGTGGTCAGCGTGCTGCATCTGCCGAGCGACGAGATGAAGGGCCGGATCATCGGCCGTGAGGGCCGCAACATCCGGGCGTTCGAGTCGACCACCGGCGTGAACCTGATCATCGACGACACCCCGGAGGCGGTGCTGCTGTCCTGCTTCGACCCGGTGCGCCGCGAGGTGGGCCGGCTGACGCTGGAGAAGCTGGTGTTGGACGGGCGGATCCACCCGCACCGGATCGAGGAGGTCTTCGACAGCGCCAAGAACGAGGTGGAGCGGCTCTGCGACCGGGCGGCCGAGGAGGCCCTGGTGGACGTGGGGATCACCAGCATCCACCCGGAGCTGGTGAAGCTGCTGGGCCGGTTGCGGTACCGGACGAGTTACGGCCAGAACGTGCTCAAGCACCTGGTGGAGACCGCGCACATCGCCGGGATAATGGCGGCCGAGCTGCGGCTGGACGTGCCGACGATGAAACGGGCCGCGTTCCTGCACGACATCGGCAAGGCCCTCACCCACGAGGTGGAGGGCAGTCACGCGCTGATCGGCGCCGACCTGGCCCGCAAGTACGGCGAGCACGAGGACATCGTGCACGCGATCGAGGCGCACCACAACGAGGTGCCGCCGCAGACGATCGAAGCGGTTCTCACGCAGGCTTCCGACGCGTGTTCCGGTGGTCGCCCGGGTGCCCGGCGCGAGAGCTTGGAGGCGTACGTCAAGAGGCTCGAAAGGATCGAGGAGATCGCCGGCGGCAAGATCGGGGTGGAGAAGGTGTTCGCCATGCAGGCCGGCCGGGAGATCCGGGTGATGGTCCGCCCGGACGACATCGACGACATCGGCGCCGCGGTCCTCGCCCGTGATGTGGCGAAGCAGATCGAGGAGGAGCTGACCTACCCGGGCCAGATCCGGGTCACCGTGGTCCGTGAGTCCAGGGTGACGGAGCTGGCCCGGTAAAGGGCGAAACGGAAAAGAAGTCAGGAAGCGCCGCCGCCGGCGCCGCCACCCCCGCCGCCTTCGGCCTGCGAGATGAGCGCGGCCGGCGGCGGGTTCTGCGGAGGCAGGGCGGCGGTCTTGCGGCCGCGGGCCAGGCGCTTCTGGACGTACTGGGCGAGCTTCGACAGCGAGTAGTTCACCAGGATGAAGAGCACCGCGATGATCACGTAGACCTGGATCGGGTTGCTCAGCGCGCCGATGATCTGCTTGCCGATGTTGAGGGTCTCCTCGTAGCTGATGATGAAGCCCAGCGAGGTGTCCTTGAGGACCACGACGAGCTGGCTGATCAGCGCCGGCAGCATGATCCGGAACGCCTGCGGCAGCAGGATCAGCGAGGTGGTCTGGAACGGCGAGAGGCCGATCGCGACGGCTGCCTCGCGCTGGCCGGGCGGCAGGCCCTCCATGCCGGAGCGCAGGATCTCGGCGATCACCACGCCGTTGTAGATGGTCAGGCCGATCACCAGGTACCAGAGGTTGTCCATGGTGATGCCGAACTCGGGGAAGCCGCGGGCCACGAAGAAGATCGTGATGACCACCGGCAGGCCGCGGAACACCTCGACGCAGAACCGGGTGAGGCCGGCGAGGACCAGGCTGAGACCGCGCAGCAGGTACGCGACGGGCGTGGCGGAGCCCTCGAACCGGCGGGTGACCAGGCCCTTGAGCTGGATCCGGAGGATCGCCAGCAGGGTGCCGATGACCAGCGAGCTGATGATCGCCAGGACGGCCGCGGTGAGGGTGTTCTGGACGCCGACCCAGATCCGCTGCCAGACCAGCACGAAGTTCTCGTTGGAGGGGTCGATCATCGGCCCCCACAGCTCCATCGAGAACTGCCCCTTCTCGTCCAGGGGCTGGTAGATCAGGAAGTACGCGCCGGCCGCGACCAGCGCGACCGCGAGGATGCTGATGATCAGGGTGAGCCGCCGCTGCCGGGGCCCCGGGATGTCGTACAGAACGGTCTGCTGGCTCATCGGGCCGCCACCGCCTGCCGGCGCTCGATCCGGTCGAGAAGTGCCCCGAGGGGGACGGTCATGATCAGGTATCCGATCGAGATGCCGATGGCGACGGGGACGAAGGCGAAGCCCTCGGCGCCGGTGAGCTGGTCGGCGGTGGCGGAGAGGTCACCGACGACGCCGAAGAAGCCGATCAGCGCCGAGTTCTTGATCATCGCGATGATGACCGAGCCGAGCGGGACGATCGAGGCCTTCCAGGACTGCGGCAGGACCACGTACCGCAGGTTCTGGCCGAAGGTGAGGCCCAGCGAGCGGGCCGCCTCGGCCTGGCCGGGGGAGACCGCGTTGACGCCGGAGCGCAGCGCCTCGCAGACGAACGCGGCGGTGTAGAGGACCAGCGCGATCAGGGCGAAGCGGAAGTACGGCAGGTCGGTGCCGAGCCGGGTGAAGATCTGGTCGAGCACCGGGACGCGCAGGAAGTCGGCGTTGGAGCCGAGCGCCGGCAGCGCGAACGCGGAGAAGAACATCACCACGGTCAGCGGCATGTTCCGGAAGACCGTGACGTAGGCGGTGCCGAGTCCGCGCAGCGGCGGCACCGGAGAGATGCGGAGGACCGCCACGACGGCGCCCAGCACGAGGGCGCCGATCGCGGCGAGCACGCAGATCTGGAAGGTGAGCCAGAAGCCGCCCGCGAAGACGTCGAACTTGTCAACTAACACACTCACGGGCGGAAGCTCCCCGGGTCAGATCAGGCGGTGAGGATCAGTAACGGTTGACGGCGGGCGCGGCGCCCAGCTCGGCACCGAACTTGCCGGCGGTGTCGTCCCAGGCCTTCTTCCAGCTGCCGTCGGCGTACGCCTTCTCCAGCGTGTCGTTGATGAAGGTCCGGAAGTCCTTGTCGTCCAGCTTCACGCCGATGCCGTACGGCTCCTTGGTGAAGTTCTCGCCGGCGAGCTTGTACTTGCCCTCGTTCTTGGCGATGTAGCCGAGCAGGATGACGTTGTCGGTGGTCACAGCGTTGACCTGACCGCCGTCGAGCGCGGTGACGCACTTGTCGTAGGTGTCGAAGAGCACCAGCTGGCTGGCGACGTCCTTGACGTAGGTCTTGATGTTCTCGGCCGGGGTGGAGCCGGTGACCGAGCAGACCTTCTTGTCGCCGGCCTTGAACGCGTCCGGGCCGGTGATCGCCGCGTCGTCCGCCTTGACCAGGATGTTCTGGCCGGCCTCGTAGTACGGCCCGGCGAACGCGATGCGCTCCTTGCGCTTGTCGTTGATCGTGTAGGTGGCGACCACGAAGTCGACGGTGCCGTTCACGATGACGTCCTCGCGGACCTTCGACGGCGTCTCGACGTACTCGATCTTGTCCTCGGGGATGCCGAGTTCGTTGACGATGATCTTCGCGACCGAGACGTCGAAGCCCTCGGGCTTGCCGGACAGGCCCTTGAGACCGAAGCCGGGCTGGTCGAACTTGGTGCCGACCTTGATCGAGCCGGCCGTGTTCAGCTTCTCCATGGTGCTGCCCGCGGCGAACGACTTCTTCTCGCCGCCGGTGCTGCCGGAGTCACCGGACTCGCTGTTGCCGCCACAGGCGGTCATGCCGAAGGTCAGAGCCGCGGCGGTCGCCAGGGCGGCTGCACGAGTGAAACGCATACATATCTCCTTCTACGATCAGGCCCGCCGTCGTGTGGCGGGCCCGAGGGCGCTCAGTGCGTGAGGATCTTGGAGAGGAAGTCCTTCGCCCGCTCACTGCGCGGGTTCGCGAAGAACTCCTCCGGCGCGGCCTGTTCGACCAGCTGACCGTCGGCCATGAAGACGACCCGGTTGGCGGCGTGGCGGGCGAAACCCATCTCGTGGGTGACGACCACCATCGTCATGCCCTCGCGGGCCAGGGACGTCATCACGTCCAGGACCTCGCCGACCATCTCCGGGTCGAGGGCGCTGGTCGGCTCGTCGAAGAGCAGGGCCTTGGGCTGCATGGCGAGCGCCCGCGCGATGGCGACACGCTGCTGCTGGCCGCCGGAGAGCTGGGCCGGGTACTTGTCCGCCTGGTTGGCGATGCCCACCCGCTCGAGCAGGGACATGGCCCGTTCCCGGACGACGTCCTGCTTCTCCTTGCGGACCTTCAGCGGACCCAGCATGACGTTCTGCAGGATCGTCTTGTGCGCGAAGAGGTTGAAGGACTGGAACACCATCCCGACCTCGCTGCGCAGTTTGGCCAGCGCGCGGCCCTCGGCCGGCAGCGGCTGCCCGTCGAAGGTGATGGTGCCGGAGTTGATCGGCTCCAGCCGGTTGATGGCGCGGCACAGCGTGGACTTGCCGGACCCGGAGGGCCCGATCACGACCACCACCTCGCCACGCGCGACAGACAGGTCAACGTCCTGCAGCACGTGCAAGGGGCCGAACCACTTGTTGACGTTCTCAAGGACGATGAGAGCCTCGTCTGTCACCCCTGGTCCATCCACTCGTTGTCGGTTCACTCGAATGCACACACCCTAGGGGCCCGTCCGTATCGGAATGTGTCGAGAATGGTCACGGAGCGGTAACTCCGGTATCGCACTGAGAGAGGGGTCTGAACCATGGACCTTATGGTGGACGGCCCGTGGAACTGGTGTATCGCCGATCGGAAAGACCCCGGGGACGTGACCGGAGCACTGGCCGGCGCCCTGGGGCGCCCGGTGCACGGGATGATCCCCGGCGCGGATCTGATGTGCGACGTCTACCACGTGGGAGGCGATTTCCCGACCGTGGTCGACGTCTACGTGACACCCTCCGGCGTCGCCGAGGAGACCATCGCGAGCGCGGTCGCGGTCCGGTTGCGGTCCGCGGTGCTCCTGCCCGACGACACCCTCAATCCGACTCGGTACGTCCTGGCCGAGCCGGACGGGACGTTACGCGCCGTGCACGTCGACGAGCGGGAGACCGACGACGGCACCGAGCGCTTCCACCTGCGCCCCTGCACCGGTTCCGACCCGGCGTGCGCCCTGCCGCACGGCTGTGGCCGTTCGCGGTTCAAACCCGACCCGACGCCGGAGCAGGATGCGGCGGCTTAGCGGGTAGCCTGGTTGATTGCCATGACTACCGAGATTGCGGGCACCCCGCGCACCTACGACGTGCGCACCTACGGCTGCCAGATGAACGTGCACGACAGCGAGCGGATCTCCGGCCTGATGGAGGACGCTGGCTACGTGCGTGCCGCCGAAGCGGACGCGGCGGACGTGGTCGTCTTCAACACGTGCGCGGTCCGGGAGAACGCCGACAACCGCCTCTACGGCAACCTCGGGCACCTGCGCCCGACGAAGCTGAAGAACCCCGGCATGCAGATCGCCGTCGGCGGCTGCCTCGCCCAGAAGGACAAGGGCGACATCGTCAAGAAGGCGCCCTGGGTCGACGTCGTCTTCGGCACCCACAACATCGGCTCCCTGCCGACGATGCTGGAGCGCGCCCGGCACAACGAGGAGGCGCAGGTCGAGATCCTCGAGTCGCTCGAGGTCTTCCCGTCGACGCTGCCGACCAAGCGCGAGTCGACCTACGCCGGCTGGGTCTCCATCTCGGTGGGATGCAACAACACCTGCACGTTCTGCATCGTGCCGAGCCTGCGCGGCAAGGAGAAGGACCGCCGGCCCGGCGACGTGCTGGCCGAGGTGCGCGCGCTGGTCGCCGAGGGTGTCTCCGAGGTGACCCTGCTCGGGCAGAACGTGAATTCGTACGGCGTCGAGTTCGGTGACCGGTTCGCGTTCGGCAAGCTGCTGCGCGCCTGCGGTGACGTGGAGGGCCTGGAGCGGGTGCGGTTCACCAGCCCGCACCCGAAGGACTTCACCGACGACGTGATCGCCGCGATGGCCGAGACGCCGAACGTCTGCCACTCGCTGCACATGCCGCTGCAGTCCGGCTCGGACCGGGTGCTGAAGGCGATGCGCCGCAGCTACCGCCAGGAGAAGTATCTGGGGATCATCGAGAAGGTCCGGGCCGCCATGCCGGACGCGGCGATCACCACCGACATCATCGTCGGCTTCCCGGGGGAGACCGAGGAGGACTTCGAGGAGACCCTCGAGGTGGTCCGCAAGGCCCGGTTCTCCAGCGCGTTCACCTTCCAGTACTCGATCCGTCCCGGCACCCCCGCCGCGACGATGCCGGACCAGATCCCGAAGAAGGTGGTGCAGGCCCGCTACGAGCGGCTGATCGCCACCCTCGAGGAGATCACCTGGGACGAGAACAAGAAGCTCGTCGGGGAGAAGGTCGAGGTCCTGGTCGCGGTCGGCGAGGGCCGGAAGGACGAGCGGACCGGCCGGATGAGCGGGCGGGCCCGGGACGGGCGCCTGGTGCACTTCGCGACCGGCGGGACGACCCCTCGTCCGGGTGACGTCGTGGAGACCGTGATCACGTACGCCGCTCCGCACCATCTGAACGCCGACGGCGATCCGATCAGCCACCGCCGGACCCGTGCCGGGGACGCGTGGGAGGCCGGGCGTACGCCGAAATTGAAGGGTGTGTCCCTGGGTCTTCCGACCCTTGGAGTGCCCGCGCCGCTTCCGGTGGCTACGGAGGGCTGCTCTCTTTAAGACGGTGTGTCATCGTCGATGAATGGCCACCTTGCCGCGCCCGCCGACTCCGTTCCGCGACGGAAGGGACGACCAGGCTCAGCCCGCGGTCACCGTGACCCGGGCGGTGTTCGCGCTGGCCGGGGTGCTCGCGGTGGTGCTGGGCCTGATCGGCCTGGACGAGTTCCTGGCCGGCCAGGGTGTCGCCGACCGGGATCCGCTGGACCTGCTCTACGGCACGTTGCAGCTGTTCGTGCTGGGTTCCGACCCGCTGGAGGGCGCGACCGGTTTCCCGCCGTCGCTGCAGGTGGCCCGGTTCGTCGCCCCGGTGGTGACGCTGTACGCGTTCGCCGAAGCGGCCCGGGTGCTGCTCGCCGCCGAGCTGCGCCGGCTGGGGGCCCGGCGGTCCCGCGGGCACGTGGTGGTCTGCGGTGACACGTCGGTGGCCCGCACCCTGGCGCACCGCCTGCACCTGAGCGGCCATCGGGTCGTGGTGGTGCGCAGCCAGCCGATCGGCCCCCTGGAACTGCGCCGCCGGGGCCTGCTCGGGGTCAACGGCGACGCCCGCGACCCGGACGTGCTCCGCGGCGCGGGTGTGCCACGCGCCTCGGTGCTCTACGCCTGCGCCGACAGCAGCGCCGCCGACCTGGCGATCGCGGCGGCCGCCGCCCGGATGGCCGCGCCCCGCAACAACCTGACCGTCTACGCGCAGATCCACGAGCCGGACTGGGCGCTCACCCTGCAGGCCCGGCGGCTGGGCGCGCCGTACGTGCCGGGTCAGCGCCTGGACTTCTTCCACCTGGACCAGCTGGCCGTGCACGTGCTGCTGGACCAGCCGCCGCTGCCGAGCCGGCCGGCCCGGGTGCCCCGGCTGCTGGTGGTGGGCGACTCGTCGCTGGTGCCGGCGCTGATCGTGGAGATCGCCAGGCACTGGCGGCTGCGGCGGTCGGCGCCGGAGCAGCGGGTCGCGGTGGACCTGGTCGCCCCGGACGCGATCCGGGTGCGGGACCGGCTCGCCCGCCGCTACGAGGTGGTGTCTGACGGGTGCCGGGTCAACGCGTACGAGACCGAGGTGGGCGCGCTGCTCGACGATCCGGGCCGGGCCGGGTACGACCGGGCCTTCCTCTGTTTCGCCGACGACCGGGAGGGGCTGGAGCTGGCCCTGCGCGAGTACCGGCTGTGGGGCCGGGTGTCCGGTGACATCGTCGTGGTGGTGGACGCGCTGGCCGCGATCACCGAGGCGTTCAGCAGGCACCACCGGGACCAGCAGCCGCTGCTCGACCCGATCGACGGCCGGATCAAACTCTTCTCCGCGGTCGCGGCCGGCTGTGACCCGGCGCTGATCGCCGAGGACCTCTCCGAGCGGCTCGGCCGGCTGATCCACGAGCGGTTCGTCGACGGCTGCCTGCGCCGGGGCGCCGAGCTGGGCAGCACCCCCGCGATGCGCCCGTGGGCCGAGCTGGACGAGGAGCTGCGCCGGTCGAACCGCCTGCAGGCCGGGGACTTCGGGTTCAAGCTGCACCTGATCGGTTGCGCCGTCGTCCCGGCCGACGGCGCGAGCGACGACTTCGGGTTCACCGGGACCGAGGTGGAGCTGATGGCCCGGCGCGAGCAGGAGCGGTGGTCCGACGCGGCCCGCGGCGCGGGGTGGGTGCACGGTCCGGAGCGGGACGACGTACGCCGTACGACGCCCGATCTGGTGTCCTGGGAGGATCTGGGCCCGGAGGGACGTGCCAAGTGCCGGGCCGCGGTGCTGGAGATTCCGCAGATCCTGGCAGACGCCGGGTTCCGTGTCGTCCGTCTGACGGACACTGGAGTGAGCCGGGCGTTGAACCCGGCATGACGAGATCGGAGACGGCAGTGACGACGATCGGTGTCACCGGCCACATCCGCATGCAGCCGCGCACGCATCGGCTGATCTTCGACGAGCTGGTCCGGCTGCTGTCCGGCTATCCAGGCGTGCACGGGGTGACCTGTCTCGCCGAGGGCGCCGATCAGCTGTTCGCCGAGGCGGTCCGGGCCTGCCACGGCACCTTCGAGGTGGTGCTGCCGGTGCCCGCCGCCGCGGTGCCGCCCGCCGCCCCACCGGCCCGCCTGTTGCGCCAGGCCCGGCGGGTGTCCTGGATGGAGGTGGCCGGGCCCCCGGAGGCGGCGTACGAGGCGGCCAGCCGCGAGGTGGTCTCCCGCAGCGACATCCTGGTCGCCGTCTGGGACGGCGACCTCTCCGGCGGCCGGGGCGGGACGGCCGAGACCGTCGACTGGGCGTGCCGGCACGGCCGTGAGGTGGTGCGGGTCTGGCCGGCCGGCGCGCGCCGGATCACCGTGCCGGTGGGCTGACCCGCGGGTTTCCGGCGGCCTGCAGCAGGTCCAGCGCCCCGATGGTGATCTGGTCGCGGACCCGGGCCATCGCGGACTCCCACTGCCTGGTGAAACCGGGCCGCCGATCGAGGTCGGCCCAGACCGATGACAGCTCGTCGATGACGTGCCCGCCCGGCATCCACAGATGCGGCAGATGCTCCAGCAGGGGCTGCAGCCGGTTCATCCGGTCGCTGCGGCTGTGGTCGTGGGCGAGGGTGGCGTCGAGCACCGACAGCACCGTGGTGAGCAGCCAGTCGTGCAGGGCGAGGTCTTCGCAGAGCGTGACGACGGCGGCCAGGTCCTCGGTCCGGACCCGCAGCTGGATGGTCCGCACCTCGTCGGAGATCAGCGTGAACGTGCCGCCCGGATCCTTCAGGTCCGCATCGAGCAGCGCCGTCCAGCGCAACCGGACCCGCGGGGTGCGCAGCGGCGGGGCGTGGTCGACCAGCCGGGACCGCTGCACCGCGTCGACCATCCGGGCCGCGATCGCGTTCAGCTCCAGGGTGTCGGCCGGCTGAGCCCCGCTGAGCACACCCAGCTCGACGTCCTTCGGGTCCAGTTTGCCGATCGCCTCCAGATGACCGGGGCTGGCCAGATAGTGCGACCAGGGCAGCCGCAGCGTGGTCCGGGCCGGGGACACCAGGGCGTGTGCCGAGCCCTGGGCGACGTGGCCGGAGACGACGATGGTGTGGGCGACGACGGTGCCGACACCGCGGGTGGTGCGCCCGGAGATGGTCGGCAGCCGGCAGTCCACCCCTTCCAGCCGGTCCGGGGAGACCGACCGGGCGATCGGCCGTGTCACCGAGCGGACCCGGTCATCGGCGGCGTCAGCGAGCAACTGCTCGGTGGCCCGCCGGGACAGTGCCACGGAGTTCTGCAGGAGGCCGGTCTGGACCTCTCCGAAAGCCAGCATGATTCCTCTTCGTGGCCCGATTGCTCAGTTACATCGTGACGCCCCGGGATGATCGGGGGCAATCACCCAGCGCGGGAAGGATAAGGGCTGCTCGCGCCGTTTCGTCCGCGACGCCGCCGGGGGCCGAAATTTCGGGCCGTGCCGCTCCGGGGCGTGAGCCGTTAGTGTGTCGGGGTGTGACCGTTACCAACATCGATGCCATTGTGGTCGGTGCGGGCGTCTGCGGTTTGACCAGCGCACTGTGTCTCGCCCGGCGGGGGCTGCGAGTGAGAGTGGTGGCGCGGCGTCTTCCGCCCGCGACCGACTCCTGCGCGGCCGGGGCCATGTGGGGGCCGTTCCTGGTCGATCACCCCGACGCGGAGCGCTGGGCGGCGGAGGGCCTGGCGATCTTCCGGGGACTCGCCGCCGAACGGGACACCGGTGTCACCATGACCCGTGGTGTCGAGGTGTCCCGGGGGACCGTCGAACCACACCCGTGGCTGCACCTGACCGGTGACCTCGAACGATGCGCCTGGCCGGGGTACGGCAGCGCCTGGTCGTACACCACCGCGGTGGTCGACATGCCGGTCTACTCGGAGTACCTGCTGGCCGCACTGCGCACCGAGGGCGTCCGGATCGAACGGCGCGAGCTGCGGTCGTTGCGGGAGCTGGCCGGCCTGGCCCCGGTGGTGGTGAATTGCAGCGGCATCGGCGCCCGCCGGCTGGCCGGGGACACCGACCTGACCCCGGTGCGCGGCCGGGTCGTGGTGGTGCGCAACCCCGGCGTCGACACGTTCTTCGCCGAGGAGAGCGACGGTCCGGAGCTCACCTACTACATCCCGCACGGCGACACCGTGGTGCTCGGCAGCACCATCGAGCGCCCGGGTCTCCCGGCGCTGCCGGAGGCGGCGGTGGTCCGGCGCATCCGGGACCGCTGCGCCGACGTGGAACCGCTGCTGCGGGACGCCCCGGTGATCGGGGTGCGGTCCGGGTACCGCCCGGTCCGCGACCGGATCCGGCTGGAGACGGGCACCGTCGACGACCAGCTGGTGATCCACAACTACGGTCACGGCGGTGGTGGCGTGACCGTGTCCTGGGGCTGCGGGCAGGACGCCGCGTCCATGGTGGAGGCTTGCCTCACACGACTAGGGTGAGGGCGAGGGGGCGACCTTGACCGAGGCCTACATCTCCGCCACCTTCGAGGATCTGAAGGAGTGCCGCGAAGCCGTCCGCCACGCGCTCGGCCTGTTCGGCCTGCCCTTCAAGACCATGGAGGAGTACGTCGCCGGGGCCGGAGCCCCGCTCTCGCGCTGCCTCGACGATGTGGAGGCCTGTGACATCTACATCGGGATCTTCGCCTGGCGGTACGGCTACACGCCCCCCAAACAGTCGAAATCCATCACCCATCTGGAGTACGAGGCGGCCGTCGCCAGCGGCAAGGACTGCCTGATCTTCCTGCTCGGCCCGGACGCGCCGTGGCCGGTCAAGTTCGTCGACCGGGACATCCAGGCGGCCCGGGTCGACGACCTGCGCGACGTGCTCCAGCGCGAGCACCTGTGCAGCATCTTCCAGACCCCCGAGGAACTCGGCCTGCTCGTCTACGCGGCCGTCCACAAGCTGCTGGAGCAGCGGGAGCGGGGCACCGTGCGGGCGCCGGTCCCACAGCCCGCGCGGGGGCTCAGTGCGGCCGCCACCGCCCACTACTTCGAGCGCTACCGGCAGCAGTACGGCGGACTCGACCTGCTGAACCTGGCGCAGCAGTCGTCGTTCCTGGGCACCCAGCTGATCGACGTCTTCGTCGAGCCGTTCGCCCGCGCCGACCACCCGCCGCGCCTGACCCCGGCCGCCCTGGGCGATCCCGGTGACAGCGCCGAGGGCCTGGACCGGGAGGCGCTGCCGCTGTCCTGGCCCGGCCAGCCGGTCTTCGACGTGCTCTGCGACCGGCGGCACCAGCGGATCACGCTGATCGGCGACCCGGGGGCCGGCAAGTCCGCGGTGGTCCGTTACCTCACCCTGGCCCTGGCCCGGGCGCACGCCGACGAACGCCTCGCGGTCCTGGCCGGGCACCTGCCGATCCTGATCGAGCTGCGGTCGTACGCCGCCGGGCCCACCCGCACGTTCCGGGACTACCTGGCCCACCGTGCCGCCACCGACGGTTACCAGGACGAACCCGACGGCCTGCACCTCTACCTGGCCCGCGGCGACCCGGCGGTGGTGGTCTTCGACGGCCTCGACGAGATCCTGGACCGGCGGCTGCGCGAGGAGACCACCGGCCAGATCGCCACGTTCGCGGAGAACTTCCCGGCGGCCCGGATCATCGTCACCACCCGCCCCGCCGAGTACAACCGCCGGGCCCTGAGCGCGGCCGGGTTCGTGCACCACACCCTGCAGCGGTTCCTGCCCGAGCAGACCGCCGAGTTCCTGCACCGCTGGTTCCGCTCGCTGCCGGAGGCGCAGGCCGCCGACGTGACACTGCGCCGCGAGGTGGTGATCGGCACCATCGCGCGCTCGCCGGAACTCACCGAGCTGGCCGGCAACCCGATGCTGCTGAGCATCCTGGCCGTCATCGGCCGGCACCGGATGCTGCCGAAACAGCGCTGGCGGCTGTACGAGCAGGTCGCCGTCACCCTGGTGGACAGCTGGGACGACAGCCGGATGGTGGACGCGCCGCCCGGCTCGCAGCGCCTGGACGCCGAGGTGAAACACGAGCTGCTGCGCGGGCTGGCCTTCGACATGATGTCCGGGCTGCTCGGCCCGCACGGCGACCAGGTCAGCGTCGAGGACCTGAAACGGATCTTCACCCGGCACCTGGAACGGCACGGTCTGGGCTGGGCCGACGCCAACGAGTTCGCCAGGCACGCGATCGAGCAGCTCAGCCGCCGCAGTTACGTGCTGGGGCCGGCCGGACGTACCGACTACCGGTTCGTGCACCGCACCTTCCAGGAGTTCTACTGCGCCTGGGCGATCGTCGAACGGTTCAGCCGCAGCGGGTCCGGGCTGGACGAGGTCCGCGGGGTGTTCCGGCTGCACTGGGCCGATCCGGCGTGGCGCGAGACGCTGCGCCTGGTCGCCGGTCAGCTGTCCCCGGGCCCGGCCGCCGGGCTGGTCGAACTGCTGATCACCGAGGTGAACCCGGAGTGGTGGGAGTACGCCGGCCCGTCCACCCGGCAGGCCCGCCCCGACCCGCCGTGGAACGTGGCGCTGGCGGTGCAGTGCCTGGCCGGGGTCCGCAAGATCGCCGACGCCCGGCACGCCGCGGGCCTGGCCCTGCGGGAGGTGGTGCGGCTGCTGGTGCACTGTGCGTCGGCCCCGGACCACCCCAGCTCCGGCCCCGACTACGCGGCCCTGCTGGCCGACGAGTTCATCCCGGCGATCGAGGCGATCGGCTCGCACTGGCCGGACCGGGAGGTCTACCTGGACTGGTACCGGACGTCCGGCGTGAAGATCGTGACCAACCCGGCCGCCACCTCGGCCGCCCGGATCGCCGCGATCCTGGCCGGCCCGGCCGACCACTTCACCGAGATCTTCGAGTCCCGTCTCGGCGCCAAGGAGGACGTCCGGATCGTCTGTGCCGCGGTGGCCGGGCTGGGCGAGACCGCTCAGCAGGCGGTCCGGTCGGAGACCATCGAGTCCGGCCGGCTGGCGCTGAGCCCGCTGGAACGCGCCGCCGGGGACACCCGGGCGGTGGTCCGGCTCGCCGCGGTGCAGGCCCTGGCGCCGCTGGCCGCCGTCTACCCGGAGGCCCGCGCGGTCCTGTTCCGGGTGGTCTCCCCGGAGAAACGGTTCCGGGACGTGTTCTCCGCCGTCCGGCTGGCCGCGGTGCAGATCCTCGGCGAGCGGCTGCGCACCGAGCCGGGTGTCGAGGCCATCCTGCTCGCCTGCCGCCGCGGCGACCCGCACCCCTCGGTCCGGGCCATGGCGCTGCGGGTCCTGGCCCGCGGCCGGCACCTCTCCGCCGAGGTGGCGGCCGATCTGCTCGCCGCCTGCCGGGACGACGAGGCCGCCGAGGTGGTCGAGGCGGCGGCCGGGGTCCTGCTGCCCCGGGCCGGGACCCACGGGCCGGCCCGGGAGCTCCTGCTGCAGCGGATGCGGACCGACCCGTCGGCCGGGGTCCGGCGGGCCGCGGTCCGGCTGCTCGGCCGCAGCGGGCCGGAGGCCGCCCTGCTCGAACGGATCGGCAACGACCAGGAGCGGAGCGTGGTCCGGGCGGCCGCGGTGGCACTGGCCGGGCGTGGGCACCGGCCGGGCGAGCGGTCCTGGCGCGCGCTGGCCGACCGGTTGGCCGCGGAGACCGACGAGGTGATCCGGGAGACCCTGGTCCAGGTGCTCGGCACCACCTACCGGGCGTACCCGGGCACCGAGGAGACCCTGGCCGGGGCGCTCGCCGACGCCGAGCCGTTCGTCCGGCTGGCCGCCGTCCAGAGCCTGGCCGACCCGCCGCTCACCGGCTCCCGGCGGGAGCTGCTGTCCCAGGTCGCCGCCGGGGACACCGTGCCGTTCGTCCGGCTGGCCGCGGTCGAGGTGCTCGCCGAGGACCCGGAGACCGTCGCGACCGAGGTGCTGGTCGCGGCGGCGGCCGAGGACGCCGACACCGAGACCCGGACCGCCGCGCTGCGCGGCCTGATCGGCCGGGGACTGGACGCGAGCGCCGGGCGGATGCTGGTGTCGCTCACCGGCGAGGGCCGCCCGGAGGTACGCCTGGCCGCCCTACGGGTGCTGCTGGCGAACTGCCCGGACGGGGTGGACCTCACGGTGGTCCTGCTGACCCGCAGCCGGGACGACAACGTCGCCGAGGTGTTCACCGAGGCGGCCGCCGCCGGGATGCGCGACGACGCACGATTCTGGGACGTCATCGTGGACCGGGCCGGCGCCGACCCGAACCCGGGGATCCGGGCCGCCGCGATCGAGCTGATCGGCTCCGGCGACCCGGAGCCGGCCGGCGACATGCTGCGCGAGCGGGTCCGCGAGGACACCGACCCGGCCGTCGTCGAGGTCGCGGCCCGGCTGGCCGCGGTCCTGCGGGCCGACCAGACCCGCGACGACCTGCTGGAGCGGATCCCCGACGGCGACCCGCAACTGCTGCCGGTGCTGATCCGGGCGCTGGCGGGCTGGCTGACCGACGAGGCGGTCCGGCGGGTGGTGCTCGGTCACGCCCGGGTGCCCGGGCACCTGGAGGCCCGGCGCGCCGCGGTGGAGACACTCGCGCCGATCGCACACCTCACGGAGGTCCGTGAGGTGTTGATCGACTGTGCCGAGGACGAGGACTTCGCGGTCAGCAGCATGGCCGACAACCTGCTCCGGCTCAGTGGGAGCTGGCCGGAGTCCAGTCGTTGATGAACGCGTAGTCGATCCGGTCCAGGATGTTCGGCGGCAGCTCGATGCGCTCCGGCAGGGCCCGCGAGTCCAGGTCCTCCAGGATCAGCGGATCGACCCGGACCTGGTGCAACACCGTCCGGGCGGCCATCTCGACCTCCATGAACCGGGTCGGCAGGATCGAGAAGCTGCGGTACGCGCAGAACGGGTTCCGGGTGTCGGTCAACTTGATCACCGGCGGCAGCTCCGACCAGTCCCGGGGGTAGTCGCCGTCCAGCTTGACCGGCTTGGTCAGCTGCTTCTCGTCCGGCCGGAGCAGGCCCAGCCGCAGGAGCTGCCACACCGAGGCCAGGAACGAACAGGACCACAGGTCGTCGCGGATCTGCACGTCCATGAAGACCGAGTGCCGGTTGGCGGCGGTCTGTTTCGGGCTCTCCCACGCGTCGGCGCCCATCGCCGGGGCGGACGCGGTGTCCGGTGAGCGCCGCCCGTTGGCCAGCCAGCCGCTCTCCTTCACGGTCGGGCGGTTGCCGTTGGCGCCGGGCAGCGGCTCCGGCACGATCTGGTCGAAGACCCGCTGGGCCAGGCGCGTCTCGCCGAACTCGGCACAGCTCGACTCGCGCGCGATGTAGTCGATCGACAACCCGCTCTTGGCCGCCGCGTCGAGCACCTTCTTGATGATCACGGCCGGCTCGTCGAGCCGGCTGAAGTAGTCGTCGATCAGGAAGCAGGTGCTGATCCGTGGCGTGTTCGTCCCCCAGCGGCCCATCGACTCGATGGTCTTGACCCAGGGGGAGACACTGACGAAGTAGTCGGCCAGACGGCTCTCGCCCTCGCGAGCCATCAGGTCCTCCATGTAGAGGTGTCCCAGCTCCAGCGAGACGTGCGACAGGCCGACGGATGGTGCGACGTGCTGCGTCGTCCGCTCCCGGTAATCCATGCGGTGCAGGGCAACCGTCATAGGGTCTCCCACGAGTCGTCGTCGACGAGGCGTTTCGCCAGCTGTTCGAACGCGTTCCGGGTCTCCGGATTCGCTACGCCGCTCGCCACGTCATTGTCAGTGATCAACTGTTCTTGCCATTGCAGCACGGGGTCCAACGGGACCGACCCCAATAACAGATTTTTGCCGACCTGGTGGTCTCCGGCCAATCTCGTGAGTCGTCTGTTGCACTCATCGAGCCAAATGCCCTGTTTCGCGGTCAGGCCACTCTGTGTCAAGGGGGCCGGGTCTATCACCGCGGTACGGACGTACCGGAGCTTGTTGGCGAAATCCTGCCGGTTGTGCCCGGAGGTCTCGGCGATGGCCAGCAGCCCGCGCGGCCCGTTCACCAGACCGCCGGCCGCCACCACGTGCTGGCGGGTCCAGCGGTGGAACACCAGCCACCGGGTCGGGATCCGCTGCATCTCCGGCATCGCGGTCACCTTCAGCGCCATCTCGACCGCCAGGTTGCGGCCGGCGCTGAGGTCCACCATGCAGAGCGAGAACTCCTCGTTCAGCCGGAGGAAGAGCTCCAGACAGCGGTCCTGGAGATCGGCCCGGTCCGGGAAGTCGCCGTCGCCCACGTCACCGGGGAGCAGGACCAGCCGGCCGGTGTTGGCGTGCCCGGTCCGGAAAACGCGCCGCTCGGTGGCGGTCCACACGTCGATGCGCTCCGGCTCGTACACCTCCTTGAGGAGGTACCGGTGCAGGCCGGAACCGGTGGCCGTGCCGTTCTCGGCCCGCTCGATGCCGAAGATCGCCCCGGCCGTCGGCGAGCCGAAGTCGAAGTCGAGATAGCAGACGTCGTTGCCCTGGAGAGCGCTGCGGTACAGCAGGTTGCTGCTGGTCACCGAACGGCCGGTGCCGCCCTTGTCGGACGCGGCGAAAACGAACATCAGATCGCCGTACTCTCGCTCTGCCGGACGTCGTCGAGGCCGTCGAGTTCCATCAGGATCCAGTTCGTCAGGGCGCACGCGGCGCCGGGACGGGTCCGGGCGATGTTGCGCGCCCGTTCGAGTTTCGCCCTGATCTCCGTCAAGACGTCCATCACCTCACGGCTGGCATCGGCGGAGCCACGCATCAGCTCCATGTCGTACAGATGCTCGGCCTCGTACAGCAGGTCTAACGCGCGGATGACGAGGCGGTCGTTGACGAGGGGTTCCTCGTTCAGCATGTTGGCCGCGCTCACCAGGCCGGCGACCACCCGCTCGGTGTAGTACCACGAGGGGCGGTCGTGCTCGGAGATGCTCTCGAAGACCTGCGACGGCTGATCCCACAGTCGTCTGTGGACGTTGTCGGTCAGCCGGCGCCGCGCCAGATGCTCCCACACCCGGTCGGCCAGGCGCAGCAGGCGCGCCCGTTCCTCCACATCGTTCAGTAAACCGGCGATCGCGATGCAGCGCTGGAGCAGGAGCGAGGCGAACTCGCTGACCCGCCAGATCGCCGTGCTCGCGCTGTCCGGGTCGTCGTCCTCGCTGCCCTCCAGGGTGACCTTGAGGCCGGGGGCGTGCAGCTCGATGCCGGAGTCGCCGGGCCGGTGCTGACGGGTCACCCGCCCCTCGTTCGCCAGGTCGCCGAGGACCGCGCCGATCCGGGCCAGGCGGGCGTCCGCACCACGCTTGCGGACCAGGTCCTTGACCACGATCGAGGTCACCAGCAGCGTGTAGTACTCGCTGCGCAGACCGTCGGTGGTCTGCCAGGGTGGGTCCTCCAGCGGCCAGGTCGGCCCGTCGCCGAAGGTCGCCACCTTCGCCCAGTACGTCAGGGTCAGGTCCCAGCGCAGCTGGAGTGCCCGGGAGAGCCGCTGCTGCTCCTCGTTGAGCAGACCCAGGACACGGGTCCGCTCGGAGAAGAGGTCCTCGATCGCGTCGACCGCCACCACGGTGAAGTAGAGGTACGGCTTGTTCTCCGCGATCCCGTCGGGCTGGACCCCGATGTCCTCGATCTCGTCGACGGCCTGCTCGGAGCTGTCCTTCTCGCGGCCGCCGGTTTTGTATTCCAGCGTGACGACGGGCGCGTGTTTCACGATGCCCCACGACCAGCCGCACTCGAACATCGAGTTGGCGCTCTCCAGCTCCTCGGTCTGCCCCGACCCGATCAGCACCTCGTTGAACGAGGCGATGGTCTCCTGCAGCTCGTTGCGGAACTGGTTGACCAGCGCCTTCGACGGGGTCTGCGTCTTGTTGATGGTGGCCAGCAGGACCCGGCCCGGGTCGTTGCCGGACTCGAAGACGTGGGTGGAGAAGCTGCGCAGCAGGCCGACCATGGCCGCGGTCAGCCGGGTGCTGGCCAGGCGCTCCAGATCGCGCAGCTCGCGGCGGATGTTCATCCGGGTGACCGACTGCCGGAAGATCCGGACGAAACCGATGGTGGCCAGCGACAGGGTCACCGAGACGGCGAACGAGTCCACGATGTCGCGGCCCTGCTGGATGTCGTTGACCTTGAAGTCCTCCTCGGCGCGGAAGTAGCTGCCACCGGAGGAGACCGGGCGGCCGTCCTCGAGGTAGCGCCGGAAGTAGTCGGTGGCGATGCGCACCAGGTTGAGCGGGATGGTCTTCTCGTCGCCGAGCGGGCTGAGAGCGTCCAACATGGCATCGGCCGTGCCGTTCGGGCGGTCCAGCGCGAACGGGTTCACCTGGGTGGCCGGCAGCAGGATGCAGAGCAGCTGTTCGGCGTCACTGATCGAGTTCGTTCCGTCCCGGCCACCCCAGTGCCAGACACCGTTGCGCCAGGAGCTGTCGACAGTGGCCTTCCACGTTTCCAGAAGGCGCTGGCGCGGTTCGATCCTCACCGGTTCACACCACCATCTCTGCGGACGGGCGGGTGCCGGAGCTTTCAGGCCGGGCGTCGCTCAACGGCCTGTTGTCCGGCTGACTCCTTCATGATGTCGCACCCGTCAAGGTAACCGCGGCGACGCACCAAAGTAGCGCATGAGGAGCGAAAAATCAGCCGGACCCTCCACTGAAGAGCGAACGTGAACGGGGGCGACGGACCAGTGGTCCGTCGCCCCCGTGAGTGAACGTGAAACTCAGTTGGCCTGCTCCGCCAGAGCCAGGAACTGCTTCTTCGAGGCGAGCGCCTGCTCGGCCTCCTTGACCCGGCGGTTGTCGCCGGCCGCCTTGGCCCGCTCCAGCCGCTGCTCGGCCTCGGCCACCTGGTCGCGCATCTGACGCAGCAGCGGGTTGTCCTGCGGGCTGGTCTTGCGCCACGCCGAGTCCATCGCCACCCGGATCCGCTCCTCGGCGGCCCGCCAGCGACGGTCCAGCGAGGCGGAGGCCTCCCGCGGCACCCGGCCCGCCTCGTGCCACGCGGCCTGCGCGTCACGCAGCTTGTTCTGCGCGGCGCGGGAGTCCGCGTCGACGTCGACGGCCTCCAGATCGGCCAGGATGGCCTGCTTCTTCTCCAGGTTGCCCTGGTACTCCGCGTCACGGGCCGAGAAGACCTCGCTGCGCCGGGTGAAGAAGGCGTCCTGAGCGGCCCGGAAACGCTCCCAGAGGCGCTGCTCGGCCTCCTTGGCGGCCCGGGGCGCGGCCTTCCACTCGGTCATCAGGTCCTTGAGCCGGTTCGCCGTGCTGGACCACTCGGTCGAGGAGGAGAGCGTCTCGGCCTCCTTGACCAGGTCCTCCTTGGCGGTCTGCGCCTGCTTGCGCTGACCGTCGAGGGTGGCGAAGTGGGCGCCCCGGCGGCGGGTGAAGCCGTCCCGGGCGGCGGCGAACCGCTTCCACAGCTCACCGTCGGTCTTCTTGTCGACGCCGCGGATGCTCTTCCACTCGTCGAGAATCTCCTTCAGCCGGTCACCTGCCGACTTCCAGCCGGTGGCGTCGGCGGCGATCGCCTCCGCCTCCTCGACCAGCGCGGTCTTGCGGGCGAGAGCCTCGGTGCGGGCCACCTCCCGGGCCGCCCTGGCCTCACCGGCCTTCTCCTCGGCGAGCCCGGCGAGCCGCTCCAGGCGGGCCACCAGCCCGTCGATGTCGCCCACCACGTGGGCCTCGTCGAGTTGGGTCCGCAGGCGCTTGACACTCGTCAGCGAGTGCGACGCGTCGGCCGCGCCGGACTTGAGGCGAGCCTCGACGAGGTCGACCTCGGTCACCAGGTCGGCGAAGCGCCGGGCGAAGTGGGCCAGCCCCTCTTCCGGGGTGCCCGCCTGCCAGGAGCCGACCACCCGGTCGCCCTCAGCGGTCTTCACGTACACGGTGCCGTCGGCATCCACGCGCCCGAAGGCCGTCCAGTCGTTCATGAGCTCATCCTCGTTCTCCCGGCGTCACCGGTCCAACCGGACCCGCGGCCACCGCCACAGCGCAGCCTGAATGCCAACTTCCAACCGGCATTCTTTCTCGCGCATTGTCACAGGTCCAACCCGGTCAGGGGAAAGCTCCCACCGATGACCGTGACACAATGGTGTCCTACGGTTGCTTCGTGCGGTTTCGGAGAGGTCAACCCGTGGTCACCGTCGTCGGCCCGACGGCCGCCGGCAAATCCGCCCTGAGCATCGCACTCGCCCATGAGCTGGGCGGCGAGGTCGTCAACGCCGACTCGATGCAGCTCTACCGGGGGATGGACATCGGCACCGCCAAGCTGACCGAGGCGGAGCGCGACGGAGTTCCGCACCATCTGCTCGACATCTGGGACGTGACCGAACCCGCGGCGGTCGCCGAGTACCAGCGCCTCGCCCGGGCCGCCATCGACGGCATTCTGGACCGGGGCCGCGTACCGCTGCTGGTGGGGGGTTCCGGGCTCTATGTCCGGGCCGTGCTGGAGGACTTCGAGTTCCCCGGCACCGACCCGGCGATCCGGGCGCGCCTGGAGGAGGAGCTGGCCGCGACCGGCCCGGCGGTGCTGCACGCCCGCCTGGCCGAGCGGGACGCCGAGGCCGCCGCGAAGATCCTGCCGAGCAACGGCCGGCGGATCGTCCGCGCGCTCGAGGTGATCGAGCTGACCGGGCAGCCGTTCACGGCCAGCCTCCCGGACCCGCGCCCGGTCTACGAGTCGGTGCAGATCGGCGTCGACCGGGACACCACCGAGCTGGACGAGCGGATCGCGCTGCGGGTCGACCTGATGTGGGCGGCCGGGCTGCTCGACGAGGTCCGGGGGCTGGACGGGATCCGGGACGGCCGGACCGCCGCCCGGGCGCTGGGCTATCAGCAGGCGCTCGCCCAGATCGACGGCGAGCTGACCGAGGAGCAGGCCAAGGCGGACACCGTGCAGGGCACCCGGCGCTTCGTCCGGCGGCAGCGCTCCTGGTTCCGCCGCGACCCGGCGGTGCACTGGCTGGACGGGGCCGACCCGAAGCTGTTGGCGGCCGCTCGCGACCTTGCGGGATGATGGGCGGCGTGCGTTTCACCAAAGGTCACGGAACCGGCAACGACTTCGTCATCCTCCCCGACCCGGACGGCGAGCTGACCCTGACACCCACGCTGGTCGCGGCGCTCTGCGACAGGCGCCGGGGCGTCGGCGGCGACGGCGTGATCCGGGTGGTGCGCAGCGCCAAGCACCCGGAGGCGGCCGGGCTGGCCGGCGAGGCCGAGTGGTTCATGGACTACCACAACAGCGACGGCTCGATCGCCGAGATGTGCGGCAACGGCCTGCGGGTCTTCGTCCGCTACCTGCTCACCCACGGGCTGGCCGAGCCCGGCCCGTCGGGCCTGCCGGTGGCGACGAGGGCGGGGGTCCTGGTCGCCGAGATCGGTGACGGCACCATCCGGGCCAGGATGACCAGCCCGCGGGTGTACGCCGGGAGCACGGCGACACTCGGCCACCTGACCCTGCCCGGTGTCGCTGTGGACTGCGGCAACCCGCACCTGGTCTGCGGCCTGCACGACGGTGTGGCGCTGAGCTCCCTCGATCTCGGTAAGGCGCCGTTGCACGACGTCGCGGTCTTCCCGCACGGGGTGAACGTCGAGTTCGTCGAGCGCGCCGAGCCCCTGCACGGCCTGGACCGGCACGTCCGGATGCGGGTGCACGAGCGGGGCTCCGGCGAGACCCAGTCGTGCGGCACCGGCGCGCTCGCGGTCGGCGCGGTGGCGCTGCGCGACGCCGGGCTGACCACCGGCTCGGTCGCGGTGGACGTGCTCGGCGGCCGTCTGGTGGTCACCGCCGACGCGGACGGCTCCTGGTGGCTGGAGGGCCCGGCGGTGCTGGTCGCCGAGGGTGAGGTCGACCCGGAGGCGGTGCTCCGATGACCCATGTCGTCGCGCACCGGGGCTATCCCACGGTCGCCCCGGAGAACACTCTGCCCGCGTTCGCCGCCGCGCTGCGGGCCGGCGCCACGATCGTGGAGTTCGACGTCCGGTGCACCCGGGACGGCGTGCCGGTGGTGATCCACGACCGGACGGTCAACCGGACCACGAACGGCTCCGGCCGGGTCTGGGACCTGACCGCCGATCAGATCGCCGGGCTGGACGCCGGCTCCTGGTTCGGGCCCGGGTTCACCGGCCTGCGGGTGCCGACCCTGGCCGAGACGCTGGACCTGCTCGCCCCCTCGGCGGCTGAGCTGCTGGTCGAGATCAAACCGCCGGCCACCCTGGACGAGGTGAAGTCGGTGGTGGCGGCGCTGGCCGAGCGTGATCTGCTGGACCGGGCGGTGCTGCAGAGCTTCGACGCCGACGTGGTGCGCAAGGTCCGGGACGTGGCGCCGGAGGTCCGGCGCGGGCTGCTGCTGTTCCGGTTCGACGCGGAGACCGTCGAGCTGTCCCGGGAGCTGGGCGTGGTGTACTGCAATCCGTCGGTGGACGACGTCCTCCACGGGCCGGAGACGATGGCAGCCCTGGCCGCGGCGGGGGTCGCGGTGATGCCGTGGACGCCGAACGACATGGCTCAGTGGCGCCCGCTGGTGGACGCGGGGGCGGCCGGGCTGATCACCGATCTGGTCGGCGAGCTGACCGGCTGGCTGAACGCCTGAGCCGGTACGGGCGGGCGCCTGGCCCACCCGTACCGGAAAAGGGCCTTAGAAGGTCGTCTCCGGGGCCTTGTCCATCTCGCTGTCCGGCACCGCGGCCGGGTTGGCCGGGGCCGGAGCGCCCTTGACCACGGCACGGATCGCCGCCGCCACCGCCGGGGTGACCCGCTGGTCGAAGACGCTCGGGATGATCACCGTGGGGTTGAGCTTGTCCTCACCCACCACGTCGGCGATCGCCCGGGCCGCGGCCAGGGCCATCTCCTCGGTGAACTCCTCGGCCGCCGCGTCCAGCATGCCGCGGAACACGCCCGGGAACGCCAGCACGTTGTTGATCTGGTTGGGCTGGTCGGAACGCCCGGTGGCGACGATCGCGGCGTGCTTGCGGGCCTCCCGCGGGTCGACCTCCGGGTCCGGGTTGGCCATCGCGAACACGATCGACCTGTCGGCCATCTTCGCGATGTCGTCGCCGGTCAGCAGGTTCGGGGCGGAGACGCCGATGAAGACGTCCGCGCCGGCGATCGCGCCGGGCAGGTCGCCGGAGTAGTTCTCCTTGTTGGTGTGGTCGGCCAGCCACTGCATCGACTCGTTCAGGTCCGGCATGCCGCGGTGCAGGGCGCCGGCCCGGTCGTACGCGATGATGTCGCCCACGCCCTGCCGCATCAGCAGCTTCATGATCGCGGTGCCGGCCGCTCCGGCGCCGGAGACCACGACCTTCACGTCCTCCATCCGCTTGCCGACCACCCGCAGCGCGTTGGTCAGCGCGGCCAGCACACAGATCGCGGTGCCGTGCTGGTCGTCGTGGAAGACCGGGATGTCCAGGATCTCGCGCAGCCGCGCCTCGATCTCGAAGCACCGCGGCGCGGCGATGTCCTCCAGGTTGATGCCGCCGTAGGCCGGGGCGATCGCCTTGACGATGGCCACGATCTCGTCGGTGTCCTGGGTGTCCAGGACCACCGGCCAGGCGTCCACCCCGCCGAACCGCTTGAACAGCGCGGCCTTGCCCTCCATCACCGGCATCGCGGCGGCCGGGCCGATGTTGCCCAGGCCCAGCACGGCCGAGCCGTCGCTGACCACGGCCACCGTGTTGCGCTTGATGGTGAGGCGGCGGGCGTCCTTCGGGTTCTCGGCGATCGCCATGCAGACCCGGGCCACACCCGGGGTGTACGCCCGGGACAGCTCGTCCCGGTTACGCAGCGCGACCTTGGAACTGACCTCGATCTTGCCGCCCAGGTGCAGCAGGAACGTCCGGTCGGAGACCTTGCGGACGTCCACGCCGTCCTGCTCCTCCAGCTGCTTCACCACCTGATCGGCGTGCGCGGCGTCCGCGGTGTCACAGGTGAGGTCGACCAGCACTCGCGTGGGGTCCGAGTCCACCACGTCCAGCGCCGTCACGATCGCGCCGGCCTCACCCACACAGGTGGTGAGCCGTCCGATGGACGAGGCGTCCGCGGTTACGGCGATGCGGATCGTGATCGAGAATCCTGCGCTCGGCAGGCGGGTGGTCACCACGGTGTTCCCTCCGACGTTGGTGGGGTGAGTACCCGCATTGTCGCCTGTCGGAAATAGCCGTGTCCGGTCCGGTGGTTACTGAGGGGTCACCATCACACGGTGCATATGTGGATGCGACTGCGCGCGAGACGTGCCACGATCGAGGTCGGAGGAGGTCACTTTTGCGAAACACGTACCAGACACCCGTCCTTGACGAGCTGGATCCCACGACCGGAGACCTGGAGCTCGAGGAGCGGCACTCGCTCAGGCGGGTGGCCGGTCTCTCCACCGAGCTGACCGACGTCACCGAGGTCGAGTACCGGAAGCTGCGACTCGAACGGGTCGTGTTGGTCGGCGTCTGGACCGAGGGCAGCGTGGAGGACGCCGACAACTCGCTCACCGAGTTGGCGGCCCTCGCCGAGACCGCCGGTTCCCAGGTGCTCGAGGGCCTGATCCAGAGACGAAAACAACCCGACGCCGCCACCTTCATCGGCCGCGGCAAGGTCGACGAGCTGCGTGACGTGGTCATCATGACCGGCGCCGACACGGTGATCTGCGACGGCGAGCTGTCTCCGTCGCAGCTGCGCAAGCTCGAGGAGCAGATCAAGGTCAAGGTGGTCGACCGGACCGCCCTGATCCTCGACATCTTCGCCCAGCACGCCAAGAGCCGTGAGGGCAAGGCCCAGGTCGAGCTGGCCCAGTTGCAGTACATGCTTCCCCGACTGCGGGGCTGGGGTGAGTCGCTGTCCCGGCAGGGTGGTGGCGCCGGCGGCGGTTCGGGTGGCGGCGGTGTCGGCACCCGTGGTCCCGGTGAGACCAAGCTGGAGACCGACAAGCGCCGGATCAACATCCGGATCGCCAAACTGCGGCGCGAGATCAAGGCGATGAAGACGGCCCGGGAGACCAAGCGGTCCCGCCGGTCCGCCAGCGGTGTGCCCGCCGTGGCCATCGCCGGTTACACCAACGCCGGCAAGTCCAGCCTGCTCAACCGGCTGACCCAGGCCGGGGTGCTGGTGGAGGACGCGCTGTTCGCCACCCTCGACCCGACCACCCGGCGGGCCGCCGCCGAGGACGGGCGGGTCTACACCCTCTCCGACACGGTCGGCTTTGTCAGGCACCTGCCGCACCACATCGTCGAGGCGTTCCGCTCGACGCTGGAGGAGGTGTCGCACTCCGATCTCCTGGTGCACGTCGTCGACGGCGCGCATCCGGACCCGGAGGGGCAGGTCACCGCGGTCCGCGAGGTCCTCAGCGAGGTGGGCGCCGACCAGCTCCCCGAGCTGCTGGTGATCAACAAGCTGGACGCGGCCGACGAGGAGACGGTGCTCCGTCTCAAGCGGGCCTGGCCGGACGCGATCTTCGTGTCCGCGCGCTCCGGCGCCGGCATCACCGAGCTGCACCAGGCGATCGCCGACCGGCTGCCACGGCCGGCGGTGGAGCTGCGGGTCCTGATCCCGTACGACCGGGGTGACCTGGTCGCCCGGGTGCATCGATCCGGTCAGGTGCTCCACTCCCGCCACCTCGACGACGGCACCGAGCTCCTGGCCCGGGTCGACGAACAGCTGGCCGCCGATCTCTCGGAGTTCCGGAGCTAGATCCGGTCATGGGTACGGCCCGGGTAGGCCGTACCCATGAAGGTGCTCCGACCTGCTGGTTGTCCTCCGGTGACCGTCCGGCACGGATCGATGACCGGGTGGCGTGAGGTAAGAGAAAACAATTCGGATTTCACGGACGGTCCGGGCATCGTTGATCCACACGTAATACCGGGAGCGGACGTCGCGTGCGACACTGTGCGGATGCGGCGTCTCGTGTTCCCGGTCATGGCGGCCATGGGTCTGATTCTGGTCGGATCCTCCAGCGCGTCGGCCGACGATCCGACACCGGCACCGACCGTGAGCGCGAAATCCACGCCCGGTAAGAAGCTTTGCAAGATCGCTGACGAGGAGATGACCGAGCTCTCCGGTCTCGCGGCTCTCAAGAACGGCTTCGCCACCGTCAACGACGGTAAAGAGGACAACAGCAACGCCAAGATCTACTTCCTCAACCGCGAGTGCAAGAAGGTCGACGAGCGGAAGTTCAGCGGCGCCGGCCCGGCCGACCCGGAGGACATCGTCCTCTCGCCGGACGGCAAGACCCTCTGGATTGCCGACACCGGTGACAACGGGGTCCGCTCGTCGCCGCCGAGCACCCGCCCGACCGTCGCGCTGTGGAGCCTGCCGGTCGACGGTTCCGAGGACGCGGTCGTCCACCGGCTCTCCTACCCGTCCGGCGACAAGCACGACGCCGAGGCCCTGATCTTCGACGGTGACGGCACGCCGCTCATCGTGACCAAGGAGATCGGCGCGGACGCCGGCATCTACAAGCCGACCACGGCGCTGAAGAAGAACAACAAGACCGGCGTGCCGATGGAGAAGGTCGGGACGCTCAAGCTCTCGGCCACCGAGACCGCCGGCAACCCGGTCGCCCGGATCGGCAACAAGACCATCACCGGTGGCGCGGTCACCCAGGGCGCGACGAAGGTGGCGCTCCGCACCTACACCGACGCGCTCGAGTGGGACGTGACCAACGGGGACGTGCTCGGCGCGCTGAAGAAGACGCCGCGCACCACCGGGCTGCCCAACGAGCCGCTCGGTGAGGCGATCGCCTACAGCACCGACGGCACGCTGTTCTACACGGTCTCCGACATGAGCGGCAAGACCGACGTCGCCAACCACATCCGGGAGTACACGCCGGCCACCACGGTCGCGGTGAAGTCGGAGAAGTCCGGCAACACCGACACCGGCTCGGCGTGGTACCTGGATCCCGACAACCTGGCCTACGCGGTCGGTGGTGTCGGCCTGTTCGGCCTGATCCTGGTCGGCGCGGGTGTCTTCGGCATCATGCGGTTCCGCAAGTCGCCGCCGCCCGCCAAGACCGCGACCGCCTCCGACCGGGCCCCGTCCGGCGGGATCGACACCGGCGACCCGGAGACCGAGCTGATCGGGGTCGGCGGGGCGCCGCAGCGCGCCGCGGCGTTCCGGCCCGCCAACGGCGGTGGTGGCGGTGGCGGCGGTGGTCCGGTCTACGGGGCCAAGTCCGGCCCGGCGGCCGGTGGCCAGCAGCGTGCCGGCGGCCCGGTCTACGGCGGCCAGGGTGGTCAGGGCGGTCAGCAGCGTGGTCCCCAGCAGGGGCAGCCGCCGCGTGGTCCGCAGCAGGGCGGTGGCCAGCGGCCCCAGCAGGGTGGTGGGCAGCGCCCGCAGCAGGGTGGCGGGGGCGGTGGCCCGCGTGGTCCGCAGCAGCCGCCGCGTGGTCCGCAGCAGGGTGGTGGCGGCCAGGGTGGTCGTCCGGCCGGACAGCCGCCGCGTGGCCCGCAGCAGGGACAACCGGGGCGTGCCCCGCAGCAGGGCGGTGGGCAGCGTGGTCCCCAGCAGGGGCAGCCTCGCGGTCCGCAGCAGGGCGGCGGTGGCGGTCAGCGGCCTCAGCAGGGTGGCGGTCAGCGGCCTCAGCAGGGTGGTGGGCAGCGCCCGCAGCAGGGTGGCGGGGGCGGTGGGCCGCGTGGTCCGCAGCAGTCCGGCCGTGGGCCGCAGCAGGGCCCGCCGCGCGGTGGCAACGGGCAGGGTCCGCGTGGTCCGCAGCAGGGCGGCGGTGGCGGTGGCGTCTATGGTGGCGGCGGTCGCTGATCCTCACACCGGGTCGCTGATCCTCACACCGGGTCGCTGATCCTCACACCGGGTCGCTGATCCTCAGCCCGGTGTGTCGCTGATCCTCATCCCGGGTGCGCGGCCAGCGGGATCTCGTAGCTCCCGTCGCGGTTGACCGGATTTCGGGCGTCCTTCGACGGCGTGGCCGAGGTCCCGACCGGGGACGGCGCGGGCGACCGGGGTTCGGGCTGAGCCTGTCCCACGTACCGCAGCAAGGTTTTGATCGGCCGGTTCCGCCCAGCGGAACCGGCCGATTCTGTTCAGGCCCGGTGGAGCACTGTTCAGGCCCGGCGGAGCACCGCTCAGACGCGGCGGAGCACCGCCACGACCCGGCCCATGATGGTGGCGTCGTCGCCGGGGATCGGGTCGAAGGCCGGGTTGGCCGGCATCAGCCAGACGTGCCCGTCGCGCTGGCGGTAGCTCTTCACCGTCGCCTCGCCGTCGATCATCGCGGCCACTATGTCGCCGACCTCGGCGTTGGGCTGCTGGCGGACCACCACCCAGTCGCCGTTGCAGATCGCCGCGTCGATCATCGAGTCGCCCTTGACCTCGAGCATGAAGACGTCGCCCTCGCCGACCAGCTCACGCGGCAGCGGGAAGAACTCCTCCACCGACTGCTCGGCGAGGATCGGCCCACCGGCGGCGATCCGGCCGAGGAGCGGCACGTAGGCCGGCTGGGGCCGGGCGGCCCGCAGCGTCTCGTCGTCGACCATCTCGCTGGGCGCGCGCACGTCCACCGCGCGCGGCCGGTTCGGGTCGCGGCGGAGGTAACCCTTGGTCTCCAGGGCCTTCAGCTGGTAAGCCACGCTGGAGGGGGAGACCAGGCCGACCGCCTCGCCGATCTCGCGGACGCTCGGTGGGTACCCATACTTCTCCACCCAGTCGCGGATGAACTCGAGGATCCGGCGCTGGCGGGCGGTGAGGTCGGTCGCGACCACCTCGGGGACGTTGCCGACCGGTGTGACCGAGCGCAACTGCGGCGCGTCGCCCGCGCGGGGCCGGCTCGTCGTGGTGCGCCTGCGGGCGGTCTCGGGCTTCCTGATCTGATGCTGCTGACTCGTCCGGTCGTCGGTCGACACGTCCGCCCTCCCTGTCGGCCAGTGCCTGGTCGGCACGTGGTGCGTCGCGGAGCCGGGCGGCGCCGTGGGGATGGCGACCGGTCCGGCTGACCCCTCTTCACGGAAAACCTAGTGTGCAGGTCCGACATATTCAAACATCTGTACGAGATTTTCCCGGCGTGTCGCGCCGAAAAGCTCGACTTCCGTACTCGTGTTCTGATAGACCGTCGTACGGGCGTTCTATAGAACGCGTGTCCGAAAGGGGTTAGACATGACGGTCAGTGGTGCTCGACACGCCGAGCCCTCGTTGCGCCTCACCCGGCGTGGTCGTGTGGTGCTGCTCGGTCTGTTCCTGATGACCTCGGTCATGGCCAGTGTCATCCTCTTCACGACTGCTATCCAGGGCTGATTCCCGCCCTGTTTTTGATCTCCGACGGGTGTGCCGTCCGATTCTCCGGCGCGTCGAGCCGCCCGATCCGGCCGCTCCGCGTGATCGTGACATCACCGCTGGTGGTGAGGTGGAAAATACGGCGCGTCGGCACGTTGCTGAGCTTGCATCGGCGTCCGGCGAGGCCTAGCGTCTACCCCAACATCTAGTGGTCACACGGATGTAAGTCATCCACAGGTTGGGTTTCCTTCTTCCTGGTTATCCACATGTCATCCACAGCGCTGCCGATTGTTCCGACATCGGTTCCGCTGCGTTTCGGCATGCCCGGAGCCGGTTGAGAAGGTGCCGGAGGGAGATTCGCGGTGCGCTGTCCGTACTGTCGGCACGCTGATTCACGCGTGGTCGACTCGCGTGAGGCCGACGACGGTCAGCTGATCCGTCGCCGTCGTTCGTGCACCGAGTGCGGCAAGCGGTTCACCACCGTCGAGGAGGCCGTCCTCGCCGTGGTCAAGCGCAGCGGTGTCACCGAGCCCTTCAGCCGTACCAAGATCATGAGTGGTGTTCGCAAGGCCTGTCAGGGCCGTCCGGTCGACGAGGACTCGATCGCTGTGCTCGCGCAGCGGGTCGAGGAGGCAGTCCGGGCCAAGGGCGCCGCCGAGATCCCCAGCCACGAGGTGGGACTGGCGATCCTCACCCCTCTGCGTGAGCTGGACCAGGTGGCTTATCTCCGGTTCGCCAGCGTGTACAAGTCGTTCGACTCTCTCGACGAATTCGAGAAGGAGATCGCCGCGCTGCGCGACGCCGCCCCCGTCCGGGAAACCGGGACGCGACACCCCGTCGCGCCACGGTCCGGGGGACGCGCACCCAAGCTCAACGGCTGAGCACTTCTTACCGACACGTTCAGTAGCGGTACCTACGAGGGGGAGCACATCCATATGGCCGGAGACGGCATCACTGCAGGTCGCCAGCGCAGCCGGAACAACGGCGGCGGCAACGGCGCTGCGGCCGGGGGGCTGCGGGTGGAGCGGGTCTGGACGACCGAGGGCGTTCATCCGTATGACGAGGTGGAATGGGAACGCCGCGACGTCGTCATGACGAACTGGCGGGACGGCTCGATCAACTTCGAGCAGCGGGGCGTGGAGTATCCGGCGTTCTGGAGCGTGAACGCGGCGAACATCGTCACGACCAAGTATTTCCGGGGTGCGGTGGGCACACCTGAGCGGGAGTGGTCGCTCAAGCAGCTCATCGACCGGGTGGTACAGACCTACCGCAAGGCGGGTGAGGAGTATGGCTACTTCGCCACCGCCTCGGACGCCGAACTGTTCGACCACGAACTGACCTGGATGCTGCTGCACCAGGTGTTCAGCTTCAACTCGCCGGTCTGGTTCAACGTCGGCACGTCGTCGCCGCAGCAGGTCAGTGCGTGCTTCATCCTCTCCGTCGACGACTCGATGGACGCGATCCTGGACTGGTACAAGGAAGAGGGGCTGATCTTCAAGGGCGGCTCCGGCTCCGGCGTCAACCTATCCCGGATCCGCTCCTCCAAGGAGCTGCTCACCTCCGGCGGCACCGCCAGCGGCCCGGTCAGCTTCATGCGGGGCGCGGACGCCAGCGCGGGCACCATCAAGTCCGGTGGCGCCACCCGGCGGGCCGCCAAGATGGTCATCCTCGACGTGGACCACCCGGACATCGAGGAGTTCGTCGCGACCAAGGCGCGCGAGGAGGACAAGATCCGCGCGCTGCGGGACGCCGGCTTCGACATGGACCTGGGCGGCGCCGACATCGTCAGCGTGCAGTACCAGAACGCCAACAACTCGGTGCGGGTCAGCGACGAGTTCATGCGGGCGTACGAAGAAGGCACCGAGTTCGGGCTCCGTGGCCGGCTCAACGGCGAGGTCATCGAGACCATCGACGCCAAGAGGCTGTTCCGCGGCATCGCCCAGGCCGCGTGGGAGTGCGCCGACCCGGGCCTGCAGTACGACGACACGATCAACGACTGGCACACCAACCCGGAGACCGGGCGGATCACCGCGTCCAACCCGTGCTCGGAGTACATGTCGCTGGACGACTCGTCCTGCAACCTGGCCTCGCTGAACCTGATGAAGTTCCTCAAGGCCGACGGTGGCTTCGAGGTGGAGAAGTTCGTCAAGAGCGTCGAGTTCATCATCACCGCGATGGACATCTCGATCTGCTTCGCCGACTTCCCGACCGAGAAGATCGGGATCACCACCCGGGCGTACCGGCAGCTCGGCATCGGCTACGCCAACATCGGCGCGCTGCTGATGGCCTCCGGCCTGCCGTACGACTCCGACGGCGGCCGTGGCATCGCCGCGGCGATCACCTCGCTGATGACCGGTACCGCCTACCGCCGCTCGGCCGAGCTGGCCGGTGTCGTCGGCGCGTACGACGGTTACGCCCGTAACGCCGAGGCGCACCAGCGCGTCATGCGCAAGCACGCCGCCGCCAACGACGAGGTCCGCCCGCAGGGTGCCGTCGCCACCGAGATCCTCCGTGAGGCGACCCGGCAGTGGCAGAGCGGTAACAAGATCGGCGCGAAGAACGGCTGGCGCAACGCCCAGGCCTCCGTCCTCGCCCCGACCGGCACCATCGGCCTGATGATGGACTGCGACACCACCGGCATCGAGCCCGACCTGGCCCTGGTCAAGTTCAAGAAGCTGGTCGGCGGCGGCTCCATGCAGATCGTCAACCAGACGGTCCCGCGGGCGCTGCGCAGCATCGGCTACCCCGAGGAGCAGGTCGAGGCGATCGTCGAGCACATCGCCGAGAACGGCAACGTGGTCGACGCGCCCGGTCTCAAGACCGAGCACTACGCGATCTTCGACTGCGCCATGGGTGACCGGGTGATCTCGCCGCTCGGCCACGTCAAGATGATGGCCGCCGTGCAGCCGTTCATCTCCGGCGCCATCTCCAAGACGGTCAACATGCCGGAGACGGCGACCGTCGAGGAGATCGAGGAGGTGCACTACCAGGGCTGGAAGCTGGGCCTGAAGGCGCTCGCGATCTACCGCGACAACTGCAAGGTCGGCCAGCCGCTGTCGGCCGCCAAGAAGAAGACCGACGTCGTCGAGCCGGCGGCCATTCCGGCGGCGGACGTCGAGAAGATCATCGAGAAGGTCGTCGAGTACCGCTCGATCCGCAAGCGCCTGCCGAAGAAGCGCGCCTCGGAGACGGTGTCGTTCTCGGTGGCCGGCGCCAAGGGCTACCTGACCGCCTCGTCCTACCCGGACGACGGTCTCGGTGAGGTCTTCCTCAAGATGTCGAAGCAGGGTTCCACCCTGGCCGGTGTCATGGACGCCTTCTCGGTCGCCATCTCGATAGGGCTCCAGTACGGCGTTCCGCTCGAGACGTTCGTCAGCAAGTTCACCAACATGCGCTTCGAGCCGGCCGGCATGACCGACGACCCGGACGTGCGCATGGCGACCTCGGTGATGGACTACATCTTCCGTCGCCTGGCGCTGGACTTCCTGCCCTACGAGACCCGGGCCGAGCTGGGCATCTTCACGGCCAAGGAGCGCACCGCGCAGGCGGCCGCCGAAGCCGCCGCGGAAGCGGCCACCGAAGCGGCCCAGGCCGCCCAGGCCCAGGTCGTCATCGCGTCGGCGCCGTCGGCGACCGTCACGGTGGCCGAGGTCAAGGCCGCGGCGACCCCGGTCACCGTGGGTTCCTCGACCGAGTTGCTGGAACTGAAGACCGGCCACGCGTCGGACGCGCCGCTCTGCTTCACCTGCGGCACGAAGATGCGCCGGGCCGGAAGCTGCTACGTCTGCGAGGGCTGCGGCTCCACCTCCGGCTGCAGCTGAGTGAGAGGTTCTGAGAAACGGACGGCGCGTATCTACGCGCCGTCCGTTTCGCTAATCAGCAACTTTTTTGTACGTCAGTGAGCGTTTTGCGCCATCCAGTAGCTGCTTGTACGTGATCACTTCGATGCGCGCGTGGTTGCCGTTGAAAATGCGCAGGGCTCGATTGACTGCTTGCTCGTTCTTCTCTTCTGAACCGAATTCCGGATGACCGATGACGACCGTCGCTGTTACTCGGCGTGTGTCGAGGCCTGAGTCCGTCAGCAGGCGTGGCGCTGACTCGTCAAGGGCCACCAGGTAGTTCGTCACTTGTGCCACAGCGCGATGGACGTGGTCGTTCGGTACGAGCCAACCGCGCTGATGGGTCAGGAGCGGAACGTTGGCGCGTTTGAGTTCGACAACGTGCATCGATCCGTCCGGCCGGAGTAGCGGCAGGTCGAATTCGGCGCCGGGTACCAAGCGGCGAGTCGCCGTCTTTGGCAGGTAGGTTCCGCCGAAGATCCAGAGGTTCCTCTCCAAAACCTTCTGGAGATCGTGTTCGGTGCTGTGCGGGCTGAGAACGGTGGATTCGAACTCCGCCAGGCTCCGTTGCCGGAGCCGTAGCTGGGCGACTTCGATCAACATGCTCAGCGGAGCGGAGGCCAGATCGTCCGCATCCAGGATCGGTGCCTCATCCTCGAACCGCAGGCAATGCCGGATGGTCCGCTCGGCCCAGACTGCACCCTCGTCCATTCCTCGAGCCATTCGGTATGTGCCCGGATCGTCGAGGGCCTCAGAGATCTCGAAATGCGGCAGATCGCGGAGGAACGCCAGCAGTTGTTCAGCGTTCGTGCCGGGGTTCTCCTCGTGGTATCGATCAGCCTGGTCCGTGACGAACCGGGCGGCGGTGACCGTCACTTGCTCAATCAGTTGAATTCCGCGTCGGCGGCTGCCGTCGAGAAGCTGATACTTAGCCTCGAGATCCGGCCTGAGCAGGGTATTCATTGCGTAGCCCAGTGCGTCTTCGATTCTCTCGGCGGTGGCGTCGTCGTGTTCTGACCGGGCCCTTGAGAAGGCCGCTCGTAGTAACTCGGTCAATTCCTTCCCGCCTCGGTAAGGGCTGCGATCGCCCACGTGCCGGAGGACGTCCTCCACGGAGGGGCGAACGTTCTCCGTGGGTCCGAGTTCCAGGATCTTTCGCAGCAACCGGTTGAGCGTGGAGTCGGATCTGATTCGCATCGGCCAATGGTGTCCGGAAAGGACAGCGGGCGGCATCTACCGACCGCCGGTGCCGGCGAAGAGCGGATCGCAAACCCCCGGCTGTCGAGGGGTGACCGGCCACATCCGACAATGTCCCGACGGGGCCAGTGGCGCCGTGGGGAGGAGACACAGGATGGGCAGCCCGGAGGACCTGCAGGCGGAGGCGCGTTCGGTGCTGGCACTGCTCGAGCCGCTGGGGGCGCTGACACCCACCGGCAGCTTCGTCTCGGGGCTGATGGTGTGGCGCGACCTGGACGTGATGCTCGACGGTGGGCCGGACTACGGGCCGGCGGACGTGGTCGCGCTGCTCGGGCGGGCGGTCACGATCCCGGGACTGACCGGCTTCAGTTACCGCGACGAGCGTGGTGACCGGTCGCCGAGCGGGAAACCGCGGGACGAACGGCACCACGTCACGCTCACCGTCGGGCAGTGGTGTGTCGGCCTGTCGATCTGGCTGCACGACGACCACGCCGACGTCAGCGAGTGGCACCGGGACCTGGCCGGCCGCCTGACCGGCGAGGAGCGGCAGGCCATCCTCGCGGTCAAGACCGTCTGGCACCAGCGCCCGGAGTACCCGGGTGAGGTCTGCGGTTACGACATCTGCACCGCGGTGCTGGAGAACGGGGTCCGCACCGCGGTCGAGTTCGGTGTGTGGCTGCGGAACCGCCGGACCTAGCGGTTCCGGTTCGCCACCAGGAACTCGGTGATCAGGCCGGCCAGCACGGTGGGCTGCTCCATCACCATGGCGTGCGAGGCGTCGGCCAGCGACACCCAGCGCAGGTGCGGCACCGACTTGGCCTGCTCGACCAGATAGCGCCGGTACGCCGCGTACAGGTCGGCGAACGGCTCCTGCTCCGGCAGGTCCCGGGTCGCCAGCACGACCAGTTGCGGGCAGGTGGTCGCGGCGTACACCGGGCCCAGGTCCAGCTGGTTCATCGTGGTGCGCAGTTGGGCGGTGAGCCCGGCCGACGGGCGCAGCGACGTCTCGCCGTCGCTGTGCAGCAGCCCGCGGCGGAAGCCCTCGACCCACACCTTCTCGTTGGCGCCCATGTCGCGGGCCGCCATCTGCTGCCGCTCGACCAGGTCGGGCAGCTGCTCGGCGGGGATGACCTGACCGGCGGCGGCCTGGACGGCGTCGAACACCGCGTGCAGCCGGGCCAGCTCGGCGGCCGCCTTCTCCGGGTCGAGGCCGGGCAGATGCTCGGGGCGGGTGGGCGGCGGGTTGCCGTCCAGACTGATCACGCCGGGGGAGTCGGGGTGCCGCTCGCCCCAGAGGGCGGCCAGCATGCCGCCGAGCGAGTGGCCGGCCACGGCGGGCCGCTCGATCTCCAGCTGGGCGCAGACGGCGGCCAGGTCGCCGAGGGCGTTGTCCCAGGTCCAGTCGCCGTCGGCGGAGCGGCCGTGCCCGCGCAGGTCGAGGGTGACGACCCGGTGGTGCGGGCGCAGCGCCCGGGCCAGGGTGGTCATCTGGGCGAGGTTGCCGCCGGCGCCGTGCACCAGCAGCAGGGGCGGCTGGTCGCCGCCGAAGTCACGGACCGCCAGCTGCACGGAGCCGGCGTCGATGAGGCGGTCGTTGATCATGAGGTTCCCCCGGAGGATAGGCGGGCCCGGATCGCGGCGACGGGCACGCCGCCGTCCGGGTCGCGCGGCAGGCGGCCGCGGCGGACCAGGTCGTGCACGGCCTGGCGGGTGATGCCGAGCATGGCGCCGGCGGTGGCATAGGAGACCGATGCGGCGTACGGATGACCGGCCCGCCGGAGCACGATCTGCCCGAACGGGCTGCGCCACCAGTCGGCGGGCGGGTTGAACGGCTGGTCGCCCGGATGGAGCGTGCCGATCAGCCGGGCGATCAGCTGGACGGCCGCCGCGTCGTCGTCGCCCTCCAGCACCCGGGCCCACCGGCCGACCCGAACCCGGAGGAGGTCGCGCAGCGCGCCGACCGGCTGATCGTCCTGGAGCAGGATCTCCAGCGGATCCAGTAGCCGGTTGTCGAGCATGCGCAGCAACTGCTCGGCGAGGGTCACGCGGCAATCCTGGCGCTACTTGACACCGGGTGTCAAGTAGCGCCGATCCGGCCGGGACAGTACGGTGTGTGCGCCCGCCCCGGGGAGGATCAAGAAGTGCCTACGCGTCTGGCCGTGATCGGCGCCGTCGCCGTGCTGTTCGCCCTCACCGGCTGCTCCGCCGACGAGGAGAAGAAGGCCGCCATCGTCGAGCCCGTCCCGTCCGCCTCGATCGTGGTGGAGCCCGCCGCGGCCGCGGGCGGCGCCTGCATCCTGTGGGACTGGGACCTGATCGAGCAGACGATAGGCTTCCGGTTCGACGTGGCCGCCGCCGACCAGCTCGACGACACGTCGAGCTGCGTGGTGCAGAAACTGGGCGAGCCCTGGCCGGACCTGTCGCTCTCGGTGGTGGAGACGACCAAGGCGAATGCCGAGGTCTTCATGGCCGAGCGGATGCCGGCGAAGGCGGTGAAGCTCAAGGGGCTGGGCCGGGCGGGTTACCGCACTTACGTCCAGCCCGCGGGTGAGCACGGCATCAGCACCGAGATCGGCTGGCTCAGCGAGGCCAAGCAGGTCCAGACACTGCGTCTCACCTTCCCGAAGGGAACCCCCGCGGCACAGGTGAAGACGTCGGACGCCGGACTGCTCAACCTCGCCAAGGCTTTGAGCACGACAAACGGTTAGGACCTAGCGCGCCGCCACGAACACTCGGGACGCCACCTCGCGCGGCAGGCGGATCTTGTCGCCGGCCGTGCCGTCGATGGTCACCCCGTCACGCTCCTGGGCCACGGTGACCGTGGTGCCCGGGTTGATGCCGGCCGCGTGCAGCTGGCGCAGCACGTCGGCGTTGGATTGGACGCTTTCGCAGATGCGGCGGATGACGACACTGCCGCTCAGCCCCGGGAAAGCCAGATTGCGCTCGCCGTGGGTGAGGGACTCGGAGGTGTCGTCGGGGGCGCCGAATTGATCGAGACCGGGGATCGGGTTCCCGTACGGCGACCGGGTCGGCTTGTTGAGCAGGTCGTAGACGCGTTTCTCGACGGCGTCGCTCATCACGTGCTCCCAGCGGCAGGCCTCTTCGTGGGCCTCCTCGTAGGGCATCCCGATGACGTTGACGAGCAGCAGCTCGGCGAGACGGTGTTTACGCATGACACCGACGGCGGTGGCCCTGCCCAGGTCGGTGAGCACGAGGTGCCGGTCGCCCTCGACGGTCAGCAGACCGTCACGCTCCATCCGGGCCACGGTCTGACTCACCGTGGGGCCGCTCTGGCGCAGGCGCTCGGCGATCCGGGCGCGCAACGCGGGCACACCCTCTTCCTCGAGCTCCAGAATGGTGCGAAGGTACATCTCGGTGGTGTCGACGAGATCGTTCACGATGTGGTCCTCCCAGCAGCGATAATACCGCGTTGCGTTGGGCTGACCTCCGCCCTGGACAAGTGCCTGAAGACCCTACCCGACGCCGGAACACGTGTGCTAACAGCACATCGCCCCATCCGGGGGACGCCCGCGGCATGGGAGCATGGCGGGCATGGCGGACGACACCACCGCGGTGGTCTGGGACAGCACCCTGCTCGAGTACGACATGGGCGACCATCCCCTCGATCCGGTGCGTGTCGAACTGACCATGGCCCTGGCCCGGGAACTCGGCGTGCTGGACCGTCCCGGCGTCCAGTTGATCACTCCGGCCGAGGCGAGTGAGACCGATCTCACCCGGGTGCACCGCGCCGATTATCTGGACGCCGTCCGCTTGGCCCCGATCGACCCGTTCTTCACCGGATGGGGACTCAACACCGCCGACAACCCGGTCTTCGAGGACATGCACCAGGCCTCCGCGCGGATCTGCGGCGCCACCCTGGCCGCGGTCCAGGCGGTCTGGCACGGGGTGGCCCGGCGGGCGGTCAACGTGGCCGGCGGGCTGCACCACGCGATGCCGGCCCGGGCGGCCGGGTTCTGCGTCTACAACGACCCCGCGGTGGCCATCGCCTGGCTGCTGGAGAACGGGGCGCAGCGGGTCGCCTACATCGACGTCGACGTGCACCACGGCGACGGCGTGCAGGCCGCCTTCTACGACGACCCGCGGGTGCTCACGGTGAGCCTGCACGAGACGCCGCTGGCGCTCTTCCCGGGCACCGGGTTCGCCGACGAGACCGGTGGGCCGAACGCGGAGGGCACCGCCGTCAACGTGCCGCTGCCCCCGGGCACCGATGACGACGGCTGGCTGCGGGCGTTCCACGCGATCGTCCCGTCGGTGGTCCGCGCCTTCGCCCCGGAGATCATCGTCAGCCAGTGCGGCGCCGACGCGCACCGGCTCGACCCGCTCGCCGACCTGCGCCTGTCGGTGGACGGGCAGCGGGCCGCGTACATCGCGATGCGCGCCCTGGCCGACGAGATCTGCGACGGTCGCTGGGTGGCGACCGGGGGCGGCGGTTACGCCCTGGTCGAGGTGGTGCCCCGGGCGTGGACCCATCTGCTGGCGGTCGCCACCGGCGAGCCGCTCGACCCGGCGACACGCATCCCGCCGCGGTGGCGGACGCTGGCGGCCGGCCGCCGCCCGGGGACTACGATTCCGGAGGTGATGACGGACGGCACCGAGCCCACGGTCACCCCCTGGCCGGGGACGAGTGAGGACCCGATCGACCGGGCCGTCCTCGCCACCCGGACGGCGGTCTTCCCGCTGCACGGCCTCGATCCCCACGACCCCCGGGATTAGACGATGGAGCGCGGCGCGGACGTCCTTCTCTCCGACGGCACGTCGGTCCACCTGCGCCGGATCCGCCCGGAGGACGCGCCGGCCATCGTGGACTTCCACTCCCGGATGAGCGAGCGCACCCGCTACCTGCGCTACTTCTCGCCCTATCCGCGCATTCCGGAACGCGACCTGCACCGCTTCGTCAACGTCGACCACCACGACCGCGAGGCGTTCGTGACCCTCGCCGACGACCGGATCACCTCGGTCGGGCGTTATGAACGGCTCGGCCCGGACTCCCCGGAGGCCGAGGTCGCGTTCGTGGTCGAGGACGCGCAGCAGGGCCGGGGCATCGGCTCGGTGCTGCTGGAGCATCTCGCCGACGCGGCCCGGCGCAACGGGATCGTCCGGTTCGTCGCCGAGGTGCTGCCGGAGAACAACGGCATGCTGCGGGTCTTCGGCGACACCGGCTACCAGGTCCGCCGGCGGTACGCCGACGGCGTGGTCCACCTGAGCTTCCCGATCGAGCCGACCGAGAAGTCCCGGGAGGTGCAGGAGTCCCGCGAGCACCTCACCGAGGCCCGGTCGATCGCCCGGCTGCTGTCCCCGCGGGGCATCGCGATCTACGGTGCCAGCGCCACCGGGCAGGGCATCGGCGCGCTGATGCTGGGCAACCTGCGTGACGGGGGCTACACCGGTGAGCTGGTGCCGGTGCATCCCACCGCGGACCGGGTCGCCGGGCTCCGGGCGTACCGCAGCGCTGCCGACGCCGGTGTCCCGATCGACCTGGCCCTGATCGCGGTGCCGGCCGACCGGGTGTCCGAGGCCGGCCGCGACGCGGCCCGGTCCGGCGCGGGTGGGGGAGTGGTGGTCTCCGCGGGTTTCGCCGAGACCGGTCCGGAGGGCGCCGCCCAGCAGCGGGCCCTCGTCGAGGCGGCGCGGGCGGCCGGGCTGCGGGTGATCGGCCCGAGCAGTTTCGGCATCGCCAACACCGATCCGTCGGTACGCCTGAACGCCACGCTCTCCCCCCGGCTGCCGATGGCCGGGCGGGTCGGCTTCTTCAGTCAGAGCGGCGCTCTCGGGGTGGCGCTGATGGCCGAGGCGGACCGTCGCGGTCTGGGCCTGTCGAGTTTCGTGTCGGCCGGCAACCGCGCCGACGTCTCCGGCAACGACCTGCTGCAGTACTGGCAGGACGACCCCGGCACCGACGTGGTGCTGCTCTACCTGGAGACCTTCGGCAACCCGCGCAAGTTCGCCCGGCTGGCCCGCCGGATCAGCCGGGTCAAGCCGGTGGTGGCGGTGGCGTCGGCGACCCGCCCACCGGGTCTGGCCGGTGACACGCCGGGCCCGGACGCGAGTTCGGTGACCGCCCTGTTCGCCCGGTCCGGGGTGATCCGGGTGGACACCGTGCAGGAGCTGTTCGACGTGGGCATGCTGCTGGCCCACCAGCCGCTGCCGGCCGGCCGCCGGGTCGCCGTGGTGGGCAACTCGTCGGCGCTGGGTGAGCTGGCCGTGGTCGCCTGCCGGGCCGCCGGGCTGGTGGTGGCCGACGGCTATCCGCGGGACACCGGCTCCGAGGCGGGCGCCCACGACCTGGCCGACGTGCTCGCCGACGCCGCGGTCGACGATCAGGTGGACGCGCTGGTGGTGGTCTTCGCGCCGCCGATGCCGGGCCGGCACGCCGACGAGGACGCCGACTTCGCGGCGGCGCTGGCGAGTGTGGCGCTGGCCGGTGAGAAACCGACCGTCGCGACGATGGTCTTCGGGCAGGCGCCGCCCCGGGTGCCGGCCTATCCGTCGGTCGAGGAGGCGGTCCGCGCGCTGTCCCGGGTGGTCGGTTACGCCGACTGGCTGCGCCGTCCGCCGGGGGTGCTGCCGGAGTTGTCCGGAGTGGATCCGGTGGCGGCGGAGGCCGCGGTGGCGGCCGAGTCCCCGACCGCTCTGCTCGCCGCGTACGGGATCGCGGTGGTGCCGTCCACGCTGGCCGCAAGCGCCGACGAGGCGGTCGCGGCGGCGGCCGAGCTGGGTTATCCGGTGGCGATCAAGGCGGCCGGCGGGGCGTTGCGGCACCGGATCGACCTCGGTGCGGTGCGCCTGGCGATCAACGGCGACGATGCGGTACGAGCGGCGTACGGCGAACTGGCCGGCGCGTTCGGCCCGGAGGTCCTGGTGCAGACCATGGTCGCGCCGGGGGTGGCCTGCACGGTCGAGCTCCGGGAGGATCCGGCGTTCGGCCCGGTGGTCGGTTTCGGCCTCGGCGGGGTGGCCAGCGAGCTGCTCGGTGACCTGGCCTGGCGGGCCGCGCCGCTGACCGACCGGGCGGCGGAGGCCCTGGTCGACGAGCCGCGGGCGGCCCCGTTGCTGCACGGTTACCGGGGGTCCACACCGGTGGACCGGGCCGCGCTGGTCGATCTGCTGCTGCGGATGGGCCGGCTGGCCGACGAGCACCCGCGGGTCCGATCGCTGACCCTGAACCCGGTGCTGGCCCGCCCGGACGGCTGGTCGGTGCTGCACGCCGCGGTCGAGTTCGGCGATCCGGGGGCCCGGCCGGACACCGGCCCCCGGAGGTTGCGGAGCGTCTAGCCTCAGGAGGCGTAGGCCTCGAGGCGGGAGGCGCGCTCCGGGTCACGCAGCTTCAGCATGGTGACCTTCTCGATCTGGCGGATCCGCTCGCGGCTCAGGCCGAACTCGCGGCCGACCTCGTCGAGGGTGCGCTGGCGGCCGTCGTCCAGGCCGAAGCGCAGCCGGATCACCGCGGACTCCCGCTCGGACAGGGTGCCGAGCACGATCTCGACCTCGCTGCGCAGCTCGCCGGTGGCGGTGCCCTCGCCGGGCACGGTCGGGCCGGCGGCGGCGACGAAGTCACCGAGGGCGCTCTCGCCGTCCTCGCCGACTGCCTGGTCCAGGCTGACCGGCTCCCGGTCGTACGAGATCAGCTCGATGACCTGGAACTCGGGCACGTCCATGGCCTTGGCGATCTCGGCGATGCTGGGCTCGCGGCCGATCGTGGCGGCCAGGTCGCGGCGGCAGCGGACCATCCGGTTGACCTGCTCGACCATGTGCACCGGGATGCGGATGGTGCGGGCCTGGTCGGCCATGGCGCGGGTGATGGCCTGCCGGATCCACCAGGTGGCGTACGTGGAGAACTTGTAGCCCTTGGTGTAGTCGAACTTCTCGACGGCGCGGATCAGGCCGAGGTTGCCCTCCTGGATCAGGTCGAGGAAGGCCATGCCGCGGCCGGTGTAGCGCTTCGCGATGCTGACGACGAGGCGCAGGTTGGCCTCGAGCAGGTGGTTCTTGGCGGCCTTGCCCTCGGTCACGATGACCTTCAGCAGGGGCGCCAGGTCGGCGGGCGCCGTGGGGAGCTTCTCCTCGGCGTAGAGGCCGGCCTCGATCCGCTTGGAGAGGGTCACCTCCTCGACGGCGGTGAGCAGCCGGGTGCGGCCGATGCCGTTGAGGTAGGCACGGACCAGGTCGGCGGAGACGCCCCGCTCGTCGGTGGCGTCCAGGTCGGTGAGCGTCTCGACTTCGTCGGTCATGATGTTCTCGACAGTCATGGACTCCGGCGCCTTCTTCATCTCCAGGACCACTTCGAGTCCCCTCCCCCGCGATAACGTCTCGTGCGTACCCAGCGCTTCGTGCCGGTGTGAGGGCAAGCTTCGTCCGAGGCGCGTTAAGCGGAGGTGAGGCCGGGCACCAGGTGGCATGAATCAGGGAGAACCCTGAGGTCACCAAACCGACAAGCCGGACTTGCGTCACCGTGAGTGTTTGCCGGAGCTCGATATCGTGTTCAGCCCTACGAAGGGGAGCAGCGTGGTCTTCAAGCGAATGATGCAAGCGTTCGGTGTCGGCGGACCCTCGGTCGACACCGTGCTCACCAATCCGAACACCTACCCGGGCGGGTTCCTGGAGGGCCAGGTCCACGTGGTGGGCGGTGACCACGCCGTCGACATCGAGTACGTCGCGATCGGCCTGACCACCCGGGTCGAGGTGGAGAGCGGCGACAGTGAGTACCAGACGAACCAGGAGTTCCACCGCCAGCGGCTGACCGGCTCGTTCAAGTTGGAGCCGGGCGTCCGCCACGACGTCCCGTTCCGTTTCGAGGTCCCCTGGCAGACCCCGATCACCGAGGTGTACGGGCAGCACCTGACCGGCATGACGATGGGTCTCGCCACCGAGCTGGAGGTGGCCCGGGCGGTCGACAAGTCCGACCTGGACACGGTGGCCGTGCACCCGCTGCCGGCCCAGGAGCGGATCCTCAAAGCGTTGCTGGACCTCGGTTTCCGGTTCAGCCGGGCCGACGTCGAGCACGGCCGGGTCTACGGCGTGGAGCAGCATCTGCCGTTCTACCAGGAGATCGAGTTCTACCCGCCGGGGCAGTACGCGAGCGGCATCAACCAGCTCGAGCTGACCTTCCTGCCGACGCCGCAGAAGCTCCAGGTGGTGCTGGAGCTGGACAAGCGCGGCGGGGTCTTCACCGAGGGGCACGACGCGTTCGGCAGTTTCGACATCGACTACGCGACCGCCGAGCAGATCGACTGGGTGGCCCGGCTCGACCAGTGGCTGCGCCAGTCGGCCCAGCGGCGGGGCCTGTTCTTCTGACCCGTCAGAGCTCCAGCAGGACCGTGCACGGTCCGACGTTCACCGATTCGACGAGCATGTGCGCCCGGAAGCGGCCGGTTTCGACCACCGCTCCCCGGGCGCGCAGTGCGTTCACGTACTCCGCGATCAGGGGTTCGGCGATCTCGGCCGGCGCGGCGGCGCTCCAGCTCGGCCGGCGGCCCTTGCGCGCGTCGCCGTAGAGCGTGAACTGGCTGACCACCAGCAGCGGGGCGGACCGGTCGGCGGCCGAGGCGTCGTCCAGGATCCGCAGCTCCCAGGTCTTGCGGGCCAGCTCGGCGGCCTTGGCCGGGGTGTCGTCGTGGGTGACCCCGACCAGCACCAGCAGCCCGTCCTTGATCTCGCCGGTGATCTCGTCGCCGACGGTGACGCTCGCCCGGCTCACGGTCTGTACCAGTGCACGCATCCGCCGACCGTATCCCATCGATTTTCCCGGATTCCGCCTCTCGGGTGAACGGCCCGGTGCCAGGATTTGCCTGGTCGGCGGGGCAGTGGAGGCGTGCTCTCCATCTTCGCGGCCCGACCCCCGCGTGCACCGGATCAACCGGACCCAGATGGGAGAACCACCCATGCCCCTCACCAGCACCGCCAGCGGGCGCGGCACCGACGCGACCCGGATGACCAGGCCGGCGGCCCCGGCCCGCCCGGGTCGGGTCGCCGCCGATCAGGACGCCAACCGGCGGCAGGCTCGGTCGGTGGCGAAACAGCAGCAGGCCGCCGAACGGATCGCCTCGGCGACCGCGCAGATCTCCGCCCAGAACGCCCAGGCCGCGGAGGCGTCCCGGCAGCTCGCCGAATCGATGCAACAGATCGCGGCCGGCGCCGAGGAGTCGTCCGGCGCCACCCAGCAGAGCCTGGCCGCGATGAACCAGGTCGAGGAGAAGGTCGCCCGGCAGGAGCAGACCACCAAGCAGGTCGCCGATCTCTGCAACGCGCTGCAGGGCCTGATCAACGAGACCCGGAACGGCATCATCAGCCTGCTCGGGAACGTCGAGGGCGCCTCCAACCGGCAGTCCAGCTCGGTGGCCACCATCACCGAGCTGGAGAAACAGGCCGACGAGATCGGCGAGATCGTCAAGACGGTCGCGCACATCGCCGACCAGACCAACCTGCTGGCCCTGAACGCCGCGATCGAGGCGGCCCGGGCCCGGCAGCACGGCAAGGGCTTCGCCGTGGTCGCCGACGAGGTGCGCACCCTGGCCGAGACCAGCGAGCGCAGCGCCCGGCAGATCCGCGGCCTGATCGACGAGGTGCGCAGCAGCGTCACCGACATCGCCGGTGCGGTGCAGACCTCCGCCGAGGCGGCCCGGGGCGAGGTGGAGAAGGGCAAGACGATCACCTCGCAGCTGGAGACGATCCGGGCCGACATGGGCACGATCATGGCCGGGTCGACCGAGATGGCGACGTCCGCGACCCAGGCGATGAAGGCCGCCGCGGCCGCCAAGCAGCGGACCGAGGAGATCGCCGCGGCGTCCGAGCAGCAGTCGGCGGCCTGCGAGGAGTCGCTGCAGACGGTGGCCCAGCAGACCCAGGCGCTGCGGCAGAGCGACCAGGCCGCCGAGTCGCTGGCCGAGGTCGCCGAGACCCTGCGCAGCAGCACCGACATCGCCAAGAGCGCGGAGGAGGTCGCCGCGGCGGCCGAGCAGTTGTCCGCCGCGGTCGAGGAGATCAACCGGGCCGCGAGCCAGATCAACGTCGCGATCAACGAGATCAACGCCGGCGCGCGTACGGCCGCTGCCAAGGGTCAGCAGACCGCCGACTCGGTGAACCAGATCGAACAGGGCGCGCAGCTCTCGGCCAACCGGGGCGCCTCGGCGGTGGAGCGCTCGGACGTGATCCTGGAGCTGATCACCGGCAACAAGGAGGCGGTCGACTCGATGATCGACGCGATCGGCACCGCCGCGCGGGAGGGCATCGAGAACGTCCGCAAGGTGACCGAGCTGGAGCAGATCTCCCGGCGGATCGACAAGATCGTGGACGCCATCGCGAACGTCTCGATCCAGACCAACATGCTGGCCGTGAACGGGTCGGTCGAGTCCGCCCGGGCCGGCGAGTTCGGCAAGGGCTTCGCCGTGGTCTCCACCGACATCCGCAACCTGGCCCGGGACTCGGCGGACAACGCCGACCGGATCAAGGACCTGGTCAAGGCGGTGCAGGACCGGATCATCGAGGTCCGCGCCGACCTGGAGGAGACCAGCCGGATGTCGCTGGCCGAGGTCGAGTCGGCCAAGGCCACCACGGCCCGGCTGCTGGAGATCGAACGCGACATGCAGCAGGTCCGCGGCGGCAACCAGGAGGTCCGCGAGTCGGCGCTGGAGATCGCGAACACGCTCGGCGAGGTCAAGTCCGGTCTGGAACAGATCTCGGTGGCCGCCAGCGAGGCGGAACAGCTCGCCGGGCAGGCCTCCACCGCGGCCCGGGAACAGGCCCAGGGCGCCGAGGAGCTCGCGGCCGCGGTCGAGGAGATCGCCGCCCTCGCCGACGAGCTCCAGAACGCCGCCTGAGACCCGGAGCTTTCGTACGCCGCCTTGACGCCCGGATAAGGGGAACCGTGAGCATGGACACCGCCGAGGACTACGGCGTCGAATACGGCGACGAGTTCGACGAGAACCGCGAGTTCGTCACATTCGACATGGCCGGGGAGCGGTACGCCTTCCCGATGCGCCGGGTGCAGGAGATCATCCGGATGCCCACCGTGGTGAAGGTGCCGCTCGGCCCGCCGTCGCTGGAGGGCCTGGCCAACCTGCGCGGCCGGGTGCTGCCGGTGGTCAGCCTGCGACGCTGCTGCGCGATGGAGCCGACCGAGCACGACGAGACCACCCGGGTGATCGTGGTGGACGGCGGTGTGCCGCTCGGCTTCGTGGTGGACCGGGTCTCCAGCGTGGTCAGCATCGACCCGCAGCAGATGGAGACGGCCGACGCGGTGCAGGCCACGGTCAACTCCGACGTGCTGGTCGGGGTGATCAAGTCCGGTGAGGGCGGGATGACCACGGTGCTGGACGTGGACCGGCTGATCGGCAGCCAGTTCACCCGGCTCGCCGAGAAGCGGGGCGGCCGGGACACCTCGGCGGCGACCCGGCTCGCGGCCGAGGACGACGCCGAGGCCGAGCTGGACGACACCCTGGAACTGGTCAGCTTCGCGGTGGAGGGGCAGGAGTACGCCCTCCCGATCGACCAGGTGCAGGAGATCGTGCAGGCGCCCGAATCGGTCAGCCACGTGCCCAACGCGGGCAGCCGGGTGCTCGGCGTGATCGACCTGCGCGGCCGGCTGCTGCCGGTGGTGAGCATGCGGCGAGTCTTCGGGCTGCCGGTGACGCCGCTGGAGCCGCAGAACCGGATCGTGGTGGTCTCCATCGACGGCGGCATCGTCGGCGTGGTGATGGACACCGTGCGGGAGGTGCTGCGGGTGCCGCACCAGCTGGTCGCCCCGCTGCCCGGGGTGGTCGCCGGCGAGGGGCGCAAGACCGAGGTGGAGTCGGTGTGCCGGCTCGAGGCCGGCAAACGGCTGGTCTCCGTGCTGAACGTGAACCGGATGTTCGACTCGCCGGAGGTACGCAACGAGATCGCCGACTACCGGCGGGAGGACGAGCAGGACATGATCGACGAACCGGAGGACATCGCGGACGACGACGGCCGCGGTGACGAGGAACTGTTCGTGGTGTTCCGGCTCGACGACGAGGAGTACGCCGTCGACGTCGACACGGTGCAGGAGATCATCCGGGTGCCGGAGGCGCTGATCCGGGTGCCCAAGTCGTACGCCTTCGTCGAGGGCCTGGTCAACCTGCGCGGGACCGTGCTGCCGGTGGTGGACCTGCGGACCCGGCTGGGACTGGGCCGGACCGAACGCGACGAGCGGCAGCGCATCGTGGTGCTGATCATCGGCGGGGTCCGGACCGGGTTCATCGTCGACTCGGTGGCCGAGGTGGCCCGGGTCGGCCGCAACGTCCTGGAACCGGCGCCGGAGCTCTCCGCCGAACAGGCCCGGGTGGTGTCCCGGGTGGCCAACCTGCCGGAACAGCAGCGCATGCTGCTGCTGGTGCAGGTGGATCAGCTGCTCGCGGCGGATCAGGCGGATCAGGCCGCGCAGTTGTGCGGCGACGTCACCGGCGACGCTCTCGTCGGGGTCTGAACGGGAGCCGGCCGGTGTCTACGTCCGTGCTGGTGGTCGACGACTCGGCGCTGATGCGGCGAGCGCTCAAGGGCATCCTCACCGAGGCCGGGGACTTCGAGGTGTTCACCGCCCGCAACGGGGTGGACGCCCTGGAACAGATGGGCCGGTTGCGCCCGGACGTGGTGACCCTGGACGTCAACATGCCGGAGATGGACGGGCTCACCTGCCTGGCGAAGATCATGAAGGAGCAGCCCACCCCGGTCGTCATGGTGTCGTCGCTGACCGAGCACAACGCCCTGGTCACGCTGGAGGCGCTGGAACTGGGCGCGGTGGACTACGTGCCGAAGCCGGGCGGGACGGTGTCGCTCAACATCGACGACGTCGCGGTCGAGCTGGTCAACAAGGTGCGCAGCGCCTCGGCGGCGAAACTGAACCGGGCCGCGGTCCGGGCCCCGCGGGCGCCGGTAGCTCCGCCGGCCCGGGAGATCGGCCCGGCCGGCTCGGTCGACCTGGTCCTGATCGGCTCCTCCACCGGCGGCCCGGCCCTGCTCTCCGACCTGCTCCCACAGCTGCCCGGCACGCTGGGGGCGCCGGTGGTGGTGGCCCAGCACATCCCGGCGTCGTTCACCGCGGCGCTGGCCCGCCGGCTCGACGAGGTCTGCGCGCTGCGGGTGCACGAGGTGGACCGGATCATGACGCTGCGGCGCGGCAACATCTACATCGGCCGGGGCAACGCCGACGTGGTGGTGGCCCGGCGTACCGACGGATTGATCGTCAAGTCCGTCCCGGCCGCCGCCGAATACCGCTGGCACCCGAGCGTGGACCGGATGGTCGCCTCGGCCCGGCGCTACATCGATCCGCAACGGCTGGTGTGCGCCCTGCTCACCGGCATGGGTGACGACGGGGCCACCGAGATGGCCGCGGTCCGGGACGGCGGCGGCCGGACCATCGCCGAGGCCGAGGAGACGGCCGTGGTGTGGGGCATGCCGGGGGAGCTGGCACGCCGGGGCGGGGCCACGGCCGTGCTCCCGGCGTACGAGATCGCCGACCGCCTGGCCGCCTGGGTCCGCTGAGCTTCGCGAGGGAAGAGGTCGATCACCATGGGACTCGTCCGCAAGCAGGCTCCGCAGCAGCCCGAGGAGGTGGCGCCGGAGCGTCCACCGGCCGAGACGCTGCTGCGGCGGCTGGACGACCCGGACACCGATCTGCGCCGGGAGGCCGCGCTCGGCCTGGAGGGGATCGCCGAGGCGGTGCCGGCCCTGCTCGCCCGGGTGCACGTGGAGGACGACCCGCGGGTGCTGGAGTCGATCCTGATCACCCTCGCGGCGCACGACACCGACGAGGTCGCCGGCAGCCTGGCGGTCCACCTGGCCAGCGACGAGGCGGCCCTGCGCACCGCCGTCGCCGCGGCCCTGGCCACCATGCCCCGATCGGTGCCGGACCTGCTGCCGGCCCTGCTCGCCGCCCCCGACCACGACGTCCGGGTGATGACCGCGATGATCCTGGCCGACCTGCCGCACCCGGACGCGCACGTCTGGCTGTTGCGGATGGTCCAGGACGACCCGCACCCGAACGTGGTGACCGGCGCCATCGACGCGCTGCTGCCGTCCGCGACCGCCGACGACATCCCGCTGCTGGAGCACGCGGTGCAGCGGTTCCCGGACGACCCGTTCCTGCGGTTCACCGTGCAGGCGGCGCTGCCCCGCCTGGCCGGGACGGCGTGATGACGACCGCCACGGCCGGGGCCGGGCTCTCCGACGCGGACTTCACCCGGTTCTGCGAGTACTTCTACAAGCGGACCGGCATCCACTTCACGCCGGGGAAGCGGTACTTCGTCGACAAGCGGATCGAGACGTGCATCCGCAACTCCCGGTACGACAACTTCGCCGGCTGGTTCGCCGCGCTGCGGACGTCCGACCGGGGCGAGATGGCCCAGGACCTGATCAACCAGCTGACCGTCAACGAGACGTACTTCCTGCGCGAGGACTACCAGTTCGACGCGATGCTCAACACCGTGCTGCCGAGCGTGATCGCCGACCGGGGCGGGCTGCAGCGGATGACCGGGCCGGTGAAGATCCTGTCGCTGCCCTGCTCGACCGGTGAGGAGCCGTACTCGATCGCCCTGCGCCTGCTCGAGGAGTGGGACCTGATCGACCACGTGGACGTGGAGATCCACGGCGCCGACATCGACAGCGAGGTGCTCGCCAAGGCGTCGCACGCCAGTTACGGCGAACGCTCCCTGCACCGGGTGCCCAAGGCGTGGCTGGCGAAGTACTTCGTCGCCGTCGGCGCCGGCCGCTACCAGGTCGAGGACGGCATCCGCAGCGCGGTCACCCTGCACCGGGTGAACATCTGCGACACCGCGTCGATGCGGGCGTTCCGCGACTACGACGTGATCTTCTGCCGCAACGTGCTCATCTACTTCGACGAGCTGTCCAGTCGACGGGCGGCGGAGAACCTGTACGGCGCGATGCGCCCCGGCGGCTATCTCTTCCTCGGGCACTCCGAGTCGATGAGCCGCATCTCCCCGATCTTCACCCCGACGCGCCTGCCGGAGGGCCTCGTCTACCAGCGACCGACCGGAGGCAACTGATGACCTCGGATACCGCGACCGGAGCCCGGGTGCTCGTGGTCGACGACGCCGCCACCGTGCGGCTCTACCACACCACCCTGCTCGGCGGCGCCGGGTTCGCGGTGAACGAGGCCGCCAACGGGCTGGAGGCCGTCGAGGCGGCCCTGGGCACCGACTTCGACCTGTTCGTGGTGGACGTGAACATGCCGAAGATGAACGGCTACGCCTGTGTCGAGGCGCTGCGGTCGGACACCGTCGGCAGCGACGCCCCGGTCGTGATGATCAGCACCGAGGACCGGCCCGGTGACGCCGACCGCGCCTATCAGGCCGGGGCGAATCTCTACCTGGTCAAACCGGTGGCCGGGGACCGGCTGGTCCGGGTCGCCACGATGCTGACCGCCGGGAAGGACGATGTTGCGTGAATCCCCTACTCGCGCAGTTCCTCGCGGAGGCCAACGACCTGCTCGCCCAGGTCGACGAGGGCCTGCTCCAGCTGGAGCGGGATCCCGGCGACCCGGAGCTGGTCAACGAGGTCTTCCGGGCCGCGCACACGTTCAAGGGCTCGTCCGGGCTCTTCGACTTCCCGGAGCTGACCCGGCTCACCCACGCCGCCGAGGACCTGCTGGACGCGGTCCGCGGCGGCCGGCTGGCTCTCGACTCCGGGATGACCGACGACCTGCTGGCGTCGTTCGACCTGATCCGCGGCTGGCTGGCCCACGTCACCACGCACGAGCGGCTGCCGTCCGGCGCGGGCAGCGACGCGGCCGGCCTGATCACCCGGCTGCGCGCCCCGCTGGGCGGTGAGGCGGCGCCGTCCGCCCCGTCCGCCGCCGGCCCGGCCGTGCTGGTCGACACCGCCCCGGACTGGCTGGCCTACCTGGACGCCGAGTGGCTGACCGAGACCGCCGGCTGGCTGTCCACCACCGGGTCGACGCTGCGGTTCCTCTGGTACACGCCGGACACCGACTGCTTCTTCCGGGCCGAGGACCCGCTGCACCTGATCCGGCAGCTGCCCGCCCTGGACCGGCTCAGCGTGGTGCAGCCCGGCACCTGGCCCGCGGTGCAGGAGTACGACGAGTACACCTGCATGCTCTCCTTCCTGGTGGTCACCCGGGCCTCGCTCGGCGAGCTGAACCACCTGTTCCGGTACGTCACCGACCAGATCGAGATCGTCGAGCTGGACGCCGACGCGATCACCAGGCACCTCAGCGGTGAGCCGCCGCTGCGGGCCGAGGAGGTGATGACCGTCGCGGTCACCCCGGTGATCGACACCGAGATGGCCGCCGACGCCCGGAGCGTGCTGCACGCCGCCCACCGCGCGCTGACCATGGACGGCGTGGTGACCGAGGGCACCCGGATCCGGTCGGTCCGGCACGCGGTCGCCGCGGCGGCCCGGTCGCTCGGCGTGCCGGTGGACCTGGGCGCCGCCGGCCCGGCCGAGCTGCTCACCGCGATCGACCTGCTCGCCGGGGAGGCCGCGCCGGCGCCGGTCGCGATCGCCCCGGTCCCGGCGGCGCCACCCCGCGCCGAGGAACGGGTCGAGAGCCGGGCCGACGACCCGGGCGGCCAGGTCGGCACCCGCGTCCTCAAGGTCGACCAGGAGAAGGTGGACCGGCTGATGGAGCTGGTCGGCGAGCTGAACGTGGCCAAGAACGGGCTGACCTTCCTGGCCGCCTCGGCCGAGGAGGAGTTCGGCAGCCGGGCGCTCAGCCGCCGGATCAAGGACCAGTACGCGGGCCTGCACCGGATCGCCGAGGAACTCCAGTCGGCCGTGATGGACGTCCGGATGCTCCCGCTGTCGGTGGCGTTCAGCCGGTTCCCGCGGCTGGTCCGCGACCTCAGCCGGCGGCTCGGCAAGAACATCGAGCTGGTCACCGAGGGCGGCGACACGATGGCCGACAAGGACGTCATCGAGGCGCTCGGCGACCCGCTGGTGCACCTGGTGCGCAACAGCCTCGACCACGGCATCGAGACCCCGGACGAACGGTCGCTGCGGGGCAAGTCGCACACCGCCCGGCTCACCCTGACCGCGGTGGCCGACGGCGACGCGGTCATCGTCGAGGTGTCCGACGACGGGCGGGGCGTCGATCCGGATCGTGTCAAGCACAAGGCGTACGAGAAGGGCCTGATCTCCGAGGAGGAACTCGAGACCCTGAGCGACGTGGACGCGGTCGACCTGGTGTTCCGTCCCGGGTTCTCCACCGCCGACCAGGTGTCCGACCTGTCCGGCCGCGGGGTCGGCATGGACGCCGTCCGGGCCAGCGTGGAGAAGCTCGGCGGCGCCGTGACGATGCGCTCCAAGCTGGGTCAGGGCACCTCCACCCGGCTGCGGCTGCCGCTGTCGATGGCGGTCACCCAGGTGATGGTGGTCAGCGTCGCCGGCCAGCGGTTCGGCATCCCGGTGGACCTGGTGGTCGAGACGGTCAAGGTCCCGGCCGGCGGGATGGGCCGGGTCCTGCACCAGGACGTGGTGATGATGCGCGGCGAGGTGGTGCCGGTGATCGACCTGGCCCGCGCCCTGGACATGCCCTGGTCGCTACCGGAGACCGCGGACCGGCCGATCCTGGTGGTGAGCGTCAACGGCCAGCGTGTCGGCCTGCTCGTCGAGCAGTTCCACCGCGAGGTCGACGTGATCCTCAAACCGATGGAGGGCCTGCTCGCGTACGCCGACGAGTTCTCCGGCACCGCACTGCTCGGTGACGGACTGGTCCTGCTGGTGCTCAACATGAAGGAGGTGCTCGGACTTGCCGCTCGAGTTGCATGAGGAGACCGCGAACCTGGTCGGCGTCGTCACCGTGGACGAGGTCGAACAGCTGGTGGGCTGGCTGCGGACCGCCAAGCGGCCGCGGGTGGCCCTGCGCCGTTGCAACCATCTGCACACCGGCGCACTCCAGGCTCTGCTTCTTTTCCGTCCGAAGATTTCCTCAGCACCGGCTGACGCGTTCCTCGCGGCACAGGTGCTGCCACTGCTCGCCGGGGGCGGTGGGCCAGCCAAACCGGGAAGTGAATCGCCATGACCACTGTGATGCTCGTCGACGACTCCGCCACCATGCTGATGAGCCTGAAGTCGATCCTGACCAAGGCCGGCTACTCCGTCGAGACGGCCGGCCACGGCAAGGAGGCTCTCGACAAGCTGGGCAAGGGCGTCAAGCCGAATCTGATCATCAGCGACGTCAACATGCCGCAGATGGACGGGATCACCTTCGCCCGCGAGGCCCGCAAGGCCCCCGGCATGCGGTTCACCCCGATCCTGATGCTGACCACCGAGTCGGAGCAGAGCAAGCGGGCCGAGGCGAAGGCCGCCGGCGCGACCGGATGGCTGGTCAAGCCGGTCGGGCCGGACCAGCTCCTGGGTGTCATCAAGCAGGTTCTGCCGGGCGCCTGAGACATGACGAATCTTCTCCGGAAGCTCTCGGTGACCTCCGCCGACCACGAGGACGACGGCCTGCGGGGGGACGTCGTGGCCGCGGCGCTCGACGAGGTCCCGGCGTACTGCGAGGTGGTCGACGGGCACCTGAAGGATGTCATCGAACAGACCGGGGAGGCGGCCGAGGCGATCGTCCACCAGCTCCTGAACGTCGACTCGCTGGCCGAGGTGATGGCCGGTGACGTCGCCCAGCTGGCCGGCACCCTGAGCCGGACCGAGACCGAGCTGAACCGGGTCACGTCCGGGAACGATCAGCTGGTCGGCCGGCTCATCGCCTACTTCCTGCACCGCGACCAGCAGATCCGCCGGCTGGTCGACCAGATGCGCGAGCTGGACCAGCACGTCAAGCAGATCGAGGAGGTCAGCCGGGCCACCAACATCCTCGCGCTGAACGCGATGATCGAGGCGGTCCGGGCCGGGGAGGCCGGCGAGGGTTTCTCGGTCGTCGCCGACGAGGTCCGCAAGCTGGCCCACCGGTCCGCCGAGGCCGCGCACGGCATCGGCTCCAGCATCGGCGACCTGACCGCCAAACTCGACGGGGTGCTCTCCGACGACAGCCAGTTCGACAGCGACCAGGCCGGGCCGGAGACCAGCGAGGAGACCGCGATGACCCGCCGGCTCGGTGGCATCGCCGACGCCCAGCGGGAGATGTCGGAGATGGTGGCCGGCATCCTCAAGGACACCGTGACCGCGGCCGGTCAGGTGCAGCGCAGTTCCTCGGCCCTGATCGCGGAGACCACCGGCGCGGTCGGGCACGTGCAGTTCCAGGACATCAGCCGGCAGATGCTCGAGCACGTGGCGGAGGCCGTCTCGGACGTCCGCCGGCAGTGCGAGGACGTGGCGTCGTACGTCCGGGACAGCCTGACCGAGGAGGATTTGCTGGCCCGGGTGATCAGCGTGGACGACCTGCGCCGCAAACACGTGATGTCCCGGCAGCGCACCACCCACTCCCAGCAGACCGGTGGCCCGGCCCACGACGACGCCGAACCACTCATCGAGCTGTTCTGATGGCCGTCCCGGACAGACCGACCGAACAGGACGCCGTGCGCGCCCTGGCCGACCTGGTCGGCCCGCAGATGGCCGAGGGCCTGTGGAACCTGTCGGTGCAGGCGCTGGGCCTGCACCGGCCGGTCGAGGACCCGGCCGACCTGCGGCGGATCGCCGAACACGTGATGGAGATCGGCGAGTTGAGCCGGGTCGCCGGCCGCTCCCTGAAGGTCCGGATCATCACGTACGAGTCCCTGACCCGCACGGTCCGGAACTGATCTCCCTGGTGGAACCGGGCACCGGGTGGGCGTAGCAAAATGGGCGCATGACGTTTTCGCTGCCCATCCCGGCCGAGGCCAACGAACTGCTCAACCGTGACCCGCTCGCGGTGACCCTCGGGATCGTGCTGGACCAGCAGATCACCCTGGAGAAGGCGTTCACCTCGCCGTGGGTGCTGGCGCAGCGGCTCGGGCACGAGCCCACCGCGGCCGAGCTGGCCGATTTCGATCCCGAGGCCCTGGTGGCGGTCTTCTCCGAGGCGCCCGCGCTGCACCGTTTCCCGAAGGCGATGGCGGCCCGGGCGCAGGAGGTCTGCCGGGTGCTCGCCGACGAGTACGACGGTGACGCCGCCGGCCTCTGGCGGGACGTGCCGACCGGCGCCGAGCTGTACCGGCGGATCTTCGCGCTGCCCGGTTTCGGCAAGCAGAAGGCGCAGATCTTCGTGGCCCTGCTGGGCAAGCTCTACGACGTGCGGCCGGACGGCTGGCGGGAGGCGGCCGGGGGTTACGGCGAGGACGGCTCCTACAAGTCGGTGGCCGATATCGTCGACGCCGAGTCGCTGGGGAAGGTCCGCGCCTACAAGAAGGCGGTCAAGGCCGAGGCGAAGGCCGCGAAAGAGGCGTAGGGCCGGTGGCGGGATTCGGCCGGGCCCGGCCGAATCCCCGGAACAGGGCCGTAGATCCCGGGCCCGCTGGGCGGTAGGTCCCGCCCGGTGGGAGGATGACGGGGTCGATCGGAGACCTCGCGTGAAGAAACACCCGGAGCGCCCGGTGTTGATCACCGACGCCGCTCGCAGCCAGGACGATCAGCTTCGCGGCCGGCAGATCCGCTACGTCACGATGATGAGTGTGCGGGTCGCCTGCCTGATCCTCGGCGGCATCCTGATCAGCGCCCAGGTCCCGCTGCTGCCACTCTGGCTGGTGCTGTGCGCTCTCGGCATGGCCCTGCTGCCGTGGATGGCGGTGCTGATCGCGAACGACCGCCCGCCCAAGACCAAGCAGGAGCGGGCGGCCGACGCGGCGGCCCGGGAGGACGTGCGCCGCGCCCTGACCCAGCCGGCCCCCGAGCCCACCAACATCACCATCGACGCCGACATCGTCGAAGAGTCCCGCCCCCGCACCGACTGACCCCAACTTCAAGATCAACCCCCGGCTGCGGTACGCGGGGAGAGGGTCAGCCCGCGCTACCTGTCGGTGGGGACGGCGAGACCGTGTTATCGGGCGGTGGGGGCCGGGCGGGCTCCGAAGTGGGAGACGGCCTGTGCGCCCAGGATGCCGCCGGACTTCAGGGCCGCCTCCGGGGACGCGCCGGAGCACCAGGAGCGCAGCAGGCCCGCCGCGAAGGCGTCGCCCGCCCCGGTCGGGTCGATCACCGGCACCGGGTCGGCGGTCACCGGGAAAACTCCGTCCGGGCCGGCCCACACCGCACCGCCCGCGCCCTGTTTGACGACCACGTTGCGGACGTGTGCGGTCAGCCGCGTGGCCTGCTCCTCCGGGCGGCCCGGCCCGGCCAGCACGTCCGCCTCGTCGGCGTTGCAGAGGAGCAGATCGATCCCTCGTACCCAAGCCAGGAAGGTCTGCGCCCCCACCGACCGCAACGGGGCCGCCGACGCCGCGTCGACGCTGACGGTGATCCCTCGCCCGGCCGCGGCGGAGAGGGCCGCCAGGCCCGCCGGACGGGAGCCGGCGTGCAGCAGCGGATAGCCGGACAGGTGCAGGTGCCCGGCGGCCGGACTGCCGGTGACCACCGCGGTCACGTGCTCCGCCCCGAGCCGCAGCGACGCGCCCCGGTCGGTGATCATGGTGCGCTCGGACGACCCGGTGAGCACCACCACGCTGCCGGTGGCCACCCCGGGCAGCGCCTCGACCGCGCAGCGCACCCCGGCCGCGGAGAGTTCCGCCACCCGGTCCCGGCCCGGCTGGTCGTCGCCGACCGCCGCGACCAGCGTCACCTGATGCCCGGCGTGGGCCAGCCAGGCCGCGGTGTTGGCGGCCTGACCGCCACCGGCGACCCGGATCGCGGCATCCGTGTCCGAGCCGGGCTGGATCGGCCCGTCGTGCTCGACCAGGACGTCGGTGACCAGGTCGCCGACGACGAGGATCACGCGGGGACGGCGAAACCGACGGGCGCGGCCGAACCGCTGGTGGCGGCCACCGCGATCTGCGCGGCCAGGGCGGCGTTGCGCAGGATGATCCGGATGTTGACCTCCAGGCTCTTCCCCTCGGTGCTGGCGTGGAAGTGGCCCAGCAGGAACGGGGTGACCGCCTTGCCGGTGATGTTCTGCTCGGCCAGCAGGTTCAGCCCGCTGGCCAGGGTGCGGTCGTGCAGAGCCGGGTCCAGCTGCTGGTCGGCCGGCAGCGGGTTGGCCAGGACCAGCGCGCCCTCGGTGACACCCTGCGCGGTGCGGGCGGCGATGAAGTCGGCCACCTGCTCCGGTGAGTCGAGCGCCCAGTCGATGTCGAAGCCGCCGTCGGTGATGAAGAAACCGGGGAACCGGCGGGTCCGGTAACCGGCCACCGACACGCCGAGCGTCTCCAGCCGCTCCAGCGTGGCGCCCACGTCGAGGATCGACTTGACCCCGGCGCAGACCACCACGATCGGCGTGCGGGCCAGGGCGGTCAGGTCGGCCGACTCGTCGTAGGTGACGTTCGCCTCCCGGTGCACCCCGCCGAGACCGCCGGTGGCGAACACGCCGATGCCCGCGGCGGCGGCGATCGCGCTGGTGGCGGCGACCGTGGTGGCCCCGTCGGCGCGCCGGGCGGCGGCGATCGCGAGGTCCCGCACCGACAGCTTGGCCACCGACTCGGCCGAGGCCAGCCGCTCGACCTGAGCGTCCTCCAGACCGACGATCACCTCGCCGTCGATCATGCCGATGGTGGCCGGGACGGCGCCGTTGTCCCGGACCGCCTGCTCGATCTCCCGGGCGACCCGGATGTTGTCGGGGTGCGGCAGGCCGTGCGAGATGATCGTGCTCTCCAGAGCCACCACCGGACGGCCGTCCCGGCGGGCACGGGTCACGTGCTCGCCGTATCGAATCGCGAAGTCAGTCACGGGGTTACGGTACGACGCTCGCGACCTGCGTTGTCGTTGGACCGGTCAGGCGTGAGGTGTCAGACTTACTGGCTGAGAACCGGCTCCTTTGATGAAGGGCAGATACCCGTGAGCACCCAGATCCTTGAGCGTCCGGAGACCCAGGACACCGATACCGGTCCGGAGATGTTCCATTACGTCCGTAAGGAGAAGATCGCCGAGAGCGCCGTCATGGGCAACCACGTGATCGCTCTCTGCGGCGAGACGTTCCCGGTGACCAAGTCGCCGAAGCCCGGATCCCCGGTGTGCCCGCAGTGCAAGGAGATCTACGAGGCGATGAGGGCCTGATCCTCCAGTGACGGGTGGGTACGCGCTGCTCGTCGCGGATCTGATCGGTGTAGCGGTGTTCGCCGCGTCGGGGGCCTCGGCCGCCGTCGCGAAACGGCTCGACCTGTTCGGGGTCGCATTCGTCGGTTTCGCGGCCGCGCTCGGGGGCGGCATCCTGCGCGACGTGGTGATCGGCGCGGTCCCTCCGCTGGCGTTCGCCGACTGGCGATATGCGGTGACCGCCGTCGTCGCCTCGGTCGCGGTCTTCTGGCTGCACCCGGCTCTGCACCGGGTGCGCCGGACCGTGCTGGTGCTGGACGCCGCTGGCTTGGGCCTGTTCACCGTGACCGGCACCCTGAAGGCCCTGGAGGCCGGTGTGCCGGCGGTCGGCGCCTGCCTGGTGGGAATGCTCACAGCCATCGGCGGCGGCCTGACCCGCGACCTGCTCACCGGGGAGATCCCGGCGGTTCTGCAACGAGAGATATACGCGGTGGTCGCCCTGGGCGGCGCCGTGCTGGTGACTGTCCTGTACCGGCTGGACCAGGCACACCTGCTGCCGCTGGCCGCCGCCGCGACACTGATCACAGGACTGCGGATCGTCGCGCTGTACCGGCGCTGGTCGGCTCCGGTGGCGGTGCCGTAACCCCGTGCAAGGGCCTTCCACGGCTATGCTGGATCCCGCCTCCGCGCCCCTTCACCGCGGAGGCTTTTCCGTGGAGAAGGGATCCTGGCAGCTTGAGTCCGCCTGTGCCGAACCTGGAGATCTTTCCGCCGCTGCGGGACTGGCAGCGCAAGGCGATGGTGACCTACCTCCGTCGTCGTTCCGAGGACTTCATGGCCGTGGCGACCCCCGGCGCCGGCAAGACCACCTTCGCGCTGCGGATCGCGGCCGAGATGCTCGTCGACGGCACCTGTGACGCGGTCACCGTGGTCTGCCCGACCGAGCACCTGAAGACCCAGTGGGCGCAGGCCGCCGCCCGGGTCGGCATCCAGCTCGACCCGAGGTTCCGCAACTCCGACGTGCACTCGTCGCGGGACTTCCACGGGGCGGTGCTCACCTACGCCCAGGTGGGCATGGCGCCGGCCGTGCACAAGCGGCGCACGCTGGCCCGCCGGACGTTCGTGATCCTGGACGAGATCCACCACGCCGGCGATGCCCGGACCTGGGGTGACGGGGTCAAGGACGCGTTCCTGCCGGCCGAGCGGCGGCTGCTGCTGACCGGCACCCCGTTCCGGTCCGACGAGAACCCGATCCCGTTCGTGACCTACGAGCGCGGTGGGGACGGGATTCAGCGATCAAAGGCCGATTCGGTGTACGGGTACGCCGACGCGCTGAAGGACCGGGTCGTCCGCCCGGTGCTGTTCATGGCGTACTCCGGCGAGACCCGCTGGCGTACCAACGCCGGTGACGAACTGGCCGCCCGCCTCGGCGACCCGATGACCAAGGACCTGGTCGCGCAGGCCTGGCGGACCGCCCTGGACTACCGGGGCGAGTGGATGCCGCAGGTGATGCGGGCCGCCGACGCCCGGCTCGCCAAGATCCGGGCGCACGGCATGCCCGATGCCGGTGGCCTGGTCATCGCGAGTGATCAGACCGCGGCCCGGGCGTACGCGAAACTGCTGCACGACATCACCGGCGAGCCGGCCACCATCGTGCTCTCCGACGACGACGGCTCGTCCGGCCGGATCGCCGAGTTCGCCGAGTCGGACAAGCGCTGGATGGTCGCGGTCCGGATGGTGTCCGAGGGTGTCGACATCCCGCGCCTGGCCGTCGGGGTCTACGCCACCAGCGCCTCCACCCCGCTCTACTTCGCGCAGGCGATCGGCCGCTTCGTGCGGGCCCGGCGCGAGGGCGAGACCGCCACGGTGTTCCTGCCGAGCGTCCCGCACCTGCTCGGGCTGGCCTCCGAGATGGAGGCGCAGCGCAACCATGTGTTGGGCGCGCCGAAGGAGAAGGACGGCCTCGACGACACCGCCCTGGAGCGGGCGCAGAAGGCCGAGGACGCGCTCGGTGACCTGGACAAGCAGTTCGAGGCGCTGTCCGCGGTGGCCGAGCTGGACCACGTCATCTACGACGGCACCGCGTTCGGCATGGCGACCCGGACCGGCACCGCCGAGGAGGCGGACTACCTGGGTCTGCCCGGTCTGCTCACGCCGGACGAGGTGACGGCGCTGCTGAACAAGCGGCAGTCCGAGCAGATGGCGGAGCGCAAGCGCCAGGCGGCCGAGGAGGCGCGGACGGCCGAGCCCGTGGTTGTCGAGAAGGTCGTCCCGATGAGTGCCGGGGAGCGCCGCAACAGTCTGCGCCGTCAGCTGAACACCCTGGTCGCGGCGCATCACCACCGGACCAACCTGCCGCACGGCAAGATCCACGCGGAGCTGCGCCGGATCTGTGGCGGGCCGCCGTCCGCCCAGGCCAGCATCGAGCAGCTGGAGGAGCGGATCGCGACGATCCAGTCGTTCTGACGTCTCTTCCGGCACCTGCGATGTTAAGTCGACTTGACGTCAAGTCGACTTAACATCATCATGGATCCATGACGACGACACTGCTGGATCGTTTCGCCGACTGGAACCTCGACCACGACGGTGATCTCTACGGGGACGAGCGCGAGCGGACCCGGTGGTATGAGGGGATCGCCGTCACCTGGCAGACCCAGATGATCCTGGTCCCGTGGACGATCACCGTGCTGGTCTGGGTGCTCGGCGGCTCCGCGGTCCTGCCGCTGGCCATTACGCTGGCGGTGCTGCTGGCACCCCTGTCGATCATGCAGATCTACGTGGCGCGCCGCCGGGTCGAGGTCACCCCGCGGGTCTGGACCACCAAGCGCAAGGTGATCGGCCTGCTCTCCGGCGCGCCGTACGTGCTCTTCATGATCGGCGTGGCGTTCCAGCTGGGCTGGCCGCAGGACGACTCCTGGATCTCGATGACCGTCGGCGCGCTCATCGGCCTGGCGTTCGGTGTCGTGATGCAGGCCCGGGCGTCCCGCAAGCGGCGCCTGGCCGAGGCCGCGATCGTCGCGGACGAGGACTGATGGCCCCGCCCGGCCCGGTCCGGGCCGCCGAGCCCGACGGCGCCACCGGTGCCCGGATCAAAGAGGCCCGCAAGGCCGCCGGGTTCACCCAGCAGAGCATGGCGGCCGAGATCGGGGTGAGCCGGCAGACGGTGATCGCGATGGAGAGCGGCGACTACGCTCCCTCGGTCTACCTGGCCCTGAAAGTGGCCCGGGTGCTCACCAGCACGGTCGAGGAACTCTGGGGCGCCTGAGAGGCTCTCAGGGCACGCAGGAAGGGCGCTCCCGGCTCGGGAACGCCCTTCCTTGTGTTCACGTCTTCAGTTGGGGGACCGCTGCTGCTAGTTGCTGGAGTTCGACATCATGTCCGCGCCACGCCAAGTGAATTCCGGATCGGCCTTGTACTGCACCGCGATCTTCACCAGGTCCTTGGCGTACCGGTTGGCGTGGTGGCCACAGAAAACCAGTTCACTGCCACCCGCCAGGGTCAAACGGAGCTTCCCGGCTGCATTGCAGCGGTCGCACCGTTCATCGGCTGCGGGGCCGGCCACACTTCCGGCCGGCGGCGTGAGGGTCGGGGTCATCGCCTTCCTCCTCTGTTCGTCACCGATGAACATGTTCCTCGGCTACTGCTCACACATCGTGCAACACCCTGCACCGTTGCAGCCTTCCCACTGTGCCCCGGGGGGACCGAGGTCACACCGGCAATTCAAGCCCGGCGTGCTGGTTCTAGCTAGTGTGCCGTGATCCAAGGGTGCCACGTCAACGATCACTTCTGCACAACGGTCTGATCACCACCCGTTGATGTACGGGTGGTGATCATTCAGACACGGACTGTTGACTGATCGGCCTAGTCCAGGTAATCGCGGAGAACCTGGGACCGGGACGGGTGCCGCAACTTCGACATCGTCTTGGACTCGATCTGCCGGATCCGCTCCCGGGTCACCCCGTAGACCTGGCCGATCTCGTCCAGCGTGCGGGGCTGACCGTCGGTGAGGCCGAACCGCAGCCGCACCACGCCCGCCTCGCGCTCGGAGAGCGTCTGCAGGACCTGCTGGAGCTGATCCTGCAGCAGGGAGAACGAGACCGCGTCGACGGCCACGACGGCTTCGGAGTCCTCGATGAAGTCACCGAGCTGGCTGTCGCCCTCGTCGCCGATCGTCTGGTCCAGGGAGATCGGCTCCCGGGCGTACTGCTGGATCTCCAGAACCTTCTCCGGAGTGATGTCCATCTCCTTGGCCAGCTCCTCCGGGGTGGGCTCACGGCCCAGGTCCTGGAGCAGCTCACGCTGGATGCGGCCCAGCTTGTTGATGACCTCGACCATGTGCACCGGGATGCGGATGGTGCGGGCCTGGTCGGCCATGGCGCGGGTGATGGCCTGCCGGATCCACCAGGTGGCGTACGTGGAGAACTTGTAGCCCTTGGTGTAGTCGAACTTCTCGACGGCGCGGATCAGGCCGAGGTTGCCCTCCTGGATCAGGTCGAGGAAGGCCATGCCACGACCGGTGTAGCGCTTCGCGAGCGACACCACGAGCCGGAGGTTGGCCTCGAGCAGGTGATTCTTGGCCCGCTCGCCGTCCCGGTTGATCCACTTGAGGTCCCGCTCGAAGTTGCGCTCGAGCGACTCCTCACCCTCGTCGGCGGCCCGCAGACGCTCGGCGGCGTAGAGGCCGGCCTCGATCCGCTTGGCGAGCTCGACCTCCTGCTCCGCGTTGAGCAGCGGGACCTTGCCGATCTGCTTGAGGTAGGCGCGGACCGAGTCGGCCGAGGCGGTCAGCTCCGCGTCGCGGCGGGCCTGCTTGAGGGCCTCGGACTCCTCGTCGTCCCACTCGAAGTCGCCGTCGGTGGCGGAGCTGGCGGCGTCGGTGGCGGCGGCGGCGACCATGGCGGGCGCTTCCTCGACCACCACATCGTCGACGACGGCGGCGAGCTCGGCGGGATCGATCTCCTCGCCGGGGCCCTCCTCGCCGGGCTTGCCGGCCACGGCCTTCTTGCCCGGGACGGCCTTGGCGGCGGCTGCCTTGCGGACCGGAGCGGCACGCTTGGCCGGGCCGGCGCCGTCACCACCGGGCGTGGACTGCTTGGGTGCGGGCGCCGCCTTCTTGACCGGCGCCGCCTTGGCGGTCGTCGCCCGGGAAGCGGGAGTCGTGGAACGGGCCGCGGCGACCTTGGGCCGCCGGGTGCTCGCCGACCCGTCGACGACGACGGTGATGCCCGCGTCCACCAACCCCCGCAGGATCTTCTTGGCCTGCGCCGGGTTTACCGCGGCGGACTCGAGCGTGTGCGCGACCTGGGCCGACGTGAGTTGCCCGCCCGCACCCTGAGCATGGGTGATCAAGGCCTCGGTGAGAGAGCGAACGTCGGCACCGTTCTGGTGGGCTTCTGTCACGAATGACCTTCCGGAGGCGATGAGGTTGGGCACGGCCAGATCCAGCGCAGCACGCGGGCGCGAGTGTCGCCGGAGTCGGTTTTTGGGGACTCCCGGGTCACGGACCATCCCGGTGTTGAGTGTCCGTGAAGCGGGTGCAGGGGTGAATTGTAGCGCCGCTTACCGAGATCCTCCGCCCACAGCACGCCGCCGGGGCCCGGCGACCTCGCCGGAAGTGCCGGACGCGAGAATGCTATCGGCGGAAAGGACCCATACGTGAGCGAGATTCCGGTGGTATCGACACCCGGCGAGTTGGCGGCGATCGCCCTCCGCGTGGCGCGGGAGGCGGCCGCGACGGCCCGGCGGATGCGCGACGAGGCGATCGTCGACGTCGAGACGAAGAGCACCGACACCGACGTGGTGACCGCGGCCGACAAGGCGGTCGAGCGCCAGGTGGTGGCGGCCCTGGCGGCCGAGCGCCCGGGCGACGCGGTGCTGGGGGAGGAGTACGGCGACTCGGCGGAGGTGGCCCCGGGCGCGGTGCGGTGGATCCTCGACCCGATCGACGGCACGGTGAACTACCTGTACGGCCTGCCCCAGTACGCGGTCTCGCTGGCCGCCGAGGTGGACGGCGAAGTGGTGGCCGGGGTGGTGATCAACGCGGCCACCGGTGACGAGTGGACGGCCACCAGGGGCGGCGGTGCGTGGCGCGCCGGGCGCCGGCTCACCGGCTCGGCCCGGACCACCCTGGACCAGACCCTGGTCGGCACCGGCTTCGGGTACGACTCGCGGAGAAGGGCCCATCAGGGCGAAGTTCTGGCCCGGCTGATCACCCGTGTGCGTGACATCCGCAGATTCGGCGCGGCGGCCCTGGACCTCTGCCAGGCTGCCGAGGGGTCGCTCGATGCCTATTTCGAGAAGGGACTGAATCTGTGGGACCACGCTGCCGGCGGCCTGATCGCGACGGAGGCCGGACTCGTCGTCGCCGGGCTCTCCGGGGCGCCGGCCGGCAAGCAGATGCTCGTGGCGGCGCCCCCGGCGATCTTCCCGGCCCTGCACGCGGCGCTGGTGGAGCTGGACGCCGCGGGCGGGCCGTAGGACTACTCGGCTTCCTTGCTGGGCGCCTCGACGGGCTTGAGGCAGGCGCCCGGCGGCAGCGTCGGCTCGCCCATCGCACCGAGGGACTGGTTGACCTCGGTGGTGGTGGCGAGCTGCTGGAACTGGTTGCCGATGACGATGTCGATGATGCCGTCGGTGCGCTTCGAGTTGTAGACCATCTTCGATTGGGCCAGGAAGTAGGCCCGCAGCAGCTGGGCGTCGCCGGCGGTCTCCGGTCCGAACCGGATCTCCGCGACGCCATCGAACTTGGTCTTGCTCTTGCCGGGATTCTTCACGGTGAACCGCCGGTTCTGGAACTCGGTGGTCACCTGCTCGGCCAGGCCGGCCCGGTTGGTGCCGTTGTAGACCTTGACGGTCACGTCCACCGGGTCGGTCGGCAGCCGGATGTCGGCGAGCGGGGCCCCGGCGGGACATTCGCCACCGGCGGACAGGCCACGCTGCGAGTCCCGGACGAGGGTGACGACGACGAAGACGATCGCGGCCACGGCCAGCACGCCGACGACGACGAGCGCTCGGACGCGGGCAAAGCTCATGGGGCTGGCTCCAGGATCGGACGGGGGACCCGGGTAAGGTGCCCGGACCTGTCGAGAGGTTAGCGTCTGTCCGCCAGGGGCGCGGAAACAGGGAATGCTTCCGGCGCGTTGACAATGATCCAGAGGCTGGTGCCCCTACTTTGATGTCGCCTCAGTCACATCGGGAACAATGTGCGGCCGGAGCGCGTACAAGCCTGCCGCGACAGCGGTAGGGTTCCGCGCTCACCAAGGCCGTTTCCGGTATAAGAACCGGTGTCAGAAATCGGCCGGCGGAACCGGGAACCGAAAGCCTGTCATCGGCGTTGACAACGCCAAATGACACATCGATACAGGAGAGTGAAGACCGATGGCCACCGACTACGACGCCCCGCGTCGCGATGAGGTCGACCTCGGCGAGGACAGCCTCGAAGAGCTCAAGGCCCGTCGCGCCGACTCACAGTCGGGCGCAGTGGACGTCGACGAGGTCGAGGTGGCGGAAAGCTTCGAGCTGCCCGGCGCCGACCTCGCCGACGAGGAGCTCACCGTCAAGGTCCTGCCCATGCAGACCGACGAGTTCCGCTGCTCCCGCTGTTTCCTCGTGCACCACCGCAGCCAGCTGGCGACGGAACGCAACGGGGAGCTGATCTGCCGCGAGTGCGCCTGAGCGCACTCGCGCGCAGCGCGGCACCACCAACCCGATCACGGCCGCCGTGGTCGGGCGTACGAGGTTTGACACGGGGTTTGACCCTGGGTCGTGACCGGGCATTGGACCGGTGACGACCACGGGAAGGACGACGATGAGCCAGCCGGATCGCGCGACCGAGCCTGAAACCGTGCCCGGGGCCGAGATCGTGCCCGTTGCCACCCCTGACGAGGTGGGCCGCACCGTCGCGGCCCTCACCGCGGACGACCTGGAGCCCGGCGGGCGACGCCGGCTCCTGGGGCGGCTGGCCGGCCACGTCCGCGGCAGCGGCGTCGGCCGGTTGTTCAAGCCGCGTTCCGCCGTGCGCTGGATGGCCGATCAGGTCGCCGAGGTGGCGCCGCACATCCCGGTCCGGGACCGGGAGACGCTGCGCCGGCACTTCCCCGGCCTGGGCGACTCCGAGCTGGCCGAACGCCTGATCCGCAACGCCGCCCGGGCCACCGCCGGGGTGGGTGCGGCCGGTGGCGGCATCGCCGCGGTGGAGTGGGTCGCCGCGCCCACCCTGCTCTCGGCGCCGGTGCTGCTGGCCACCGAGACGGTCGCGGTGGTCGCGATCGAGATCAAGCTGATCGGCGAGCTGCACGAGCTGTACGGGTACCCGGTCGCCGGCACCGGACCCGAGCGTGCCCTCAAACTGATCGAGGCGTGGTCCGGGCAGCGCGGGGTGAACCCGATGGTGCCCGGGGTGGGCGTGGCCAAGGTGCTGGGCACGGCGGCCCGCAAGGAGCTGCAGAAACAGCTGATGAAGCGGTTCGGGCGGAACCTGACCACGCTGGGCCCGATGCTGACCGGCGCGGCGGTGGCCAGTTACCTGAACCGGCGGGCCACCCGGACGGTCGGCGACAACGTGCACACCGACCTGCGGAAGAAGCCGATCAGGACGACGTCCGCTCGGCCCGCGCTCGACGGCTGACCTCCAGCAGGGCGGTCGCCAGCTCGACCGGCCGGCGGGTGCTGACCACCCAGTACGGCGTCGGGTCGGCCGGGTCGTCCAGGAGCACCTGCACGGCGGTGCCGATGGTGGATTTCTGCACCACGAAGGCGAGCGGGTGGGCGCCGACCCCGAGCACCTCGCGCTTGCCCGCGGCGTCCAGCGCCACCACACCGGAGATGAACTCGACCGGGAGCCGGGCGTCGTCGACCCGGAACTCGTCCGGGGTGACCTCGATCCGAAGTCGGCCCAGCGGGGCCAGGATCAGCAGACTCAGCGGGAGCAACACCGCGTACGGCAGCCAGATGGGTAGTTCCGGGGTGGCCAGCATCAGCTCGGTGGCCAGGACGGCACCCGCTCCGAGACTGGCGGGCCAGGCCCACCACGGGAGACTCAGCCGTTCCTGATGGGCCGCCACCACGCGGGCCGGGGACTCGGACGTCACTCCCGAAGGGTACGGCGCGCCTCCGTGGCCGGACGCGGCAGGATGGCAGGGTAGTTGCCGCCCGCAGTGCCCGCCCCAGTGAGGAACACCCCCGTGACCGATGTGAACGTCCAGGTTCTCCGGCTCGACCCGGACCTGCCCCTGCCGGCCTACTCGCACCCCGGTGACGCCGGGGCCGACCTGGTCGCGGCCGAGGAGGCCGAGCTCGCTCCGGGCGCCCGGGCGAAGGTCCGGACCGGGGTGGCGATCGCCCTTCCGGAGGGCTTCGTCGGCCTGGTTCACCCCCGCTCCGGTCTCGCCGCTCGGCTGGGGGTGACGGTCCTCAACGCGCCCGGTACGGTCGACGCCGGTTACCGCGGTGAGATCCTGGTGAATCTGATCAATCACGATCGGGAGAACACCGTCAAGATCTCCCGGGGCGACCGGATCGCCCAGCTCGTGATCCAGCGGGTGGAGCGGGCGGCGTTCCACCCGGTGGACGCCCTCGACGACACCGCGCGGGGCACCGGCGGGCACGGTTCGACCGGCGGCCACCAGGCACTCTGAGCTCGAAGACAAAGGAAGGCTGGCAATCATGTTCTCCCGTAAGCGCGGTGCCGCGAAGCATGTCCGCGCGACCGACGCGGCGCCCTCGAAGGCGCTCGCCGACAGCCTCGCCTCCGACGGTGAGCCGGTGGCTCCCGAGTTCGGCCCGTGGGACTCCCGGTTCGCCCCCGAGGGGGTGCAGCGTCTCGACCTCGGCAGCCTGTTGATCCCGGCGATCGAGGGTGTCGAGGTGCGGGTGCAGGCCAACCCGGAGGGCGGGGTGGAGCAGGTCGTCCTGGTGGACGGGGAGAGCGCTCTGCAGCTCGGCGTGTTCGCCGCCCCGAAGTCCGAGGGCATCTGGGTGGAGGTGCGGGAGGAGATCGCGTCCGCGATGGCGGCCGACGGTGTCACCCCGCGCGAGGTGCAGGGCCGCTACGGCGTCGAGCTGCACGCCCGGGTGAACACCCCGGACGGCCCGGCCGACGTCCGGTTCGTCGGTGTGGACGGGCCCCGCTGGATGGTCCGCGCGCTCTACCAGGGCGCCGCCGCGTCCGACCCGTCCCGTGAGGGTGTGCTCGGCGTGGTGCTCGAGGGCCTCGTGGTGATCCGGGACAACGAGCCGCGCCCGGTGCGTGAGCCGCTCCCGATGCGGCTGCCCAAGGAGATGGCCGAGCAGCAGCAACAGCAGCAGGCCGAGGCCGCCGGGCAGTGATCTGGATCACCGGGCGGGCCGGGCGTACCGTGGGCGTCGACGAAGGGTGACGGCGCAGTCATGACGACCGAAGAACGCACCGGGTTCCGCGGGTTCCTGAGCCGGCTGACGGCGACCGACTCGGAGCTCGACGCGGAGAAGTTGCAGCGGGACAGCGCCAAGTGCGGCGCCGTCCCGGCCGGGGCCTGCCACCGGGGCCAGATCGTCTCGGTATCGGGGCGTCTACGCACGGTGGCGTACACTCCACGGACCAACCTGCCTACGCTGGAGGCCGACCTCTACGACGGCAGTGACGTGGTCACGCTGGTCTTCCTGGGGCGCCGGTCCATCGTCGGCATCGAACCGGGGCGTCAGCTCACCGCGCGAGGCCGGATCGCGATCCGGGACGACCGCAAGGTGATCTACAACCCCTACTACGAGCTGGAGGCGCCCCGGTGAGTGGCACCGAGCCACGCCACGTCGCGCACGAGTCGGTCGAGGAACGTCTCTCCGAGGTGCTCGGTTCGGCCGAGGAGAAGATCGCCGAGGAGATCATCGCGGAGCACGATCTCCACGAGGTGAAGCAGCGGTCCGGTGACCTTCCCGCGGGGGAGAAGCCGGGAGAAAAGCCGGGGGAGAAGCAGGCCGACGACGAGGACGAGCTCCCGTCGATGAGCGAGCAGATCGCCGAGCAACTCGGCGGGGTGCGCGGTCTGATCGAGTCCAGCGTCCCGGTCCTGATGTTCGTGCTGCTCAACGTGATCCTCAGCATCGAGGCGCTGGGCCTGGAGAAGCGTGCGGCGCTGCTCTGGGCGATCGGTGGCTCGGTCGGTTCGGCGCTCGCCATCGGTGGTGTCCGGCTGGCCCGCAAGCAGCCGATCCGGCACGCGGTCAACGGCCTGTTCGGCATCGCGCTCGGCGCCTGGCTGGCCTGGCGCACCGGCGACGCGAAGAATTTCTACCTGCCCGGCATCCTGCTCACCTTCGGCCAGACCGCGGTGCTGCTGGCGTCGGTGGCGATCCGTAAGCCGCTGATCGGGTACGCCTGGGGCATCATGGCCAACAAGGGCCGCCAGGACTGGTTCGGCAACGGCCGGCTGTTCCGCACCTTCCAGTGGCTGACCGTGCTCTGGGCGGTTTCGCTCAGCGTCCGGGCCGGCATCCAGGCCTACCTTTACTGGCTCGGCGAGGCGAACGCGATCGGCGTGGTCCGGATCCTGGTGAGCTGGCCGATCTACGCCGCCACGTTCGCGTTCACCATCTGGGCCATCCACCGCGTGACGTCGGCCCAGAAACAGGAAGCCGGGGCCTAGGCGGAGCCGAGCACCACGGCCCGGATCTGCTCCTCGACCTCCGCGGTGCACACGAAGATCAGCTCGTCGCCGGCCTCGATCGGATCGTCCGGGGTCGGCACCAGCACCCGCTTGCCCCGCAGGATCGCGACCAGGGCGGCGTCCCGGGGCATCGGCACCGAACGGACCGGCTGACCCTCATACGGCGCGTCCTTCGGCAGGGTGATCTCCACCAGGTTCGCCTCGCCCTGCCGGAACGTCATCAGCCGGACCAGGTCGCCGACCGTCACCGCCTCCTCGACCAGCGCGGCCATCAGGCGGGGCTTGCTGACCGCGACGTCGACACCCCACTGCTCGGTGAAGAGCCACTCGTTCTCGGCGCGGTTCACCCGGGACACCACCCGCGGCACCGCGAACTCGGTCTTGGCCAGCAGCGACACCACCAGGTTGGCCTTGTCGTCGCCGGTGGCCGCGACCACCACGTCACAGCCGGCCAGGTCGGCCTCCTCCAGGCTGCTCAGCTCGCAGGCGTCGGCGAGCACCCAGCGGGCCTGCGGCACCCGCTCCGGGCACAGCTGCCGGGGGTGCCTCTCGATGAGCATGACCTCGTGCCCGTTGCCGATCAGTTCCTGGGCGATCGACCGGCCCACGTTGCCGGCTCCCGCGATGGCGATGCGCACCGTCAGTTCCCTTCCTTGTCGGCGCCCTGGGCGATGTCCAGCACCTGCTCCACGATCTCGTCGGTGACCAGCATGTAGACCTGGTCGCCGTCCTGCAGCACGGTGGACGGCTGGGCCAGGGTGCCGAGACCGAACCGGGACAGGTACGCCATCCGCGCGCCGGTCCGGTCCTCCAGCGACTTGACGGTCCGCCCGATCCAGTCCCGGTGCAGCGGCGTCTCCACGATGCTGACCACACTGGTCGGATCGCGGAACACCTCGACCCGGTCGTCCGGCACCAGGAACCGGTACATCCGCTCGGAGGCCCAGCGGATCGTCGCGATCGTCGGGATGCCCAGCCGCTCGTAGACCGCCGCGCGCCGGGAGTCGTAGATCCGGGCCACCACCCGGGAGACGCCGAACGTCTCACGGGCCAGCCGGGCCGCGATGATGTTGGAGTTGTCGCCGCTGGAGACCGCGGCGAACGCGTCGGCCCGCTCCACCCCGGCGGCCCGCAGCACGTCCCGGTCGAAGCCGATGCCGTTGACGGTGACGCCGCCGAAGTTGTCGCCGAGCCGGCGGAACGCGTCGGCATCCCGGTCGATCACCGCGACCTGATGACCCTCGGCGTCGAGCCGTTGCGCGAGCCCCGAACCGAGCCGCCCGCAACCCATGATGACCACGTGCACGGTTCGTCCCCTCCCGATTCTTCACGTACCGATGTGAGCCTGCCATGCCCTGGGCAACCGTGACGTCCGGGGCACGTACGCTTGGCAGTCGTGGCGAATACCACCTCCTTGGCCAAACGGCTTCTGCTCGGCCGGCCGTTCCGCTCCGACAAGCTGCAACACACGTTGCTGCCGAAGCGGATCGCCCTGCCGGTCTTCGCGAGCGACGCGCTCTCCAGCGTGGCGTACGCACCCGACGAGATCCTGCTGACGCTCTCGATCGCCGGTGCGGCCGCCTACGTGTTCTCCCCCTGGGTGACGCTCGCGGTCGCGGTGGTCATGGTGACGGTGGTCGCCAGCTATCGGCAGACGGTGCACGCGTACCCGTCCGGTGGCGGCGACTACGAGGTGGCCACGGTCAACCTCGGGCCGCGGGCCGGGCTCAGTGTGGCCAGCGCGCTGCTGGTCGACTACATCCTGACCGTGGCGGTGTCGATCTCGTCCGGGGTGAGCAACCTCGGCTCGGTGATCCCCTGGGTGGCCGAGCACAAGGTGATCATCGCGATCATCGCGATCGTGCTGCTCAGCTCGCTCAACCTGCGCGGGTTGCGGGAGTCCGGTGCGGCGTTCGCGGTGCCGACCTACCTCTTCATCGTCGTCATCGTCGGGATGATCCTGACCGGCCTGGTCCGGGTCTTCATCCTCGGCGAGGACCTGCGGGCGCCCAGCGCGGGCCTGACGATCGTGCCCGAGGAGGACCCGATCTCGCAGGCGATGTTCGCGTTCATCCTGTTGCGGACGTTCTCCTCCGGGTGCGCGGCGCTGACCGGGGTCGAGGCGATCTCCAACGGGGTGCCCGCCTTCAAGAAGCCCAAGAGCAAGAACGCGGCGACCACGCTGCTGCTGCTCGGGGGCCTGTCGATCGTGATGCTCTACGGCATCGTCCTGCTGGCCCAGGCGACGCACCTGAAGTTCGTCGAGAACCCGATGCTGCAGATCGTGCCGAACGCCGCCTCCGAGGGGTACGTCCAGAAGACCGTCACCACCCAGCTCGCCGAGACCGTCTTCGGTGACGGGTCGATGCTGCTCTACCTGGTCGGCGCGGTCACCGCTCTGATCCTGTTCCTGGCCGCGAACACCGCCTTCAACGGGTTCCCGGTGCTCGGCTCGATCCTCGCCCAGGACCGCTATCTGCCCCGGCAGCTGCACAACCGCGGCGACCGGCTGGCGTTCAGCAACGGCATCCTCTTCCTCGCGGTCGCCGCCATCGTGCTGATCGTCGCCTTCGAGGCCGAGGTCACCAAGCTGATCCAGCTCTACATCGTCGGCGTCTTCGTGTCGTTCACCCTCTCCCAGGCCGGCATGATCCGGCACTGGAACCGGCTGCTGCGGACCCAGCGTGACCCGGTCCGGCGCGGCCGGATGATCCGGTCCCGGGCGATCAACGCGTTCGGCATGTGCCTGACCGGCGCGGTCCTGATCGTCGTGCTGATCACCAAGTTCCTGCTCGGCGCGTGGATCGCGATCGCCGCGATGATCGTCATCTACGGGCTGATGGTCGCCATCCACCGGCACTACACCCGGGTCGCCGAAGAGCTGCGGCCCACCGACGAGCGGCCCGTCCTGCCCTCCCGCAACCACGCGATCGTGCTGGTCAGCAAGGTGCACCAGCCGACCCTCCGAGCGCTCGCCTATGCTCAGGCGACCCGGCCGGACACCCTCACCGCGGTCACCGTCAACGTCGACGACAACGACACCCGGGCCATCCAGGCCGAGTGGGAGCGCCGTCAGATCCCGGTGTCGCTGACCGTCATCGACTCGCCGTACCGGGAGATCACCCGCCCGATCCTCGACTTCGTGAAGAACACCCGCCGCGCCTCGCCGCGTGACGTGGTCACCGTCTTCGTCCCGGAGTACGTGGTCGGCCGCTGGTGGGAGAACCTGCTGCACAACCAGAGCGCCCTGCGGATCAAGGGGCGCCTGCTGTTCGAGAACGGCGTGATGGTCACCAGCGTGCCCTGGCAACTGCGCTCCAGCCAGGACCGGGACCTCGACCGCCTGGACCGGGTGCTCAGCCGTGCCCCCGCCCGTGGCCCGCGCAGCCACGGCACCGACGACCCCGGAGACAGTGACCCATCATGACCGTGCCGATCGAAATCCCCGGCGACGACCTGGTCGAAGGCGACCGGGTCGACGTCACCGTCGGCGCGCCCGCGCACGGCGGGCACTGCGTCGCCCGGATCGGCGGCCCCGGCGGCCGGGTGGTGTTCGTCCGGCACGCGCTGCCCGGCGAACGGGTCACCGTGGAGATCACCGAGCTGCACAAGGGCTGGCTGCGGGGCGACGCGGTGGAGATCCACGAGGCCTCCCCGGACCGGGTCACCCCGCCGTGCGCCTTCGCCCATCCCGGCGGTTGCGGTGGCTGCGACCTGCAGCACGCCTCCGGCGATGCCCAGCTGCGCTGGAAGACCGCGGTGGTCCGGGAGCAGCTGACCCGCCTGGCCGGTCTCACCGATCAAGAGCAGGACCAGCTTGCGGTACGCGTGGAGCCGCTCCCGCCCCGCCCGGCGACCGGACTGCCCCTCGCCCCGGCCGGCTGTCCCGCCCCGGCCGGGGAAGCCCACGGCGCGGCGGCCGACAGCGCGTCGACGCCGGCCGGGGGAGACCGTGACGCGGCGGTCGTGTCCCGGGAAAAAATCGGTGCGCCGGCGACGGCCGGGGGCGAGCGTGGGGTGGCGGGGCTGCTGGGGTGGCGCAGCCGGGTGCGGTACGCGATCGATGCGGCCGGGCGGCCGGGGCTGTTGCAGCACCGGTCGAACCAGGTGGTGGCGATCGACAGGTGTTTGATCGCGCATCCGGCCGTGCAGGAACTGGATCTTCTCGCCCGGGAGTGGCCGGACGACGACGCGGTGCAGGCCGTCGCCACCACCGGTGGGGACGTGGCGGTGCTGGCCCGGCCGTCGGGTTCGGCCTCGGGCTCCGGGCCGGGCGTGTCGCAGCCGGACGACGACCTGGGTGAGGCCGCCGAGTCGGGCCTGGTCCGGCTCTCCGGGCCGGCCGAGGTCACCGAGCAGGCCGCGGGGCGGGCCTGGCGGGTGCCGCCGCAGGGGTTCTGGCAGGTGCATCCGGCCGCCGCCGACACCCTGGTCGGCACGGTGCTGGAGATGCTGCGGCCGAAGTCCGGTGAGGTGTCCTGGGATCTCTACGGCGGGGCCGGCCTGTTCGCCGCGGCCCTGGCCGGCCGGACCGGGGCCCGCACGATCGTCGTCGAGTCGTCGCCGACCGGGGTGGCCGCCGCCCGGAACAACCTGGCCGATCTGACCGGGACCGAGATCGTCGAGGCCCGGGTGGAGCCGGCGCTGGCCCGCCGCCGGGTGACCGGGCCGGTCGACCTGGTCGTCCTGGACCCGCCCCGGGCCGGGGCCGGCGCCCGGGTGGTCCGCGCGATCGTCGCCGCCGGGCCACGGGCGGTTGCCTACGTGGCGTGCGACCCGGCCGCCCTGGCCCGGGACCTGAAGACGTTCCGGGCCGAGGGCTGGCGGGTCAGCGAATTCCGCGCCTTCGACTGTTTCCCGATGACCCAGCACGTCGAATGTGTGGCCCTGCTGCTCCCGGCCTGACGACCGGGGCTCGGATCGAACCCGGGGTCACCACGCGGGGCGCGGACCGGCCCGAACCCGGGGGCGCGGCTCGGCCTGAGCCCGTCACGCGGGGCGAGGCTCAGCTCGAACCCGCGTGCGGCCCGGGGGCTCACCCCGCGGGGTGCGGCCGGGCTCACCACGCGGGGCGCGGCCGGGCTCACCACGCGGGGTGCGGCCCGGGCTCACCACGCGGCGTGGGAGCGCAATCGGCTACCACGCCGGGGTGAACGGTGACCGCCGCCATCGGCCCGGCGGTCGCTGGGACGGCCTTGAGTCCCGCCCGCCTCGCGGGGACGGGACAGGGCTGTGACCGGCTCGTACAAAATCAGGGGTTGGCTCTTTCGGCGGCGGCCACCGCGTTGCGGAAGAGCATCGCGACAGTCGTCGGGCCCACGCCGCCGACCCTCGGGGTGATCGCCCCGGCGACCTCGGCGCACGACTCGTCGACGTCGGGGAGCAGGCGGCGGCCCTCGTAGCGGACACCCGCGCCGATCACCACCGCGCCCGGCTTGACGTGCTCCGGCTGGACGATGCCGGGGACGCCGACGGCGGCGATCAGGACGTCGGCACGCTGGGCGTACCGCGGCCAGTCCTTGACGCCGGTGTGCACGACGGTGACGGCGGCGTTGGCGGTCGGGCGTTTCTGGGCCAGCAGCATCGCCAGGGGGCGGCCCAGAGTGGCGCCGCGACCGAGAATGACCACCTCGCGGCCGGAGATCTCCACCCCGTGGAACGCCAGCAGCGCCTCGATGCCGGCCGGGGTGCAGGGCAGCGGGCCGGGCAGGCCGACGGCGAGCCGGCCCATGTTGAGCGGGTGCATGCCGTCGACGTCCTTGTCGGGGTCGAGGGTCTGCAGGGCCGCGTCGTAGTCCAGGTGGGCCGGGATCGGGTACTGGATCAGGACACCGTGCACGTCCTTGTCGTCGTTGTACCCGGCGATGACCTTGAGCAGGTCGGCCTGGGTGACGTCGCCGGCCAGGTGCTCGTGCGGGGACTCGAAGCCCAGCTCGGCGGCCTGCTTCTGCTTGATCCGGATGTAGCCGGCGCTGGCATCGTCGTCGCCGACCAGGATGGTGGCCAGGCTGGGCCGGACACCGCGGGCCTTCAGGGCGGTGACGCGCTCGCGCACGTCGCCGAGAACGGACTCCGCGACGGGGGCGCCGGGAAGAAGACGAGCAGTGGACATGCGTATCTCTCCTCAGGCGGGAGCCCAGGCGGTCGACTCCACGTGACTAGCTCCCCGATGGTTCGACCATCCCTGTGCCGCCAGTCGCTGCGTTCAGTCCAGGATGCCGGACGGCCCGATTCCGCAGCGACTCGGGGTGGTGAACCGCCGGGTAGGGGGATGTACCAATTGTGTGGAGGATTGGTGACGGTCCGTTCGCTCAAGTCGCGCCCCTGCGGTGCACGGATAGACTCGTGCCTCATGAGCGACTCCCCCTCGACCCCGGCCGGCCTGCTTTCCGGAATCACCGGCCCCGGTGATCTGAAGCGACTGTCCGCGGAGCAGCTGACCCTGCTCGCGGCCGAGATCCGTGACTTCCTGGTGACCAAGGTGTCCCGGACCGGCGGTCATCTCGGGCCGAACCTGGGTGTGGTCGAGACGACCCTGGCGATGCACCGGGTCTTCGACTCGCCGCGCGACAAGATCCTCTTCGACACCGGCCACCAGTCGTACGTGCACAAGATGCTCACCGGCCGGCAGGACGGGTTCGACCTGCTCCGCCAGCGGGGTGGCCTGACCGGCTACCCGAGCCAGGCCGAGAGCGAGCACGACCTGATCGAGAACTCGCACGCCTCCACCGCCCTGTCCTACGCCGACGGCCTGGCCAAGGCGTTCGCGCTGCGCGGCGAGGACCGGCACGTGGTCGCGGTCGTCGGTGACGGCGCGCTGACCGGCGGCATGTGCTGGGAGGCGCTCAACAACATCGCCGCCACGAAGAACCGTCTGGTGATCGTGGTCAACGACAACGGCCGGTCGTACGCGCCGACCATCGGCGGCCTGGCCGACCACCTCTCCACGCTGCGCCTCAACCCGGGCTACGAGAAGGTGCTCGACCTGGTCAAGGACGCGCTGGGCCAGACCCCGGTGGTGGGCAAGCCGGTGTTCGAGGTGCTGCACGCGGTCAAGAGGGGCATCAAGGACGCGGTCAGCCCGCAGCCGATGTTCGAGGACCTGGGCCTGAAGTACATCGGGCCGGTCGACGGCCACGACCAGCAGGCGATGGAGTCGGCGCTGCGCCGGGCCAAGGGCTTCAACGCGCCGGTGATCGTGCACGCGGTGACCCGCAAGGGCTACGGCTACCGCCCCGCCGAGACCGACGAGGCGGACTGCTGGCACAGCCCCAGCGCGTTCGACGTGGAGACCGGCAAGATGGTGCCGTCCTCCGCGCTGAAGTGGACCAAGGTCTTCGCCGAGGAGCTGGTCGCGATCGCCGACGAGCGCCCGGACGTGGTCGGCATCACCGCCGCGATGGCCGAGCCGACCGGGATCGCCGCGCTGGCCAAGAAGTACCCCGAGCGGACGTACGACGTGGGCATCGCCGAGCAGCACGCGGCGACCAGCGCGGCCGGCCTGGCGATGGGCGGCCTGCACCCGGTGGTGGCGGTCTACGCGACGTTCCTGAACCGGGCCTTCGACCAGGTGCTGCTCGACGTCGCGATGCACCGCCTGCCGGTGACGTTCGTCCTGGACCGGGCCGGGATCACCGGGCCGGACGGGCCGAGCCACTACGGCATGTGGGACATGAGCGTCTTCGGCGTGGTGCCCGGTCTGCGGATCGCCGCCCCGCGTGATGCCGCCACCCTGCGTGAGGAGCTGCGCGAGGCGGTCGCGGTGGAGGACGGCCCGACCATCGTGCGGTTCCCGACCGGCGCGGTGCCCTCGGACATCCCGGCGCTGCGCCGGGTGGGCCAGATCGACGTCCTGCGCTCCGACGACCGGCAGGACGTGCTGCTGGTGGCGGTGGGCTCGTTCGCGGGCCTGGCGCTGGACGCGGCCGAGCGGATCGCCGAGCAGGGTTACGGCGTGACGGTCGTCGACCCGCGCTGGGTGCGCCCGGTGCCGATCGAGCTGACCGGCCTGGCCGCGCAGCACCGTCTGGTGGTGACCGTCGAGGACGGTGTGCGGGCCGGCGGTGTCGGTGACGCGGTGGCCAGCGCGCTGCGGGACGCGGGTGTGACCACGCCGCTGCGCGACTTCGGGGTGCCGGTCGGCTTCCACCAGCACGGCACCCGCGCGCAGATCCTGGCCGACCTCGGCCTGACCGCGCAGGATGTGGCCCGCGAGGTCACCGCGACGGTGTCGAAGCTGGAGCCCGGCGAGCTTCACGTCTGACCCACTGGGCAGTTCGTTACTCAACCGTTACTTTTGACGGATGGGCGCGGACACCACCGTCATCATCGACCTCGGCCTCGACCGGGGCGAGCCGGAGAGTTATGCCCGGCCGGGGCGGCGCACCACGTCGCCCTGGTTCGGGCCGGCCCTCCTGGCCGTGCTGTTGCTGTTCTCCGTCACCGGCTCGGCGCCGCCGCCCGGCCCGCCGCTCAGCGCCCTGCTGCGGCTGCCGATCGGGCCCGGCGACCCGTTCACGACCAGCGGCGACCGGCTGCTGGTCCAGACCGCCGGTGAGCTGAGCGCCTACGACCTGGAGTCCGGCGCCCGCGAGTGGCGGGTGGACCAGGAGATTCCGGTCTACCGGCTGCGCACCGGCGGCGGGGTGCTCCTGCTGCGCCCCTGGTCACCCGGCCGGTCCGAGCCGGGCACCACCGCCCTCTCGGTCAGCAACGGCGGCCTGCGCTGGCACAACGGGCGCAACGTGATCGCGTTCCCGGGCAGTGGCCTGATGGTCGCCGTCGACGGTGTGCGCAGCGTCTACGGCTCCGGCCGCCGGGTGGAGCGATCGGTCGAGGTGCTCGACCCGCCGACCGGGTTCACCCGCTGGCGGCTGTGGGTGCCGTCGACGGCGGTGCTGCTCGGGATCCCGGCGCACGGCGACTCCCCGGCCCGGATGATGCTCGTCGGCGCCGACCTGACCGCCCAGCTCTACGACGTCGGCACCGGCGCGCTGCTGGCCCAGCGGAAACTGCCGTCGGCCAACTACGACCCGGACAACCCGGTGGTGGCCGGTGGGCTGGTGCTGATCCGGCATCCGGGCCCGTCCGGGGTGGAGATGTCGGCCCTGGACCCGGAGACGCTGCGGCCGCTGTGGACCAAACCGGCCGGCAGCCTCCGGGAGATCCGTGCGTGCGGGCGGCTGGCCTGCGTGATGGGGCTGGACGGGGTACGGATGATCGACCCGGCCACCGGTGACGAGCTCTGGCACCGGCCGGGCTGGCGCCGGGTCGAGGAGACCGGCGGGCATCTGGTGGCGTACGCGGACGGCCCGGACTCCCCGGCCGGAATAGTGCACCCGCGGACCGGCGAGGTCCAGGTCGACCTGACCGGCTGGCGGCCGGTGTCCGGGGTCACCGCCGACGGGAGTCTGCTGGTCGTCCGGGGGATCGCGCCCGGTCCGCGTACCATGATCGCGGTCGCGTCCCCGGGAGCGGCCCGGCCGCGGCTGCTCGCCGAGCTGCCCACCGGGACGGGGGAGTGCCAGACCGTTCCGGATCGGCTGATCTGCCGGTCGATGTACGGCGAGCTGAACGTCTGGGCGTACCGTTCCGGGTCCTGACGCCGACACCGGGAGGCCGTGCCGTGACACTGATCGAGCTGGACCGTGACGCCCCGCTCGATCCGGTCGCCGCGCCCGGCCCGCCTCCGCACCGCTACCGCCCGGCCGGGCTGCTGCTCGCGCTGGCCCTGGTGGTGCTGCTCGGCGGCGCGGCCCCGCCGTCCGGCACGATCTGGCGGCACCTGGGTGTGCTCCCGCCCACCGCCGGTCTGGAGACACCCATCCAGCTCGCCGGCGGCCGGCTGTTCACCGTCGCGCCGGTCGGCGGCCGGCGTGTGCTGACCGCCTGGACGCTGCAACCGGCGCCGGCCCGGCTGTGGAGCGCCGAACTGCCGCACGACCCGGCCGTCGACGCGAGCGTCCCGATCCCGGTCACCGTCCGGCAGCGCGGCGACCTGGTGCTGGCCACCGCGGGGATGACGACGGCGGCGCTGGAGAGCGCCACCGGCCGGCCCCGGTGGATCTTCGGGGCCCGGATCGCCGCGGCCGGCGGCGACCTCGGCGTGATGGTGGAGCGGATCTTCCGGCCCGGCACCGACTACGACCAGGAGTCCGGCGCACCGGGGCGGCTCTACTTCTCGGCCGACGGGCAGCCGCACACCGAGCCGCCGATCCGGACCGAGGTGCGCGGGATCGACCTGGCCACCGGCGCGGTGCTGTGGACCGCCACCCAGGCCGGCTCGGTCACCGCCGACCCGGTCCCCGGTGACCGCCCCGCGGTGCTGATCACCGCCTCGGACCGGCTCACCCTGCACGACGCCCGGACCGGCGCCGCGCTGCGTGAGACCGAGCTGCCGCAGCGCTCCGGTGCCGGGCCGGCCAGCAGCAGCGTGGTCGGTCCGGTGGCGGTGATCGGGTACGAGGAGGCCGGTGTGCAGGCCGGGTACGACACCCGGACCCTCGACCTGCTCTGGACCCGGGACCTGCACACCGAGATGGATCCGCCGTCCTGCGCCGGGCTGCTCTGCGCCGGGAGCCGGGACGCGACGGTGGTGCTGGACCCGCGGACCGGGCAGCCGCTCTGGGGTCTGGACCACCCGGCCGACCTGGAGGTCCGGGCCGGGTGGGTGGTGGACATCGATCCGTCCACCGGCGCCCCGGCACGGTTGCTGGATCCGGCGACCGGCGACCCCCGTACCGAGCTGACCGGCTGGACGGACCTGGTGGAGAGCTTCGCCGCCGACCGGCTGGTGCTGCGCCGCGACGGCCGGGCGTTCGGAGTCGTCCTGGCCGGGGGTCCGTCCGGCGCCGCCGGATCGGCCGGGGATCCGTTCGGTGCCGCGGGCCCGGCCGGGGATCCCGTGGTGCGGCTGCTGGGCGGGGCCGAACTCGACGGGCAGGAGTGCGCGGCCGACGACCGGTACGTGGTCTGCCGGGCCGTGCAGGGACTGCGGATCTGGGCATACCGCGTGTGAGCCCGGCGGCGGGACAATGAGGTCGTGCGCGAAGCCGTGATCGACCTCGGTGAGGTTCCGCCCGACGACCCGGGGGACACCGAGCCGGTGCGGCCACCGGGCTCGCCGCGGCACCGCTGGATCCTGACCCCGCTCACGGTGGCCCTGACCGTCGCGCTCGGCGGTGCCGTCCCGCCCCCGCCCGCACCGCCCGAGCCGCTCACCCTGGCGGTCACGTTGCGTGACTCGGTGCGGGTGTCCGGCGGCCGGGTGCACGTGATCGGGCCGGGGGAGGAGGCCGAGGGCACACCCCGGAGCCGCCGTCTGATGCGTTACCCGGTCCGCTCCTACACCCTGCCCGGCCTGACCCCGGCGAACTCCTGGACCACCGTGGTGGACGGCGACATCAGCTACGTCGGCGACGGGGTCGGCGACATCCTGCTCTACAGCTACCAGGGCAATTTCACCGGTGGGAACGCGGTGGCCGCGGTCCGGCCGGGCTCCGCGACGCCGGTGTGGGAACGGCAGGCGTTCTTCTACGCGGTCTCGCCGGACCGGGGCACCGTGCTCGCCTTCCGGGACACCACCGCCGAACCGGTCCGGCAGGACTGGCTCGGGGTGGACACCCGGACCGGTGCGATCCGCTGGCAGGTGGCGCAACCCGCCGGCGGGCACCTCACGCTGCGTGGCGCCGGGGATCCGGCCGCCTACCCGGCCCGGATCTACACCCTGCGGCCGGACGGGGTGATCGAGGCCCGGGACACCGCGGACGGGCGGCTCGCCGGATCGGTGCGGACCACGATCCCGGTGGACAAGGACACCCAGTTCTGGTCGGCGGGCGGTCTGCTGCTGGCCGGGCACCCGAGCACCGGGACGATCGCGTACGGCGACGACGATCTCGGCGAACGCTGGCGGCGGGGAGCGCCGGGTCTGCCGGAGAACAGCTCCCCGGCCGCGTGCCGTGCGGTGATCTGCCTGATCGAGAGGCCCGGGCAGCTGACCGGGGTCGATCCGGCCACCGGCCGGGAACTGTGGAGCGTGGCGGAGAGCCAGGTGTGGGGGCTCAGCCAGCCGGTCGGCGGCCACCTGTTGATCAGCGACGGCGATCCGGTCGACGCGAAGCTGTCCGTGCTGGACACGGCGACCGGCAGGTCCGTCGCCGTGCCCGGCGGCTGGCGCAGCGGCGGCCCGGGCCCGGAACCGGACACGGCGTGGGTCTACCTGGTCCGGACGCCGGGATACCAGATGCGGTACGGGGTTCTCGACCTGGCCACCGGGCAGGTCCGGGTGCTCGGGGCGGCCGACGAGATCGCCGGGGACTGCACGTTCGAGTCCGGGGCGCTGGTCTGCCGGCGTCTCGACTCGTCGGTGGGGGTGTGGCGACTCTGACGTAGTCTGCGGCTACAGCGGTTCATGGAGGCAGCGGTGCGTGTGCTGGTGGTGGAGGACGAGCGGGACATGGCCGACGCGATCGTGCGTGGGCTGCGCCGCAAGGGCATGGCGGTGGATGTCGCCTACGACGGGTCGATAGGCCACGAGATGGCCTACGTGACCCGGTACGACGTGGTCGTCCTCGACCGCGACCTGCCCGGCATGCACGGCGACGACATCTGCGCGGCCCTGGTCGCGTCCGGCGCCCTGACCCGGGTGCTGATGCTGACCGCCAGCGCCTCGGTGGAGGAGAAGGTCGAGGGCCTGGAGCTGGGCGCCGACGACTACCTGCCGAAACCGTTCGACTTCAAGGAGCTGGTGGCCCGGGTCCAGGCGCTGGGCCGTCGCGCCACCCCGGCCGCGCCACCCGTGCTCACCGTCGGCGACCTGGCGCTGGACCAGTCCCGTCGGGTGGTGACCCGGGGCGGTGTCGCGCTGGAGCTGACCAACAAGGAGTTCGGCGTCCTGGAGGAGCTGCTCAAGGCCAAGGGCGGGGTGGTCTCCACCGAGGAGCTGCTGGACCGGGTGTGGGACGCGAACACCGATCCGTTCACCACGACCGTCCGGGTCACCATCAACACCCTGCGCAAGAAGCTGGGCGACCCACCGCTGGTCGAGACCGTGGTGGGGGCCGGATACCGGATTCCCGACCCGGTCGTGGCCTCGTGACGCTCTACCCGGGGGTCAAACGGCGGATGCGGCCCACCCTGCGGCTGCGGCTCACCCTGCTCAACGGCATCCTGCTGGTCGGCGCCGGAGTGGTGCTGGTGCTGCTGGCCTGGCTGCTGGTCAGCGAGTCGCTGCATCCGGTCGACGAGCTGCGCGCCGGGTCCACCGTGACCCTGGCCGACGGCACCACCAAGGAGGCGCTGGTCTGGCAGGCCGAGATGGTCGCCCAGGCCTCCCGGGAGCTGCTGATCAAAGGGTTCAGCGCGCTGATCGCGGTCGGGATCATCGGGGTGGCGCTGGCCTACCTGATGGCCGGGCGGGCGCTGCGGCCGCTGCACTACGTCACCCAGACCGCGCAGCGGCTCGGTGAACAGACCCTGGACCAGCGGATCCGGTACTCGGGCGGGGACGACGAGGTGGCCGAGCTGGCCCGCACCTTCGACGCCATGCTGGACCGGCTGACCGCCGCCTTCGAGTCGCAGAAACGGTTCGTGGCCAACGCGTCGCACGAGCTGCGTACCCCGCTCGCGGTGATGCGCACCGAGATCGACGTGACGCTCAGCGACGACGAGGCCGACGTCGCCGAGTACCGGCGGATGGCCAAGGTGGTCCGCAACGCCTCCGAACGGGCCAACGGGCTGGTCGACGCGCTGCTGGTGCTGGCCCGGTCCGAGGCGCAGTCCGGGCGGCGGCTGGTCCGCAAGATGCCGGCCGACCTGTCGATGAGCGTCCACAACGCGCTGTCCGCGGTGAAGGCCGAGGCCGAGCGGCTGAAACTGGATGTCACCAAGGACCTGTCCCCGGCCCCGGTGGTCGGCGATCCGAGCCTGCTGGACCGGCTGGCCGGCAACCTGATCGAGAACGCGATCCGCTACAACCACCTGCTGGGCCGGCTGTGGCTGCGCACCGAGTCGGTGGACGGACGGTCCCTGCTGATCGTCGGCAACACCGGTTACGAGGTGGAGCCGGCCGACGTCCCCGGGCTGTTCGAGCCGTTCCAGCGCGGCGGCTGGGAACGGACCGGATCCCGCGGGTCGGGGCTGGGGCTCTCCATCGTGCGGGCGGTCTGCGACGCACACGGCGGCACCGTCTCGGCGGTGGCCCAGGTGGGCGGCGGCCTGGAGGTCACCGTGTCCCTGCCGGCCGCGGACACCACCCCGGTGGTGGCGGCGACCGCCAGCGTCCCGCGGGTCCGGACCTGAGAACGGGCCGGCACACGAGGCGCCGGCCCGTCCCTGTCAGCGCTGGATCAGCTCTTCGTCTCGATCTCGGCGCGCCGGTCCGGGAACTCGTCCTTGATGTCGGCGGCGGTCTTGAAGAAGTACATGATCATGCCGACGCTGCCCTCGTCGGCCCAGCCGCAGATCGCCACGTCGATGCCGGAGATCGCGCTGGTGCCGCACTGAGCGACGCCACCGAGGGTGCCGGTGCCGACGTCGACGATGCCGTTCACCTTCGAGCTCTGGCCGAACGTGGTGAACGAGGCGTCCAGTTCCTTCTGCGGGTCGGCGATCGTCGCCTTGGTGGCCAGGGCGGCGACCATGTTCTTGTCCTCGGGGGAGCCGTAGATGGCGCCGAAGGAGCTCTCCGCCCCCGGGTACTGGGCCAGCTCCTTCTCCATGTCCGCGGTGATCTCCTCGAACTCGGCGCTGTTCAGTTTCGCCAGGCCGCCCAGCGTGGCCGGCTCGGCGATGGAGATCTTGGCGGCGGCGTCCTCGGCGTTCTTGCCGATCAGGTAGAAGACGGTGGTGCCGCCGACACACAGGACCAGCACGATCGCCAGCGAGATCAGCACGATCGGGACGGCCTTGGACTTCTTCGCCGGCGGCTGCGGGAAACCGGGCGGCGGTGGGAAGCCGGGCTGGCCGAACGGCGGCTGCTGCGGCCCGCCGAACTGCGGCGGCTGGGGTGGCGGCGGCCCGCCGAACTGGGGCGGCTGCGGCGGCTGCGGCGGCTGCGGTCCACCGAACTGCGGCGGCTGCGGCTGACCGTACGGCGGGGGCTGCGGGGCGCCGAACTGCGGCGCGGGCGACTGCGGCTGGCCGTACTGCGGCTGCTGCGGCTGGCCGTAAGGCGGCTGGTATGGCTGATTCGGATCACCCTGGTTCGGGTATCCGGGCTGGCCGGGCGGAGGGGGGTAGGTCATCGACGCTCCATTGTTCGGTGGTCCCTATCGACGGCCGGAACGCCGACTGAAAGCTGAACGCTGAATTCGTGCACGATAACGCCGAAGGCCCCCACACCGGCAGTGCGGGGGCCTCGATCCGTCACCTGATCAGGCGCGGAGGTTCGCCACACCGTCGGCGAGGAACCTCTTGCCGGTGATCCGCTCGGCGGTGCCGCTGCGGTCCAGGTACGGCGTGATGCCACCCAGATGGAACGGGTAACCGGCGCCGAGGATCATGCACAGGTCGATGTCCTGGGCCTCGGCGACCACGCCTTCGTCCAGCATGAGGCGGATCTCCTGGGCCAGGCCGTCGAGCGCCTTCTGCCGGACCTCGTCGGCGGTCAGCGGGGAGTCGCCGACCTCCAGCAGCTCGATCACCGCCGGGTTGATCTCCTTGTCGACCATCACCGGAAGCTTGGAGTCGACGATCCGCTTGAGGTTCGGCGAGTCCACGTAACGGTCCGGGAAGGCCGTGTGCAAGGTCTCACCCACGTGGTACGCCACCGCCGGGCCGACCAGCTGCAGCAGCGCGATCGGGCGCATCGGCAGACCCAGCGGGTCCATCGCCACGTCCACCACGCTCAGCGGGGTGCCCGCGTCGATGGCCTGGAAGATCTCGCTGGTGACCCGGGTCAGCAGCCGGTTGACCACGAACGCCGGAGCGTCCTTGACCAGCACCGACGACTTCTTCAGGGTCTTGCCGACCTCGAACGCGGTGGCCAGCGTGGCGTCGTCGGTCTTCTCCCCGCGGATGATCTCCAGCAGCGGCAGGACGGCGACCGGGTTGAAGAAGTGGAAACCGACGAGCCGCTCCGGGTGCTCCAGATCGGCCGCCATCTCGGTGAGCGACAGCGAGCTGGTGTTGGTCGCCAGGATCGCCTCGGGCTTGACGATCTTCTCGAACTCGGCCCAGATCTGCTTCTTCAGCTCCAGGTTCTCGAAGACCGCCTCGATCACGAAGTCGGCGTCGGCGAACACCGACTTGTCCACCGAGCCGCTGACCAGCAGGCGCAGCCGGGCGGCGGTGCCCTCGTCCAGGCGCTTCTTGGCGACCAGCTTGTCGATCTCGGCGTGCACGTAGCCCACGCCCTTGTCGACCCGCTCCTGGTCCAGGTCGGTCAGCACCACCGGCACCTGGAGGCGGCGCACGAACAACAGGGCCAGCTGGGAGGCCATCAGGCCGGCGCCGATCACGCCGACCTTGGTGACCTTGCGGGCCAGCGAGCGGTCCGGAACCCCGACCGGGCGCTTGGCCCGGCGCTGGACCAGGTCGAACGAGTACAGGCTGGCCCGCGACTCGTCGCCCATGATCAGGTCGGCCAGGGCCTCGGTCTCGGCCGCCGTGCCGTCCTCGAACGACGCGGTCTTGGCCAGGGCCAGCAGCTCCAGAGCCTTGTTCGCGGACGGGACGGCGCCGTGCAGCTTCTCGTCCAGCACCGCCTTCGCGAACTCCAGGACGCCGTCCCAGTCCTTGCGCTCGATCTCCGGGCGCTCGACCGTGACGTCACCCTTGACCACACCGGCCGCCCAGGCCAGCGAGTCCTCCAGGAAGTCGGCCGCCTCGAACAGGGCGTCCGCGACACCCCACTCCTTGGCCTGCTTCGGGCGCAGCTGCTTCTGGGTCAGCGGGTTCTGCAGGATGACCGTGGCGGCGTTGATGATGCCGATCAGGTTCGGCAGGATCTGCGAGCCGCCCCAGCCGGGGATCAGGCCGATCGCGACCTCGGGCAGGGCCAGCGCGGCCGCGCCGGTGGAGACGGTCCGGTAGTGGCAGTGCAGCGCCACCTCCAGGCCGCCGCCCATCGCCGCGCCGTTGACGAACGCGAACGTCGGGATCGTGCTGTTCCGCAGCCGGGCGAACACCCGGTGGCCCATCTCACCGAGCGCGAGCGCCTGCTCGCGGGAGCTGATCAGCGGCATCCCGGTGATGTCGGCGCCGACGCAGAAGATGTACGGCTTGCCGGTCAGCGCGATGAACGCCGGATCCGCCTCGGTGGCCGCGGTGATCGCCTCGTCCAGCGAGGTCAGGCCGCCCGGGCCGAAGCTGTTCGGCTTCTTGTGGTCGAAACCGTTGTCCAGCGTGATCAGGGCGGCCGGCTTGTCCAGACCGGGCACCGGCACCAGGCGCAGCAGGGCCTTGGTGACTACCTCGTTCGGGTTCTCGATCACTTGGCCGCGCCTTCCCAGTACGGGTTCTCCCAGATCACGGTGCCGCCCATGCCGATACCGATGCACATGGCGTTGACGCCGTAGCGGACGTCGGGGCGCTCGGCGAACTGCCGGGCGAGCTGGGTCATCAGGCGGATCGCCGAGGACGCCAGCGGGTGACCGATGGCGATCGCGCCACCCCACGGGTTCACCCGGGGGTCGTCATCGGCGATGCCGTAGTGGTCCAGGAAGGCCAGTACCTGCACGGCGAACGCCTCGTTCAGCTCGAACAGGCCGATGTCGTCGATGGTGAGACCGGCCTTCTTCAGCGCCTTCTCGGTCGACGGGATCGGGCCGTAACCCATGATCTCCGGCTCGACACCGACGAACGCGTAGGAGACCAGCCGCATTGCCACCGGCAGGCCCAGCTCACGAGCGGTCTTCTCGTCCGCGATGATCGCCGCGGTGGCGCCGTCGTTCAGGCCCGCCGCGTTACCCGCGGTGACCCGGCCGTGCGGGCGGAACGGCGTCTTCAGCGTGGCCAGTTTCTCCAGCGACGTCTCGCGCGGTGCCTCGTCCACGGTGGCCAGGCCCCAGCCCAGCTCGGCGCTGCGGGTCGCGACCGGCACCAGGTCCGGCTGGATCTTGCCGTTGGCGTACGCCTTGGCCGTCTTGATCTGTGAATTGAGGCCGTAGAGGTCGGCCCGCTCCTTGGTGATGTGCGGCAGCCGGTCGTGCAGGTTCTCCGCGGTCGAGCCCATCACCAGGGCGGTCGGGTCGACCAGCTTCTCGGCCAGGATCCGCGGGTTCGGGTCGACGCCCTCGCCCATCGGGTGCCGGCCCATGTGCTCGACACCACCGGCGATGGCGATGTCGTACGCGCCCATCGCGATGCCGCCGGCGACGTTCGTCACCGCGGTCATGGCGCCCGCGCACATCCGGTCGACGGAGTAACCGGGCGTGGTCTTGGGCAGGCCGGAGAGCAGCGCGGCGGTCCGGCCGACGGTCAGGCCCTGGTCGCCGATCTGGGTGGTGGCCGCGATCGCGACCTCCTCCACCTTCTCCGGCGGGAGGTCCGGGTTCCGCTTGAGCAGCTCTCGGATGCAGCGGATCACCAGGTCGTCGGCGCGGGTCTCGGCATACATGCCGCCCGCTTTGCCGAACGGGGTGCGGACGCCGTCGACGAAGACGACCTCGCGTACTTCACGGGGCACAGCAAGCCTCCTTGCGGGCGTGAACCCAGAATGTGTCGGCAATGCTACTCGCCAGTAACTAGTAGCTGCCACACCCTCCGGGAATCGGCACCACGAAGGAGAAATGAAGCGGGACCACCGCATCCGGCCCGGCGGTCGCGATGCGGCCCGGTGGGGCCGCATCGCTCGCGCTGATGCCACGGTTGGTTCCGTTATTCGTACCGAAAAAGGGTTTTATTCCGGCAGGACCTTGGCCAGATCGTCGGCCAGCAGGACCACCTGCCAGTTCCGGGCGCCGAAGCCCAGCAGCAGGTCACCGACCGTGCGCGGAGTGACCTCGTTCGGCGGCGACCAGGCCAGCCGGCGGATGAAGTCCGGGCTGATCAGGTTCTCCGGCGGGAGATTGTGCTGCTCGGCGGTGCCCACCACGATCTGCCGGCAGCGGGCCAGCCGGGCCGCCGCGACCGGATCACGCTCGGCCCAGCGGTGCGGCGGCGGCGGTCCGTCCACCGGCTGGTTCACCGGCAGCGCGTCGTCCGGCAGGTCACGGGCCTGCTCCAGGGCGTCCAGCCAGATCTTGGCGAGCCGCCGCACCGAACGGCCACCGAAGCCGGAGATGCCCAGCAGGGTCCGCTCGTCCTTCGGATCGGCCTCGGCCGCGGCCACGATCGCCGAATCCGGCAGCACCCGGCCGGGAGCCGAGTCCCGGCGGGCGGCGACACCGTCCCGCGCGTACCAGAGCGCGCGCACCCGGGACTGCGCCCGCGCGCCACGCACCCGGTGGATGCCGGACGTGCGCCGCCACGGGTCCGGGCGCACCCGGGGTGGTCGGTCCGCGCCGGCCACCAGCGCGGCGAACTCCTCGGCCGCCCACGCGGTCTTGCCCTGCCGCTCCAGCTCGTCGGCGAGCAGATCACGCAGATCGGTGAGCAGCTCCACGTCGAGCGCGGCATAGGTCAGCCACGACTCCGGCAGCGGCCGGGTCGACCAGTCCGCCGCCGAGTGGTGTTTCTCCAGCGAGTAGCCGAGCAACTGCTCGGTCAGGGCGGCCAGCCCGACCCGCTCGAAACCGGCCAGCCGGGCCGCCAGCTCGGTGTCGAACAGGCGGCGCGGTTTCATGCCCAGCTCGGCCAGGCACGGCAGGTCCTGGCTGGCGGCGTGCAGCACCCACTCGGTGTCGGCGAGTGCCGCGTCCAGGGTGCGCAGATCGTCCAGCGGCATCGGGTCGATCAGCACCGTTCCGGCGCCGGCCCGGCGCAGCTGCACCAGGTAGGCGCGCTGGGTGTATCGATAGCCCGAGGCACGCTCGGCGTCCACGGCGACCGGGCCGGAGCCCGAGGCCATCCGGGCGACGATCTCGGCCAGCTCGGCCGAGGTCTCCACCGGTCGCGGCGTGCCGTCGCGAGGCGCGGTCAGGGGTGTCGAGGGACGGGGCTCTTCCTCGGGACCGCCAGATGTCGGGTCGGGCGGCACGAGGTGCGGTCCGTCTCCTGCCGTGTCCGGCGAGTCCCGACGGCGCAGGGGTGCTTCGTCGGTCACACCGTAACCGTACGGGGGTGGCACCCTTGCCGTGCGCAGCCGGGGTCCCGGCGCGTCGATTCTCGATCTTTCGGGGAGTTCATCCGTTCCGCCGTTTCATCCGTACCAATACCCGCAGCGCCGAATCGACCGGGAGGCCGCGCCGGATGAGCAACTCGTTCGAACCCTTCACGCCCGCCAACGGAGCCGGTGGAGGACGGCGATCCCAGGAGTGGTCCTGGCAGGAGTCGGACCGTTCCTGGAACGACACCCAGGCGCAGGATCCGTGGGCCCAGCAGCCCCCGGTTCAGCAGCAGCAGCCGGTCTACGAACAGCCCCAGGCCTGGTCGACCGGGTACCAGCAGCAGTATCAGCAGCCTTACCAGGAGCCGTATCAGCAGCCCTATCAGCAGCAGTCCTACACGCCGCCGCCGATGGAGGCCGCGCCGCCGCGGGCCGAGAGCCGGTCCAAGGGCGGCAAGCTCAAGGTGGCCGGCGTCGGCCTGGTCGCGGTCCTGGTGGCCGTCTCCGGCTGGCAGTTGCTGCGGATGGAGCGGGTGCTGGAGGCCAGTGAGGATCTGACCGAGGCGGTCGGCACCTCCCAGCAGCGCACCGAGGAGCTGGAGAAGAAGCTCACCTCGGTCTTCGACTCGGAGAGTGTCGCCGAGGGTGTGCTGCCCAGCGTCTTCCGGGTCCGGGCCGGCGAGTTCACCGGCACCGCCTTCTCGGTCGGCCAGTCCGACGGGCGCACCAGCCTCTTCACCAACTACCACGTGGTGGAGGAGACCTTCGAGGGCGGCGAGCGGCAGGTCGCTCTGGAACGCGGCAACACCCGGATCAACGCCACCATCGTCAAGGTGGACCCGGAGAAGGACCTGGCGCTGCTGCGGGCCAACCGGGAGATCGCCCCGCTCGAGGTGGCGTCCGGTGACGTGAAGCCGGGCCAGCAGGTGATGGCCGTCGGTGCGCCGCTCGGTCTGGAGGACTCGGTCAGCACCGGCGTGATCAGCGCCTTCCGCGACACCGAGGACGGCCCGACGATCCAGTTCGACGCGCCGATCAACCCGGGCAACTCCGGCGGCCCGGTGGTCAACGCGGAGAAGCAGGTCGTCGGCATCGCCACGGCCAAGGCACGGGACGCCGAGGGCATCGGCCTGGCGATCCCGATCGAGGTCGCCTGCGAGACCCTCGGGGCCTGCGGGAACGGCTAGCTCTTCGTACGCCTCTTACGCCCGGGCGTGGCGGTCGGTGATCGACGCCACGCCGGGCGGGGGCAGCCCCGCCGTCGACGACAGCATCACGCACCAGCCGCGCAGATGCGCGCCGAAGTCGCCGGAGGTCGGCGTCCAGGACGCGCGCACCTCCAGATCGGCCGTCGGCGCCGGGCCGGACAGCTCGCCGAACCGGGTGGACGCGGTCTGGGTGACCGTGCCGCCGATCGCCGTGTAGGCCGCCGCGTGCTGATCCAGCCCGTCGGTCAGCCAGGTCCAGGCCACCTCCGGCAGCAACGGGTCGGAGGCCAGATCCTCCTCCAACTCCGCCGTGACCAGCGTGACCAGCCGTAGGTCGCCGCGCCAGGCGTCGTGCCCGGCCGGATCGTGCAACAGGATGAGCCGGCCGCTCGCCACCTCGTCACCGGCACGGAGCACGGTGGCGCTGAGAGCGAACGAGAAAGGCGCGAGCCGCTGGGGCGCGGCGATCTCCTCGAGAAGGATCTCCGGCCGCGGCGACTCCGCGCGCAACCCGGCAACGGCGCGGGTGAACGCCTCGGGGGCAGCGGAGGGGGACGCCATGAGGGCAGCCTATGCCGATCAAGCGCGGGTACGGTGCTCGCCGCGCCGCCGGGCCGGATCTCCTCGCGTGACAGGATGGCCGGGTGACGGTTCTCGAGGATTCCCCCTTCGTCCGGGCGTGCCGTGGTCGATCGGTGCCGCACACGCCGGTGTGGTTCATGCGGCAGGCCGGGCGCTCGCTCCCGGAGTACCGCAAGATCCGTGAGGGCGTCGGCATGCTGGAGTCGTGCCGCCGGCCGGATCTGGTCACCGAGATCACCCTGCAGCCGGTGCGCCGGCACGGCGTGGACGCGGCGATCCTCTTCAGCGACATCGTGGTGCCGATCGCGGCGGCCGGCGTCGACCTGGACATCGTGGCCGGCACCGGCCCGGTGGTGGCCGAGCCCATCCGCGCCGAGGCCGATCTGGAGCGCCTGCGCCCGCTGGCCGCCGGTGACGTCGACTTCGTCAGCGAATCGGTGAAACTGCTGGTCGCCGAGCTGGGTTCGACGCCGCTGATCGGTTTCGCCGGGGCGCCCTTCACGCTCGCCAGCTACCTGATCGAGGGCGGTCCGTCGCGGACCTACCTGAAGACCAAGGCGATGATGTACGGCGCCCCCGAGCTGTGGAACGCGCTGCTCGGCCGCCTCGCCGAGATCACCTCGACGTTCCTGCGGGTGCAGGTCGACGCCGGGGTGAGCGCCGTGCAGCTCTTCGACTCGTGGGCCGGCGCGCTGTCCGAGGCCGACTACCGGCGCTATGTGATGCCGCACTCGGCGGCCGTGCTGCGCAGCCTGCTCGATGCCGGTGTGCCCCGGATCCACTTCGGGGTCAACACCACGGTGTTGCTGGAGGCGATGGGCGAGGCCGGTGCGGACGTGGTCGGCGTCGACTGGCGGACCCCGCTGGACGACGCGACCCGCCGGATCGGCCCGGACCGCGCGGTGCAGGGCAACCTGGACCCGGCGATGCTCTTCGCCGGCTGGGAGACCGTCGAGCGCGAGACCCGCCGGGTGCTGGCGCAGGGCAAGGCGGCCCCCGGGCACGTCTTCAACCTGGGCCACGGCGTGATGCCGGAGACCGACCCGGAGATCCTGACCCGTCTGGTGGCCCTGGTGCACGAGGTTTCCGGGACCTAAGACCCTGTCGTCCGGGAGTTGCCCCAGGGGAGGGTGAGAGGCGTGCGGAAACGGATCGCGATCATCGGCGGTGGCATCGCGGGCCTCGCGGCGGCGGTCCGCCTGCGAGACCTCGACCCACTGACAGACATCGTCGTGTACGAGCGGAGCGGCTCGCTGGGCGGCAAGCTGCACACCGGTGACCTGGATGGACTCACCGTCGAGCGGGGCGCCGAGTCGTTCCTGAACAGCGCGGCCGACGGCGGGGAGTCCGCGGCGGTCGCCCTGGCCCGCCGGCTCGGCCTCGATCTGGTGCACCCGGCCGCCCGCCCGGCGGCGCTGGCCATCCAGGGGCGGCTCGCTCCGATCCCCGGCGGCACCCTGGTCGGGGTGCCCGGTGACCTGTCGCTGCTCGACGGGGTGGCCCTCCCGAAAGCGCACGCCGACCGGGACACCGGCCGTCCGCTGCTGGCGCCCGGTCAGGACATCGCGGTCGGAAAGCTGGTGCGGGACCGGTACGGCGACGAGGTGGTGGACCGGCTGGTCGACCCGATGCTCGGCGGGGTCTACGCGGGCCGGGCCGATCAGCTGTCGTTGCGGGTGACCATGCCGCAGCTGGCGGCCACCGCGGAGACCGAGCGGACCCTGTCCGGCGCGGTCCGGGCGGCGCAGGCGCGCAGCAAGCGGGTGCCGGGGCGACCGGTGTTCGCGGCCGTCGACGGGGGGATGACCCGGCTGATCGCCGCCGCTGCCGCCGAGTCGGGGGCCCGGGTGGTGCTGGACGCCACGGTGCGGGAGTTGGGGCGTACCGCAACCGGGCGTTGGAAGTTGATCTTTGGTCCGGTGCCGTCGCCGCAGGTCGACGAGGTGGACGCGGTGATCGTGGCGGTGCCCGCCGCTCCGGCCGCGCGTCTGCTGGGCCGGTCGTTCGCGCTCGATTATGCGAGCGTCGCACTGGCGGGCATGGCTTTTGTCGCCGAGCTACCGGACATGTCTGGATTTCTGGTGCCGCCGGGTGAGGGCACCCTGGTCAAGGCCGCCACGTTCTTCACCACCAAATGGCCGCACCTGGCTGCCGAGGGCGGCCCCGCGATCGTGCGGGTTTCGCTCGGCCGCGCCGGCGAGGAGGATCGGCTGCAGCTCGCCGACGCGTCGCTGCTCGCCGTCGCCCGCCGGGAGCTGAGCGACCTGATCGGGGTCGAGCTGCCCGAGCCGGTGGACTCGTGGGTGCAGCGCTGGGGCGGTGGACTTCCGCAGTACGCGCCGGGTCACGCCGACCGGGTCTCCGAGCTGCGGGCCGGGTTGCCGCCCGGGCTGGCGCTGGCCGGAGCCGCCTTCGACGGCGTCGGCATCCCGGTGTGCGTGGCCAGTGGAGAGCGTGCGGCGGACGATGTGAGCAAGTTCCTGAAGGAGACACGATGACCGAGCAGACCAACGCCTCCCGCATCAAAGAGCTGAACGCGACGATCCGCTACACGATGTGGTCGGTGTTCAAGGCGACGACGCCGCTGCCGGCTCTGCGGGACGAGCTGGCCACCGAGGTGGACGGGCTGTTCGAGCAGCTCGAGGCCAAGGACGTGACGATTCGCGGCACCTACGACGTGTCCGGTCTGCGGGCCGACGCCGACATCATGGTGTGGTGGCACGCCAGCTCGTCGGACGCGCTGCAGGACGCCTACGGGCTGTTCCGGCGTACGGCGCTGGGCCGCCACCTGGAGCCGGTCTGGTCGCAGATGGCGCTGCACCGCCCGGCCGAGTTCAACCGCAGCCACCTGCCCGCCTTCCTCGCCGGTGAGGAGGCCCGCCACTACATCTGCGTGTACCCGTTCATCCGCTCCTACGACTGGTACGTGCTGCCGGACGAGGAGCGCCGGGCGATGCTGGCCGAGCACGGCAAGATGGCCCGGCCGTACCCGGACGTCCGCGCCAACACGGTCGCGTCGTTCGCCCTCGGCGACTACGAGTGGATGCTGGCCTTCGAGGCCGACGAGCTGCACCGGATCGTCGACCTGATGCGTGACCTGCGGGCCTCGAAGGCGCGGCTGCACGTCCGCGAGGAGATCCCGTTCTACACCGGCCGGCGGCGGTCGGTCAGCGAGCTGGTGTCGCACCTGCCCTGATCATCGGGACGTGGGGGATGCCGTCCTCCACGTATTCCGCGCCATTGACGACATATCCGAATTTGCCGTAAAAACCGGATAAATGGGCTTGAGCGTCGAGGATGCTGGGGCGATTGCCGATCACGGTGATCGCCTCGGTCAGTAGACGCGCGCCCAGTCCCGCTCCTCTCGCCTCTGCCGCGGTCACCACTCGGCCGATCCGCTCCACGCCTTCCGCGTCGCTCAGAATTCGGAGATAGGCCCGGATTTTTCCGTCTCTTTCGAACCACAGGTGCCGGGTTCCGGGCTCGGAGTCCCGTCCGTCCGGGTCGAGGTAGGCACATTCCTGCTCGACCACGAAGACCTCGCTGCGCAACTTGAGAATTTCGTAGAGGGTGGTGGTGTCGAGGTCGCGGAACGACGCCACCCGCAGCTCATCGTGAGGTTCGGGATGCATCGGCACAACATACGTGGCGGTCCCGCGTTGTACCGGTGGAGGCTGGAGGACGTCATGATCAAACGCAGTAAGTTGTTCGGGAGCAAGACCAGGGTGACCTTCTGCCTGCCCGCTGACGAGCCGGCCGGCACCGTCAGCGTGGTCGGCGACTTCAACGACTGGGAACCCGGTCGGCACGAGTTGCAGGTGCGCCGCAACGGCACCCGGACGGTCAGCGTGCCGCTCGATCCGGGGCACTACAAGTTCCGCTACCTGGCCACCGACGGCGTCTGGCTGGACGACGAGGAAGGTAGTGAACTTCATCTATAAGCGTTTCGGCCGGGGTCGCGGGGAGATTCCCTTGAGTCATGGCTGACGTCAAACTCGCGATCATCTATTACTCGTCGACGGGCACCGTCCACTCGATGGCCACGCGCCTCAAGGAGGCGGGGGAGAAGGCCGGGGCGGAGGTACGCCTGCGCCAGGTCGCCGAACTGGCCCCAGCCGAGGCGATCGCCTCGAACGCCGCCTGGAGCCAGCACTTCGACCAGACCAAGAACGAGCCGAAGGCGACCGCCGACGACGTGGTGTGGGCCGACGCGGTGCTCTTCGGCACACCCACCCGGTACGGCAACGTGGCCAGCCAGCTCAAGCAGTTCATCGACACGCTCGGGCCGCAGTGGGGGCAGGGGCTGCTGGCGAACAAGGCGTACGCCGGGTTCACCTCGACGATGACCGAGCACGGCGGGCAGGAGTCGACGCTGCTGGCGCTCTACAACACGATCTACCACTTCGGCGGGATCGTGGTGGCCCCCGGTTACACCGACCCGCTGAAGTTCGCCGACGGCAACCCGTACGGCGTCTCGCACGTCACCGGCGGCAACAACGACGCACCCCTGGGTGACGCTCAATACGCGGCACTCGATCACCTGGCGAGCCGCATCGTGACCATCGGCGGGAAGCTTCGCTAGTTTTTACGGCATGGCTGTCGACACCCAATACGAAGATCTTCTGCGGCGCGTCCTGGAGACCGGGACACCCAAGAGCGACCGCACCGGGACGGGGACGCTCAGCCTCTTCGGTGAGCGTCTCCGTTACGACCTGTCCCAGGGGTTCCCGCTGGTCACCACCAAGCGGGTGCACTTCAAGTCGCTCGCGGTGGAGCTGCTCTGGTTCCTGCGCGGCGACACCAACGTGCGCTGGCTGCAGGAGCAGGGTGTCTCCATCTGGGACGAGTGGGCGTCCCCGGACGGCGAGCTCGGTCCGGTCTACGGCAAGCAGTGGCGTTCGTGGCCGTCGTCACGGGGTGACGTCGATCAGCTGACCGAGGTCCTGTCGACGATCCGGAGCAACCCCGATTCGCGGCGCATGATCGTCTCGGCGTGGAACGTCTCGGACATCCCGGAGATGGCTCTGGCGCCGTGTCACGCGCTGTTCCAGTTCTACGTGGCCGACGGGAAGCTCTCCTGCCAGCTCTACCAGCGCAGCGCCGACCTGTTCCTGGGTGTGCCGTTCAACATCGCCAGCTACGCATTGTTGACGCAGATGGTCGCGCAGCACGCCGGTCTGCTGCCCGGGGACTTCATCTGGGTCGGCGGTGACGTGCACATCTACGACAACCACCAGGAGCAGGTGCGCGAACAGCTGACCCGGGAGCCGTACCCGTTCCCCACCGTGGAGATCGCCCAGCGGGACGGCCTCTTCGAGCACGAGTACGAGGACTTCACCGTGGTCGACTACCGGCACCACCCGCTGATCAAGGCGTCCGTCGCGGTATGACGATCCACATGATCTGGGCCGAGGCCCGCAACCGGGTGATCGGCGCCGGGGACACCATCCCGTGGCGGGTGCCGGGGGAACAGAAGATCTTCAAGGAGCGGACCGCCGGGTCGACCGTGGTGATGGGCCGGGCCACCTGGGACTCGCTGCCGCTCAAGCCGCTGCCGGGGCGGCAGAACGTGGTGCTCACCCGTTCTCGCCAGTGGTCTTCGCCCGGCGCTCTCGTCATCCATGGCGGTGACGGAGTGCCGGCGACGGACTTCTGGGTGATGGGCGGCGGAACCGTTTACGAGATGTTCCTGCCGGTCGCCGAGCACATCGTGCGGACCAGGATCGATCTGGACGCCGAGGGGGACGTCTTCGCGCCGGAACTCGGTGACGACTGGGCCGTCACCGAGTCCAGCGGTGTGATCGTCGCGCCGAACGGGGTCTCCTACGTCGTGGAGGACCTCAGGCGGACGGGTCCAGCCTGACCGACAGGCTGTTCACGCAGTGGCGCGTGTTCTTCGGGGTGAAGCCCTCGCCCCGGAACACGTGCCCCAGGTGCGAGTCGCAGTTGGCACATCGGATCTCGACCCGCACCATCCCGTGCGTGCGGTCCTCGATCTCGATGACCGCGCCGGGGATGGCGTCGTCGTAGGACGGCCAGCCGCAGTGGCTGTCGAACTTGCTGCCGCTCTCGTAGAGCGCCGCGCCACAGGCACGGCAGTTGTAGATCCCCTCGGTCTTGGTGTCCACGTACTCACCGCTCCAGGGCGGCTCGGTGCCGGCTTCGCGGAGCACCCGGAACTCGGACGGCGTGAGGCGGACACGCCACTCGTCGTCGGTGATGGGGAGATCGGTCGTCATGCCGTCAACGGTACGTCGCACCTCCGGTCCGGCGGCAGTGATGTCCGCCCCGCGTTGAGCGGTCATGGAAGGTGAATCTCCGGCGATGTTCCGGCCGACCTGGCGGCAGGGTCTCGGTCGTGGTCTCTACTTCGGTGCGCTCGGTGTGGTGGTCGGCGTCGGCACCGGGTCGATCCTGGTCCTGCTCTGGTCGCCACCCGTACTGGCCTGGCTGGTTCTGGTGCTGGGCCCGCTGACGACCGGGGTCGCGAGTGGGCTGGTGGCCGGCCGGCGGACCGGGGTCGAGGTGGGCGTGCGGGGGATCCGGACCTCGTCGGTGTTCGAGGCGGGCGAGGCGCCGTGGAGCCGGGTGGTCGATCTGCGGGCCGAGCGGCGGGGGAGCCGTACGGTGGTCGCGGTCTATCTGGATTCGGGGGCCAGCGTGACGCTGCACGCGCCGTACAGCGGGGGTCTGTTCGCCGCCGACCCCCGGTTCGAGCTGAAGGTATTCGCGCTGTCCAATCTGTGGCGCAGTCACCGATTCGGTGGTCTTCCCGGCTGAGGTCTCGTGCGGGGTTGTTTCCGGGTAAAACGGTCAATTAACGTTAAGCCCCCGTGCGATCATGAACCGTACCTTCAGCAACAGAACGGACTCCTCATGAGCTTCTCGCGTAGGCTGGCCGCTGGAATCACCACGGTCGGAGCCTCTGTCCTCATCGTTCTGGCTCCCGGCGGCGCCTCGGTGGCCCAGGCCGGCGACGTGACCGCGGTGACGGCGACCGACGCGACCGCCGTGGTCGCCTCCGATCTCGCCGCCGGTGAGCAGGCCGCCACGAGCGCTGGTGAGCAGGCCGCTGTTGAGCAGGTCGCCGTCGAGCCGGCCGCCGCTGCGCCGATCGCCGTCGACCAGGCCGCCGCTGAGCCGGTCGCGGCCCCCGTCCAGCAGGTCACCGTGGTGAAGAAGCGGGTTCTCACGCCGCCCACGGGCACCACGGAACCGCAGCGGGGCAACGCCGGTTACGGCGGCGCCGTCCCGGAGCTCCCGGCCGGCGACGTCAGCCCGGCCGGCGGGACCGCGCCCACGACGGCTCCGGCCACGCCGGCTCCGGCCGTCACCGCGACCCGGGGCGGACCGGGCTACACGACACCGCCCACCACGCCGCCGACGACTCCGCCGACGACGCCGCCCACCACGCCGCCGACCACTCCGCCCGCGACCACCCCGCCGGCCTCGCCGAGCGTCACCCCGGGCACGCCGGCCGCGGTCGCCGAGTCGACGCCGCCCACCGGGGTCCAGGACGAGACCGTCGGGGCCACGCCGAGCAAGTCGCCGTTCGCGGCCGGGCTCAAGGACGCCAGGAATCTGCCGGTGACCGGAGCGCCGGTGAACGGCACCCTGGCGCTGGGTGGCCTGCTGCTGATGGGTGGCGTGATGGCCGTCTGGTTCACCCGCCGCCGACGCACTGTCTGAATTATCGCGATAAATCAGTAGAGGGTCGTCCGGTTTGCCGGGCGGCCCTCCGCCGTTTCCGGGCATAGTCTCAGGGCATGCCGAAAGCCGCCGCGGAAGAGCACGAGATCGCCGGTCACACCGTGCGCCTGAGCAGCCCCGACAAGATCGTCTTCCCGGGCCGCGGATTCACCAAGCGTGATGTCTTCGGCTACTACCTCGCTGTCGGTGACGGCATCCTGCGCGCGCTGCGTGACCGCCCCACCACCCTGCAGCGGTTCCCGGACGGCGTCGAGGGCGAGATGTTCTTCCAGAAGCGCATCCCCACCCGCGGCGTCCCCGACTGGATCCGGACCGCGAGGATCAAGTTCCCCAGCATGCGTACGGCCGACGAGCTGAGCCCCGCCGACCTCGCGCACGTCGCCTGGGCCGCGCAGATGGGCACCGTGGTCTTCCACCCGTGGCCGGTCCGGGCCGCCGCCCCCGACGAGCCGGACGAGCTGCGCATCGACCTGGACCCGCAGCCCGGCCTCGGTTTCGGCGCGGTGGTCGAGACCGCGACGGTGGTCCGCGAGGTCCTCGCCGAGCTGGGCTGGACCGGTTTCCCCAAGACGTCCGGCGGCCGGGGTGTGCACGTCTACGTGCGCATCGAGCCGCGCTGGTCGTTCGTCGACGTGCGCCGGGCCGCGATCGCCCTGGCCCGCGAGGTGGAGCGACGGAACCCGGCCGGCATCACCACCTCCTGGTGGAAGGAGGAGCGTGGCGAGCGGGTCTTCCTGGACTACAACCAGATGGCCCGGGACCGCACCATCGCCTGCGCCTACTCGCTGCGCGCCAACGCCCGCGCCACCGTCTCCGCCCCGGTCACCTGGGACGAGCTGGCCGACGCCGAGCCGGACGACTTCGACCTGGCCACGATGCCGGCCCGGTTCGCCGCGGTGGGGGACCGGCACGCCGGCATCGACGACACCGCCCACGACCTGACCCCGCTGCTGGAGTGGGTGGAGCGGGACGAGAAGAACGGACTAGGCGACCTGCCGTACCCGCCGGATCATCCGAAGATGCCCGGCGAACCGAAGCGGGTGCAGCCGTCCAAGGACCGTGATCTAAAGGGCTAGCTTGAAACCCTCGTGCGACGCCGCGAAGCCGAGTTTCGTGTAGAAGCGGTGCGCGTCGGCCCGCTTCTTGTCCGAGGTCAGCTGGACCATCGTGCAGCCGCGGGCCCGGCCCTGCTCGACCGCCCAGCGGATCAGCTCGCCGCCCAGGCCCTGCCCGCGCCGGGCCGAGCTGATCCGGACCGCCTCGATCAGCAGCCGCTCGCCGCCGTTGCGGGTCAGGCCGGGGATGTAGGTGAGCTGGCAGGTGCCGACCACCTCGGCGCCGTCGGACGCCACGATCAGCTCGTTGCGGTCGTCGGCGTCGATCGCCTCGAACGCCGCCCAGATCCGGGCGTCGTCCGCCTCCGGCACCGTCCCGAAACCCCGGTCCCGGCTGACACCGTCGTCGGCGAGCAGGGTCAGGATCGCCGGGACGTCGTCCCTGGTGGCGGTCCGGAACGTGAGTGTCATTTCGCGGGGCATCGCAGGCCTTCCTTCGGCATCTTCAGGTCGACCAGGTATCCGTCGACCGCGTCCCGGATGCAGGCGGTCGACGGGTACGCGGTGTGGCCCTCGCCCTCCCAGGTCAGCACCTGCCCCACGCCCAGCATGTTCGCCAGATCGGCGGTGTTCTCGTACGGCGTCGCCGGGTCACCGGTGGTGCCGACCACCAGGATCGGCGGTGCGCCCGCGGCCTTGCCGGCCGGGTAGGGATCCCGGGTGCCGCCCCAGTACGCGCACGGCAGCATCCCGACCGCCAGCGCCGCACCGAACATCGGGTACTTCGTCTTCCACTCGCCCTGCAGCTTGCGGATCTCGGCGACCGTCGGCACCTGGTCGGAGTCCGCGCAGTTCACCGCCAGGTTCGCGTCGAACAGGTTGGTGTACTTGCCGTCCGGGCCGCGCTCGGCGTACTGGTCGGCCAGCTCGAAGATGCCGTCCGCGTCACCACCCTGCAGCGAGTCGATCGCCTCGGCCAGCGAGGTCCAGCCGGACTCGGTGTAGAGCGACGAGATCAGCCCGAGGAAGACCCAGCCGGCGGTGGCCTCCCGCCCGTCGCTGCCCGGCACCGGCGACGTCTTGGCCTTGGCCAGCGCGTCGGTCACCGCGCCCCGGGCGTCCGGTGCGATCGGGCACTTGCCGACGTTCTGCTTGCACCACTCGGTGAAGTTCGTGAACGCCCGCTCGAAACCCTTCGCCTGCTGCTCGGAGCCGGACGTGTAACCCTCGGTCGGGTCGACCGCACCGTCCAGCACCAGCGCCCGCACGTTGTTCGGGAACAGCTGGGCGTAGGTGGCGCCGAGCAGGGTGCCGTACGAATAGCCCAGGTAGGTCAGCTTCTCGTCGCCGACCGCGGCGCGCAGCGCGTCCAGGTCACGGGCGGCCTGCTCGGTGGAGAAGGTGTGCAGACGGTCGCCGTACTTCTCGGCGCAGCCGTCCGCGATCTTCTTGGTCAGGGCGGCCATCTCGTCGAACGCCGCCTGGTCCGGCGGGTCCTGGTCGGCGGCGAGGTTCCGGTCCTGGTCGGCGTCGGCGATGCACTTCACCGGGCTGGACCGGCCCACCCCGCGCGGGTCGAAACCGACGATGTCGAACCGGTCGGTGACCGAGGTCGGCAGCCCGCCGAGCGCCTGCCCGAACGACAGATAGACCGCCACGTCGACACCGGAGCCGCCGGGGCCGCCCGGGTTGAGCAGCAGCGAGCCGATCCGGTTCTTCTGCTTGTCGGAGCGGATCCGGATCAGGGAGATGTCGTACGTCTCGCCGGTGGGTTTCGCCCAGTCCTGCGGAACCTGCACGGTGGCGCAGTCGTAGTCCATCCCGCGCGCGGCCCGGCCCACCAGATCGGTCGGCACGTCCGGGCACGGTTTCCAGCTCGCGGTGCCGGACGTCGTGCCGCTCGATCCGACACTCCCGCCCGGCTTGGCCGGATCGTCGGCCCCGGTGGGGGCGAACGACGGCAACGTGCAGCCCGCGGCGGTGGCCAGAACCAGCACGGTCAGGAGGGCGACGGGCAGACGTGAGCGGCGATCCACAAAAACGACCCTATCCGGTCCGGGGAAACGCCAGTCTCAGCGGCTGGTGAGCACCTCGGCCAGGTCGAACCGCACCGGGCGCTCCAGCTGCTCGTACGTGCAGGTCAGCGGGTCGCGGTCGGGACGCCACCGTTCGAACTGGGCGGTGTGCCGGAAGCGGATGCCCTCCATGTAGTCGTAGCGCACCTCGACGACCCGCTCCGGGCGCAGCGGCGTGAACGACAGGTCCTTGCCCGCGTTCCACCGGCTCACCTCGTTCTTGCGCGGGGTCCGCTCGCCCTGCTCGTGGGCGGCCCAGTTCCACGGGTGGCCGTCGAACCCGGTCACCAGTGGCTGCAACTCCTCGAACAGCTCCTCGCGCACCTTCATCGGGAACGAGCCGATCACCCCGACGCTGACCAGGACGCCGCGCTCGTCGTGCAGGCCGAGCAGCAGCGAGCCGATCCGGTTCTCCGCCGACTTGTGCACCCGGTAGCCGGCCACCACGCAGTCGGCCGTCCGCTTGTGCTTGATCTTCGTCATCACCCGTTTGTCCGGCTGATAGGTCAGCTCCCGGCCCTTGGCGATCAGGCCGTCCAGACCGGCGCCCTCGAACTCGGCGAACCACCGGCGGGCGGTCTCCAGGTCGTCGGTGGCCGGAGTGACGTACACCGGCGGTTTCGCGTCCTTCAGGGCTTCCGACAATCGGGCCCGGCGCTCGGCGAACGGCAGCCCGGTCAGGTCCTCGTCGCCGAACGCGAGCAGGTCGAACGCCACAAAACTCGCCGGGGTCTGCTCGCTCAGCAACTTGACCCGGCTCGCCGCCGGGTGGATGCGCTGCTGGAGCGCCTCGAAGTCCAGGCAGTTGCGCTCGGTGTCGGCGACGATCACCTCGCCGTCGATCACCGCCCGCTCCGGGAGGTTCGCCAGGATCGCCGCCACCACCTCGGGGAAGTAGCGGGTCATCGGCTTCTCGTTGCGGCTGCCGATCTCCACCTCGTCGCCGTCCCGGAAGACGATCGACCGGAAACCGTCCCATTTGGGCTCGTAGATCTGCCCCGGTGGAATGTCCGCGACGGGTTTGGCGAGCATCGGCTTGACCGGCGGGTTCAGCGGCAGCTGCATCCGCTCAGTCTGCCGCCTGTCATGGTCATCGGACCAGGAGTTCGACAAGCCTTCCCAGTTCGGGTTCCGGCTCGGCGGCCAGGCCCATGTGGACCGGCCCGGCCCGCAGGATCGTGCTGCGCGGCGCCACCAGCCAGCGGAACCGCTCACCCAGCCGCATGCCCTCGGCCGCGCCGCCACCGGCACACGTCCGGTCCCACGCGGCCAGCGCCGACCGGATCGCCTCCACATCGGCCGACGGATCCAGCGCCCGCAGCCGCGTCTCGTCCAGATGGGTGCGGGCCGACAGGAAGTCGTGCCGCTGGCTGTAGAGCAGCACACCCACGTTGATCAGCTCGCCGCGCTCGATCCGGGGCATCGCCTGGATGATCGCGTACTCATAAGGGGTCCTGGTCACGGCAGCCACGCCTCCGGCTGCTCGGCGCGACGGGACAGGTGGCTCAGGTAGGCCTCGCGGTCGCCGTCCTCCAGCCACTCCTCGGGCACCAGATCGATGACCTCCCGCAACAGGTCCGGCGTGATCCTCGCGGCCAGCGCGGGTCCTTCTTGACCCAATTGCTTGGCGTACGGCTTGAGCACGTGATCGTCCCACTGGTAGGGGCGGTGCACCACGTTCTCGGCACGCGGCCAGTTGTGGTGGAAGTACAGGGTGGCCCCGTGGTCGATCAGCCACAGGTCGCCGTGCCAGATCAGCAGGTTCGGATTGCGCCAGCTGCGGTCCACGTTCTCCACGAACGCGTCGAAGGCCACGATCCGGCTGGCCAGCCCCTCGTCGACCGGGTGCGCCACCGGGTCGAAGCCCAGCGCGCCGGGCAGGAAGTCCATCCCGAGGTTGCCGCCGGCGCTGGCCTTGATCAGCTCCTGGACCTCCTCGTCCGGCTCGGCCCGCGCCACCACCGGATCCAGCTCGACCCGGGCCAGCTCCGGCATCGGCAGCCCCAGCCGGCGGGCCAGCTCCCCGGCGATGACCTCGGCGACCAGGGCCCGTGGCCCCTGCCCCGCGCCGCGGAACTTGACCACGTAGGTCCCCAGGTCGTCCGCCTCGACCACGCCGGGCAGCGAACCGCCCTCCCGCAGGGGCGTCACATAGCGGATGGCGGTCACGTCACGTAGCACGCCGCCAGCCTACTGATCAGGCGTCGGGGCCCTGTCGGCGCAGCTCCTCCACCTTGGTCAGGGCGGTCCGCAGCTCGTCGAGCCAGTCCTCGGTGTGCTTGCCGACCAGTTTCACGCACCAGGCCAGCGCCTCCGACCGGGAGCGGGCCACCCCGGCGTCGACCAGGGTGTCCAGCACCTGCCGCTCGGGCTGGCGCAGCCGGGTCATCACCGGCGCGGACAGGTGGGTGAACAGGTCCGAGGTGTCGCCGCAGCGGGCACCCCAGGCGACCTTTCGCTGGTAGCGGTGCTCGACCTGGCGGGCCACCCGGATCCGGGCGTCCCGGGTGTCCTCCCGGAACTGGGCGATCCGGCCGGACTGGCCGGTGGCCCGGTCGGCGTCGGTGGCGTCGGCGGCCAGCTCCGGGCTGGGCAGCCGGCCCCAGATGATGATCTCGTCGCGGTCCACCACGATCTCGGGCGGCTCGGTGAACCAGCCGTCCGGGATCGATCCGGTGATCCAGGCGGGTGCGTCGTCGGCGGCGGGGGGTTCGGCGGCCCGGCCGCCCGGTGGGGTCATTCGAACGCGCATGATTACATGCTTACACCCGCTAACCCGTAATCGGCTACTACCCGACCGTCAATTGCCACACCGTGGTACGACGGACCAGGACGCTCTCCAGCTCCTCGACCACCGGCACGTCGTAGACGGCGCGCTCGATCAGGCCCTCCGGCAGGTACGCCCGGCCCGGATCGCCGACCAGCACCAGCGAACCGTGGAACGCCGCCCGCTTCAGGAACGGCAGCACCCGGTTCGCCATCTCCCGGCTGTAGAAGACGTCACCGGCCAGCACCACGCCCCACCGCTGGTCGGAATCGAGCAGATCGTCCTCGACCGTCTCGATCCGGACCTCGTTCGCCTCGGCGTTCGCCCGGGCCGCCGCCAGCGAGTACGGATCGATGTCGTTGGCCGTCACCGGGGCCGCGCCGGCCTTCGCCGCGGCCACCGCCACCAGGCCGGACCCGGTCGCCAGGTCCAGCACGCTGCGCCGGGCCACCAGGTCCGGATCGTCCAGCACGTGCCGGGCCAGCGCCTGACCACCGGCCCAGGCGAACGCCCAGAACGGCGGGGGCTGCGACGTCCCACCCTCCTCGGTCGCCTCCCACAGGGCGATCGGGTCATCCGCCTGCAACAGCGTGACCTCGGGGACGAACGGGACCGGGGCGGCAACGGTGTGCGCGCGTACGAAGTCGAGAAGCACACCCCGATTGTTCCGTTGTCGCTCAGATACGCGGCGACCGGGCCGATCAGTCCGACAAGGGTCGAGAAAAGGAGCGGCGGATGCCGACACGATGGCCGGCCACCATCTTCGGCGCCGGGATGGTGGTGCTCGCCCTCGCCTTCGGGTTGCAGCCGGCGCTCCAGTCCCCGCTCCGGCTCGTCGCCGGGATCGCGGCCGTGACCGCGATGAGCTTCGGGATCCGGCACAGCCGCCCGCAGGACGTACACCCGTGGTGGGTCCTGGCCGGCGCCGTCGGCATCTCCGCCACCGGTGGCGCGATCGCCGACATCCCGCGCGGCCTGACCGGCTCGGCCACCTGGATCCAGTCCGGCGGAACCGCCCTGCTCCTGGTCGGGTACACCGCCCTCGCGGTGGCCCTGGCCGGTTTTGTGGACCGGCGCACCAGCGCCTCCCGGGACCGGGCCGGACTGCTCGACGCGCTCACCGTCACCTCCGGCACCGCGCTGCTGATCTGGACGTTCGTGGTCGGCCCGCGGATCACCGGCTCGGTCACCACCGGCTGGACCGAGATCGCCATGCCGCTCGCCGACCTGCTCTGCCTCGGCCTGCTGGTCCGGCTGGCCACCGTGCCCGGCCGGCTGGTCGCCCCCGGATACCTGCTCGGCGCCGGCGTGGTCGGGCTGCTCGCCGCCGACGTCAGCCGCGCCTCCGGGCTCGGGCACCTGGCCCTCTACACCGCCGCCGGCCTGGCCGCGCTCACCCCGTCGATGGCCGAACTCACCAAACCCGCCGAGAAGGCCGCCTCGGAGACCTCCGCCGGCCGGCTGACGCTGCTCGCCGTCGCGGCCATGGTCGCGCCGACCGTGCTGCTGGTGAAGATGTTCCGGGAGGGCCGGTTCGCCGGCCTGACCGTGGTCGCCGCGCTGAGCACGCTCATGGTCGTGCTGGTGCTGGCCCGGATGGCCGGGATCATGGCGAGCCACCGGCAGGCGATGTCCCGGGAACGCGCCCTGCGCGAAGCGTCCGCCGCCCTGGTCTCGGCCAACGACAGCGAAGCCGTCGGGCTGGCCGTGCGTACCACCGTCGCCCAGCTCATCCCGGGTGACGTACCGCACGGGGTGGTGCTCGCGATCGCGGTCACCCAGACCGAGCCGCAGAGCCCGGAAGCCGTCGCGCAGGCAGCCGTGGACCGGGCCACCGGAACCGCCGCCCGCCTGGTTCCCACCCGGGACGTGGACTGGGCGGTCGCGGTCCGGCTCACCCAGTTCGACAAGACGCTGCGCTGCCCGATGGTGCTCAAGGACCGGCCCGGCGGTGACCCGCTGGTCGGCGTGCTGCACGTGGCCGCGCCCACCTGGGCCCTGCTCGACCTGCAACGCTCCGTCGAAGTGCTGGCCGGGCAGGTGGCGCTGGCCCTGGAACGGATCGTGCTCGGGCACGAGGTGGCCCGCCGCAACAGCGAGACCTACTTCCGGACCCTGGTGCAGAACACCGCCGACGTCATCACCATCGTCGACGACGAGGACCGGATCCGGTACGCCAGCCCGTCCGCGCACGGCGTCTTCGGCGGCGACCCGACCGGGGTCCTCATCCCCGAGGTCATCCACCCGGCCGAACGCACCCGGCTGGGCGAGGTGCTGACCGCCGTCCGGGAGGGCGAGAAGATCGAGGAACAGCTCGACTTCCGGGCCCGCGGCAACCGGCGCACCGAGGTCCTGCTCGAACTGCACTGCCGGGACCTGCGCACCGAACCGACGGTGGCCGGCCTGGTCATCACCATGCGCGACGTCACCGAACAGCGCCGCCTGCAGAACGAGCTCACCCACCAGGCGTTCCACGACGCGATGACCGGGCTCGCCAACCGGGTGCTCTTCAACGACCGGCTCCAGCACGCGGTGGCCCGCAGCGCCCGGGACGGCTCGGTCGTCGGCGTGCTCTTCATCGACCTGGACGACTTCAAGATCGTGAACGACACCCTCGGGCACGCCGTCGGCGACCAGCTGCTGATCGCCGTCGCCCACCGGATCGCCGGGGCCCTGCGCGCCGACGACACCGCGGCCCGGCTCGGCGGCGACGAGTTCGCGGCCATCGTGGAGAACGTCAACGGTCCCGGCGCCGTCGAGGAGACCGCCAGCCGCATCCTGGAAGCCCTCGCCGAACCGATCGTCACCGACGCGAAACCGCTGCACGCCGTCGCCAGCATCGGCATCACCACCACCCCCGAGGGCAGCGACGCCGACGAGTTGCTGCGGCAGGCCGACCTCGCGCTCTACGTGGCCAAAGGCGCGGGCAAGAACCAGTGGCGGCGGTACGAGGCACACCTGCACGAGGAGATGGTGGCCCGGCTGGAACTGCGGTCCGCCCTCGGGCACGCGGTCAGCGAAGGCCACTTCCTGCTGCACTACCAGCCGATAGTGGACCTGCCCACCGGGGCGGCCGTCGGGTTCGAGGCCCTGGTCCGCTGGCACCACCCGCGGCAGGGCATCGTCACCCCCGACCAGTTCATCGAGGTCGCCGAGGAGAGCGGGCTCATCGTGCAGATGGGCCGGTGGGTCCTCGAGGAGGCGCTCCGGACGGTCGCCGAGTGGCGCCGGATCCTGCCGCCCGGGACCGCGCCGTACGTCAGCGTCAACGTCTCGGTCCGCCAGTTCCGGGAGGCCGGATTTGTCGACCAGGTGCGGAACGCGCTCGCCCAGACCGGGGTGCCACCGCAGGCCCTGATGCTGGAGATCACCGAGACGTTGCTGGTCAAGGACGACGAACGGATCTGGGGGGATCTCAGTGTCCTGCGCGACATGGGCATCCGGATCGCCATCGACGACTTCGGCACCGGGTATTCGTCACTGGGCTATCTGCGTCAGCGGCCGATCGACGTCATCAAGATCGACAAAGCGTTCATCGACGACATGGTGACCGGCCAGCAGCCGATGGCCCTGGTCAGCGGCATCGTGAGTCTGGCCCGCTCGCTGGGGCTGGTGGTGGTCGCCGAGGGCATCGAGGACGCCGCCCACCGAGTCGTCCTGGTCCGCCTGGAGTGCCCGCTCGGCCAGGGCTTCCTGTTCTCCAGCCCGCTCGGCCCCACCGAGGTCCTGGCCTGGCTCCGAAACAGCCAGCCCATCGCGGTCTGACCCACCCGTCTCCACCGCGTCCGGCCCGGCGGACGCGGGTCGGCCTTGGCCGTCGCCTTCCTCGCGTTGTCGGGGCGGGACGGGTAGTCGGCGAGAGCCCGGTAGGCGTACCGGCAAAGTCAGTAGGGGTTGCCCTGTCCGGGGAGCCGGCCGCGCAGCAGACCGCCGAAACGTCCGGGGCGGCCGGGGTCGTCGGTCATCGGCGGGCTGCCGGTGTGCGCGCGGTCGGCCATGCCGGTGAGCAGCTCGCGCATGGCGCTGATCGCATCGGTCCGGGGCCGCCAGCCCAGCGTCCCGGCAGCCCGGTCGCAGCTCATCAACGGTGCCTTCAACGCCAGTTTCACCCAGCCGCGATCCACCGGTTGCAGACGCAACTGCCAGGTCAGCGCCGCGGCCCCTTCCAGAAGCAGACCCGGAACCGGCAGCGGTACGCCATGAAAAGCGCGACTGACCACGTCGGCGTCCAGCACCGGCCCGGCCGCAATGTTGAATGCCCCACGCGCGTCCGACCGGAGCACCCGCAGATAGGCGTCGGCCACATCGTCGGCGTGCACCGCCTGCAACCGGAGCCCCGCATGCCGCGGCACCACCGGAAGCCGGGTCAGCCCACGCGGAAACAGCGGCCCGGCGAAATAGCGGGCGATCTCGGTACCGGCGTCCCGCTGAAAGATCAGCCCCGGCCGCAACCGCACGACACGCATCGTGGGGTGATCCGACTCGACGGTGTCCAGGACGCGTTCCACCAGCGCCTTGTGGCGGCTGTAGGAGGATTCCGGGATCCCGGTACGCAACCAGGACTCCTTGACGAACCCCTGTTTCGGGCCCGGCGCGTAGACCCCCACCGATGAGGCCTGCACCAGCGTCGGGACACCGGCGGTGATGGCCGCCCGGAAGACGGCACGGCTGCCCAGAACGTTCGTCCGGTAGAGGCGGCGCTGATCGTGACTCGGCTGGATCTGCCAGGCCAGGTTCACCACGGCATCGGCACCCCGGAAGAACTCGGTGATGCTGTCGGCGTCCTCCTCGGCACCGATGTCGGCGGTGAGCCAGGGGACGTCGGCGTACGGTCCGGAACCGGGTGGTTTCCGGCGGGAGATACCGGCGAGGTCCAGGTCCGGCTCGGTGCGCAGGCGGCGCAACAGGGCGGTACCCGCGTTGCCGCTGGCACCCACGATCACTACACGCATGGTGGTGGCGTACCCGGCGAGCGGCCCCTGAACCCCACCCTGCACCGCTGCCCGCCGTCCGCTGTTTGCTGCCTTGCCTTTCGCTCTCGCCCTCGTGGCCGCCTTTGCCCTTCGTCTTCGTCGTTGTTTTTCGTCCTGGCCTCCTGCCCTCGCCCCTGCACGGCGGCTTGAGGTTCGGCCCGGGCTGCCTGGCGTCTTTGGTTGCGGTTCTTTCCCGAACCTGTCGAGGAAGCTGCGGCTCTTTCCCTGAACCTGCCGGGAGATCGTGGCTCTTTTTCTGGTCCGGTCGGAGTCTTCGGCCCATTCCGGTGAGCGCTCGGCTCTTTCCCGAGGGTTGCGGACGGTGTCGGTGTCGTTCTTTACCGTGCCTGCGGGGGTGTTTTCCGGCGTTCCCGGGGCCTGGGCGTCGGCCAATTCGGCAGGGCGTGCCTGTTTCCTGTGAACCGGGCCGGGATTTCCGCACCTCCGGCGGGGCGGTCGGGTTCCAGGGTTCCGCATTCTGGAATGTGGGGCCGGCCGTGATCCGTCTCTGATCCGGTCCCGGCGCCTCGGCCCGGCGTCTTCGGATGCAATCCGGCAGGCAGCCCCGGATGCAATCCGGCAGGCAACCTCAGAGGCAATCCGGCAGGCGGCCCGGGGGAAAATCCGGCCGGTGACCGGGGACGTTTTCCGGATGGTGACCGCGGACGTTATCCGGCCGGTGGCTCCGTGCGCTATCCGGGAATGGTGGGGGATCTCTTTCCGCCGGCAGGCTCTTCTTTCCCGCCGGGCGCATGGTTTTCCGTTCCTGACCAGCGTCTGACCTGGTCGGCGGGTGGTCACCGGCCCGCTTCGGCTCGTGCGGGTGGTGCCTATGGTCGACTTCGGTCAGTCGGCGGCGGTGGGGCGTTTTGTGGCGGCTCGGCCCGCGTAGAGACGGTCGGTGATCGAGGGGAAGGCGTTGGCGAACAGGATCGCGGCCCGGTACTTCGCCGGGACCACCATGCGGCGGCGTGGGCGGGACAGGGCCCGCTCCACCGCGGCGGCGACGATCTCGGGGCCGGGCAGGCCGGAGCGGTGTGCGGTCAGTTCGGTGGCCACAAAACCCGGCTCGATCAGGGTCACGCCGATTCCGGTGCCGGTCAGTTCGCGGCGGACCGAGTCGTTCATCCCGCGGAGTGCGAACTTGGTCGCCGAATAGACGCCGCCGATACCTATCTCGCCGGCCACCGAGCCGATGTTCACGATCGACCCGGAACGCTGCTCCCGCATGATCGGGACGACCGCGCGCATCAACCGGACCGGGGCCATCAGGTTCACCTCGATCATCGCGCGGACCTGCTCGTCCGGGGCCAGCACCGAGGCGTCACCCCCGACACCGGCGTTGTTGATCAGCACGTCGATCCGGCCGGACACCGCCAGAGCCCGGGCCACCAACTCCTCGGCCTGCTCCGGATCGGTGACGTCGGTCCGCACCGGGTGCGCCTGACCGCCGGCCGCGGTGATCTCGTCGGTCACCGCCGTCAATTCGGCATCCCGGCGGGCGGCGAGCACCACGGTGTCACCCCGCGCGGCCAGCCGGATCGCGGTCGCCCGCCCGATGCCGCTGGACGCCCCGGTCACGATGACGACGGTCACCGGAATCCCCTTTCGACAGGAACGGTGCCGCCGCTGTTGGACGCCCCGGTCACGATGACGACGGTCACCGGAATTCTCTCTCGACAGGAACGGCGCTGCCGCTGTTGGACGCCCCGGTCACGATGACGACGGTCACCGGAATTCTCTCTCGACAGGAACGGCGCCGCCCGGAGCACTCCGGGCGGCGCCGCCGCTGGTCTTCGTGCCGTCGCCGTCTCTCAGCGTCCTGAAAAGCGGGCGACGGTCATCATTGTCGGGGAAACCGGAAGCCTCCGGGCACCCCGAACCGGGTCGGATCAGCGCTTGGCGTGGTACGCCTCGACGACATGACTCGGGATGCGGCCACGCTCGGAGACCGGGTGACCGTTCTTGTTCGCCCACTCGCGAATTGCCTGATTCTGGTCGCGGCTGGAACGGCTCGACACCGCCGGAACGGTACGCCGGGCAGTGGTGGGGACGTTACCGTTTCGGCCCAGCCGGGTGGCTGAGGAGAGGAACGGTTCCAAAGCTTTACGCAGCTTGCCGGCGTTCTTCTCGGACAGGTCGATGGTGTAGTTGACTCCGTCGAGCCCGAATTCGACGGTGCGGTCCGCATCGCCGCCGTCGAGGTCGTCGGTCAGCACGGTAATTATCTGCTTGGCCATGGTTGTGCGCTCCTACACGATGTCATTCGAGTGACGTCCGCGCGCGCACGCCCGCTCCTGGCCGCGAATGCTCGTCGTCCCATTCATTCTGTCGCCATGATGGCGGCGAGTGCAAATTGCCCGTTCTGGCATGTCGCAATTGCCGGAACCCATCCGTGCCAGCCCGGAGCCCAACTCTTTTCGGGATCGTGAATATGCGGTAACGTCTGCCCTGGGAGCGCTCCCAGGCGCCGGGTTTCCGGCACCGTGCGCCGACCGCGCCCCACGAAGACCCGAGCCGCCTCGTCGCCGATCCTCCGGTGCCGGGGCGGTTCGCCGTCCCAGCGGCTGATCTTAACCCGCCCACCCTCACCAACAGCCGTCAATTTCCACCCTCCCCAACCCGGCCACCCGCCAACAACTCCGACAGCCAAGGCGACCCACCTGCCTGACCCGCCCCGGCAGGCCGGCCCGGCCTTCGTCCCGATCCGACCTGGCCCCAGCCCCGGCCCGGCTTGGTTCGGCCCGACCTGGTCTGGCTCGCTTGACCCGGCCCGGCTTGGTTCGGCCCGACCTGGTCTGGCTCGCTTGACCCGGCTCGGCTTGGTTCGGCCCGGCTTGGTTCGGCCCGACCTGGTCTGGTTCGCCTGACCCGGCTCGGCTCGGCTTGGTCCGGGCCAGCTTTCTGGCCCGCCTTCACCCGACCCGACCCCGTCCTGGTCTGGCCCGGCTCGGCTGGCCTGGCCCGCAAACGTCTTGTGTGTAGTGACAGGTGTCTGCGAACACCGCGGATATTTCGGTGGATACTGGACAAGCCGATCAGGGGCGGTAGATCCACACGCGACCTGATTTTCGCTTGATGAGGCGGTCTGCTTTGCAGGTGCCGGGTTGTGGTCGCCCTGTCCGTTACCGGCGGTGTCGCGAACGCTGGGCGGCTGCGGGAGAAGGCTATCGGCTCAGCCGAGTTGATTTGTGCGTTCTTCTCTCACGCCCGCGCTGGATGACCTTGAAGGGGTCGCGCTTCGGTCGGCGTGATCAAGCGTCATGTTCCGGTCCTGCCGGCCACTCGCGTGAGGACTTGTCAGGTGAGGGGCGGGCCGCGCATCAGCAGGGTCGGTGGGGTCTGACCCGCGCGAGCTGGTTCATGTGGAGGCCGGCCTGCGTCGGGTCGGCTCGTGGAAGACAGGCTGCGCATCGGCCGGGGCGGTGAGGCCTTGGCTGGCGCGGGCTGGTTCATGAGGAAGCTGGTCTGCGTGCGGTTGGGCTGGCAGAGGGCTGATTCGCATGCCGATGGTCGCGGTCGGGTTGGCTCACTCAAGGGTGGGTCGCGTGGAGGGATGGCCTCTCGTAGGGGTTGAGGCCACGCAAGACGAGGGTCGGCTGTGGAAGCACGGTTGATTTGTGGAAGCACGGTTGACCTGTGGACGGGCGGATCGGTCTGTGGAAGCACAGGTTGATCTGTGGACGGGGTGGGCGGGGCGTCTCGGTCTGTGGAAGACGTGGGCTGGCCTGTGGAAGACATGGGTTGGTCTGTGGGCGGGGCGTCTCGGTCTGTGGAAGACATGGGCTGGCCTGTGGAAGACAGGGGACTGGCCTGTGGACCGGGCGTGTCGGTCTGTGGATGGTGTTCGCTGGTCTGTGGAAGACGTGGGTTGGTCTGTGCGCGCGTGGGCTGGAAGTGTGTGCCGACGCCGAAAGGGGGCCACGCCGTTCGATGACCAGTGCCAGTGCCAGTGCCAGTGCCAGTACCAGTGCCAAGAGCAGGGGCGGTGTGGTGGCGGGGCCGCGGGCGCGGAAGCTGTGAGCGGTGGGGCGTGTGCCTGCCGGGGAAGGCAGCGCCCGTCGAAGCGAACCGCGGGTGAGGGCTTTGACGGGCGTACCGGCGATCAGAGAAGGTTTTGCAGTTGGTGGCCGTCGGTGACCACGTGGTCGGGGGTGGCCTGGTCGCCTCCGGTGTCGTCTCGGGGGGACGGCATCAGGATCGCGGTGCCGATGTCGGCTCGGCGGGCGCAAGCGATGTCCCGCCGCCGGCTGTCGCCGACGAACCAGCAGGATGCGGGCGGGACTCCCAGGGCGTCCGTGGCGTTCCAGATCATCTGTGGGTTGGGTTTGCGGACGCCGGCCTCGTCGCTGTAGATCTGCACCCGGAACAGCCGGCCCACGCCGGCCTTGGTCAGGAAGTCGCGGTGTGCCGCCCCGCACAGGGTGTTGCTGACCACGGCCAACGGGATGCCGCGGCCGGTGGCTTCCGCGAGGAACTCGGCGATGCCGGGACGCAGCGTCCAGCCGTCGCGCCACGCCCAGTCGTAGCTGAGGCGGGTCGCGTTGGCGCGCACCCGGGCCTGGGCCAGGCGCGGCCAGTCGGCGATCACGAAGCGCTCCCACACGTCCAGGTGCGGGAGTTCGTCGGGCTGGTCCTCGTCGCGCCAACTGGCGTACCGCGCGGCGCCGTCGATCAGTGAGCGCTGGATCCGGCCGGGCGTGAGGGCGCCGTCGGTCAGGTTGTAGAGGCGCAGCACCAGCTCGGGCGGGTCGGCCCGGAACGGGGCGTCGGCCAGCACGCCACCGAAGTCGAGGAGGACCGCCGACGGGGTCACCGGGTCTCCTGCCCCAGGGTCCAGGCGCGGACACCACCGACGATGCCCGCGGTGTTCGGCACCACGATCACGTCGTCGCCCATCTTGGCCAGCTGGGCGGGGGTGATCAGGCGGGAGTTGCCGCCACCGAGGAACACCCGGTCCCACAGGAACACCGGGCGCAGGCCCTCGATCACGTTACGGACCCGGCGGGACCAGAGCGCGTCGCCGAGACGGCGCCGTTCATGCTCGCCGATGTACGTGTCGTAGGAGGTGCCCCACCGGATCGGGGCCTGCGACATCTCCATGTGCGGGGCGAGCTCGCCGCCGTCGAAGAGGGCGCAGCCCAGCCCGGTGCCGAGGGTCAGCACCAGCTCGCAACCGGTGCCGGCGACCACACCGGCACCGTGCACCTCGGCGTCGTTGAGCACCAGTGTCGGCAGCCCGAACGCCTCGGCCAGGGCGGTCCGGGCGTCGAAGCCGTGCCACAGATCGACCAGCTCCGGGTCGACCTTGGTGCGCGGGCCGGAACGGGTCACGTAGTGCGGGGTCGCCACCACCACGCCGTGCCGGATCATGCCGGGCATGCCGACGGTGACCCGGTCCGCGTTCGGTAGCTGCTCGCCGAGCATGACCAGTGTCTTCACGAACAGGTCAGGTGGCAGGGGATAGGGGGTGGGGACTCGAATCGGCTGGGCGCGCATGGTCCCGGCCTCGTCGAGGACGGAACCTTTGATCCCGCCACCACCGCAGTCGATCGTCAGGGTGAATGCCACCCGGCCAGTGTGCACGGCAGATCACCTCCCCCGACTGCAATTGTGCCGGGTGTCGGTCTATCCCGCCTCTTCCGCCCAGACCCGCCAGTTGTCCAGAACACCGTGCAGCGCCGGGGTCAGCCAGCCCGGAGCGGATCTCCGGAACACCCCCGGATCCATCGATCCGGCACCCTGCGGAAGGGCTCCCACCAGGTGCGGAACGAGTTCGCTGAGGTTCGCCCAGTGGACCAGCTCGGGCTCGCCCGGCCAGGCCCCGAGGATCACCCGCGCCGGTACGCCACGGCGGTTCAACGCCTCCAGCGTGAGCGCGGTGTGATTCAGCGTACCCAGCCCGGCGCGCGCCACCACGATCATGTTGGCGCCCAGGGTGGTGGCCAGATCGGCGAACGTCCACGGCTCACCGGACGGGCGCAGACCCATCGGCACCAGCAGCCCGCCGGCGCCCTCGACCAGCACCAGATCGTGTTTCTCGGCCTCCGCCCGGATCGCGTCGACCACGTCGAACAGGTCCAGCGCGGGCATACCGGCCACCCTGGCGGCGGCCAGTGGGGACAGCGGTTCCGGGTACTCGGCCAGGGTCCGCACGGTCTCCGGACCGGCCAGGCGGGTGACCACCTCGGCGTCGGTGGGTTCCCCGGTGTTGATGCCCGTCTGACCGGGTTTGATCACTGCGACACGGAGGCCGGCGTCCTGGGCGGCGGAGGCCATCGCGGCCGTGGTGATCGTCTTGCCGACCTCGGTGTCGGTGCCGGTGACCAGCACGATCCCGAGCCACTCGTCGGGATGTCCGGGAGCACGTTTCTCCCGCGGAGCGGGGTCGGGCTCGGAGGTGGTCCGCGGGGTGGGCTCGGGCGTGGTCCCGGCTTCCGGTTCGCGGGGCTCTTCCGGCTCCTCCGGGGCCGGGCTCTCCACCGGCTGCGGTACGGGCACCGGCTCGGTGGCATGCCCACCGCCGTGTGCCAGCAGCGGATCGGACTCCGGCCGGCGTGGCGGGGGCGTCGCCACCGGCAGACCGTGACCGCCGCCGCTGCGTTCCGGGTGGGGCGGCGGTGTGAGCCCGGGCGGTTCCTCCGGCGGCAACCGCCGTGAGCCGCGTTGGAGCGGCGCGCTCCAGCCCGGCGACTCGGCACGGTGCGCGGGCGGTTCCACGCGGTGCGCGGGTGGCTCGGCACGGTACGCGGGCGATTCCACGCGGTGCGCGGGAGGCTCCGCACGGTGCGTGGGCGGTTCCACGCGATGTGTGGACTGCTCGGCACGGTGCGCCGGCGGCCCGGCGCGATGTGTGGACTGCTCTGCACGGTGTGTGGACTGCTCCGCACGGTGTGTGGACGGCTCGGCGCGAGGTGCGGGCGGTTCCGCGTGACGCGTGGGGGCCGGTGGCTCCGCGCGGCGTCTCGGTGGCTCGGCGGCCCACGTCTCGGCGGGGGATTCGCCCGGCCCCGGGCCGCGGACCCGCAGCGAGGAGAGGGCCGGCTCCGGTGGGAAGAGCGGCGGCGGGCTCAGCGGTTCGCTCGGCGGGGGCGGCGGAACCACGGACAGGTGGCGGCGTGGGGACGCCTGTGGGGGATCGGCGGTCAAGGTGCGCACTCCAGGATCACGGTCAGGGCTCGGGCGAAGTCCTGCTCGGGGACGCCCGCGTTGACGGTCAGCCGCAGGCGCGAGCTGCCGTCCGGAGTCGACGGAGGCCGGAAACAACCGACCGCCACCCCACGGTCCCGGCAGTCGGCGGCCCAGGCCACGGCGGCCTCCGGCCCCGGCGCCGGCACCGAGAGGACACCGGCCGCCGGGTCACGCCCGGCGAATCCGGCGGCCCGCAGCCGCCCGGCGATGCGCGCGCCCCGGTCGAGGAGCACGGCCCGTCTGTCGTCGGCGGCCCGGGCCACCTCGACGGCGGCGAGCACACCGGCGGCGACGGCCGGGGGAGGAGCGGTGTCATAGATGAACGTGCGACCGGTATCGATCAGGTGCCTGGTGAACGTGGCCGGCCCGGCCACCACCCCACCGGCGCCACCGAGCGACTTGGACAGTGTCGCGGTGACGATCACGTCGGGCGCTCCGGCCAGCCCGGCGGCCGCCACCCCGCCGGCGCCGGCGGCACCGAGCAGGCCGAGGGCGTGCGCGTCGTCGACGATCAGCAGGGCGCCGCGGGCCGAGGTGACCGCGTGCAGGGCGGCCAGCGGGGCCAGGTCACCGTCCACCGAGAAGACCGACTCGGTGATCACGGCGGCCCGCCCGGGGTGGGCGTCCAGCAGGGCGGCGACGGCGTCCGGGTCGTTGTGCGGAGCGACTTTCACCGGCAGGCCGGAGATCCGGCAGCCGTCGATCAGGGAGGCGTGGTTGTAGGCGTCCGACACGACCAGGTCGCAGACGGCGGCGACGGCGCGGACCACTGCCAGATTGGCCAGGTAGCCGGAGGAGAACACCAGCGCGGACTCGGCGCCGGTCCAGTCGGCCAGGGCGGACTCGAGCGCGGTGTGGACGTCGGTCGAGCCACGGACCAGGCGGGATCCGGTGGCGCCCAGCCCGTACACCGCAATCGCTTTTTGTGCCGCGTCGACCACCCGGGGGTGGCCGGAGAGACCGAGATAATCGTTTCCGGCCAGATCGACGACGTGGTCGTCACCGGACCGCGGCCGCAACTGACGGGTGAGCCCCGCCTTGGCCCGTTCGCGGGCGAGGCGGTCCAGCTCCGCCAACCAGTCCCCCAAGATCCCCCCTGTGATCACGCGAACGGAAACTATCACCCAGCTCCGACAGTCTGGTCAGGCCGGGAACTCTGTAGGGTACGGGCATGCCAGAGATCCTCGACCGGGCCCGTGCCCGGGTGCTCCACGACGGTGCCGGCCTCGGTGAGGCGGACATCCTGGAGGTGCTGCGTCTGCCCGACGAGGACCTGCCGGAGTTGCTGCAGCTGGCCCACGACGTCCGGATGAAGTGGTGCGGCCCGGAGGTCGAGGTCGAGGGCATCGTCTCGCTGAAGACCGGCGGTTGTCCCGAGGACTGTCATTTCTGCTCCCAGTCCGGCCTTTTCGCATCCCCCGTCCGGGCGGTCTGGCTCGACATTCCCTCCCTCGTGGAAGCAGCCAAGCAGACCGCGGCCACCGGGGCGAGCGAGTTCTGCATCGTCGCCGCCGTCCGCGGGCCGGACAAACGGCTGATGGAGCAGATGCGCGCCGGGGTCAAGGCGATCAAGGAGGCGGTCGACATCCAGGTCGCCGCCAGCCTCGGCATGCTGTCCCAGGAGCAGGTCGACGAGCTGGTCGACATGGGCGTGCACCGCTACAACCACAATCTGGAGACCTGCCGGTCGTTCTTCCCCAACGTGGTGACCACCCATTCGTGGGAGGAGCGCTGGGAGACGCTGACGATGGTCCGCGAGTCCGGCATGGAGGTCTGCTGCGGCGGCATCCTCGGCATGGGCGAGACGATCGAGCAGCGTGCCGAGTTCGCCGCCCAGCTGGCGTCGCTCGACCCGCACGAGGTCCCGCTGAACTTCCTGTCGCCCCGCCCCGGCACCCCGTTCGGTGACCGGCCGGTGGTCGAGGGACGCGACGCCCTGCGCGCCATCGCCGCCTTCCGGTTGGCGATGCCGAGGACCATTCTTCGGTACGCCGGTGGCCGCGAGATCACACTCGGCGACCTGGGCACGAGGGAGGGCCTGCTCGGTGGCATCAACGCGATGATCGTCGGCAACTACCTGACCACGCTGGGCCGCCCCGCCACCGCCGACCTGGAGCTGCTGAAGGACCTGAAGATGCCGGTGAAGTCGTTGTCGGCGACCTTCTGATGTTCTGCGACCGCTGCGGCGAGCCGGCCACATCGGGCGACCACACCCCCTGCGCCACGGCCCGGGAGATGGAGCCACCCCGCTTCTGCCCGGACTGCCGCCGCCGCATGAAGGTCCAGGTCTACCCGACGGGCTGGTCCGCCACCTGCGTCGAACACGGCACCCGCCAGTCCTGACCCCGGCAGTCCTGACCCCGCCGCGCCTGAGCCACCTGGCGTGGCGCGGCCGTGCGGTGGGTTCCGCTCGCGCCTGAACCCGCCGCGCGAGAGAAAGACAGCGTCCTTGAACCCGCCGCGCGAGAGAAAGTCGCCGGCCCTGAACCCGCCTTGCGAAAGAAAGTCGCCGGGCCTGAACCCGCCCTGCGAAAGAAAGTCGCCGGGCCTGAACCCGCCCTGCGAAAGAAAGACGCCGGCCCTGAAGCCGCCGCGTGAAAGAAAACGGCGGGCCTGAAGCCCGCCGTTTTTCTCCAGCTCGCAGCTCGGGGCGTCAGCCGCGGGTTGCCCGGGACTCCTCGGTTGCCGGGTGGGCGGCCGCTCGGAGGGTCACGGTGACCATGGCGCCGTCCCGTTCGATCGGGCCCGCCCCGACCCGGCGCAGGGTGCGCAGCATGCCCGCGTTGCCCGCCCCGGTGTGTGTCACCACCGCCTCCACCCCGCTTTTCGCGGCGTGGGCGCGCAGACGCTTCAGCAGGGCGGTGCCGAGACCGCGCCGCTGCCAGTCGTCGGCGACCAGGATCCGGAACTCGCCCAGGTCGCCCTCGGTGAGCAGACCGGCCATCGCGACCACGGCGCCGCCGGGGGCGACGGCCAGCAGGGTCAGACCGCCGGACGGCTCCAGCAGGCGGCGCAACCGGGCCTCGGCGGGCGCGCCGCCGGGGAACCGCAGGCGCAGCGAGGCCGGCGAGCACTCGCTGTGGAACTCGGCGACGGCGGCCAGATCGTCCGGGGCGGCCGGGCGCAGGACCACCTCGGCGCCGTCCGGCAGCAGCAGGGCGACCTGGTCGCGGTGCCGGCGCTGGACCGAGGCGGCAACCTCGACCAGCGCCTGGGCCCGGGCGAACTCGGCCGGGGTGAACGACGGCAGCGCCCGGAGCACCTCCAGCGCGCCGCCGGCCGGGTCGGTCAGAGTCATCCGGCCGCCGTGGAAACCGGGCCGGTCGCCGGCCGCACCGGGACGCCAGCGGACCTCGGTGGCGTCGAGCAGGGCCACCAGCACCTCGCCGAGCGCGTCGGGCTCGTGCACCAGCCGGCCGGCCAGGGCCAGCGCCCGGGTCGGCTGATCGGCCAGCCCTTGCGGGTCGGCCCTGGTCACGAACGCGTCCCGCCCCCGGCCTTTGGCCACCGCGGCCAGCAGATCGGCCTCGGTCAGCGCATCCGGCGCATCCACCAGGAAGTCGTCGACCGCGCCCTCCTCGGTGGTGTGCACCTGGACGGCGAGGATGTTGACCGACCGCAGAGCCAGGCTCGCGGTCAGCACCGAGAGGTAACCGGGACGATCGTCGACCGTGGCCCGGACACGCCACAACGCCATAGCGGGCACTCCTTTCCTCCGTCTTCCAGAGTGCCTCGCCGTTGTTGCAGATCTATTGCCTGAGCTGGGCTTATGACGTTACGGCTGTCACATCTGGACCGACCGCCGCGGGCGTGGCCGCCGAGTCCAGCCGGTCACCGAGGATGACCGCGGCGGCCCGGACCAGCTGGGCGACCCGATCGACCTCGGTGATGTGGAACGCGGCGGCCGGCAGGTCGTCCTCGTCGGTCCGGGCCACCACCAGCACCAGGCCGCCCCGGCCGAACGGGGCCACCGCGTACCGCGGGCCGCCCGGCTCGGTCATCGGACGGGCCCGCAGCGGGGTCACCTCGGGCAGGCGCAGCGGGGACGGCGCGCGCCAGCTCGCGTAGACCACACTCGGCTCGCTGACGACCCCGGTGGTGTTGCTGCGGGCGGCCCAGTCGGCCGGCACCACGGCGGCCGCGGCCCAGTCGGCGGCGAGCAGACCGGGGACCGCGTCGACGAGGGTGGCGAGACCGTCCGCCGGGTTCGCGGCGACCTGGGCGAGGAGTTCGGCGTCGTGGCCACCGTTGACCGGTGCTCCTATCGCCTTCCACACGCCGTCGACCTGCACGCCCGGGATGGCGGCGAGCCCGGCGAGGAGGCGCTCGACCCGGGAGGCGCCCGGCCACACGACGGTGAAGTCGTCGACCGCCCGTCCGCCGAGCCGCTCCAGCACCACGACCTGGACGATGTCGGCGCCGGCCACCCCGAGGGTGCGCGCGACCTGCCCGAGGGCGCCGGGACGGTCCGGCAGGGTGATTCGAACCCGCAGCAACATGAAACTCCTCCCGTCGCGACGGCCGGTGACGCCGTCCCTACCTGGACACCCTGCCCACCTGGCGTTTCGGACCGATTGCACAGCCGTGTCCCGGCCGTCAAGCTGTCGTGACATGCCCGGAATCACCTTCGCAGGGTCATGAGGCCGGCATGGCACGGATGCCACCACACCCTCGCCCCGTCCTCCCGAAGAGTGGATGCCCTCCACCATCCCGATGCAGATCAAACCCATTTGCCGGTACGCCGGGAAAGCGCACGTGCTGACCGCCAAGGAAGCCGGAGGGACTGGGCGAGCTCCGGGAAGACGCCCGGGCAAGCGGGGCGAGCGGGGCGAGGTGGGAAAGGGAGCCGGAGAAGGCGGGCCGCGCCGGGGAGGAGGCCGGGAGGAAGGGGCGGGGCTCGCGGAGGAAGTCTGGAGAGGGCGGGGGTCGGTGAGAAGCCGGGCTGGTTCCGGCTGCGAGTCGTCACGCGTCGGGCACGCCGGGGGTGGGTGGGCGTTAGGGTCGGGACATGATCTGTGACGCCTGTCGCGAGCGGCGGCACGACGACTGCCGGGGCGGGTCCTGGTGCGACTGCCAGCACCGCAAACTCGAACCGACCCCGCCGGTGACCGGCCCGCCCGGCCCGTGACCACGTCCCCCCGCGAAGCGGAAGACGGAAGGCGAGCTCGAACCGACCCCGCCGGTCGCCGGCCCGTCCAGCCCGTGACCACGTCACCCCGCGAAGCAGAAGACGGAAGGGCGGAACTCGGAAGAGCGGCGAGGCCTCAGGCCGGGGGAGTGGCGGGGCCGGAGGGCAGCGAAGCGGTGGGGCCGGAGGGTGGGGGACGGTGAGGCCGGGAGTTGCGGGGCCGCCGGTGCTGCCTGAAGGGGTCGATGGGCTGGTCGGCTGTTATCCGCGGCTGGAACGGCCCAACCTTCGGGTCAACTTCATCGCCAGTGCGGACGGGGCGGTTTCCGTCGACGGGCTCTCGGCGGGGCTGCAGGGGCCGGGGGACAAGGAAGTCTTCGACACGCTCCGGATGGTCTGTGACGGGCTGATCGTGGCGGCCGGCACGGTGCGGGCCGAGAACTACGACGCGTTGCGGTTGACCGAGGGCGGACGGGCCTGGCGGGTGGCGCGGGGACTGACCGAGTTTCCGCTGATGGTGATCGTCTCCGGGTCGCTGGATCTGGATCCGGAGCAGCTGATCTTCGCGGATGCCCCGATCCGGCCGATCGTGCTGACTTACCGGGCCGCGCCCGCGTCGCCGATCCGGGAGGTGGCCGAGGTGATCGCGCTGGGGGAGCGCGAGGTCGATCTGGCCGCCGGGGTGCGGTTGCTGCACGAGCGCGGGGCGACCCAGCTGCTCTGCGAGGGCGGTCCGGGTCTGCTCGGTGCGATGATCGCCGCGGACCTGGTCGACGAATTGTGTCTCACGGTGGCCCCACTGCTGGCCGGTGGCCAGGCGGGGCGTATCGCCCACGGTCCGCCGGCGCCACCGCGCCGGATGTCGCTGCGCCACGCCCTGACCCGCGAGGACATGCTCTTCCTGCGATACGGGAGGGCGGAGCCGACGGAAGACCGGGCGACCCCGCCGGGGGATCGGTAGGAATGGGATCCGGGTGACTGATCGGCGTGAATCAGGGCGCGCCTCCACAACAAGGTCAAGATCTTGTGCATAACTCTGTGGATGAACCCCACAGGTTGTGGAAAACCGGTGCCCTGGGCAATTTGTCATACCGCTGAGGCACCATGATCCCCGTGTCTGACGAAACTTCCCCCGTCGGGCGGGTGCTCGGTACCGCGGATGCCACCCCGCTCCAGTTCTGGACGGCCGTGACGCCCGGGAGCTACCTCCAGCTCGACGACGTCGTGGTGACCAAGCGCGACCTGCCGGACCGCGAGCCGGTGACGATCGCCGGCGTGGTGACCCAGGTGCGTGCCCGGCACGAGGGCGCCCAGTTCGACTCGGACGTGTTCGCCATCGCCGACGGCACGCTGCCCGCGATGGTGCAGGAGGCCGCCGAGATCACCACCACCCGGGTCGACCCGGAGCTCTATGTGCCCCCGGCCCCGGGCGCGGTGGTGCACCGGGCCTCCGGTGACGCGCGGGACGCGGCGCTGCACTTCGACCGGATGGAGCGCCGGGTTCCGATGGGCACCGGCCGCGACGGCGTGCCCGTCTTCCTGAACGCGGACTTCCTGGACGGCACCCGCGGCGCGCACGTGTCGATCTCCGGCATCTCCGGGGTGGCGACGAAGACGAGTTTCGCGACGTTCCTGCTCTATTCGGTGTTCCGCTCCGGTCAGCTGGGCGCCGACGGCACCAACGCCCGCGCCCTGATCTTCAACGTGAAGGGCGAGGATCTGCTCTTCCTCGACCACCCGAACACGAAGCTGGACGACAAGACCCGCGAGGCGTACGCGTTGCTCGGTCTGCCCGCGGCCCCGTTCCCGGATGTCCGGGTCTACGCGCCGCCCCGCGCCGGTGACTCGTCCGGCGCCCCCGACGTGGCCAGCCGCCTGACCGGGGTGGACTCGTTCTACTGGACACTCGCCGAGTTCTGCGAGCTGAAGCTGCTGCCCTACGTGTTCGCCGACGCCGACGACGAGCGCCAGCAGTACACGATGGTGGTCCACTCGGTGACCGCCCACCTGGCCCGGTACGCGGTGCCCGCCGAGGGTGGCATCAGCATCGACGGCAAGCGGATCAGCTCCTACCAGGATCTGGTCGACCACGTCGTGGAGCAGCTGACCGACGACGACACCCGATCGACCTGGGCGGGCAGCGCGGTCAACATGGGCACCGTCAACGCCTTCGCCCGCCGCATGATCAACAGCAAGCGGGATCTGTCCCGGCTGATCCGCGGTGACCTGGCCCAGCGCCGCCCGCACCAGATCAAGACCGCGGACAGCGCCCAGGTGACCGTGGTGGACCTGCACAACCTGCCGGACCGGGCGCAGCGGTTCGTGGTCGGTGTGACGCTGAAGACCGAGTTCGAGGCGAAGGAGAAGGCGGGCACCGGCCGTCCGCTGCTCTTCGTGGTCCTCGACGAGCTGAACAAGTACGCGCCGCGTGAGGGCTCCTCCCCGATCAAGGAGGTGCTGCTGGACATCGCCGAGCGCGGCCGATCGCTCGGGGTGATCCTGATCGGCGCCCAGCAGACCGCCAGCGAGGTGGAGCGGCGGATCGTCACCAACTCGGCGATCCGGGTGGTCGGCCGGCTGGACCCGGCCGAGGCGTCCCGCCCGGAGTACGGGTTCCTTCCCCCGGCGATGCGCCAGCGTGCCCTGCTGGCCCGCCCGGGCACGATGTTCGTGAACCAGCCGGACATCCCGGTCCCGCTCTGTGTCGAGTTCCCGTTCCCGGCCTGGGCCACCCGCAAGTCGGAGTCCGGCCCGCCACCGGCCGAGACGCTGCGCTCGATAGTGCAGGGCGCCGACCCGTTCGCGGTGATAGGGGGTCGCGGCGCGGCCGACGACGACATCCCGTTCTGACTGGAGACTAAGGTTCAGCGATGCGCATCCTGCACACCTCCGACTGGCATGTCGGCAAGGTTCTCAAGGGCCGCAACCGCAACGAGGAGCACATCAAGGTCCTCGCCCAGGTTGTCGACATCGCCCGTGCCGAGCGTCCGGATCTGGTCATCGTGGCGGGTGACCTCTACGACACGGCGGCCCCCACCGCCGAGGCGACCCGGCTGGTGACCCGGGCCCTGTCCGCGTTGCGCAAGACCGGCGCCCGGGTGGTGGCGATCGGCGGCAACCACGACAACGGGGCTGCTCTGGACGCGTTGCGCCCGTGGGCGGACGCGGCGGGCATCGAGCTTCGTGGTTCGTACCCGAAAGCGGATCTGAATGATCTTTTGATCGAGGGGACCACCGAGGGCGGGGAGGACTGGCGGCTGGTCGCGCTGCCCTTCCTGTCCCAGCGGTATGCGATCCGGGCCGCCGAGATGTACGACCTGACCGCAGCCGAGGCCAACCAGACCTACGCCGACCTGGTGGCCCGCCTGATCGCGAAACTGAGCGAGTCGTTCGCGGACCAGAAAAAAGTCAACCTGGTCACCGCGCACCTGACGATCGTCGGCGCGAGCACCGGCGGCGGCGAGCGGGAGGCGCACACCATCATGGGTTACGCGGTGCCCGCCACCGTCTTCCCGCCGAACGCGCACTACGTGGCCCTGGGCCACCTGCACCGCACCCAGGCGGTCATCTCGCCCTGCCCGACGCGATACTCGGGCAGTCCGCTCGCCATCGACTTCGGCGAGGAGGAGAACGTCTCCTCGGTCTCGATCATCGACGTCTCCACCGAGAAGGCGGCGCACGTCCGCGAGGTGCCGGTGACCACGGCGCTCACCCTGCGGACCGTGCGCGGCACGCTGGAGCAGCTGGCCACGGTGAACCTTCCGGATGCCTGGCTGCGTGTCCTGGTCCGGGAGGTGCCGAGGCCGGGCCTCCGTGAGGACGTGCAGGAGCTCCTGCCGAACGCCCTGGAGGTTCGCATCGACCCCGACATGCTGCCGACCCGGAGCGGCGCGCGCAGCGCCGAACGCGCCGGCCGGTCCCCGCGCGAGCTCTTCGGTGACTATCTGGACAGTCGCGGGAACGCCGAGGAGGGCGTCCGCGAGCTCTTCGACGAGCTGTACGACGAGGTGAGCAGCAACCAATGAGGCCACTGAGGCTCGACATGGCCGGGTTCACGGTCTTCCGCGACCAGACGACTGTGGACTTCACCGACGCCGACTACTTCGCCCTGGTCGGCCCGACCGGTTCGGGCAAGTCGACGGTGCTCGACGCGATCTGTTTCGCCCTCTACGGCACCGTCCCCCGCTGGGGTGGCGCCCGCGGGATCGGCAACGCCCTGGCCCCGTCGTCGGCCGAGGCCCGGGTGCGCCTGGTCTTCGAGTCGGCGGGGGATCGGTTCGTGGCGACCCGGGTGGTCCGCCGGGACGGCCGGGGCAACGTGAAGACCGCCGGGGCCGGGCTGCAGCTGATGCCGCCCGGCTTCGACGTCACCAAGCTCGACACCGGGATGGACCTGGAGGATCTGGGCGAGGTGCTGGCCGGCACCCCGGCCGAGATGGACGCGGCGGTGCTGGACGCGGTCGGCCTGCCCTACGAGCAGTTCACCAGCTGCGTGGTGCTGCCGCAGGGCCAGTTCGCCGACTTCCTGCACGCCAAACCGGCCACCCGGCAGCAGATCCTGGTCAACCTGCTGGGTCTGCACGTCTACGAGGACGTGCAGGGCCGGGCCGCCGAACGGGGCAAGGCCGCCGAGGCCAAGCTGACCGTGGTGGAGCAGCAGCTCGGCACGCTGGAGGACGCCACCGACGAGGCGGTCGCCGAGGCCGCCGGCCGGCTGGAGCGGATGCGGGAGCTGACCACGGCGGTCGAGAGCGCGATCCCGGGGCTGCGGGCCGCCCGCGAGGCCGAGGGCGCCGCCGCCGGGAAACGGGACGCGATCGACGCGGAGCTGACGGCGCTCGGCGCGGTGCGTACCCCCGCGGGTCTGCGGGAGGCCACCGGTGAGGTGGCCGCGGCGCGGGAGGCGGCGGACCGGGCCGGTGTCGAGGTGCACACGGCCGAGGAGGCCGAGGAGAAGGTGCGCGGTGAGCTGACCGCCGCCGGTGACCCGGGCCGGCTGCGGGTGGCGCAGGACCGGCACACCGAGCTGGCCCGGCTGATCGAGCAGGAGGAGTGGTTCGCCGGCAAGGTCTCGGTCGCCGAGGTCGAGCACCGGGACGCGGCCGCCGCCGTCGAGCTGGCGCACGCCCACAACCTGGGCGCCCAGCAGCTGCTGGAGCAGGCCCGGCAGGACTACCGGGACGCCCAGCAGCGGGACCGGGCGACCGCGCTGCGCGGCCACCTGACCGCCGGGGACGCCTGCCCGGTCTGCGAGCAGACCGTGACGGTGGTGCCCGAGGTGCCGCGGGAGTCCGCGGTGCGGCAGGCCGAGCAGGCCGGCAACCTGGCCCGGGAGGAGTCCGAGGCGGCGCAGTCGCGCTGGCGGGAGCGGGACGCGGTGTCCCGGAACGCGGCGTTCGACCTGGAGCGCAAGCGCGGGCAGTACGAGCATCACCTGTCCCGGCTGGCCGAGGTCCGCAAGGCGGTCGAGGGTCTGCCCACGATGGACGAGCTGCAGCGGCGGCTGACCGAGCTGGCCGAGTTGCAGCGCCGGCTGGAGGACGCCGGCACCGCGGTGCGCCGGGCCCGCGAGGCGCAGCGCGCGGCGCAGACCGTGGTCCGGGGTGCCGAGGAGCGGCAGCGGACGGCGTGGCGGCAGTTCGACGGGGTGCGGGACGGGCTGGCCCGGTTCGCCCCGCCGCCGGCCGACCGGGACGACCTGGCCGGCGCCTGGCAGGCCCTGGTCGACTGGGCGGCCGGGGAGCACGGCCGGCGCCGGACGAGCCGGGACGAGGCCGAGGACGCGGTCCGGGCGGCGCACGAGACGACGGCGCGTGCCCACGACGCGATCGTCCGGTTGTTCGCCGACGCCGGGGTGTCCGTCGTGGACCGGGACGAGGCGTCATTGGTTAGGGCAGCCACGGTCACCGCCGAGCGGGCCGAGGCGGCCTGGCAGCGGCTGACCGAGCGCCGGGAGCAGGCCCGCGCCGCCCAGGAGCAGCGGATGACCCTGCAGCTCCAGGGCCGGGTGGCGAAGTCGCTGGCCGGGCACCTGCGGGCCAACAACTTCGAGCGCTGGCTGCTGGAGGAGGCGCTCGATCTGCTGGTCGACGGCGCGTCGCGGATCCTGCGGGAGCTGACCGGCGGGCAGTACGAGCTGATGCACGAGAAGGGCGAGTTCTTCGTCGTCGACCACCACGACGCGGGTCTGCGGCGCGGGGTGCGGACCCTGTCCGGGGGCGAGACGTTCCAGGCCTCGCTGTCGCTGGCGCTGGCCCTGTCCGAACAGCTGGCCGGGATGAGCACCACCGCGGCCAGCCTGGAGTCGATCGTCCTGGACGAGGGCTTCGGCACCCTGGACGCGGCCACCCTGGACGTGGTCGCGGCCACCCTGGAGAACCTGGCGGCCCGCGGCGACCGGATGGTCGGCCTGGTCACCCACGTGCACGCGCTGGCCGAGCGGGTGCCGGTCCGGTTCGAGGTGCACAAGGACGCGCGTACCGCCCACGTCGAGAGGGTCGGCCTGTGACCAGGATGTTCGTCGACGCGTGGGATCCGTCGTACGGCGCGTCGTACGAGGGTGGGGACGGCGCCGACGGTCCCGGCTCGTCCAGCAGCGCGCAGGTCGACGTGGACGTGGAGGTGCCGGCCGCCGAGTGGGCGCCGATCGACGTCTCCCCGTCCGCGGTCGTGCCGGACGTGGTGTTCCTGGTCGACGGAGTGCGCCGCAACGATGCCGGGCTGTGGACGGCGGAGGAGGACGGCACCACGTACCCGGGGCTGGCCGCGTCGTACGCCGCCGGGGTGGTCCGTTGCGATCTGGCCCGGGGGGTGGCCGAGCTGGCCGGCGCCCGGGTCGCCCGGGGCCTGTTCACCGCCAGCCCGACCGCGACCGACGTGCAGGCCGGTTCGGTGCGCTACGAGGTGCACCGGATCAGCGGCGCCGGCGAGGCGAGCAAGCTCCCGGCCGCGGTCCAGCCGCCGCTGACCGCACTGGAGATCGAGATCTCGTCGGCCGCGCGGGACGGCGGTTCGGACGGCACGGATCTGCTGATCGTTGACGGCCCGCTGCGCAGCCGGCGGCAGCTGCCCCGGACCATCGGTTACGTGAAGACCCAGCAGAAGCACTATCTGCCGGCCGCGCAGGAGTCGGTCGTGCCCCGGCTCCGGCCGGGGCAGCGCACCCCGGTCTTCCATCTGATGTCGGTGTGGGGCGGCTGGTCGTGGTACCTGCGGCTGCCCGGCTCGTCGGGCGCCCCGTGGTCCGGGATCGTCCGGGTGGAGTGTTCGCCGGAGCTGAGCGCGGAGCAGGCGGTGGAGCTGGCGGACGTGTCGGTGGCGACGCTGCCACGGTTCGCGTCGTCGGCCTACAAGGACCCCCGGGCGCCGCAGAACCTGGTGCCGATCGCCGGGCTGGAGCGGCGACTGCGCGGCATGCTCGGCGATGCCCGGGTGCTGCACCGGGCGCTGGCGCTGGCGACCAGCCGGTCGCGCTGATCTTCACCCTCTGTGCGCGGGGTGTTCTCGTGCACAGAGGGCCGTCCACCAGGTGGACGGTAGAGACCTGACAAAGTCTCGCGTTCTGGGACGGTGGCGGGATTGCCGTGCCAACCTCGTGTCCGCCGGTCACACCGTGGTGCGGGGCAACGTGCCTATTCGGACTCCGAGGGCCACACGAACAGGCAATTCGGAAATTGGGAGCGCTCCCCGCCGGGTGTCGCCCGAAAGGGTCCGACCGGCAATAAGGCATCCCCCGATCGGTTCGGCAGCACGCCCATTCACCGCACAATACGCACTCATGACAACGCTGCGGAATCGCTTGTTCACGCTACGAGATCGCGCTCTCCGGTGCGACAAGAATTCTTCTCACCGGAGTTGTCCAGGGGCCAAAGTCACTGAGTATCATTCCGCCTTACCTGGTGTCCCGATCGGCGTTGATCAATACAGAGAGTGATCGGCGCCGGGCGCCCTCTCGATCACGAAACGCAGCGGAGGACCGTTGAGACCGAGCGTCCCGGAAATTTCTGCCCCAGCTTTGATCCCGGCGGGGCATCCCGGCCGTATCTCAGGCGACGGGGAAAGGTCCGGGCGGAGGTATCGATGCATGCGGTGGCCGAGGATCGGCTCGCGCCGGAGAGGTTGCATGTGATGGCACGGCAACACTCCGGTGGTAGGTGGCAGGCTCTCGACGGTGGTGGCAACGGCAACCAGCGGGACGAGGGCACGACTATCCCGAGGCAGGGTCCGCGGCACCAGTCGGCTCCGAACAGCACGCCGAGTCACGAGGACACCCTCGTGCGGATGCTGTACGAAGAGCACGCCGGCCCCCTGCTGATGTTCGTCCTGCGGCTGACCGGTGGAGACCGGCAGCGCGCGGAGGACATCGTGCAGGAGACGCTGCTGAGGGCGTGGCGCAACGCGCACCGCCTCGGCGCGCAGGGTCAGCAATCGCTGAGGCCGTGGCTGGTGACGGTGGCCCGTCGCATCGCCATCGACGAGCATCGCAGTGCCAACGCCCGCCCCGCCGAGACGTACGACCGGGAGCTGGAGAGCTTCCCGACGACGTCCGACGAGACCGACAAGGTTCTGCAGTCGATGACAGTGTCGGACGCGCTCCGGCAGCTCAGCCATTCGCATCGGGAGATCCTCATCGAGACGTACTTCCGTGGCCGCACCGTCCCGGAGGCAGCCGAGTCGCTCAACCTGCCTCTCGGCACCGCCAAGTCGCGGGTCTACTACGCGCTGCGCGCCCTGCGCACCGCACTTCAGCAGCGGGGGGTGACGGAATGACGCAGGATCAGCACTACGACGTCGCTTCGTACGCTCTCGGCATCCTCGGCGACCGGGACGCGGCGCTGTTCGAGGACCACCTGATCGAGTGCGCGCAGTGTGCGTACGAGCTGGAGTCGTTCGTCGAGGTGGCGGACGTCCTCTCGACGGTCGACGGTGAGGCCTTCGTGGCGGCCGAGCAGGCCGAGCGGGACGCCACCGTGCTGCACAACATGCTGGGCGAGGTCGGTGCCGAGCGGCAGCGTGCCAACAGCCGCCGGCTCTACTCGCTGGCCGCCGCCGTGGTGGTCTTCACCATGCTGTCGATCGGCGCGCTCTTCGCCGGTGGCCAGTGGCTCGGTTCGGGCTCGGGCAGCACGCCGGACACCACCGCGCAGGGTGGCGGGCAGAACCAGCTCGATCCGCTGCCCAACGGTGACCTCGGCATCGGCGGCACCAAGCTGCCCGGTGACAACTACAGCGCCACCGGTGACCGCTCCAACGTCAGCCTCGTCGTCGGTCTGCTGAAGAAGGACTACGGCACGCAGATCTCGTACGCCGTCGGTGGCATCGAGGGCTCGAAGACCTGTGCGCTGTACGTGGTGCGTACCAACGGGGTCAAGGAGAAGGTCTCCGGCTGGGTCGTGCCGGCGGGCAAGGGCTGGGGCACCGCCGCCAACCCGGCGCCGCTGATGCTCCAGACCGCGACCGAGATCCCGAAGGAAGAGATCGCCCACGTTCAGGTGGAAGAGGTCGCCGCGAACGGGTCCACCTCGACTCTGGTTCGCGTTCCGTAATCGTTCGAACACGCAAATGGCCCGGTCGCCTCGGCGACCGGGCCATTTCGTATGTGGTGGTGACATGTATACGGGCCGGACCGTCCAGTGGTTCAACGGAAAAATCATTAATTTGATCGGCCCAAATGTTCAACCGTCTCCGCGCTCCCGCCGTACTACTGCCCGGAATGGCCAAAGCCATGAATCACCCGGGAGGGGCCACGTGGTACCGGAGAAGCGCAAGTTGAGGGTCGTAGGCGCGGCGTTGGCGGCAGTGTTCGCCCTGTCCGCATGTGCCCCGACCCAATACGAAGCGGCGGACTACGGCAACGCCGCAGAGCCCGCCTCCAACGATGTCGTCGCGACTCCGGGCGCCGAGGCGACCGCGGGCGCCGAGCCCGAGACGGACTCGACCGCCGAGCCCGACGCTCCGGCCGACGAGGCGAACGTCCCGGAGATCAGCGAGGAGCTGACCACCACGTCGCTCACCTCCCAGAAGGTGAAGCTGATGGGCACCACCGTCCAGGACCAGGACGGCTTCGTGCTCTACCGGTTCGACAAGGACGAGGACGACCCGGCGAAGTCGAACTGCAACGGCGACTGCGCCAAGATCTGGCCCGCCGCGCTCACCAACGACGGCAACCCGACGCTCAAGGGCGTCGACAAGTCGCTCGTCGGCACGGTGACCCGCGCGGACGGTACCAAGCAGCTCACCCTCAAGGGCTGGCCGCTCTACCGCTACATCGGTGACAAGAAGCCGGGTCAGTGGAAGGGCCAGAACGTCAGCGGCACCTGGTTCGTGATCCAGCCCAACGGCACCAAGAACCTCACCTGCCTCCCGGCCGTGTCGAAGCCTGTCGCTCCGCCGAAGGACGACACCTCCGGCGACGCGGGCAGCGACGCCGAATCGGGCAGCGACTACAGCTACTGATCCGGCACACAGGCACAGGCACAGGAAAGGTTGGAGGAGACGAGATGAAGACCCGCCGAGCCCCCCGATGGCTGGTCGGAACCCTGGCCATGTCCCTGGCGTTCATGCTGGCGCCGGCCGGGGCGGCTCACGCCGCTGACGAACCCGTGCCAGTGCCCCCGAACACCGGGCTGACCAACAAGGGCACCGGAGTGGTCAGCGACGCTGACCGCGACTTCATCATCAAGGTCCGCCTGGCGGGTCTCTGGGAGATCCCGGCCGGCAACATGGCCCAGGAGAAGTCCGAAGACCCGAACGTCGTGAAGATCGGCAAGGCGATCGCCGAGCAGCACGTCGCGCTCGACTCGCTGGACCGCACGGTGGCCAAGCAGCTCGGTATCAGCCTGCCGAACCAGCCGAACGGCGACCAGCAGGTCTGGCTCGACGAGATGAAGAACGCCGCGACCCCGCAGCAGTTCGACCAGATCTTCATCGACCGGCTGCGGGCCGCGCACGGCAAGATCTTCCCGGCCATCGGAACCATCCGCGCCACCACACGCAACGACTCGGTCCGCAAGCTCGCGCAGCAGACCAACCAGTTCGTGATGACGCACATGACCCTGCTGGAAAGCAGCGGGATCGTCGACTACGCCGCGCTCCCCACAGCGCCGGCGCCGGCAGCAGCCGCGGGACAGGGCCCGGTCCCTCTGGACAACCAGATGATGGTCTCCGCCCAGCAGGGCCAGAACATCCCGGGTCTGAGCAACACGGTAATCCTGTTGATCCTCGCTGCCGCGTTGGTGGTCGGGGTTGTTACGACCATGCGCATCTTCCGCGCACGGTAGATCTCAACATCGCCCACGGCGACAGAGAAAGGTGTCACCCATGCGAAGGTCCAAGTACCGGCGCGCCAGCAGCGGCTCCCCGTCCTGGTTCAGCGGTAAGCGCCGCGTCGCCGTCATCGGCGCCGCTGCCCTGGCCGCGTTCGGCGGCGTGGTGACTGTCACTCAGATCTCGAGTGCCAGCACGGAGCGCACCCAGCAGCGGGCTCTGGCCGCCTGCGACGACCTGCAGGCCCCCAACCGGGCACAGCTCTCCACCCAGACCCGGAAGGGCACGTACACCACGAACAACGGCAAGGTCACGCAGCACGCGGACGACGGCGCCGGTGACGTGGCGACCACCGCCCAGGTGCGGGCGCGGTGCCGTGACTGGGTGATGAAGAACGTCTCCGACGAGGAGGTCACCGAGGCGACCACCAACGCCCGTCGTGGCGGCGGCCGTGGCAACAACAACGGTGGTAACAACAACGGTGGCGGCCAGAACAACGGCGGCAACCAGGGCAACAACGGTGGCGGCGAAGCCAGTGCCGCGCCGAGCGAGGAACCCGCCGCCGGCGAGGGCGAAGAGAACAACGGCGGCAACAACGGTGGCGACCAGGGCAACAACGGTGGCGACCAGGGTGGCGACCAGGGCGACAACGGTGGCGACAACGGTCAGAACAACGGTGGTGACCAGGGCGGCGACCAGGGCGACAACGGTGGCGACCAGGGTGGCGACCAGGGCAACAACAACGGTGGCAACAACGGTGGTGGCCAGGCCGAGACCCCGCCCCCTGGCGCCGGCCTCGGTGTGCTGACCAACTCCTGCGACACCTCGAACCTCGCCCCGCACGACGGTTTCCAGAACGGCAACCGGTGTGTCTCCACCGAGTTCGGTGAGGTCGGCGCGGCCGCGAACAACTCCACGCTGCTGATCACCAACGCTCCCCGGAACGTGAACCGCAACCAGGCCTTCACCATCCAGGTCAGCACCCGCAACCTGATCCGGGACCGCTTCCTCGCGGCCGGCCAGGGTGGTTACTACGTGGAGAGCTCGGTCCTGCAGAACGGCATCGTCCGTGGTCACTTCCACACCGCGTGCCGGATCCTGCAGAGCCAGCAGGCGGCTCCGGCCGCCGACCCGGTCCCCGAGTTCTTCGTGGCGACCGAGGACAACCGTGGCAGCGCTCAGCCGGACACCGTCGCCATCCAGGTGCCGGGCCTGCCCACCTCGGGCAACTACCAGTGCTCCTCCTGGGCGGGTGACGGTTCGCACCGTATCCCGATGATGGAGCGCGCCAACCAGACGCCGGCCTTCGACTCGGTCCGGGTCCGCGTCCGGTAAGTACGGCAAGTTCAGCTAGTTCAGCACGGTAGTACAGACAGCGGAACCGCCCGCCGTCGAAGCCGGAACGATCCGGACCGGGTTGTGGTGACCCGGTCCGGAACCCCCCTTCGCTACGGCGTCGTCCTTCCCCCTGCCGGACGACAAGACGGCGGATGGTTTCCCTGATGACCGGACCTTTCTCGGGTGTCCGGTCATCACCTCCCGATGGCCCTGACCCTGGAGCAAGGTCAGGGCCATCGGCATGTCCGCGATTCGGTGGCATAGTGACCCGGTGACCTTGACCCGCAGGTTGACGCCACCGGAGCGGTACGCGTTCGGCGCCTCGGTGCGGCCCCTGCTGGTCCCGAAGTCCGACCCCTGCGGGCGGTTCGACGCCGGTGGGCTCGCGCTCGCCATGCGTACGCCGATCGGCCCCGCGTCGTTGATCGTTCAGAGGTCCGGAGCGGAGCTCGTGGCGACCGGTCACGGCCCGGGGGCGGCGTGGGCGATGGAGACGGCCGACTCGATCATCGGACTGCGCGACGACGTCGGCGGTTTCCCGGAGCTGGCCGTGCGCCACCCGTTGGTCGGTCGCCTGGCCAGGACCTTCTCCGGCGTACGCCTACCCGCCACCGCCCGGCTCTTCCCCCGTCTGCTGCGGGCGATCCTGGAGCAGAAGGTGACCGGCAAGGAGGCGCACCGGTCGTACCGCGCGGTGTGCCGTCGTTTCGGGGTGCCCGCGCCCGGCCCGGCCGATCTGCTGTTGCCGCCGGACCCGGCCGAGATCGCGGCGACCGCCTACTGGGAGTTCCATCCGTTCGGGGTGGAGCAGCGCCGCACCGAGGCGCTGTTGCGGGCGGCGCGGGTGGCGGACCGGCTGGAGCGGTGTGTGGACGCGGCCGAGGCGACGGCCCGGATGACGGCGCTGCCGGGGATCGGCCCGTGGACGGCGGCGGAGACGGTGCGGTTCGTGTTCGGCGATCCGGACGCGGTGAGTGTCGGCGACTTCCACATCCCGAACACGGTGGCGTTCGCGCTGGCCGGTGAGGCCCGGGGCACCGACGAGCGGATGCTGGAGCTGCTGGAGCCGTTCCGGGGGCACCGGGGCCGGGTCTGTGATCTGCTCGCGCTGGGCGGGATCACCGCGCCGAAGTTCGGTCCGCGGATGCCGCTGCGGTCGTTTTCCCGGTTCTGACCCGCTCAGCTGGGTAAATTGCTCGGGATGTTCGCTTTGTACCTCCTGGTACTGATCAGTGGCAGCGAGCCGATCCTCCTCGCGCAGCGCTGGGCCCTGCTCACCGAACGCTTCTCCGGCTGGTCGGCGATCATGCGGCAGAGCCGTGCGCTGGTCGCCGCCCAGCGGGACTTCTCCGCCGAGCAGCGCACCATCATCTCCGGCGCCTACGCGATCGCCGACCGGAGCCTGCGGGACATCCTGGTGCCCCGCCGGGACGTGCTCACCGTGCCCTGCGGGCGGCCCGCCGGCGCGGCGCTGCGGGTCCTGATCGACGGCGGGCACTCCCGGGCGCCGGTGGTCGGCCCGGCCGGGCTGGACGACGTGCTCGGCGTGGTGCACCTGCGTGACCTGGTCGGCGCGGCCGGCCCGGTCGACGGGCTGGCCCGCCCGCCGCTGTTCCTGCCGGCCACGCTGCGGGTCTCCGGCGCCCTCCAGCAGCTGCGGGCCGAACGACAGACGCTGGCCCTGGTCGCCGACGAGAGCGGCGCCGTCGACGGCATCGTCACCATCGAGGACCTGGTCGAGGAGATCGTCGGGGAGATCTACGACGAGAGTGACCACGACGTGGCGTCGGCCGTGCGGGAACCGGACGGGGCGCTGCTGATGCCCGGCTCGTTCCCGATCCACGACCTGCCGGACGTCGGGTTCCGGGGCCGGGCCGACGGCGGCTGCACCACCGTCGCCGGGCTGGTGCTGGCCGAGCTGGGGCACATCCCGACCGCTCCGGGCGAGGTGGTGACGCTGCCCGAGTTCACCGCCGAGGTGACCGAGGTGACCGGTCGGGCGATCACCCGGTTGCGGGTTCGTGCACTGACCGCGGATATCGACTGACCCGCTGTGCGACATGTCCCGGATCGACGGGAATAGGGTTTCATCCATGACAGAGTCGTCTGGCGCCTACGAGTACCTGGACAACGTGGACCCGCGGGAGCAGGCCCGGCTCGACGCGGTGCGCCGCTACCGGCTGGTGGATCAGCCGTTCGAGGACGCGTACGACCGGATCGCGTTCGTGGCCGGCGCCCTCTTCGGCACCCCGATCGCCACCGTCTCCCTGGTCGAGCGGGACCGGGTGTGGCTAGCCGCCTGCCAGGGGCTGACCGGGGTCCGCGAGATCGGCACGGAGCCCGGCCTGTGCGCCTCGGTGATCGCCCAGGACGACGTCTACGTGATCAACAACGCCGCCGTGGACCCGCGCACCCTGGAGCACCCGCTGGTCCGTGGTGACCTGGGCCTGCGGTTCTACGCCGCCGCACCGATCCGCACCCACGACGGTTACCGGCTCGGCACCGTCAACGTGATCGACAGCGTGCCCCGGGAGGCGAACCCGCGCCAGCTGAAGGCCCTGGAGAACCTGGCCGAGATCGTCGCCGACGAGCTGGAGCTGCGCCTGATGGTGATCCGCAGCGCGGCCGCCGAACAGCGCATGCGCGAGACCGTCAACTGATTGGTCGCGCGCCCGATCGGGTAACGGCGGCGACATGCGAACCCCCCGCACGATCGCCGTCGTGGCCCACCAGCGCAAGACCCTGGGTGGCGGCCTCGACGAGCTACGCCGCCTCCTGACCCTGCACGACATCGACAAGCTCCTCTGGTACGAGGTGCCGAAGAGCCGCAAGGCCCCCAAGCAGGTCCGCAAGGCGATCAAGGCCGATGTGGACCTGCTGGTCGTCTGGGGCGGCGACGGCATGGTGCAGCGCACCCTCGACGTACTGGCGCGGGACAAGAAGGGCCGCAAGGTCCCGGTCGCGATCATGCCGGCCGGCACCGGCAACCTGCTGGCCGGCAACCTGGGCATCCCGACCGACCTGGAGAAGGCCGTCGACATCGCCTTCACCGGCGACCGCCGCCGCTTCGACCTGGGCCGTCTCGACGGCGAGCACTTCGCCGTGATGGCCGGTGTCGGCTTCGACGGCGCCATGATCAAGGACGCGGACGGCGCCCTCAAGGACCGCCTCGGCAAACTCTCCTACGTCTGGACCGGCCTGCGCCACGTCAACGGCGAGACCCCGCGCGCGAAGATCCGGATCGACGGCACCGACTGGTTCGACGACGAGGCCAGCTGCGTCCTGATCGGCAACGTCGGCACCATCCACGCCGGGATCCAGGCCTTCGACGACGCCTCCCCGACCGACGGCTGGCTCGACGTCGGCGTCGCCACCGCGCACAACGCGCTGCAGTGGGCCCGCACACTGGGCACGATGGCGGTCAAGCGCTCGGACACCTCACCGTTCGTCCGCACCACCCGGGCCCGCCGGATCGACGTCACGCTGGAGTCGAAGATGGAGTACGAACTCGACGGCGGCGACCGCGCCAAGACCAGGAAGTTCACCGCCGAGGTGGTTCCCGCCGCCGTCCGGATCTGCGTTCCCTCCGAAGAAGAACAGCGGAGTTGATACGCCTACACCTCCGACAACCGCAGCGGCCCTCTCCCGTGGCCGGCCGCGAGGCAGGCGGTGGTCCGGGCCGCCCCGCGACCGCCGGGCGGATGCGGTGCCCACCGAACGGTGGATGGTTCCGGGAAGGACACTGCGGTTACCTGACGCTCGCGGCACGAGCGGGGGAGTGGGATGACCGGGCGGTACGTGATGACGGCCGGCGACGTGGTCGCGGTGCTGAACGCGCTCGACGACTACCAGGTGGAGGTCAGCGTGGCCGGCGGCTGGGCGGTCGACGCGCTGCTCGGTGAACAGACCCGGGAACACGCCGACCTGGACCTGTGGGCGCCCGCGACACACCTGGAGTGGCTGCTGCGGGCGCTGGCCAACCGCGGTCTGGACCGGGTCTTCCCGTGCCCCGGCGACCGCCCGTGGAACTTCGTCCTGCACGACGGCGACCGGCGGCGCGTCGACCTGCACCTCTACGAACGCCTGCCGGACGGCCGCCTGCACTACGGCTCGGCGGTCGACGGGACGGTCTTCGAGGCCGGGGCGCTGGGCGGGTGCGGGGAGATCGCCGGCCGGCGGGTCCGGTGCGAGGCCCCGGAGTGGGCGGTGCGATGGCACACCGGTTATCCACCCCGGGCCGCCGACCGGCACGACGTGCCACTGCTCTGCGCCCGCTTCGGCATCCCCCTGCCGGCAGATTTCAGCTGACCTGCTGCCACCAGCCGTCGACCGCGGGCGGGTTGTCCACGTCCACCCGCTCGCCGGGGCGCGGCACGGCCAGTTTCACGCCCCGGGCCTTGGCCTCGCTCCAGGTGCGGTCGGCCGGCTCGGCCCACTCGTGCAGGGCCAGGTTGAACGTGGCCCAGTGCACCGGGATCAGCAGGCCACCGCGCACGTCGACGTGGGTGGCGACACCGTCCTCCGGGGTCATGTGGATGTCCGGCCAGGCGTCCCCGTACGCCCCGACCTGCACCAGCGTCGCGTCGAACGGCCCGTGCTCGGCGCCGATCGCGGCGAACCCGTCGAAGTAGCCGGTGTCGCCGGAGTAGAACACCTTCCGGGTCGGGCCGTTGATCACCCAGCTGGACCAGAGCGTCTCGTCCCGGCTGAACCCGCGGCCGGAGAAGTGCCGGGCCGGGGTGGCGACGAACTCGATGCCGGCGACGGTGGCCGTCTCGTTCCAGTCCAGCTCGACGATCCGGCCGGCCGGGACACCCCAGCGCTCCAGGTGCGCGCCGACACCCAACGGCACCAGGAACCGGGCGGCCTGCAGATCCACCAGGTTCTGGATGGTGACCATGTCCAGGTGGTCGTAGTGGTCGTGGGAGATCAGCACCGCGTCGATCGGCGGCAGCTCCCGCAGCGGCACCGGCGGCTCGTGCAGGCGGCGCGGCCCGGCCAGCCGGGACGGCGAGCACCTGTCGCTCCACACCGGGTCGAGCAGGACCCGGCGGCCCTCGATCTCGATCATCGCGGAGGAGTGGCCGTACCAGGTGATGTGCAGGCCCTCGGCGGTGTCGCCGGGGACCGGGGTGACCAGCGGGATCGGCTGGTGCGGCCGCCGCGAGTCACGGTCGCCGACCGCCGCGAGGGCCGTCCGCGGCATGGAACCGACGGCGATCTGCGACGCGGGGACGGTGTTGTGGAATTTGCCCTGGGAATACTGCGGTGATCGCTGGATCCGCTCCCGGCGGGCGCCCCGGGCCCGGGCGCCGATCTGGGCGGGGACGTCGCGGGCGGCCCACACCGCCGCGGCAGCCAGTGCCAGAGCCATCACGGTACGGGTACGCGTTCGCTTAGCCATGGTCTCCAGTCTGACCCCCGCAGGTTGCGACCGGCCACCGAGCCCCACAGGGTCCTCTCAGCCAGTGGCGGGTATGACACACTGCGCCGGTGACGCTCGACACCCTTCAGGCGCAGAACCATCTCATCGTTCGCCAGCGCATACGTCTCATGGTCAACCAGTACGAGGTCCACGCCGTCAGCCACGACGGTCAGGAGGCCGGGATCCTCGCGTTCGCCCAGCAGAAGCGGCTGGCGTTCAAGGAGCAGGTGACCCTCTACACCGACGACACCAAGCAGGTTCCGCTGCTCGGTTTCAAGGCGCGGCAGGTCATCGACCTGGGCGCCACCTACGACGTGACCGACGCCCACGGGCAGCCGATCGGCCTGTTCCGGAAGAACTTCGCCGCCTCCCTGCTGCGTTCCAGCTGGGTGGTGGAGCAGCCCGGGTACGGCGAGATCCCCGGCCAGGAGCGCAACCAGTGGGTGGCGATCCTGCGGCGCTTCATCGACTACCTGTCGTGGCTGCCGTACCACTTCGACTTCACGATCCAGGGCCGCCCGGCGTTCTCGGTGGTCCGCAAGTGGGGCCTGCGGGACACCTACCAGGTCAGCATCCACGACCCGCACCTGGACCGCAGGCTGGTCGTGGCGATGGCCGTCGCGCTGGACGCTCTGCAGAGTCGGTAGATTCTCCGGGCATGGACGACCCCCGTGCCCAACGACTCTTCGGCGACAGCCTGGTGGCCCCCGGTGATCTGGCGTCGAGCCCGTTCCGGGTGGACCGGGACCGGATCGTCAGCTCCCCGTTCCTGGCCCGCCTCGCCGGGGTCACCCAGGTGATCAGCCCCGGCGGGGCCGGACTGCTCGTGCACAACCGGCTCACCCACAGCCTCAAGGTGGCCCAGGTGGGCCGGGCCATCGCCGAGCGGGTCCGGGCCGCCCAACCGGACCTGGCCGACAAGCTCGGCGGCTGCGACCCGGACGTGGTGGAGGCGGCGGCGCTGGCCCACGACCTCGGGCACCCGCCGTTCGGGCATCTCGGCGAGCGGGTCCTGGACCGGCTGGCCCGCAACCGGCTCGGGTTGCGCGACGGTTTCGAGGGCAACGCCCAGTCGTACCGGATCGTCACCAGCACCGAGATCCGCGGCCAGGCCACCATCGGCCTCAACCTGACCAACGCGGTCCGGGCGGCCATCCTGAAGTACCCGTGGACCCGGCTCACCCACCCGGACCCGCACCCGCGGTTCATGGACCCGCCACCGCGCGGCGCCGCCGAGGTGCCGGACGACCCCGAGGGCGGCTCGCTCAAGTTCGGCGCCTACTCGACCGAGATCGCCGACGTCCGGGCGGCCCGGGCCCCGTTCGCCGGGCGCGTCGCCGACTGGCAGCAGACCGTCGAGGCCTCGGTGATGGACACCGCCGACGACATCGCCTACGCCATCCACGACCTGGAGGACGTGCACCGGGTCGGAGTGCTGCAGCAGGGCGCCGTCGCCGCCGAGCTGATGGCGTGGCAGCGCTGGGGCCCGGAGTCGGACGTCAACCGGGCCGGCGGCGCCATCGAGTCGCTGCGCCGCCAGCTGCACCGCAAGGACGGCTGGATCGCCGACGACTCGGCGTTCGCCGACGCCGTCGAACTGGTCCGGGCCGAGCTGGTGGACGGGCTGCTGGCCCGCCCGTTCGACGGCTCGCTGGAGTCGGAGGCCCGGGTCGCGGCGTTCTCGGCGAACTGGACCCGGCGCCTGGTCGAGTCGGTCGAGATGATCGGGCAGCCGGCCGTCCGCAGCGGTCACGTCCAGCTGTCCCGGGCCCAGTGGCACGAGGTGCAGATCCTCAAGTTCGTGCAGAACCGGTTCGTGCTGGAACGCCCCGACCTGGCCCTGCACCAGCGCGGGCAGGGCCGGCTGCTGGCGTCGCTGGTCGAGGCCCTGCTGTCCTGGCTGACCGACCCGGAGGAGGCCCAGCGCCTGCCCCGCCGCCTCCGTGACCTGGTGGAACTCGCCGAAACCGAGCTGCCGCCCGGCACCCCGGAACGGGTTCAGCGCGCTCGCGGCCGGGCCATCGTCGACTTCGTGGCCGGGTTGACCGACAGCCAGGCGGTGGGCCTGATGGAGGCGCTGTCCGGCCGGTCCCGCCAGCTGTGGACGGATGCCCTGGTGCTCTGACCTTTTCACCTGGACCACCGCGTCCGGCCCGGCGGTCGGGGGTCGGTCCGGTGGCGCGCGGACCTCGCGGTGCCGGGACGGGACCCGCTGGTGCGGTTGTGGAGGTGCTGGCGTACCGGCGCATCGTTTTTGTTCAAGACGCCCGACGGTGAGCGTAGATAGCGTCCCGGCATGACGCTCACCGGAAAAACCGCTCTCGTCACCGGCGGCTCGCGGGGCATCGGCCGGGCCGTCGCCCGGCGGCTGGCCGCGGACGGCGCCCGGGTCGTGTTCACCTACCAGCGGGCGAAGGACGCCGCGGAGTTGCTGGCCGCCGAGATCGGCGCCACCGCGGTCCGCTGCGACCAGGCCGATCTGGACACCCTCCCGGCGATCTTCGAGCCGGTCCGGGACGGCCTGGACATCCTGGTCAACAATGCCGGTATCGCCGTGCAGCAGCCGATCGCCGAGCTGACAGCCGCCGAGTTCGACCGGGTTCTGACGATCAACACGAAGTTCCCGCTCTTCGCCCTGCAGGCCGCGATCCCGCTGCTGCCGGACGGCGGCCGGGTCGTCAACATCTCCACGCTCAACACCGCGGTCGCCGGGCCGGGGCTCGCCCTCTACTGCGCCAGCAAGGCCGCGCTGGAGCAGGTCACCAGCGTCGCCGCCCGGGAACTCGGCCCCCGCGGCATCACCGTCAACACGGTCTCGCCCGGCGCCACCGACACCGACATGCTCCGTGCGGTCAACACTCCTCAAGCTCTGGAACGGGCGGCCGGTCTGACCGCCCTGGGACGCCTCGGGCAGCCGTCCGACGTGGCCTCGGTGGTCGCGTTCCTGGCCGGACCGGACGGCGCCTGGATCACCGGCCAGAATCTGCGAGCAACCGGCGGCCTGATGATCTGATCCCGTGTGCCGGGAGCAGGTCGCGCAGGGCGGTCGGGGTGAGTCCGGCCAGGGACCGGACGTCGCGGGTCAGGTGCGGCTGGTCGGCGTATCCGGTGTCGGCGGCGACGCGGGCGGCCGGTGTCCCGGTCAGCAGGCGGGAGGCGGCACGCTGGAACCGGGCGACCCGGGCGACCGTGCCGGGGGAGACACCGACCGACCTGCGGAAGGCGACCTCCAGCCGGCGGCGGCTCGTCCCGAGAGCGGTGGCGACGGCGTCCACCCGGGCTCGTCCGGGGCCGTGTTGCAGGCGCCACCAGGCCGCGGTCAGCAACGGATCGGCTTCGTCCGGAGTCAGGCGCCCGGCCAGCCAGCGGTCGAGCAGGGCGAACCGTCCGGGCCAGTCGAGCCCGGCGAGCTGTTCGGCCAGGTCGGCCTCGCCCGGGCCGAGCACGTCGGCGAGCGGCACGGTCCGGCCGGTGATCTCCACCAGGGGCAGCCCGAGCAGCGCCGACATGCTGCCGGGGGTCAGGCCGATCGTCACGCCGTGCCCCCACCGGCTCGGCCCGCCGACGGTCGGTGCCGCACTGACCCCGGTCGCCACCCGGCACGCCCCGGTGACGTCGATGACCAGCGCGGGCACGTTGATCGGCAGCAGCCGGTGCGGGATCGGTGTCGCGGTGGTGAAGCCGCTGTAGGTGAGCACGTGTCGTCGTAACCGCGGGTCGGGTTGACCGAGAATGGTCAGGCAGGGTGTCGTGACTGCCGCTTCCGGCACCGAGTGGATCATGTGATTCTCAGTGCGGCCGGCGCGCCCGCGGGCACCGCGGGGTTCCGGGGCGCGATCGGGGTGACCCGCCGATAGGGGTCGCCGAGCGCCGGCCGCGGGTCGGCGTCACCCCTGTTGGGCCAGAGCGCGACGGCCCGTTCGGCGAGCGCGGTGATCGTCAGCGACGGGTTGACGCCCAGGTTCGCCGGGACCGCGGCGCCGTCGATGACGTGCAGGCCGGGGTGGCCGTAGACCCGGTGGTAGGCGTCGACCACACCCGTCTCCGCCGACTCCCCGATGGTCGCGCCGCCGAGGATGTGCGCGGTCAGCGGGATGTCGAAGACGTCGCCGACGGTGCCGCCCGGGTGACCGCCGATCCGGTCGGCGATCCGGCGGACCGCGGCGTGCCCGACCGGGATCCACGTCGGGTTGGGTTCGCCGTGGCCGGGACCGGTGGTGAGCCGCCCGCCACGGGTGCGCCGGACCGTCAGCGAGTTGTCCGCCGACTGCATGACCAGGGCGATGATCGTGCGCTCGCTCCACCGGTGTACCGACAGGGACCGGGCCAGGACCACCGGGTGCCGCACCGCCTGCCCGAGGAACCGCAGCGGCCGCGGCACCCGCCCGCCGCCGTCCACCAGAATCGTGGAGAGCAGGCCCATCGCGTTGCTGCGCGGCCCGTACCGGACCGGCTCGATGTGCGTGTCGGCATCCGGATGGAACGACGACGTGATCGCGATGCCCCGGGAGAACGGCTGCTCCGGCACGTCCTTGGTGGCGGCGCCGAGCAACGCCTCCGAGTTCGTCCGGGTCAGATGCCCGAGCCGGGCGGACAACCGCGGCAGTACGCCGGTGTCGCGCATGGTGTGCAGCAGCCGCTGGGTGCCCAGCGCCCCCGCCGACAGGATCACCTGACCGGAAGTGAACACCCCGCGCCGGGTCTCGACCCGCCAGCCCGAACCGTCCGGGCGGACCGCGGTCACCTCGGTGTCCGGGTGCACCGTGACACCGGCCCGCTCGGCCAGGTAGAGGTAGTTGACGTCGAGCCGGTTCTTCGCGCCGACCCGGCAGCCGATCATGCAGTCGCCGCACTCGACACAACCGGTGCGATCCGGTCCGGCGCCACCGAAGTACGGGTCCGGCACGGTCTTTCCGGGCTCGCCGAAGAACACCCCGACCGGGGTACGCCGGAACGTCCCGCCCACCCCCATGTCCTGGGCGACCCGCTTGATCACCACGTCGGACGGCGTCATCGTCGGCTGTTCGACGACGCCGAGCATCCGGGACGCCTGGTCGTAGAACGGTTTCAGCTCCCCGGCCCAGTCGGTGATCCCGGACCAGCGCGGATCGTCGAAGAACGGGGCCGGAGGCACGTACAGCGTGTTGGCGTAGACCAGCGAACCCCCGCCGACCCCCGCCGCGGACAGCACCATGATGTCCTTGAGCAGGGTGATCCGCTGCATACCGCGCAGGCCCAGCCGGGGCGCCCAGAGGAAGTTGCGCAGATCCCACGACGTCTTCGGCAGGGTCTCCGGGGTGAACCGGCGCCCGGCCTCCAGCACGCCGACCCGGTAACCCTTCTCCGCCAGGCGCAGCGCACTGACGCTGCCGCCGAAGCCGCTGCCCACGATGACGATGTCGAAGTCCGCCATCGTCACACGTTAGCGGCGATAGATGCTGATGGAATAGCCCACCTGGTCGATCAGGGTGGCACCTTCCATCATTCCCTTGAGCCGGGGACTGGCCAGTGCCACCCGGCTGTCCGAGATGACCAGCAGACCGCGGATCTGACTGACCGGGACCGTGTACGGATCCCGCGCGTTGATCCCGTAGTACCGCGGCACCCCGGAACCCTTGTAGATCAGCCACACCGGTTCGCCCGGATAGTTCACCTTCAGGTGCTGACCGAGCCGGGCCAGATCCTGACCCCAGTCCACGTTCGCGTCGTGCAGGTTGTTGTGCGTGTTGGCGGTGCCACCGAACGCCTCGTTCGAGTACGGCAGGTAGTACGGGTACGTCCGCACCGAACTCGTCGCCACCATCAGCAGCAGCGCCGCCGTGGCCATCCACGACGACCTCGTCCGGATCAGCGCCACCGCGCCCGCCGCCACCGCCAGGAACATCGGCAGGATGATCACGTACCGGGTGCCGAAGTTCCGTGCCCCCGTCATCGTGACCAGCAACAACAGCGCCGACACCGGCAGCAGGTAGAGCGTCGCCGCCCGCAGCTTCGGCACCACCAGCATGGTGAACACGCCGGCCACCCAGAGCGCCAGCATCCCCAGCGGCGTCTTGATCAGCAGCGCGACCGGCATGTAGTACCAGGGGGAGCCCTTGTAGGCCGCACCCAGCAGGAACCCGTTGTACAGCTTGTTCTCGAACTTGAACTGGACCAGCATGCCGTCCCGGTAGGCCTGCGGGAACGGCAGCAGATCCACCGCCAGCGCCTTCAGCCCCTCCAACTCGGGCAGGCCGGGCGGGGTCTCCCAGCGCAGCCGCGGATCCACCACCAGATAGGTGAACCAGACCACCGCGATCGCGATCAGCCCCGCCCCGACGGCCGCGCCGGTCGCCGCACCGAGTCGCTTCCCCGTCTTTCCCGCCGCCTCTGTTGTGGACTCTTGTGCCTTTTGCGCTGTCCAGGTGGAAAGGGCCAGAAGCAGGATCAGCAGCGGTACGGCCGGGAGCACGCTCATCCGGGTCGCCAGCGCCGCACCGAGCGCCACCCCGGCCAGCGGCACGTACAGTTTCGGCCGCTCCCGGGCCCGCCACGCCATCCAGAATGCGGTCAGCAGCATCCCCGCCGCCGGCACGTCGAGCGTCGCCAGCGATCCGTGCGCGATCAGATCGGGGGAGAAGCTGTACAACGCCAGCGCGATCAGCCCCGCCCACGGACCCGCCAGATCCCGGGCGAAGAACAACACCACCAGACCGAAGGCCAGCGTCAGTACGATCACCGGCAGCCGCGCCAGCAACATCAACTGAAACGGATTGTTACCGCTCTCGTAGAGCAGATGCCGCCCCAGCCGGGTCTGATTCCCCGGATAGGCCGGATCCAGTTCGGCACCCGCGAACGCCGTGCCCGCCGCGATGATCAGTTTGCCGAGCGGCGGATGCTCCGGGTTGTAGCGCAGGCTCTGCTGCTGCCGGTACACCTCGGCGGTGGCCACGTAGACCGGCTCGTCGATGGTCGGCGACTGCTGCATGGCCGTGGTCACCATGGCGAACGCCATCTGCCCCAACATCGCCACAACAGCAAGGATGTAGATCAATCTGCGTCGTGGCATCGCGCCAATCTAGCCGGGCCCCGATCAGACGCCCACCGTGCGGGTGGCCACCATCCCACGGGTGACATCGCCGGTCACGGAAGGTATCTCGAGCGCCCACCCTCCGCTGAAACAGCCGTCCTCGGCAAGCCGCATGCCGCCGGTGGAGCGTCCCGCTTTGGCACAGGCGTCCCCGGGAAGCGCCAGCTGAGCCGAATGCAACAGCGAGTCGTCATCCCCACCGGAATGCACGGCGAAGTGCACATGAGGCCAGTGCCCGGAGTACACCCCGGGAAACGCACTACCGAACGAAACCCACCCGTCCCGATCGGTACGTTGCCGGCTGCACCCCCGATGCCCCCCACAGTGCCAGAGGCTGACGGTGCAGTCGCCACGCCCCCGCCCAGAGTTCAAACTGACAACCCGAAGCCGAACGGTGAACGAGACTTCCCCCAGGGAGAGATCCCGCCCAGCCCCAGCCACAAGAACCGTCATCAGTCCCCCCAGTCCGTTCCCCGGCCCCACTCCGTCAGCCGTCTCTTCGGCACCCACACCCCCACCCATACCCGTTTCCAGTGGCAAACCGGGAGCAGCCCCAGACCGGCAGCAGCCTCAAACCGGGAGCAGCCCCAACCGGGCAGTTCCAAACCGAGAGCAGTCCCAAACCCATCCCACGCCTCCGACCGCCCGCCTCGCCGGTTCCAGCTCTCCTGACCCCTGACTTCCTTTCCGTTCGTCTTGCCGGTTCCAGCTCTCCCGGCCCCTGACTTCCTTTCCGTTCGTCTTGCCGGTTCCAGCTCTCCCAGCCCCTGACCTCCCTTCCGCTCGCCTTGCCCCTCCCGCCCGCGCGTGTCCCTCCCGCCTGTCTTGCGCCTCTTTGTGGTCTTTCAAGCACAAAAAGGAGCACCCCCGGCGCGGGTGCGCCGGGGGTGCTCGATGTTTTTGTCAGGTGTCAGGTGCCTCAGACCGTGGCGGGAGTGTGCTGCGTCGGCTGCGGCTGCGGCTGCGGCTGCTGCGCGGCCAGTTCGGCCTCGTGCTCCTCGTAGGCCGTCTTGGCGGCCTCCAGGTTGGCCGGGAACTTCTGGCACGCGCGGAGCAGCTTCCAGATCAGGAACGTCTCGAAGGCGAGCAGCGCGACACCGGCGAAGATGGTGACCTGGAAGACCAGACCGGTGACCGGGCCGACGATGAAGACGAACATCTCGTACTCGATACCGCTGAACAGGTGCGTCCGGATCCGGTTGCGGCGCAGAGTTCCGCCGACCCGGTTCTTCAGCGAACGCTTCTTGACGGGAGTCGTCGTCTGCTCGGTCTCGGGCTCCGGCTCGGGCATCTCGGTGGACGGCTCGCTCATCTCGGCGGCCGCCTCGGCCTGGGCCGCGCGGAGCGGCTCCTTGTAGGCGTTGATCTGGTCCTTCATGCTGCGCCGGACCTTCGCCATCTGGGCGCTGTTCAGGTACCGGAACAGGTCCAGGAAGATCGCGATCGCCATCAGCCAGAGCCAGGCTACGTCGTCGGTCCGCACGAACTGGCCGCCGAACAGGGCCAGCGCGATGAAGAAGACCCGGACGCGGTCGAGCACGAAGTCGAGCCATTGGCCGAACATGGTGCCCGTGCCGTTCAGCCGGGCGATCTTGCCGTCCATGCAGTCGACCACGAAGCTGATGTGGAAGAGGGCTCCACCAGCCACGAGGTACCACGGTTCACCGACGGCGAAACAGGCGGCAGCACCGAACCCGAAGATCGACGCGATGAGGGTCAGAATATTGGGCGTGATCCATCGGTAGGGCGCTACCAGACGCACCAGTCGCGACGCCAGCGGGTCGACCAGAAGCACGGTCCACCACGCGTCGACCGGCTTGTAGGTCCGTTCCCGGATCTCCTGCAAGGTCACCTTCACGCGCGGCACTTTAAACCTTAATCCTCTGAGAACGCTATGTGGCCCGCCGGTGAACGAAAGGCACTACCAGGGGTAATGTCGATCACGGCGGCCAGTAATCGAATTTGACGGGGTTGTTACGAACCGGTGTCGCTTCGATGGATGACCGAAGGACACTTCCGGTCCGGTTCGGCTACCTTACGCCTCACGCCCGCCAACCGCTCAATTCCGTCCCGGAGTTCAGACCACCGTCCCGAACTTCGGCCCATCGATGACCCACCGGGGCCGTCCATCCCACCACCCACCCCACCTCGAGCCTTCGTCCGGCCTGTCGGCCGACTGTCTTCGGGCCTTGGGCCGGCCTGTCAGCCGCCCCGCTTCGGGCCGGCCGGCCCGCTCGCCCGGCCCGGATCACCGGGCCTCTGGCCTGGTCTGTCCCCGGGTCCTTCGCTCGGCCCGCAGCTCGGCGCCGACGTCGTGCAGGTGCCCCAAGGCCTGCCGGTACGACTCGACCAGTCCGGTCTCCTCGTAGGGCACCCCGATCTCGGCGCAGAAGTCGCGGACGATCGGCTGGGCCCGGCGCAGGTTCGGCGTCGGCATGGCCGGGAACAGGTGGTGCTCGATCTGATAGTTGAGCCCGCCCAGCGCCACGTCCACGAACCGGCCACCCCGCACGTCACGCGAGGTCAGAACCTGTTTGCGCAGGTAGTCCTCGGTGCCGTCGGGATGCGGCATGCCCTTGTGGTTCGGCGCGAACGTGAGCCCCAGATAGACCCCGTACAACGCCTGGTGCACCACCAGGAAGGCGATCGCCTGCAGCGGGGTCAGCACCAGGAAGACCGCCCCGAGATAGCCGGCGAAGTGGGCCGCGAGCAGCACACTCTCCAGTCCGCGCCGCTTCACCGTGCCGGCCAGCAGAGCCCGAACGCTGTCCCGCTTGAGGTCGACCCCCAGGAGGGTGAGCAGCGGGAAGAAGAACCAGGCCTGGTGACGTGTCAGGAAACCCCGGCCGCGCGCCTGCTCGCGGGACCACACCAGCACGTCGGGGCCGACATCGGGATCCAGATCGTCATGATTCGGGTTGGCATGGTGCTTGGTGTGCTTGTCCATCCAGTAGCCGTAGGACATGCCGATCGCCAGATTGCCGGCGATCAGCCCGGCCCGGGCGCTCGGCCGGTTGGTGCGGAACACCTGCCGGTGCGCCAGATCGTGCGCCACCAGCGCGACCTGGGCGAACGCCACGGCCAGGAAGACCGCCACGACAAGCGTCCACCAGGAGGCGCCGACCAGGAAGAAGGCGGCCCATCCGCCGATCAGGGCGAGAGCCGTCAGTCCGATCCGGACGGTGTAGTGGCCCGGGCGCCGGCGCAGCAGCCCGGCCGCGTTGATCCGGCGATTGAGCTCGGCGAAATCACTTCCGGCGGTACGGGTCTCGGCTGTCGTCGTCATGTCCACCAGCCAACCGGCGCGGCGCCCGCGCGTCAGGTGTGCCAGCACCCTCTTGTTGGTGGGGCTACCACCACCTACCGAAGAAGGTGGGGCTACCCCTACCGACAGGCGGGCCCCCGGCGGCCAGGATGGGGGCATGGACTCGCGTGACTGGATTCGGGAGGGCTTGCGCGCCGCGGTGAGTGGGGCGACAGCCGTCCCGCTGGCTGTCCTCAACATCCCGCTCTTCGTGCTCTTCGTCGTCTCGCTGGTGCTGACCCCGGTGCTCGGGCTCGGGCTGGTGCTGCTGCCCCTGGTGACGAAACTGATCCGAACCCGCGCCAACCTGGCCCGCAGGCTCGCGGCCAGGTGGGGCAGGCCGATCGACCGGCCCTATCTGCCCCGCCCGCAGCGGGCTCCGCTCGGCGGTCTCCGGCACTACCGCTGGATCATGCGTGACCCGGCCACCTGGCGCGATCTGGCCTGGCTGCTGCCCGGCGCGGTGCTCGGCCCGGTCCTCGGCCTGCTGGCAATCGTCCTGCCGGTCTACGGGGTCGAGGGCATCCTGTTGATCCCGCTCCTGATCTCGCTCGGGACGGACTACGGCTATGGCGTGATCTGGCCGATCTCGACCCTCGCCGACGGCTTCCTGTCCCTGCCGCAGGGCGTGGTGATCCTGGCGATCGGGGTGGCCGCGGCGCCCTACCCACGTCGCGCCGATGCCTGGATCACCCGGCTGTTCCTCGCCCCGACCCGGGCCGCCGAGTTGCGGCTGCGGGTCAGCCAGCTGACCACCACCCGGGCCGACACCGTCGACGCGCAGGCCGCCGAGCTGCGCCGGATCGAGCGTGACCTGCACGACGGGGCACAGGCCCGGCTGGTCTCGCTCGGCATGACCATCGGGCTCGCCGAGGAGCTCGTCGGCGCTGACCCGGCCACCGCCCGCAAACTGCTCGCCGAGGCCCGCGAGACCAGTTCGGCGGCCCTGGTCGAGCTGCGCCAGCTGGTCCGGGGCATCCACCCGCCGGTGCTCGCCGAGCGCGGACTGGAAGGCGCGGTGCGGGCCCTGGCCATGGCCCTGCCGATCCCGGTGACGGTGACCGCGGCGTTGCCCGGCCGGCTGGACACGCCGGTCGAGTCGGCGGCCTACTTCGTGATCGCCGAGGCGCTGGCCAACGCTACCCGGCACAGTGGAGCCGGCGCGGTCTCCGTCGACCTGCGGCACACCGGCGACATGCTGCTCGCCGGGGTCACCGACGACGGCCGGGGCGGCGCCGATCCGGCCGGTGGCACCGGGTTGCGGGGCATCGAGCGACGTCTCGCCGCCTTTGATGGCACGATGAGCGTGTCCAGCCCGCCGGGCGGGCCGACCGTCGTGACCGTGGAGCTGCCGTGCGCGTTGTCATCGCCGAGGACCTCGCCCTCCTTCGAGACGGGTTGATCCGGATCCTCGAGGCGTACGACTGCGAGGTCGTCGCCGCCGTCGACAACGGGCCGTCGCTGCTGCCCGCGCTGGTGGAGCATCGTCCCGACGTGGCCGTGGTCGACGTGCGGTTGCCGCCGACCTTCACCGACGAGGGGCTGCAGGGGGCGATCTCGGCCCGGCGTGCGATCCCCGGGATGCCGGTGCTGGTGCTGTCGCAGCACGTCGAGCCGCTCTATGCCCGCGAGTTGCTGACCGACCGGGCCGGCGGGGTCGGCTACCTGCTCAAGGACCGGGTGGCGAACGTCGCCCAGTTCATCGACGCGGTCCGCCGGGTGGCCGGCGGCGGCACGATCATGGACCCGGAGGTCGTCACCCAGCTGCTGGCCCGCAACGTGCCTCCACTGGCAGCACTGACCGTTCGCGAACGTGAGGTACTGGGCCTGATGGCCGAGGGCCGCTCGAACGGTGCGATCGCCACGAAGCTCTACATCGGTGAAAAGGCCGTGAGCAAACACATCAGCAGCATCTTCACCAAGCTGGCCCTACCACCATCCGACGACGACCACCGCCGGGTCCTGGCCGTCCTCGCCTACCTGGACGTCTGACCGTCGCCCCGCCCCGCCCCGCCCCGCGAGGTCACGCCACACCGCGTCCGGCCCCGAAATCGCCGCGCTGAGGTCGCTACGTTCCGGGGTGGGGCGGTATGGATTTGGAGTCGCCACGCTGAGGGCGCTGTGTGCCGAGGCAGCCGGTATGGATTCGGAGCTGCCGCGCTGGGGTGGTCGCCGTGTCGCGTGACGAGGTGGGTCGGAGCGGATCCGGGATCGTCACGTTGAGAGCGCCGGGTCTGGGTTCGGGGTTGTCACGCGCAGGGAATGCCGTACTGCGTGGTGGGTTTGGGTCTGGGATCTGGTTGGTCTGGAACCGGCTTTTCGGGAGGGCGGCTTGTCGTGTGCAGGGCCGGCGAGCCCCGACCCTGCACGCGGACCGGTGAGTCCGGGCCGTGCAAGCGGGCCGGCGAGTCTCGGCCCTGTGGATGGGCGCGTCAGCGGTGGGACAAGCGGGCGATTCGGCCGTCGCGGCCGGAGGCCCAGCATGTGCCGTCGGTGGTGCAGGCGACCGCGTCGAAGCTGCCGGTGTCGAAGCGTCGCCAGGTGATGCCGCCGTCGTGGGAGACGTCGCTGCCGGTCGGGCCCACGGCCAAGGCGGTGCGGCCGAGCCAGGCGGCTCCGGAGCGGTATTCGCCGGGTTCGGTGCGGGAGACGGTCCAGGTTCGGCCGCCGTCGTGGGTTACCGCCGAACCGTCCGGTGCCGACGTCTCGGTGTTGTAGTCGCCGCCTACGACGATGCCGTTTCGTGCGTCGCGGAAGGCGAGTGAATAGATTCCGGCGCTGGCCCCGCTCGGTACCGGCGTGGCGGTGACGGTCCAGGTCCGGCCGCCGTCCCGGGTGGCGAAGACCCGGGCTACCGAATCACCACCGGTGGCGAACCAGGCGTTACGGCCGCCCGGCGAGGCATGCCCGCCATCGATCGACGCATCCACTCCCCGGGGCGAGGCAGCCGCACCGATCAACGAGCCGTCCGCGTCGGCGGACGAGGCACCGGCACTGACGGACGATGCGTCTGCGCCAGCGGGCGAGGAGCCCGCATCGACCGACGCATCCGTGCGGGCGGTCGCCGCAGACGAGCCCGCCGGACGGCCCGGGCCGGTGAGCGAGGCCCCCGGGGCGGCGGAGACGTCGGCGGAGAAAGCGGCGGAGGCGGTGGTGGCAGCGGAGAAGGAGGAAGCGGCGGTGGCGGCGGAGGAGGAAGAAGCGGCGGTGGCAGAGAAAGCGGCGGCGGTGGAGGAAGAGACGGCGGAGGCGGTGGTAGCGGCGGAGGCGGTGGTAGCGGCGGTGGAGGAAGAGACGGGGGAGGCGGTAGCGGCGGAGGAAGAGGCGCTGGTGTGGGCGTGGGTGGGGGCGGGCGGGGCGACCAGGCACGTGCCGCTGGCGGCGAAGGCGAACTCGCCGGGTAGGGCGGCCGGCATGCCGTCGGTGGGTTGTACCTGCCAGGTGCGGCCGGCGTCGCGGGTGGCGAGGATGCGGAACTTGCCGTTCACCGGGTCGGAGAGGGCCAGGCCGTGCCGCCGGTCGAGGAAGGTGACGCAGTCATAGAAGGCGGCCGGGTCCTCGTTGCGGAACGTCTCGGTCCAGGTGGCGCCCCCGTCGGTGGTGCGGTAGATCCGGGAGTCGGTGCCGGCGCCGATGGTGAGTGCCACCGCGTCCCGGGGGCCGAAGGCCTCGATGTCCCGGAACTGCAGTTCGGCGGCCTCGGGTGGTCCGACGGAGGCCCAGGTGCGGCCGCCGTCGACGGTGCGCAGGATGGTTCCGGCGGAGCCGGCGGCCCACGCCACCTCGGCGTCGACCGGGGCGAGCCCGCGGAACCGGGCGGTGCTCCCGGTGTCGGTGAGCTGCCAGGACAGGCCGGCCCCGGGGGACAGCGGGGTGACGGCCAGGACCAACGCTGCCATTGATGTCTTCCGATGCGATGTCATGGTGGCCCAAACTACCGGCCCGGGCTACCGGGTCAAGTGGCTGATGTCGATGGAAGAACCGAGGGGGACGGTGACGGGGACAGGGGTGGCGGTGACTTGAGCAGCCGCCCGGCGAGCAGCCCGCCGCCCAGGATCAGGACGGCGGCGATCATGCCGGCGACCCCTTGGGCGATCGGCCGTTGCCGGCGCCCGGGCACGCGCTGAAACCCGTCGACCATCAGTGCCTCCCTCACGGTCCCTCCCCACATTCTCAACGTGGGGAAGGAGGGGACCCGACGTGGGGAAGGAAAGGACCCCGGCGTGAGGAAGGCCGGGACGGGACGGATGACCGGATCACCGGTCCAGCAGTGCCCGCAGTCGAAGGCTGTCCTGGGTCGTCCATCCCGGCGGCGGGGCGATGGCCGCCCACCCGTCGACGGTCTCGGACTTGTAGACGTGCCCGTGCCCGGTCGGCACCTTGTTGGAGAAGACCAGGTCGCAGGTGATCTGCCAGAACGTGATCCCCGGGTACCAGTGCATGTCCGGGGTGACGTCGGCGGCCCGTTTCCCGATCAGCCACTGTGGTTTCTGCCAGAGCAGGTCCCAGCTCCACCAGACCACCGGATCGGTGGCGTTCTGCAGGTAGACGACCTTGGGCCGGGGCCCGGTGAGGTCGCGCAGTTCGGTGGCGTCGTCGGCGAACTCGATCGGCAGTTGCGGGTAGTGCGGATCCCAGACGGGACTGCCGGCCGCCCGGTTCTCGGTGAGTTCGCGGTGTGCCGGGTTGGCGAAGGTGGGCCCGAGGAGCAGCGCGCCGTCCGCCCCGTCGACCAGGGCCTCCGGCGTACCGAAGGTCGTCTCCATCCCGTACGTCCCGAGGCTCTCGCCGAACAGCAGCAGCCGTGGCCGGTCGCCGGCCGGCATGGTCGCCCAGCGGTCCCGGACGGCGCCGATCAGGGCGTCGGCCGCGTCGACCACTTCGGACCGGTCTCCCATGAAGGCGAAGAAGCTCGGCAGGTACGAGTACTGCATGGAGACGAGGGCGCTGTCCCCGGCGTACATGTACTCCAGCGACCGGGTGACCTTGTTGTCCACCCATCCGGTGCCGGTGGGGGTGAAGACGGCGATGACCGAGCGGTCGAATGCCCCGGTCCGGTCCATCTCGCGGACCACCAGCCGGGCCCGGTCCTCGACGGTGAGCGCCGAGGCGAGTCCGCCGTAGAGACGGATCGGTTCGACGGCCGGGCGGCCGGCGAACGCGGTGAGTTCGTCGGTGCTGGGCGCCCCGGCGACGAAGGCGCGGCCCTGCCGGCCGAGGGAGTCCCAGGAGACGGCCGATCCGGGGCCGCCGGAGCGCAGCCCGGAGACCGGGACGGTGACGCCGTTGCCGGTGCCGTTGTTGACGACGGCCGCGGACCGGTCGGCCATCGCGAACAGGTTGGCGACGAGGAGGCCGTCGAAGGCGGTGTAGCTGAGCACCGCCACCACCAGGGTGCCCGCGCAGTAGGCGGCCGGCACCGGGACGGCCCGGCGGAACAGGAACGCGCAGCCGTGGGTGGCCAGGCGCAGCAGCCGGGCGATGACGAGCAGCACGGTGAAGGTGAGCAGGCTGACGCTGACGGTGCGGGCGATGTCGGTGTCGGGCGCGGGTTCCATGCCGAGCCGGATCCGCAGGTCCTGTTGCCAGTGGTTGCCGAGCCAGAGGAAGACCGCGACCAGGACCGGCACGGTGATCGCCAGTACGGCCCAGGCGATCCGGGCGATGTGCGGGCGCATCGGCCCCCGGAAGCGGCGGACCAGGGCCTCGAGCGCGGCGCCCAGGCCGTACCCCATGGCGGCGGTGACGCCGGCCACCATGCCCTGCAGGAACCAGACGCGGGGCAGCAGGGACGGGGTGAAGGAGAGGCAGTAGAAGACGGCGCCCAGGGCGACGCCGGCGAGGCTGAGGCCGGCTGACGCGATGCGGCGGCGGGCCGGAGGGGTGACGGTGGCGGGAAGATGATCGGTTGTGCGACGCGGCGAGGGGATGGGCGGCGACGTCACCACCTGCATGCGCATCCGGTGCTCCGTTCGTCGGGCCGGGACCGTACGCGGGGTGACGGTTCCACCCCGCTACGTTGCCCCTCCATCATCGGGGGTCGATGCTGTCGGACGCCGCCCTATTTCCCTCCGGGTTCTCCCTGGTTTTCGCCTGGCTCCTGCCGATGTACGGGGGCGAGGGAGGAACGCGATGCGGTTTCGCAACTGGATCGCGGTGCTGGTCAGTGTGCTTTTGCTGGCCGGTGCCGGGGTTGTCGGCATTCTGGTGAACCAGTCGACGGTCCGGGCGGTCGAGGCGGTGCACCGGAACGACACCACCGCACTGGGCACCAACAACGGCACGCTCACCGGCCAGCTGCAACGAAACTCCACCCTGGAGTTGACCCGTCTGCTGGGTCAGAGTGCGCTGCGTTTCGCGACCGCCGACGCGAAGGACCGGCTCACGCTCACCGTCGCCAGTGCCAAGAGCACCACTTTCCAGTACGGGATGATCACGGTCGGCCTGGATCACGAGTTCCTGACGTCGAACCGTTCCGCCGGGCTGCCCGATCCCGCCGACGTGGCCTGGGCGCCGATGTGGGAGTCGCTGGCGACCGACGGGTACGGCTTCGCCGGCGTGATGCCGGCCGGTGACACGTTCGTGGCCGCGGTGGGCATCCCGGTCGTGGTGAACGGTGGCGTCGTCGGTTACCTGATCGGGTTGAACCAGGTCGTCGCCACCCCGTTGCAGGGTTACATCCGGGAGTTGCGCAGCGACGCCCACCAGACGCTGATCGTGGACACGTCGGGCCGGGTCGGCGCGGCGAGCACCGACGAGCGGCTCGGCACCTACGTGGACCCGGCGGTCCGGGCCGATCTGGGTCATCCCGGCAGTCGCTTCGTCCAGTACGAGGACGATGGCGTGGAGATGATCGCGGTCATCGTCGCTGTCTCCCCGAGCGGCTGGTCCTACGTGCGTACGCAGACGCAGGCCTCGTTCGACGGTGCCGTCTACAGCCGAAGCCGTACCCTGACCGTCACCCTGCTAGCCATGCTGGTGATCGGTGTGGTGGGAATCACAGCCCTCGGTTACCGCACGCAGATCCAGCGCCGTCGTGCCGACGAGCGTTTCCAGGCCCTGTTCCAGCACGCCCCCGATCTGGTCTCGGTGCTCGACGAGTCCGGCCGGATCGTCTTCAGCAGCCCGAGCACCACCGCGCTCCTCGGGTTCCCGGCCGGTTCGCTGGCCGGGCACAGCGTCTTCGACGTGGTGCACCCGGAGGACCAGCCGACGATGCGCGAGCGCCTGACCGCGCTGCTCGGCGAGGCGGACGGGGTGGTGCGCCTGCAGTGCCGGGTGCAGACCGCCGGCGGCGAGTTCCGCTGGTTCGACTTCACCGCCTCGAACCAGATGCACAACCCGGCCCTGACCGGGGTGGTGGTCAACGCCCGGGACATCTCGGAGAACCGGGCCTTCCAGGAGCGGCTGGAGCACGAGGCCCAGCACGACCCGCTGACCGGCCTGCCCAACCGGCGGCGGATGCAGGACCGCCTGAGCACGTCGTTGCGGTCCGACGCGGTGGCCGTGCTCTTCGTCGACCTGGACGGGTTCAAGCCGGTCAACGACGAGCACGGGCACGAGGTCGGCGACGCGCTGCTGCGGCAGGTGTCGGACCGGCTCAGCGCCTGCATCCGGGCCGGGGACGTGCTGTCCCGGGTCGGTGGCGACGAGTTCGTCATCCTGATGCCGGGGGTGTACGGCCCGGAGGCCGGCGCGGCGATGCGGGAGCGGATCCGGTACGTCCTGGACCTGCCGTTCCGGATCGACGATCATGAGCTGACCATCGGCGCCAGCGTCGGGGTGCACCTCGCCCCGGCCGCGACCGACCCGGACGAGGCCCTGCGTTCCGCCGACCACGCGATGTACGAGATCAAGCACGCCGGCCGGATGCCGGAGCGGATAGGCAGGCACCGCGCCGCGGACTAAAGTTGGTGCACGTTGGGTGCACGAACTTCAGTCCGCGAACGACGACGAACGGCGGTGACCGCGGTGTCCAAGGTCTTCTCCCGGCGCGACCTCGACTTCCTGCTCTACGAATGGCTCGACGTCGAGGCGCTGACCACGCGCGACCGGTTCGCCGAGCACTCGCGGGAGACGTTCGACGCCTTCCTCGACGTCTCCCAGCAGATCGCCGAGCGGGACTTCGCGCCGCACAACCGGGCCGGCGACCTGACCGAGCCCACCTTCGACGGCGAGCGGGTCACCATCATCCCGGAGGTGAGCCGGGCCCTGACGGTGTTCGCCGAGTCCGGTCTGATCGCGGCCGGCATGGACGCCGAGCACGGCGGCCTGCAACTGCCGCACGTGCTGCAGCGCGCCTGTTTCCTCTGGTTCCAGGCCGCCAACACCGCCACCTCGGCGTACGCCATGCTCACCTCGGCCAACGCCCACCTGCTCCTGACGCACGGCACCGAGGACCAGATCCAGCGGTACGTGATGCCGATGCTGGAGGGGCGCTACACCGGGACCATGTGCCTGTCCGAGCCGCAGGCCGGATCGTCCCTGAGCGACGTGACCACCCGCGCGGTCCGCGACGAGGACGGGACGTACCGGCTCACCGGCGGCAAGATGTGGATCTCCGGCGGTGACCACGAGCTGAGCGAGAACATCGTCCACCTGGTGCTGGCCCGGGTCGCCGGAGCGCCCGCCGGGGTCAAGGGCCTGTCGCTGTTCATCGTGCCGAAGAAGGACGTGACCACCGGCGAGCGCAACGGCGTGGTCCTGGCCGGTCTCAACCACAAGATGGGCTACCGCGGTACGACCAACGCGGTGCTCGCCTTCGACGACGCCCGGGGCGAGCTGGTCGGGGCGGAGGGCCGCGGCCTGCAGTACATGTTCCACATGATGAACGAGGCCCGGATCGGCGTCGGGGCGGGCGCGGTGGCCCTGGGCTACACCGGTTACCTGCACGCGCTGGACTACGCCCGGGAGCGCCGGCAGGGCCGCCCGGTGACCGCCAAGGACCCGTCGGCACCCCCGGTGGCGATCGTCAAGCACCCGGACGTGCGCCGGATGCTGCTCGCTTCCAAGTCGTACGTGGAAGGCGGTCTGGCTCTGGTCCTCTGGGCGGCGAAGCTGCTGGACGAGCCGAGCGAGGAGAACGCGCTGCTCCTGGACGTGCTCACCCCGGTCGTGAAGGCCTGGCCGTCGCAGTGGTGCCGGCTCGCCGACGACCACGCCATCCAGGTCCACGGCGGTTACGGATACACCCGCGAGTACCCGGTCGAGCAGTTCTACCGGGACAACCGCCTCAACTCGATCCACGAGGGCACCGACGGCATCCAGGCCCTCGACCTGCTCGGCCGCAAGGTCACCCAGAACGGCGGCGCCGGCCTGGCCCTGCTGCTGACGAGGATCAGAGAGACAGCCGCGTCGGCCAAGGACGGCGCGCCGGTGATGGAAGCATGCGACCGGCTCGCCGCGACCACCGCCAGGCTCTGGCAGGACCCGGCGAGCGCCCTGGTCAACGCCACCGCCTACCTGGACGCCACCGGCCACCTGGTGATCGCCTGGATGTGGCTGGAGCAGGCGAAGGCCGCCGAGGGCAAGGAGGGCGCCTTCTACGAGGGCAAACGCCTGGCCGCCAGGTACTTCGTCACCCACGAGCTGCCCCGGATCGGCCCGATGCTGGACCTGCTCGACTCGGGCGACACGCTGCTTCGGGACATGGACGACGCCTGGTTGGGTTAGCGTCATGGCATGGCCGGTAAAGCCACGATCGTCGAAGTCGGGGACCACGAGGTCCGGGTCTCCAACCCGGACCGGGTCTACTTCCCGGAGCTCGGCGCCACCAAGCTCGACCTGGTCGAGTACTACCTGGCGGTGAGCGACGGGATCGTCCGCGCGCTGCGCGAGCGCCCCTGCATGCTGCACCGCTTCCCGGAGGGCCTGGCCGGGGAGAAGGTGCACCAGAAACGGGTGCCGAACGGCGCTCCGCCCTGGCTGGAGACGGTCCGGGTCAAGTTCCCCCGGTACAACAGGCACGCCGACGAGCTGTGCGTGACCAAACCGGCCGACGTGATCTGGGCGGTGCAGATGTCCACCGTGGAGTTCCATCCGTGGAACTCGCGGCGGGCCGACACCGAGCGCCCCGACGAGTGGCGCATCGACCTGGACCCGATGCCGGACTGCCCGTTCGGCACGGTGCGGAGAGTCGCCCCGGTGGTCCGCGAGGTCCTCGACGAGTTGGGGATGACCGGGTACCCGAAGACCAGCGGCGGTTCGGGCCTGCACGTCTACGTCCGGATCGAGCCGCGCTGGGGTTTCGCCGACGTCCGCCGGGCCGCGCTCGCCTTCGCCCGCGAGGTGGAGCGGCGGGCCCCGGACGACGTGACGACGACCTGGTGGCGCCGCGACCGCGACCCGAAGGCGCTGTTCATCGACTACAACCAGAACGCCCGCGACCACACCATCGCCAGCGCGTACTCGGTCCGCGGCGTCCCCGAGGCCACCGTCAGCACCCCGGTCACCTGGGACGAAATTCAAGATCTCAACCCCGGGGACTTCACTATTCGTACGATTCCCCAGCGCTTCGCCGAGCTAGGGGACCTGCATTCGGACATCGACGACCACTCCCACTCGCTGACCACACTCCTGGAATGGGCCGACCGTGACGAGCGGTCCGGCCTGGAGACCCCGGCCGAGAATTAGCCGGGAACCGATCGGGCCGCCGCCGCGTGTACCGGACATGGTGGTTCCGGCAGTGATGATCGATCTGGGTGAGGCGTCCTCCTCCCACGAGGGGTTCGAAGCCTTCTACCGGGCCAACGCCGACCGGGTGTACCGGGCGCTCGCGGTCACCCTGCGCAGCGACGACCTGGCAGCCGAAGCGGTGTCGGAGGCGATGGCCCGGGCCTGCGCCCGCTGGCCCACGGTCAGCCGCCTGGACAACCCGGCCGGCTGGGTCTTCCGGGTCGGCCTGAACTGGGCCACCTCGTGGTGGCGCAAGGTTCGCCGGGAACGCCCTCCGGCTGACGAGGCCGACCATCCCCGGTCCCGGCCGCCGGACACCGCGGTCGGTGCCCGGGACGCCCTGGCGAAACTGCCGGAGTCCCAGCGCGCCGTGATCACCTGCCGGGTGCTGCTCGAACTCACCACCGCCGAGACGGCAGCCGCCCTGCGGATCACCGAGGGCACCGTCAAGAGCCGTCTCTCCCGCGGGCTGGCCGCCCTGCGCCACGAGCTGAACAGCGAGGACTGACCGGATGGACACGATTCCGCAAGACGTGACCGAGGCCGTCCGGGCGGCGGCCGGGGCAGCGCCGGGCTATCGCGCGGACCTCACCGATGTGCGCCGCCGGGTCCGTCGTCGCCGTAAGCGGCAGGCCGTCCTCTCTGCCGTGGGCGCGGTGGTCCTGGTCGTCGCCACCGGGTTCGGCGTGATCGTCCGGCGGGAGGAGAGCAGGCTGAACGACCTCCCGGCCGCGGACGACGCCCCACCGGAGCCGGGATTGCAGCGGCTGCTGCTGAACGGCGCCCTGGGCCGGTATCAGCCGGCGGCCGAGGGCGGCCGAGCCGTCGAACTCGGTGCCTCCACCCGGATGGGAGTGCTGGAGCCGAGCGGCCGGATCGACACGCTCGACGTGGTCGGCGCCGGGCGGTGGGACCGCGCGGTGGCCCTGCCGGACGGCGCGGTGGTGGCGGTGAACGAGAGCGAGTTCCGGCTGGTGGTGACCCGGCCGGACGGCACGGTCCGGCTGCAGCGGAACCTCAGCCACGACGAGGAGTGGATGAGTCTGCTGACCGCGACGGCCGACACCGCGTATCTGTGGCGCCAGACCGACCTGGTCGCACACGACATCGCCTCCGGGACGGAGACGCCGGTGGTGAACATGTACCAGCTCGGTCTCATCAACATGCAGGGGGCGTTCACCGCGGCCGACGTGAACGACGGAGTGCTCGTGCTGGCGCCGAAGGAGACGACCGGTTGCTCGGTCGAACTGCTGCGCCGGCCACTGGCCGCGAACCGGGAACCGGTCCGGTCGGAGTGGCTGGACATCGGTGTGGGGAACTGCGAGCAGGTCACCGGGATCCGGCTTTCCCCGGACGGGGCCATGGTCGCGGTCAGCTACCAGACGGCGAACCACGACTTCGAGGTCGTGGTGTTCCGGATCGCCGATCAGAGGATCGTGGCCCGGGGCGGCGGGGGCACCGGCGATCTGGTGGTCGACGGTGTGCGGCCGTATCCACTGGTCGCGATCGCCTGGCAGACCCCTTTCGAGCTGCGGGGGGCCTGGTACCTGACCAATGGCGACGAACCGTTCCGACTCCATACCTTCTTCATCAATTGGTGATCTCGGATCGGTTTTATTGATCAAATTCGGTGATATCGTCCGGCGATGGCACTGCTCTCCGCTCTCGATAGAGAGCACACCATCGCCCCGGAGGGGTACAGCCGGTGGCTCATTCCGCCGGCCGCTCTCGCCGTCCACCTGTGCATCGGGCAGGCGTACGCGACGAGCGTCTACAAGACTTCACTCGTCCAGCACTTCGATACGTCACAGACCGCGATCGGCATCGTCTTCAGCATCGCGATCGTCATGCTCGGCCTGTCCGCCGCGATCGGCGGCACCTGGGTGGAGCGCAACGGCCCGCGCAAGGCGATGTTCGTGTCCGCCTCGTTCTGGACCGCCGGCTTCCTGATCGGCGCCCTCGGCATCTCCACCGGTCAGCTCTGGCTGCTCTACCTGGGATACGGCTTCCTCGGCGGCATCGGCCTGGGCATCGGCTACATCTCCCCGGTGTCCACGCTGATCAAGTGGTTCCCGGACCGGCCGGGTCTGGCCACCGGCATGGCGATCATGGGCTTCGGTGGCGGCGCCCTGGTGGCCGGCCCGCTGTCCCGGCAGCTGCTGTCCTTCTACGACGCCGACTACGACCCGACCGTCACCACCTCGACGGCCGGTGGCGGCGCTCTGACCGCCCTGTTCCTGACCCTCGGCATCGCGTACTTCCTGATCATGATGTTCGGGGTGTTCAACATCCGGGTGCCGCGTGAGGGCTGGAAGCCGGCGGGCTGGGATCCGTCCACGGTCAAGGCCAAGCCGATGGTCACCACGGCCAACGTGTCCGCCGCCAACGCGGTCCGGACCCGCTCGTTCTGGCTGCTCTGGGTCGTGCTGTTCTGCAACGTGACGGCCGGCATCGGCATCCTGGAGCAGGCCAGCCCGATGATCCAGGACTTCTTCCGGGGCACCGGAGGCACCTCGACGGTCGCGGTCACCGCGGCGGCCGGCTTCGTCGGACTGCTCTCGCTCTTCAACATGGGCGGCCGGTTCGCCTGGTCGACGGCCTCGGACGCGATCGGGCGCAAGCCGATCTACATGGTGTACCTGGGTGTCGGCATGGTGTTCTACGCCCTGCTGGCCCTCTTCGGGCACACCGCGACCGCCCTGTTCGTGCTGCTCGCCGGGGTGATCCTGTCGTTCTACGGCGGCGGGTTCGCGACCGTGCCGGCCTACCTGCGGGACCTGTTCGGGACCTACCAGGTGGGCGCGATCCACGGCCGGCTGCTGACCGCCTGGTCGGCCGCGGGTGTGGCCGGGCCGCTGATCATCAACGGCTTCCTGGACGCGCAGGGCAAGCCGGGCACGCTGACCGCCGACGCGTACCGGCCGGCTCTGTTCACCATGGTCGGTGTGCTGGCCGTCGGCTTCATCGCCAACCTGCTGATCCGCCCGGTCCCGGAGAGCCTGCACGAGCCGGCCACCGCGCCGGCCGCCCCGGTGACCCCGGCCGAGCCCGCGACGCCGGCTGCGAAGAAGGCCGAGCCCGCGACGCCGGCGGTGGAGAAGGAAGCCGAGCCCGCGGCGCCCGTCGAGCCCGAGGACACGAAGGTCGAGGCCGTGGAGCCGGCCGAGACGAAGGCTGACGAGACTCCCGAAGAGAAGAAGGAGGCGACGGCATGAGACTCGTGATCTCTTGGGCCCTGGTGTCCGTCCTGCTCGGTTACGGCGTCGTCCAGACGCTGATCACCGCGGCGAAACTCTTCCAGTAGTACTCTCCCGCTCCACCAGCTTGAAGGGAGCCCGCAGCTCGAGACCGGGCGGCGGGCTCTCGCTGGTGATGCGCAGCAACAGCCGGTCCACCGCGGTCGTCGCGATCATCTCCTTGTCCGGCGAGATCGTGGTGATCGTCGGGTTGGAGAACCGCCCGTCCTCGATGTCGTCGTAGCCGATCACCGCGATGTCCTCGGGCACCCGCAGCCCCCGCGACACGATGGTCCGGATGGCGCCGAGCGCGACCAGGTCGGAGTAGCAGAAGACGGCGTCCGGTGGCTCGGCCAGGTCCAGCAGGTGTTCCATCGCGCGGGCGCCGTCCGGCCGGTTGAACCGCGGCGTACTGATGATCAGCTCTTCCCGCGGGGTCAGCCCGCGGGCCGCGTGCGCCTCCCGGAAGCCGCGGGTGCGCCGTTGCGCCGCCTCGCCGGTGGCGTAGGGCTGGTCGCCGATCGCCGCGATCCGCCGCCGTCCGAGATCGATCAGGTGCTCGGTGGCCAGCCGGGACGCCGCCACGTCGTCGATGCCGACGTGGTCGAAGCTGCCGTCGCTGGCCCGTTCGCCGAGGATGACCAGTGGCAGGGTCCGGTCGCGGTCGGCGAGGGCCTGCTGGTCGAGGCCGAGCGGGCTGAAGATGACGCCGTCGAAGAGCAGCCGGCGCGAGCCGTGGGCGATGAACGCCCGCTCGTGTTCCGGGTCGCCGTCGGTCTGGTCGATCAAAACGTTATAGCCGCTGACCCGCGCCGCCCGGATGACGCTCTGCAACAACTCGGAGAAGTACGGGGTGTCCAGGTACGGCACCACCACGGCGATCTGACCGGACCGTCCCTGTGCCAGGTTGCGCGCCAGGACGTTGGGTCGATATCCGAGTTCGTCGACCGCGCGCTGAACCCGCTCACGCGTACGCTCAGTGACGTTGGCGTAGCCGTTGACCACGTTCGAGACGGTTCGGCTCGATACGCCGGCCAGCTCCGCGACGTCACGCAGAGTGACTTCTCGACGCATTCTGCCTCCCTCTGCCCGCCGCAAGTTTCCGGCAGGTTACCCCTTGCCGACGCTAAGACGTCCGTGCATGCTGTGTTTTGCAGCGCTGCAAAAGCGTAGCAACAGCACTCGCCGGACTGAGGGAAACGTTTGGTGAGGCCCTTACGGCCGACCCCCGGTGTGCCAGCACCGGAGGCCGGCTCTTCCGAGCCCTGGACCGGCCCGGAACTGCTCAACTGGATACGCAACTACTTGAACTGTGAGGACCCAGTGAACCTCAGCAAACTTAGCGCACGGCGGGTCAGTCGGCGATCACTTGTGGCGGCGGTCGCTGCGACGACGCTGGCGCTGACCGGGTGCAGCAGCGGTGGCGACGACGAGCCGGTCGAGAAGCCGACCGGCCCGGTCACCATCAAGGTCTGGGCGTGGTACCCGGAGTTCCAGGGTGTCGTCGACCTGTTCAACAAGACCCACTCGGACATCAAGATCGAGTGGACCAACGCGGGCACCGGCCAGGACCAGTACACCAAGCTGCAGACCGCGCTGAAGGCCGGCAAGGGCGCGCCCGACGTGGCGATGCTCGAGCTGCAGGAGATCCCGACCTTCCAGCTCACCAAGCACCTGGTGGACCTCGGCAAGTACGGCGCGAACGACGTCAAGGGCGACTACGTCGACTGGGCGTGGAAGCAGGTCAGCTCCGGTGAGCAGGTCTACGCGATCCCGGTCGACGCGGGCCCGATGGCGATGATGTACCGCGACGACATCTTCAAGAAGTACAACCTGACCGTCCCGACCACCTGGGACGAGTACAAGGCGCAGGCCGAGAAGCTGAAGGCCGCGTCCGGGGGCAAGTCCTTCATCACCGACTTCGGCGCCAACGACGGCGGCTTCCTGAGCGGCCTGTTCTGGCAGGCCGGCGCCCAGCCGTACACCTACGACCTGGCGAACCCGTCGAACATCGGCGTCAACCTGAACAGCGCCGAGGCCAAGAAGGTCATCACGTACTGGGAGGGCCTGGTCAACGGCGGTCTCGCCGACACCACCGCGTTCCACACCACGGACTTCTACAACGGGCTCGGCTCGGAGAAGTACGCCACCTACATCGCGGCCGGCTGGGGCCCCGGCTACATCCAGGCCAACGCCGCCGCGTCGTCCGGCAAGTGGAAGGTCGCGCCGCTGCCGCAGTGGGCGGCCGGCGAGAACAAGCAGGGTGACTGGGGCGGCTCCTCGTTCGCCGTGACCGACCAGGCGAAGTACCCGGACATCGCGGCCAAGGTCGCCATGGAGATCTTCGGCGCGAAGAACACCGAGGCCTGGAAGATCGGCATCGACAAGGCGTTCCTCTTCCCGACCGCCACCCCGATCCTGGAGTCGGCCGACTTCAAGAACAAGGAGTACGACTTCTTCGGCGGCCAGAAGGTCAACGAGGTGTTCGTCCCGGCGTACAACGCGATCGGCCCGTTCTCCTGGAGCCCGTTCAACAGCTACAACTTCAACCAGCTGACGACCGGCCTGAACCAGGCGATCGAGAAGAAGTCCTCCTGGACCGCTTCGCTGGACGCCGCGCAGGAGAACGTCAAGACCTACGCCACCCAGCAGGGCTTCAAGGTTCAGTAATGACCGAGGTCCAGACTTCCCCCGCGGCCGCTCCGGCGGCCGTGGGGCCCTCGGCGAAGAAGGCGGGACGCCCCCGGTGGCGGGAGGCGACGACCGGCTGGTTGTTCGTGCTGCCGTTCGCGGTGCTGCTGGTGGCGTTCCTGCTGCTGCCGATGGCGTACGCATTCAAGATCAGCCTGTACCGCTCGACGCTGATCGAGGGGGAGGTCTTCGCCCTCTTCGACAACTACAAGCAGGCGATCGACGACCCGCTGGTCCGTGAGGGCGTGGTCCGGGTGCTGATCTTCGGCCTGGTCCAGACCCCGGTGATGATCGGGATCGCGCTGGTCGCGGCGCTGCTGATCGACGCCACCACCTCGCGGTTCTCCCGGTTCTTCCGGCTCGCGGCCTTCGTGCCGTACGCCGTCCCGGTGGTCATCGGCACCCTGATGTGGGGCTTCCTCTACAGCGACAGCATCGGCCCGTTCTCCGGCCTGGGCATCGACTTCGTCTCCGGCGACACCGTGCTGGCGTCGCTGGGCAACATCGTGACCTGGCAGTGGGCCGGCTACAACATGATCGTCATCTACGCGGCGCTGCAGGGCCTGCCCCGGGAGATCTACGAGTCGGCCCGGATCGACGGCGCCAGCGAGGTGCAGATCGCGCTCCGGATCAAGACGCCGATGATCTCGTCGGCGCTGGTCCTGGCCACCCTCTTCACGATCATGGGCACCCTGCAGTTCTTCACCGAACCGCTGATCCTGCAGCCGCTCAACCCGGGCGCGGTCACCCAGCACTACACACCCAACGTCTACGCCTACAACCAGGCGTTCTCGTTCCAGCAGTACAACTACTCGGCCGCTATCTCGTTCCTGCTCGGCGCGGTGGTGTTCGTCGGGTCCTACATCTTCCTGTTCGCCACCCGGAAGCGGAGCGCGCTGAAATGAGCCTGAAAAAGGGCAGCGTCGTCGCGCACCTCGCGATGGGCCTGATGGCGATCTACTTCCTGCTCCCGTTCTGGTGGCTGCTGGTGGCCGCGACCAAGGACAACGACGGCCTGTTCCAGTCCGCGTCGCTCTGGTTCAGTGACTTCAACCTGTTCGAGAACCTGAAGCTGCTGTTCAACCAGGAGAACGGGATCTACCTGACCTGGCTGCGCAACTCGGCGTTCTACGCGGTGGTCAGCGGGGTCGGCGCGACGGCGATCTCGGCCCTGGCCGGGTACGCCTTCGCCAAGCTCCGCTTCCCCGGCCGCAACGCCCTGTTCGCCCTGCTCCTGGGCCTGATCATGGTGCCCGCGACGGCGCTGGTGCTGCCCACCTATCTGCTGATGGCGCAGGCCGACCTGATCGACTCGGTCTGGGCGGTGATCCTGCCGTCGTTGCTCAACCCGTTCGGCGTCTACCTGCTGCGGGTGTACGTGCACGACTCGATCCCGGAGGAGATGCTCGAAGCGGCCCGCATCGACGGCGCCGGCGAGTTCCGGGTGTTCACCAGTGTGGCGCTGCCGGCGATGAAGCCGGCCCTGGTCACCGTCCTGCTGTTCAGCATGGTCGCGTCCTGGAACAACTTCTTCCTGCCGCTGGTGATGCTGAGCAACGACGATCTCTATCCGCTCACCGTCGGGCTCCGGGCCTGGTACATGTCCGCGATCATGGGCAACGGCGGTGCGGCGACCTTCAACGTGATCATCACCGGTGCGCTGGTGGCGATCGTCCCCCTGATCGCTGCCTTCCTGATGCTGCAGCGGTACTGGCGCGGTGGCCTGACCATCGGCTCCGTCAAATGAGTAAGGGTTAACAATGCTCCGTGCGCGTGTCGTATTGAACCCGGGCGCCGTCGTGGCGCCGGTCAGCCGCCGGACCTTCGGCTCGTTCGTCGAGCACATGGGCCGCTGTGTCTACACCGGCATCTACGAGCCGGGCCACCCGCTCGCCGACGAGGACGGCTTCCGCACCGACGTGCTGGCGCTGGCCCGCGAACTGGGTGTCTCGATGGTCCGCTACCCGGGCGGCAACTTCGTCTCCGGTTACCGCTGGGAGGACGGTGTCGGCCCGCGGGAGCAGCGTCCCCGCCGCCGGGACCTGGCCTGGCGCAGCATCGAGACCAACGAGGTCGGCATCGACGAGTTCGCCAAGTGGGCGGAGAAGGCCGACGTCGAGATCATGTACGCGGTCAACCTCGGCACCCGTGGTGTCCAGGAGGCCCTCGACGTGCACGAGTACGTCAACCACCCGGAGGGCACCGCGATCTCCGAGCAGCGCCGCGCGAACGGGGCGGAGAAGCCGTACGGCATCAAGCTCTGGTGTCTCGGCAACGAGCTGGACGGACCCTGGCAGACCGGGCACAAGACCCCCGAGGAGTACGGCCTGCTCGCCGCCAGCACCGCCCGGGCGCTGCGGTCCGCGGAGCCCGATCTCGAACTCGTGGCCTGCGGCAGCTCGTCGTCCAGCATGCCGACGTTCGGCACCTGGGAGTCGACGGTGCTGGAGCACGCGTACGACGTGGTGGACTATGTCTCCTGCCACGCGTACTACGAGGAGCACGACGGTGACCTGGGCTCGTTCCTGGCGTCCGCGGTCGACATGGACTTCTTCGTGAACAGCATCGTGGCCACCGCGGACGCGGTCGGGGCCCGGCTGAAGAGCACCAAGAAGATCAACATCTCGTTCGACGAGTGGAACGTCTGGTACCTGTCCCGGTTCCAGAACGCCCCGCTGCCCGAGGAGTGGAAGGTCGCCCCGCGGGTGATCGAGGACCGGTACAACGTGGCCGACGCGGTCGTGGTCGGCAACCTGCTGATCTCGCTGCTCCGGCACAGTGACCGGGTGACCGCCGCCTGCCAGGCGCAGCTGGTCAACGTGATCGCCCCGATCATGACCGAGCCGGGCGGGCCGGCCTGGAAGCAGACCATCTTCCACCCGTTCGCCAAGACCGCCGCCCTGGCCAAGGGTGACGTGCTGCGCCTGCACATCGACGCCCCGACCTACGAGACCGCGAAGTACGGCGCGGCCCCGCTGGTCGACGCGGTCGCCACGCACGACCCGGCCACCGGCGACGTGACGGTCTTCGCGGTCAACCGGGACGTGACGAACCCGGTCGAGTTCAGCGTCGACCTGAGCGCCTTCGAGGGGGAGTTGTCCGTCGCGGAGTCCTGGATCCTCGCCGACGACGACGTCTACGCCTACAACACCAAGGAGGCGCCGGAGCGGGTCGAGCTACGTTCCTTCGACGGCGTCACGATCGACGGCGGCACCGTCACAGTCACTCTGCCGAAGGTCTCCTGGAGCGCGATCCGCTTCACCCGGTAGAAAAAGTGTTATCGGTCGCGGCTGGAATACGTCACGGAAATAGACCTTAAAGCAGCTTTAAAGGCTCTGGGGGTACGGCTTTCCGCAGGTCATGATGGCGAGCGTTCGTTGCTGTCTGCCTTCGGAGGTCGCACCCCCATGCGCCGTAAAAGGAGCTTGATCCTGGCCTCGGTGGCCACGGTCGGAGCACTCGCCACCGCCTGGATCGCCCTGCCCGCCTCGGCGGCCGAACCCGCCGCCTCGGTGCGCACGATCGAGAACTGGGGCACCGGCTGGCAGAACGAGGTGACGATCACCAACAACGGATCGTCCACCATGTCGTCCTGGAAGGTCGAGTTCGACCTGCCCGCGGGCAGCGCGATCGGCAGCTTCTGGGAGGCCGACATGGCCACCGCCGGCAGCCGTCGCACCTTCACCGGCCGCTCCTGGAACGGCACCCTGGCGGCCGGCGCGAGCACGAAGTTCGGCTTCGTCGGCTCCGGCGCGCAGCCGGTCAACTGCAAGCTGAACGGCAACCCGTGTGTGGGCAGTGACCAGGTGGTCGTGACGACCCCGCCGACGGCCGTCCCGACCACGGTTCCGGCCACCACGCCGCCGACCACCCGTCCGACCACGGAAGCGCCGACGGCCGCACCCACGACGACGGCGCCCACCAAGAAGGACGAACCGGTCCCTCCGGCCAGTGACCTGCTCCCGGTCACGCTGACCAACGACAGCGGGCGCAACCAGCCGGTCTTCGTCTACGTGCTCGGCGTCAACCTGGAGACGGGCAAGCTCGGCTACGTGAACGCGGCAGGCGCCTTCACCCCGTGGACCGGTGGCGGCCCGGTGCCGGTGCCCGCCCCGGACGTGGCGATCCCCGGCCCGGCCAACGGCTCCAGCACCACGATCAAGGTGCTGAAGAACATCTCCGGCCGGATCTACTTCTCGTTCGGGAAGAAGCTCGACTTCAAGATCACTGGCGACGGCCTGGTCCAGCCGGCCCCGTGGGCGGGCGCCGACCCGAACCGGGACATCCTCTTCGACTGGAGCGAGTTCACCCTGAACAGCTCGGGTCTGTGGCTGAACAGCTCGCAGGTGGACATGTTCGCGGTGCCGCACGTCGTCTCGGTGACCGGTGGCAGTGGCAGGACCAGCAAGACCGGTGAGGTCGTCCCGGGCGGGCGGCAGAAGGTGATCGACGCGGTCAAGGGCAACCCGGACTTCGCCAAGAGCATCGTCACCGGTTCGGACGGCACCGTGCTGCGGGTGCTCGCCCCGGGCAAGGCCGCGGACGCCGGTCTGATGAGCCCGACCTATCTGGACTCGTACATCGGCAGCGCCTGGAACGCGTACACCGGCAAGAGTTTGACCGTGGTGCCGTTCGGTGACCGTCCCGAGGTGAAGTACACCGGGCGCACCACCGGGGACGTCATGAACTTCACCGACGGCACCGGCAGGACCGTGGCATCGTTCACCAAGCCGTCCACCGCGAACGTGTGGGGTTGCGACGGTGCCCTGAGCGCCCCGAACGACCAGATCGTCGGCCCGATCGCCCGGACCCTATGCGCGGCGCTGTGGCGGACCACGCTCGGCACCCTCGACACCCAGCCCGGCGGTACGGCTGCCGACTTCTACCAGAGCGGACCGGCCAACACCTACGCGAAGGCCGTCCACGACAACATGAAGGACGGCAAGGCGTACGCCTTCGCCTTCGACGACGTGCAGAATCAGGAGTCATTGGTCCACGACGGAGACCCGCGCGCGGCCGGGATCACGCTGAGTCCGTTCTGATCTTCTACATCGACGAAGCCCACTCTGCAAAGAGTGGGCTTCGTGCGCTATGTGGCAACGATCACTCGATGGTCGTCTACGTAATACTGCGCAGGCCGGGCCGCGTTTGACCCTCCGCGGAGCGCCCCGTCGCGCCGCGTGCAAGTTTCCTTCCCGTGTCCGGCCGGTTAGCCTCCCCTCAGGTTAGGTAAGGTTTACCTTATTGGAGGCCCCCGTTGGAGCGGTCCGATTCACCGCATCTGTTCTCCGGGTCCACACTCGACGCCTATACGTCGGGCGTGTGGCACGCGTCGGCACTACTGGCCGGCCGGGTGAAGGCAGTGCGGCAGCCGTACTCCGGCGCCACCGTCCCCGAGCTGCAGGAACAGGTCGACGCCGTCGACCTGGACCGGCCGCTGGGTGACACCGGAGCGGCACTGCACGAAGTCGCCCGGCTCTACCTGGACAACGCTGTCTGGTTCCACGAGCCCACCTACGTAGCGCACCTGAACTGTCCGGTGGCGATCCCCGCGCTCAGCGCCGAAGTGCTGATCTCCGCGGTCAACTCGTCGGTGGACACCTGGGACCAGAGCACCGCGGGCACCCTCATCGAACGCCGCCTGATCGACTGGACGGCCGGCCGGATCGGTTTCGGCCCGGGCGCCGACGGCATCTTCACCAGCGGCGGCACCCAGTCCAACCTGCAGGCCCTGTTGCTGGCCCGCGAAGAGGCCCTGGAGAGCCGCAACCGTGCGGCGAGCCTGGAGCGGTTGCGGATCTTCGCCACCACCCAGAGCCACTTCAGCGTCAGCAAGTCGGCCGGGATCCTCGGCCTGGACGCCGACGCGGTGATCGGTGTCGCCACCGACCACACCGGCCGGATGGACGCCACGGCCCTGGCCGTCGCGATCGACGACGCCCGCCGGGACGGGGGCATCCCGATGGCCGTCGTCGCCACCGCGGGCACCACCGACCTGGGCCGGATCGACCCGGTCGCGGAGATCGCCGAGATCTGCGAGCGACAGGGCATCTGGTTGCACGTGGACGCCGCGTACGGCTGCGGCCTGCTCGTCTCCCCGCGCCGCCGGCACCTGCTGGACGGGATCGAACGTGCCGACTCGGTGACCGTCGACTTCCACAAGAGCTACTTCCAGCCGGTCAGCTCCAGCGCGATCGTGGTGCGCCGGGGCGAGACGATGCGCCGGATCGCGGTGCACGCCGACTACCTCAACCCGCGGACCGCGGCCCTGCCGAACCAGGTCGACAAGAGCCTGCAGACCACCCGGCGCTTCGACGCGCTGAAGCTGTGGATGACGCTGCGGACCATGGGCTCGGACCAGATCGGCGACATGTTCGACACGGTCATCGACCGGGCCGCTGACGTGCACGCGCTGATCGAGGCGGACTCCGACTTCGAGGCGCTGGCCGAGCCGACGCTCAGCACCGTGCTGTTCCGCTTCCGCCCGGCTCACCTGAGTGTCGCCGAGTGCGACGACCTGATGCCGAGACTGCGGCAGCGGCTGTTCTACGGCGGGCGGGCGATCGTCGCCGGCACCAGGATCGGCGGCCACTACTGGCTCAAGTTCACCCTGCTCAACCCGAACACCACGATGGACAATCTGCGCGACGTACTGGACCTGATCCGCGGGATCGGGCGCGAGATGACCGGCGAACGCGACGAGGCCGCGGCGGTGATGGCCTGATGCGTACGTACGACTTCGTGGCCATCGGTGTCGGCCCGTTCAACCTGGGGCTGGCCGCCCTGACCGAGGATCTGCCGGACGTCGACGGGATCTTCCTGGAGCAGCGGCCCGAGTTCGACTGGCACCCCGGGCTGATGCTCGACGGCGTCACGATCCAGGTGCCGTTCCTCGCCGACCTGGTCACCATGGCCGACCCGACGAACCGGTTCTCCTTCCTCAACTACCTCAAGCAGGTGGGCCGGCTCTACCCGTTCTACATCCGGGAGAGCTTCTTCCCGCTGCGTGCCGAGTACAACGCGTACTGCAGGTGGGTGGCCGGGCAGTTGCCCTCGATCCGGTGGAACACCCGGGTCGACACCGTCACCCACGACGGCTCCGGCTATCTGGTGCAGACCGCCGGCGGTGAGACGTTCCGGGCCCGCAAGCTGGTGCTCGGCATCGGCACCGAGCCGCGGGTGCCGGCCGTCGTGGACCAGGGCCCGTACGTGCACAGCGCCGACTACCTGTCCGCCAAGCAGCAGCTGCAGACGCTGGAGTCGATCACCATCGTCGGCAGTGGGCAGTCCGCCGCCGAGATCTACCTCGACCTGCTCAACGGCATCGAGACGTTCGGTTACCACCTGAGCTGGATCACCCGGTCGCCCCGGTACTTCCCGATGGAGTACACGAAGCTGACCCTGGAGATGACGTCCCCGGACTACATCCGGTACCACCAGGCCCTGCCGATGGACGTGCGCGATCGTCTCGGCCGGGAGCAGCGCAACCTCTACAAGGGCATCAGCGGCGACCTGATCGACACGATCTACGAGACGCTGTACGCCAAGAGCCTCACCGGCCCGATCCCGACCACGCTGCTGAGCAGCACCGCGCTGGAGGGCGTGATCTGGGACGGCGAGCGCTGGACCCTGGCCCTGGAGCACCAGGAGCAGGGCGACTCGTTCACCGCGACCACCCACGGGCTGGTCCTGGCCACCGGTTACCAGCACCGGGTTCCGTCGTTCCTGGACCCGGTCCGGGACCGGATCAACCGGGACGCCCGCGGCCGGTTCGACGTGACCGCGGACTACGCCGTGGACACCGCCGGGGACGAGATCTTCGTCCAGAACGCGGCCGAGCACACGCACAGCGTGACCGATCCTGATCTGGGCATGGGCCCGTACCGGAACAGCGTGATCCTCAAGGCGATCACCGGCCGGGAGATCTTCAAGGTCGAGGAGTCGATCGCGTTCCAGCAGTTCGGCGCCCCTAAGGCCGACATTCCCCGTCAGTTGGTGAAGCGATGAGCGAGCTTGCGAGCGAATCAATAGACACAGTTGAGTGCTCGTCGGGTCACCGGAGCGCAGCGGAGGTGACCCGATGAGACTCGTACCGCTCGATCTTGATCGTGATCTTGATCTTCTCCATGAATGGGTGACGCATCCACGGTCGCACTACTGGGGGTTGCAGGACGCGACGCCCGAGCGGGTGCGCGAGGAGTACCAGGGGTTCCTCGACAACCCGCACTACGACGTGTGGCTCGGCCTCGACGACGACGAGACCCCGCTGTTCCTCGCCGAGACCTACGACCCGGTCCACAGCGAGCTGGCCCCGCATTACGAGGTGCGCCCCGGCGACATCGGCATGCACGTGCTGGTCGCGCCGCCGACCCGGAAGCGCTCCGGGGTCACCTCCGCGGTGATGCGCGCGGTGATGGACCACTGCTTCGCCGACTCCCGGATCGAACGGGTGGTGGTCGAGCCGGACGTCCGCAACGAGGCGATCCACCGCAAGAACGCCGAGGTCGGCTTCGTCGTCGACCATGACGTGCCCCTGCACGGCAAGACCGGGCGGCTCAGCTTCTGCACCCGGATCGCGTACGAGATGAGCGTCCCGCACCTGAGCCCGGAGGCCATCGAGTTCGCGCACCGGCGGCTGATCGCCAAGGCCATCGCCGAGTTCAGCCACGAACGCCTGATCACGCCGGTCCTGGACGACGGCAACGCGCAGTACCGGTTCGGCGAGCACACCTTCAACGCCAAGCGCTACCCGCTCGAACACTGGGTGATCGACCCCGACTCGATCGACGGGCCGCTCGACGCGCTCGACTTCATCGCCGGCCTGCGCGAGACCCTCGGCATCCCGGAGAAGCTGCTCGGCACGTACCTGGAGGAGATCTCGGCGACCCTGGCCGGGACCGCCTGGAAGTTCGCGCACCGCCGGGAGACCGCCGACGACCTGGTGCACGCGAGCTTCCAGACCATCGAGGCCGCGATGACCGAGGGGCACCCCGGTTTTGTCGCCAACAACGGGCGGATCGGTTACGGACTGCGCGACCACGAGGCCTACGTGCCGGAGGCCGGGCGGCCGGTCCGGTTGCGGTGGGTCGCGATCCTCAAGGTCAACAGCCTTTTCGTGTACGACGGGGAAGAGCGCGCGTTCTTCGAGGCGGAACTCGGCGCCGATCTGGTGTCCCACTTCGAGCAGCAGCTGCGTGGCCACGGCCTGGACCCGGCCGACTACCGCTACCTGCCGGTGCACCCGTGGCAGTGGGAGCACAAGGTCACCGTCACGTTCGCCCCCGACGTGGCCCGCCGGGCGATCGTCCCGCTCGACGCCGGCCCTGATCGTTATCAGGCACAGCAGTCGATCCGCACGTTCTTCAACCTGGACCGGCCGGACCGGCACTATGTGAAGACCGCGATCGCCGTGCAGAACATGGGCTTCCTGCGCGGGCTGTCACCCAAGTACATGCAGGCCACGCCACCGATCAACCAGTGGGTGGCGGACCTCGTCGAATCCGATGCTGAGCTGCGGGCCTGCCGGTTCGGGGTGCTGCGCGAGCTGGCGTCGACCGGGTACACCGGCGACGCCTACCACCGGACCGGCACCCCGTCGGCGTACACGAAGATGCTCGCCGCCCTCTGGCGGGAGAGCCCGGCGCCGCGCCTGGCCGAGGGGGAGCGGCTCGCCACCATGGCCAGCCTGCTGCACCGGGACCGGGACGGGAACGGCCTGGCCACCGCCCTGATCCGGGAGTCCGGCGTGGCCCCCGCGGCGTGGGTGGCCACCTACCTGCGCGCCTACCTGCGGCCGGTCGTGCACTGCATCCTGCGGCACGACCTGGCGTTCATGCCGCACGGCGAGAACCTGATCCTGGTGCTGGAGAACCACGTGCCGACCCGGGTGTTCATGAAGGACATCGGCGAGGAGGTGGCGGTGATGAACGACCAGCCACTGCCGCCCGAGGTCGAACGGATCCGGATCGCGGTCAGCGACGAGTTCAAGGAACTGGCGATCTTCACCGACGTCTTCGACGGTTTCCTGCGGCACCTCGCCGGAATCCTGGACGCCGACGGGGTGCTCAGCGCGGCCGAGTTCTGGTCACTGGCCGGCGACTGCGTCCGCGAACACGCCAAGGACCACCCGGATCTGGCCGGGCGGCTCGACCTGCTGCGGCCCACGTTCGCACACTCCTGCCTGAACCGGCTGCAGCTGCGCAACACGCTGCAGATGGTCGACCTCACCGATCAGGCCAGCTCGCTGATCTTCGCCGGTGAGCTGGAGAACCCGATCGCTTCATGAAGCTCTACCGCGACTCTTATGGGATCCCGCACCTGCGGGCCGGCTCGGTCCTTGACCTGGCCTTTTTGCAGGGGCGGGTGACCGCTCTTGATCGGGGCCGCCAGATCTCGGTGGAGAAGCGGCGGTCCGAGGGGCGGCTCGCCGAGGTGGCCGGGATTGACGAGCTGCCGTGGGATCGGTTCGCGCGGCGGGTGCGGTTGGACGACACCGCGCGTCGCTGCTACGAAAATTTGGATATATCGACACAGGAGTGGGTTGCGGCTTATACCGACGGCGTCCGGGCCGGCGGCGTCGAGTGGCATCCGTGGTCGTCGTACGGCGTCTTCCTCGTGCAGCAGATCCTGTTCGGGACGGTCGGCAACAAGATGTGGCGGGCGCACGTCGAGCGGACGCTCGGCCCGGCCGCCGTCTCCTGGTTCGCCGTCGAGGGGCCGGGCGGATCCGGCAGCAACGCCTGGACGAACGGTGGAGAGATCGCCGGGGATCCACATCGGCTGATCGAGCTGCCCGGCGTCTACCAGCAGATCCGTCTCGCCTGCCCGTCGTTCGACGTCGCCGGGCTCACCTTCCCCGGCGTCCCCGGGGTACAGCACTTCGGGCACACCGGGTCGGTGGCCTGGGCGATCACCAACGCGATGGCCGACTATCAGGACCTGTTCATCGAGGAACTGCGGGACGGCTCGGCGCGCGGCCCGGACGGCTGGGAGCCGGTGGACGCACACCAGGAGACGATTCTGGTACGGGATTCCGAACCGGTCGTCGTCGATGTCGTGGAGACGGCCCGGGGGCCCGTCGTCGACGGGGCGCTGAGTATGCGTACGCCGGCCAGGGTCGCCTTTGATCTGGGTTTCGACGCCCTTCTGCCGTTGTTGCACGCGACGACGGTGGACGATGTGGCGGACGCGCTGTCGCGGTGGGTGGAACCGGTCAACAGCGTTCTGACCAGCGATTCCACCGGGCGTACCCTGCAGTTGACGGTCGGGCGGGTGCCGCAGCGCGACGAGCGGAACCGGCTGGTGCCGGTGCCCGCGTGGGAGGCCCGGTACCAGTGGGAACCCGGGTGGGAGCCCATGTACCGGTCGCCGGTCACCTCGGCGGTCAACGCCAACGACCGGCGACCCGATACCGAGCCCTACGGGGTGGATTTCGCACCGCCCGGCCGGGCCGACCGGATCCGCCACCTGCTCTCCCACGGTGTGCCGCACGAGTTGATCCACATGGACACCGACGTGCCGTCCGATTCGGATCAGGCTGGGCAGCGGATGGCGCGGCAGGCGGCGGTGGCTCGGGCGGTCTGTGGACTCCCCGAACTCCAGCCGCTTTTCGCACCCAGCGGCCACGACCCGATCTTCGCCCCGTGGACCGACCCGCGCGGCCGCATCGGCGTCGCCTTGGACGGGGTGCTCGACGGTCTCGGCCTGGATCCGGCCACGCTCGTGTCCGGCCCCGGGGAGACCGGCGCCTGGGGTGACCGGCACCTGCTGCACCCGATCCAGCTGCCCGGGCTCGACGCCGACGTGCCGCCGGTGCGGTTGAGCGGCTCGGCGGCGTGTGTCCTGAACACCGCCAGCGTGCCCGGCGTCAGCGACCTGTGCTGGCGCGGCCCGGTGGCCCGCTACGTGTGGGACCTGGCCGACCGTTCGCGCAGCCGCTGGATCGTCCCGTTCGGCGCCTCCGGCGACCCGGAGTCGCCCCACTTCCTGGACCAGTTGCCACTGTGGGCAGCAGGTTCCCTCATCCCGCTGGTCACCGACTGGGACCGGCTGTCACCGGACGGAACCCTCTCATGATCGTCTTCACGGAGAAGCTGCCCGGCCTGGGCGAGCTGGTGATGATCCGGTTGGACCCGGTGGCCCACGCCCCCCTGGTGCACTCCTGGGTGACGAAGGACCGCAACCGTTTCTGGGGCATGGCAGGCCACAGTGTGGAGAAGGTGTCCGAGATCTACACCTTCGTCGACGGCCTGGACAGCCACCACGCCTACCTGCTCCTGCTGGACGACCACGCGATCGGCATCTTCCAGACATACGAGCCCGCCGAGGACCCGGTGTCCGAGTGCTACCAGGTCCAGCCCGGCGACTTCGGCCTGCACCTGCTCCTGGACGCCGGCGACAAGAACCTCCCCCACATGACGAGCAAGGTCTTCCCGGCCCTGCTACGCCACCTGTTCACGGACAGGTCCCACTCCCGAATAATCGCCGAACCAGATATCCACAACACCCGAATGATCACCCGCTTACAGCGAGAGGGCTTCACCCTGGGCCCGATCATCGACCTGGGCCACAAACGGGCCCAACTGACATTCCTCGATCGCCACCGTTTCGAAGGATCGGGCAAGTAGGCGATCCTCGATCGGGGGATGGGCCTTGATACGAGACCAGATGCGTGGGCAAACTGGTCTCGTATCGAGCCGTGAGCCGGATCCGTCCCGTTAGTTCCAGCCCCTCACCAGCGCGATTACCGCGACCGCCAGACCAAGGATTTCGATCACCACCAGAACCGTTCGTCGGCTCGGCTTACGCCATGGCCTGTGGCGGGGATCGGCTGTGTTCTTCTCACCCTGAGGGGGCGACTTGGGTGTCGTCGACTCGTGGTAGCGGCTATTGTCCATAAGAACTCCTTACTCGTGCCCAAGCGATGTGGGAGGGTTTTGGGGGCGATGGCCGTTGCACCGGCCGTCGCCCCTTCTTGTTCGGTCCACATTGGTAGTGATGACCCCTGCCAATTTAGACCCAGCGCCCACCTTGATGTAGGCGCGATAAGAATGGCGGACTTGTTGTCCGGCATGGCCTTGAGCGCCTTCAGTGATCGTGATTTCACATGAGGTCCCAGGTAGGGGCCGGTCAGGGCGGGCAAGATTCAAGGTTTGCTATCCGCTGAAGTTTCGTTCTAATGGGTGCATACCCGCTAGAGGGAAAGTCGGACAACATTGTCCTTCAATGGGCCACGATGGGACGGTGTTGACCGCAGAGAACGCTACAGATACGAATTTTGTCGGCCCGCTTGATCCAGACATGGTGACAACGGTGGCGGAACTGGGCCGGCAGTTGACGCTGATGCGGCTGAATGCGCCCCGCCCCACGCCCGCTCATGAGCCGCTCACGCTTCGCGAGTTGTCCCGGAGCACCGGGATTCCACGCAGCACGCTGGGTAACGCCGAGTCCGGTCGCATTCTGCCTCGTGCGCGAGTCGTCTACGCCTTCGCCAAGGGGTGCGGAGTCGCCGAGGAGCAGCTTGCCGTCTGGACAGAGGCCCGCAACCGGCTGGCTCATGCCGTGCGTAATCGTCGTCGCGACCCCGATTACGCCTTGGTCGGAGAGGTGGCCCGACGCCTGGCCGAATCCTCCGGTGATGCTCCTCTTCAGTTGGCTCGGAGGGCGGTGGAGTCCCGATCGCCCAACGGTGTCACCGCTGATCTCGACAAGGTTCTCGAGGCTATGTCACCAGAGGAATGCGCTGAACATCTCGAGCTGATGCCGCCGGCTGCCGCTGCCGCCTGCCTGCATCTTCTGGCCCCACAGCGTGGCGCATGGGCACTGGAGTTCCTGGACCGGGGATTGGCGGCCATCCTGTTGGAGGCCGAGGACCCGGCGATGGCCGCGGAGCATCTTCAACTCCTGGACTTCCACATAGCCCGGCAGGTTCTGCCGTTGATCCCTACTGCGACGACATCGTCCATCCTGGGGAACATGCCCCGGCACGATGCCAAGGTTCTGGTGTCGCGAATGCCGATGGCCTGGACCAGCGCAGTGGTGCTGAACGAGGTGGTACCGGTAGCGATGGCGGCGGACTTGCTCCTGACCATGCAACGCGGACAGCGGAGCCGGGTGCTCGAAAGTGCCGAGACCTCGCGAATCGTGGGGCTGTTGTCGGCCCTGGCGTCCCACGAGGCCGGCAAAGTCCTCCGGGGTTTGTCCGCAGCACAGGTGAAGTGCATCCTGATGGAAATGCCGGACATCAAGGTCGCCCGGATTCTGGGTGAGCTTCCCGTCGCGGGTGTGCCGGATCTGCTGACGACCGGAACCATCGAGAGAGCCGCGACGCTTCTGACCTATCTGTCCGTCGGGCGCGCAGCCGAGGCGCTGAACCAGATCGGTCCCGACCGCCGGGCGGCCATCCTGACCCGGCTTCCGGTCGACACGCGTCACGGGATCGAGCAGGCTGTCGCCGAGCAGCCCGTGCATCAGGCAGTCTTCCTCGGAACGACCTTTACCTGACATCAAGGGTGGTTATCGTTCCGGCATGGAGTACCGGGGTGAGTTGCGGAAGACCGGGGGGAACACCACCGGCTTTCAGATTTCTGACGAACTGGTGAGTGGGCTCGGTGGGGGTGGGCGGCCCAAAGTTGTCGTCGCCGTCGGGGACTTCGAGTTCCGGTCGTCGATTGCCAAGATGGGTGGGGTCTACTGGCTCGGGGTCAGTGCTGAGCGCCGGGCTGCCGGTGGGCTCGAAGGTGGGCAGGTCTACGACCTCACGATCGTGCTGGACGAGGCTCCCCGTACCGTCGAAGTGCCTGAGGATCTTGCTGCCGCCCTGGCCTCGGAACCGGACACCAAAGCGTTCTGGGACACCGTCTCCTTCAGCAATCAGCGGTGGCACGCCGAGCAGCTGACCGCGGCGAAGACCGCCGAGACCCGCGCCCGCCGCCTGGCGAAATCGCTCGACCTGCTGCGTGCGGGCAAGGCCCGCTGACGGTCACAGCGGGCGGTACGCGATCGACGGGTCGAGCAGGGTCACCCAGGACGGGCGGTACGCGGGCAGCCGGCCGTCCATCTCCTCCTGCAGGTTGGTGCGCCACGGGCCGGACACGCCGTCGTCGTGCCACCAGGTCGGCCAGGAGTCGTAGCGGCGTTCCACGTTGACGCCGGTGGCGCTGGTCTCGACGCGGAGGAAGAGCCACCTGCCGTACCGCGGATCGGATTCGGCCCGCCGTAACGCCCGGACCAGCTCGGTCAGCCGGCGGAACGCCGCGTAGCGTTCCTCGTCGGGCCGGTCGGCGGGTGGGTTCTCGCCGGGCTGCGCGCTGAAGCTGGTGGCGTCGGCGTAGGCCAGCAGCGAACACCTGCCGTCCCCGTGTGGCGCGCGGTCCTGCAGCCAGCCGACCAGGGTGTCGAGTTCGCCGGTGGTGGGCGGCGCGGGCCGGGACAGTTCGGGCGCGTCCTGCATCGCCGACCAGACGAGCCGGTCGTGTTCGCCCTGGCTGAGCTGCCGGATCCGGCGCATCGGCGGGCGCCGGCCGGGCCGGATCCGGGGCGCGGCACTGCCGGGCAGCAGGCCACCGCGGCGGGCGCCGTCGAGGGCGGCGTCGACGTCCGGCGGGGTGTCGGTGAGGATCTCGGTGAGCAGGTCGGTGAAGTGGCCGGCGGTGATCTCGGCCCGGACCGCGGCGGCGAGCAGTTTCTCGGCGGCCTGCCGGGGGCCGAACCGGCTGAGCGCGACGACGGTGCTCTCCGCGGTGAGCAGCGGCCCGGTCATGTCGGTCATCCCGTCGGTGAACCCGTCCGGGTAGCGGACCCGGCTCCAGCGGCCGCTCTCGCGCCAGATCACGAAGCCGAGCCGGTCGCGTTCGGCGAGCGGGGACAGGGTGTCCCAGGGCAGCCAGTCGGGGGCGCCGGTCAGCAGATCGAGGGACGGGTCGAGGTCGCGGCGGTGCCCCCAGAGCACCGCCCGCCGCCCGTCGAGCAGCGCGAACCGGGCCCAGCTGCCGTCCTCGTCCTGTCGGCCGGCGCCGAGGTCGTCGACCGCCCAGATGCCGGGCCGGCCGAGCGCCGCGTAGGTGGCGCTCAGCGTCGCCCAGCGGGTCCAGAGGAGTCCGGGGGCGGGCAGGTCGACGTTGCTCAGCATTCGTCCACTGTGCCAAATTGTCGGCGCACTGGCATCGCCCCCCTACGATGCGAGCGTCATCGATCAAGGGGGATCTGTATGCCGATTACACGATCACGTCTCCTGGCTGCCGGGGTGCTCAGCGCCGCGGTTGCCGTAGCGGGCGCTGTCGCGGTGCCCGCAACCGCCCAGGCGGCTGGTAAGACCGCGACCACCAGCGCGGCCGAACGCCGCAGACTGGACAAACTGCCGACCCCGAAGCTCGGCTGGTACAAGTGTTACGGCACCGCCGAGTGCGCCACCGTCAAGGTGCCGCTCGACTACGACAAGCCCAAGGGCGCGAAGACCGAGATCGCGGTCCTGCGGGTGAAGGCGAAGAACCAGAAGGCCAAGATCGGCAGCCTGTTCGTCAACCCGGGCGGCCCGGGTGGCTCGGCCACCGCGATGGCGGCCGACGCCCCGCTGTTCCTGAGCGACGCGGTGCTGGAGAAGTTCGACGTCGTCGGGGTCGACCCGCGCGGCATCGGCGCCAGCGCCAACATCAAGTGCTTCAAGTCGGTCAAGGACCAGACCGCCGTCTTCAACAGAATGAACGTGGCGTTCCCGCTCGGCAAGACGCAGGAGCAGCGGTACATCAGCGGCGCCCAGTCGTTCGGCAAGGCGTGCTCCACCACCGGCAAGACCCTGGCCGGCGCGATGTCCACCTCCGAGGTGGCCCGCGACATGGAACTGATGCGCCGCGCCGTCGGTGACAAGAAGCTGACCTACCTGGGCTTCAGCTACGGCACCGCGCTCGGCCAGTACTACGCGAACCTGTTCCCGGACCGGTTCCGCGCGATCGCGATCGACGGCAACATCGACCCGCGGCAGTGGGCCGGCACCGGCTCCAGCGGCAACCAGATCCTGGACGCCGGATGAAGTCGGCTGACGGCGCCACCAAGGCGCTGTGGGAGATCCTCAAGCGCTGTGACGTCGCGGGCGAGGAGTACTGCTCGTTCGCCGCCGGCAACCCGATCACCAACTTCAAGTCGGTGGCGGCGAAGCTGCGGGCCAAGCCGCTCGTCATCGAGGACGAGACCGGCACGTTCACCCTCACCTACGCGGACTTCGTCGGCGGGCTGCTGAGCTACATGTACTCGCCGTACGCCGGTGAGGTCGTCACCTCGCTGATCTCCGAGGTGGCCGCGATGCAGGCCGGTGGCGCCGCGGCGGCGTCGGCGAAGGTGGCGCTGCGCAAGCGGTACGACGCCGGGCGCAAGGCCGGTTACGACTTCCCGTACGACAACAGCTTCGAGGCGCAGAGCGCGGTCATCTGCACCGACGGCAAGCACCCGAAGAACGCCAGTGGCTGGCCGGCCTACACCGCGGCGCGTGACCTGCAGGCGCCGTACTTCGGCCGGGTCTGGGGCTGGCTGAGCGTCCAGTGCGCGAGCAAGACGTGGACGGTGCGGGACGAGGACGCCTACCGTGGCCCGTTCAACAAGCGGACCAAGGCCCCGGTGCTGATCGTCGGCAACTACTGGGATCCGGCGACCAACTACGCCGCGTCCGTGTCGGCGAGCAAGCTGACGCCGAACTCGCGTCTGCTGACCAGCGACAACTGGGGGCACACCGCGTACGGCACGGGTGCCTGCGCGACCGGCGCCATCGACCGTTACCTGCTGACCGGCAAGGTTCCGGCGGCCGGCACCAAGTGCAAGGCCGACCACCAGCCGTTCACCGAGCCGCTGTCGGCCGGTGAGGAGCCGGACCCGGGCGCCGACCTGTCGACGATGTCGGCGGCCACGCCCGGTAAGAAGCTGCCGCCCGTCGTGGCGCCGCAGCCCGTGTCGGTCCTCACCGGCACTCGCTGATCGTCAGGGGGGACGCCGGGCCGTCACGCGGCGCGGCGTCCTTCCCGGCTGGGCTTCCAGTCGGCGCTGTCGTGACTGTCCTTGGTCAGTCCGGCGAACGAAGCGATCAATACCAGGGCGAAGAAGACAACAAGTGTGATTCCCATGCGTACCAGCGTGGTCCTGTTCTGCGCCCCGGAACAGTGGCAGGAATGCCATACATCTTCAAGAAGCTGCCAACCTGCGGGTAGGGTGACCGCATGTTGAGAAGCGTCGCCGTGATCGCCATGGACGAGGTCGCCGTCTTCGAGATGGGCGTGCTCTGCGAGCTGTTCGGCTACGACCGCACCGCCGAGGGCCTGCCCGCCTACGAGTTCGCGGTGTGCAGTGTCGGTGGCGCCCCGGTCACCACCCACGCCGGTTTCACCGTCACCCCGTCGTTCGACCTGTCGTTCGCGGAGACCGCCGACCTGGTCGCGATCGCCCCCAACGACACCCGCGAGGCCCCGCCCGAGGTGCTCGACATGCTGCGCCGGGCGCACGACCGCGGCGCCTGGGTGATGAGCGTCTGCACCGGCGCGTTCACCCTCGGCCGGGCCGGGCTGCTCGACGACCGCCGCTGCACCACCCACTGGCGGCACACCGACCGGCTGGCCGCCGAGTTCCCGCGCGCCAAGGTCGACCCCGGCGTCCTCTACGTCGTCGACGGCAACGTCCTGACCAGTGCCGGGACGGCCGCGGCCATCGACGCCGGCCTGCACCTGGTCCGCGAGGAGCAGGGGTCCGCGGTCGCCGCCCAGCTCGCCCGCCGGATGGTCATGCCACCGCACCGCGACGGCGGCCAGGCCCAGTTCATCGAGGTGCCGATCCATTCGTCGGTCGACTGCGAGACGATCCAGCCGCTGCTCACTCACATGCTGGAGACCCTGGACGAGACGCACACCGTCGACACGATGGCCGATCTGGTGCACATGGCCCCGCGCACGTTCGCCCGCCGCTTCCGCTCGGAGACCGGCGCCACCCCGCACGACTGGCTCACCAACCAGCGGGTCCTGCTGGCCCGCCGCCTGCTCGAGGACACCGACCTGGGCATCGACGCGATCGCCACCCGCGCGGGTTTCGGCAGCGCCCAGACGTTGCGGCACCACTTCACCCAGCGCCTGTCGACGACACCCCAGAACTACCGGAGCACCTTCAAAGCCAAACCCTGACCCTTCTGCCGGTACGGGATCGACGTGGCCCCCGACCGCACCGGCAGATCCCGCCCCGCCCGCGAGGTCCGCGCCACTGACGGACCGCCCGGCGACCGCCGGGCCGGATGCGGCCCACACCGGCTACACCGCCCGTCCCCGCGCGGCTCCTGCGCCGGTCCCGTCAGCGGCGGGGCAGTTCGGTCTGGGCCGCGGACAGCCAGTCGAGGGCGTGCTCGAGATCGATCGCGGTGGCCCGCCGGCGACGGGAACGGTGCCCCCGGGCGGCAGCCGCACACGCCTCGATGCGCCGGCGAAAGGCGGCGTACCGATAGGGATCGTCGATGGCCGCGGGCCCGCCGGGATCCACCCGATCCCACCGCCGCCGCAGCCGCCGGAGGACCACCACCGAGATCAGCCCACCCCAGAGCCCCACCACACTGACCAGCGCCAACAGCAGCGGCCCGACCACAGCGCCGCCCAGTCCCCACAGAACCGCCCCCGCCACCAGGACCCCGGCCGTGCCACCGAGCAGAACCGCCACCGGATCCACTTCGGCCCCCGGCAGTGTTCTTCCCCGCCCCGCGGCGACCCGGACCTGTTGCCGAACCTGACCGAGCCGGGCGAACCCCAGCCGATCGGCCCGGTCGGCAACCCAGTCCCGGCTCTGCGCATCGGTGACCACCGCATCGAGATCCCGGGCGATCCGTCCCAGCCGGGGCCGGGCTTCCCCGGAGAACGGATCCTCCCGCACCGAAAGCCGCCTCTTCACGGCATGTCCTCCCCAGGGCGGGCCGGCAGATCGTCCAGGTGGCGTTCGACGCAGTCGACGGCCTGGCAGAGAAGCTGGTCGGCACGGGCGAGCCGCCGGATCACCGGATCGGTCCGGATGGCCCGGCGCAGCAGTGGCGCCGACCAGTCGGCGGGCCCGGCCTGCCGCATCGCCACCGAAACGAGCCGGACCCGGGCATCCAGGAGCCGATCCGGAATCGCCGCCGGCCCCGGCCCGGCCCGATCACCGGTCAGCGGACCACGCGAGCCACCGATCCGCCCTTTGCCGTGGGCTTCGTCGTTCGTCCCGGACGGGAATCGAAGACCCGGGTCGGCGAGTCTTCCGGTGCCGAGGTGTGGGCGCTCGATGCCGTGGGGGAGCGGCGACCGGGACAGGCGGTGGCGGCCCAGCGCCGCTGCCGTCCGGCGGGAGACCCACGGGGTCACGGCGGCGGTCAGCAGGACGGTCACGGCTGCCGTGACCACCAGCCCGGCCGTCGACAGGCCCACCGCGGAACCCACGGTGGTGGACAGGAACACCAGCAGGAACGTCACCGTGGTGGCCGCCAGGACCTGGACCGGGGCCGCCAGCACACCGGCCGCCTCGGTCAGCGCGGCGTCCAAGGCGGACAATCGGGTGCACGCGGCACGGATCCAGAGGTGGCTGATGTCGCCGGCCGCGGTCAACTCGGCCAGGGTGTCGGCCACGAGCGCGCGGACGGCGTTCAGTTCGGCGTAAGGGACACGACCTGACATCCGTCGAGCGTCGCATCACCTCGGCTCCGAGGCTGTCGTGTTTCAGCCTGCCCGGGTCCGGAGCCAGCTCATCGCCTCGTCCGGTGTGGACACCACAGGCGCCGGCGGGACGGGCGGACGATTCACCATCAGGACCGGAATCCCCAGCTCACGGGCGGCGACGAGCTTCGCGGGGGAGCCACCGCTGTCCTTGGTCACCAGGACGTCGATGCGCTGCCCGGTCAGGACGGCACGTTCCCCCTCGACGGTGAACGGGCCCCGGTCGAGCAACACCTCCAGATGACGGGGGACGTCACCGGCGGGCGGTTCGACCGAGCGGGACAGGAACCAGCACCCGTCCAGCCCGGCGAAGACGGCGAGCCCCTGCCGGCCGGTGGTCAGGAAGACCCGGCGGCCGAGGCGGGGCAGCGCGGCGGCGGCCTCGTCCAGGGACGCGACGCGGTGCCACTGGTCGCCCGGCCCGGCGCTCCAGCCGGGCCTGCGCAGGATCACCAGCGGTACGCCGGATCGGGCGCACGCCTCGAACGCGTTCGCACTGATCGTCGCCGCGAACGGATGGGTGGCGTCGACCACCGCCCCGATCCCGGCGTCCCGCAGATATCCGGCCAGCCCGTCGACCCCGCCGAACCCGCCGATCCGCACCTCCCCGGCGGGCAACAGCGGAGCACTGGTCCGCCCGGCCAGCGAACTGACGACGGCGAACTCCCCGTGCGCCAGCCCGGCCAGCCGCCGCGCCTCAGTGGTCCCACCGAGGATCAGAACCGTCACGAGCGGCCCGGCTCAACGGGCGGATCGATCGGGTCGGTCCGGCAGCGGGCTGTCGAATACAGGTGGCTGTCCGGGAACTGGCCCGCGGTCAGGGCGGCGCCGACCACGATCACCGCGGTCCGGCGTACGCCGGCGGATCTGACCTTCGCAGTGATGTCCTGAAGAGTGCCTCGCAGGATCAGCTCGTCGGGGCGGGAGGCCCGGGCCACCACCGCGACCGGGCAGTCCGCGCCGTAGTTGCCGACCAGCTCGGCCACCACCGCCTCGATCCGCTGAACGGCCAGGTGCAGGACCATGGTGGCGCGGCTGGCGCCGAGGGTGGCCAGGTCCTCGCCGGGCGGCATGGCGGTGGCACGTTCGGCGGTGCGGGTGAGGATGACCGTCTGCGCCACCTCGGGGACGGTGAACTCGCGGGCCAGCGCCGCGGCCGCGGCGGCGAACGCGGGCACACCGGGCGTCACGTCGTAGGGAACCCCGGCCGCGTCCAGTCGCCGCATCTGCTCGGCGACGGCGCTGAACACCGACGGGTCGCCGGAGTGCAGCCGGGCTACGTCCTGCCCGGCGGTGTGCGCGGCCACCATCTCGGCGATGATCTCGTCGAGGTTCAGGTTCGCGGTGTCGATCCTCCGGGCGCCGGGCGGGCAGGCGTCCAGGAGTTCGGCGGGCACGAGACTGCCGGCGTAGAGGCAGACCGGCGACGCCGCGAGGATCCGGTGCCCGCGCAGCGTGATCAGGTCGGCCGCACCCGGCCCGGCGCCGATGAAGTGGACGGTCATCGCGGCACCACCGACCAGATCGTCACCGGCATGAACGAACGCCACCCGGTGAACCCGCCGACCGGCGAGCCACGCTGCACGGTGAGCCGGGTCAGTTCCCCACCGACCTTCGCGTACGCCGCGGCCAGCACCGCCTCCGATTCGACGGTGACCGCGTTCGCCACCAGGCGGCCGCCGGGGCGCAGCGCGGTCAGGCAACGGTCCAGGACGCCGTCGCGGGTCAAGCCGCCTCCTATGAAGATCGTGTCCGGTTGCGGTAGCCCGTCGAGGGCGTCCGGGGCGCGGCCGTGCACCACCCGCAACCCGGGGACGCCGAGCGCGCCCGCGTTGGCGGTGATCGTGGCGCCCCGGTCGGCCGACGACTCGATCGCGATCGCCCGGCAGGACGGGTGCGCGCGCATCCACTCGATGCCGATGCTGCCGGAGCCGGCGCCGACGTCCCACAGCAGCCGCCCCGGCGCGGGAGCGAGCGCCGCCAGCGTCACCGCCCGCACCTCCCGTTTGGTCAGCTGCCCGTCGCCCTGATAGGCCGCGTCGTCCAGTCCGGGCACCACGGGCAGTTCCGGCCCGCCGGCGCAGTCGATCGCGACCACGTTGAGCGGATCGCCGGGCGGCAGCACCCACCCGTCCGCGGTTCCGGTGACGACACGTTCGCCGGGGCCGCCGAGTTGTTCCAGAACGGTGAGCAGGCTGTCCCCGTACCCGCGCCCGGAAAGAAGTGCGGCGACAGCCGCCGGGGTCTGCGGACCGGCGGACAGGACCAGGATCCGGCGGCCGGGATTGATCACCCGGTTCAGGCTCTCCACCGGCGCGGTGATCAAGGTCACGACGTCGACGCCGGTGAGATCCCAGCCCAGCCGGGCCGCGGCCAGCGACACCGACGACGGATGCGGCAGCACACGCAGCCGGTCGGCGCCGATCACCCTGGTCAATGTGGTGCCGATGCCGTGGAACATCGGGTCGCCGCTGGCGAGCACGCACACCCGCCGCCCGCGCTCCGCCTCGATCAGGCCGGGCAGGGCCGGGACCAGCGGCGACGGCCACGGAACCCGGCGGCCGGCCACCTCGGCGGGCAGCAGATCGAGCTGACGCGGGCCACCGAGGACGACATCCGCCCCGAGCAGCGCCCGCTGTGCCGGGCCGGGAAGATCAGGCCACCCACCGGCTCCGATGCCGATCACGGTGACCGGGTGTTCCGTACGCATGCGCTGAACCTAACCCGTGGGAATTTTCAGATCTTGTTGAGCCGGATCGGCGTGACGCGCGTACCCCTCTGTGACGGTCCCTTCGCGGACGGGACTGTCACGTCGGCCGCATGGGGTGGCAGGCGCCGTGAGACGACTGCTGAGCAGGTGAGGACGTTGACTATTCCGGCCTTCCGGGATCAGCGTGAGGTCCCCGACGACGACGGGTACTTCGCCGGGCTGCGCGACGACGCACGGCCGAGCTGGGACAACCCGTCCATGCCGAGCTGGCCCCAACAGCAGCAACAGTACGGGCCGCAGGAGTACGCGCAACCGCAGTACGGGCAGCCCTACAACCAGCCGGACAACTACCGCCGCGGCGAGGTCGCCGAGGTGTCGATGACCGATGCCAGCGGCTGGAAGGCCGGCACCGGCGTCCCGATCCAGGACGAGCGCCCGCCCGGCGAGTCGACAAGCGGCAACCGGCTCTTCACCGTGATGCTGTTCTTCTCCGGCCTGGGCACCAGCATCGCGCTCTGGCTGTTCAACACCCAGCCCGGCGCGATCAGCAACACCGCCACCGCGATGATCGCGGCCGGCCGGGTCACCGGGCTGATCGGCGGCTACCTGCTCTTCATCCAGCTGCTGATGATGAGCCGGGTCTCCTGGCTGGAGGAGTGGGTCGGCTCCCGCGACCTGCTGCGCTGGCACCGCTGGCTGGGCACCTCGCTGCTGACCTTCGTGGTCGCGCACATCGTCTTCATCGTCTACGGCTACGCGCTCACCGCCGGCACCGGCGTCGTCGAGCAGGGCTGGACCGTGATCACCACGTTCCCGGACATGATCAGCGCGACGATCGCGACCGGCCTGCTGGTCTTCATCTCGCTGATCTCGATCCGGGCCATCCGCAGCGTGCTCAACTACGAGCTCTGGCACCTGATCCACCTGACCGCGTACGGCGTCCTGCTGCTCGGTTACGGCCACCAGATCGCGGCCGGCGCCGACATGAACGGCCGATTCGCCTCGATCTTCTGGCCGGCGCTCGGCTGCATCACCATCGCCGCCCTGTTCTGGGGCCGCGTCGTCGAGCCGCTGTGGCTCAACTCGCGGCACCGCTTCACCGTGGCCGAGGTGGTCGGCGAGGGCGCCAACACGTTCTCGATCTACATCGAGGGCAAGCGCCTGGAGAAGCTGCCGGTGCAGGCCGGTCAGTTCATGCGCTGGCGCTTCCTGACCGCGAACGGCTGGTGGCAGTCGCACCCGTTCTCGCTGTCGGCGGCCCCGAACCCGAAGTGGCTGCGCCTGACCGTGACGATCGCCGGCGGCCACACCCGCAAGCTCGCCACCATGCGCCCCGGCACACCGATCTGGGCCGAAGGCCCCTTCGGAACCTTCACCGCCGGTCGCCGTACGCGCCGCCGGGCCCTGTTGATCGCCGGCGGCAGCGGCATCGCCCCGATCCGGGCCCTGCTCGAGGACATGCCGGCGGACACGATCGTGATCTACCGGGCGAGCCGCCCCGACGAGCTGGTCTTCCGCACCGAGCTGGAGGAACTGGCCGAGGAGCGGGACGCCTGGGTGCGCTACATCGTCGGCGGCCGCAACGACCCGGGCCCGCGCCGGCTGTTCACCCCGGACGGGCTCCGCGGCCTGGTCCCCGACGTGAACCGGCGTGACGTGTACCTCTGCGGCCCGCCCGGACTGGTCAACGCGGCCGTCGAGACGCTCAAGGAGCTCGACGTCCCGGACAGCCAGCTCCACCAGGACCCCTTCGAATTCTGACCCGTCCCCCTAACGGATCTTGGAGTACCGCCATGCGTCGTAGTACCGCAGCAGCCGTCGGCACCCTCACCGGAGCAGCCCTCATCCTGGGCGTTCGCCTGAGCGTGCAGCCGCAGGCCGTCCCGGTGAACGCCGCCGCGGGCAGCAGTGTCGCCGAGGAGCCGGAGATCGACGAGGCCTCCGACTCGACAGCCGCCCCCGAGGCCACCGGCGGCACCGGCGCGAAGGGCTCCGGCAACAAGGAGTCCGGCTCCAAGGAGTCCTCGAAAGCGCCCGAGAAGGAGGAGGCCGGGCTCAAGGCCGGCACCTACAAGGGCAAGGCCGTGCAGAACGCGTACGGCACCATGCAGGTCACCATCAAGGTCAGCGGCGGCAAGGTCACGGCCGCGGACTCGACGTACCCCACCGACGGCTTCAGCGGCACGATCAACCCGAACGCGGTGAAGACCCTCAACGCGTCCGCGCTCAAGGCCGCGACCGCCAAGGACGTCGACGCCGTCTCCGGGGCGACGTTCACCAGCCAGTCGTACGTCACCTCACTGCAGAGCGCCCTGGACAAGGCCGGCGCGTAAGGTCCAGGTTCGTGCGCCACGTCGAAGAGGTCATGGGTACGGTCGTCAGCATCGAGTTGGCCGACGACCTGCCTGAGCCCCGCCTACGGGAACTGGTCGACAGCACCTGCGCGTGGCTGCACGAGGTGGACGCGCGGTTCAGCACGTACAAGGACGACAGCGAGGTCTGCCGGTTCCGGCGCGGCGAGATTCCGCTCGCTGAATGCTCCGACGATCTGCGGCACGTGCTCGACCGCTGCGCCGACCTGTGGCGGGAGACCGGCGGCTACTTCGACGCCTACGCCGGAGGGCCCCTCGACCCGTCCGGCTACGTCAAGGGCTGGTCCGTCGAAGTGGCCTCCCAGCGGCTCGCCGAAGCCGGCTCCACCAGGCACTACATCGGCGCCGGCGGCGACATCCGGATGCGTGGCCCCGGCCCCGGCGGCCGCCCGTGGCGAGTCGGGGTGCGGCACCCGTGGGAGGCCGACAAACTCGCCTGGGTGCTCGCGGTCACCGACGGGGCGGTGGCCACCTCCGGGACGTACGAGCGGGGCGCCCACGTGTGGAATCCGGTGGCCGGGGCCCCGGCCAAGGGCTTACGCTCGGTCACGGTGACCGGCCCTGACCTCGCGGTCGCCGACGCGTATGCCACAGCGGCGCTGGCGATGGGCGTAACCGGCTTGTCCTGGCTGGCCAAACTCTCCGGCGACGGCTACGAGTCAGCAGCGGTCACCGACGACGGCCGCGCATTCACGTCCCCCGGCCTACCGATCGCCGAGTAATCCCCGACCCCCGAACCCTTCCGGTCGTTCGGACCGTTCCGGTCGTCCGGACCCTTCCGCTCTTCCGGACCTTTCCGCTCTTCCGGACCTTTCCGGCCCAGCTCTTGCCTCGGCCCACGGAATGTCCCGGATCCCGGAAACCTCCTGGCCCGGCCACGGCCACGGCCCCGGTCCTGGCTCCGGCCCACCGAACCCTCCGTCCCCGGACACCTTCCGGCCCGGCCCATGGCCGTGGCCTTTGACTTCAACCTCGGTAGCCGCCAGGCCCGGCCCACGGGACCTCCCAACCGCGGCCCACGGAAACTCCAGGAAACCTGGGGCCAGGGCTGGTCCTGGTCCTGGTCCCGGTCCCGGCCCCGGTCCTGGTCCTGGCCCGGTCCTGGCCCGGTCCTGGCCCGGTCCCGGCCCCGGCCCCGGTCCTGGTCCTGGCCCGGTCCCGGTCCCGGCCCCGGTCCCGGTCGCGGTCCTGGTCCTGGTCCCGGTCCGGGCCCTGGTCCCGGTCCTGCTTCCACGGCCGCGGCCCTGGCTCCGGTCCGCGGAACCCTCCGGCCCCGGACACCTCCCGGCCTGGCCCGTGGCCGCGGCCTTCGACTTCAACCCCGGTGGCCCCTAGCCACGGCCACCGAACCTCCCAGCCCCGGCCACCGAACCTCCCGGCCCTGGTTCACCGAACCTCCCGGAGGCGCGGCGACCTGCTGGGACGGACGCACACGCCCGGCGGTCGCCGGGCGGTTCGGGCGGGTCGCCTGCCTTGCGTGGTGGCCACGGGGCTTTGGTCGGGCGTACAAAATAGTGGGGTTGGAAGTGATCTGGGCCGCTACCGGTGTGGCTATATGTACCACTTTGTGGGTTTTGGCTGGTCGTTGTCGAGTGGTTCGCGGGACACGCGGGGCACCCCGGTTTGGCGTGGGGCGGGGGGACCGGATAAAGTTCTGTCGTAGCCGGGGGAAACGCCGGGGGTGCGGAAGTGGCGCAGTGGTAGCGCATCACCTTGCCAAGGTGAGGGTCGCGGGTTCGAATCCCGTCTTCCGCTCGGAGATAGGCCTTCTACACGGGGCTACCTCGGTGGAGTGGCCGAGAGGCGAGGCAACGGCCTGCAAAGCCGTGTACACGGGTTCAAATCCCGTCTCCACCTCGCTGCCTCGTAAGGGGCAAGAGCAAGGGCGATTGGCGCAGCGGGAGCGCGCTTCCCTGACACGGAAGAGGTCACTGGTTCGATCCCAGTATCGCCCACGAGTGACGAAGGGCAGTGCATCCGCGGAAAGTGCGGACGCACTGCCCTTCGTTCTATTCCCCTCCGGGGCCGAGCCCTCGGGCACCCCCGCATCACGGTGGGCGCGGCTGGCGTCCCGTCATAACGTCTCTGCCCTACTGGAGCAGGCGCCTGAGATGTATGGCGGTGTCGAGGGCATCGACGCCGCGCCCGCCGAACGGCAGCCCAGCGTTCGTTACCTCTACGACACCAGCAAGAGGTCCGACGAGTGCCTGCTGCGTAGCCGAAGGTTTCTGGCCCAGTGTGATGCGACCACAGCTCGACCGTCTCCCATCGGCGGTCGGGCTCGGCGACGTCCGGCTGGGAATCCATCCGACGCTGAGCCGACCGGTCCGGAACCGGAGAACGATCCCGGTCTGGCCGATTGGTACGTACTGGTTCGCCGGCACACCACGGCGGGGCGGCCGATGACCCGGATCCGGATCGTCGACGAGCCTTTGACTGATTACCAGCGCCGCCTGATCCGGCTGGATCGCTGGAACATCGAGGCAGGCGAAGTGACCGATCATCCGGATCGGGCGGTCGGTGTCGAAGTAGGCAGAGCTTTCGCAAGGTCGGGCGCAGGACCATGGCTTTGGTGATGAGATGGTTCGCCTAGTGGGGTTCCCGGGTGGGTGTGAGCTCGGCCGGCTGGGGAGAGGTCGGCTGGGGGCAGGTCGGCTGGGGAGAGGTCGGCTGGGCCAGTCTGTCGATCTGGGTCCACATGGCCTCGTCGGACCAGTAACCGGTGTGGCGGCGTAGCGGGGGCATCGGCTCGCCCGCCGTGTACCAGGACGACTCCGGGTCCGGTAGCGGAACGTCCACGTCGTCACGGCCTACCGGGCCGCCGATGTAGTCGGTCGGGTAGGAGAAATTGCGCCACTCCTGCAGGCGGGCCAGCACGCCGTCGTGGATGTAGGCGGGGAACGCCCACCCGTACAGCTTGCGCAACGGTGATCCGAAGGTGGCCAGGGCCGGCTGTCCGGCCGGCTGCTGGGCGAGTGCCAACGCGGCGAGCACACTGCCCTGGCTGTGGGCGACCACTACCACCCGGTCGCCGTTGTCGTTCAGCCAGCGGATGCGGCGTTGCAGGTCGGGTACGGCGCGTTCGGCGTAGCAGGGTGGGGCGAACGGGTGGAACGAGCGCGGCCAGAACGTGCCCACGTCCCAGAGCACCCCGAGCCACCGGCGGGCGTCCGGCTGGCCCCAGCCCCAGCGCAGCAGCGCCACCCCGGCCACCGGGATCAGCCCGGCCAGCGTGACGGCGAACGCCGGTGACCAGGGGGTGCCGCCGGCGATCGAGTTCTGGATTCCGGCGATGACCACCGTGCCGACCAGTACGAGACCGGCCAGCAGGTAGCGGATGTCGGGGGCGAAGCCGGCCAGTCTCCGGCTGCGGGCGACCGAGCGGGCCCAGCGCATCCGGCGCCGGAGTTCGCCGTCGCAGATGCCGTCGACGGGTAGCGCGTTGCACCGCCAGGCGTCCCAGGGCGGTTCCGGTGCGGGTGTGGCGTCGGTGCGGCCGGCGTATTCGGCCAGGATCGGCGCGGTGTTCCGGCGGCCGCCCGCCGCGGCGTACCGGATCAGCTCGACGAGCAGGAAGACGACGGTCAGGGCGGCGGGCGCCAGGACGAGCCAGGGGATCTGCCAGCGCAACGTATCGAAGACCGCTCGCTCGGGCAGGTCGAGCGAGCTCGCGATGCCGACCAGGGTGCCCAGGCCGGCGGCGTTGACGCTGACCATGCCGAGCACCGCGACGATCAGTGGGGCCGCCGACCAGCGCGGGCCGTCGCGTCGCACGGTCGCGGCCGGTGCGCCGCGCCGGATGCCGGCCCGCCGCAGCAGGGCGATCGTGGCCAGGACCGGCAGCCGGGCCATCACCAGGACGACGATCAGCCAGAAGGTCTCGATCGCGATGCCGCGCATGTACCGGATGTTGCCGTCGGCGTCGGCCACCGGGTGGGACTGCCAGGCGAATCCGGCGGCGACGCAGACCAGGAGCGCGGCCGCCACGACGAGCGGCAGGATCAGCCGGCTCCCGGCGGTCTCGGTGGCGAGCAGCAGGAGAGTGCCGCAAAGGAGTACGGCGGCGGTGATCTCCAGCGGCAGCCAGATCGGACCTGCGGCCAGCCAGGACAGCACACAGGCCAGCCAGGCGAGCCCGCCGGCCAGGTGCAGGAGGCCCAGCCGGTGCACGGTTTCCGCGCCGTTGAAGAACCGTGGGTCGGCGACGCTGTCCGGGCGGGCCGCGGCGCTTCCACGGAACCGTTCGGGATCGGGATCGGCCGGGGCGACCTCCTCGTAGCGGTGCAGGGCCTGTCGCGACAGCAGCCACAGCGTGAGGAGCAGTACGGCGACCAGCGCGGCGCCGGCCACCGTCCGCGGTCCGGGGTCGAGGGCACCGAGCGGGGCGTTCGCGATCCGCCTCCAGCGGGACGACTGGTCGGGGTTCCGCCCGAACTGGAAGGCCCAGATGTCGATGGCCGCCAGCGTGGCGAGCAGCAGCAGGTTGAGGGTGATGCCGAACGCGGCCAGCCGCCCGCACGCCCGATGCGCCGCGAACGCCCAGCGGTCCGCCCGGGTCCGGGCCGAGCAGGTCCAGCCGGCCAGGTTCGCCAGCATGAACGGGAACAGCAGCACCCACAGCACCCGGGTGCTGCTGCGCGAGGTCATCCCACCCCAGCAGTACGCCTCGACCCGGCGCCCCCGCTGATCGGTGTCGGCGGCGTAGAACCCGGCGATCCGGTCACCCCAGATCTGCTGGTGGGCTGTCGTCCCGAGCAGTGCGTCGGGCGTGGTGCCACCCACCCCGTGCACCCGTAGCTCGGTGACCCTGGCCGACGACGGCATCTCGCACTCCCTTTGTCCGCATTAGACGTAATATACCCCTTTAGTATGATCTTGGCGTTTAAAAGGTTTATGACTGATATCTTCCCGGCGTGATCAATTTTCCGACCACCGCACGTGCGCTCACCACCTTGGTGGGACTGGCCGCGCTCGTGCTTCCGGTCAGCGCCTCGGCGGCGACCACTCGCGACGACGACTACTACGCGGCGGCCGCCGGACTGTCCGGTGAGCGGCTGAAGACCGCGCTGCACGGGATCATCTCCACCGGGGCGACCGCACTGCCATATGCGGGCGTGTGGGCGGCGCTCAAGGAGACCGACGAGGACCCGGCGAATCCGTCGAACGTGATCCTGTTGTACTCCGGAACCAGCCGGTCCAAGGCGCGGAACGGGGGAGGGCGGGGCGACTGGAACCGTGAGCACGTCTGGGCCAAGTCCCACGGCCAGTTCGGAACCCGTACCGGGGCCGGAACCGACCTGCATCATCTGCGACCCGAAGACGTGACGGTGAACAGCACCCGGGGCAATCTGGACTTCGACAACGGCGGAAGCGCCGTCGAGATCGCTACGAAGAACCGCATGGATCGCGACTCCTGGGAACCGCGGGACGAGGTCAAAGGCGACGTGGCTCGCATGATCTTCTACATGGCGGTGCGGTACGAGGGCGGCGACACCTTCGCCGATCTCGAGGTCGACGACCGGACCAGCCGCGGTGGTGAGCCGCGGATGGGCCGGGTGTCAGCCTTGCTGAAGTGGAACCGGCAGGACCTGCCGGACCAGTTCGAACGCCGGCGCAACCAGATCATCTTCGACCGTTACCAGCACAACCGGAACCCGTTCGTCGATCACCCGGAGTGGGTCGACTCGATCTTCGGAGCGGTCCGGAGCTGACCTGTCGGCGGGTCGGACGTCAAGCTGCCGACCGGGTCAGTTCCGGACCCGGTCGGCGGTGAAGACCTCGCCGTTCTCCGGGAAGCCGGGCAGGGCGGTGGGTTTCGGGGCTCCGGTGGTCCAGCGGGGGTCCTTCTCCGGCCCGGGCTCCAGGGTGGGCCAGTGCATCGGGATGCCCGCCGTCGCGGTCGGGTGCGGGCTGTCCGTCAGCTGGACGTGCAGGTGCGGCTCGGAGGTGTTGCCGGTGTTGCCGACCTCGGCCAGCTGCTGGCCCTCGGTCACCCGATCGCCTTCGGCGACTTTCAGAGACGACTTCCGGAGATGGGCGTACGTCGCGAAAGTGCCGTCGTCGTGTTCGACGATCACGTGGTTGCCGAGGATGCGGTGGGCGCCGGCCAGCTCCCGGGCGAACGCCTCCGCGGTCATCATCCAGATCAGCGACGGCCACGTGTCGCGGGAGCGGTGGTCGCGCTGGGTGCCCACCGCCCGGACCACCCGGCCGGGTGCCATGGCCAGGACCGGAGCGCCGAAGCAGGCGTACGACGAAGGGGCCTTGGTCTTGACGGACCAGCTGATCTTCGACGGGGCCTCGGCGGAGGGCATCAGCAGGTCGACGGCGTAGGTCTGGCCGTACGCCCGGATGCCGTGGCTGGGGACCGCGGTGCCGGGGCTGTTGATGGCCACCCAGCGGCCCTCCACCGGCGGGGCGAGGGTGACCGCGGGGGTGGTGGAGCGGGGCGCCCGGACCATGGCCAGGGTCAGCAGGCCCAGCGTGAGCGCCCAGTCCCACAGGAACGGGACCGGGATCGGCAGGAATGTCAGGGCGAGCACGGTCACCACGAAGAGGCGCATCCACAGGGTCTGGTGACGGGCGACGGCGCGTTTCATCGGCGGGCTCCCAGTAGGGTCGTCAACAGGGGGATGACACGGGCGGCGGGCACCTCGTAACGCCCGCCGCCGACGGTGTGCAGCCAGCCGGCGGCGACCAGTTGGCGCAGATGGTGATAGACCTGCCCACTCGTGCCCATCCCGTCGAGTTTCCCCAGGTCGGCGGCGCTGCGGGCGCCGCGCAGCACCTCCTGCAGCAGCCGGATGCGGGTCGGGTGGGCCAGGGCGGTGAGGACGGTGACCTGCGCGGACCAGTCGCCGTCGAGCAGGCTCGCGGTGCCGGCGGTCTCCTGCCAGCGGGCGATCCGCTCGTCGGGCAGCGTCACATGCCCGGTGATCATGACGGCGCCGGGCGCCTCGATCCGGTCGAGCATGCCTTCGAGAGCCCAGAACGTGTCCGCGTCGGGGGTGTTCGGTGCCTGGTCACGCGCTTCCAGAGCGGCCACGCGGGCTTCCAGCGCGGCCAGGCGGTCGGTGTCGCTCACCCCTCAACCATAACGTAATTACGTAGAAACGTAGAACTCATAGCCGGGCCATAGCAGGCTCTGAGGTAGCTCTGAGGTTCTGTTCGATAGATAAACACCTATGTGCCAACTAGGGTTAGATCGAAGTTCATCGATACGTAACCCGCCGGCCGGATGGGGTTCACTGGGGGCTCCGGCCGGGCGCACTGAGAGGTCGTGCCAACTATGCCCCGGCTTGCGCTTTTCGCGCTAGATCTGGTAGCTGTGAGCGTTCTCGTCTTCGCGCTCTACTTCCCCCGGCATCGGCGCCGGGACCTGGTGGTCGCCTATCTCGGCGTCAATGTGGGCGTTCTCGCGGTGGCCGGATCACTCAGCTCCAGCACCGTCGGCGCCGGCCTCGGACTGGGCCTGTTCGGCGTCCTGTCGATCATCCGGCTCCGGTCCACCGAACTGGACCAGCACGAGGTCGCCTACTACTTCTCGGCCCTGGCGCTCGGCATCCTCGGGCCACTCAGCGGCGGCTCGGTCTGGCTGGCCCCGTCGCTGATGGCGCTGATCCTGCTCGTCATCTATCTCGGCGACCATCCCCGGCTGTTCCGCTCCTACCAGCGGCAGGTCATGGTGCTGGACAACGCGGTCGTCGACCGGGTCGCACTGGTCGCCCAGCTGGAACGGATCCTCGGCGCCCGGGTGCACAAGGCCACCGTGGAACGGGTCGATCTCGTCAACGAGACCACCGTGGTCGAGGTGCGGTACTCGTACAGCCAGAAGGCCCGTCTCCTGGAGGGGGCGAGCCGGTGACCGTGACCACCGCGCACTTCGACCCGATCACGCTCACCGAACTCACCGAGACGGCCGAGCTGCAGACCCGGGTGGACCGCAAGTACGTGCTGCCGCTCGCCGAGGCCGAGGCCCTGATGTCCCGCCTCGACCCGGGCACCCGGGTGCTGGAGATCGACGGCGAACGCACGTTCCGCTACCGCTCGGTCTACTTCGACACCCCCGACCTGGTCAGTTTCCGGCTCACCGCCTACAAGCGGCGGCGGCGGTTCAAGGTGCGCACCCGCACCTACCTGGACTCGTCGCTGTGCTGGCTGGAGGTCAAGACCGAGGGCTACCGCGGCGGCACCGTCAAGGACCGGCTCCCCTACCGGATCGAGGACCAGGACACCGTCGAACCGGGCCGCTGGTTCGTCGACGACATCCTCGGTGCGCACGACGACCGCCGGGACCTCGCGCCGACCCTGCTCACCCACTACCGGCGCACCACGTTCTGCCAGGCCTCCGGCGACTCGCGGCTGACCGTCGACGTCGACCTGGTCTGGGCCGGCGTGGACGGCCGGGAGCTGGGCGTGCCGAACGTCGCGGTGGTCGAGACCAAGACCGGATCGGCCGCCTCCCCGGCCGACCGTCTGCTGTGGGCCTCCGGGCACCGGCCCACCAGCATCTCCAAGTACGCCACCGGGCTCACCGCCTTGCAGCCCGGCCTGCCCGATGTCAGGTGGCGGCGACTCAAGCGCCGTCACTTCACCCCCGTCACAGAGGACTGAACATGCCTCGCATCCCCCGTCTCGTCGCTCCCGCGGCGCTGACCGCCACCGCACTCGCCGTGCTGGTGGCCCCCGCCTCTCCCGCGCTGGCCGCAGGCCCCGCTGCCGCCGCCGCGATCGCCGCCAACCAGGCCACCCATCTGCAGGCGGCCGACCTGACCTGGAACGAGTCGGAGGTGGCCGCGGTCACCCTGACCGGCACCAGCGCCACCACCACCAGCTCGAACGTGACCGTCTCCGGCAGCACGGTGACGGTGACGGCGGCCGGCACCTACCGGTTCAGCGGCTCGCTCACCAGCGGCCAGATCGTGGTCAACAGCACCGGTTCCGGCCTGGTCCGGATCATCCTCAACGGTGTCACGATCACCGGCGGCACCGGCGCGATCAACGTGGTCGCCGCCGGCGAGGTCCTGCTGTTCCTGCAGGCCGGCACCACCAACCGGCTCACCGACGGCACCGCCTCCGCGGACGGCCCGATCGCCTCGGCCGCCGATCTGACCATCGCCGGCACCGGCGCGCTCGTCGTCACCGGCAACGCCAACGACGGCATCAACGCCAAGGACGGCCTGGCCATCGCCGGCGGCACCATCACCGTGACGGCGCCCGACGACGCGATCCGCGGTCAGGACTACGTCATCGTCAGCGGCGGCACGATCACCGCGACCGCCGGCGGCGACGGCCTCAAGTCCGACAACGACACCGACACCACCCGCGGGTACGTCGCGGTCACCGGCGGAACCGTGAACGTCACGTCGGTCGGTGACGCCCTCACCGGCGCGACCGACGTGATCGTCAACGGCGGCGCGATCACCGCCCGGGCCACCGGCACCGGCTCCGCCAAGGGCCTCAAGGCCGGCGTGCTCACCGTGGTCAGCGACGGGACCGTCGGGGTCAACGCCGCCGACGACGGCCTGCACTCGGACGGCAACATCACCGTCGACGGCGGGACCACCACCATCGCCAGCGGGGACGACGGCGTGCACGCCGAGACGAACGTGGCGATCTCCGCGGGCACGGTCAACGTGACCGGTTCGTACGAGGGAATCGAAGGCCTGAAGGTCCTGATCACCGGGGGCAACGTTTCGGCGACCGCCACCGATGACGCGGTCAACGCCTCCGACCCGGCCTACGGCGAGATGCAGAACTCGCCGAACGCCCTGATCAGCGTCTCCGGCGGCACCGTCGTGGTGAGCGGCGGCACCGACGGGCTGGACTCCAACGGGGCGCTCACCCTCAGCGGCGGAACCGTGGTCGTCGCCGGCTCGCCGACCCGGGGCGGCGGCGAGGGCGGGCTGGACTCCAACGGCGCGCTGACCATCACCGGCGGTGTCGTCTACTCCACCGGGATCAGCGCCAGCACCAGCACGCTGCCCAGCTCCGGGCAGGGCTGGGTGTCGTACACGTTCAGCGCCAACCAGCCGGCCGGCACGATCGTGCACCTGGCCACCACGTCCGGGACACAGATCGCCACCTACCAGTCGACGAAGGCGTTCAAGCACGTCGTCTTCAGCTCCAGCCAGATCACCCGGGGCACCACCTATGCGGTACGCACCGGTGGATCGGTCTCCGGCACGGCGGTCGGCGGCGGCCTCTACACCGGCGGCACCCTCTCCGGCACCCAGGTCGCGACGGTGGTCGCCGGAACCCGCTGAGCCGGACCGTGGGATCGTCGGCGCCTGATGACCGATGATCTCCTGAACGAACTGCGGGGAGCCGGGCGCAGCCGCGTCCGGTTCCTCGTCGTCCGGCGCGGCCGCACGGTCCTGCCCCGGCTCGCCGAGTGGTGCGCGACGGACCCGGGCGGGCTCGGCGTCGCCGCCCTGGCCCTGGAGTTGCTCGAGGAGTCCGTCGACTGGCCGGACCGGCAGACCGTGACCGATTTCGCCCAGGCGGTGGCCCGGGCGGCCGTCCGGCACGGCGGCGAGGCCGGGGTGCGGGCGCTCTACCGGGTGCACGCCCTGGACCCGCCCGGCCCGCACCCGCCGATCGGCGCCGAGTTCCTGACCAGCCCCGATCCGGAGCTGCGGCTCGCGGCGGCGGTCTGCTCCGGCCGCGGTGCGGAGGTCTTCGGTGAGTTCCTGGCCGACGGGACCACCGGCTACCTGCAGCGCACGGTCATCCGCCGGGCCATGGACGGGCGACCGGATCAGATCCCGATGTTCCTGGCCGCGATCGGGCCGGACCGGGCCCCGGCCGTCCGGTCCCGGAACCTCGGCGAGTGCCGGCGGATCATCGAGGACTGGCGGCCCGCCCCGGCGCGGTTCGCCCCGGTGCTGGCCGCCCTCCTGACCGAAGCGCCGATCGGGGTGCGCCCGGCGGCCATGAACGCGCTCCGTTCGGCCGGCGCGGCGACCGGCGATCATCTCGACGTGATCAGCGACTTCTACCGGGCGACCGGCAGTTCGTCGGCGCTGGCCACCCTGATCGCCGGCCGGCGGCCGGAAGCCGTCGAAGCGCTGCGCGAGTTCCTCGCCGCGCCGCACCCCTTCGGCTCGGTGCAGGGGTATCTGGAGGACGCCACCTGGTGCGCCGCCGAGATCGCCGACGACGTGGCCGGTCACCTGCGCGCCCGGCGGGAGGTGCCGGCGATCCTCCACGCGCTGCGGCGGCGATGGGGTGCGACCGCGGCGCCGCTGATCCCGGCGCTCGTCGATCTGCACGCCGCCGGTGTGGAACAGAACGCGATCACGGAGATCCTCGCCGGGATCGGGCCGGCGGTGGTCGCGGCGGAAGAGCTGCTGGTCACCGAGATGCGGGACACCACGAATGATCGGGTACGCCGGATCCAGGCGGCCGTGGCCCTGCTGCGGTGCGGCAGCACTGTGGACGAAGCGGTGGCCGTGCTGATGGCCGAGTTCGATCACCCGGTCGCGCAGCGGTACCTGGCCGAGCAGGATCCGCCCCTGCCGATTCCGAAGGGGCTCGCGGACGGGGCGGTCACGGCGTACCGCAGCAGGCTCCGGTGGTTGTCGGGGGACCGCGACCCGCAACTCGCCGCGGACCTGATGAACCGCTTCCTCGTGCTGGCCGGAGGCCTGCGGGAACTCGCCTGGCTGGCCGGGACCGGCGACCTGATCCGGCCGCACCTGCCCGCCCTGACCGCGCTGCGCGACGACCCGCGCCGCCCGTTCCCCAGCCGCAGCGTGCGCGAGGACGAGCGCCTGGTCAGCGTCCTGACGGATCTGGTACCAGGCCCGGCACCAGCAGATCCGCGGTGAGCCCCGGCGGCCGCGCCCGCCTACTGATCCGCTCCGAACGCCACGCCCGGGCCCAGTTCCGCAGCTGGGGCGCCGACCCTGACGCGCTCTGACAGAAACGTGCCAGAAAGTTGGTAGAAGGGGCTGGCAGGCTGGCCGTAGGACGCGGGAAGTGCGGGATCGGCAGTCAAGGGGGGATCCCGCACCTTCCGCGTCCTGCCTACGCAGACCGCACGGGGATGAGCATGTGGAGTAACCGGATCACCCGGCTGCTGACCGGGAGTCCACTGATCGACGGGCACAACGACCTGCCGGACGCGTTACGGGTCCTGGCCGGGGAGGCGGTGTCGCCGGCCGCGCTGGAGAAGTTCGCGCTGGACCGGCACCAGCCGCTGACCCGCACCGATCTGCCCCGGCTGGCGGCGGGGCGGGTCGGCGCCCAGTTCTGGTCCGTCTACGTGCCGGGTGACCTGCCCCCGGCGGCGGCCGTGGTGCGCACGCTGCAGCAGATCGACCTGGTCCGGGAGATGCACCGCCGGTTCCCGGACCGGCTGGAGCTGGTGACGACCGCCGGCGGACTGGAGTCGGCGTTCCGGGCCGGCCGGATCGCCGGCCTGATCGGGGCCGAGGGCGGGCACAGCATCTGCGACTCGCTGGCCGTCCTGCGGATGCTGTACGAGCTGGGCGTCCGCTACCTGACCCTGACCCACAACCAGAACGCCGGCTGGGCGGACAGCGCCACCGACGTGCCCCGGGTCGGCGGGCTCAGCGACTTCGGCCGCGAGGTGGTGGCCGAGATGAACCGGATCGGCATGCTCGTCGACCTGTCGCACGTCGCCGACACCACTATGCGTGCCGCCCTGGACGCCACCCGCGCCCCGGTGATCTTCAGTCATTCGTCGGCGCGGGCGATCTGCGGCCACCCGCGCAACGTGCCGGACGACGTGCTGGCCCGGCTGCCCGGCAACGGCGGGGTGTGCATGGTGACGTTCGTGCCGGCGTTCCTGTCGGCGGAGCGCTGGGCCTGGGAACGGCACCGCACCGGCCCGGTCCCGCCGGTGACCGTGGAACACGTCGCCGACCACGTCGAACACGTCCGGGAGGTGGCCGGGGTCGAGCACGTCGGGCTGGGCGGCGACTTCGACGGCTGCGGGGAGATGCCGGCCGGGCTGGACGACGTGACCGGTTACCCGAGACTGTTCGGGGAGCTGGCCGCCCGCCGGTGGTCGGACGCCGAACTGGCCGCGCTGGCCGGCGGCAACGTGCTGCGGGTGCTGCGGACCGCCGAGTCGGGGCAGTCACAACCGAAGCCGGCCCGCCACGACGTCAGCTCGTCCTTCTCGCGTACGCCGAGGGCGTGAAAGGTCTCCGCGGCAGCGGCCCAGTGTCGATGCGCGGTCTCGTGGTCGCCCGTCGCGCACCGGGCCGCGCCGAGATCCCGCAGCGTCCGGGCCCGGGGCAGCCGCATCCCGATCGCCTGCCACTGCCCGGCGGCCGACTCCAGCAATCCGGCGGCGTCCGCGACCCGGCCCGCGGCCAGATGCAGTTCGCCGATGGTACGGGTGACCAGCGCCGTCCCGTGCCCGTCGTGCCGTCCGGTGGTGGCCGCCAGCGCCACCCGCAACGGCTCCCGCCCGCGCTCCGGATCACCCTGCCGGATCCACACCTTCGCCAGCGCCTGCGCGGTGTACGCGGCCAGATGCGTGTCGCCGATCCCGGTGGCGATGACGTGCGCGGCGCCGCAGAGTTCGGCCGCCTCGTCCAGTTCGCCGCGGGCCCGGTGCACCAGCCCCATGCCGCGGATCGCGACCAGCTCGCCGCGCCGGTGGCCGAGCCGCCGGTACCGGTCCAGCGCGGCGCCGAGATGCCCTAGCGCGATCTCGTCGTCGCCCAGTTCCCGGTGCGCGAACCCGAGGCTGTAGTGGGCGTGCGCCACCCCGGCCACGTCACCGAGCCGGTCCAGCATGTCCCGCGCCCGGTTGATCTGCGGCAGCGCCACCGCGTGCTCGCCGAGTTCCCGGCCGACCGTGCCGAGACCGTTCAGCGCCACCGCCTGACCCCGGTCGTGACCGGCCGACTCGAACAGGGCGGCGGCCCGGGAGAAGTGCCGGCGCGACTCGGGGAACCGGTCCTGGGCGTACCGCAGCTGACCGATCCCGCACTCCATCGCCGCCTCGGCCAGCCGGTCCCCGGCCCGGCGGGCGGCGGCGCTCGCCGCGGTGTGCGTGCGCTCCCAGCCGTCGAAGTTGTTGCGGGCCGCGAACGAGGCGAACACCAGCGCGTCGGCCAGCCCGCACGCCGGGGCCACCAGGTCCAGCGCGGCGGCCCGTTCGACGGCGGCGATCAGGGCCGGCTCCTCGGCGTCGAACCACTCGCGCAGGTCGAGCCGGGCGATCGTCGCCGTCCAGTGGTCACGCGGCTCGGGCAGCCCGTCCGGGTGGTAGAGCCGCGGGGTGGCCACCGGCAGCTGGTGCGCGAGATGCTCGACCAGCCGCAACTGGGCGGCGACCGCGCCGGTGACGGTGTCCCGGGCGCCGTCGGCCAGCTCCCCGGCGTAGAGCCGGACCAGATCGTGCATCCGGTAGCGGGTGCACTGCCCGTCGGCGCCGACCACGTCCAGCAGCCGCGCGTCGGTGATCTCCTCGGCCAGGTCGTCGGCCTCGTCCAGAGTGGTGTCCAGCAGCGCGGCCAGGGTCAGCGCGGTGACCACCGGCGGATCCAGGCAGCCCAGCGCCCGGAACGCGGCCTGCGCCCGCGGACTCAGCCCGCGGTAACCGACCGCGATGCCGGCCCGCACCTCCAGGTCGTCGACGGCCAGCTCGTCGAGGCGCCGCCGTTCGTCGTCCAGCCGGTCGGCGAGCTGCGCCACCGACCAGTGCGGCCGGGCCGCCAGCCGGGCCCCGGCCACCCGGACCGCCAGCGGCAGCCGGGCGCAGAGCCGGATCAGGCGGTGGGTCTGCGCCGGATCGGCGTCCGCCCGGCCCACGCCGATCACCCGGGTGAGCAGCTCCCGGGCCTCGCCGACGGACATCGTGCCCAGCTCCACCCGATGGGTCGCGGGCAGCGTCACCAGCCGGTTCCGGCTCGTCACCAGCAGCGCCGAACCGGCGTCACCGGGCAGGAACGGATGGATCTGCCGGGCCCCCACCGCGTCGTCGACCACCACCAGCACCCGGCGGCCGGCCAGCGCCGCCCGGTACCGCGCCTCCCGTTCCCGCAGGTCGGCGTTGCCCTGCGCGTCCGCGTCGGTGACACCCAGCATCCGCAGCAGCCGGCTCAGCGCCTCGGCCGGCTCCAGCGGGTCGGCGCCACCCACGTTGAGGAACAGCAGCCCGTCCGGGTACCGCTCGCGCACCGCGTGCGCCACGTGCACCGCGAACGCCGTCTTGCCCGCCCCACCCGGCCCGGACACGACCACCACCGGGCTGGTCGCCGAACCGCGCAGCTCGGTGACGGCGCCGGCGGCCGGCCCGGCGAACCCGGTGTAGTCCGGCAGGTCGGGCGGCAACAGGAACGGCGCGGCCGTCCGGACGGGTGCGACCGGGTCGCGCAACACGCTGGTGTGCGCCTCGCGCACCAACGGCCCGGGTTCGGCGCCCAGCTCCTCGGCGATCCGGTTGCGGCTTCGAGCGAACAGATCAAGGGCTTCGGCCGTACGTCCGGACGAGTGCAGCGCCCGCATCAGCGCCGCGATCAGGGGTTCGCTCAACGGGTCCTGCGCCAGGGCGGCGGCCAGCCGCTCGGTGGCCTCGGCCTGCCGGCCCCGGGACAGCGCGACGGTCGCCCAGTCGGCCAGTGCCGCCAGCCTGCTGTGCTCCAGACTCTCCCGGGTGCGCTGCGCCCACGCGCCGGGCAGCCCGGCCAGCGCCTCACCCCGCCACAGGCCGAGCGCCTCGTCCAGGGCGGCGAGGCGCTCGTCCGGCCCGGCGCTCCGGGCCGTCTCCAGCAGCTCCCGGAACCGGAACAGGTCCACCGCCCCGTCCGGAACCCGCAGCGTGTAACCGCCGGACCAGCGGACCAGGGTGACCCCGGTGCTGTCCTTGACGACCCGGCGCAGGCGGGCCACGTAACCGTAGAGGGCGCCGCGGGCGTCGGCCGGCGGATCGTCACCCCACAACCTGTCGATCAGGGTCTCGAAGGTGACCGGATGCCCGCCGTCGAAGAGCAGCGCGGCGAGCAGGTGCCGCTGCTTGAGCGCGCCCAGCTGCTCGGAAGCCTCGACCGGGCCCAGCAGCCGGAAACGCACAGCTCCACATTAGATGCGCCCGCTACGCCTCCGCCAGAGCCGGTGACCTCCGCTCGATCCAGCCGGTCAGGTTCGCCGGAAGGTCCGCCTTGCCGTAGTACCAGCCCTGCACCAGGTCGCATCCCTGCTCCCGCAGCCAGTCCCGCTGCACCTCGGTCTCCACACCCTCGGCCACCACCCGGTGCCCCATCGCCCGGGTCATCGCCAGGACCGCGCGGACGATCGGCTCGTTCACACCGTTCTCGCCGACCTCGTTGATGAACGAGCGGTCGATCTTCACGATGCCGACCGGCAGCCGGTTCAGGTAGCTCAGCGACGAATAGCCGGTGCCGAAGTCGTCGATGCAGAGCGTGACACCCATCGTCCGCAGCGCGTTCAGGGTGAGCAGGGCCGACTCCAGGTCCTCCATCACACCCGACTCGGTGATCTCCAGCCACAGCGCCTCCGGGGGCAGAGCGTTCTCCCGGAGCGCGTCGTCGACCAGGCGTACCAGCGAACCGTCCCGAAGTTGACGCACCGCGACGTTCACCGACACGTGCAACGGGCGGGCGTCCGGCCCCCGCTGGGCGGTCCACTCACCCAGCTGACGGACCGACTCCCGCAGCAGCCACGCGCCCATCTCCTCGATCATGCCGGTCTCCTCGGCGATCGGGATGAACTCCACCGGCGACACGTTACCCAGCTCCGGCGAACGCCAGCGCATCAGCGCCTCGAACCCGTCCAGCTCGCCGGAGGCCAGGTCGATGATCGGCTGGAAGTGCGCGGCCAGCTCGCCCCGGCCCACCGCCCCGCGCAGCGCCTGCTCCATCCGTACCCGGCCGGCGACCTGGGCGTGCATCGAGACGTCGAACATCGCGTACGTGTTGCGGCCGTCGGTCTTCGCCTTGTACATCGCGGTGTCCGCGTCCCGGATCAGCTCCCGGCCGCTGGTGCCACCGCCCGACTTCGCCACCCCGATCGACACCGAGTTGACGACCTCGCCGATGGAGAGCGGGAACGGCCTGGTGAACGCGGACAGCAGCCGCTCGGCCAGCGACTCGGCCAGCCGCTCGTGCGCCGGCCCGGCCACCGCGATCACGAACTTGTCGCCGCCGACCCGGCCCACCATGTCCTCCGCGCGGACCAGCTCGGTCAGCCGCACCCCGACCGCACGCAGCATCTCGTCACCGACCGGGTGCCCCCAGTTGTCGTTGACCATCTTGAACCGGTCCAGGCCGATGAAGAGCAGGCCGACCTCGGTCCGCTCGGCGCCGGTCCGGGCGATCCAGCGGTCCACCGTCTCGGTCAGCAGCTCCCGGCTCGGCAGATCGGTGAGCGTGTCGTGGGTGACCCGGCGGCGGCTGATCCGCTCGGCCCGCGCCTGCAGATTGTTCGACCGGATCACCCGGGCCAGCACGGTCAGCACCAGCGAGACACAGAGGGCGGCCCGCATCAGGTTGCTCGCGGTCGACCCGTCCGGCACGAGGGCGGTCAGCGCCACCGGGACGATCACCATGACCCCGATCAGCACGGTCCGCAGACGGGTCAGATCCCGCTGCTCGCCACCCTGCTGCGGCTCGGTGAGCTCCCGCATCGACGGATGCAGCGACGCGCCGGTCAGCAGGGCGAACATCAGCAGCAGGAAGACGTTGATCGCCTGCTCCGGCACCGCGACCAGCAGGGCCACCCGCAGGCAGTAGAGAAGATCACCGATGAACAGGGCGACGCTTGCGAAGATCATCATCCACAGTGCCGGCTGCCGGCCACCGCGGGACAGCAGCATCCGGGCCGCCAGCACCAGGATGCTGACGTCGAAGACCGGGAAGAGGACGTTCACCACCTGCGGGCCGGTCAGGACCGCGCTCACGTTCGGGGCGATCAGGAACGTCCAGGTCAGGAAGGCGGTGGCCAGCCCGACCATCAGCGCGTCGATCCGTGCCGTGTCGTCCTCGAACGCCCGGCGGCGCCGCAGCATCCCGGCGAAACCCATGCCGACCAGCAGATACGCCGGAACGGTGACCAGATCCGGCAGCAGGCGCAGCCAGTCCGGCAGCCCACCCGACTCCCGGACGATCCGCATCAGGCTACTGATGATGAAGAACCAGGAGGCGGTACGGATGTGCCGCCACGGAACATCGTCGCTCGGTTGGTGACGGCGCGGTCCCCGATGGATCGCGGTCACTCCCAGAACGAGGCACAGGGCCATGGCCGGGGCGGCGGCCCAGCCCGGGCCGGTCAGCAGAACCGTGATCAGTGCCGCGTTGAGCCCGAGGTGCACCCAGAACTCGGAGGGTGTCCGGTTCTCATGCGCCTGATCGAGGGCTGGGACGTGGGTCATGGGCCCTTTATCGGCGCCGGTCCGTGGTGCCTTATCGAAATCCCTGCCGGATCTGTCTTGTTTGCCCCAGTGCAAACACCGCGGCCGGAGCGTCCGTGCGAACGCTCCGGCCACGGTCCCTGCCGTTTTCAGTCACTCGCCCCGCGGCCGACCGTCCCTGCCGCGTTCGGTCCGCGGGCCGTTTCGGTCCGCGGGGCGTTTCGGGCGGTGGGGCCGCTTTTTGAGTCGGTGCCGCCGCGCTGACGTTGGTCAGGTGCCGGTCGTGCTCTGCTGGGTTCCCTGGTCGGTGCCTTGGCCCGTGCCCTGGTCTGTGCCTTGATCTGTGCCGGACGAATCCTGCTGCATTCCGCCGCCGGGGCCGCCCTGCATCCCGCCGCCACCCGGCATTCCGCCACCGCCGGGCCCGCCGCCGAAGCCGCCGCCCGGCCCACCCTGCTGGCTGGTGCCGTCCTGGGTGGCCACCGCCGGAGTGGACCCGCCGAGCGCCGACATGATCCCCGCGGTGATCCCCGAACTGGCGATCGCGGTGACCAGAACGGCAGCGACCAGAACCAGCTTCGGACTCTTGGCGATCTTCGGTCTACCGGTGGCGGGCGGCGGAACCTGCCACTGCTGAGGCGGCGGCCCCGCGGTAGGCCCACCCGCCGACCCACCGGCGGTCCCGCTCTCCCCACCGCCCACCGGAAGCGGCCCAACCCCCGGCAGCCCAGCGGCCGGCACCTCCGCAACCGTCGAGGCCCCCGACCCAGCCGCCCCTGAGTCAGCCGGAAGCGCGGTCACGGGTGTGACCGCGGCGGCCGGGAACGGGCTTGCTGGCATCGGCGTGATGATCGCGGTGTCGTTCTTGGGGAGGACGTTCTCCTGAAGAAGGGTGTCGTCCCTCCTGTCGTCCTTGATGTCGTGCCTGGTGTCGTCCGTGAGGAGGGCGTAGTCCTTCCGGAAGGAGTCCTCGTTGCGGAAGGCGTCACCCCCGCCCGAGGTGATGACCTCGGTGGCCGTGGTGGCGGGGCCGGCGGTCTCGGCCCATGGATCACGTGCCTCGGTGGGCGCTTCCGCGCCGGCATGCGCGGGAGTGAGGGCGGCGGTGGTGGTGAGCTGGTCGTTCTTCGTCATCGAGTGCTCCTAGGCAGGTCGGCGAAGACCATCGTGCGGAGCCACCTTGTGCGAACTCTGTGTCCGAATCAGGAAACCTCTGTCAACCGGAACTGTCCGCTGAACACCTTCACAGACACCCAGGTCGAGGCGGTCCGGGTCGGATCCCGGAGGTGACCCCGTACGCGAAAGGGTGTCCGAGATTTGGGGGTTTTGACCTTTCGGCTGACGTGCCCGGCACCTTAGGGTTTTGCCCTTTCGGGTGGGTTTCCTGCGACGCGCGGCCGTACTGCGGCAGGGCTCCGGCGTGCGAGATTGTCGCGTGTTCGAGAGGGAGGTACCCATGGAAGAGGCATTCGCCGCGTACGCGGCCGGCCACGCCGACGGTGAGGCCGGGGTCCGCAGTCTGGTGCGGTCGACCGACCCGGAGACCGGACCCGACTACCGGGTGGGGGTGGCCGACGGCAGTGTCGCCGCGTTCCAGGCCCAGCTGCTCGCCGAGATCCGTCGCCTGATGGAGTCGTCGTAAGTGCTCTGACCTGCGGCGGAGCAGAGAAGTCGGGGGGTGCTTTGGCACCCGCTCGGAGGCTCGGCTAATGTTTCATCCGTCGCCAGGGAAACCGGGCGGCGAGAAATGCGGAAGTGGCGCAGTGGTAGCGCATCACCTTGCCAAGGTGAGGGTCGCGGGTTCGAATCCCGTCTTCCGCTCGGAGAAGGCTGTTGCTGATCCTTGCATCGGCCGCCTCGGTGGAGTGGCCGAGAGGCGAGGCAACGGCCTGCAAAGCCGTGTACACGGGTTCAAATCCCGTCTCCACCTCGCTGCCTCGTAAGGGGCAAGAGCAAGGGCGATTGGCGCAGCGGGAGCGCGCTTCCCTGACACGGAAGAGGTCACTGGTTCGATCCCAGTATCGCCCACGTGTGACAGGGGCCGTGTGTCCGCGGAAAGCGCGGGCCGCGGCCACTCGTCTTTTCTGCTCCGGGTGCCGATCCCCCGGAAGCCCCGCAATACGACCGCTCACGGTCGGGTGGAATGATCCGCGCCTCGACGACTTCCGGGTGGCGAGCCCTCAGAGGCTCCGCATCACGACCGCTACGGTCGGGTGGTTCGATCCTTGCCTCGACGACTCCGGGTGCCGATCCCCCGGAAGCCCCGCATCATTGCCACTCGCGGTCGGGTGGATCGATCCGTGCCTCACCGGCGACTCTGCGCTGTTGTCGGGTGGGTTCAGGTTCCGGCCGTCCGTTCGGGATGGCGGCGCCGGGTAGACCCCTGGGGGACGGGTCACTCCTGGCCACCAGCGACGGCACCGTCCACCTCTGGGACGTTCGCACCGGCCGGGATTTGTGAAGGTCATCACCGCTTCTGATCTGCGGGCGAATCTCGCGAATGTCTTCGACGCCATCGAGAGCGATGCCGGGCACCTTGTTGTCACTCGTAGCGGCCACGAGCCCATGGTGATCATGCCGAAGAGCGACTACGACGCCTGGAAAGAGGCCGAGTATCTGTCTCGTGGGGCCAACGGGCGCGAGTTGCGCCGCCGGATGGCGGAGACGGAGGGTTCGGCGGGTGAGGTGGAGATCCTCTCCTGTCGTTACCACTACCGGGACCGATAGGCGGTCTGCGGGCCAGGCGTCGGGCGTCAGGTTGTGCGTAGGTGGCGTTCGGCGAAGTCGTCGTCGTGGGTCAGTTCCACGGCGAGGGTTCTGGTCAGGCGGTCGATGGTCGACGCCAGGGTGCTCAGGTCCTGCGGGGACCAGTCCCGGAACGTTTGACGCAAGGTTTCGACGCGGGCCTGGCGGACCGCCTCGACGCGGGTCAGGCCGGCCTCGGTGATGGTGATGTGCACGGTGCGGTGTTCGTCGGGGTGGCGGTCCCGGCGGACCAGGCCGGCGTCGGCGAGTGGGGCGACACGGCGGGTGGCGGTGGACGGCGTGATGTCGAGCTGTTCGGCGATCTCGCCCATGGTGAGCGGGGTGCCGTCGGACAGCCGGGACAGCAGCAGGAAGGCGGTGCGGTCGAGCATCGGGCCGCCGCCTGCCTCGCCGCGGTGGAAGCGGTGGAATTCGCCGAGGCGGATGAGCCAGGCGATGGATTCCTGGATGCGGGCGAGCTCGGAGTCGGCCGACGTTCCCATGCTGCCATCGTGCCCGACCTTGCTCAGGCACTGCCGCAGAGCCCTTCGCCATTCGTACCCAGTAAGCATATTGATTTTGTAGGAGATGCTGGTAGCGTTCATTTTCATGATGCAAATGAAGCCGTGGAAGGACGTGCTGAGCGAGCTGGAGGCCGGCTCCGCCGAGCGTGAGTCCGCGCCGGAGCGTCCGCACGACGTGGTCGACCGGCTGCGCGGCACCGGCTTCCTGGCGCTACGGGTGCCGCGTGCTCACGGCGGGGCGGACGCGAGCCTGCGCCGGGTCTTCGAGGCGCTGATCGACGTCGCCCGGGCCGACTCCAACGTGGCCCAGGCCCTGCGCGCGCACTTCGCCTACGTCGAAGGGCTACGGTTCGCCCCGTCCGGCGCCTTCCAAGCCATCACCGACGGCAGTGTGATCGGTAACGCGATCACCGAGCCCACCGGCGCGGCCGCGGGCGATTTTGCCGGCCTGTCGACCGTTTTCACCAGGACCGGCGACGGCTGGACGATCACCGGCACCAAGTTCTACTCCACCGGCACGCTGTACGCCGACCGCGTCTGGGTGTGGGGCGTCACCGAGCAGGGCGTCCCGGCCAGCGCGCTGATCCCGCTGGACCGCCCCGGCATCACGGTCGTCGACGACTGGGACGGTTTCGGCCAGCGTGCCAGCGGCAGCGGCACCACTCACTTCGCGGGTACGCCGGCCACCACGGACGAGGTGGTCGTCGCCGGTTCCGAGCCGCCGCCCCGCCTGGCCATCGGCGCGTTCCTGCAGCTCTGGCTCACCGCCGTGGTGGTGGGCAACCTGGAGGCGGCTAGCAACGACGCGCAGACCCTGTTGCGCGGGCGCCGCCGGGGCATCACCCACGGCACCACCGAGCTGCCGCGCCACGACCCGGTGCTGTTGCAGCAGGTCGGTGACATCGCGAGCAAGGCGTACGCGGCCCGGGTGATCGTCCTGGACGCGGCCTCGCTGCTCGACGACGTCGACGCCCGGCTGCACGCCGGTGAGCTGGACGGGACCGCCGCACAGGAGGCGGGCCGCCGGGTGGCCGAGGCGAAGATCTCGGTCGAGCGCCTGGCCCTGGACGCCGCGACCGCCCTGTTCGAGGTCGGCGGCGCGTCCGCCACCCGCGCGGGCGCGAACCTGGACCGGCACTGGCGCAACATCCGCACGCTCGCCTCGCACAACTCCACCCGGATCAAGGCGCGGGTCATCGGCGACCACGTGATCAACGGTTCCGACCTGCCCGACAACACCTACTTCTGAGCCAGGAGCACCAGTGACCGCCATTGAAGCAGCAGCGTTCGGACCGGACGCGAAGAGTGTCGAGGTCCCCGTGCTCGACTCGTTCCTGCACCACGTCGAGCAGGGCTCGGGCGCGCCGATCGTGTTCCTGCACGGCAGCCCGACCAGCTCGTACCTGTACCGGCACGTCTTCCCGAAGCTGACCGGCAAGGGTCGCCTGCTGGCCCCCGACCTGATCGGTTTCGGCGACTCCGGCCGCCCGGACATCGCCTACGAACTGGCCGACCACGAGCGCTACCTGGACGCCTGGTTCGAGGCCCTCGACCTGCGCGACGTGACCCTGGTGCTGCAGGACTACGGCGCGGCCTTCGGTGTCTCCTGGGCCGCCCGCCACCCCGATCGGGTCCGCGCGGTGCTGCTGGCCGAGCCGGTCATCCGCGACATCGAGTCCGCGGCACTGCCGGCGGCCTTCGTCGGCGCGCAGCAGCTCATCCGTACGCCAGGCGCTGGTGAGAAGTTCGTGGTGGAGGAGAACGGTTTCCTGACCCAGGTCTTTCCCGGCGCGTTCCTGCAGCCGCTCGCGGACGAGGATCTGGCCGTCTACCAGGCGCCGTTCCCGACGCCGGAGTCCCGCGCGCACCTGATCCGGTTCCCGCGCAACCTGCCGATCGACGGTGTCCCCGCCTCCAGCGTGGAGTTCCTGGCCCGGAGCGAACAGTGGCTGAAGACGTCGGCGGACGTCCCGAAGACGCTGCTCACCTACGAGCCCGGCTTCCTGCTCACGCCCACGATCGAGGCCTGGATCCGGGCGAACGTGGCGAACATCGAGGTGCACGCCGGTGGTGCCGCGGTGCACTTCGTGCAGGAGGAGGAGCCGCAGAAGCTGGCCGACGCCGTGCTGGAGCTGATCGAGCGGGCCGGGAAGTGACCGCCGCCCTGATCGCCCGGATCGCCGAGGGCGCCGCCCACCGCGAGGCCGAGGGCATCGCCCCGTTCGAGCAGATCGCCTGGATCAAACAGGCCCGGCTGGGCGCCCACCGGCTGCCGGTCGCCGAGGGTGGTGCCGGTGCGAGTGTGCGGGATCTCTTCGACCTGGTGGTACGCCTGAGCCACGCCGACTCCAACATCGGCCACCTGCTGCGCGCCCACTTCGGCACGGTCGAGGACATCCTGACCTGGCCCGACTCGCCGCGACGGCAGCGCTGGATCGCCCGGGTGGCCGCCGGTGAGCTGTTCGGCAACGGCAACAACGAACTGGGCGCCAAACACGCCGGCGACTACGGCAAGTCGACGACGTTCACGCCGGACGGTGACGAGTACGTGGTCGAGGGCGCCAAGTACTACTCGACCGGCACGCTGTACGCCGACCACACCTTCGTCACTGGCGTCACCGACACCGGCGTCCCGGTGTCCGCCCTGCTGACGCTGGGCGCCGGCGGCATCACCGTGGAGGACGACTGGGACGGTTTCGGCCAGTCCCTGACCGCGACCGGCACCACCCGTTTCGAGGGCGCCCGGGTGACGGCCGGGGAGGTGGCGTTCCCGCCGGAGGACTACGACCGCTGGCACCTCGGGCCGTTCTACCAGCACTACCTGAACGCGGTGGTGGCCGGGAACCTGCGGTCGGTGCTGGACGACGCGGTCGCCCTGATCCGCTCGCGCCGGCGCAGTTTCACCCACGGCTCGGCCGACCTGCCCAAGGACGACCCGGTGCTGCAGGAGGTGGTCGGCGAGATCGCGGCGCTGTCCGCGGCGGCCACCGCGATCGTGCTGGAGACGGCCGACGTGCTGGCCGGGGACGACGTGCACGAGGCCGCGCTGCGCGCCTCCCAGGCCCAGGTGGTCCTGCACGACCTGGGACTGCGCGCGGCCACCGCCTTGTTCGAGGTCGGCGGGGCGTCGGCGGTCAAACGGTCGGCGAACCTGGACCGGCACTGGCGCAACATCCGCACGGTCGTCTCGCACAACCCGGTGCGCTTCAAGAACCGCGCCATCGGTGACCTGCTGGTCAACGGCGAGACCCTGCCCGACAACACCTATTTCTGATACGGAGACCGACCGGCTGTGACGCGCCAACTCCACCTGAACCTGTTCATCCTCGCCTCGGGCCACCACGAGGCGGCCTGGCGGCATCCCGGTTCCACACCGGACCGGATGTTCGACCCCGGGTTCTACACCGAACTGGCGCGTACGGCCGAGGCGGCCGCCTTCGACGCGGTCTTCCTCGCCGACATCCCGAAACTCGACGACAACATCGAGTTCAACTCGGCGGGCCGGCTCGACCCGCTGGTGACCCTGGCGGTCATCGCCGGGGCCACGCGGCGGATCGGGCTGATCGGCACCGCGTCTACCACGTACTCGCATCCCTGGCAGTTGGCCCGCTCCCTGGCCAGCCTGGACCATCTCTCCCGCGGCCGGGCCGGCTGGAACATCGTCACCACCGACTCGCCCGCCGCCGCCCGCAACTTCGGTCTGGACGGGAACCCGGACGCGGCGACCCGCTACGAACGCGCCGACGAATACGTCGACGCCGTGCTGAAGCTGTGGGACAGCTGGGAGGACGACGCGATCCGCCTGGACCGGGTGGCCGGCCGCTACCTCGATCCGGCGCGCATCCACCACCCGGGGATCGACTCCCGGCACGTCCGTGTCCAGGGCGCGCTCACCACCCCGCGCCCGCCGCAGGGCTATCCGGTGCTGGTCCAGGCCGGTTCGTCGAACCACGGCCGGGCCTTCGCCGCCAAGTACGCCGAGGCGATCTTCACCGCCCAGCAGCACATCGACGACGCCCGCGCCTTCTACACCGACATCAAGCGGCAGGCCGCCGGCCGGGGCCGCGACCCGGAACACGTCAAGATCCTGCCCGGTCTGAGCCCGGTGATCGGCGGCACCGAGGAGGAGGCGCTGCGCCTGCAGGCCGAGTTGAACGAGCTGACCGTGCCGGCGTTCGGGCTGATGCAGCTCAAGGACTTCGCCTACGTCGACCTCGATTATCTCGACCTGGACGAGCGGGTGCCGGAGGAGGCCTTCGCCGGTGCGGGGGACGTGACCGACAACCTCAAGAGCCGCACCCAGGTGTACGCCGACATCGTCCGCCGTGAGAAACCCACCCTGCGCGAACTGCTGCACAAACTGGCCGGCGCTCGTGGCCACAAGGTGCTGGCCGGCACCCCCGAGCAGGTCGCCGACCACATCGAAGACTGGTTCACCAGCGGCGCCGCGGACGGTTTCAACGTGATGCCGCCGTCGCTGCCGGCCGGGATCGACGTGTTCGCCGAGACCGTCGTGCCGATCCTGCGTGCACGGGGCCTGTTCCGGGAGGGCTACACCGGTTCGACGTTCCGGGAACACCTCGGCTTGCCGAGACCGGAGAACCAGTACACGCGGTAACTTGGGTGCCGGCGTATCACTGTCAGGCGTGAACCGTGGCTTCCCTGGGCAGAAGGACGGCATGACTAGCGAACCGAACGGGCGGGTGCTGCGGACCGCGCTGGGCCACGACCTCGTGCTCAGCCGGACGTTCCGGGCGCCCCTGGAGGACGTCTGGGCCAGCGTGACCGATTCTGATCGAACAGCCCGGTGGTTCGGCCCGTGGGAGGGCGAGCCGGGGGCAGGTCAGACGATCAAGGTCCGGATGTCGTACGAGGAACAACAGCCGACGATGGAGATGCGCATCGACGCGTGCGAGCCACCCCGCCGCCTGGCCCTGTCCTCCACCGACGAGTCCGGCGACTGGCGGATGGAGCTGCTGCTGGCCCACGCCGACGGCATCACCGAGCTCCAGCTGGTGCACCACCTGGACAGCACCGGCGCGGTAGGCGAGATCGGCCCGGGCTGGGAGTACTACCTCGACATGCTCACCGCGTCCCGGGACAACACCCCCCAGCCGAGTTTCGACGACTACTACCCGGCGATGAAGCCCCACTACGAGGCACTGGTCGGCACCCTGTCCTGAGCCCGTGCTAAATAGATGACCATGCCGGTAGACGGAAGACGAACGGGACCGATTGTTCTTGCCGCGTCCGTTGTCGGGATCCTGCTGGCGGCATGCCAGTCGTCGGTCGAGCCGCAACAGCCCGACACTCGTGCCGTGGATCCCTCGGTTCCGGACGGCAGACTGCTGGAAAGCGTTCTGGTGATCGAGAAGGCACGTGCTTCCGGTGCTCCCGGGTACTCCTACGTGCCCATGACCCAGCCGGCCGGCCTGACCGAAATGTCAGCCGGCCTGCAGACGGGTGTCGTCGCGGACAGCTACACCTTCGGTGACCCGAGTGTGTGGGCCGTTGTGGAGTTCTCCGCGGAGCCGACCGGTACCTGCGAGGGCATTCGTAGTGGCGGCGACGCCGGGCGGTGTGTCCGGCAGGGCGCTGTCGAGACCGGCCGGCCAGGGACGGGATTCGAGAACGTCACGGTGTACTTCACCGATTCCGGTGGGGTCCGATCGGTGAGCAGCGAGTCGCCGCAGATCGCGGTCGCCGGGAAGTTCTGGGCCACCGTCGAGTTCGTCCCGATCGACGAGGCCGGGTGGTTCTCCGACCTGCTGTCACGAGCGAGGTCCGCTCCGAAGATCTGACCCGGAGACCCTGTCCTAGCTGAGGGTGGCGGCCTGCATGTCGACGTTGCCGCAGGTGGGGTGGTAGACGTCGGTGGCTTTCCAGGTCAGGGTCAGTTTGCTGCCGGCGGGGGCCCGGAACTTGATCTCGAAGCGGTTGGTGCTGATCGCCTCCCGGTTCTCCAGGGTTCTGGTCCGGGTCAGGCCGTTCAGGGTCGTGGTCAGCTTGCCGCCGGCCATCCAGACTCCGGCGTAGAGGCGCAGGGTCCGGGTCGCCGGGCCGGCCGGTACCCGGAGGGTGAAACCGGAGCCCTCGCCGCAGGCGTAGACGCCGGTGGGGGTGCGGGCGGCCGCACCGGTCGGGCGGCCGCCGGACCAGGTGAACCGTTGCGGGTTGTTCTCGTAGCGGCCGCGGCTGCCGGTGGTGCCCAGGTCCTCGATCGAGTTTCCGCTGCTCCGCCGGTTGATCGAACTCGGGTCGTCCAGGCCGAAGTGCACCCAGTCCCGGGTGCCCTCGGCGCTCAGGTCGACCAGGGTCGGCACCTGGCCCGCGGAGACGGTCAGGGCCGGTCTGACCGGGGCCGGGTTCGCCTTCGGCGGGCTGGGCGTGGTCGTCGTCGGCACGGGCCGGGCGCTTGTCGCCCCGGTGGACGGGGACGGCGCCGGGCTGGACGGCTCCAGCGAGATGGTCGCCTGGCCGGGCGGCGACAGGGACCAGGTGGCGCTCGGGTCGGCGGGCCACACCGGGCCGGGGGCCGCGGCGGGTAGGGTGGTCGGCTGGTCGCCGCCGGTGTTCTGCACGATGGCGATCACCGTGACGGTGCCCGCGGCTGCTGCCGCGGCCAGCCGCCACCAGCGGCGTCCGGCGCGGTGCCTGCCGATCTCGGCGGCGGTGGCGGCGGCGGCGATGTCGCGGGCGGCGTGGCCGGGGCCGGGCGGCAGGGCCCGTGCGGGTGGCCGGCCGGGCAGGGCGGGCCGGTTGTCTCCGGCGGTGTCGTCGCGGGATGCGAGCCATCCGCCGATCCGTAGTCGGCTCGATCGCTCGGCTTTCCGGTCAGGCACTGTGGCGAACTCCCCACGTTGTCCAAGCGAAGCGCGTCGTCCGGAGATTGGGCAGCTGACGAATCGCGCCTAACATACGGCCTCCGCCGTCGGCTGTCGATCGCTTGTCGCGCGGTTTATTTTTGAACTTTCTTAACAGATGTCTTGACTGCGGGTCTATTGATCTAGTTGAGTCGATGTACCACTCATCCCCCTCGCGCCAGTGCGTACCGAGACGTACGGAAGGTGAAGCATGCCCAGAAAAAGGGTGTTGTCGATCATGGCCACGATCGGTGTCGCGGTGGCCGGGGCCGCCGCCGCGCTCATGCCGATGACCGCGTCGCACGCGGCCGAGGCCTGCGCCGCGGCGTACAGCGGTTCGGCGGTCTACACCGGCGGCCAGCGGGCCTCGTACAGTGGGCACAACTGGACCGCCAAGTGGTGGACCCAGGGCGAGACGCCCAGTACCGGAGGGTCCGGCGTGTGGAGTGACAACGGCTCCTGCGGTGGCGGCACCACCACCCCGCCGCCGTCCGGCAACTGCAACCACCCGAGCTGGGTGGCCGGGCAGTTCTACCCGGCCGGCGCGATCGTGAAGTACACCAACGGGCAGTACTACCAGGCCACCCACGAGAACCCGGGGTACGACCCGGTGATCAGCACCTGGTACTGGTCGCCGTACACCTGTTCCGGGACCACCACCCCGCCGCCCACCGGAAACGGCAGCTTCCCGGTGACCGAGGCGCAGTTCAACCAGATGTTCCCGAACCGGATCGCCTTCTACTCGTACGCCGGTCTGATCGATGCCGTGAAGAAGTTCCCGGCCTTCACCACCACCGGCAGCGACACGGTCAAGCGCCAGGAGGCCGCGGCCTTCCTCGCCAACGTCAACCACGAGTCCGGCGGCCTGGTCTACGTCGAGGAGCTGAACCAGGCGAACTGGCCGCTCTACTGCGACCGCAACCAGCCCTACGGCTGCCCGGCCGGGCAGAGCGCCTACCACGGTCGTGGCCCGATCCAGCTGAGCTGGAACTTCAACTACAAGGCGGCCGGTGACGCGCTCGGCATCGACCTGCTGAACAACCCGGACCGGGTCAAGAACGAGGCGTCGGTGGCCTACCAGACGGCGGTCTGGTACTGGATGACCCAGCGCGGTCCCGGCACCATGACCCCGCACGAGGCGATCGTCAACGGCCGCGGCTTCGGCGAGACCATCCGCAGCATCAACGGCGCCCTGGAGTGCAACGGCGGCAACCCCGCCCAGGTGCAGAGCCGGGTCGACGCGTACAACCGCTTCGCCGGGATCCTGGGTGTGACCCCGGGCGGCAACCTGTACTGCTGACAGCACACGGAATGGGGCCGGCGGATCTTCCGCCGGCCCCATTCCATGTGTCAGGGCTCAGCCGATCAGTTCGGCTGCGGTGTCCAGATCGGTCTGGGTGACCGACGCCGTCGAGCCGAAGATCTGGACGGCCCGGTAGTACGTCAGGGCCAGGGTCCGGCAGGCCGGCCGGACCGCGGGCCGGTAGGTCGAACACTTGCGTTTGAGGTCGCCGTAGAAGGCGTCGTCGATCCGGTCCTTGGCGGCGCCGGTGAAGGCGTCGGCCGCCTTGTGGTTGCGGTAGCCGAAGTCGTGGCGGTGGCAGGAGAGCCGGAAGTCGAAACCCAGCGGCCGGTCGGGGCTGAGCGAGCAGTAGTCGGTGCCCCAGTCGAAGCCGTAGTCGTCCGGGCTCTGCCGGGCCGTGTTCCACCTGTCGTAGGACGCGGCGGTGGTCTGGGTGAGGGAGGCGAGGACGGCGGCCTTCCCGGCGGCTGTCGCGGCGTGGGCGGGGGAGGCCGTCCCGAGAACGACGGCGACAGTGGCGGCCAGAGCGAGAAGTCGGGGGAAACCGGGCATCGAGGGCTCCTTCGGACGGCTCGAGCGCTCAGGCTACCGGCGGGTAGATGAACGATCATTAAGTCCAGAGCCCGATTCCGGCCAATCCGTAAAAAGGGGCGCCCGGCGAGTGCCGGGCGCCCCTGTGATCGTCGGCTAGACGGTGCCCAGCTCCTTCACCGTCTCCGGGGTGATCACGCCCTGGTAGACGTGCACCGCGTCCAGGTCACCGGGGAAGAAGTCGGCGGCCTGGTCGTTCCAGCGGGTCCGGCCCGCCGTGAACGAGCCGCCGGCGTGCCACGGGGTGCCTGTCGACTGCCCCTCACCGGACAGCTCGCCGTTGACGTACAGCGAAATCCTTCCGGTCGTCACGTCGTACGTGGCGGCCAGATGCGTCCAGGTGTTCAGCTGCACACCGGCCGGCGCCTGCGCGACGGTGACCGCCGGGTTCACACTGTCCGATCCGGTCATCACGACCCGCCAGCAGGCGCAGTCCCCGCCACGCTGGAGCATGAACCGTCCGGTGTGGTCACCCTCCTGGCTCAGCACCGTGGCGCTGCGCTGGTCGGCGGTGGTCAGCCGGGCCCACGCCGCGACCGAGAACGACTGGTCGGTACGCAGCAGCGGCTTCGACGTGACGTGGGCGGAGCCGCCGTTGAGCCGTACCGCGCCGATGTCGCCGAAGCTGGGGTGCCCCGGGTAGGTGTAGGCAGCGCCGCCGGTGAGCCGGCCGTCGTTGCCGTGGAAGCTCCAGTCCTTGGCGATCGTGGCGTCGCTGTCGTCCTCGAACTGCCAGTTGGCCGTCATCTCCGGCTGGGCCAGCGCCGATACCTCGGCGTCGTTGACGGCCCGGTTCCACACCCGCACCTCGGCCAGGTCGCCGGCGAACCAGGAGCCGGCGCCCCGGCCGATCCAGGTCGGCACGGTCAGGTCGGCGAACGGGGTGACGTCCGCAGCCGAGGTGTCGGCCGCCCCGTCGACGTAGAGGGTGAGCGACTTCAGTTCGGCGTCGTAGACCGCGGCCAGATGAGTCCACACGCCGGTTCGGGCGACCGTTGACGACTCCGCGTTGTGCCAGACGACGTCGGCTCCGGTGGCCGCCGACGGCATCACGGCCCGCCAGTGGTCACTGGACTGCTGGTACTGGAAGTAGAGCGCGGAGTTCCCGTCGCCACCCCGGGCGATGACGGTGCGGTCGGCGGACTTGTCGGTCAGCCGGGCCCAGGCGCTCACCGTGAAACTGCGGGTGGTGTTGAGGAGCAGTCCGGTGTCGCCGTAGCTGCCGGTCCCGTCGAACCGGGCGGCCTTGCGGCCGGTCAGCCGCCCGTCGGCCCAGGCGACGTCGTGCAGCTTCGCGTGGCTGAGACCGCGGTCGGGGCCGACACCCCAGCCGGTGTCCCGGCCGTCGGTTCCACTGCCCTCACCGAGCTTCCACTCGGCGACGGCGGGCTCGACGGGTGTGGGGTCGTCGACGATCCAGTCCGACGGGTCGGCATCGGCGAGGTACTGCTTGGCGAGCGCCACGTAGAAGAAGTCGCTCGGGAACACCGAGGTGCTGTCCCTCCACAGGTAGTCCTCGTGGATCCGGTCGGACAGGTGGTCACCGTCGACGGAGACCGCCGCGGCGAAGTTGATCACGTCGTCGGCGTACCCCTGGAGCTGGTCCGACCCCGGTGCGGTGCCGGCGATGAACTCGTTGACCAGCTTCCGCGCGGCCTCCTGTACCGGTGTCGCCGGCTTGGCGAACGGCGGCAACGTGGCCACATAGATGCGCAGCCCACCGGTCTTGTTCTGGAGCACGACGCCTGAGGTGTTCGCGTCATCCGTCTTGACCTTGCGCAGCTGGGAGGTCAGCGCGATCAGCTTGGTCTGGACAGCGGTGGCGCACGCGTCGGCGGTGGTGGCGGTGCAGGCCAGTAGATCGCTGGAACCCGCCGAGATCAGCACGGTCCGGACATTGGACTGGTTCAGGATCGCCCGGTCCACGGCGGCGATGGCGTTCTCCGGTGTGACGGCGCCCCCGCTCGGCAGTTGGCCCCGGTTGGCCCACGCACTGCTACCCAGATTGAGTACGCCGAACGGCACGGTCCCGCTGCCGTTCGGCGCCCAGAACAGCTGCTCGGCGATCCGGCTGTCGAGCCGGCCCTCGCCGGTGGCGGTCACGGTGTCGGCGTTGACGGTGTGGTCGCCGTACAGCACCAGGGCGCCGGACGGCTTGTCGGCGGGTGTGGTGACGTCGACACCGGCCAGGAACGGGATCCCGGTGACGGTGGACGTGCTGAAGCCGGTGCCCGCGGTGTCCAGGGTGCGGTCGACGCCGTCCGCGGCGCTGAGGTACACCGGGGTCTTGCCGTCCTGGTGCCCCGGCACCTTGCTGATCTTCCCGCGGACCTTGGCACTGAGCAGCACCACCGCGCGATCGGGCGCGGAGAACGGCACCGGGTCGCTGACGATGTCGGCGCCGGCCGCCAGGGTGATCGACTTCGAGCCGCTGAAACGGAGCGCCACCGGCGCGGAGGCCGCAGCCGCCCCGTCGGCCCGCGGCGCGATGGAGACCGAGTCCAGCGTGATCGGGGTCTTGCCGAGACTGTTGGCCACCCGGATCCGGACCTTCTGGGGACCGCGGGTGCCGATGCTCAGATGCACCGGGACACGGACGGTCTGCTCGTCGAGCGTGGCGTCCACGGTCGGCGCGCCGGGTGTCGGGTACGACTGCACCACGGCGGTGTCCTGGGCCGCGGCCCAGCTACCGACCCAGCGGTCACCGCCGGCTGTCGAGACCTGGCGGATCCCCAGGCCGAGGAGGTGCAGGGCCGGGCGTCCGGCCTGCGCCACGTTGGTGACCAGCGGCAGCGTGATGCCGGAGACGACCGCGCCGGGACAGGCCAGCGGGACGCTGGTGGCGAACATGCTGATCGGGACGGCGCTCCGGGTCGCGGTGCCCTTGTTGGCGGTGGGCGCGGTGAACACCGTCTCGGAGGCCGGGGTGGTCGTCCAGTCGGCGAGCGACTGGAGGGTGAACGACTGGCTCTTCATGCCGCAGCTGGTCTGGGCGTACGTGATCGTGCCGGTGGCGTCCCGGATCGGGCCGTTCGTGGTGAATCCGACGAAGACCACCGCGTTGCCCCGGTTGACCACGCCGGTGGGCGGCACCGTGACGATCTGCCCCGAGGAGAGCATGTTGTCGTTCCGGCCGTCACCGAACGTGGCGGGCAGTTTGATGGGCGCGCCGTTGACATTCACCGTGCCGCCCGGGTTCCAGCCGGCCGCCTTGAGGTGCGCGGCCTCGAAGCTGCTGCCGCCACCGTCGGCGTCGGCCCTGGTCACCGAGGGCGTGGTGCCCTCGGTGAGGGTGCTGATCGCGGTGTTGTTGAGACAGCTGGTGGTGTTGTCGACCGAGCAGGTCGGCACCGGGGCGAGCCGCAGCACGTCGAGGCCGGCCATGTGCCCGCCGGACGCGGCGTTCTTGCCGATCACCGTGAGCGTGATGGTGTGCAGGCCCTTGTGCAGGACGCGGGCGGTACCGCCACTGTCGGCGGCGATCCCGAAGTTGCGGAACGTGACCGAGTTGCGGGCGTTGTACGCGTCGAAGCCCCGCACCAGCGGTGTCTCACTCGTCCAGCCCTTGTCCAAGGTCAGGTTGTAGACGCCGTAGTTGGTCGCGGTCATCAGGCTCGCACCCAACTCGTACACGCCGGCCGCGGGGATGTTGAATTGGAAGACCGCGGAGTCGCCGACCGCGACCCGGCGGGTGGTGTCGATGTCGGCCAGCATGCCTTGCTGTCCGGTGTGGAAGTACCAGCCGGGGTAGCTGGGCTGCGTCTTCAGGAAGCCGCCGGTGCTGGTCAGGGTGGCCGGCGGGACCACTGTCGTGGTGCCGTCGGTGTTGTTCGCGGTCCATCCGGTGACCATGTCGTTGCCGGCCGCATAGAACGGCGACGTGGTGCCGGCGTAGAACGAGTACGTGGTCTGCGGTGACGTCGAACCGCCCTGGTCGACCGCCTTGACGAAGACCCGGTGCGCCCCCGCGGTGCCCGGAGCGAACCGCACCCCCGCGGTGCCGTTGATCACGGCGGTGCCGGTGCCGGCGGCGTTGTCGGCAGTCGCGAAGTAGACCTTCCCGGGGGTGGGTACGGTGGCCGCCGTCCACGCCGTGCCCTTGTTCGCGGCGTAGGTGACGTTCGCGAGGTCACCGTCGAGGGAGAACAGGTAGCCGACCACGTTGTTCGTACGGTCGTTGGCGAACTGGAAGACCCCGGGATCGGTGTACGAGCCGCCCATCATGTCGGGTGGGAACTGGGCGGAGACGACAGGTGGGGCCTTCGGCGCCTCGGTGTCGACGTGGAAGGTCTGGCCCTGTGACCAGACACCACCGTCCAGCCCGGACTCGTTCTTGATCGACGCCCGCCAGGAGTAGGTGCCGTTGCCCAGGGCCGGCGTCACCGTCCAGGCGCTGCCGTTGAGGTTGTAGCCGCTGCCCGGCCCGTATCCGGTGCGGATCTGGGTGCCGGCGTTGTCGAACACCTGGTACGTGATCCGGACGTTCTCCTGGTGGCCGTTCATCTTGGGGCTGTAGCCGTGCGCGGTCAGGGTGGGGGTCCGCGACGTGGTCACGATCCGGCCCTGGTCCACCACCGACGGGGTGACCTGCGGGTTTCCGGTGCCGTTGGTGAACTTCGGTTTGTAGCTGTACCGCACCGACAGCGTCGCGCCGCCGCCGTACCCGAGCTGCTTCCAGTGGTAGGCGTCGTTCATGTTCTTGGCCTCGACCATGAACGTCGCGTTGTTCGACTGGCCGGCGGCCAGCGGCTTGATGAAGCCGAGCACGTTGAAGTTCAGACTGGCCGGGCTGGGGCGCACCTTGCTGGTGCCGCAGTCCAGTTCCTGGGCGTTGACCGTGGACAGCACGCCGGTCTTCTTCAACGGCTCCTTGCCCCAGTACAGGCCGGAGGCGTTCCAGGACGCGATGGCGCCGACCCCGTAGATCACCGACGCGGTGTTGTAGCAGGACGCCGACCAGCGGTGCACCACGTACATGTTGGCTTCGTAGATCTCCGCGCCCTTGATGCCGGCGGTGTTCATCTGGTAGTACGTGCGGGCCCGTTCCCCGCCGCCGCCGGCCCAGTTGTCCCAGCCGACCCGGGCGCTCGTCGCGCCGGTGGTGGAGGTCGAGTTGTACACGTTCCAGCCGTTGCTGGAGATCCGGGCCCACTGCAGCTGCGACTTACTCGGCGAACCCGACCAGTACGGGTCGATGTAGACCGGGAACTTCGTGCTCTTCGCGGTCAGCAGCTTCCGGTCCGGCACCAGGGTCTGCTTGCCGCCGGCGATCCCGACCTGGACCTTCGCCCGGTTCCGGCCCAGACTGCCGGCCGCGATCCGGGCCTCCTGCGGGGTGAGATCGGCGCCGGTGGGCGGGGCGGGCGCGCCCTTCTCCGGGGTGCTGTCCCACATCAGTGCGGTGTCGGTGTGGAAGATCCGCTCACCGGACTTCGTGTCGATCGCCTCGGCCCCACCGTTGGCGGTCTCGGCGAGCTTGACCCCCGTACCGGAAAGTCCGAAATCGATCTTTTGAAGTGCGGGGTCGGCGGCCGCCTCGGGAGTCTTCACGACAAGCATCGACGAGTAGCCGGTCGCGTCCGCGATCACCTGCAGGTCTACGTCGGGCAGCACGTCACGGTAGGTGGCGGTGTCGCCGGAAACGACCGGCGTGGGCAGCTTGCCGGTCCAGGAGAAGGCCAGCTTCCGCTTACCGTCCGACATCGACAGCAGGCTGGTGCCGCCACCGCCGGAGATCGACAGCTCGGTGTTCGCCGCCCGTGGACCGAATGTGCCGTCCTTGCGCTTGACCAGGGTGGTGTCGACGGGCACCCAGGCACCGTCCTGCTTCACCCGCTGCGGGGCGGAGGAGTAGATCGCGGTCAGCGACCCGTCCGGGTTCGCCGACGTCGTCGAGTACTCGTCGGTGAGCGAGGGCACCGGGATCGGATCACCCTCGTCCCGGGCCTTGCCGATCGCCGAGGCGACCGGATCGGCCGGTGCCGGAGTCTTCGGTTCCGCATGAGCCGGCGCCGGCGCGACGACCGTTCCGGCGGTGAGCAATATGGCGACCGCGGATGCCAGAGGCAGGCGGCGCCGATGCGTCCATAGTGACGGCATGATGCCCTTCAAAGGTGTCGGGAAGAACGACATAGTAAGCCGTCGTCAATCGAGACGCGCGCCCCTCCTATTGCATTATCTGATTGACCCCTAAAAATGTCGTGTGAAGTCTCCTGGACAACCTGTCGCCAGTGTTGTATGTGGCGGCATTCTATTTTGGAGAATGGCGCATCCGGTGCAGACGGCGGCCGGGGCCGGACTTACGCTGTGCTCGCTTGATCGAAGATCATCATGCACAGAAACTCATACGGGGAAAGGGCCGTGGGGCTTTGTTCACCTTTTACGGTCGAACGGCGAGACTGGTGGCCCGATGCCAACAGGGCATCGCTGTCGTCGGCGCGTTCGTCATCACCGCGGGGTTGTTGAACCTCGTTCCGCCGAGCGGTGCGAACGCCGCTCCTAAAGACCCGAAACCGGTCGAGATGAAGCGGGTTCCGCTGGGTCCGGCCAAATCTGCGAAAAAGGTCACGGCGACGAAGCCGTACGCGAGACACGATCCGGCCGTGGCCGCCGAACTGCCCGGTGCCTCGACGTCGACGGTCACCCTGTCCCGGACCGGTCGCCAGCGGGCCGGGAAGTCACCGGTCTCCCTCAGCCGTCCCGGCCGCGGCACGGCACCCGGTCAGGTCCAGGTCCGCACCGTCGACCAGACGACCGCACGGGCGGCCGGGGTCACCGGCATGCTGTTCACGCTGCAAGCCTCGGGCACCGTCGACGTCTCCGTCGACGAGAGCACGTTCCGTAACGCGTACGGCGGCGGTTTCGCCTCTCGGCTCAAGCTGGTGCGGCTGCCGGAGTGCGCGGTCACGACCCCGTCGCTGGCGGCGTGCCAGACCCAGACCCCGCTGTCCGGGGCGTCCCTGTCCGCGACGGTGGCGCTGGCCGGCACGACGGTCCTGGCCGCGACGGCGGGGGAGTCCGGCGCCGAGGGCGACTACTCGGCGACCAGCCTGTCCCCGGGCGGCACCTGGTCCACCAGCGGCAACACCGGCGGCTTCACCTACAGCTACCCACTGACCCTGCCCCCGGCGATCGTGGGTGACGCGCCGGAGATCAGCCTGAACTACAACTCCAGCACACAGGACGCCCGAACCGCCGGAACCAACAACCAGTCCTCCTGGATCGGCGACGGCTGGACCGGGGCGGAGAGCTTCATCGAGCGCTCCTACAAGCCCTGCAAGGACGTCACCGGTTCGGGCGCCCCGGACGACAGCGGCGAGGTCTGCTGGGCCGGCCAGGTGCTGACCATGTCGTTGGACGGCAAGTCGACGCAGATCGTCTACGACGACGCCACCAAGACGTTCCGGCCCGCCGACGACAACGCGACCACCAAGATCGAGCGGTTGACCGGCGCGACCAACGGGTCGAAGAACGGCGAGCACTTCAAGGTCACCATGGACGGCACCGAGTTCTGGTTCGGCCTGAACCGGCTGCCCGGCTGGAGCGCCGACAAGGAGGAGACCCGGTCGGTCTTCACCATGCCGGTCTACAAGGCCACCGCGGGCGCCGCCGAATGCCCCACCGGCGCTTTCGCCGACACCGCCTGCAACCTGGGCTTCCGGTTCAACCTGGACTACACGGTGGACCGCAACGCCAACGCGGTGGCGTACTACTACACGCCGGAGATCGGCTACTACGGCGCCAACGGCAAGAACACCGCGGTCTCCTACGTCCGGGGTGGGCAGCTCAAGCGGATCGACTACGGCATGCGGTCCTCGGCGATCTACTCCGCCGCGGCCCCGGTGCGGGTCGAGTTCAACACTGCCGAGCGGTGCATCGCCGGTCGCCCGGCCGGCAACACCTGCGCCGACAGCCAGTTCACCGACTCCCACCCGGAGTACTGGCCGGACACCCCGGTCGACCTGAACTGTGTCAGCGGCAAGGACTGCACCAACCACGGCGCGAGCTTCTGGTCCCGCAAGCGGCTGTCCTCGATCGTCACCAAGGTCCAGGTGGGCGGGGAGACGAAGCTGGTCGACCGCTACGACCTGACCCAGACCTTCCCGGACGGCGGCGACCACGCCCCGACGCTCTGGCTGGAATCGATCAAACGAACCGGCCTGAACCGACTCGGCGGAGCAACCGCCGACGCCGACGGCGGAACCACCACGTTCCACCCCGTCCAGTTGCCGAACCGGGTAGGCACGGTTCCCGGTCTTCCCCGGATGTACCACAACCGGATCGTCTCGATGGAGTCGGAGACAGGTGCGCTGACCACCGTCGAGTACTCCACACCGGACTGCTCCAAGGCGCCGGCCAGCGACCTGAACGACGCTGACGACAGCGCCGCTCAGAAGTTCGCCTCCACCAACACCACCGGGTGCTTCCCCGTCTACTGGGCGCCCGACGGACAACCGCGCCCGCTGATCGACTGGTTCTACACCCACCCGGTCGTCAAGGTCAGCACCGTCGACCGGTACAACCGCTACCAGGACGGGAGCCAGCCCGGACTGGTGACCGAGTACGCGTACAAGGGAAATCCCGGCTGGCACTACGACGACAACGAACTCGTCAAAGCCGTGAATCGCACCTGGGGGCAGTTTCGCGGTTACCCGGAGGTGCAGACCCGAACCGGCGACACCAAGGTCTTCCACTGGGCCGACGGTGAGCAGGTCTACGACCGAAAGACCCTGACCACGTCGTACTACTTCCTCGGCATGAACGGCGACAAGCTTCCCGGCGGCGGCACCCGCAGTGTTCCGGTCCTGAAGAGCACCGACGGCACGATCACGGTGGCCGATGACAACCGGCTGGCCGGACGGGAGTTCGAGAAGGTCCGGTACACGGCCGACGGCGGCGGCATCGCCAGTGCCACGGTCTCCATCCCGACGTTGATCGGCCCGACCGCGTCCCGGGCCCGCACCGGGGTACCGGCGCTGACCTCGGACATGGTGCGCACCGCCCGGACGGTGAAGCGGGAGAAGGTCTCCTACGGCTGGCGTACCACCGAGAGCCGGAAGTTCTACGACACCGCCGGCATGGAGGTGCAGAGCGTCGACCGCGGTGAGGCAGGCGCCGCCGGCAACGTCACTACCTGTACCTTCACCCGCTACCTCAAGGGCACGGTCGACACGCTCGTCCTGCCGGCTCAGGTCATCACGACCGATCAGGACTGTGCCGCCGCGGGCGCCGCCCCGGCCGGCAATCTGGTCTCCGACGTCCGGACCTGGTACGACAGCAACCCGTTCGCCTACGAGGGTGACGGTCAGGCGAACCCGGCCCGGCCGTCGCGGGGCCTGATCACCCTGCGGCAGGAGGCATCGGCCTCGACCGGTTCGACCGCGACCGCGTACGTGGACACGAACGCCTCCACGTACGACGAGTACGGCCGTGTCATCACCCAGACGCGGACCCCGAAGTCGAAGGCCCTGGACGGGACCACCAGCCTGGCGCAGACCGTGCACACCAGGTTCACTCCGACCACGGTCACCACGGTCACCCAGATCACGCCCGGCGCGGCATGCGCCACGGCCACCGCCTCGACCAGGGACTGCCAGGTCAGCCTGGTCATCCTCGACCAGGCCCGACGGCTCACCCTCACGGAGGTGGACGCGGCCGGGGCCACCACCTCGATGGCCTACGACGCGCTCGGCCGCCTGACCGCGGCCTGGCTCGCCAACAAGAACCGGACGGCCGGAGCCGAGCCGAACCTGACGCACGAGTACGCACTGTCGGCGACCGGACCGTCCGTGGTCACCTCCCGGCAGTTGCTGGACGCCACCGAACTGGGCGCTCCGCCGGCGTACAAGACCAGCAAGGTCCTGTACGACGCGATGCTCCGTGAACTCGAGCAGCAGGACACCGGTGAGAACGGCACCACCGTCGTCGACGACACCCAGTACGACTCGCACGGCCGTACCGTGATCACGAACAACGCCTACGCCGTCACCGGCGCGCCCCGGAACGAGCTGATCTCCGACCGGATCTCTCAGGTGACCATCCCGGCTTCCACCGTGACCTGGTACGACGGCCAGGGCCGAGCGACCCGGACCGCCGAGCAGCACAACGGCGCCGCGACGTTCAGCACCCGCACGGCGTACGAAGGGGACCGCACCACCGTCGTCCCGCCGAACGGTGGCGTCATCAACACGAAGGTCGTCGATGCCCTGGGCCGGCTCGCCGAGTTCCGCCAGTACACCGCCCCGCCGGTACTCGCCGGCGACCCTGTCGGCGGCTATACCGCAACCGGCGGAACCGCGGTGAGCACGAAGTACGGGTACAACGCCGCAGGCAAGCGGACCGGGGTGACCGGTGCTGACGGCGTCTCCTGGACCTGGACCTACGACCTGCGCGGCCGGGAGATCTCGCGGGTGGACCCGGACACCGGGACCAACTTCCAGAAGTTCGACGACGCGGGCAACCTGACCTCGACCAAGGACGCCCGTGGCATCGAACTGAACTTCACCTACGACCTGGCCGGCCGCAGACTCACCGCGGTCGACAAGGCCAAGAGCAACTTCAAGTACGCCTCCTGGGAGTACGACACCCTGCGGATCGGTGCTCTCACGTCATCCACCCGGCACGTGAACGGGGTGACCGGCGGCTACACGGTGGCCGTCACCGGGTACTCCACCCTGGGCAAGCCGCTCGGCCAGAAGGTCAGCCTGCCGTCCAGCGAAGCGCCGCTGCCGGTCGAGCACACCACGTCCTTCCGGTACACGCAGAACACCGAACAGCTCGCCTCGCAGGAGTATCCGGCGATCGGTGGCCTGCCCGGTGAGTTGATCAACTACGGTCGCAACCTGCTCGGGGCACCGACCCGGGTGTCCGGAATCGATCTGTACGTCTCCGGAGCCACCTACACCGACTTCGGGCAGCTGTCCCGGGTCACCATGGGCTCGTCCACCGACCAGGTGCAGGCGCTGTACTCCTTCGACGAGTACACGCTGCGGCTGACCGGGCGGACCGTGCACCGCAGCAAGGGCCTCGGCCCGCTGATCGACGACACCACCTTCACCTACGACGACGCGGGCAATCCGCTCTCGGTCACCGACAAGCAGTCCGAATCCGGCAACACGGTCACCGACGCCCAGTGCTTCCGGTACGACGGACTGAACCGGCTGGTCGAAGCCTGGACCGCGGCCGCGGCCTGTCCCGCCGCCACGGCCACCACGCCGGCCAGCGGAACCCTGGCCACCGGCCCGGCCGCCTACTGGCAGTCGTTCGGCTACGACGAGATCAGCAATCGCACCGAATTCACCGAGCACTCGGTCAACGGTGGGACCGACGCGGTCACCGGCTACACCGACGGTTGTACGGCCTCCTGTAACCGCACCGGGGCACAGCCGCACACGCTCACCGCGACGACCGGGGCGAATGCGTCGACGTTCACCTACGACGTCAACGGCAACATGCTGACCCGCACCTCCGCCTCGGGGAACGGGCAGACGCTGAAATGGGACGACGAAGGCCGTCTCGCCGAGGTCGTCGTCACCGGCTCGGGCGCGGGGACGACGAAGTACCTGTACGACGCCGACGGCAACCAGCTGATCCGGCGCGACCCCGGCAAAACCACCCTGTTCGTCGGAGACACCCAGATCGTCCTTGACACCGGTGTCACCCCGGCTGTGCTCAAAGGCGCCTCACGCACCTACTCGTTCGGTGGCAGCGGCCACGCCGTCGCCGTCCGGTCCACACTGCCCGGTGGTGGCACCCACTACCTGCTCAACGACACCCACGGCACCGGAACACTTGCCATCGACACCACCACCCAGCAGGTGTCCCGCCAGCAGATCAAGCCGTACGGCGAGGCGCGCGGCACCGTCAACACCGCGGCCTGGCCCGACCAGACCCGTGGTTACCTGGGCAAATCGAAGAGTGACAGCACCGGGTACTCGGATCTGGGAGCCCGCAAGTACGACCCGTCACTGGGCCGGTTCATCAGCGCCGACCCGCTCCTGGACGACGCCGACCCGAACCAGCTGGGCGGTTATACGTACGCGGGCAGCAACCCGATCCTGTCCAGCGACCCCAGCGGCAAACGTGTCGACGACGACATGAAGGTCGACGGGCGCGACTACTCCGGGAAACCGGCCGGCAGCACCGGCAACTCGCCGACCATCGGCGGCCCCCGCCAGCCGACCAGCTACACCGGCTGGACCCCGCCACCGTCGTTCAACATGCCGATCTCCCGGCCGAAGCCGCCGACGATCCCGCCCCGGCCGGTCTGCCTGTCCGGCGATGCCTTCGTCGCCGCGCCGCCGACCACCGGCGAGAAGATCGACGACGCTGCCAAGGCGGTCGCGGACGCCGCAGCGCCGTGCACGTTCGCGAAGTTCGCCGGTAACTACCTGCAACCCGGATGCGGTGGCTTCACGGATGCCGCCGGCGCCGCACCCAAGGGTGGCAAGGACTTCGGATCGGGCAACGTCACCAACACCGATCTGACGAAGAAGCTTCCCACCGCCGGGCAGCTCTACCTGATGGACCCGAAGTCGGTCGGGCACCGCATCCTCAAGAGCGGAGCCCTCAAGTGGCTCGGCAAGGCGGGCTTCGTCTTCGCCGCCCTAGGTGCAGTCGACACCTACTCCTCCGAACGGGAGAAGGGCTACTCGCGGACACAGGCCGGCTTCGCCGCCGGCGGGAACTTCGCGGGCGGCCTAGCCGGCGCCTACTACGGAGCCCAGGCCGGCGCGATCCTCGGATCGGCCTTTCCCGGAGTCGGCACGGTTGTCGGAGGTGTGGTCGGAGGTGTGGTCGGCGGCATTCTCGGCGCCGGCGCCGGACAACTGATCGTCGACGGCATCGGCGCGGGCTGGCGCAAGATGTTCGACTGACAGAACCAGAGCCGCACAACCAGCACCGTCAACGACGAGCGCCCCCGCCGATCACCGGCGGGGGCGCCCTCGTCTTCGCCCCTATCCGCCGATCACCGCGTCTGCCGCCGGGTGGGCGGACCACCAGCGGGCGTGATTGTGTTTGACGAGGTGACCGCCGAAGCGGGCCACCAGCAGGTAGTCGCCGTTGACCACCAGCGCCGCGTCCTCAGGCCCGGTCTCCAGAACCCGCCGGACGACGGCGATCATGTTGGCGGCGGCCTGCCCCGAGCGGACCGAACCGCCCAGACCGAAGGTGATCGCCACGAAGGGGCCCGGCTCCCACTCCAGGGGCTCACCGTCGGTGTCCGCGTCGACGTAGCCGTGCCGGGCGGACCGGAGGGTGACGTCGACCCCGAGCGTCCCGGAGAGGTTGGCGCCGAGAGCACGGCCGTCCCCCCACGACACCGCCTCCACCGGCAGCAGGGCGCGCTCCGCGATCTGAGCCGCGGTGAGGCCGGTGGCCAGGGTGAGCCGGTAATCAAGCGACATCCGCCTCGGTTCTCCTGCCCCACGGTTCCGTCAGGCGTCGATCACCGTGTTTGCTGCGGGATGGTGGTTCCACCAGGTGTTGCGGCGGTGTTTGAGCAGGGCTCCGGCGAATCGGGTGAGGAGCAGGACGTCGCCGTCGAGGAGCAGGACGGCGTCCTCGGGGCCGGTGTCCAGGAGGCGCCGGACGACGGTGAGCATGTCCGGCACGCTCTGTTCCGGCTCCGCGGACTTGTCCAGGTAGAACGTCAGCGACACATGGGCGTCGGGTTCGAACTCCCACATCCCGTCGTCCGATTCGGCGGAGACGTACCCGAACTCCCTGGTGAGCAGCGTGACGTCGAAACCGTGCGTGGCCCGGAGACCGGTGGAGTGGAGGACCGGGCCCGCTCCGGCCGGCCGCTCGGCGGGGTCGGGAAAGGCCCGCTCCGCGATCTGTTCAGCGGTGCCGTCGCCGATCAGGATCAGTTCGTACTCGAATGCCACTCTTCATGCTCTCAATCACTCGGCGGGGGCAGGTGGATCTGCACTGTCTCACCGTTCGGAAGCAGGGCCTTGACCTCTTTGAGGTTCTCGATCGGCCAGTCGTCGAACTGCCTCTGCAGGGCGGACAGATCCCCGCGCCAATGAACCAGGTCCACCACCACGCGCTGGGTCTGTTCCTTGACCACCTTGTCCTGGGTCTGCCACCAGACACCCCGGATCGGCTTGTCCGGTGTCGGGGAGTAGCAGTCGAACACCCGGCCCTCGATCAAGTAGTCCGGGTCCTTCGCCGGACTGCCAGCGTCGCCGGTGCTCAGCCGGGCCCGGGCGACCTCCTCCCCGCTCGGCCGTTGCTTGATCAGGTACCCCTGCTCGGCGAGCGCCGCAGCCGTAGCGTTCTCCCGCTCGGCCGACCGCCGGTTGTCACTGCGGTCCTCGGTGTCCCGCAACATCCCCGGGGTGATCTCGACCGGGCGGCCGTCGGGCCGGCCACCAGGAGTACCGGTCATCCGGGTGAAGCCGTCGTCGGTCCGGCCGCCGGCCGCCGCGGACGACCGGCCGGTGGCATTGCCGGCCCGTCCCTGGCGGGCGACCTCGGCCGCGGTCGTCTCGCTCGGTCTGACCGCGTCTGCGTGGCCGTGTGGGCGGGAGGAATGTGCGTCCCGGGGCTTGCCGGTCACCGGGTCAGCCGTTCAGGAGACGGGTCAGGTTGGTCAGGCTGGTGATCAGGGCGCTCACGTACGAGGCGATCCGCCCGGACCATTTGGCGACCGCTGACGCGATCTGGGCCGCCACCACCGGGATGGTGACCACCAGCAGGGCCTCGGCGGCCCACACGATCACCCGGGCCACCAGGTCGGCTATCAGGTCGCGGACCAGGTCCCGGGTGAAGGCGACCAGGTTGCCGGCAGCCTCGGTGGCCGACGCCATGGTGGTGGCCAGGACGCTCAGGCCTCCCATCGAGTCGACGTTGTGGGCCATCAGCCTCCGGTACGTGTCGGCGGCCGCGCCCTGCCAGTCGCTGACTCCGGTGGACAGGGCGGTGGCCAGGTCTCCGGACATGCCGGCCAGGTCCGCGGCGACGGTCTGCCAGGCGGCTGCATGGGCGATGACCAGGTCCGGCATGCCCGCGATCCGGTCGAGGATCTCGCGGAGCGGCTCGAAATGCTCCATCGCCCAGCCGAGGCCGCCCGCGAGCAGGGCACTGAACGGGTCGAGTACGGTGGCGACGGTCTCGGCGGCGAACGCGCCACCGGCCAGTGCCTGGTCGGCCCAGCTGCCGCTGTCGACCGCCTGGCGGACGCTCTGGAAACTGTCCGCCAGAGGGACGGCGTTGACCTCGGTCACCGTGCCCGCCGGACACGGTCCGCGGCAGCCGCGTCGCTGTCGGCGTAGTCCTGGGCGGTTCGGATCAGGGACTCCTCGGCCAGGCTCAGGTTTTCCTCGAGGTAGGCGTGGATCTCGGCCTGGGCCTCCCGGCGGGCGTCGAGGATTTCGGACATCCAACCGCACAGCAGGCCGTACGCCGCGTCGTTCCGGCCTATCGAGGCGCTCGCGGCGTGGACCGCGGCGAACCGGTCGCGGATGGTGGCGAGTCGGGCCGCGTGGGCCCGCAGCTGTGCCGGGTCGACGGTGAACGAGTCAGCCACGGTCATCGCAATCGTCCTCGTGGGTGGGATCCGGCGAAAACCGTCGAATCCTAGCAAGGTTCGTCGATGTCTGGAGTGACCGAACGGTGGTACACCGATCGAGGGAGACGGGGGCCACAGAAATCAGTAAAACCGCAGCTCAGGGTGGGTGCTAAGGGTGACCTAAGTCCGGTTTGGGGGGAATGTGGAGGGGGGTCGCATTGATCTAAACCTAGGTTGAGGTTTTATTGTCGCTCTGGCCTGTCGTCGATCAAGGCTGACGGATTCGAAGCGACGAGATTGGAAGCGACCATGAACCGCCCCCTGCGGGTTGCTGTCATCGGTGCCGGTCCGGCCGGTATCTACGCCGCTGACCACCTCATCAAAGCATCGGAGACGGTCACCGTCGACATCTTCGACAAGCTGCCCACACCCTACGGCCTGATCCGGTACGGGGTGGCGCCCGACCACCCCCGGATCAAGGAGATCGTCAAGGCTCTGTTCCGGATCCTGGACAACCCGCGCATCCGGTTCATCGGCAACGTCTCCTACGGTGAGGACGTCAAGCCGGAGGAGCTGAGCCGCTTCTACGACGCCACGGTGATCTCCACCGGCGCCGAGAAGGACCGCTCGCTCGACATCCCGGGCATCGACCTGCAGGGCAGCTTCGGCGGCGCCGACTTCGCCTCGTGGTTCAACGGCCACCCGGACGTGCCGCGCGACTGGCCGCTGGAGGCCAAGGAGGTCGCCGTCATCGGCGCCGGCAACGTCGCCGTCGACGTGGCCCGCATCCTCGCCAAGACCGCCGACGAGCTGCTGGTCACCGAGATCCCGGACAACGTCTACCAGGCCCTGAAGAAGAGCCCGGTCACTGACGTGCTCGTCTTCTCCCGCCGCGGCCCGGGGCAGGTCAAGTTCACCCCGCAGGAGCTGCGTGAGCTGGACCACTCGCCGAACGTCGAGGTGATCGTCCACCCCGAGGGCATCGAGTTCGACGAGGCCAGCCTCCAGGCGATGCGGGACACCCGGCACATCAAGATGTGTGTCGACATCCTGCAGAACTGGGCCGTGCGCGACCCGCGGGACCGCCCGCGCCGCCTGCACCTGTACTTCCTGCAGGCCCCGGTCGAGGTGCTCGGTGAGGACGGCAAGGTCGTCGGCCTGCGCACCGAGACGCAGGAGCTGACCGGTGACGGCTGGGTGCGCGGCACCGGCGAGTTCACCGACTGGGACGTGCAGGCCGTCTACCGGGCCGTCGGCTACCTCAGCTCGGCGCTGCCGGACCTGCCGTTCGACACCAGGACCGGCACCATCCCGCACGCCGGCGGCCGGGTCATGGACCTGGACGGCGAGCACATCCCCGGCATGTACGTGGCCGGCTGGATCAAGCGTGGCCCGGTCGGCCTGATCGGCCACACCAAGGGCTGCTCGGGCGAGACCGTCGCCAGCCTGATCGAGGACCAGACCACCGAGCGGCTGCCGCTCGCGCCCGAGGGTGACGACCAGAACGCCCCGGTCGCCTACCTGGAGCAGCGTGGCCTGCCGATCACCACGTGGGCCGGCTGGCAGCTGCTGGACGCGTTCGAGATCGCGCTCGGCGAGCCGCACGGCCGCAACCGGGTCAAGGTCGTCGACCGCGACGAGATGACCCGCATCTCCCGCGGCTGATCAAGCGCGTAAAAAATGGCCGGGGCATGATGCCCCGGCCATTTTCACGACATCAGACCTGGAAACCGCGGTGCCGGCGGAACAGCTTGCGCGCCATGAAGACCGTCTGGGCCACGGTGGCGATGTAGAGGATCGGCCAGCCCAGCGACAGGATCGCCGACTGGATCTCGACGCTCTGCTGGGTCCACGCGTAGGTCGAGGCGGCGACGATGGCCAGCAGGACGACCAGGGGCATGACGTACGCCGAGCCCTTGCCCTTCTCCGCGTTGGCCTGTGCCGCCCAGTTGTCCTGGTCGCTCTTGGCGAAGAACTGCGCCCAGGCCGAGACGAAGTGCCCCATCCGGACCCACATGTACATCTCGGCGGGCAGGGCCAGGGCGGCGTACAGCAGGTCGGAGGCGCTCTTGTCCTTCATCGCCAGCGCGAGCCGCAGGTTGAGCAGTGCCGCGACCGCCGGGGGGATCAGCCAGATCGGGTTGAAGACGAACGCCCCGATCGACAGCGACGCCACCAGCAGCAGCAGGAAGCCCAGTCGCGAGCCGATGTTGAACGCCATCGAGATGTTCTCGTACCAGCGCAGCCGCAGGTTGGGGTGCAGCGGCTGACCTTTGTTGTCACCGCGCTGGCCGGGCCAGAACAGGTCGATCGCGCCGAAGTTCCACTTCACCTGCTGACCGTGCAGCGCCCGCAGGTTCGTCATCGGGCCGACGTAGGCACGAGCGGACGCGCTGATCTTCGTACTGAAGCCGGCGTCCTTGATCTGCAACGACAGCTTGCTGTCCTCGACCTCGCTGTCGCGCACCCACGGCGCCTGCTGGTGGTGGCGGACCATCACCATCTCCAGCGCGCGCACGTTGAACAGGCTGCACTGGCCGCCGAGCACCGCCATGTTGCGCCCGCGCAGCAGGTTGTCCATGTTGAACGCGCCGAACTGCGCGCGCTGGCCGGCGATCAGGAACCGGGCCATCAGCCCCCGGAAGCGGCTCTTGTCGATGCTGTAGATGGCGCTCAGCCCGCCGATCCGCGGGTCGTCGGTCATCTCCAGCTCGAGCCGCTCCACCACGTCCCGGGCGAGCGTGGTGTCGCCGTCCACACCGAGGATGTAGTCGTAGCCCCGGGACAGGAAGTAGCCGTAGTTGAGTGCGCCGACCTTCTTGTCCGGGTTGACGCCCATGTCGTGGACGTGCACCTCGGTGACGAACTTCGAGCCTTTCACCGTACGGGTGTGTCTGCCCTCGTAGGTCCGGGCGATCTCCGGGGTGTCGTCGTCGGTGTTGTTGATGATGACGTGGATGACGTCCGGCAGCCGGGTCTGGGCGAGCAGGCTCTTCAGGACGTCGCCGATCGTGTCCTGCTCGTTGTAGCAGGGGATGATGCAGCTGATCGTGGCGTGCCGGGGCCCGCCGGACGAGGCCGCGATCTCGCCGGAGACGGTCTCGACCGCCTCCAGTTCGTGCAGCTTGGGAACGGACGGCAGGGCCAGCGGCCCGGCCTTGGCGCTACGCGGCAGCAGGATCTGGCGATCGCCGGCGCGGCGTAGCCCGGGAACGGTCTCGGTCATTCGGTGGCACCGTCCTTGACCAGCGGCAGGGTGAGAGTGTCCAGAGCGGTCGAGCGGTAGTACGTGCCGGCCTTCGGCGCGGTCTCCACCAGGAGATCCATCCGGACGGTCAGCGTCAGCGCGGAGGCGCCGGCGGTCGCGGCCGGCAGGGTCACCACCGTGTTGTACGGGTACGGCGGGGTGACGTCGAACTTCCCGTTGTCGGTCCGGACGTCGGTCCGTTTCGTGCCGTCGTCCTGCAGCACCTGAACGGTGGTGGCCGTGATGCGATGGGTGCTGTCGGTGTCCTCGATGTGGGCCGCGATGTTGAGGGTCTTGTCCGACGCGGCGGTGTAGAGCTTCGCGTTGTCGGAGGTCCAGTAGGTGAGGGTGACCGTGAAGGTGCCCTGCTTGACCTTGTGGACGACCGAGCCGGTGTCCAGAGGTCCACTCACCCGGGCGGCGGCGCTGCTGCTCGCGGAGACCGACACCGATGGGGACGGCTCGGCGGTGGGCTCGGTCGTTGAACTCTTGCCGAGCAGCGGTTTGCTGCTGCTGGTCAGCTCCTGGAAGCTGGCGCAGCCGGTGAGGCTGCCACACAGCGCGGCGGCCACCAGGCCGACGGCCGCACTTCGGGGGAGTCGCACGGGTACCCCTTTGCTGGGGGTGGGGGACAGGGGTCGGAGCTTCAGGTCGGCATCGCGGAGCCACGGTTGAGGGGTTGGGAGATGGTTGTCTAAGAAGTGGATAAGAGCGCGGTCCTTTTGCCGGATCTTGTGGTGAAAAGGAGGAATTCGCGTCCCGGAAACGGCCAGACTTCTCATGGGCAATTCCTAGGAATCGCTTCTAAGTTCGATGGATGAAGACTGTGGCGGTCATGCCGTGATGACGGTGCTCCGCCCGGACGGATCCGAGACGCCGGAGCCCGTTCCGGAGGAGCCGAAGAGACGGTTCAACACCACGTGGAACACACCTGAGCTGCGGCGGAGGGTGTTCATCGGCGCCGTCGTGATCTGGGCCGTGGCCATCACGGCAGTGGTGGCCGTACGCGGCGGGGGTGACGAACAGACGCCCGCCGTGGCCGCCCCGGCGCCCTCGCCCTCGGCATCGGACGCGCCGCTCACCGTCGCCGAGGTGTACCAGACGCTCACCCCGTCGGTCGTCCTGATCCAGACCACCGGCCACGATTCGCAGGACCGTCTGGAAGCGGGCACCGGCACCGGTGTGATCGCCAACGCCGACGGCACCATCCTCACCGCGAACCACGTCATCGACGGTGCCGAGTCGATCCGCCTGGTCTACGCCGACGGAACCCGGTCCACGGCCGAGGTCGCCAGCGCCGATCCGGCCCAGGACATCGCCACCCTCACTCCGGCACAACTGCCGGAGACCCTGGTCCCGGCGGTGCTCGGTGGTGGCGCCGCGGTCGGCGACGACGTGGTGGCGATCGGCAACCCGCTCGGGCTGACCTTCAGCACCACCAGCGGCGTCGTCTCCGGGCTGGAACGCGACAGCGGCGACATCGAGGGCCTGATCCAGTTCGACGCGGCGGTCAACCCGGGCAACTCCGGCGGCCCGCTGATCAACGACCGCGGCCAGGTCATCGGTATCGTCATCGCGCTCGCCAACCCGAGCGGCGCGGGCACCTTCATCGGCATCGGCTTCGCCGTCCCGATCGGCGCGGCCCTGGGCGGCGGCGAGGGCGAAGGCCAGTCCCCGCCACTGTGAGAAACCACGATATGAGGACGGATCAATGAGCTGGACCGACGCCCCGCCCGCCTCCGCCGGCCCGATCGAGAAGGTGCTGTACGAGGTCAAGAAGACCATCGTCGGCCAGGACGTCCTGCTCGAGCGCCTGATCGTGGCGCTGCTGGCCCGCGGCCACATCCTGGTCGAGGGCGTGCCCGGCCTGGCCAAGACCCTGGCGGTGAAATCGCTGGCCGAGGCGATCGGCGGGGACTTCCACCGGGTGCAGTTCACCCCCGACCTGGTGCCCGCGGACATCGTCGGCACCCGCGTCTACAACCAGCAGAGCGGTGAGTTCCAGGTCCAGCTCGGCCCGGTCTTCACCAACCTGCTGCTGGCCGACGAGATCAACCGGGCGCCGGCCAAGGTGCAGAGCGCACTGCTGGAGACCATGCAGGAGCGGCAGGTCACCATCGGCCGGGAGACGCACAAGCTGCCGACCCCGTTCCTGGTGATGGCGACCCAGAACCCGATCGAGAACGAGGGCGTCTATCCGCTGCCCGAGGCCCAGGTCGACCGGTTCATGATGAAGGTCGTCGTCGGTTACCCGACGGTGACCGAGGAGTTCGTGGTCGTCGAGCGGGCCCTGGCCCGGACCGCCGCGATCCAGCGGATCATCGACCCGGACACGCTGGCCGGCCTCCAGGAGGAGGTGGACCGGGTCTACGTCGACCCCTCCCTGATCGAGTACGCGGTGAACCTCGCGCACGCGACCCGCGACCCGTCCCGGGTGGGCCTGACCGACCTGGCGAAGTACGTCACCTTCGGCGCCAGCCCCCGCTCGTCGATCAGCATGGTGCTGGCCGGCCGGGCCCTCGCGTTCATCCGCGGCCGGGAATACGTAGTGCCCGAGGACCTCGCCGACCTGGCGATGGACGTGCTGCGGCACCGGATCGTGCTCTCCTACGAGGCGCTCTCCGACGAGGTCACCCCGGATCTGATCATCGCGAAGATCCTGGCGAACCTGACGTTCCCGGAACCCGCCGGCCGGGCCCGCTAGATGGCGACCGCCCCCGACCGGTTGCTACGGCGCCTGGAGTGGAAACTCGGGCGCCGTCTCGACGGGCGCCTGCAGGGCTCCTACCGGACCGTGTGGCACGGCTCCGGGTTCGACTTCACCGATCTGCGGGTCTATACGCCGGAGGACGACGTCCGGCACATCGACTGGAACGTGACGGCGCGCTTGGACGAGCCGTTCGTCAGGCAGTACACCGAGGACCGGGAGATGACCGCCTGGCTGGTCGTCGACCGGTCGGCGTCGATGCGCTTCGGTGGCGGCTCCGGAAAGGAGTCGACGGCCGCTGAGCTGGCGGTCAGCATCGCCCGGCTGATCTCCCAGGGCGGCAACCGGGTGGGGGCGATCCTCTACGACAACGCCGGTCATCGGCTCATCCCGCCGCGGACCGGGCGGGATCAGATTCTGCGCATCGCGCGGGATCTGACGGCGGACATCGTCCCGAAAAAGTCGGACAAGACGACGGACCTGACGGCGATGCTGCGATTCGCCGCGACCACCACGTCGCGCCGGCGGAGCCTCGTCTTCGTCATGTCCGACTTCATCGGCGACCCCGGCTGGGACCGCCCCCTCGCCCAGCTCACCCACCGGCACGAGGTAGTGGTCATCCGGGTCGTCGACCCGTCCGAACTGGAACTGCCCGACCTCGGCCTGGTCCTGGTCGAGGACGCCGAGACCGGCGAACAGCTCCTCGTCGACACCAGCGACCCGCTGCTGCGCGCCCGGCTCACCGAGCAGGTCGGCGCCCGCGAGGACGAGCTGGCCGCCGGCATGCGCAAGGCCGGTGTCGACGCCCACCGGATCACCACCGACCAGGACATGATGGCCACCCTGGTCGACATGGTCCGCCGTTCCGGACGGAGACGCCGGTGACCTTCCTCCACCCGGCCCTGATCGCCGTCGCGGTGCTGGCCGGCGCGGCCGCCGTGGCCGGTTACGTGGCCCTGCAGAAACGCCGGTCTGCGGCATTGTCAGCCGCGGGCTTCGCCGGCGCCGGCGGTGGGGGCGTGCGCAAGCACCTGCCGTACGCGCTGATCCTCGCCGCTCTTCCGGTCATGCTGATCGGCCTGGCCCGGCCGCAGGCGGAGGTCGCCGTGCCCCGCGTCGCCGGGACGGTGCTGCTCGCCTTCGACATCTCCAACAGCATGTCCGCCGACGACGTCGCGCCCAGCCGGATCGCCGCCGCGCAGGAGGCCGCCAAGGCGTTCGTCGAGGACCAGCCGGACACCGTCGACGTCGGCGTGATCGTCTTCGGTGACCAGGCGCTGCTCACCCAGGCGCCCACCGACGACCACGCCGCCGCCACCGCGGCCATCGGCCGGGTCACGCCCGGCGGCGGCACCTCGCTCGGGCAGGCCATCCTGGTCGCGCTCGGCACCATCACCGGCAAGCCGGTCAGCCTCCCGTCCGAGGAGTCCGGCGCCGCCGCCGCACCCCAGGACCTCGGCTACTGGCCGTCGGCGACGATCGTGGTCTTCTCCGACGGCGAGGAGACCGGCGGGCCCGACGTGGCGGCCGCCGCCGAACTCGCCGCCGCCGCCGGGGTGCGGATCCAGACCGTCGGTGTCGGCACCGCCAAGGGCGCGACCGTCGAGGTGGACGGTTTCCAGCTGGGCACCCGGCTCGACGAGAGCCTGCTGACCTCGGTCGCGCAGGTAACCGGTGGGGCGTACCAGCAGGCCGGGGACGCCGACGCGCTGGTGAACAGCACCAAGGCGATCGACCTGCGGCTGACCACCGAGAAGGAACCCCTCGAACTGACCGCCCCGTTCGCGGCCGCGGCACTCCTGCTCCTGACGCTCGGCGGGCTGCTGGGCACCCGGTGGAACGGAAGGATCGTCTGATGTCGCTGAGCTGGCCGTGGGCCCTGCTCGCGCTGCTGACCGTACCGCTGCTGCTCCTGGCCCGCTGGTTGCTGAACCGGCGGCGCAAACGGACCGCGGTGACGGTGTCCAGTGTCGCGCTGATCCGTGCCGCGCTGCCCGGGCGGACCGCCTGGCGCCGCCGGGTTCCGGTCTGGCTCTTCCTGGCCGGGCTGCTCGCCCTCGCCGGTGGGGTGGCCCGCCCGCAGGCGTCGCTGCAGGTGCCGTCCAACGACACCACGATCCTGCTGGCCATCGACGTGTCCGGCTCGATGTGCAACATCGACATCGCACCGAACCGGCTGGCCGTCGCCACCGACGCGGCCCGCGAGTTCGTCGAGGCGCAGGAGGGGGACACCCGGATCGGGCTGGTCGCCTTCTCCGGCATCGCCGGCCTGCTGGTCCCGCCGACCGCCGAGAAGGCGCCGCTGCTGGAGGCGATCGAAGGACTCAAGACCGCCCGCGGTACGGCCATCGGCCAGGCGATCCTCACCTCCATCGACGCGATCGCCGAGATCAACCCCGAGGTGTCCGGCACCGGCGTCGAACTGACCGCGCCCGCGGCCGGCGGCACCCCCGTCGACTACGAGCCGGACACCATCGTCGTCCTCACCGACGGCTCCAACACCACGGGCGTCGACCCGGTCACCGCCGCCGAACAGGCCGCGGCCCGGCGACTGCGGGTCTACACCATCGGGTTCGGTACCACCGACCCGCAGCAGATGGTCTGCACCCCCGACCAGGTCGGTGGTGACTCCTTCGGCGGCGGCCGGGGCAACGGTTTCGGCGGCGGTGGTTTCGGTGGCGGCGGTGGCGGCCGGGGTGGCAACCGGGAGATCGACGAGGAGGCGCTCACCCAGGTCGCCGATCTGACCGGTGGCCGCTACTTCAAGGCCGAGGACGCCCAGCAGCTCACCGACGTGCTCGGCGACCTGCCCAGCGAGTTCGGCCTGACCCGGCAGAACGTCGAGGTCAGCGTCTGGTTCCTGGCGCTCGGCGCGATGCTGGTCACCGCCGGGGTGACGCTGTCGCTGTGGTGGAACCGGGGCCCGGCTCCGCGGAAGGCGCCGAGCTGAGCCGCTGGTGGCGCTGGGCCGCCATCCGGACCGGGGCGTTCGGTTCACCGAAACGGTCGTAACCGCCGCGGCGTTCGACGATCTCGAAGAAGACCCGGCCGCCGATGACCCGGGTGTAGAGGTGCAGCAGCTCGCCGCCCCCGGCATCCCGGTCGTAGAGGATGCCGTGCTCCTTCAGCGTCGCCACCAGGGCGTCCGGGAGCGCGAACCGGGCGGCGAGATCGTCGTAGTAGTTGGCCGGGACCGGCAGCGCGGGCAAGGCCAGCGCTTTCGCGGTGGCGACGATGTCGGCGGTGGTGAAGGCGATGTGCTGCGGATCGGCCACCGCGGGCGCCCACTCGCCGCGGCGCAGCAGCGACACGGTCAGCGCCACCCGCACGTGCCGGGCCGGGTCGGCGACCGCCCGGGACCGCATCAGCCCGAACGGGGCCGCGTACTCCTCGGCGGCGAGATGCTCCAGCCCGAGAACCGAGTGATAGAAGAGCCCGGCCTCGTCGAAGTGGTCGAACGGCTGAGCCAGCCCGAGATGGTCGACACGCAGCAAGCCGGCGCCGGGCGTGTCGCTCCGCGTTCCCGAACCGCCTGCCGCGCCGCCCTCTCCCGCGCCCGCCGCCGTGCCGGTGGGCAGGAAGTCCGCGCGCCACGGGTTTGCCGGATCGGTCACGAAGATCTGGGTGCCGTCCGGGGCCGTGATCGCGGCCAGTTCCGCCTCGCCCGGCTCGCGGACGTTGGGGTGCGCGGGGGCCAGGAGAGCACCGGCCCGGGCGAGGGCCATCGCGGGATCGTCCGAGGTCACCGCGAAAGCGCTGATGGCGGCGGGGCCGGGAGCGGTCACCGCGCTGTTCAGGATGACCCGGCAGGAGTTCTGCTCCCAGAGTTCCACCGGCTTGGTCCGGTGTTGGCCGGTGTGGGCGAAACCGAGGCCACGCAGGACGGTCCGGAGTTCCGGCCCGGAGCGGCCGTCGACGGCGAACTCGGTGAAGGCGTGCCCGGCGAGGTGCGGCGCGGGAGGAAGGGAACGAAGGGCGGGGCTGCTCCCGGCGTACGGCGCAATCGGCAGTTGATCTTCTAGGGCGACCAGGGACCGCATGGCGTCGATCGCGGTGCGGGTGGGGTCGGCCTGGCGGAAGACGTCGTTGAAGACCTCCAGGGACAGCGGGCCGGCGTAGCCCGCGGCCAGCACCGAGCGGACGAAGCCGGGCAGGTCGAAGGCGCCCTGGCCGGGGAAGAGGCGGTGGTGGCGGCTCCACTGCAGGACGTCCATCCGCAGGTGGGGCGCGTCCGCGAGCTGCAGGAAGAAGATCTTGCCGGGGGTGATGCCGGCGATCCCGTCGGGGCTCACCTCGCGGGAGAGGACGTGGAACGAGTCCAGGCACAGGCCCAGTGCGGGGTGGTCGGCTCGGCGGACGATCTCCCACGAGCGGTCCCAGGTGGATACGTGCCGGCCCCAGGCCAGGGCCTCGTAGGCGATCCGCATCCCGTTGTCGGCCGCCCGGTCGGCCAGTTGGGACAACTGGGACGCGATGTGGTCGTTGTCGTCCGCCGCGTCCTCAGCCACCGAGGAGCACACGAGCACGGTGTCGATGCCGAGGGCGGACATCAGGTCGAACTTCCGCTCCGCTCTTTCGAGGTTTTTCGTGAAATGTCCCGAATCAGTGCTGTCCAGGTCGCGGAACGGCTGGTACAGATCGATGCTCAGGCCCAGATCGGCGCACCGGGATCGCACCTCGGCCGGCGACCACGGTGACACCACGAGATCGTTCTCGAACAGTTCGATCCCGTCGAACCCGGCTGCCGCGGCGGCCGACAGCTTGTCGCCGAGGGTGCCCGAGACGCAGACGGTGGCGATCGACCGGCGCATGGCGGCCTCACTTTCGTAGATAGCCGGTGACCAGGTCCCCGAGCATGGTCCGGTAGTGCTCCCGCCGGTCCGGGGCGAGCAGGTCCCGGTCGAAGAGGGCGCCCCAGGTGTGACGGTTGGCGACGCGGAAGAAGCAGAACGAGCTGATCATCATGTGGACGTCGAGGGCGTCGACGTCGTCGCGGAACACCCCGTCGCGCACCCCGCGGTCCAGGACCCCGCGGAGCAGGTCGACGGCCGAGCTGTTCAGGTCGACGAGCCGGGCCACGTGGTTCATGTGCTTGGCGTGCTGGGCGTTCTCCACCCCGACGAGCTTGATGAACGCGGGATGCGCCTCGTGGTGGTCGAAGGTGACCTCGGCGAGCCGGCGGACGGCGGCCGGGGGATCGAGGTGGCCGACGTCGGCGGTGCGCTCGGCGGCCCGGATCTCCGCGTACGCCCGCTCCAGCACCGCCAGGTAAAGCTGCTCCTTGCCGCCGAAGTAGTAGTAGATCATCCGTTTCGTGGTGCGGGTACGTGCGGCGATCTCGTCGACCCGGGCACCGCTGTAGCCGCGCTCGGCGAACTCCTCGGTGGCCACGTCGAGGAGTTCGGTACGGGTGCGTTCGGCGTCGCGCTGCCGTTCCTGCGTCATGAACGCAAGTCTGCCGTGGGCCTTGACAGTGTCCGTCGTCACACCTCATAACTAACGTACTAGTTCGTACATTAGCAAGGAGTTCGACGATGGCAGCTTGCCGATGCGGGTTGATCGGGACCGGGATCGGCGCGTCGCTGTCACCGGCACTGCACGAGGCCGAGGGGCGCCACCACCACCTCGGGCTCAGCTACGAGTTGTTCGATGTGGACACCCCGGCGGAACTGAAACGCTGCCTCTCCCTTGCGGAGCGATCCGATTTCGCCGGGCTCAACATCACCCATCCCTTCAAACAGCAGGTGATCGAGCACCTCGACGAGCTGTCCCCGCAGGCCCGGGAGATCGGCGCGGTCAACACCGTGGTCTTCCGGGACGGGCGGCGGTTCGGCTACAACACCGACGCCCTCGGGTTCGCCGAATCGTTCCGGACCGGCCTGCCCGGCGTCGCCCTCGGCCACGTGGTGATGCTGGGCGCGGGCGGTGCCGGAGCCGCCTGCGGTCACGCGCTGCGGGAGCTGGGCGTGGAAAGGCTGACCATCGTGGACCCCGTCCGTGGCGGGGAACTGGCCGATCAACTGGGCGCCTCCTATCTCCCCGAGATCAACTCCTTGAACGACGCCGACGGGCTCGTCAACGCCAGCCCGGTCGGCATGCGGCACCACCCCGGGATTCCGCTGCCCGCAGACCTGCTCCACCGCGGTCTGTGGGTCGCCGACATCGTCTACGTGCCCGTCGACACCGAGCTGCTGATCGCCGCCCGGGCCGCCGGACTCCGGGCGATCGGCGGCGCCGCGATGTGCGTCTACCAGGCCGCCGCGGCGTTCCAGCTGTTCACCGGGCGCACCCCCGATATCGCGCGGATGTTGCTTCACCTCTCCCGACTCCTGGAGCGCGGCAATGTTGACCGAGACTGAACTCCCCGAACCCCCCTCACTACGGCGCATGGTCGGCCCCGGTGTCGTCGCCGTCGGCATCGGCATGGCGGCCGGCGAGATCATCCTCTGGCCCTACCTGACCGCCCTCGGCGGCCTCGGCCTGCTCTGGCTGGCCTTCACCACGCTCGCCGTGCAGTTCGTCATCAACATGGAGATCGAGCGGTACACCCTGGCCACCGGCCAGACCGTGGTCGCCGGCTTCTCCCGCTGGTGGAAGGGCTGGGGCATCATCATCTGCCTGGCCGGCGCCTTCCAGTACGTCTGGCCCGGCTGGGCGACCAGCGGCTCCACCGTTTTCACCTATCTGGTGGGTGGCGGCGACCCGGTCTGGATCACCGTCGGGGTGCTGGTCACCATCGGCGTCTTCCTGACCCTGTCCAAAGTGATCTACAAGACCGTCGAGCGGGTGGAGACGGTCAAGGTCGTCCTCACCCTGTTCTTCCTCGCGGTCGTGGTCGTCTTCGTGATCTCGCTGAGCACCTGGGGCGAGGGTGCGAAGGCCACCGTGACCGAGTTCGGTCAGATCCCGGACGGCATCACCTTCACCATGCTGCTCAGCGCGATCGGCGCGGCCGGGGCGGGCGGGGTGCACAACCTGGTGCTGAGCAACTGGATCCGGGACAAGCGGTACGGCATGGGCGCGCACGTGCCCCGCCTGATCTCGCCGATCACCGGCCAGGAGGAGGCGGCCGGCGCCGACCGCTACACGTTCCCGATCGACGAGACCTCGATGGGCCGCTGGAACCTGTGGTGGAAGCGGGCCAACGCCGAACACCTGGTCACGTTCGTGGCGGTCTGTTTCGTGACGATCGGCGTGATGAGCCTGCTCGCCTACGAGACGCTGTTCGGCCGGGACGACCTCAAGTCCGACCCGTCGTTCCTGCGGATCCAGGGCGAGATCTTCGAGGCCGAGGTCGGCACCTGGCTCAAGCTGCTGTTCCTGGCGGTCGCGGCGGTCTCGCTGTGGGCGGCGGCGATGGGCCTGCTGGACATCATCGGGCGGGTCGCCTCGGACTTCCTGCGCCGCAACTATCTGCAGACGTCCACCCGGTGGACCGAGGCCCGGATCTACCTGATCGTGGTGTGGGTGGAGATCGTGCTCGGCTCGATCATCCTGCTGGCCGGGTTCACCCAGCCGCTCGGCCTGCTGATCGTCTCCACCTGTGCGGCTTCAGTGGTGACCCTGCTCTATTCGATCCTGCTGGTCCGGTTGAACACCCGGGACCTTCCGGCGCCGATCCGGATCCGGGGCTGGCGTCTCGGCGGTCTGCTGGTGGCGATCGGGTTCTACGGCTTCTTCGCGATCGCCATGGTCGTCACCCAGCTCGACAAATTGTGAGGTTCTGCCCGGGCTCGCGCGAGCCCGGGCAGAAACAACTCAGACCCGGCGCCGGCGACGGGTCCAGGAGAACCCGATCAGGCCGGTGACCGCGGCGATGAAACCACCGGCCACCGTCCACACCCACCGGGACGAGAAGTCCGGCAGCCAGTCCATCGAGAAGTCGAAGGAGGACTCCTCTTCGGGCTCCACGCTTGTCGTCGGCGCGGCGGAGGCGAGCAACTTGCCCGGCTGGTTGTTCGGCACCAGCGGGGCGGCCAGTTCACCCTGGTCGGCGCCGGTGTCCCCGGTCGGCGACTTCAGGGCCAGCGTGACGTCCAGCGGCAGACCCAGGTCCTTCTCCGGCAGTTCGGTGCTGGAGAGCCGGACGTAGTAGGTGCCCGGCAGCGGGTCACCGTCCCACGGTTCGGCCCAGGACCGGACCTGCCGCAGCCGGCAACCGAGCTGCAGCGTGGTGTCGGTGGTCTTGGCGACCGGGCTCTGCTCGCCGCCCACGCAGGCCTGCCGGCGGCGCAGACCGTCGAAGACCTCCACGGTCCACGAGTGGTCGCCGCTGCGGCCGGTGGCGGGCAGCGCGACGTCGATGGTCAGCTCCGGCCGCTGACCGGCGGTCGCCGGGAACTGCCAGTACAGGTAGTCACCGGTGACGGCACTGACCTTGACCTGCTGTTCCGGGGCGATCGCCACGGCGGTCAGGAACGACGTACCGGCCGAGGTGATGCTCTGCAACGGGGTAGGCCCGTCCGTCGGATCAGCAGCGAACGCCGAGGCTGCAGGCAGGAGAACCATGCCGAGAACGGCGAGTCCGAGAAGCTTCCGCATGATCAGTTCTCCCTCCAGGTGGCGACCCACCAGCGGGTCAGCCAGCCGGCCAGCACCCCGGCCACCAGACCGGCGATCGCCAGCACGAACAGCAGCAGGAAGCCACGGCCCAGGCCCGGGGCATCCGGCGCCTGCGAGGCCTCGACCAGGTCGATGCTCAGCTCGACGGGCATACCGGGGGCGCCGGCCGCCGTCGCCGAGGCGAACGAGTTGCTCACCACCAGGCAGATGTCCGAGGTCGCGGCCAGCGCCGGCTCCTCATCACCGGACCAGCGCAGGCCCGCCGACACCACGTCGGAGCGGCCACTGGCGGCGTCCAGCCCGCGGACCAGCTCACGACCGTCCACGGTGGCGGCCTTGACCAGCACGCCGTAGTCCCGGTTCAGCGGCCGGTCCAGCGAGATGCTGACACTCGCCCGCAGCTCCCGGCCGGCGTCCACGGCCACCCGGTAGAACCGGTGCTCGCCGATCAGCTCACGGTCGGTGTAGACACCGGCGGCCAGCAGCGGCGCGGTCGCGCAGTCCTTGGCGCCCTGCACGGTGGCCGGGGTGACCGGCGGCGGCACCGCGGCCCGGTCCACCAGCTGCTTGATCCGGTCGGTCAGCTCCTCCTCGCTCTGCGCCGCGGCGTAGGTGCCGCCGGTCGCCTGCGAGATGCAGACCAGTTGCTTGCGGGTCTTCTCGTCCGGCGCCAGGCCGAGCGTGTCGACGACCAGGTCGGTGCCCTGGGCGGCCAGCTCACGGGCCACGTCACAGGGGTCCGGCGGGGTGCAGGTGTCCTCGCCGTCGGTGATCAGCACGATCCGGCGGGCCGAACCGGTGCCCTCCAGGTCCTTGGCCGTCTCCCGCAGCGCCAGCCCGATCGGGGTGAAGCCGGTCGGTTTCAGCGAGGCGATGGCGTTCTTCGCCGCGACCCGGTTGACCGGCCCGACCGCCACGATCTGCTGGGTGTCCTTGCAGCCGAGACGCTTGTTGTCACCGCCGTAGGTGGCGCCGAGCACCCGGATGCCGAGCTGGGTGGTCTCCGGCAGGGCGTCGACCACCTCGTTGAAGGCCCGTTTGGCGACCGTCATCCGGGTCTGCCCGTCGATGTCGGCGGCCTTCATCGAGCCACTCACATCGAGAACCAGTTCCACCACCGGCGGTTCGGTCTCGGATGTCGGTTCGGCGTGCGCGGGGGTGGCGCCGAGAAAGGCGGAAGCCGCGATCAATCCCGTCGCTGTCACTATGGACAGTTTTCTGTGGATCACGCGGTAAGATCATAAACAATCTATTTCGGTACGGGGTAATCGGCCCCACAACCGCACCGGCCCCGGCCGTCTCGTCCGCGCGAGGTCCGCGTCCGCCGGGACCGACCCGCGACCGCCGGGCCGGATGCGGTGGTCCGGGTCACACCGCCCGCCGGTACCGTGGTGGCGTGTTCATCAGGGGGATGCGGCTGGACGAGGTGCCGGGGGGTAAGTATCCGTTCCGGGTTCCGGCGGTGCGCGGCCTGGTGAGCGCCGGTGAGCTGCGGTTCGACACGCCGGTCACGCTGATCGCCGGTGGCAACGGCAGCGGCAAGTCGACCCTGATCGAGGGGATCGCGGTGGCCGCCGGCTTCAACCCCGAGGGCGGGAGCACGTCGTTCAACTTCGCCACCCGCCCCAGCGAGTCGTCGCTGGGCGAGCACCTGACCCTGGTGCGCACCGCGGGCCGCAAACCCCGGACCGGTTTCTTTCTGCGCGCCGAGTCGTACTACAACGTGGCCACCGAGATCGAGCGGCTCGACGAGAACGGCTTCGACTCCTACGGCGGGGTGTCACCACACCACCGCTCCCACGGTGAGTCCTTCCTGGACCTGGCCACCCACCGGTTCGGCCCGGGCGGGCTCTACCTGCTGGACGAGCCCGAAGCGGCCCTGTCGGTGCAGGGCTGCCTGGCCCTGCTGGTCCGGATGGCCGACCTGGTCGAGAGCGGCAGCCAGTTCATCATCGCCACGCACTCCCCGATCCTGCTGGCCAGCCCGGGCGCGACGATCCTGGAGATCGACCCGGCCGGCACGATCGACCGGGTTCCGTTCGACCGGGCCGAGGCGGTGGTGATGACCCGGGCCTTCCTCGCCGACCCGAACCGCTTCCTGACGAAGTTGATGGCCGGCTGAGAGACGACGTTGACGGCCGGCTGAGAGACCGGTGACCATCGCCTCCGGCCCGGCGGTCGCCGGGCGGTCCGGTGGGGGGACCACATCGCGGGTGGCCACGGGAGTGGTGGTCGCTTCTGGCCGGGTGTAGGCGTACTGCCGCGAATTCATCTCTATCTTTTCTCTCGGGATAGCATGCTTTGCCATGAGAGCGATCCTGGTGTCCCGCCTCGGTGGTCCCGAGGTTCTTGATGTCGCCGAGTTGCCCGCGCCCGCCGAGGAGGCCGGCCGGAGTCTGATCGGGGTGACCGCGGCCGGGGTCAACTACGCCGACACGCATCGGACCGATGGTAGTTATCGGGCAGCGCCTGCTCTGCCGTTTGTGCCGGGCACCGAGGTCGCCGGGGTGACCGCGGATGGGCAGCGGGTGGTGGCGCTGCTGTTCCCCGGTGGCGGTTATGCGGAACAGGCTTCCGCCGCCATCGAAGATGTCGTGAAAATTCCGGACAAGGTGGATGACGCCACTGCGTTGGCCCTGCTAGTCCAGGGCCTGACCGCGTTCCACGTTCTGCGCGGCAGCGCCCGCCTCCAACCCGGCGAGACGGTGGTGGTCGGGGCGGCCGCCGGTGGGGTCGGTACCGTCGCGGTGCAGCTGGCCAGGATCTTCGGGGCCGGGCAGGTGATCGCCGCGGCCTCCACGCCGGAGAAACGCGAGCTGGCGCTGCGACTCGGCGCCGACGTGGCGGTGGACAGCGCACCGGACGGCTACCCGGACCGGATCCGGGCGGCCACCGGCGGCCGGGGTGCGGACGTGATCCTCGACTCGACCGGCGGCGCCACCCTGACCGCGGCCCTGGACGGCCTGGCGCACTGGGGTCGCCTGATCAGTTTCGGTAACGCCTCCCGTCAGGGCCGGGCCCCGATCGACCCCGGCACGCTGGCTGACCGGAACACGTCGGTCGCCGGGTTCTGGCTGCGCCCGGCCCTGGACCAGCCCGGCGGCTTCCACCAGCCGCTGACCGAACTGCTGGAGCTGGTCGCCGCCGGCCGGCTGGTGCTGCCGCCCGGACCGTCCTACCCGCTGGCCGACGCCCGGCGCGCGCACGAGGACCTGCTGGCCCGCCGGACCACCGGAAAGGTGGTCCTGACGATGTGATCCGTCCGCGCGGCCCTTGCTCTCGGTCCGCCGAGATCTCTAACGTCGGCTGCTCGGCCAGGGGAGGTGTGTTCGATTGCGTGACGACGCGTTCCGCGCGTATTTCGAACGGCACCACGATTCCCTCTCCCGGCTGGCCTATCTGATGACCGGCGAGTCCGCGGTGGCCGACGATCTGGCCGCCGACGCCCTGACCGAGGTGTGGCGGCACTGGGACCGGGTGAACGCGGCCGACGATCCGGCCGCCTACGGCCACGGCATCGTGATGAACCTGGCCCGCAACTGGGTGCGCCGCCGCAGCCGGGAGCGGATGCTGTCGTTCGGCCCGCTGCGCCGCGACCGGGACGCCGACGTGCCGGCCGTGCTCGACGTGCGCGGCGCGCTGAAACGGCTCCCGCACCGGCGGCGCGCGTGCGTGGTCCTGCGGTACGCGTTCGACCTGCCGGAACGTGAGGTCGCCGAGATCCTGGGGATCTCCGTCGGCGCGGTGAAGAGTGCCACTTCCCGGGGTGCGAGACAGCTCGCCGGGCTGCTGGGCGATCATGTCGGTATGGACGGTTGGGAGGCGGCGCGATGAGTCTCTCCGACGACCAGCTCCGGGCCGCTCTGCGGGACGCGGCCGCCGGGCACCGGCCGGACCGGGAGGCGATGCTCGACCGGATCGGTTCGGCCGCCATGCAGGACACCGGGGTGCGGCAGCGGGGTTCCCGGCTGCGGATGGCCGCGGTGGCCGGCGCGGTGGCCCTGATCTTCGGCGGCGGCGGGGTCGGCACCTGGGCCCTGACCAGCTCACCCGCCCCGGCGCCGGCCCCGCCAGCCCCGGCGCCCGGCACCGTCCGGCCGAGCCCGGCGGACACCGCGCCGGTGAGCGTCGAGCCCAGCCCGTCCGCCGTCTCGTCGAAACCGTCGCCGGCGCGGACCACCACACCGCCGGAGAAGAACCGGGTCGAGCAGGGCCCGATCTGGTCCGACGGTTCGGTCGTCGACGGGTCGAGCGTCGTCACCGTGAAGACCACCGCCGAGCTGACGTCGCTGGAGGTGGTGATCCGGGTGGCCCGCACCGACGGCCTGGTCACCCGCGGCGGGGTGAAGAAGGTGCCCGGCGCCAGCGTCACCACCACGGTCACCGAGGAGACGCGGGCCTTCGTCTACCGGTTCGTCATGTCACCGTCGGACACCCTCGCCCCGGGCACCTACACGTTCACCGCCCGCTACACCCACCCCGACGGCGGCCGGGACGCGGGCGGCGACACGTACCAGGCGGTCTCCGGCGATCTCCAGGTGTCCGGCGACTTCTTCTGAGGTCAGTTCTCCCGGATGTCGGTCAGCGGGGTCAGCTTGCTGATGTTGGCCGGCGCGTTCCACTTCTGCAGCTCCGAGCTGCTGCACTTCTCGACCTTGACCTTGCTGGTGCCGTCGGAGTGGGTGTCCTTCGGTGACGCGTTCAGGTCGGTCGGCTGGAGGCAGAAGCCGCTGCTGTCCATGATCCGGTAGCTCGTCGCGTACAGGCCGGTGTCGTGGAAGACGGTCCACTTCAGGGCCGCAGTCGCGGTCGGGTTGGTGGGGCACTTCTGCGTCGTCGCGTACGCGTTGGAGGCGGTGCTCAGCGGTGACTTGAGGCAGTAGACGGTTTTGCCGTCCTTGCTGGTCACCTGGATCGGGCCCTCCGCGTACTTGGCCGGCGCCACCGGGACCGGGTGCACCCAGATCTGGTTCCAGTCGACCTTGGCCTGCGGGTGCTGCTTGCAGAACCAGGCGATCATGTACGAGTACCCGGCGTCCTGGTTGGTGACGTCCAGACAGCGGCTGAACTGGGAGTAGTTGACCAGTTGGTTGGTGTCGTCACCGGCCATGCCCGCGCCGACACCGGCCGACGAACGCCACACGGTGGTGGTGCTGTTCACCGAGCAGGAGTTCAGGATCACCGCGCTGCCGATGGTGCTGGCGTTCTTCATGTTGATGCAGAAGTTCTCGACCGCCGCACTGGCGCTGGTCGAGTGGAACAGGCTGGAGCCGTCCAGGCTCCACTGGTAGAGCGGCTCGCGGGTGGCCGGATCGGCGGGGCACTTCTGCAGGGTGAGCGCGTTGTTGTTGGCGTGCGACGTGCCGGCGTACAGGCAGAGGCCGTCGGGCGCGGCTGTCGACTCCGAGTTGACGAGTTTCAGGTACAGGTCGGCGGTGTAGCCGAACTGCTGGGTGCTGGCGGCGTTGCAGGTCTTCACGACGAGGGCGGTGCCGACCGTCGGCGTCTTGGAGCCGGCGTCGAAGCAGAGACTGCCGACGCTGGACGAGGCGATCTGGATCGAGCCGCCGGGGATGTTGGTGTTGCTGGTGGAGAAGACGTAGGTGGCGCTCAGGCTGCGCGAGCCGGAGGTGTCCGTGCCGACGGCGCTGCTGCGCAGGCCCTGCGAGGTGACCAGCGCGGTGGTCGGCACCTTGGTGAGCGGGCAGGCGAGCGTCTTGCCGTCCTGGTCCTTGTAGACGATGGTGACGATGTACCGCAGTGACTCGCCGGTGTCGTCGACCCCGGCGTCCCCGGTGATGTTGCAGCCGGGCATGTCCTCCAGCTGGCCCACCACCTTGTCCTTCTCGAGGGTGGACGCCGCCCGGACCCGGGCCATCACCACGTCGAGCCCGATCTGGGCGCCGTTCAGGGCGGTGTTCCGGTCGACCAGGGTGCGGGTGCCGGTGACCTGCCGCAGGATCACCGGCAGCAGCATCGCCGACAGGGACAGGCCGATGGTGACGACGAGCATCGCCATCGGCAGTGATCCACGTTCGTCCCGGAAGAGGCGGTGTGGGCTCATGAGGTCGGCCTCCCTGCGCTGCAACTGTTGATAAGGATCTTGGAGGCTTCGGTGTCGATGTTCTGCGCGGTGAAGATGCTGTCGAACGGCAGGGCGACCTTGCCGACGGTCACCGAGAACCGCAGCCGGACCTGCTGGAACTGTGGTTGGTAGGCGACACCCACCCCCGCCACGCCGGCGCTCGCCGTGGCGTACGGCGAATCGCCCGGCTTGTAGACCGTCACCGGCCCGGTGGTGGTGTTCGCGGTGACGTCGGTGGCCAGCACCGTCTGTGACGTGGGTGCGGTGGCCGGCAGATCCCAGGTGGCCAGGATCAGCTGGCCGTTGTTGAGGATGATCTGCCGGCACGGGCTCTTGCCCGCCGTGTCGTCCGGCAGCGCGTACTCGGTGTACCAGCGGGTGCCGACCTTGCCCGGGACGGAGACCCAGGTGGCGTACCGCAGCTCCCGGTCGAGCCGGCGGAAGCTGATGTCCAGCTGGTCCCGGGCCTCCGAGGTCTGCTGGGTCCGGTTGGTGTCGGAGTAGAACTGCACGATGCCGGTCAGCGCGATGGCCAGGACGAACGTCATGATCGTCGCCGTCATCATGACCTCGATCAGCGAGAACCCGCGATCGTCGGTGAGTCGCCGGATCAGCCGCTTCACGTCACGGTCCAGATGAAGTTGTAGATGGTGGTGGACACCGGCACGGTGCTGACGCTGGTCAGGACCACCTGGTAGGTGCCGGGCGTGGTCGGGGTGCCGGTGAAGGCGCTCTTGCCGGCGTTCCAGGTCATCCCGGGTGGTGTGCCGAGCACGGTGGTGGTGACCCCCTTGGCGCCGACGGCCGTGGCGTTGGTCTCGACCGGGACCGTCGTCTTGTCGCCGGACTTCGACGTCACATCGGTGGCCGGTGACGTGACCAGCAGGCCGGTCGTGTTCACCTGGATCACGAACCGGTCGCTGACCGCGGGCCCGATGCTGTCGGTCACGCTGACCGTCGGCAGGTAGCGTCCCGGGGTCAACGGTGTGCCGCTCACCACGCCGGTCGAGGCGTTGATCGACACCCCCACGGGCAGGTTGGCGGCGGAGAACGTCAGGGTGCCGAAACCACCCGAGGCGGTGGCGGTCGCGATGACCGACGAGCCGAGGGCCACGGTCTGGTCGGCCGGCCTGGTCAGCACGATCGCCGGGTAGACCGTGTGGGTGTACGTCGCCTCGCCGTAGACCCCGTTGTTGTCGGTGGCCCGCACGACGGCCGTGTAGGTGGCGCTCGCGGTGCCGGTGATCGCCCCGGTCGCGGCGTCGAAGGTGAGCCCGCTGGGCAGCCCGGTGACGCTCCAGGTGTACTTCGAGGTGCCGCCGGTGTCCCCGCCGGTGACGGTGGGCTGCAGCGAGACGGCCTCACCGACGTGGTTCTTCGGCGCGCCGGGTGTCACCGTCACGGCCGGCGGGACGACCACGGTGTAGGTGATGCCGGTGAGGGTGTCCGAGCGGCCGGAGTCGTCGGTGACCTTCGCGGTGGCGCTGCTGTACGTGCCGGCCTTTGTCGGTGTGCCGCTGATCAGGCCGTTCTTGTCCCCGGTCAGGCCGGTCGGCACACCGGTGAAGGTCCAGGTGTTGGGCAGCGTGCCACCGGTCGCCTTGTACTGGTAGGTCACCGTGTTCAGCCCGACGTAGAAGACCGGCATCGGGTTCAGGGTGAGGTTGCGGACCACCGGCGACGGCCGTTTGATGTCGAAGAGCGGCTCGCTGATCTGCGAGATGAGCGTGGAGGTCAGGTAACCGCACTGGTCGTTGGTGCAGCCCCGCTGGGCCCAGGACTCCAGGACGACGACCCGGAAGTACTTGAGCTTCTGGGTCTCGTCGGCCGGTACGTTCGTCGCGGTGGCCGGATCGACACACTGGTCGGTCTTCGCGAAGTACACCTCGCACGTACCCACGTAGATCGACTGCTTGAAGTCGGTGCCGTTCACCGACTGGGTCATCGAGCTGGTGGAGATGGGCGCGTCGGCCCCGCCGGTGGCGTCCTTGTCGAAAGCCATCGCCATGCTGTCCAGGTACGGCTTCAGCCGGTCCTTGAACTGGCTGTCGTTCAGCGCGGCGTCCCACTGGGCCTGCACGGCGGTCTTGCCCCGGCCCACCAGCAGAGCGGTGTTCTGCAGCGCCCGGACCTGCTCGATCGCGGTCGACGCCAGCTGGGCCGCCTGCCGCTGGTCACGCTGCTGGTCGACGGCTTTGGTGCCGTTGACGAAGAACGTCCCGAAACCGGCCATGGCGATACTGAGCACGGCCATGGCCATGATGAGCTCGACGATGGAGAAGCCGTCGTCCTTCCCGCGCATCTCACTCCCCGTGGTGTGCCGTACAGAAATCGCACTGGCACCTTCGGCGAAGATCGCGAGAAGTGAAGGGAAAAGTGTCAGCCGGTGCGATCCGCGATGTAATGGCACAGGGATTCGAGCGTGCTGCGGGCGGCGCTGTCCGGCAGGGTCGCGGCGCTGCGGCGGGCCGCCCCGGCGTAACCGTGCACGGTCTCCCGCGCCTGCTTCAGGGCCGCCGACCCGCGCAGCAGCCCCAGCGCCTCGGCGTGCAGCGTGTCGTCGACGATCGGGCCGGCCGACAGCAGCTCCTTCAGCCGCCGCACGTCGGCGCCGGTGTCGTCGGCGGCCAGCGCGTACAACATCGGCAGGGTCGGCACGCCCTCGCGCAGATCGGTGCCGGGAGTCTTGCCGGACTGCTCCGACTCCGACGCGATGTCCAGCAGATCGTCGGAGAGCTGGAAGGCGATGCCGATCGCGGTGCCGAACTCGGCCAGGGTCTCCACGTGCGGCGCGGGCAGCCCGGAGAACAGGCCGCCGAACCGGGCCGACGTGGCGATCAGCGAGGCGGTCTTGTCCTCGACGGCCTGCAGATGGAACCGGATCGGGTCGGCGCCGCGCGGGCCGACGGTCTCCGACAGCTGCCCCCGGACCAGCTGCGACAGGGTGCTGGCCTGCAACCGGACCGCCTCGTCACCCAGCCCCGCGGCCATCTGGGCGGCACGGGCCAGCAGGTAGTCGCCCACGTACACCGCGAGCTTGTTGCTCCACCGGGAGTTGGCGCTGGCCGCGCCGCGCCGCAGCGGGGCCTCGTCCATCACGTCGTCGTGGTAGAGCGTGGCCAGGTGGGTCAGCTCCATCAGCACCGCCGACGGCAGCAGCTCCGGCCGGCCCGGGTCGCCGAGCTGGGCGCAGAGCGCCACGGTCAGCGGCCGGAACCGTTTGCCCCCGGCCCGCACCAGATGCGCGGCGACCTCGTCGACCAGCGGGTCCGGGCTGGCCACGGCGGTGCGCAGCTCGGTCTCCACGGTCGCCAGGAACTCCGTCACGGAGTCACGGACAGCCGGATCGATGAAGTCGGTCAGCGTGGGGGCCGTCATGATCATGAGGCTAGATCACCCGGCTGAGAGCACGCTGACGAGGCCCGCGGTGGCATCATCGACGGATGGCGCTCACCGATCCGCTGGACCTGCTCGACTTCGACGGCCTCCTCAGCGACGAGGAGCGGCAGATCCGCGAGACGGTGGCCAGGTTCGTCACCGAGCACGTGCGGCCGCACGTGGCGGACTGGTTCGAGGAGGGCACGTTCCCCCGCGAGCTGGCCCCTGAGCTGGGCAGGCTCGGCGTGCTCGGGATGCACCTGGAGGGTTACGGGTGTGCCGGGACCAGCGCGGTCGCCTACGGGCTGGCCTGTCTGGAGCTGGAATCGGGCGACTCCGGGCTGCGCAGTTTCGTCTCCGTGCAGGGTTCCCTGGCGATGTTCTCGATCTGGAGGTACGGGTCGGAGGAGCAGAAACTCGAGTGGCTGCCCCGGATGGCCGCCGGTGAGGCGATCGGGTGTTTCGGCCTGACCGAGCCCGATTTCGGCAGCGATCCGGCGAACATGCGCACCCGGGCGGTCCGCGACGGCGGCGACTGGATCCTCAACGGCGGCAAGATGTGGATCACCAACGGTTCGATCGCCGACGTCGCCACCGTGTGGGCGCAGACCGAGGACGGCATCCGCGGTTTCCTGGTGCCCCGCGACACCCCCGGGTTCACCAGCCGCACCATCAAACGCAAACTGTCCCTGCGGGCCTCGATCACCGGCGAGCTGTCCTTCGACGACGTGCGCCTGCCGGCATCGGCGCAGCTCCCGCACGCGAAGGGGCTGGGCGCCCCGCTGAGCTGCCTGTCGGAGGCCCGGTTCGGCATCGTCTTCGGCTCCACCGGGGCGGCCCTGGACAGTCTGCGGACGGCGATCGGTTACGCGAACGCCCGCATCCAGTTCGGCAAGCCGATCGCCGCCTTCCAGCTGACCCAGGAGAAACTGGCCGACATGGCGGTCGACCTGAACACGGCGGCCCTGCTGGCCCTGCACCTGGGCCGTCTGAAGGACGCCGGCACCCTGCAACCCCACCAGATCAGCGTCGGCAAACTCAACAACGTCCGCCGCGCCCTGGCGATCGCCCGCGAATGCCGCACCATCCTCGGCGGCAGCGGCATCACCCTCGACTACTCCCCACTGCGGCACGCCAACAACCTGGAGTCCGTCCTCACCTACGAGGGCACGTCGGAGATCCACACGTTGGTGATCGGCCAGACGTTGACCGGACACGCGGCCTACCGCTGAACCCCCTTTGCGGTACGCCACACGGCCCCCACAACCGCACCAGCCGGCCCTGTCGGTCCCCCGCGAGGCCCGCGCCACTCCCGGCCGACCCGCGACCGCCGGGCCGGATTCGGTGGTCACCGCCGGACCGGCCGTCCGAGGAAAAGACAGGGCGGCGCGCGGAACGCCGCACGCCGCCCTGAACGGAATCGGTCAGTTTTCCTGGGGGACCGGGACGGGGGAGACCCGCCAGATGCGGGCGGCGTAGTCGGCCACCGTGCGGTCGGAGCTGAAGAAACCGCTGTGTGCGGTGTTCAGGATCGACATCCGGGTCCAGCGGTCGTGGTCGCGCCACGCCTCCTCGACCCGGCCCTGGCAGTCGACGTAGGCGCGGTAATCGGCCAGGGCCAGGTACTCGTCCCAGCCGAGCAGGGCGCTCGCCACCCGGTGGCCCACCTCGCCGAAGGCGCCGGAACCCAGCGCGTCGATCGCGGCGCGCAACTCCTCGTCGTGGTCGTAGAAGGCCCGCGGCTGGTAGCCGTTGATCCGGGCCTGCGCGGCCTCGTAGGCGTCCAGGCCGAACAGGAAGAAGTTGTCGTCGCCGACCCGGGCGTGGATCTCGATGTTGGCGCCGTCCAGGGTGCCGATGGTGACGGCGCCGTTGAGGGCCAGTTTCATGTTGCCGGTGCCGGACGCCTCCTTGCCGGCCAGGGAGATCTGCTCGGACAGGTCGGCCGCCGGAATGATCTTCTCGGCCAGGGTGACGTTGTAGTTCGAGGGGAAGACCACCTTGAGGTACGGCGACACCACCGGATCCGCCGCGATCGTCGCTGCGACCGTCGCGATCAGACGGATCAGGTCCTTCGCCGCGTGGTAGGCGGGGGCCGCCTTGCCGGCGAACAGCACCGTGCGCGGCACCCAGTCGCCCGCCGGGTTCGCCCGGATCCGCTGGTAGAGGGTGACCACGTGGAGCAGTTTGAGCTGCTGCCGCTTGTACTCGTGGAACCTCTTGATCATCACGTCGGTGAGCGAGTCGGGGTCGCCGGCGGCCAGGTCGACCTTGTTGGCCCGCTTGATCGACCGCCAGCGCTCACGGAACGACGCGTCGTCGGCCAGCGACTCCAGCCCGGCCAGTTTCTCCAGGTCACGTACCCAGCCGTCGCCGCCGAGACCCTCGGTGATCAGGTCGGAAAGCCGCGGGTTCGCGATCCGGATGAAACGGCGCGGGGAGATGCCGTTGGTGACGTTCTGGAACTTGGCCGGCCACAACTCGGCGAAGTCGTCGAGGACCGTCTCGCGCAGCAGTTTCGAGTGCAGTTCGGCGACCCCGTTGACGGCCTCGGTGCCGACCACCGCGAGATGGGCCATCCGGACCCGGCGCTCCGGCTCCTCCTGGATGATCGACATGCGCCGCACCCGCTCCTGGTCACCCGGGAACCGGGCGCCGACCGTACGCAGGAAGTGCATGTTGATCAGGTAGATGATCTCCAGGTGCCGGGGCAGCAGCTTCTCGATCAACCGGACCGGCCAGGTCTCCAGGGCCTCCGGCAGCAGCGTGTGGCAGGTGTAGGCGAACGTCTTGCGGGTGATCTCCCAGGCCCGGTCCCACTCCAGTTCGTACTCGTCGACCAGGAGCCGCATCAGCTCCGGGATGGCGATCGTCGGGTGGGTGTCGTTGAGCTGGATGACCGTCTTCTCGGCGAACTCGTCCCAGTTCTCGTTGCGCAGCCGGAACCGGCGGACGATGTCCCGCAGCGAGCAGGAGACCAGGAAGTACTGCTGCTTGAGCCGTAGCTCCCGGCCCAGTTCGGTGCTGTCGTCGGGGTAGAGGACCTTGCTGATGTTCTCCGCCCGGACCGCCTCCTGGACGGCCTCGGCATACTGCCCGGCGGAGAACCGGCTCAGGTCGAACGACGCCTCGCTGGCCTTGGCGCTCCACAGCCGGACGATGTTGACGGTGTCGGTGCCGTACCCGGGGACCAGCATGTGGCTGGGCTCGCCGAGCACGATCTCGCCCGGCACCCAGACCTTGCGGGTGGTCGATCCGGGGACCGGTTCGGTGTGCCCGTAGAAGCCGACGGTCTGCCTGTCGTCGGGTGCCGGGAACTCCCACGGGTTGCCGTGGAACGCCCAGTCGTCGGGCAGCTCGGTCTGCCCGTTCTCGGTGATTACCTGCCGGAAGATGCCCAGGTCGTAGCGGATGCCGTAGCCGACGGCCGGGATGTCCCGGGTCGCCAGCGAGTCGACCAGGCAGGCGGCGAGCCGGCCCAGGCCGCCGTTGCCCAGGCCGGGCTCCACGTCGAGGTCCTCGACGTCCTCCAGACTGAAGCCGAGTGCCTTGACCGCCGAGGCGGCCAGCTCGCCGGTGCCGGAGTAGAGCAGGTTCTGTTCGAGCTGTGCGCCGAGCAGGTATTCCGCGGAGAGGTAGTAGACCCAGCGGGGGTTGCTGGCGTAGTGCGCGGCGGCGGTGCGCGCCCGCCGCTCGGCGAGACGGTCCCGGACGGTCAGGGAGAGTGTCTCGTACGCGTCCCGGGCGCTCGCCGACTCGACCGTCGTGCCGCGCCGGTAGTAGAGGTTGCTCAACAGGTCCTGCTGGAACTCATCGGCGGTCTTGCCCAGTTTGCGTAGACCGATGCCCTGTCGAAGATCCATGCCGCCATTGTGCCCCGCTTCCCCCGGTGGTGAGAGAATTACCGAATGCTCGGATCGTTGCTGCCGCCGTCGGTGACCACCGCCGAGGCCTGGGCCGACGATCCGGCCGAGACCGTCTTTCCCGGCGAGGAGGATCTGATCGCCCGGGCCGGCGACGGGCGCCGCCGGGAGTTCCTGACCAGCCGCCGGTGTGCCCGGGAGGCGCTCGCCGCACTCGGGGTGCCGGCCGTGCCGATCCGGCCGGGCCCGCGCCGCGAGCCGCTGTGGCCGGCCGGGGTGGCCGGCAGCATCACCCACTGCACCGGCTACCGGGCCGCCGCCGTGGGCCGCGTCACCGACGTCGCCGGGATCGGCATCGACGCCGAGCCGCACGCCCCGCTGCCGCCCCGGGTGCTCGGCGCGGTCACCGCCCCCGGCGACGTCGAGCACCTCGAGGCGCTGACCGCCGCCGACCCGGGCACCCACTGGGACCGGCTGCTGTTCAGCGCCAAGGAGTCGGTCTACAAGGTGTGGTACCCGCTGACCGGCCGCTGGCTGGGCTTCGGCGACGCGGCGCTGGAGATCGACCCGGTGGAGCGGACCTTCACCGCGCGCATCCTGGTGCCGGCGCCGTTCCCCACCCTGACCGGCCGGTGGCTTGTCGACCGCGACCTGGTGGTGACCGCGATCGCCCGTCAGGAGTAGTGCCCCACCCGCGGCCAGATCACCGTCCACGGCACGCTCGGCCGGCACACCCAGACCCGCGCGCCGACCTCCTCGTTCGCCACCCCCGGCGTGTTGTGCAGGCTGCGCTCGGCGGTGCAGCGCCCGAACTCGGCGACCGGCGTGTCCTGCAGCACCGCGATCACCACCCGGGCCGACTCCGGCGGCGGGCCGAACCGGTGCAGCTCGTTGTGTCCGCTGTAGACGTCCGGCAGGCCGAGCGACGGGCCGAACCGGGCCAGCGCCCCGGCCTCGCCGTAGTTGCCGGTGAACAGGACCGCCCGGCGTTTGTCGGCCGGGGACAGGTCGGCGTAGACGAGACCGACCTGCCACACGTACTGCAGCCACCCGACCTGGTCGCCGATGGTGCTGTTCAGCTCGGCCGGCAGCGACCCGGCCAGCTCGTCCTCCGGGATCACCGGCAGCGACGTGACCACCCCGGCGGCGACGGACAGCACCACCCCGGCCGCCACCAGCGCCTGCCGGGCCCGGCGTCCGGTGATCCACCGTTCGACCGGCACCGCGCCCAGCGCGAAGATCCCGACCAGCAGGGGCACCGGATAGTACGGCTGACCGGCGCTGACCAGGACCAGCGCGAGCATCAGCGGGTAGGCCACGGCGATCGCCCGGATCCGCCGCCACCGCGGGTCGCGGACCAGAGTCACCAGCCCGGCGATCCACACCGGGGGCAGGATCACCAGCGCGAACTGCAACGGCAGCAGCATCAGCCGGGAGTCGGCGCCCTTCTCCCGCGCGATCGCCGCCGCCATCTCCAGTTGCGGGAACCCGTTGAGCACCTGGTAGACCAGGTTGGGCAGGCCGATCAGCACGGCCAGGCCGGCGCCCACCCACAGGTGCCGGGACCGGAACACCTCCCGGGGGCCGGCCACCAGCAGCGCCACCGCGAGACAGATCAGCAGTAGCACGACCAGATGTTTGTTCCACAGGCCCAACCCGGCCACCACCCCGGCGCCCAGCCAGGCCCGCGGGCGCTCCCACAGCAGCGCCCGGATCACCAGGAGCAGCACCAGCAGCCAGATCAGCAGATCGGTGCCGGCGGTGGAGGTGACGTGCGCGGCGGTCAGCGGGAAGGTGCTGAAGATCCCGGCCGCCGCGATCGACTGGGCGACCCGGCCGCCGCCGGCCTCCCGGGCGATCAGCGCGGCCACCACGACGGTCAGGCCGAGCAACACCGCCGGGACCACCCGGATCGCCCAGAGCGAGTCGCCGAACATCTCGATCCCGAACCGGACCAGCATCGGCGTGAACGGCGGCTGGTCGGCGTAACCCCAGGCCGGGTGCTCGCTCAGCATCCGGAAGTACAGCTCGTCGCGGTGGTAGCCGTAGTCGCCGGACAGGTACAGGAGCAGGATGACGGCGGAGGCGGCGGTCAGGCCGACCGGCCACGCGGCGAACGGTCGCCGGGCGGATTGAATACGCTGCGTTGCCGTGATGTCACTGAGGGCATCGACCACGTGGCCCACCGTACGGGTAACACCCCGCCGGTTGCCAATGTCATTTCGACCAGTCCGCTCCCAGCAGGCAGGTGCCGCAGCCCCGGCAGGCGCCGTCACCGTCCACAGTGCCGTCGGTACGCAGCGCGTACGGGCACGGCTCGCCGGTCGGTGTCGCGTACCGCCGCTCCGGATCGATCTCGCGGGGTTGTCCGTTCATGTCTCCATTGCCGCACCGGGCCGGCGGCCCGGTCCCGTGCCGAAAGTCCCGGGTCACACAGTGGATCGACGGTGTCATCATGAGACGGCGAAACGTGTCGATGCGCACGGAGGTCCGGTGGCCCTGGAGAACGCTGACGAGAGAGCCCGCGAGGGTGTCCGGGACTGGATCCGCAATTCGGGCCGCCGGACCAGGGAACGGCTGCGTGCCGCCGGTCCGTACGCCATCCTCGCCTTCCTGACCGCCTCCGTGGTCGCCCCGGTGGCCGGCGCCGGACTGGGCGCCCCGGACGCCTTCGCCGCCGCTCTCGACCAGGTCGGCGGGCTGGGCACCAACTATCTCGCCGACACCCTGGCCGGGACGGCCCGCCGGCTGCGCGAGGAGGAACCGGAGTCCGGCGGCTGGTCCGAGGCCCAGTGGCGGGACGCCATCGCCGCCGACCTGCTGCCCCGGCTGGCCGCCGCCGACGAGCAGGGCCGGGCCCTGCACGAGGAGGTCTCCCGGGTGCTGCGCGAGGTCGGCGCGGTGACGGTGGCGATCGCCGAGGCCGCGGTCACCGACGACGAGCTGCGGCGGGTGTTCGAGGGCGCGTTCCAGGAGCTCGGCTTCGGTGTCGCCGAACTCGGCTGGATGGTCACCGACGTCCGGCAGAGCGTGGACGGGCTGCGGCAGGACTTCGCCCGGCAGACCTTCGAGTTGACCCGGCGGCTCGACGAGGTACGCCGTCACCTCGTCGAGGTCACCCGGGAACAGCTGCCGCCCGGCGACGACCCGCCCGCCGTGGTGCCCGGCGGGGCCGTTCCGCCGTACCCCGGCCTGGTCAGTTTCCAGCCGGAGGACGCGTCCCGGTTCCGCGGCCGGGAGCAGCAGATCGCCCAGCTGCTCAGCCGGATCGCCGAACAGGCGCTCGGCGGGCCGCCCCTGGTGGTCACCGGGGTCTCCGGCGCCGGCAAGTCGTCGCTGCTGCGGGCCGGTCTGCTGCCGGCCATCGCGGGGGGCGCACTCGGCGAGGAGGCCACCGGGTGGTCGTGGGTCGTCACCACCCCTGGCGTACGCCCCCTCACCGACCTGTTGTCCCGGCTGCGCGGTTCCGCGCCGCCCGGACCCCCACCGTCCCGGAACGCCGGCCTCGGTGAGCTCGCCGCCAAGGCCACCGCCGCCGGTCATCGGCCGATCATCGTGGTCGACCAGTTCGAGGAGCTGTTCACCCAGTGCGCCGACCAGGCCGAACGCCTCGCCTACGTGACCGCGCTGACCAGCGCCGCCCCGGCGATCGTGGTGATCGCCGTGCGTTCCGACTTCTACCCGTCCTGCGTCGCCCTGCCCCCGCTGGCCAAGGTTCTCGCCGCCGGTCACGTCGTGCTCGGCCCGCTGGACGCCGCCGCGATCCGCCGGGCCGTCGTCGAACCCGCCGAACACGTCGGCCTCACCGTCGAACCCGGGCTGCCCGGCCTGCTCCTGCGGGACCTGGGGGTGGACGACCGGGGCGGGTACGAGCCGGGCGCGCTGCCGCTGCTCGCCCACGCCCTGCGCGCCACCTGGGACCGGCGTGAGGGGATCCGGCTCACCGTCAAGGCGTACCAGGACACCGGCGGCATCCGGCACGCCGTCGCGGAGACCGCCGAGAACATCTACCTCGACCAGACCCCGGAGGACCGCGCCCGGCTGCGGGACGCCCTGCTCGCCCTGGTCACCGTCACCGCCGACGGCACCGCCGTGCGCCGCCGCGGGGTCCGGGCCGCCAGCGACTCCCGGGTGCTCCGCCGGCTGGTCAAGGCCCGGCTGGTCACCGTCGGCGCGGACACCGTGGAGATCAGCCACGAGGCGCTGCTGACCAGCTGGCCCCGGCTGGCCGGCTGGGTCGCCGAGGCCCGTGAGGACCTGCTGCTGCGCGAATCGGTCACCGAGGCGGCCCGGGACTGGGACCGCTCCGGCCGCGACCCCGACCTGCTGCCCCGCGGCGCCCGCCTGATCGCCGCCCGGGAACGGATCCCGGCCGGGGACGGGGTGCCGCCGGTGGTGGGGGAGTACCTCGCCGCCGGGGGCGCGGCCGCCCTCCGGGAGCAGCTCGCCCGGGAACGCGGCACCCGTCGCCTGCGCCGGCTGGCTGCCGGGCTCGGTGTCGCGCTGCTGCTCACCGCGGGCGCCGGGCTGGTCGCGCTGGACCGGCAGCGGACCGCCGAGGCGGTCGGCCGGGACGCCCGGTCCCGGCAGTACGCGGCCGAGGCCCTCACCCTGCTCGACCAGGACGAACCGGCCGCGGTACGCCGGGCCCTCGACGCCTGGAGCGAGGAACCGACCGCGGAGGCCGAGGGGGCGCTGCTCTCCACCCAGCAGGTCCGGTTCGCCGGGCGGCTGGGCACCGTCGACGGCGGGTACTCGGCCGCGGTCAGCCCGGACGGCACCCGGATCGCGATCGGGGACAAGACCGGGCTGGTCCGGCTCTGGGACGCGGCCACCCTGACCGAGGTGGGCCCGCCACTGGCCTACACCGACACGGACGCGGACGAGGTCTGGGTCTCGTCGGTGGCGTTCTCCCCCGACGGCCGCTACCTGGCCACCGGGGCGATCGTGGCGGACGGTGTCAAGATCTGGGAGGTGGCCACCGGCGCGCTGGTCCGTACCCTGCCGGCGTTCGGAGCGGTCACCTGGCTGCCCGGCACCGGCACGGTCGTGGCCACCGATGTCCAGCTGTCCGGAAAGCAGGCGGTGCTCGGGTTCTGGGAGGCGTCCACCGGCCGGTCGCTCCGCACCCTGCCGGTCGGCGAGGACAGTGGAAAAGCGGTGGCCGTCAGCCCGGACGGCGCCCACCTCGCCGAGGTCGGGCTGCACGCCGCCGAGGTCTGGCGGCTGCGCGACGGCCGGCGGCTGGCGTCGATGGCGATGGCCAGCCCGGCGCATCTCGCGTTCGCGCCGGACGGCTCCCTGGTCACCGGGGATCCGGTAGCCGGGAACAGGTCCCAGCTCCGGCAGTGGGATCCGGCGACCGGCCGGAAACTGCGCGACATCACCCCGGCGGACGGCCTCACCGCCCCCAACGCGTACTTCGCGATCACCGGTGACGGCATGGTCATCGGCAGCCGCGGGGAGGGCCGGGTCAACCTGTGGCCGCTCAGCGGGAACATCCCCGGTGACCTGCGGATCGGGACCATGACGTACGCCGCGGCGGCGGCCTCGGCGAGCGGCCAGTTCGTGGTGGTCACCGGCCCGGACGAGCCGACCGTCGTGTTCCGGCGGGTGGTGAACGCCTTCAACACCGAGGGCGAGGTCTACGACGTGCACTTCTCGCCGGACGGACGCCGGATCGCGGCCGGGGGCTTCGACGGCACCGTCCGGATCTGGGACGCCGCCACCCGCACCCGGATCACGTCGTTCCGCCCGGCCGGATCGGTGATCGGCCTGGCCTGGACGTCGGGCGGCTTGATCGGGGTCGTCACCCGGGCCGAGACCCTGGAACTGTGGGACGAACGCGGCGAGCGGCAGGTGTCGGTGAAACTGCCGTCCTGCCCGAAGGACATGACCGTCTCCCCGCGCGGCGACCTGATGTACGTGTCGACCTCCAGCTGCGTCGACGGCGCCTTGCTCACCACCCCGGCCGAGATCCACGTGTACGACGTCGGCGGCCGCCGGATGCGCAACAAGATCGATCTCGACGGTGACAGCAGCTACGCGATCGCCCTCACCCCGGACGGCGGCACCCTGTACGCGGCCCTCACCACGTCGAGCCTCGAGTCGGGGGCCGCCGGGGTATCGGCCGAGCTGCGGTCCTGGCGCGCCGGCGACCTCGCCGAGATCGGCGAACCCCGGCCGCTGGGCGGCTACCAGGTGCTGGACCTGGCCATCGCCCCGGACGGAAGGTCGATGGCGGTGACCGGGACCAGCCGCTCCGTCGACGTGCGCAGCGCGGACGGCGCCACCTCGCTGTGGCACAGCCCGGAACAGGGCGACCAGATCGACCGGGTCAGCTGGTCCCCGGACGGCCGGACCCTGGCGATCGGCGACCGGCAGGGCCCGGTCCGGCTGTGGGACATGACCACCCGCCGGAACCCGGTGGCGCTGCACGGCCACGTGTCGACCCCGGCCGCACTGGAATTCGCCCCCGACGGCCGGACACTGGTCAGCGGCGGCCTGGACTCCCAGGTCTACGTCTGGCAGCTGGACCCGTCGGCGGCGGCCCACTCCCTGTGCGGCATCGCGGCTTCCCTGACCCGCAACGACGGCCAGCCACTGGCCCCCGCCTGTTCGTGATCTGTTCCCGGCGTGTTCTCAAGGCCCGATCCGAATGATAGGTTAGCCTTGCCTAACTTGAGGTCGGGGTGACGACCCCACGTGAGCAGGCCCGGTGCGCCGGCACTTCCTCGGTCTCGGCGTACCGGGCTGTCCCTGTTCCGACCCGCCACGCGTCGAACCGGACCACCCCACCCGGCGTACCCTCCAGCAAGGACCTGTCGAGAGACAGTTGTCGATCAAGCTGGGTGGGCGACGTGGGTGAGTTGGCCGGACTGCTGGAGCGCATCGACGTCTCCGCGACGTCGCCGGACGGTGCGATCCGGGCCACCGTCTCCGGCCGGCTCCGGCTCACGCTGGACATCCGGAGCCGGGACTACACCTCCTGCTCCGAGACCGACCTCGCGCACCGGATCGAGCGGCTCGCCACCACCCTCTGGATTCGTTACCACCGTGAGTACGCCGAGGTCGAGGAAGCATTCCTGGGCCCGCCGGGGGCCGATCCGACGCCGGAGGACCGGCGGTTCGGGCAGGAGGCGGCGGATCTGACCGTCACGGCCACCTCGCCCGGCGGTTGGGTCACCGTGACCAGTCGCGCGCTCGCCACCTGGACCGTCCGGCTCGAACCGGGAATCCAGAGGGAACTCTCCGTCGACCGGTTCGCCGCCGAGGCGATCGCGGCGGCCACCGGCGCGATCGGCGCCTACCGGGCCGGCCGGATGCGTCTGCTCGACCGGTACTACGACCTGTCCAACGGGCTGCCGCCCTGGCGGCGCGCCGACTCTCCTCGGGAGCCCTGGTGAACTCACGCCTCTTGTTCTGGCTGGTGCTCGTCGTCACGGGGGTGGGACTCACCGGGCTTCTCGTCGTTCGGACGTACCTGGAGAGGCCCGAGGCTCCACCGATCATCGTGACAACCCCCACGCCGACCGTGTCGAGCCTTCCGGACGACTGCCTGCCCGAGGTCACCGAAGTCGGCTTCACCGTCGAGGAGCGCGATGTCCGGTACGGCATTCACACGCGCAACGACTGCCCGTACGCCCTCGTCAACGCCACGGTGAAAGTCGAGGTCCTGGACGGGAAGGGCCGTCCGGTCGCCGGCCGGGACCAGTATCTGCCCGATCTGACCGTCCTGCTGCCCGGCCAGCAGGCGGAAGCGGGAGGCTACTTCTACCTGGACAAGGAGGGGCCGGTTGGCCGGGTCGAAGCGTCCTTCACCTCGGGAACGCCGGCACCGGCCGAGGTCTTCGCCGGGTGGCCACGTGAGGTGCGCGTCGAAGATCTGACCGTCAGCGCGCCCGACGACCGCGGCCGCTCCGAAGTGACCGGCCTGATGGTCACCGAACCGGCCGGCGCCACCCCGTGTTCACCCGCAGCGAGTCTGATCCTGCGGAACAGGGCTGGGAAGATCATCTATGGCCGACAGGTCTTCATCAAGGCTGACCGGGTGAACATCGATCTCGTCGTCCCCGAGACCGCTGATCCGGCCCGGACCACGGTGTTCGTCTCGCAGGGACAGGACGCGGTCTCCTTCAACCCGATACCGATCGCGGCGTGTGCCGCCTGACCGGCCGAACGAGACGGGGACATCATGGCTGACTACTTCACCAGCGACATCAACGCGCTCCACATCATCGGGCGGATGGATCTGCCACTGATGGGGTTGACCTACGCCCGGTTGAACAACGCGGTGGCCGACACCGCGACGGGTGAGCAAGCGGCGTTCCAAGAGGCGCCCGGCGGCCCGCCGGCCCGGATCGCCGGCCTCTGGCGGATCGTCCGGGACGACCTGCAGAACATCCTCGGGCAGAGCACGGAGAACCTGCACGCTGCCGCCGCGACGATGGTGCACATCGCCGAGACCTACGAGCAGACCGACACCGACAGTGGCAAAGCCATCCTCGCCACGGACTGGGGCCCCGGTGGCAGCCCGAGCGGGACCATCGACGGTGAGAGGATTCCGGACGAGGCGCAGCCTCCGGTCCGGATCGCCGGGTAGGCCGGTTATGGCCACTGGATACGTCTATCGCAGCCTCGCTGACCTGCAAGGTCTCGGTCAGCGCGTGATCGACAAAGCCGTCGAGGTCGTGGCATGGCAGGACGAGTCGTACAGCATGGCCCAACAGGGGTCGATCAACGACTACAACAGGTACGGCCCGCCTGGCGTCCCTACGCAGAACCCGCACTACCAGCCGCCGGCCAGTGGCGAACCCTCGGACGTGGCGAACGTTCAGGAGTACGTCCGGCAGGCCCTCGCCGATGTACCAGAGCTTTTCACCGCGTTCGCCGTGCCCGACCCGGACATCGCGGCGGGAATGATGAACGGTCCGCTGTACCGCACTGCCGGAACTCTGGTGCCCAACCTCCGGATCGCTCGCCGTGCGGACGGGGGTCTGTCGACCGAGGTGCTCGCCGGTGACAGCGAGGTGGAGCCGGTCGGCCAGTTGGCAGTGAACATCGGCCTGCACATGGAGCACTGGGAGGGCGACGCGGCGATCGAGTTCTCCGGGTACTGCTCCAAGCTCGGCACCGCCGCCGTCATGCAGCAGTCAGCGGCGCTGAACCTCGCCGAGATCATGGAGGCGCACCTGGAGATCCGCCGACGGCAGCTCACCGACGCCTGGCGGATCGGCGAGGACACCATCAAGGTGATGGACTCACTGAGTGCTTGGTGCCGGAGCCGCAAGAAGAGCACCCAGACGGTGCTGACGGTGGTCGGCGCCATCGCCGCCGTGGTCGTCATCTCGGTGGCGCCCGAGGCTCTGCCCGCCGGCGCGGCGCTCGGCGCCGAGGTCATCCAGGGCCTGGGGGCGGTCCTGGGCACTGTGCCGGACAGCAAGGAGGAGACCTTGTCGATCGCCGGTGCCACGGTTCAAGACGTGATCCAGTCGATGTCCGTTGCCCTGTACACCTTGCAGGCACGTGTCGACGCGCAGGAGGAGCTGCTGGTCGGTGCTCTGAGCAAGCTGGCCACGGCGATGAACGAACGGCGAGGCTCGTTGCTCGTCGAACCGCTGGGGAAGTATATCGGCCTGGCCGACGCGGATCTTCCCGAACTCCGGGAGCAGTTCTACAACCGCTGATCCGGGTCAGATCTGGCGGTTGCGGCCGGCCAGGGCTCCGGCGATCATTTGCGGGATCGTCAGGGCGACCATGAAACCCAGGGGCAGGCGCCAGCCGCCGGACCAGTCGTGCAGGGCTCCGACCAGGATCGGGCTGGGGATGGCGATCAGGTAGCCGACGCTCTGGGCGAACGCCGACAGCTTCACCACCGTCGCAGGTGTGCGGCCGCGTAGTGCGATCATCGTCAGGACCAGGGGGAACGCGGCGTTCGCCACGCCCAGCAGGGTCGCCCACAGCCACGGGGCGGCTGCCGGGGCCGCCCACAGGCCGGACCAGCCGGCGAGGCCGAAGACGCCCAGGGTCAGGGCGATGCCGCTCTGGGAACGGAGCCGGCCGGCGTACGCCGACAGCAGGAACGACAACGGCACACCCAGCAGGGACGTGGTGGCGAACAGGATGCCGGCGGTCGAGGCGGACAGGCCGGCGTCGCGGTAGATCTCCGGCAGCCACCCGATGATCACGTAGGCCGAGGTGGACTGCATGCCGAAGTAGACGGCCAGCGCCCAGGCCACCGGATGCCTGCTCACCCGTACCGGCGCGGGATCTGTGGGAGAGGGGCCGGCGGCGGGCCGGTGGTCGCGGGCCAGCAGCAACCACGGCGGGAGGGCGAGGACCGCCGCGAGGGACCAGCAGACCAGGCCCAGCCGCCAGTCGTCGCCGAAGGCGCCGGTGATCGGGACGGTCGCGGCGGCCGCGGTGGTGGCGCCGATGTTGAGCGCCACCGAGTAGAGGCCGGTGACGGTGCCGACCCGATCCGGGAAACGGTCCTTGACGATCGACGGCAGCAGCACGTTGACCAGGGCGATGCCGGCCATCGCGACGGCGCTGAAGAGCAGGAACAGAAAAGCGTTGCCGCCGTACGGCCGGACCAGCAGCCCGACCGTGAGCAGCAGCAGACCGCCGAGGATCACCCGGGCGGCCCCGAACCGGGCGGCGAGCCGCGGCGCGAAGAGACCGATGACGGCGAAACACACCACCGGCACCGACGTGAGCAGCCCGGCGACGGTGGCGCTCATCCCGAGCCCGTCGCGGATCTCGGTCAGCACCGGGCCGATGCTGGTGACCGCGAGCCTCAGGTTGACGGCCGCCAGCAGCAGCGCCGTCAGGGCGAACAAGCCGCCGGTACGTGTCTTCTCCCCGATCACCACGAACTCCATCGTATTGGGTGATCGGGGTTACACTCCTTACAGGCTGGTCACGCGGCTTCCTGCTCGCGCTCGACCTGCTCGTTCCACTCCCGCTTGCTGGACTGCCAGCCGTCCTCGTTGAGGCCGAGCCGCCAGTAACCGGAGATCGACAGCTGGTCCATCGTCAGGCCGCGCTCGCGCCGCAGGTGACCGCGCAGATCACGGACGAAACCGGCCTCGCCGTGCACGAACGCCTGCACCCGGCCGGCCGGGAACTCCTGCTCCCGCACCGCGGCGACCAGCCGCTCGCCGACCGGACGCGACCCGCGGTGCAGCCAGACGATCTCGGCGTCGCTCGTCGTCTCGATCTTCTGCTCCTCGTCCGGCCCGGACACCTCGATGAACGCGCGGGCCGGCACCCCCTCGGGCAGGCGCTCCAGCGAGGCGGCGATCGCCGGGATGGCGCTCTCGTCGCCGGCGAGCAGGTGCCAGTCGAACTCGGCGGTCGGCAGGTAGGCGCCGCCCGGGCCGAGGAACAGGAACCGGTCACCGGGGCGGGCCCGGCCGGCCCACGGACCGGCGACACCCTGGTCGCCGTGGACGACGAAGTCCACCCACATCTCGCCGATCTCCGGCAGCCATTTGCGGATCGTGTACGTCCGGACGACGGGCCACGACTCGGGCGGCATCGTCGCGCGGATCTCGCCCTGATCGAAGGGAGTCGGATAGTCGACCCCGTCCTTCGGGAAGAAGATCTTGATGTAGTGGTCCGAGAACTGTCCGGCCTCGATCCCGGTCAGAGCCTCTCCACCGACGACCACACGAACCATGTGCGGGGTGAGCTGCTCCACCCGGGTGACCACACCTTCACGGGCCGGTCGCGCGGGTCTGTTAGCCATGACTGCACCTCACTGCCGGGGAAAATCACTTTACGGCAGGTAAGGCTACCCTTATTCCCGGCGATCTACCGCCCCGCCTCGGGAATCCGGGAAGTCTGGCATTCACCATAACCGGCGCCGACCGGAGATGATCATTGAACGACAAAAAATGAGGCGGAACCCGAACCGGGTTCCGCCTCATCTCGTCAGGTGCGTGTCAGCGCCAGTTGTTGCGCGGCCGGCCCCGCATGAAGGCCGCCACGATCAGGCCGACCAGGACCAGGACGGCGCCGCCGCCGATCCAGACCAGGTTGCTGCTGATCAGGTTGAACGAGCTGTTCTGGGTGGCCGGCGGCTCGGCCAGGTTCTCCGAGCCCGAGGTGCTCTCCGGGTCGTCGGGTGCGCCGTCGTCGGCCAGGGCCGGTCCGTCGGTGTCGGTCGCCTCCGGCTCCGGGTCGTCGATCTCCGCCGCCGTGGTGTTCTTCTTGGTGTTCTTCGGCGCCGACTCGGTGGTCGTCTCCGACTCCGTCTCGGTGGACTTCGTCGAGGGCGCCTTGGGCGAGGCGGACGGGCTGGCCTTCTTGGTGTTCTCCGCCTCGGCCTGTTCGTCGTCGGCCTTGGCGGTGGTCCGGGAGGCCTTCGGGGTGGCGGTGAAGGTGGTCACGTCGGTCTTCGGCGTGAGGGTCACCACCGGCGCGGACGGGGTCACTTCACCGGTGTTGGGGTTGTTGCCCCCGTTGTTCCCACCGTTGTTGTTGCCACCGCCGTTGTTGCCGTTGTTGTTCCCGCCGTTG
>NZ_BOMG01000043.1 GCF_016862075.1 Actinoplanes couchii | reverse complement strand
TTGTTGCCACCACCGTTGTTGCCGCCGTTGTTGCCGCCTCCGGCGGCGGTAGCGGTGACCCGGACGGAGTCGAGGGCGGGAGTCTGGTTGGCGCGCTCCATCATCGGGATGCGGTGCGAACCGTCACCGGCCCACGAGGAGCACTGGAACTCGCCCTCCTCGGGCAGTCCGGGCACCTGGATCACGACGGTGTCGGGCTCGGCGCCGCCCCGGCTGTCCTCGGTGGCGACGAAGAACGCCGGCACCGGTTCCGGGTTGGGCGCCGCGCTGTCGCTGTCGAGGATCCGGCAGGCGGTGTGGAAGTGGCCGCGGACGAGGCCGTTCTGCAGGACCGAGCTCTCCACGTAGTAGCCGCCCTGCCCGGCCGCGAGGAAGCGGTCCCGGATCAGGTTGCGGGTGCTGACGCGGAGCTGGAACGCCTCACCGACGGTGACGTTTCGTGGGGCGTCGGTGATCAGCAGTGTGGGGTTGTTGGCGGCCGCGCCGACCTCACCGAACTCCGTGGACACACAGCGCTCGCCCTTTTGGAAACCGTCGTGCGGCGCCAGCTGGCTGTCGATGCAGGTGTCGGTGAGGATCGTCAGGTTGTTGCCGACGACCTTGCCGGCGCCGCTCTCGGTGGCGGCCTTGGTGGAGGCGCCTGGGGTGTCGGCGGCGTTGGCGAACTGGGTGAAGCCGATGACCCCGCCGAGGGCGGTGACAACCGCGCCGGCGGCCAACAGCCGGGTACGAGTCTTACCCGAGCTTCGCATGACGAGACCTTCTTCTTCCGAATTCCCGGACCGCGGCCGCCCTCGTGGGGTGGAAGTACGGCGGCCGACGCCCAGACGTTAGGAGGAAGCCTTACAGAAAGCAATTCCGGTCCGTGAATTAGGGCATTCTTGCGGCCCACTTAAAAAAGATTTATGGAAGTCGCCTCGAACCCTGGACATCATCCGTTCGGCTGATGTCGGGGGTTCATGGTTTTTTGACAGAAAGTCTCTGACCAGGGACTGTAGCTGATGAACCTGTGAGCGGACGGTAGCCCTACGCTACCCACAATCCGCGCGCCGCATAGACGTCACGGAGTATCTCCAGGCGATCCGTCATGATGCCGTCGACGCCCATGTCGAGTAATCGAATGATTTCTTCGGGATCGTCGATCGTCCACACGTGAACGGCCAGTCCGAGCCGGTGCAGATAGGCCAGGAATCGCGCGGTGAGCACGGTGACCCGGCCGTGCCGGACCGGGATCTGGGCGGCCACCACCGACGTGGGCAGACGCAACGGCCACCCCACCGACGCGGCCATCCACAGCCGGGCGGTCGACCGCATGCCCAGCGAGGTGGCGATCCGGTCGCCGCCGAGGGCCCGCACCCGGGCGAGCCGGGCGTCGGCGAACGAGGCGAGCAGCACCCGGTCCTCGGCACCGGTGCGCCGGACCGCGTCCACCGCCGGCACCACCACCGCGTCGGCCTTGACGTCGATGTTGAACCGGATCGCCGGCCAGGCGTCGAGCACGTCGTCCAGGCGGGGCACCGCGGACTCCCCGCCGACCCGGACGGTGGCGAGGTCGGCCCAGGTCAGGTCCTCGACCCGGGCGGCGGTCCCGGCGACCCGGTCGAGCCCGGCGTCATGGATGACCACCGGAACCCCGTCGGAGGTGGCGTGCACGTCGGTCTCCACGTACCGGTAGCCCATCGCGACGGCCCGGGCGAAGGCGGCCTCGGTGTTCTCGTCACCGGCGGCGGCCCCGCCACGGTGAGCGAAGGCCAGAGGCCGGGGCGCGTCCAGGTACGGGTGTGGCACAGGGGCAGTATGCCGGGCTTTGTTGCACAGGCGTAAAAGACCTGTCGGCCCATTGACCCAGCCCTCGCGCGTGATGATCCTGGTCCCACAGCTGGGGGGCTGAGCACGGAAGGCAGGGCCGGAAACTGAACACCATCGAGGACGACGTGGCGGTACGCCGGCCGCTGGGGTCGCGCGCGCTGAAGAACCGTCTGGTGACCCGCCGGTTCGGCGCCCGCCGACGGGCCCGGCTGCGATTCACCCCCAGGTGGCCCTGCCAGAGGTGGCCGCTGGAGAAAGAGCAGTGGCCGCTGGAGGACGCGGGCCGATGACCGGTCCCGCGGTGGTGATCATCGGCGCCGGGATCGTCGGGTGCGCGCTGGCCGACGAGCTGACCGCCCGGGGCTGGACCGACGTCACCGTGCTGGACCAGGGGCCGCTCTTCACCGCGGGCGGATCCACCTCGCACACTCCGGGGCTGGCGTTCCGGATCGACGCGTCACGGACGATGACCCGGCTGGCCCGGTACACCGCGGAGAAGTACGCCCGGCTCGGCTGTTTCGAGGCGGTCGGCAGTCTCGAGGTGGCGTCCACCCCGGAACGACTGGCCGAGTTGCACCGCCGGTTCGGGTTCGGCCGGTCCTGGGGTGTCGACGCCACGGTCGTCGACCCGGCCGGGTGTGTGGCGCTCTTCCCGCTGCTGGACAAGACTGCCGTGCTCGGCGGGTTGCACGTCCCGGAGGACGGTGTGATCCCGGCCGTGCGGGCCGCCGAGATCCAGGCGGCGCGGGCCGGGAGCGCCGGCGCGCGGTTCCTCGGGAACAAGCGGGTCGACAGTGTCCGGTCGAGCGACGGCCGGGTCACCGGTGTACTGACCGCCGACGGCGAGACCTTCCCGGCCGCCGTGGTGGTCGAGTGCACCGGGTTCTGGGCCACCGGGCGGCCGCTGGTCCCGATGGTCCAGCAGTACGTCCGGACCAGCGCGGCGGGAGTCTCCGAGGGCCTGCCGATCCTCCGGCACCCCGATCGTGACCTCTACTTCCGGGTGCACGGGGACCGGCTCGGCGTCGGCTCGTACCGGCTGCTGCCGGGCCCGGCCGACCTCGGTGACCTGCCCGGCGACGGGCGCCCGGCGATGCTGCCGTTCACCCGGGAGGCGTTCCGGCCGTCGTGGACGGCGGCCACCGAGCTGCTCCCGGCGCTGCGCGACACCGCCCTGGAGGACGCCTTCGACGGGGTGCTGGCGGTGACCGCGGACGGGTACCCGGTGCTGGGCGAGGTCGATCCGGCCGGGCTGTGGATCGCGGCGGCGGTGCCGGTGGCCCACTCCGCCGGGGCGGCCAAGGCTCTCGCCGAGTGGATCGTCGACGGAGTCCCCGGGATCGACCTGCGGGAACTGGACGTCGACCGGTTCGGGGCGGCTCAGCGCGTACCGGCGTACATCAAAAGAAATGTGACCGCCGCGAGCGCGATCGCCCATCCGCACGCACCGCCGATCCTGCGAGATCTGCGAATCGGGGCATTTCACGCCAGGCAGGCCGAGCTGGGCGCGGTCTTCGGTGAGTCGGGCGGCTGGGAGAGACCACTGTGGTACGCGTCGAACCCGCCCCCGGACGACGCCCCGCCCGGTGACGAGTGGTCGTCGCGGTACGGCTCGCCGATCGCCGGGACCGAGGCGCTGCTGACCCGGCGCAAGGCCGGCCTCTTCGATCTGACCGCGTCGTCCCGGGCGGAGGTGCTCGGCCCGATGCCCGGCCCGCCGGTGGGTCAGTTCATCAGGTCCGGCGGGATGACCGTCGCGCGGGTGGCGGCGAACCGGATCCTGATGGTGGGTGGCGCCCCGCCGCGCCGGACCCCGCCGGGTGTCACGGTGCGTGACATCACCGGTGGCACGTGCGGCCTCGGCGTGTGGGGCCCGGTGGCCGGGGAGCTGGTCCTGCCGCTGACCGGGCCGGTCACCGCGGACGTCTGGGAGGGTCATCTCGGTCTGGTGCCGGTCACCATGCTGCGGGTGCCGTTGCTGGGCGAGCCGGGCTGGGAGATCTGGACCGAGGCCGGGTACGGGCCGCGGCTGTGGGACACGCTCTGGGCGGCCGGGCAGGAGTTCGGCCTGGTCGCGGCCGGTCAACTGGCGCTGGACTCGCTGCGGCTGGAGGCCGGGCGGCGGGCCGATCCGCCGGCCGAGGACCGCACCGATCCGGACCGGCGGCTGGCCTGTCTGCGGCTCGCCGACGGTGACGCCGTGCCGGCCGGTGGTGAGCCGGTGTACGCCGGCGGGTTCGCGGTCGGCCACGTCACCGAGGCGGCGTACGGCTGGACGGTGGGCGCCACGATCGCCTACGCGTGGTTACCGGGCGCGTTGTCCGGCCCCGGCACCCAGGTGGAGATCGGGTACTCCGACCGGATGCTGACCGCCGTGGTGACCGCGGATCCGGTGTTCCGGCCGGAGAACGAGGGTGCCCGGATCACCCGCTGAATCGGGATTTTCCAGCGGAAAGTGGCCTGGCTGTGCCTACGATCAACAACATCCCGCGTCGAAGCGCCATCCGTCCGGGGTAAATCGCACGACTCCGTCACACGGCTCTGCCGACTGACCTAGCTTAAGCCAGGTCTAAGTCGGGCAAATCCGTCGAAATGGAGTTTCTCGTGCGCTCTTCTCGTGCGCCCAGGACCGTTCGGGGCGGTCTGTGGGCCTCCGCTCTGCTGGTGATAGTGGCCGCGGTGAACACGGGAGGGGCCCCGCCCGCCAGCGCCGCCCCCGACGTGTACGCACCGCCTCTGGCCCTGAACGGCACCGCCTCGGTATTCGTGCGGGGCAGCCAGGGCGACCGGGTCATCCGGCTGACCGACGGCGGTTACAAGCAGACCGGCTCGGCCTGGAGCCTGATGCCGGTGGCGCTCGGCTATTCCTTCGAATCGACGTTCACCGCCCACATCGGCAACGGCCGGCCCGGCGCCGACGGCATCGCCTTCCTGGTCCAGGGCATCGGCCCGCGCGCGCTCGGCGGCTGGGGCGGCGGACTCGGTTACCGCGGCATCCGGCGGAGCGTGGCGGTCGAGTTCGACACGTACCAGAACACGCCCGACCCCAGCAGCAATCATCTCGCGGTGGTATTCGACGGCCACCCCGACAGCCACGAGACCTCGGCCCAGTCACCGGTGCCGCTCAACGGCAAGCCGTTCCGGGCCCGCGTCAAGTACGACGCCGGCCGTGAACGCCTGACCGTCTTCGTTCGCTCCACCGCCAAGGGCGCGCGCGAGAAGCAGGTGCTGAGCCGGCAGGTCGACCTGGCCCGCCGGATCGGCTCCGGCACCGCGTGGGTCGGGTTCACCGGCGCCACCGGCGACCTGACCTCGCGCCAGGACGTCTACCAGTGGTCGCTCGGCGCACCCAAGGACTGACCTTTTCCCGTGCGCCGGCCGGTGAAAGAGCCGGTGCTCCCTGCCCGATCGGAGACAGATATGCCCACGGTCGACCGTGTGCTCCCCGACAAGACCGCCCTGCGCGCCACCGACATCCCGGCTCCCGCGGCACCGCCCGGGAACGACGGCGTGCTCGAGCCCCGGATCAGCGTCATCGTCCCCGCGCTCAACGAGGCCCGGAACATCCCGCACGTCTTCGCCCGGCTTCCCCAGGTCGACGAGATCGTCCTGGTGGACGGCGGATCCACCGACGACACCGTGGCGGTGGCCCGCCGGCTGCGGCCCGACATCCGGGTCGTCCGGCAGAACCGCCGGGGCAAGGGCAACGCCCTGGCCTGTGGGTTCGCCGAGTCGACGGGCGACATCATCGTCATGATCGACGCCGACGGGTCGACCGACCCGATGGAGATCCCGGCCTTCGTCAAGGCGCTGCGCGAGGGCGCCGACTTCGCCAAGGGATCCCGGTTCCAGGCCAACGGCGGCAGCGCCGACATCACCCGGCTGCGGCGGGCCGGCAACAAGTGCCTCAGCCTGCTGGTCAACGTCCTGTTCCGGACCCGGTACAGCGACCTCTGCTACGGCTACAACGCGTTCTGGGCGCACTGCCTCGACGTCTTCGACCTGGACAGCACCTCACCGGCGCCGGACAACGCGGACGGCCGGCTGTGGGGCGACGGTTTCGAGATCGAGACGCTGCTCAACCTGCGGGCCGCCCGGGCCGAGCTGAAGATCACCGAGGTGCCCAGCTTCGAGCACAACCGGATCCACGGGGTCAGCAACCTCAACGCCTTCACCGACGGGATGCGGGTGCTGCGGACCATCGCCCGCGAGTGGAGCCCGCGCCGGGCCCGGACCGCCCGGGTGGCCCAGCGAGCCGCCCGATGAGGATCGGTGTCGTCTCGAACGCCTACCATCCCGACATCGGTGGGGTGGAGACCCACGTGAAGCGGCTGTGCGCCGGCCTGACCGCGGCCGGCGACGACGTCGAGGTGATCACCCAGCACTCCACCCGGTCGGTGGAGACCGTCGACGGTGTGCTCGTCCGTCGGTTCCCGCTCACCGTCCCGGCCGGCAACTACCGGCTCTCGGTGCCGCTCTGGCGCTGGCTGCGGGCCCACGCCGCGGAGTACGACGTCCTGCACGCCCACAGCTACCACGCCCTGGCCGCGCTCTGTGCCGCCCTGGGCAACCGGGCTCCGCTGGTGTTCACCCCGCACTACCACGGGACCGGGCACACCCGGTTCCGGGCCGCGCTGCACCCGCTGTACCGGCCGCTCGGCCGGGCGGTGATGACCCGCGCCTCGGCCGTCGTCTGTGTCACCTCGGCCGAACGTGAGCTGGTGCTGCGGGACTTCCCGGAGGTCGGCACCCGGGCCGTGGTGATCCCGAACGGCACCGACCCGCGCCCGGCGCCCCGCCGCGGCGCTCCCGGCAAGACCCGGCGCATCCTCTGCGTCGGGCGGCTGGAGCAGTACAAACGTGTCGACCGGGTGATCCGGGCGATGACCCGGCTCGGCCCGGAGCACCGCCTCGACGTGATCGGCACCGGACCGGCCGCGGACCGGCTGCGCCAGCTCGCCGCCGGTCTCGGGCTGGCCGGCCGGGTGGTCTTCCACGGGCGGCTGGACGACGCCGCCTTCGACGCCTGTGTCGCGAGCGCGTCGGCGGCCGTGTCCGCCTCCGCGCACGAGGCCTTCGGCATGTCGGTGGCCGACGCGCTCGCCGCCGGGCTGCCCACCGTCGCCACCCCGATCCCGGCGCACCGCGAGGTCGCCGGGCTGGCCGGGGACAGCGCCTGGCTGCGGTTCGCCGACCCGGAGGACGAGGCCGGGCTGGCCGCCGCGCTGCAGGACGCCGCCGCGGTCGGCCGGACCCGTCCGGCGATCCTGCCGACCTGGGCGGACGTGGTCGGCGCGACCCGCAACATCTACGCCGCGGTGGCCTGCCGGACGGCACCCGTGGGGGCCGTCAGCCGATGATTGCCGCCACGGCCAGTCCCACGGTCGGCCGGCGGGGCGATCGGGAAACCGGGCCGGCCGGCCGCGCCCGGTACGCCGTCGCCGCCGGGCTCAGCCTCACCGTCGCCGGTGCGGCCGGTGCCACCGCCCTGGTCACCGCGTACCAGCGGGCCGAGTGGGGACAGGACGGCGCGTTCAGCTGGTTCTGGGCGGGCATGCTGATCTTCAGCCTGCCCGCCGCCTGGTGGGCGGTGCGGCGCGGCACCAGCGCCCGGCTGCGCCTCGCCGTCCTGATCGGTTACGCCTGCTTCACCTTCCTGCCGAAGCTGCTGCGCAACCCGGGCGGCCCGCTCTACCACGACGAGTACGCCCACTGGGGCCAGGCCCAGGACATCGTCCTGGACGGTGTGCTCTTCCAGCAGAACCCGATCGTCCGGGTGATCGGCGACTATCCGGGCCTGCACGCCACCGTCGCGTCGCTGTCCTCGCTCACCGGGCTGACCGTCTGGCACGCCGCCCAGTTCCTCCTGATCGTGGCGCACGTCCTGGTCACGCTCGGGGTGGCGGTGCTGGCCGCGCAGCTGTGGCCGGACGCCCGGATCGCCGCCGCGGCCGCCGTGGTCTACAGCCTGAACAGCTCGTTCCTCTACTTCGACACCCAGCTCGGTTACGAGTCGCTGGCGATCGGGGTGCTGGTGTGGGCGCTGGCCGCCGCACTGCGCGCGATCCGGGCCGGCACCTCCGGCGCCCGGCTCGGCTGGTCGGCGCTGACCGTGCTGCTCACCGTGGCGATCACCGCCACCCACCACCTGACCGCGATCTGGCTGACCGGCATGCTGTTCCTGATCGCGCTGTCCTGTTCGATCTTCCGGGTGCCGGCCCGGACGGCCTGGTCGCTGACCGGGATCTCCGGGTTGTCGGTCGGCCTGTGGATGGCCTCGGTGTCGCCCCGCACCGGGCGGTACCTGGAGCCCTACCTGGGCCGGGCCCTCGACCAGTTCGGCGGCATGGCCGGCTCCGGTTCCGGCGGGCGCACCCTGTTCAGCCAGTCGGTGGCCCCGTGGTGGGAGCAGTACGCCGCCTACGCGGCCCCGGTCTGCGCGGCACTGGCCACGGCCGGTGCGGCGGTGCTCTGGTGGCAGCGCCGGCACACCGCGGAGCCGGTCACCAAGGCCGCCTCGGCGGCGATGCTGATGCTCGGCGCGCTCTACTTCCCGGCCACCCTGCTGATCCTGACCCCGTCCGGGGCCGAGGGCGCCCGCCGTTCCTGGGCGTTCAGTTACCTCGGCATCGCCCTGGCGGTCGCCCCGTTGATCATCGCACTGCTGGACCGGTCCCGCCGCCGGATCAGCGGTTCCGGTGTGCTGCTGCTCGCCGGATGCGGCCTGGTCATGATCGGTAACACCGCGGCCGGGATGAACCCGTCGTACCGGTTCCCCGGCCCGGCGGTCTTCGGCTCGGACACCCGGGCCGCCACCCCCGAGGTGCTGGCCGCGGCCGAGTGGCTGCGCCAGACCCACGGGCGCGGGGCCCGGCTGGTCGCCGACCGCTACTCCGGGCTGATCTTCGGCTCGTACGGCGAACAGGAGCCCACCACCGGATCGGAGAGCTTCCCGGCCTACCAGCTCTACATCGCCAAACCCGGCAGCCCGATGCCGGAGGGCCTGATGCGGCAACTCCGCGACTGGCGTTTCGAATATCTGGTCGTCGACCGCCGGATGGCCGAGCAGGTTCCCGAGATCAAGATCTATTTCGAGAACAACGAGCCGATCCCGCACGACGGCAAGCCCGGATTCACCCGGGCCCAGCTGACCAAGTTCGACACCATGCCCTGGCTGATCAAGGTCTACGACGGCCCGCACATCGCGATCTACCGCTTCGACTTCGGCAGCGCGGGGCAGCCCATCCGCACGGGGGCCCGATGATCCGGACACTGCTCACGGCGTACGCCGCCCTCATCGCTCTGCTCCTCGCCGTCGGCCGGCCCTGGCCGGCGGCTCCGCTCTGCCTGATCGCCCTGCTCGCCATCGGCGCCCTCTGGCTGCGCGCCCTCCCCGGAATCCCGGTCGAGACGGCCGTCCCCGCCGTCCGCGGTGGGCTGGCCGCGATCGCCGGCCTGGTCACCGTCCCCCTGGTGGCACTCTGCCTGCACGCGGTCGGCGCCCCGGTCCGTCCCGGCCCGCTGATCATCGGATGCGCGGTGCTGGTCACCGTCCTCGGCGCCGTCGCCCTCCTGCGCCCCGGTTCCGGTTCCCCCGAAAAACCCTCCACCACGCCCATCGGGTACGCCCGGAGCACAGCGGCCGTGGCCGTCCCGGTGGTCCTGGCGGTGGCCGTCGGCGGCGTGGCCGTGCACGGTTACCGGATCGGCCCGAGCCCGGCCGAACCGGGTTACCTGAGCATCGCCCTCAACGGCTGGGCCGCCGCCATCGACCGTCCGGTGACCGTCCCGGCCCGTGGCCTGGCCGTCCCGATCCGGGTGGCCAGCGCCGGTCTCGCCGAGATCACCGGCCTGCTGCAACTGCGGATCGGCGGCACGGTGGTGGACCGCGAACCGATGACGCTGGCCGCCGACACGATCCGTTTCCTGACCGTGCACGTGCCGGCCCCGCCCTCGGACGGGCACCTGCGCGCGGTGGACATCAGCATCGGCGACACCAGCACCGGCTTCTACGCCCGGTCCCTGGCGGTTCCGCACCCGTCCGCCCAGCCCCAGCCGGTGGCGCCGGCCCGCACCGGCACCGATACCGACCCGGGTACCGGCACCGGCACCGGCGACCGTGCCACGGCCACCGGCTCGTGGACCGGGCCCCGGACGGTGCGCGGCGGCGGCCGGGACGCGTCGCTGGCGACACCGCCCGCCGACATCCGGCACACCCGCGCCGGCGCGACGTACAAGGTCGAGCGCCCGCCGACGTCGCCCCCGCCCGCGGACCGGGACACCCCGCCGGACCGCGACCCGCCGCCCGCCCGGCCGGCCGATCCGGACCGGGAACCGGCCGACACCGGCGACGGCCACCGGAGCCGGCCGAAACCCATCCCGCAGCCGCCCGATCCGATGGACACCGCGGAGGAGCCGGTCGCGGTCTCGTCCGGCGGCCACATGACCGACCCGGAGCCGCAGTTCACCAGGCCGCACCGGCCGGCTCACCGGGCCTCCTCGTGGTCCTCCTCCTGGTCGTCCTCGTGGTCCTATTCGTGGTCGTCGTCGCGGCCGGACCGGCGGACCTGGAAGTCCGAGCGGCGCTGGACCAGCGACAAACGCTGGAAGCACGGGAAGCAGGTGCGGCACTGGCGGTCCGTCGACACCCGGATGTGCCGGAACGCAGAGGAGCCGTTCGCGTGCTGATCGGTGCCGTCCGGCGGCTCTCCGCGGACTCGCTGGCCCGCAACAGCCTGCTGATCATGGCGACCACGGTCGGCAACGGCGGGCTGGGATACCTCTACTGGATGGTGGCGGCCCGGACCGTACCGCCGGAACGGATCGGCCTGGCGACCGCGGTGATCTCCGCCGCCACCGCGGTCAGCATGCTCGCCAACCTGGGCGCCGGGCACATGTTCATCCAGCGCCTGCCCGGCGCCGACGCGGCCGGCTGGACCCGGATCGTGGTCTGCGGCCTGGCCCTGAGCTCGGCGGCCACCGCGGTGACGGCGACCGTGGCGGCGTACGCGGTCCCGGTCTTCTCCGGCAACTTCGCCTTCCTGAGCGGTCCCGGCGGCACCCCGGCGCTGATCGCCGCCGCCCTCGCGGTGACCCTGACGACCCTGCTGGACAACCTCTGGGTGGCCCACCGGTCCGGGCACGGCATGCTGATCCGCAACCTGACCGTCGCCATCGGCAAGATCCTCACGCTGGCCGCGGTGCTCGCCCTCGGTCTGCAGGGCGCCGTCGCGATCCTGCTCTCCTACGTCCTGCCGACCCTGCTGATCAGCCTGTTCACGGTGGCCGTCGCGGTCCGCCGGCTGCGCCCGCCCGGACCGGTGCGGACCTCGCTCGCCGCCGGGCTGCGGTCGGAGCTGCCGCACCTGCGGGACGCGCTCACCGGGCACCACCTGATCAACCTGACCCAGGCCGGCCCGGCCGCGCTGCTCCCGGTGCTGGTCACCGCGCACCTCGGATCGGAGTCGAACGCCCACTTCTACCTGGCGTGGATGACCGCGTCGATGCTGTTCATGGTCTCCCCGGCGGTGGCGTCGGCGCTCTACGCGGAACGCGCCAACGCGGTGACGGTCCCGGTCTCCCGGGCCGCCGTGGTGGTCGCCGCGGTCGTCGGGCTGCCCACCGCCGTGCTGCTGGTGGCCGGCGACCAGATCCTGGGCCTGTTCAGCGCGGACTACGCCGCCGAGGGCGGGCTGCTGTTGCGGATCCTGGTGCTCGCCGCCCTGCCCGACGCGGTGGTCAACCTGGCCGTGGCGCACTGGCGGTCGGCCGGCGAGTTCCGCCGCTGCCGCCGCCTCAACCTGGTCCGGGCGGTCACCTGCCTGTCGCTGGCCTGGCTGCTGCTGCCCGGCTCCGGCGTCACCGGCGCCGGGATCGCCTGGCTGACCGGCCAGATCGCGGCGGCGGTCCTGGTGGTGGCGACCACCGCCCGCCGGGCCCGCCCCGTCCTTCGCGAAGCACCCACCGGGAGCCACCGATGAAGATCCTGCACCTGTCCAACCTGTACGCGCCGGTCATCGGCGGCCTGGAACGCAGCATCGCCACCAGCGGCGCGGAGATGGTCCGGCGCGGGCACGAGATCACCGTGCTGACCCTGTCGATCCCGGGCGCACCGGCCCGGGAGACGATCGGCGGGGTCCGGGTGATCCGGGTCCGGAGCGTGGCGAACACCCTGGTCCCGGGCATGAACCGGGATCCGCGCAAACCGTTCCACCCGACCACCGCCGACCCGCTGACCACCGCCGCGATCGCCGGTGTGCTGCGCGAGGGCGACTACGACCTGGTGCACAGCCACGACTGGTTGATGTACAGCTACCTGCCGCTGCACGGCACCCCGCTGGGCCTGCCGCACGTGCACACCGCCCACGACTTCGGGCTGACGTGTGTGCGCAAGACGTTCGCCCGGGACGGCCGCCGCTGCGACGGCCCCAGCCTGGGCCGCTGCGTCCCGTGCGCCGCCGGTCAGTATGGCACCCCGAAGTCGGCCCTGCTCACCGCCGGTCTGCGGGCCCACCGGCACCGGGGCATCGACTGCCTGACCGCGATCTCGAACTCGGTGGCGTCGGCGCTGAACCTGGCCCGGCTCCCCGGCGAACTACCGGTCCAGGTGATCTCCAGCCTGGTCCCGGACGGCCTGGACGAGCTGGCCCGGGCCACCCCGAGGCCGGAGTGGCTGCCGGACCGGCCGTACCTGCTCTTCGTCGGCCAGCTCGGCCCGCACAAGGGCATCGACGTGCTGTTCGACGCCTACGGGAAACTGTGCGCCGACTGGACCGGGCCGGACGAACCCCCGGAACTGGTCTGCCTCGGCACCCGCCGCGAGGACACCCCGTCGATCCCGGACGGGGTGCTGCTGCGCACCGACGTACCGCATCCGCAGGTGATGTCGGCCTGGCGGCACGCCGCCGCCGGAGTGGTCCCGTCGCTGCTGGAAGGCATGGGACAGGTCGCCGTCGAGGCGATGCTGGCCGGCGCGCCGCTGATCGCGTCGGCCTCCGGCGGGCTGCTCGACGTGGTCGGCGACCCCGCCAACGGGCTGCTGGTGCCGCCCGGCGACGCCGACGCCCTGCACCACGCGATCCGGCGGGTGCTCACCGACCCCGAACTGGCCGCCCGGCTGCGTGCCGACGGCCAACGGCGTGGCCTGGAGTTCACCGCCGCCCGTGTCGTACCCCAGATCGAGGAGGTCTACCGTGCCTGCATCGCCGCCGCCCGCTGACTCGCGGCCCCGGATCCTCGTGGTCGGCTCCGGATGGCATTTCCTCTCCGGGATCAGCTACTACACCTGCCGGCTCAGCAACGCGCTGCGGGACCGCTACCAGGTCGGCGCGATCCTGATGCGACGGCTGCTGCCGGCCCGGCTCTATCCCGGCCGGGAGCGGGTCGGTCACCGCCTGGCGGATCTTCAATACGCTTCCGGCGTACGCGTTTTCGACGGCATCGACTGGTGGGGTGTGCCCAGCCTGATCCGGGCCGTCCGGTTCCTGCGCGACTTCCGCCCCGACGTGCTGGTCCTGCAGTGGTGGACCGGTGCGGTGCTGCACTCGTACCTGGTCCTGGTCCTGGCCGCCCGGCGGCGCGGGATCCGGGTGATCGTCGAGTTCCACGAGGTGCAGGACACCGGGGAGGCCCGGCACCGGTGGGCGGCCCGGTACGTGCGCGGATTCATCCGCCCGCTGCTCAGCCGCACCGACGGGGTGGTCGTGCACTCGCGGTACGACCGAGCGGCCCTCGACGAGGCGTACGGGCTGGGTGATGTGCCGTCCGAAGTGGCCCTGCATGGGCCGTTCGACCATCACCGGACCACCCGCCGGCCCGCCTCCGCTGCTGCCCCGGTCTCCGGGGACGGCATGTGCCGGCTGCTGTTCTTCGGGACCATCCGGCCGTACAAAGGCCTGGAGGATCTGATCTCGGCCTTCGCCGACCTGGGCCCGCAGTACCACCTCACCGTGGTGGGGGAGACCTGGGAGGGCTGGACCGGGCCCGGCGAGCTGATCGCCACGTCACCGGTCCGGGACCGGATCGCGTTCGTCAACAGGTACGTCCCGGATGCCGAGGTGAACGAGTACTTCGCCGGGGCGGACGTGGTGGTGCTGCCGTACCGCCGCAGTTCGGCCAGCGGGCCGCTGCACATCGCGATGAGCCACGGCCTGCCGGTGGTGGTGACCGCGGTCGGCGGCCTCGTCGAAGCCGCCGAACACTACAGCGGCACCGTCTTCGTGCCCGCCGGTGAACCCGGCGAACTGCGGGAGGGCATCGTGCGTGCCGCCGGCCTGTCCGGCCGCCGGCACGCCGACCCCTCCTCCTGGGGGCGCACGGTCGACGCGTACACCCGCCTGCTCACCCGCCTAGGGGTGGTGCCGGCTCAGCCCGCGACCGGCGTCAGCGCCACGTCGTCGAACCACACCGAGCCCTTGTTGTCGCCGGACTTCAGGTGAAGCTGGACGCCGGTCGCCCCGGCCGGGGCGACCGCGTCGACGGTCAGCCGGGTCCACTCGCTGGCGCCCTTGGCCACCTGCTTCGAACTGTTCTGGCCCAGCCACTTGCCGTTCACGTCGAACCAGCTCAGCGCCATCTCGTTGGAGCCGGTCACACCGGCGCCGCGGGCCCACACCTCGGCGTGCCACGACTGGCCGCCGGACACCGGGGCGATCGGCGCGGTCCGGATCGACGGCAGGTTCGAGCCGTCCCGGCCGGTGCCGGTGAACCGGGCCGAGAACTCGCCGGTCCGGGCCGCGTCCCGGGCCCGCGTCGCCACCCCGGACGTACCCTCCTCGACCAGGTACGGACGCCACGGCGACGCCGACTGACCCGCCTCGAAACCGAGGTCCAGCAGATCGTTCGTCAGCTCCTCACCGGCCCACGCGGCCCGGACCACGGACGCGGCGAACTTCGGCGTCCCATCCGCCCGGTACAGGCCGAACTTGTACTGCGCCGGCACCTTCGACACCTGCGAGTTCGACGGGATCGCCCCGTCCGCGAAGTCGAACAGCGTCCACGGCGACACCGAACCGACACCGGCCACCCGCGCCGCCCGGAACGTCCGCGCCAGGTACGCGCCCTGCTCACCCTCACTGCCGATGGCGGCCGTGCTCATCCCGGTCTCGCCGATCACGATCGGGGTCGGCGCCACCGCGTCCTGCGCCCGGCGGATCTCGCCCAGCGCCCGCTCCGAGTTGCCGTAGAAGTGGAAGTCGTAGTAGTCCAGCGGGGTCTCGGTCAGCGCCGCCTTGATCCGGCCCAGCCCGGTCGCGCCGCTCTGGCCGTCCACCGACAGGGTCAGCGGCATCTGCGGAACCGCCTCCCGGACCGCCGGGATCAGCTGTCGCACCCACTCGATCGCCGCCGGGTCGGTCGACACGAACTCGTTCTTCAGCTCCACCGACAGCACCCGCTCGTCGTCGGCGTACGGCGCCAGCACCGTCTTCGCCCAGGCGGCGCTGCCGGCCGCGTCGGTGTAGTTGGCCCACCAGTCGAACAGGGTCAGCTTCACCGTCAGGTTGTTGGCGTCCGCGATGCTGATGAACTTGCGCAGCCGCTCGGCGTAGTCGGCCTTGGGCCGCGGGTACCCGAACGCCTGCGGGAAGACGATCACCCGGACGTTGTCCGCCCCGAGAGCCGCGGCCCGGGCCATGTCCGCGTCGACACGTGCGGCGTCGAACCCGGTCCACATGGCCGACCAGCCCGCGTTGGACGGGTAGTAGTTGATGCTCTTCGCCGAGGTGACCGCGGCGAGCCGGCTCTCCAGCAGACTCTGCGGAACCACCGCCGAGTCCGTCCCGCCCGCCGTCGCCTCCGTGCCGGTCCCGGCCTCGGTCCCGGTCGCGGTCCCGCTCTCGGTCGTGGTGTCCATCTCGGACGCCACTCCCACGATCGCCGCCGACCGCGCCGGTTTCGCCGAGGCGGTCGTTTGGAACGCGGGTACCGCAATGCCGAGCAGGAGCGATGACGCCAGAATCGCCGCACTGGTGCGAGCAGTACTCACGTAGGCCAGCCCTTCACTTTCCGGTGGGGTAGTGCCCCTCCATTCGGCCGTCCCCCGGCACCCGGCAGTGCCGATCCGATGCAGTGCGGTTGCCTTACGGGAGCGGCCCACCGGGGCCTCTCAAGTAGCCCCCACCCCCACCGCCCACCCCTTGCCGGCCCGCCTCTTGCCCACTCACCTCCCGGCGGCCCGCCTACCCACCCGCCTCTTGGTGGGCCACCCACCTACTCACCTCTCGCCGGCCCGCCTACCCACCCGCCTCTTGGTGGTCGGCCTCTGCCCACCCCGCCTCTTGGCGGACGGCCCGCTTGCGCACCCACCTCTTGCCGCCTACCCCCTTGCCGCCCCACTCATCGCCGCGCGTGAGCCGGCCCGTTGCGCTGATTTTCTCTTTTGTCCCCTTTTGCGCGGTGATCCTTGCCTGTTTCAGGCGGCCCCGTCTGCCGGTGCCGCGGATAGGCGAAAGGCCGGGCGCACGGCGCGCGCCCGGCCTTTCGCCTTACTGGCTCTCTGGTCGAGGTCGGCAGCTACGGCACCGCCACCCGGATGGGCAGCGCCGGAATCCGTGCGAAGGCCAACGCCTCAGACCACCGTGAGGCCTCAGACCACCGCGAGGCCTCAGACCACCGTGAGGCCTCAGACCACCGCGAGGCCTCAG
>NZ_BOMG01000042.1 GCF_016862075.1 Actinoplanes couchii | reverse complement strand
ACCCGGCGTCGGCAAGACCGCCCTGATCAACCAACTGCGCACCTCAGGCCGCCGGTTCGTCAGCGGCAAGTTCGACCAGTACCGCCGGGACCTCGGCGCCGACGCCGTCCGCCAGGCGTTCTGCGCCATCGGCAGCCAACTGCTCGCCGAGACCGACGACGAGGTCACCCGGATCCGGCGAATCCTGCTGGAGAGGTTCGGCAGCAACGCCGGGCTGGCCGCGGCGGTCCTGCCGCCGTTCGCGACGTTGCTCGGTGTCGAACCGGAGGCCGCCGACGACCCGTGGCACGCGATCCACCGGATCCAGCGGATGGGCCGTGACCTGCTCCGCGGGGTGGCCGACGCCGACCGGCCACTGATCATCTTCATCGACGACCTGCAGTGGGCCGGCCCGACCGCCCTCGGCTTCCTCGACGACATGCTCGCCCACCCCGACCTGACCGGCGTGTTCGTGGTCGGCGCCTACCGCGAGGCGGAGGTCGACGAGACCCACCCGCTCAGCAACGTGGTGGCCCGGATCCGGCGGACCGGCGGCAACACCGCAGTCCTGCGGTTGGCCAGCCTGCCGACCGGTGACCTCGGTGTCCTGCTCGCCGACATCCTGCGGATCTCCCCCGGACAGGCCGTGCCGCTGGCCGTGGCCCTCGCCGAGCGGACCGGCGGGAACCCGTTCGACACCATCGAGCTGCTCAACGCGCTGCGCCGCGACGGCGCCCTGGTCCCCCACGGGGACGGATGGCGCTGGGATCCGGGCACGGTCCGCCGGTTCGTCAGCCAGGGCGACGTGGTCAGCCTGCTCGCCGAACGGATCGCGGCACTGCCCACAGCCACCCGCGAACTGGTCGAGGCGATGGCCGGACTCGGCGCCGAGGTCTCCCCGGACCTGCTCGCCATCGCCACCGGTCATCCCCCGGACACCCTCGACACCCTGCTCCGGCCCGCGGTCGAGGACGGCCTGATCATCGTCGGCGAACAGGCGGCGTTCCGCCACGACCGGGTGCAGCAGGCCGCGTACGGCGAAGACCGGGAAAGGCTCGCCCTGAGTCTCGCGCGGCGGCTCGCCGCCGACGGCACCCACCCGCTGGCCGCCGCCCAGCAGTACCGGGCCGCACTGCACCTGGTCACCGACCCCGCCGAACGGCAGACCGCCGCCACGCTGCTGCGCCGGGCCGCGGCCATCGCCCGGTCCGGGAGCGACCAGACATCGGCCGAGGTGTTCCTGGCCGCCGCGCTGACCGCGTTCACCCCGGACAGCGCCGACCACCGGGAGACGCTTGTCGCCTGGCACGGCACGCTCTGCGCGCTCGGCCGGTTCGAGCAGGCCGACGAGGTCTTCGCCGAGCTGCGCGCGGCCGGCAGCACCGGGACGGCCCGCGACCAGATCCTCAGCCTGATGAGCCGCGGGCGGCTGGACGACGCGTTCGACCTGGGCCGGGAGATCCTGGCCGAACTGGACATGACCATCCCCGGCCCGGACGGGATCGGCCGCGAGGTGCACGACGGGCTGGCCGTCTTCCGCGCCTGGCTGGCCACCGAACCGGACGACACCGCCCGGCTCACCGACCCGCGCGCGCTGGCCGCCGCCCGGGTGATCGACCCGCTGGTCACCGTCGCGATGTTCCGGGGCGACCACCTGACGATGGTGTGGCTGGTGGTGACCGCGTTCGCGATGTGGGCGCGCGGCGGGCCGTCCCGGGAACTGCTCGGCGCGCTCGGCCACATCAGCTTCGTCACCGCCCGCTCCGGTGACTACCGCGACGGCTACCGGGCAATCCGGCGGGTCCTGCCGATCGGCGAGGCCAACGGCTGGGAACCGGCCACCTCGCAGACCCGGATGCTGCACGCCTTCGCCGGCATCGGCTGGTTCGAGCCGTTGGAGAACTCGATCCGGGCCGCCCACGACGCCCGCGACGGACTGCTCCGCGCCGGTGATCTGACCTGGGCCGCCAACACCTGGTTCGTGACCGTGCCGCAGGGCCTCGACCTCGACGACCTGGCCGTCCTGGACGCCGAGGTGGAAGCGGCCGTCACGTTCACCGAACGGATCGGGTACCCGCAGGGCACGCCGTACTTCCTGGCCGCCCGCCAGTTCATCAGGTCGATGCGCGGCGAGAACCGGCTGCCCGGACGGCTCGGCGACGACGAGACCACCGAGCAGGAACTGCTGGACAACCTGTCCGGCAACGCGCCGGGCCGCGCCGGGTTCGAGGTGCTGCGGGCGCTGAACGCCGCCGTCCACCGCGACGACGAGGCGCTGGCCCGGTCCGGTGCGGCGGCTCTGGCGCTGGTGCCCGACGCGCAGGGCAACTACCTCGAGGCGCAGGCACACACGGTGGCCGTTCTGGGTGCGGCAGTGCGCGCCACCACCGCCACCGACGATCTGGTACGCCGGGAAGCGCTCGCCGACGCCGCCCGCAGCCGTGATTTCCTGGCCGCCCGGGCCGACGACAACCCGGTCAACTTCCGGCACCTGCACCACTTCGCCGCGGCCACCTACGCGTGGGTCAGCGGCGACCTGCCCGCCGCCGTGTGGCTCTTCGACGAGGCGCTGTCCGCGGTGTCCGAGGTGAACCGGCCCTGGCAGGCGGCGCTGATCACCGAACACGCCGGACTGTGCCACCTGGACCACGGCATGCGGCACACCGGGCGCCGTCTGCTCGCCGACGCCCGGGACGCCTACCAGCGGTGGGGCGCCCACGGCAAGGTCCGGCAGTTGACGGCGGAGCACACGTTCCTGGCCGGTGCCGCCCCGGCCCGCGTGGAGGTGACCTCGAGCGTGAACCTGTCCGCCGACGCCATCGACCTGGTCGGCGTGCTGGAAGCGGCACGCGCGTTCAGCTCGGAGACCGATCTGGATCAGCTGCGCGCCACCGTGGAACAGGTCCTCGGCGCGATGACCGGGGCCACCGCCGTACACCTGCTGCTCGCGGACCCCACCACCGGAACCTGGCTACCCACCGGACACCCACTGCCCGAATCGGCGGTGCGCTACGCCGAACGCACCCGCGAACCCATGATCGTCGACGACGCCCGCACCGACGACCGCGTCAACCGCGACCCCTACCTCGCCGACGCCGAACACTGCTCCCTGCTCGTCGCCCCCATCCTCAACCAGGGCACCCTCCGGGCCATGCTCGTGCTGGAGAACCGGCTCACCCGCCGCAGCTTCACCACCGCCCGGCTGAACGCGGTGATGATGCTCGCCGGACAACTCACGGTCTCCCTGGACAACGCCCAGCTCTACGCCAACCTCGAGCAACTGGTCACCAAGCGCACCGAGGAACTCAACGAGGCCAACCGCCGCCTCGAACACCTCATCATCACCGACCCGCTGACCGGCCTGCCGAACCGCCGCCGCCTGGACGAGACCCTCGACCACGAGTGGGCCCGCGCGTCCCGCTCCGAGGAACCCCTGGCCCTAGCCATGATCGACATAGACGGCTTCAAGCTCTACAACGACCACTACGGCCACCAGGGCGGCGACGAGTGCCTGCGCCGAGTGGCGAAGGTCCTGTACGGGAACGTGCGCTCCACCGACCTGGTGGCCCGGTACGGCGGCGAGGAGTTCTGCATAGTCATGCCGGAAACCGCGTTGGAGGACGCCCGAGCCGCCGCCGAACGCATCTGCCGGGCGGTGGCCGACCTGAACGAGCCGCACGCCACCGCCCCGCTGGGCCGGGTGACGGTGAGCATCGGCATAGCCGCCGCCGACCCCACCCCCGGAGCCCTCCCGGAACGCCTCCTGAAACTGGCCGACGACGCCCTCTACGAGGCCAAACAGTCCGGCCGCAACCGGGTGGCCGCCTCCGACCTCTGACCCGGGCGCGTCGACGCGTCAGACCGGCGGCAGGTTGTCCCGTCGGATGCTCGCCGCCCGGCCGTGCGCCGACAGCGTCCCCAGCCCCGCACCGGCCGTCCGGCCGCCCCGGCCGAACAGCCACGCCCAGCGCCGGCCACCCCGCCCCGTCACGTCGGCGACCTCCTGAGGATCGGCGCCGAACTCGACAGCCCGGGCCGCCGCGGTCTCCGCCTGCCGGGCGGCCTCCACCCGGATCTGCTCCAGCGCGGCCAGCCTCCCCAGCCACGCCTCGCGCCGCTGCTCCGGCCCGAGGCCTTTCTCCCACGGCGACTGTCGAGCCACCGTCCGGGCCAGCTCCTCGACGCCAGTCGTGATCGCGTTCTTCTCGGTCATCCCGGCCCCCGTCGTCGTGATCTCCGGCCCATTAAAACGCCGACCGTCAATGCGCGTCCACCCGGATCAGAAGAGGTCGGTGGCGTAGCGGTCCTGTGCTCGCAGGTCGTCCAGCAGGGTCGGTCCGCCGATCCGGAGGAGGGTCTCCTCCACGGCTGGGCCCATTCCACGGATGTCGCCGCACACATAGACGTGGGCGCCCTCGGCCAGCAGCGCGGTCAGCCGGTCGCGGTCGGCCCACAGGCGGTGCTGGACGTAGGTGATGTCGCCGTCCGGGTGGCGGGAGTATGCGCGGTGTACCTCGTGGCCGGTGAGTTCGTCGGCGTACAGGTCGTCGGCCTCGGGGTGGCGGCAACCGAAGAACAGCAGGGACCGGGCGGCAGCGGGGCGGGAACGCAGGAACGCCCGGAACGGGGCGACACCCGAACCGGCGGCGATCATCACGATCGGGATCTCCGGATCGGCCGGTGGGCGGAACGACTCCGGCGGTGACGTGATGAAAGCGCTGATCAGGTCACCGGGGCGGGCCCGGCTCAGGTAGCCGGACGCCACGCCGCCGTCCACCACCGACACCGTCAGGGCGGCGGTCTCCGGCTGGTCCTCGGCTGCGGAACTGATCGAATACTGACGGGGCCGTGGCGCGGGCAGCAACTCCAGGGCCAGCGCCAGGTCGACGCGGCAGGACGTGAAGCGTTCCAGCAGGTCGAGCACGGTCAGCCGCTTGTCCAGCAGCGGGGCGGGGTCGTCGAGTTCGGCGCGCTCCGGGGTGCAGCGGGTGGTCTCGGCCAGGCGGGCCACGACTCCGGCAGTGGCCGGGACCGCCAGATCCACGTACCGCAGAAGAAGCTCCTCGGCGGTCAACGGGTGACCGACCGGGATCAGGCTCTCCGGGAGGTCCGTGTCGATCGTGCAGATGCGGTCCGGGCGCAGGCCCAGACGGTTCAACATCCTGGTGACCAGGACGGGATCGTTCTCCGGGCGCACCGACAGGTAGTCGCCGGTGCGGTAGGTGACACCCTCCGGCAGACGGATCTCCAGGTGCCGTTTCGAACCGTGGCCGGGCAGCCGGACCAACTCGCGGTTCTCCAGGACCACCGCCTGGGACGAGACCCGGAAACGCGGGCCGGCAGCAGTGGGCCGCCGGTCGGGCGCCAGCAACGGCCACAGTGGCTGGTACCAGCGCTCCCAGTCGCCGAAGAAGTCGGTACGGGCGTCGATCACCCCACGATCGCGCAGACGGCGGGCCCCGGCGGCGGTCATCGCCTCGTCGATCAGGGTGGGCACCCGCTGGTAGGTGGCGGCCCAGTCCAAGCTGCCGCAGCCGAGGACCAGGTAGTCGACGCCGGTCAGGTCGGGTTTCGCGGTGGTCAGCCAGTCGACGAAACGAGCGGCGTTGTCCGGCGGATTGCCGTTGTACGACGACGTGACAATGACGACCGGGCCGTCCAGCGGCAGATCACCGGCCCGCGAGTCGAGTGTGGCGACACGTGACATCGAAGCCCTGACCGGCGGAATCGGCGGCGATCGTGCGGGCCAGACTCGCACTGCTGCCACCGTTGGAGCCGTACAGGACCAGCAGTGGATCACGGCCGCGCGGGGAATCAGCAGCCGGGGCAACCTGGACCGGCCGGGACGTGCGCGCGACCGCCCGTACCCGCAGATCCTTGGGTTTGATCGTCAAGGTCTCCTGAATGACCAGCTCGTAGTCGGGGTCGCACCGTTCCAGGTCGAAGCGCTGCAGCATCATGGCCAGCACCAGAGTGGCCTCCTGCAGCGCGAACGGCCGCCCGATGCAGGCCCGCGCCCCGTGCCCGAACGGCATCCACGCGTACTCCGGGATCTCCGCCATCCGCTCCGGCGCGAACCGGTCCGGGTCGAACGTGTCCGGATCCGCCCACACGGCCGGATCCCGGTGCAGCGTCGGCAACATGACCAGGACGTCCTCGTCGGCTGATACCTCGTACCCGCCCAGTGTCAGATTTTGATCGGGCGTGAGGGCGAAGGCGGGCGCGGTGGGGTGCAGGCGCAACGTCTCGCGCAGGATCTGGCCGAGGTATCCGAGGTCGGCGAGGTCCTCGAAGGCCGGTGTGCGGTCGCCGAGCACCCGGTCGACGGTCTGCCGGGCGCGGGCCAGCAGCGCGGGGTGCGCGAGCAGCTCGTGGGTGACGAAGGTGAGCAGGCCGGAAGTGGTCTCGTGGCCGGCGATCAGGAACGTGGCGAGCTGATACTGGATGTTCCCCGCGGGCAGCCCGTCGGTGCCGAGCATGCGTTCGAGCAGGTCGTCGGGCCGGTCCTCGGCCGGCTGGGCGATCCGGTCGGCGACGATCCGCTCGGTGATGCCGCGCATGGTGTCGATGTCGGCCCGGTAGCGGCGGTTGGCGCCGAGCATCAGCGACTGCACAGCCGGCAGGCGTTCGCTGCGGGCGCCCGCCTCGACCAGGCTGCGGGTCATCGCGCCGACGAACGGGTGCATGGTCTCGCTGTAGAACGAGTTGAGGCGCAGACCGAAAGCGGTCAGGGCGATGGTGTCCAGGGTCAGGCGGGTCATGTCGTCGCCGACGTCGATCACCGCGTCCGGGCCGAACCGGGCCCAGCGGGTGAACATCTGCTCGGCGATGTCGAGCATGCCCGGGAACCAGTCCCTCATCGCCATCGGGCCGAACGCGGGCATCAGCAGCCGGTGCGCGGCGGCCCAGTTCGGCTCGCCGGTATGGGCGGTGAACAGGCCGTCGCCGGCGAACGCGCGGACCTCGGCGAGGGTGGCGTGGACCGATTTCGACCAGCGCGGGTCGGCGCACATCTCGGCGACGAGGGCGTGCCCGGAGGCGAAGATCATCCGCTGGCCGCCGAGGGTCATCGCGAAGATCGGACCGTACCTCTCGTGGTACTCGCGGGCGAAGTCGACGTTGGTCTGGGCGCTGGTGGACAGGACGCTGGCGAGGTTGCCCAGCAGTGGCAGCGGCTTCGGGCCGGGGATCTCGGACATACCAGGAACGGTAAGTTGGTCAAGTGACCAAGTCAAACGACCAAGTTTGTTAGGCTCGCAACATGACGGCGACGAAGAAGCACATCCCTGCTGACGTACGCCGGGAGAAGCTCGCCGACGCCGCCCTGCGCGTGATGAAACGCGACGGCATCACGGCCGCCACCACCCGCGCCATCTGCACCGAGGCGGGCATGGCGCAGAGCACCTTCCACTACTGCTTCCGGTCGAAGCAGGAGCTGTACAAAGCCCTGCTCTCCACCGACATCAACGTCACCCTCGACGCCGGCACCTGGCCCACCGTCGACCCGTCCGCCGGCCCCGCGGAAAATGTGCGGCTGCTACTGCGCGCCTACTGGTCGGCGGTCGAGTCCGACCCGGCCACCCACCTGGTCCTGTCCGAGCTGGTCAACCTCGCCCAGCGCGATCCCGAGCTGAGCGACCTGCCCAACTGGCAGCACCAGGCGTACCTGGACCGGGCCACCGCTCTGACCGAGCGGTTCGCCGCCGAGGCCGGTCTGCAGCTGACCATCGGCACCCGGCAGTTCGCCGAGCTGGTGGTGGCCGCCCTCAGCGGCATCGGCAGCGCCTGGCTCTCGCACCGCGACGACCGGACCGCCCTGGAGTCGCTGGATAACTTCGCGGTCCTGTTCGCCGGCCTGACCAAACCGCTGCCGCCCGGGAGTGCGCCGCTTTAGGCTCGTCCGCGTGCGGGACGTGCTGACGACCTCACGCCTGGTGGTGCTGGGGCTGCTGGCAGCAGGCCTCTACCTGGCGGCCGGACTGGATCTGCTGCCCGCCTGGGCGTCGCTGATCGCCACCGCCGTCGCGGCGGTGGCCGTCACCACCGCGACCGTGGCCGGGCTGCGCCGCCACCGGCCGTCCCACCGGGCCCCGTGGCTGTGCGTGCTGGCCGGGTCGCTGATCAACCTGATCGGGATCAGCCTGGCCGTCCTGCAGCGCGTCACCGGGCAGGACATGCCGGTGGACGCCGTCTACCTGGCCGAGTACCCGCTGATCGCCGCGGTGGCGGTGCTCTGGACCCGGATCCGCGGCGGACAGGACCCGACCGGCTGGATCGACGTGGCGGTCATCGTGGTCGGGCTGGCCACACTCTCCTGGCCGGTGCTACTGGTGCCGGCACTGGACGCCCCCGGCGCGACGATCATGCCGGCTGTCTACCTCTGCATGGACCTGCTGATCCTCGGCACCGCGCTACGGATGCTGCTCGGCGGCGGGCGCAACGGCCCGGCCCTGGGACTGCTCGGCGGCGCCCTCGGCTGTTTCCTGGCCGGGGACGCGATGAACCTGACCGGCCACGCCCGGCTGGCGATCGTCGCCGAATCCCTGTGGGTGCTGATGCCGCTGCTGGTCGGGGCCGCCGCGGTGCACCCGTCGATGGCCGCCCTGCACCGCCGCGACCGGTCCCGGCCGATCCAGCAGTCCGGCCGCTGGCTACTGGTGCTGAGCCTGCCCCTGCTGGTCGGCCCGGCCGCGCTGATCCTCGGGCACGCCGGCGGCGACAACCGCTATGTCGCCGTCTACGCCGGGGCCAGCGCGATCCTGTCCGCCCTGGTGATGGGCCGGATGTGGCTGATGCTGCAACAGCAGCGGACCCTGGCCGTCACTGACGGGCTGACCGGGCTGCGGACCAGGCGCTACTTCGAGGAGGCGCTGGCCACGGCGGTGGCCCGGCAGGAACGCGCGGTGGATCCGTTCGGGGTGCTGATCCTGGACGTCGACCATTTCAAGCGGGTCAACGACACCCGCGGCCACAACGGCGGCGACCGGGTGCTGCAGGAGTTGGCCGACCGTCTCCGCACCGCGACCCGGGCCGGTGACGTGGTGGCCCGCTACGGTGGCGAGGAGTTCGTGCTGCTCCTGGCCCATGCGGGCCCCGACGCGACGTTGACGATCGCCGAACGCATCCGGGCGGCGGTGGCGGCCCAGCCGATCCCGATGGGCGACGGCCCGCCACAGCCGATCACGGTCTCGGTGGGCGCCGCCTGGATGCCCGGCCCCGCCGACACCAGCGCACAACTGATGCTCCAGGCCGACCACTGCCTCTACGCCGCCAAGGACCAGGGCCGCAACCGGGTGATGGCCGGCACCACTCCGGGCGGATGCGAGGCAAACCCCGGCGTGACACCGTAGGACAGATGTCGACGAGCATCGCTGCCTGGCAGGAGACCGAGATCGTGCTGACGGCGGATGCCGAGCACGACGACCCGTACACCGGCGTCGAGGTCTGGGCTGATTTTGTCCACGACGACGGCAGCAGGCTTCGGCGGCCGGGCTTTCATGACGGTGGCCGGGTCTGGCGGGTCCGGTTCGCGTCGCCGGCTGCCGCGGGCACCTGGCGGTGGACCACCCATGCGTCGGTCGCCGATGCCGGACTGCACCAGGTCAGCGGTTCCTTTCAAAGCACCGGACCGCTTGCCGGTACGCCGTTGCAAAGGCACGGCTTCTGGCGGATGTCCCCCGGCGGCCGCAACCTGATTCACGCCGACGGCACCCCGGCGCTGCTGGTCGCCGACACCGCCTGGGCGCTGCCGTGGCGGGCCACCGAGGAGCAGGTCCGCGTCTACGCCCGGAATCGCCGGGACAAGGGGTTCAACGCCGCCCTGCTGATGACGGTCCAGCCGGACATGCACGCGGTCGGGCCCCGGGACCGGACCGCCGACGAGGGCTTCGGTGTCGGCTTCGAGGATCTGCCCACCGGGCATCTCAACGAGCCGGACCCGGCGTACTTCCAGTACCTCGACCGTCTCCTCGCCGTCCTGGTCGAACACGGCATCGTCCCGGTCCTGCAACCGGTCTTCCAGGGTTTCGGCTGGAAAGGCCTGTCGGTGGCCGGCACCGTCGTCCCGCCCGGCGAATACGCCCGTTACTGCCGCTATCTGGTGGCCCGGTACGGCGCCCGGCCGGCGATCTACCTGGTCGGCGCCGACGGCTCCGGGCGGGAACCGCAGGTGGAGGCGGGCGGCCGGGAGATCGAGGAGTGGGACTGCTACCGGCAGCCGACCGGCATCCACTACCGGCCGCACGTCCGCGCCAACGCGCATCAGGACGCCGGCTGGCTCGACTTCCAGTGGTGCCAGACCGGGCACGGCGGGGAACACGTTCCGGAGCGGGTGGCCGGCATGTGGCACGAGCGGCCGGTCAAGGCGGTCGCCAACGGTGAGCCGTCGTACGAGCGGACGGTCAGCGCCGACCGCGCCGCCGGCTGGTGGCAGGGGCACGAGGCGTGGAGCAACCTGTGCGCCGGGTCCACGATGGGCGTGGTCTACGGTGCCGCCAACGTGTGGCAGTGGGTGCACCGCGAGGGCGAACCCGGTCACCCGCCGTACTTCCTCGCACCCGAGGGGAACTGGGAGTCGGCGCTGGGCTTCGAGGGTTCCACGTACGTGGGCATGGTCGGAAAGATCTTGACCGGTTTGCCGATCACGGACATGGCGCCCGATTGGGAGGCCGCCCTCAGCCCCCGCGGGCTGCGGGTGCCCGGGGTGCTGCAGATCGTCTACCAGGAGGACGGCCAGAACCTGCGGCTGTCGGCAGACCACGACGCTCCCCCGGCATACCGCATCGTCGACCCGACCACCGGTGAGGTCACCGCCCGCGGCGTGCTGGCCCCCGGCGAGATGATCCCGGAGGACCCGGCCCGCCGCCCGCGCGTCGTCGTCTTCAGCTCTGCTCAGCACTGACTACTCGGTCAGCGGCCAGACTTCGATCACGCCGTGTGCCACCGCGCACGGCGAGTGTGACGCGATCTCGATGGCCTCCTCCAGGGTCGCCGCCTCGATGACGGCGAACCCGGCCAGCGGCAGCGCCGACGACAGGAACGGGCCCGTCTGCGTGGTCAGTTCAGCGCCGCCGGGCCGCCGGACCTGCACCGGCTGGCCGGCGATGCCCATGACCGCGCCGTCCGCCCGCAGCCGCGCGTCGTGGGCGTGAGCCGCATCCCGTACCGCAGGGTCGGTCTGCTCGTAGCCGGCCTGGTCCCCATAACCGATAGTCACGAACCTCGCCATCGTGCACCCCTTCCGTATCCGTGTGGAACCGGAATACCCAGGATCCACCGGTCATCTCCGGCGCGGGGCCTCGCCGAGGTGGTCAGAGGCCGTGCAGGCCGGTGGACATGGTGGCGGCCGAGACCGAGATCAGCAGGGCCGGGTCGCGTGGGGTGGGCTCGGACAGCCAGGCCTCGATGATGCCGACCTGGCCGTGGGCGATGAAGCTGCTGTACGCCCGGGCCCGCCACTCCCGCGGGCCCGGGCCGTCCGGCAGCAGCGCCGGGTCGCGGTCCATCAGGCCCCGGGCCGAGGCGGCGAAGTGGTCGATCAGCAGGCGGTACAGCACGGCGCTGCGCTGGCCGACCAGGCCGACGGTGTAGAGGGCGTCGTACCGGAGCAGATGCTCGGCGAGTTCGGCGGCGGATCGTTCCCAGGTTTCCGGGATCGTCGCGGCGCCGTCGAGCCAGCCGGCCCGGATCCGGTCCAGGTCGGCGTAGAGGATCTCGGCCAGCACGTCGGCGGGGCTGGCCGCGTGTTTGTAGAAGGTGGTCCGGTTGATGCGGGCGACCCGGACCAGGTCGGCCACCGTGATCTCCTCGACCGGGTGTTCCGAGGCGAGTTCGAGCACGGCCCGGCGCAGCCGGTCGCGGGTGCGCCGAATCCGGACGTCGAGGTCATCCTCCGGCGACAGGGACATATGTGGATCTTATCGTACGCCTCTGACCAGGGATAAGAGACACCTGTTGCTTTTCTCGGGGGACGGATGCAGACTCGGCCGTACCGCCCCACCGCTCGATAGGAACCACCATGAAGGCATCCGTCACCAAGGGCCTCGGCCAGGGCTTCGCCGTCGAGGACATCACCATCGGCGACCCGGTCGGCCACGAGGTCCGCATCGCCGTGAAGGCCTCCGGCCTGTGCCACTCCGACCTGAGTGTCGCCACGTTCATCGGCGGGGAGTTCCCCGTCGTGCTCGGTCACGAGGTGGCCGGCGAGGTCGTCGAGGTCGGCCCGCTGGTCTCCCAGGTCAAGGTCGGCGACCACGTCGTCGGCAGCCTGATCCAGTACTGCGGGTCGTGCGTCAACTGTCTCGGCGGCCGCTCCTACATCTGCCTGCGCCCGGAAGCCACCCTGCGCGGCGCCGACCAGGCGTCCCGGCTGTCCTGGAACGGCGCTCCGGTCGCCCAGGGCATGGGCCTCGGCGGTTTCGCCCAGGAGGTGCTGGTGCACGAGAACCAGCTGGCGGTGGTCCCGGACGAGATGCCGTGGGCGCCCGCGGCGCTGCTCGGCTGCGGTGTGCTCACCGGCGCGGGCGCCGTCCTGCGCAGCGCGGAGGTCCGCCAGGGTGACACCGTCGTGGTGATCGGCGCCGGCGGGGTCGGCCTGAACGCGGTGAACGGCGCCCGCCTGGCCGGCGCCGAGAAGATCATCGTCACCGATCTGGAGGACGTGAAACTCGACCGGGCCCGGGCGTTCGGCGCCACCCACGTCGTCAACTCCCGCACCGCCGACCCGGTCGAGGCGGTCCGTGACATCACCGGCCACGGGGCCGACCACGTCTTCGACTTCGTCGGGGTACGCCCGGTCACCGCCCAGGCCATGCAGATGCTCGGGCGCGGGGGTGGCCTCTACCTGATCGGCGTCGGCGGCATGGACGCGGGCGTGGACGTCAGTGCGCTCACCGCCCTGACGTACTCGCAGAAGGTCCAAGGGGTTTACATGGGCTCCTCGGAGATCAAGCGGGACCTGCCGTTCTACGCCTCGATGTACCTGCAGGGCCGGATGAACCTGGACGACCTGATCACCAAGCGGATCGCCCTGGACGAGATCGACGCCGGCTACGAGTCCCTGACGGACCCGTCCAGCGGCCGCGTCGTGATCACCGACCTGTCCTGAGCACACCTTTTTGCCGGTACGGTCAACAACGTAGGCTTCCTGCCATGCCTCGTCCCCGCAAGTTCGTCGAGAGTGATGTCGTCAGCAGCGCCGGCGAGGTGTTCGCGGTGCACGGGCTCGCCGCCGCGACCCTCGACGACCTGGTGCGGGCGACCGGCCTGGGGAAACAGAGCCTGTACAACGCGTTCGGCGGGAAACGGGAACTGTTCTTCCGGGCCCTCTCCGAGGACCGGGAGGAGGCGGCGCGCGCCGTCACCGAAGCGCTCGGGCACGACGACGCCTCCCCGATCGAACGGATCCGGGGTCACATGCTCACCATGGCGATCGAGTTCAGCGGCACCGACCGCCGGGTCTCGCTCACCACGCGCGCGCTTGTCGAATCGGCCGGCACGGAGGATCCGCTCTCCTCGGCCGCGAAGACCGGAATCGATCAGCTCGCCGGCGCCTACGCCGAATGCCTGGAACACGCGCGGGAGAACGGGGACATCCCGGCGGACGCGAACGTGCAGTCGCTGGCGGTCTACTTCGTCGCCGTCACCCGGGGCATGGAGTTGCTCGGCCGCGCCGGTGTCGGCCGCGGCGTCCTCACCGCTGTCGCTCTCGACGCGCTCCGCGTGCTCGGAGTTCAGCCGGCGAACCGGGCGGTGCGCCAGGAGTCGTAATCGGCGTCGGGGCGACGGCGGGCCTCGGCGGCGTCGAGGGTGTCGCCGCCGACCCGGAACCGGGTGAGCCCGCTGGTGTCGGTGGCCGCGGTGTAGACGGTGGCGGCCACGTCGTCGGCGGTGGCGAAATAGCCGTCCGGGGCAGGAACGTCAAAGGCGGAGATCTGCTTCTGGATGTACGGCAGGTAGGACTCCGGCGCCGGGATGGCCTCGAAACGCTTCGTGGTGGAGCCGAAGAACCCGGTGGTCGGTACAAAACCCGGCTCGACCGCGCGGACCTGCACGTTCCGGTCGGCCAACTCGTACTCCAGAGCCTCGGAGAACGCGGTGATCGCGGCTTTCGACGCGCCGTAGGCGGCCTGCAACGGGGTCGGCACGGTGGCGCTGCTGGAGGTGACGTTGACGATCCGGCCGCCGCCCTGACCGGCGAAGACCGGGAGCGCGGCCCGGATCACGCGCATCGGCCCGTAGACGTTGGTGTCGAAGAGTTCCTCGATCACCGACTGCGGGGTGGTCTCGAAGACCGAGAACAGGCCGATGCCCGCGTTGTTGACGACGACGTCGAGGCGGCCGAAGCGCTCGGTCGCGGCGTGCACCGCGGCGGTTGCCGAGGCGTCGTCGCGGACGTCGAGTGCCTGCACCAGCAGCCGGTCGGAGTCGCCGCCGGTCCATCCGGCCGGGTCGCGCAGGGTGGCGACGACGTTCCACCCCTCGGCGAGGAACTTCTGCACGGTGTGCCGGCCGAAGCCGGACGAGCTGCCGGTGACGAGAACGGTCCGAGTCATGCCCTACCCCTTGACTATATGACGTAAATTTACGTCGTATAGCGACCGTAGCCGCGAGCCCGCATCACCGTCAACCTTTACGGGATATAGTTATCCGCGTGACACCCCGACCTCCGGCCTCCGAGCGTCTCGACCGCGCCGAACTGCTGACCGCAGCCCTGCACATCGCCGACACCGACGGCCTCGACGCGGTCACCCTGCGCCGGGTCGCCACCGCCTTCAACGTCACCCCGATGGCGCTGTACTGGCATTTCAAGGACAAGAACGCACTGCTCGACGCCCTGGTCGAACGGGTGCTCAGCGAGTTGAGCGGCGAGCCCGATCTGCGCACCGAGATGACGGCCCTGCTGCACGTCCTGCGCGCCCATCCCACCCTGGCCGACCTGATGCCGATCCGGCTGCTGCGCACCGAACCCGGCCTCCGCCTGGCTGACCGGGTCATCGGCCTGCTGCGCGCCGCCGGGCACACGCCGGAGGCCGCCGCCCAGCTGAGCATCTTCCTGCTCACCGGCTTGATCAGCCTGGTGACGAACCAGCCCGGCGAAATGTCCGTCCCCGACCCGGCCCAACGAGAGTCCCTGCTCGCCGAAAAGCGCGCGAAGTTGAAGTCGCTGTCCCCGCAGACCTACCCACACCTGACCGAGACAGTCGACTTCTTCCTGGGACTGCCCGACGAGGACGCCTACTACTCCCGGGGCATCGCACTACTCCTCGACGGCGCCGCAGGCGGCGGCCCGGTCAGCAGCCGACCGTCTGGTGGATCAGTTTGATACGGGCGGTGCGCTGCCCGACGAACTCGCCGTCGGAGGTGAAGGCCCGGACCTTCCCGGTGAGCCGCCTGTTCCGCACGTCCTTCACCAATGCCTTGGTGACGCAACCGCCGTTGATGTATCCCCAGGTGTAGTCGGAGTAGACGGGCTTGAAGATCTTGCCGCGGGAGGTCGTCACGGTCAGATCGAACAGTGTGGTCCTGCGCAGCGGCGTCTCGAAGACGGCCTCCAGCACACCGTGGTTGCACAGGCCGTTGTCAACGGTGTTGACGGTGATGTTCAGGTTCTTCACGGGCTTGGTGGCGGCTTCGGCGGAGGTGGCTCCCAGAGCGGTCGCGGTGAGCGCGGCACCGGAGACGAACAGAGCACGAAACAGGTTGATGGTCATCGCGGTTCTCTCTTTCGCGTCACGGATGAACGTGCCGGTCGTGGCTGCGCGAACGGCGGCCCTGGCCGGCCTGCGGCCCCGAGTCCCGCGTTCGCTGTCGGGCGTGTCCATCGGCGCGCCGAGGCGTCTCCCGAGATGTTCGCGGGAACCTAAATCCGGCGACATGACGGCCGACCGTCAGGCGAAGCGCGAGACCCAGCGGATCGAGACCACCATGAAGAACGTCGCCGTCGTCCTCGCCACGGTCCTCGCCGTGGTCGTCGCAGCCTCAGTGGGCGCGATCGCTTACCTGATGGGAAGCCGAGACGGCCGGGCAACGACGCCCACTGCCGGCCCGGCCCCGGTCATCGCCGTGACCGAAGAGCCGATCAGAGCAGTGCCGGTCACCACGCCATCCAGCCCGGCGCCCCGACCGTCGACCTCCGTCAAGACCGTCTACGTGACACCGGCCAAGAAACAACCCGAACGCGTCACGCTCGGTTCTCTCGGGTCGAAGCCGTGTGCGACGTTGTTCGCCCGCGGCGTCACCTACACCCGGATGTGGGACTACTACCAGGAGTTCGGCTTGCCGGGCAGCATGGACGTCGACCACGACGGATACCCGTGCGAGACCGTCTACGGCGACGTGAACTGAGATCCCGTCAGGCGCCGACGCGGATCTCGATGTCGGCGAAGTTGACCTGGAACGGGCCCAGGCCGGCGCCGTCGACGCTGATCACGCCCAGGTGGAACCAGCCGCCCGTCAGGTCGGGCTCGTTCAGTTTGTGTTCGCCCAGCTGGGTGCCGGCGTTGCCGACGCGGACCACGTCGTTCTCGACCACCAGCTGGGGGTGGATCTCGGTGCCGAGGGGGCCGCTGTCGACCTTCCACTGCTTCAGGACCGCGCTGTCGCCGTTGGCCTCCTGTTCGGACTCCAGCTGCCAGACGCCGGGGCAGACGGCCAGCCGGTACCGCATGGCCGGGGTGGAGGCGAACCAGATGCCCAGGCAGCTGCCGGCCCGTTCGATCCGGCCGGTCACCTCGACCGAGAAGACGCCCTTCACCTCCAGGTCGGTGTTCTCGCACAGCCAGACACCGGAGTTCTGGTTCTGGATCAGCAGGCCGTCGTCGGTGAACCGGCAGAATGTCCGGCCGCTCTGCACCGACTTCGACTCCCACGCGCCGTCGGTGACGAGCGGGTCGGAGGCGGCCACGGTGCCGCCGGGCAGCCGCATGACGGGGGAAGAACCGGCGGGGGTACCGGCCCGGGCGTCGTCCCACCAGTCCCGGCCGGCGTGCAGGGCGAAGACGGTTCCACCGGCCAGGACCAGCACCACGGCCACAACCGCGGCGACGAGCGCCCAGCGACCGGACGGAGACGGCGACGAGGGGCGGGCTGCGAGCATCCCGATGACGGCGGTACGCATCTCGGGCTGGTGCTCGAACGTGTCCTCCGGGCCGATCAGGGCCTGGACCAGCTCGCGGGCGGTGGGCCGCAGCCGCGGATCGGCGGACAGCGACCGCTCGACCAGGTCCCGCAGCCGCCCGGTCAACCCGTCCAGGGTGGGCCGACCGCCCATGATCCGGCCGAAGACCCCGACCGCGGAGTCGGCGTCGAACGGCGCCTGCCCCTGGGCCGCGTAGGCCACCACGCAGCCCCACGCGAACACGTCGGTGGCGGGAGTGACCGCGTCGGCGACCGCTCCGAACCGTTCCGGCGCCATGTAGTTGATCGATCCGACGAGTTCACCCGTGCGGGTGAGCTGGGTGGTCGGTTCCAGCGCCTGGGCGATCCCGAAGTCGATCACTTTCGGACTGCCGGGGGCGAGCAGCACGTTGTGCGGTTTGAGGTCGCGGTGGATGACCCCGGCCTCGTGGATCGCGGCGAGCGCCGTCGCCACCCCGATCGCCAGGGCGTGCAGGTTGGCCGGGCCGACCGGGCCGTTGCGGGCGATCTCGTCGGCGAGCGACGGGCCGTCCACGTACTCGACGACGAGGTACGGCTGGTCGGCGTCCGGGTCGGCGTCGAGCACCTCGGCGGTGCAGAACGGCGGCACCTGCCGGGCCCGGGCGACCTCGGAACGGAACCGGGACCGGAATCCGGGATCCCCGACGAGCGCGGCGTGGATCACCTTGACCGCGACCCGGCGGCCGTCGTCGGCCCGCCCCTCGTAGACCACGCCCATGCCGCCCGCGCCGATCCGCCGGACGAGGTGGTACGCCCCGATCCGGGCGGGATCCTCCGTGCGCAGCGAGCCTTCGGCTTCGGTCATGGTCACTCCTGGTCCATCGAGGATGGTCCGCGACACCCTACCGTTAGTCGTGGGAGTCTCCAGCAACCCCGGAACGACGTCAGGAGCATCATGTCCGATGACCGTTTTGTGCGTGCCTTCGACACCGCCAGCAGCGACTTCGAGCGGCTCGGTCAGTACCTGTGGAAGCCCGTCGGGCAGGCCACCGTCGAGCTGACCGGGCCGGCCGAAGGGCAGCGGGTCCTGGACGCCTGCTGTGGCAACGGGGCGTCGGCGATCCCCGCCGCCCGCCGGGTCGGTGCCCAGGGGCTGGTGGACGCGGTCGACATGTCGGCCGGGATGATCGGCGAGCTGCGGTCGCTCGCCGCCGGGCTGCCACAGTTGCACGCGCACGTCGCCGACGTCGCGTCCTGGCCCGGGAGCGGCTACGACGTCGTACAGGCGGTGCTCGGTGTCTTCTTCTTCCCGGACATGGCGGCCGGCACCGAGCATCTGGTCAGCCGGGCCGCACCGGGCGGGCGGGTCGGCGTGACGATCTGGCGGCGCGGCGCGGTGGAGGCCGCCGGCACCCATCTGCGGGACGCCGTCGCGACGGTCACCGGGACGGCCCCGGCGAAACGGCCCACCGGCCCGATCGACGCCGTCAACGAGGCCGGCGCCTTCCGGGACTGGTTGGCCGACCGGGGGCTGGACGACGTCGCCGTGACCACCCACGAGTTGCGCCTGCACCTGACCCCGGAGGTGGCGTGGCTGCTCGTGACCGGTTCCGGGTACGTCGCCGCGCTGTCCGGGCTGGACCCGGCCGCCATCGGCCGGGTCCGTGAGGCCTACCTGGACTCGCTGTACCGGTCCGGCACGGACGAACTCGACGCCACCACCCTCATCGGCGTGGGAACACGGGCCGTCAGCCGCCGATCTTCTGCAGGATGAACTGCTGGGCGTCGCTGTTGTACTTGCGGGTGTAGCTCAGGTGGGTGGCGATGCTCGCCCCGCTCGCGCAGAACGTGTCGCCGGTGTCGCAGTACGACTGGGTACGGTCGGCGAAGGCGTCCAGCGAGGCGTCGTCACCCCGGGCGAACAGGCCCGCGGTCCGCGAGGTGCCCGCGTTGAAGGCCTCGCCGGGCACGTGCCGCGGGTCGCCCATCAGCACCACCGCCACCACCTTGTCGGAGATGTCCGCGGAGACCGGCGCGGAGCGGGTGAAGCCGGCCGCCCGCCCGGTGCCGGCCAGCACGTCGCCGATGACGTGGGCGCCCTGGGAGTAGCCCATCATCACGATCTTGGTGTTCGGACAGTCGGTGGCCTCGTCGGTGAGCTGTTTCGTGGCGGCCTCGATGCCGGCGGCGACGCTCGGCGCGTACGGGTTGAGCACGGCCGGGTAATCGGTGGCCTCGACCGTGATGTTCTGGTCGCTGGCCCGGGTGACCGCGGTGGCCAGCGAGCCGATGATGCCGGTGCCGGGCCGCTCGGTGGACGCCCGGGTGACGATGATGTGCACGTCGGAGCAGTTCCCGGACGCGTCGGCGGCGGTCGGCACGCTCGACCGCGAGCCCCGGCCGGAAGTGTCGGCGAAGCTGTTCTGGGTCATGACCAGTCCGCCGGCCACGACCACCGCGACGGCCCCGCCCAGCGCGATCCTCTTACTACGGTTCCTCCTGGTGGACATCGAAACTCCTCTCTCTACCTGCACAGGCCGTGCAGGTTCCCACCGCGGAGTACGACGGCGACGGCCGCCTCGTTGAAAGCTCGCCGCAAGCTGAGACTGCTGTATCACATAGCCACCGAAAAACTTGCCCAGTGTGCACGTTTCTTCCTAGGCTCGGCCGGTGAGCAGCGCAAAGACCTCGAAAGAACGCCTGATCCTGACCGTGCTGGCCGCATCAGGGGTCATCGTCGCGATCATGCAGACGATCGTGGTGCCGCTGCTCCCGTCGCTCCCCCGGCTGACCGGCAGCACCCCCACCGACGTCAGCTGGCTGCTCACCATCACGCTGCTGACCGGGGCGGTGTTCACCCCGCTGCTCGGCCGGGCCGGTGACATGTACGGCAAACGCCGCGTCCTGACCGGCGTCCTCGGCCTGCTGGTGATCGGCTCGGTGCTGCTGGGCGCCAGCTCGCACCTGGCCGTGATGATCGTCGGCCGGGCGCTGCAGGGCGCCGCCCTGGCCGTGGTGCCGCTGGGCATGAGCATCCTGCGCGACGAGCTGCCACCGGAACGGATGCTGTCGTCGGCCGCGATCATGAGTTCCACCCTGGGGATCGGCGCCGCGTTCGGCATCCCGGTCGCCGCGGCCGTGGTCGAGTACGTCGACTGGCACACCATGTTCTGGGTCTCCGCCGCTCTCAGCCTGTTCTTCCTGATCGTGATCCGACGGGTCGTACCGAAATCCCGGGTCCGCGCCCCCGGCCGTTTCGACGTCCCCGGCGCGCTCGGCCTCTCCACCATCCTGGTCTGCCTGCTGGTCGCCGCCTCCAAGGGCGCGGCCTGGGGCTGGTCGTCACCCCGGACGTGGGGGTTGTTCCTGGTCGCGGCACTGCTCTGCCCGCTGTGGGGCTGGTGGGAGTCGCGGACCCGGCAGCCGCTGGTGGATCTGCGGACCTCGGCCCGCCCGGCGGTGCTGTTCACCAACGTGGCGGGCATGTTCGTCGGGTTCGCGTTCTACGCCAACTCGCTGTCCACCGCGCAGTTGGTTCAGGAGCCGACCGCCACCGGGTACGGGCTGGGCCTCTCGGTGATCGTCAGCGGCCTCTGCCTGATCCCGGGCGGACTCGCGATGGCCGTGCTCTCGCCGGTGTCCGGCTGGCTGTCCGCCCGCCGCGGTCCACGTTTCACCCTGCTGCTGGCCAGCGCCGTGATGGCCGCCGGCTATGCGGTACGCATCGTGACCAGCGTGAACCTGTGGACGATCGTGGCCGGCGCGCTGGTCGTCGGAGCGGGCACCGCCCTGGCCTACTCGGCCCTGCCGAGCCTGATCATGCAGGCGGTCCCGGTCCACGAGACCGCGGCGGCCAACGGCATCAACACTCTGACCAGGTCGATCGGCCAGGCGGTGTGCAGCGCCGTGGTCGCCACCGTCCTGGCCAACCTGACCATGGCCATTCCCGGCGGTGCCGCCCCGTCGTTGCACGCCTACCAGGTGGTCTTCGCCGTAGCGGGCCTGGTCGCGGTCGCCGCGTTCGTGTCCGCGCTGTTCATCCCCCGGCGCCCGGCACCCGCTCAGATGACCGTGGTGCCGCCGTCGGCGACCAGCTCCATCCCGTTGACGTAACTGGAGTCGTCCGAGGCGAGGAACAACGCCACCGACGCGACCTCCTCGGGGCGGCCCATGCTGCGGCGCGGGATCAGCGATTCGAACATCGCCTTCGTCGCCTCGTCCATCACCTCCTCCAGAATGGGCGTGCCGATCTGGCCCGGGGTCAGCACGTTCACCCGGATCCGCCGGTCCCGCAACTCGGCCACCCACACCCGGGCGTACGCGGGCAGCACCGCCTTGCTGGCCGCGTACACACTCCAGTTCGGGTAGCCCCGCAATGACGCGTTCGACCCGGTCATCAGGATCGAGCCACCGTCGTTGAACAGCGGCAACGCCTTCTGGACGGTGAACAGCGTGCCGCGCGCGTTGAGCGAGAACGCGGCGTCGAACTGCTTCTCGGTGATCTCACCGAGCCCGCCCTGCTCCCCCGTGCCGGCGCTGGCCCACAGCACGTCGATCGCGCCCTTCTCCCGCCGGACCGTCGCGAACAGCCGGTCCAGGTCGTCGAGATCGGCCGAGTCGGCCCGCACGCCCGTCACGTTCCGGCCGATCACCTGGACCGCCTCGTCCAGCGCGTCCTGCCGCCGTCCGGTGATGAAGACGTACGCCCCCTCGTCGACGAACAGCCGGGCCCCGGCCAGCGCCATGCCACTGGTCCCGCCGGTGATGACTGCGACCTTGCCTTCGAGCTTTCCCATGACCACTCCCTAAGTAAACCGATCTGTGCACTTAACGTAGAGGGTGATCGTCCGCGGCGCAAGCTAAGTACACCGATCCGTACCAACCAGGGTTAGACTGCGGGGGTGACGGAGTTGGAGAAAGGGCCACAGGGCCGGCGGCGGGGCCGGGGCGCGCGGGAGCGCATCATCAGCGCGTCCCAGCAGCTGTTCCGGCATCAGGGCATCAACAGCACCGGCATGGATCAGCTCTGTGCGGCGGCCGAGGTGTCCAAGCGCACGCTCTACCAGCACTTCACCGGCAAGGACGATCTGATCGCCGAGTGTCTGCGCCGGTTTGACCCGGACGTGCTGCCCGAGGTGTTCGACCGCGCCGACCTCACCCCGCGCGATCGGCTCCTGGCGGTCTTCGAGATCCATGCGCCGCTGTGCCCGTTCATCGCGGCGGCCGTGGAGATCCCCGATCCGGAGCATCCGGCCCGGGTGCTCGCCCGCGACTACAAGTTGGCGTTCGCCGCGCGGCTCACCGACAGTGCCCGTGAGGCCGGCGCGCCCGACCCGGAACAGCTCGGCGAACAGCTGGCGCTGCTGCTGGACGGCGCGTCGGCCCGCAGCCGGGTCCTCGACACCGAGACGCTGGCCACCGCCGCCGCGATCGCGGTCGTCCTGGTCGACAGAGCCCTGACCACCCCCACCCATCAAAACGAAAATCATTTCCAATAAGCTGTACGGCATGGCCGTTCCGAAACTGCGCACCGCGCGCTCCGACACCGACGATCGCCTGCCGGTCACCGTGCTCTCCGGGTTCCTCGGGGCCGGCAAGACCACCCTGCTCAACCACGTGCTGGCCAACCGGGACGGGCTGCGCGTCGCGGTGATCGTCAACGACATGAGCGAGATCAACATCGACGCGGCGCTGGTACGCGACGGCATCTCCCGCACCGAGGAACGCCTCGTCGAGATGACCAACGGCTGCATCTGCTGCACGCTGCGCGACGACCTGCTGACCGAGGTGGCCGCGCTGGCCCGGCAGGACCGGTTCGACTACCTGCTGATCGAGTCCAGCGGCATCTCCGAACCGCTGCCGGTCGCCGCCACGTTCGCGTTCGGTGTCGGCGACGGCGACCGGGTGCTCGACGACGTCGCCCGGCTCGACACCATGGTCACCGTCGTCGACGCACCCCATCTGATCGCGCGGATCCAGGCCGGCGAGACGCTCGAGGCACGCGGTCTGGCGGCGTTCGAGGACGATGATCGTACGATCGCCGACCTGCTCGTCGACCAACTCGAATTCGCCGGCGTCGTGGTGATCAACAAGACCGATCTGGTGTCCGCCGACGAGTTGGCCCGCGTCGAGGCCCTGGTCACCCGGCTCAACCCGGGAGCCCGGCAGATCCGGTCCACGTTCGGCCGGGTCGACCCCGCCGACCTGCTGCACACCGGCGGTTTCGACATGGACGCCGCCGAGACCGCACCCGGCTGGGTCGCCGAACTCAACGGCGAGCACATCCCGGAGACCGTCGAGTACGGCATCGGCAGCCTGCTGTTCCGCGCCCCCGAACCGTTCCACCCACAACGGCTGTGGGACTTCCTGACGACCGCGATCGACACGTACGGCGTACTCCGCTCGAAAGGTTTTCTCTGGCTCGCCACCCGCCCGGACCTGATCGGCCTCTGGTCCCAGGCCGGGCCGCACGGCCGCTGCGACCCGGCGGGCGTGCCGGTCGCCGCGTCCGGGATCTGGCCGGACGACCCGCAGGAGGCCGCCGACCTGCGCCGGCGCTGGCATCCCCGGTTCGGCGACCGCCGCCAGGAACTGGTCCTGATCGGCGTCCGGCTGCCCGCCGACGAACTACGGGACGGGCTGCGGAGCTGCCTGCTCACCCCCGCCGAACTGGCCGACGGCCCGGACGGCTGGAGCACCCTGCCGGACCCGTTCCCCGCTTGGGAGGACGACGATGTCCACCAGCACTGACGTCGTGTTGTGCGGCTACTTCCCGCACGCCACCGCCGAGGTCGCGCGACGGATGGCAGCCGGCCGGCGGGTGGTGCTCGTCGACGACCTGACCGTGCTCCCGGACGGCCCCGGCCTGCTGGTGGTGGTCCCGGACGACTGCGAACCGGATCAGGTCCGCGCCGCCTGGCCCGGCGAACCACCGCGGGTGATCACGGTGGTGCCCGCCGACCTGCTGCTGGACGCCCTGTCCGACGAGCGGATCGGTGACCTGGTCAGCCGCCAGATCGAACAGGCCGACACGGTGGCCCTGGAAGGCGCCCCGGACGGCGGCGACGAGTGGGAGGCCGAACAGCTGCGGGTGCTGGTGCACCGGATCGCGCCGTGGGGCCCGGCGGAGCGGGGCCGGAGAGTCGACGCGATCACCCGGGGCCTGCGCGGGCGGGCCGTCGGGATTCACGAGCCTCTCCCGTCGTACGGCGTGGTGTCCTGTGTCTTCCATGCCCGTCGCCCGTTCCACCCCGGACGGTTGCACGACGCTCTGGACGAGGTGACCGAGGGGGTGCTGCGGTCGCGCGGCCACTTCTGGCTGGCCAGCCGCCCCGACATCGTGTGGACGTGGGAGTCGTCCGGGGGTCTGACGCTGGGCCCGCACAGCGGCTGGCTGGGTCCGCTGCCCGCCGACCTGTGGCACGAGGTGGACCCGGAACGCTGCCTGGCCGCCGGCGTCGAATGGGATCCGTACTACGAGGACCGCCACCAGCACCTGGCCTTCATCGGCCTGGACTTCGACCCGGTCCACCTGCACCGTACCCTGGCCACCTGCCTGCTCACCGACGACGAACTCTCCCGCGGCGAGCAGGTGTGGCGCACCTACCCTGACCCGTTCAGCGAACGGACCGTCACCCGAAGGACGTGACGACCCGGTGCAGCTCCGCGTTGAGGTGGTAACCGTGCTCGTGCAGCAGGGCCCGCATCTCGGCGAGTGCCGCCTGCCCGTCACGACCGGATCGGATCATCGTGTACCGGGCCGCAGCCGCCGGGGTGCGGCTCTGCCCGGCGGCGCAGTGCAGCAGCACCCGGTGGCCCTCGGCCCGCAGGCCGGCAACCATCCGCGCCGCCTGGTCCAGGGCGAACGCGGTGTTCGCGTTGGCGCCCGGCTGGTCGACGAGCCAGACCTGCACCTGGTTCTCCACGGGTATCCCGGCGAACTGGGCCCGCCCGACCCGGCACAGGGAGACGACCGCGGTCACCCCTGCCTCGACCGCGTCGGTGACCAGGTTGCCGAGGATCACGCCGTCGTCGTCCGGGTGGGCGGTCGACAGCGCGTGCGGGATCGGTGCTTCCATCCGGTCGCATCCGGGCCAGCCCACCCGGTCGGGTTCTCCGCCGCCGGCGGTCAGCAGACCGAGAGCGATCAGGTCCGGGGTTCGGTTGCCGGGCCAGCCGTGGACTAGACGCTGCCAGTCCAGGGGGATCCCGGAGCTGCCCCACCGGGCGCCGAGGAGCGCTCCGGCGATCGCCGCCACGGTGTCGGTGTCGTTGCCCGCGCCGACCGCCGCGTACAGGGCGTCGCGCAGGTGGTCGCAGGCGAACACACCCGCGGCCGGGTCCTCCGCCGGGACCGGGGTGCGGGAGATCGCGGACCAGGCCGCTTGCAGGGCGGTCACCACAAAACCGTTGTTCGGGAAGTACCCGGGCTCGTGCAGTTCCGCCTCGTCGAGCCAGCCGGCCCACTGATCGCGTCGCTCGGCCGGAATCAGGTCCAGGCCCTCGCGCAGCCCGGCGAAGGTGCCGTCGAGGACCGCCCGGCGCACGGCCGCACACCACAGCACACAGCCGTCACCGGCGAGCGGGTCGAAGTGGGTCAGCGCGCTGACCGCGCGGGCGGCCCCGGCCATCGACTCGGGCTCACCCAGGTAGGCGAGGGCGACGACGCCGGTACGCATCAGGGAACCGTTACCGGCGCTCTTCCCCGTCTGTTCGTGCAGGTCTCGGGCGGCCTCGCTCATCGCCGCACCTAGCCCGTCCCCGGCCCGGCCGGTCACCCTGCTCAGGACCTGGCGCGTCTGGATGCCGATGTCGGTCGCGCCCTCGTCCCGCCAGCGCAGGAAGTTCGCGGCGATCCGGTCCAGCGCCGCGGGTTCCCGCAGGTCGGCACCGGTGGCGGCGACCTCGGCGATGCAGACCGCCATCTGGGTGTCGTCGCTGTACTCCCCCGGCGCGTAATCGCCGAGCCCACCGCCGGACATCCGGGGCGCCCGGCCCGCGGGTGGTGGGGCGGCGAACTCGTAGGGCACACCGAGCGCGTCGCCGCAGGCCGCGCCGAGCAGCACCCCGGCGGCCCGGTCGCTCTGCACGGCGCTCAGCCGTGGTCGCTGCGTCATACGGTTCATTGTCGCCGCGCTGCCCGGAAGGGCCTGCGGTATTCGGGGTTCGGGCCCACCCGCAACCGTGATCGCCGAAGCTGGGCGTGTCATGTTGATGCTGCATCGGGCCGAGCGCACCGACCGGCTGGCCGAGGCGCTGGCCGAGGTGCTCGGTGACGCCACCGGGGATCCCTTCGCCCCGGAGATCGTGTCGGTGCCGTCGCGGGGTGTCGAACGCTGGCTGGCACAGCGGCTCTCGCACCGGCTGGGAGTGGCCGGCAGCGAGGACGGGATCTGCGCGAACGTGCTGTTCCCGTCCTTCACCGAGCTGATGACACGGGCCGGGTTCGGCGATCGCGACAGCGCGTGGCATCCGGACCGGCTGGTGTGGCCACTGCTGGAGACCATCGACGGCTGCACGGCCGAACCGTGGTGCCGGACCCTGGCGGCCTATCTCGGTGCGGGCGACGACGATCCGGTCCGGCACGGGCGGCGGTACGCGACGGCACGCAAGCTGGCCGCCCTGTTCGACTCGTACGCCCGGCACCGGCCCGGCATGCTCCGGTCCTGGTCGGCCGGTGACGACCAGGACGGTCTGGGCGGCCGGCTGCCGGCGGATCTGCGCTGGCAGGCAGAGCTGTGGCGGCGGCTGGCCGAACGGATGGACGGTCCCGGGCCGGCCGGGCAACTGGACGTGATCTGCACGCGGCTCCGGGCCGATCCGCAGTCGTCGGGGCTGCCCGGACGGCTGTCGGTCTTCGGGGTCACCCGGCTGCCGGCGGCTCACGTCGCCGTGCTCGGCGCGCTGGCCGCGGGCCGGGACGTGCATGTGTGGCTGCCGCATCCGTCGCCCGTGCTGTGGGACCTTTCCCCGGCGTACCCGCAAACGGGGTTGACCCGCAGAGACGGTGACCGGACCGGCGGCCTGGCGCGGCACCCTCTGCTCGCGTCCCTGGGCCGCGACGTCCGTGAGGTGCAGGTGACGCTCGGGCCGCTCGCCGGCCGCGACACCCACCATCCGGGTACCCGGTTCCCCGGCACCCTGCTCGGCCTGCTGCAACAGGCGATCGCCGCCGACCGGCCCACGCCGGACCCGCTCCCGGTCGTCGACCGGGGTGACCGCAGCGTGCAGGTGCACGCCTGTCACGGCCCGGACCGGCAGGTCGAGGTGCTCCGGGAGGTGATCCTGGGACTGCTCGCCGCCGATCCCGGGCTGGAACCCCGCGACGTGCTGGTGATGTGCCCGGACATCGAGGTGTACGCGCCGCTGATCTCGGCCGCGTTCGGGCTCGGCGCGGACGCCGGCCATCCGGCGCACCGGCTGCGGGTCCGGCTCGCCGACCGGGCGCTGCGCCGGCTCAACCCGCTGTTCGCCGTCGTCGCGACCCTGCTGGACCTGGCGGACGGCCGGGTGACCGCGGCGCAGGTCCTCGACCTGGCGGCGATGCCCCCGGTGCGCCGCCGATTCCGATTCGACGACGACGATCTGGACCGGCTCGGTGAACTGGTCGCCGACTCCGGGGTGCGCTGGGGGTTCGACGCCGAGCACCGGGCCCGGTTCCAGGTGCCGGTCCGGTCGAACACCTGGGACGCGGGCCTGGACCGGATCCTGCTGGGTGTCGCGATGAGCGAGGAGGGGCCGTACTGGCTGGGCACCGCGTTGCCGCTGGACGACATGGACTCCGGCGACGTGGACCTCACCGGCCGGCTCGCCGAACTCGTCGACCGGCTGCACACGGTTCTCGGCGGCTTCGCCGGGCAGCGCCCGCCGCCCGCGTGGATCGACGCGATCGAGACCGCCGCCGATCTGCTCACCGACGTGCCGGACCAGGACGCCTGGCAGCGTACCCAGCTCACCGAGGTGCTGGCGGAGACCGGCGCGCACGCCCGGGACGGGATCCTGCTCCGGCTGACCGACATCCGGGCCCTGCTGGACGAGCATCTGCACGGCACTCCGAGCCGCGCCAACTTCCGCACCGGCGACCTGACGATGTGCACCCTCGTGCCGATGCGGTCGGTCCCGCACCGGGTGATCTGTGTCCTCGGGCTCGACGACGGCGACTTCCCCCGCGCCGCCCGGCTGGACGGCGACGACGTGCTCGGCCGCGACCCGTGTGTGGGTGAACGCGACCCGCGCGGCGAGGACCGGCAACTCCTGCTCGACGCGGTGATGGCCGCCACCGGCACCCTGGTGCTGCTCTACTCCGGCGCCGACGAGCGCACCAACGCGCCGCGGCCCCCGGCGGTGCCGCTCGGTGAACTGCTCGACGCCCTGGACGGCACCGCGCGCACGGCGGACGGCCGCCCCCTGCACGATCAGGTGATCGTCCGGCATCCGCTGCAACCGTTCGACGCCCGCAACTTCGACGCCGCCGATCCGTTCAGTTTCGACGCGGTCGCGCTGGCCGGGGCGCGGGTCGCGGCCGGTGAGCGGATGCCGGAGCCGCCGTTCCTCCCGGGGCTGCTGGCGCCGCTCGACGACGAGTCGGTCGAGCTGGCCGATCTGCACACCTTCTTCGCTCATCCGGTACGGGGTTTCGCACGGCGCCGCCTCGGTCTGGTGATGTCCGGCTCGGACGACGACCCCGGCGACGCGTTGCCCGTCGAGTTGGACGCGCTGCAACGGTGGGCGGTCGGGGACCGCCTGCTCCGGTCCCTGTTGAACGGCGGTGACCTGGGCCGCAACGTGCAGGCCGAATGGCGGCGCGGCACGGTGCCGCCCGGTCCGCTCGGCTCCCGGCTGCTGGACTCGCTGGCGGCCGAAGTGGATCCGCTGGTCGCCGAGGCCCTGACCCACCGCGACGGCGAGTCCCGGGCCGTCGACATCACGATCGCGCTCCCCGACAGTCGGCAGTTGACCGGCACGATCGGCGCCCTGTACGGCGACACCCTGCTCACGGTCGCCTTCGCCCGGATCTCGCCCAAACACCGGCTCCGGGCCTGGCTCGACCTGCTCGCCCTGACCGTGGCCCGCCCGGCCACACCCTGGCGGACGATCACCATCGGACGTGGGGCCCGTGGACGCCCGGCACGGTCGGTCGCCGGGCCGATCGACCCGGCCACAGCGGCGGCGGTGCTCGCCGACCTGGTCGCGATCGCCGACGCCGGGCTGCGGGAACCACTGCCGCTGGCCGGTAAGTCCTCGCACGCCTACGCCCGGTGCCGGCTCACCGGCGGCGACCTGGACGACGCCTACGCCAAGGCCCGCACCGAATGGACCAACTTCTCGTTCGGCGGCGAGTCCGAGGACGGCATCCACCAGCTCGTATGGGGGCCGGCCGCGGCCCTGGAGGTGCTGCTCGCCGAACCCTCGTCCGGCGGGACCGAGCCGACCCGCTTCGGTGAGCTGGCGATACGTCTCTGGCGACCCCTGGCCGGCGCCGAACGGACGGAGCAGCTCTGATGCCGTCCGCGACACTCGTGGTCACCGGATTCGACATCCGTGGGCCGCTGCCGGAGGGCACCACGGTTCTGGAGGCCAGCGCGGGCACCGGCAAGACCTGGACCATCGCGGCGCTGGCCACCCGATACGTCGCCGAGGGACGGGCCGCACTGGATCAGCTGCTGCTGGTCACCTTCGGACGGTCCGCGACCGCCGAACTGCGCCAGCGGGTACGCGAGCGCCTGGTCGCCACCGAACGGGCCCTGGCCGACCCGCACCACGCCCGGGTCTCCCCCGACCCGCTGGTGGCGCTGCTGGCCGACGTGTCCCCGGACGAGGTCGCCCGGCGCCGGCAACGGCTCGTCACCGCCGTCGCCGGCTTCGATGCGGCGACGATCGCGACCACCCACCAGTTCTGCCGTCAGGTCCTCGCCGATCTCGGCATCACCGCCGACACCGATCCGGCCACGGTCTTCACCGAAGACCTCGACGACCTGGTCACCGAGGTCGCCGACGACCTCTACCTGCGCAAGTACGGCACGGCGGGCTCGCCCGGACCGCACTTCGACCGGAAGGTGGCGCTGGCCGTCGCCCGGCAGGCGGTCACCGACGGTCAGGCCCGGCTGGAGCCGTCCACCGGCGATCCGGACGCGGAGGCCCAGGTCCGCTGCCGATTCGCCACCGCGGTCCGCGCCGAGGTCGGCCGCCGGCAACGGGCCCGTGGACTGACCGGGTTCGACGACCTGCTGACCGGTCTCGCCACCACGCTCACCGACCCGGCACGCGGCCCGGACGCGTGCCGCCGCCTGCGGGAGCGGTACTCGGTCGTGATGATCGACGAGTTCCAGGACACCGACCCGGTGCAGTGGACCATCGTGCGGACCGCATTCCACGGACATCGCACGCTGGTGCTGATCGGCGATCCGAAACAGGCCATCTACGCCTTCCGGGGCGCGGACGTGGTCAGCTATCTGGCGGCGGCCGCGGACGCCCCGGCGCATGCCGGCCTGGCGACCAACTGGCGCAGCGACCACGGGCTGCTGGCGGCGTTCGCCACCGTGTTCGGGCGGGCCGCGCTCGGCGACAGCCGGATCACCGTGCGGCCGGTGGACGCGGCCCACCCGGACGCTCGCCTGCCGGGGCCACCGTTCCGGCTCCGGGTACTCGGGCGGAACGGGTTCCCGCTGAACAAAATCGGTCTGGTGGCGGCCGCCGACGCCCGGGACGCGATCGTCGCCGACCTGGTGTCCCAGGTGACCGTGATGCTGGCCGGCCGGGAGGTGGTGCCCGGAGACGTCGCCGTCCTGGTCCGGACGAACCGGCAGAGCACCCTGGTCCACCAGGCCCTGGCGAGCGCCGGAGTCCCCGCGGTCCAGGCCGGCACCACCAGCGTCTTCGGCACCCCGGCCGCCCGGGACTGGCTGGCGCTGCTGGACGGACTGGACCAGCCGCACCGCCGGGCCCGGGTCGCGGCCGCCGCACTGACCGGCCTCGTCGGCTGGCCCGCCCGGAAGCTGGCCGAAGCCACCGAGACGGACCTGGACCGGCTCGGCACCACCCTGCGGCACTGGGCGGTCCTGGCCGCCGAGCACGGGATGGCCGCCCTGCTGGAGGCGGTCACCGCGACCGGCCTGCCGGAACGGCTGCTCGCCCGGCGCGGCGGCGAACGTCGCCTCACCGATCTGCGGCACATCGGGACGGCCCTGCACGCCGCGGCCGTCGACGGCGACCTCGGGCTCGCCGCGGTCACCGACTGGCTGCGCCGCCGCATCGACGACGCGCCCCTGGACGCCAGTGTGGAACGCAGCCGGCGGCTGGAGTCGGACGCCGACGCGGTACAGATCCTGACCGTGCACGGCAGCAAAGGCCTGGAGTACCCGGTGGTGCTGCTGCCGTTCGGCTGGGACCGGTTCGTCGGGCAGCCCGACCTGCTGCGGCTGCACGACGCGGCCGGACAACGCGTGCTGGACGTGGGTGGCCCGAGCGGAGCCGGATTCCGGGCCTCGGAACGCCGCCACCGGGACGAGGAGGACGGCGAGGACCTGCGGCTGCTCTACGTGGCACTGACCCGGGCCGCGAGCCGGGTGGTCGCGTGGTGGGCGCCGACCGCCAACACCAGGGCGTCGGCGCTGCACCGGTTCCTGTTCGGGCGTCCCGGTGCGGGTGAGAACCCGCTCCCGGAGTACCCGGTCCCGGCCGATGACGACGCCCTGTCCCACCTGCGCGGACTCGGCCTCGAGATCGAACGGGTGGAAGCGGCGGAACCGGCGCGCTGGGAGGCGCCCGTACCGGCCCGGCCGGAGCTTGCCGTGGCGCACTTCCGCCGTCGGCTGGATCTGGACTGGCGACGGACCTCCTATTCCCGGCTCACCTCCGGGCAGCATGACCATCCGGCTGTCGACAGCGAGAACCCCACCGCTCAACTGGACGACGAGGCCGCCGTCCCGGTCGTGGCCGACCCGGGCGGGCCGGGGTCCGAGGTGCTGTCGCCGATGGGTGAACTGCCCGCCGGGGCGGCGTTCGGGACGCTGCTGCACTCGCTGCTCGAACGGTGCGACTTCACGGCGCCCGACCTGACGGCCGAACTCGTCGCTTGTGCGGCAGGGCTGCCCCTGTCCGGACTGGATCCGCGGACACTTGCGGACGCACTGGTCCCGGCCCTGCGGACCCCGCTCGGGCCGTTGGCGGACGGGCGGTCGCTCACCGGGTTCGGGCGCGGGGACCGGCTCGACGAACTGGAGTTCGAGTTTCCGCTGGGTGGCGGCGACCGTGCTCCGGACGTACCCGAGCAGGCATTGGAATCGTTTTCCGACTGCGTCGCACGGCACCTTCGTCCGGGCGATCCGTTGTCGGGTTACGTTTCCCGGCTCCGGGAGCTCGGTCCGCTTACTCTGCGGGGATATCTGACCGGGAGCATCGACGCCGTGTTGCGGCTGCCCGGGCCGCGTTATGTCGTCGTCGACTACAAGTCGAACCGGCTCGGTGGATTCTCGGCGCCGTTGACCGCGGCCGATTACCGTCCGGCGGCCATGTCGGAGGCGATGATCGCGGCGCATTATCCGTTGCAGGCCCTGCTCTACGGGGTCGCGCTGCATCGTTATCTGCGGTGGCGGCAGCCCGGATATGACCCGTCCACTCATTTCGGTGGGGTGTTGTATCTGTTCCTGCGGGGAATGTGCGGGCCGGCCACGCCACCGGGCCACGGAGTTTTCAGTTGGCAGCCGCCGCACGAACTGATCACCGAACTGTCGGACCTGCTGTGACACTCACCGCATTCGATACGGCAGGCGTGTTGGATCTGGCCGATCTGCACGTCGCTTCGAGGATCGGATCCCTCACCGGGGAGACCGACGAGACGGTCCGCCTGGCCGCCGCCCTGGCAGTCCGGGCACTGCGAATGGGCTCGGTCTGTGTGGATCTGGCGACGGTCAGCGGCACCGTGGCGATCCTCGACGCCGGCGAACTTCCCTGGCCCGAACCGGCGGCCTGGCTCGACGCCTGCGCCCGCAGCCCGATGGTGTCCCGCGACGGCACACCCGGGCGGCCGTTACGGCTGGCCAACGGGCTGCTCTATCTGGACCGGTACTGGCGGGAGGAGGAGTCGATCCGCCGTCAGCTGCAGCAACGGGCCACCGATCCGCCCGCCGCCGACCTGACCCGGCTGCGTGCCGATCTCGACCGGCTGTTCGACGCCTCGTCGTGCCGGCAACGGCTGGCCGCCGCGGTGAGCACCCTGCGATGGGTGTCGGTGCTGGCCGGCGGGCCGGGGACCGGCAAGACCACAGCGGTCGCCCGGATGCTCGCGGTGCTGCGTGCCCAACCCGGCGGTCCGTTACGGATCGCCCTGGCGGCCCCGACCGGGAAGGCCGCGGCCCGGTTGACCGAGGCGGTGCGGGAAGCCGCGGCGGCGCTGCCCGACGCGGACCGGGCCGGGATCATCGGGTTGCAGGCGTCGACGCTGCACCGGCTGCTGGGGCGGCAGCCCGGGACGCGGACCCGGTTCCGACATCACCGGGCACATCGGCTGCCGTACGACGTGATCGTGGTGGACGAGAGTTCGATGGTGTCGCTGACGTTGATGGCCCGGCTGATCGACGCGATCCGGCCCGACGCCCGGCTGATCCTCGTCGGCGACCCCGGACAGCTGGCGTCGGTGGAGGCCGGGGCCGTACTCGGCGACATCGTGGCCGCTCCCGGGCTTCCCGAGCCGGAGTTGCAGTCCGCGCTGACCTCGGTCGACACGGCCGACTCGGTGATCACCAACGGTGTCGTGACACTGGACCGGATCTGGCGATTCGGCGGAGACCTGGCCGCACTGGCCGCCGCGGTGCGCCGTGGGGACGCGGACGCCGTCGTAGGTCTGCTGCGGGGTGGCGGAGGGCAGCTGGAGTTCGTCGAGACTTCCGCGGTGGAGTGTGCGGGGCTCCGGGAGGAGGTCGTCGACTCGTTGCGGGCGGTGGCGGCGGCCGCCGCCGAGGGGGACGCGGCGGGGGCGTTGCGGTGTCTGGAGACACACCGGCTGCTGTGCGCGCACCGGCGGGGGCCGTTCGGGGTGGCCTGGTGGACCGCCGAGGTGGCCCGGTGGCTGGGGGTGCCGGAGTGGGGCGACGCGGTTCCCGGACGACCGCTTCTGATCACGGCAAACGACTACGAGGCGGGCTTGTTCAACGGGGACACCGGGGTGATCGTGCAGAGCCCGGACGGGTTGCGGGCGGTGTTCGCCCGGGGCGAGGAACTGGTGTCGGTGTCACCGTCCCGGTTGTCACAGGCACAGCCGCTGTACGCGGTGACGGTCCACCGCAGCCAGGGCAGCCAGTTCGAACGCGTGTCGCTGATCCTGCCACCGGCGAGTTCACCGTTGCTGACCCGGGAACTGTTCTACACCGCAGTCACCCGAGCAAAGAACGGCCTGCGGGTACTGGGCACCGAGGAGGCCGTCCGAACAGCGGTGGAACGCCCGATCGCCCGAGCCAGCGGACTGCGCGAGAGCCTCGGAGTGCCGGTCTGATCAGGGCAGGATCTCGGCGAACGCGGCCGCGGTCATCGCTGTCACTCGCCGATTGCCCGCCTGATACAGCGTGGGTAGATGGTGTACCTGATGGCCCACATACGCGTAACCGTCGGTGTCGAGAACGGCGATCGCCTTACCGTCACGTAGGACACCCCAATATCGGTAGAGGGGGTCTCCAAGAAGATCACCCGGACGTTTCTCCTTGGCTCGCGCGGCGGCGACGGGGAACTTGGCCAGGCTGCCGAGGGTTCCGCCGCCACCCATACCACTGGAGTCGATCCGCTCGTTCCGGACGTCCCAACGGCGTTTGTCGTTGACGGTGATCGCCATCAGGTGCGCGATCGCGCGATACGTCAGTGCAGCCGGCGTGGAAGGTGGCGCCTGGGCCGGTGAGTCGATCCGCGCTGCTGTTTCGATCCTCGGAATGATCTCGACCGGATCAGGGAGGTCGAACAACTCTTCAATCGCCATCTTGAACGGCTCGTCCGATGCGACGGAGACGTCGATGCCCCCGACCCGATTGATGTGTATCAGGCTGGACTGGCCGCTCACCAGCGTGAGGCAGTCGTACAGGCCTCCACCGGGATGCGTCTCGATGAGGGTCAGCTTCGGATGCCGGCGAAACAACTGACTCGCCAACCACCACGACTGGGCCAGGATGAACCGCTCCGCGGGCATGACCAGCGATCGCCTTTCGTTGACTACTACACGGATCGACTGGCTTCGACGTAATAGGAGCCGTCCCTGTCCCGGGCCAGAGCGCCAGTACGCTGACCAACCTCAAGACCGTGCCGCAACAACCTGTCGATCTTCTCAGTCATACGGCGGTACCCGAGTAGTTCCAGGGTCGACCGCAGCAGATCCGACTCGCCCAGATCAGGGCGCGCCGCCAGTGCACTGTATGCCGCGTTCGCGATCTCCTCTGGCGCGATGTCCTCGAACGCACGATCCGAACTCAAGTTGGTGCGGCGGTATCCACGCCATGATTCCGCGTCGAGGTCGGGCGGCCAAACGAAGACGCCCGCCGCACTGTTGCGGAACAGTTCCGGTTGAGCCAAGGCGAGGACGGCCGCTCGGCGGTCGGCGTGCGCCTTGGTGAAGCCGTAGCGGGCCAGCACCAGCCGAGCCAGGCGCTGCTGTTCCACCGGTCCCTCGGCTTCGACCACCTGCTCGATCGCGGAGCGAACGGCGGCCCGGATGGCCGGGCTGCTGTCGATGAGATCGATGTCGCCGCGTTGCCCCAGCGGAGTCGGTGCGTAAGGTACAAAGTCTGAACAACCGGAACCCGAGACGACCAGTCCTACCGTGGATTTCTCATCCCAGGCCGGCATCAGTGGATCAGTACGGAACTCGGCCTCATCCGGAAGCGGGATCTCCGTTTCGTCCCGGCCTTCCTCCGGGTGTAGGAGGTACTCGGGCGAGGCGTGCACGACAGGACAGTCGCCCTCGGTAACGGCTCGTTCGACTGCGGCGGCTACCGCGTCGAGGACCCGCGAGCGATCACGGATCCAGGCGGGCAACCAGAATCGCACCACCTCCGGCCAGCCCATGATGGTGTTCAGAAGGGCTGGGGCGTCGTCCCGGTCTGCCACCGTGGGACGCAGGCCCCACTGCGGACCATCCAGCATCACCGCGACCTGCCAACGCGCGGCTCCCACGGCCCGGACGGCTATATCGACGGTGAAGTCGGACAACCCATGACAGGTAGTGACCTCGAATCCGCGTTGCTCGATAGCGGCGGACACCTCCTCCCGGATCCGATCGCGATTGTGGCGCCGGGTGCTGGAGAGGTCTCCGAGGGTCTCCACCCCAGCGGCTGCCATCTCGCAGTACGCCCGAAGATGATGGGTTCCCACCGACGAGGTCCGCGCCAGGTCGATGTCGGACGGGTCGAAGGAGGCGAAGAGGACGACCTGTCGGCGGGCACGGGTGATGGCGACGTTGAATCGTCGCTCGCCGCCGGATTGACTCAACGGGCCGAGGTTCAGGGGTAACCGGCCAGTTCCCGGATCAGTGGAGAAGGCGAGCGAGAACAGGATGACATCACGTTCGTCGCCTTGAACGTTCTCGAGGTTCTTGACGAAGATCGGTTCGGGCCGGCCATCAGACATTCTGTCACGGATCAACGGATCGGTGGTCTCCTCGAGCATGTTCAGAATCAGGTCGCGTTGCGGAAGGTTGAAGGTCACGACACCGATCGACGAGGCTCTGGTCGTAGGAGCACGCAACCGCCGGGAGATCTCCATGACGATCTCGCGCGCCTCGACATCGTTCGTCCGGCTGGCACCACGGTCGTAGCGGCCGTTCACTCTCCGCCACTGGACACCGGCGGTTTCGGCCACACCGGGCGAAGGCATGCTGGAGAGCTTGTTGTCGTAGTAGTAGCGGTTCGAGAAGGCGATCAATGACTCGTCGTGACTACGGTAGTGCCAGGTGAGCCAGCGCTGCGGCAGACCGGACTCCACCGCCTCACTCAGGATGCTGTCGAGGTCCTCGGGGATCGGTTCGTCCTCGGCGGTGTGTTCATCGTCGCCGCCCGAGGCCTGCATGATGGAGGTGGGCGGCATCTGCCGGGAATCACCGACGATGACAGCAGACCGGCCGCGGCCCATGGCTCCGATCGCCTCGGGCACCCTGATCTGCGACGCCTCGTCGAAGATCACGATGTCGAACCTGGCCGCGTCCGGTGCCAGAAAGGTGGCCGCGGAGGCCGGGCTGACCAGTACACAGGGTGTCAGTGTCAGGATGACCTCAGAGTTTGCGGTGAACAACTCCCGGAACGACTTCCCACCGCGCTTACGACGTAGCTCGGCGGCCAGATCCGCGACTCCGCCACGGCGTTCTCCCGGGTGGAACGGGCGCCGTTCCACAAGTAGCGACGGCAGATGGTCCGGCAGCGCAGCACGCAACTCGGCCGCGGTCTTCTGGAATTGTGAGATCTCGTTGTCGTGTACGTCCGGATCGAAGTAGTCGAGGTGCCCGGCTCGAAGCCGGCCGGTCAATGCGGTCGCGGCGACGCCACGCCGGTACGCGTCCTCGGCCGCATCCGCCGGGATCTCGGCGCGTAACAACTGATCACGGAACGCACCGAGACCCGCACGGGTCAACGGATCCGTGTTAGCCAGTACGGCCGCCCATCGTTGCGGCGCCAGTAGACCGTCGCGGCCCAGATCGGCCTGCCAGGTCGCCCCGTCCCGCTGCCAGGCCTCGAACCAGCCCGTCTCGCCGGCCCAGAACCCGAACTCCACCTGGCGGCTGTGAAGTGCTGCCCGCCATGCGGTCCAGGTGGTGAGCACGCACTCGAGGAGGCGTGCGATCTCCGGGCCCGAGTCGGCGACGAGGAGACTCCATACGTCCGGATGTTCCTGAGACAAGGCTCGGCCGATCACGACGTCCTGCCGGGCTGCCGACAGTTGCTCCGCCGCGTCAGAGGCCTCGACCGGCCAGTCCGATGGTAGGCGCAGCCCGTCGAGGACTCCGGCCCGCGTCCGCAACAAGCCGACCCGTTCCACTACCTGCAATAGTCGAGTGATGACCGGTACGACCTGGTCAGCCTCAACCGCCACGCCCGTCCGGGTGAGCGGTGTCAGATGATCCGCGACTCGCTGAAGCGCCTTACGTTTGCCGAGGAACCGCTTGGCCGCGCGATGAGCCTCGTCCAGCCACTCGGTGAGCTCAGGCGCCGACAACAGGCCGAGCTGGAAGTCCCGCAACTCGTCCTCGTGATCCCGGCGGAACTGCTGCAGATCCGCTCCCAGCTGAGCGACCTGACCATCCCAGCCGGGCTCGCGCGCTCGCTGGGTCGCCACGCGGTCCGGCAGCCGGCCCGCCGCCGTGAGCCGGGCGGCCGGTTGGAATGTGGTGAGCGCGCCGGGCTCGGCGAGACGCTTGATGCAGGCAGCGAGTTCCGGACGGCTCATCACATGAGCGCGGGCCTTCTCCAAGTCGCCGGCAATCGTGTGCAATGCAGTCTGGTCGAGACCGTCGACGCCACGCAGACCACTCAAGGCCCACGGATGGCCGTACCGCAACTGGGTCGACTGTGCCACAGCGACGAAATCCTCGAGGTTGCGCTCAACCCGTTCGCGATCCGGTGCGGCCACGTCCAGGAATCCGGCCGGGATCACCGCGGTGGGGCCTTCGCCGTATACGAGGACTGCCTCGAACGCGGACCACGCCGTCCAGCCCGCGCTGCTCCGGGTATGGAGCCGCTCCGGATATCGGGCAAGCGCCGACAGTTTGGCCCGGTAGGCGGATTCCACTGCGGTCCAGGTGGTCGCGTCACCGCGGTCGGCCTGCTCCAACGACTGATACAGCTGCTCGCGGATCGCATTCATCGACTGCGTCCGACCGTGCAGGTCGAGCGTGAATGGGGCAAGCCCGATTGACGCGAGCCGGCTCTTGACTACCTCCAGGGCAGCCTGCTTCTCCGCCACGAACAGCACCGACCGGCCGCGGGTGATAGCGGTGGCGATGAGGTTGGTGATCGTCTGGGACTTGCCCGTGCCAGGAGGTCCTTCGAGCACGAACGAGTAGCCGCGCTCGGCCGTGACGATGGCCTGCATCTGTGATCCGTCGGCCGGGATCGGGAGGTGCAGGCGGCTCTCGTCGACGGTGAGGTCGGCCGGGTCGCCGAGAGGGTCGTCGAAGGTCGCTCCGGTCGACTCCACCAGGTGACGGACGACCGGGTTGGCCATGAAGACCGGCCAGTGGTCTCGAAGGTCGCGCCAGAGCTGGACTGTGGAGAACTGCAGCAGGCGCAGGCTGGCGATCTCGTCGATGCGATAGTTCAGGCGGTTCAGGACCAGGTGCTCCCGGATCGCCGCCAGCGTCTTCGGGATGTCCAGCCCGTGTTCGTCGCGAATCGGGCGCTCCAGCTCGGCGATCTGCACACCGTGCCGGACCCGCAGCCATTCGACCAGGCACTGATTCGCCGACGCCACCTGTGAGCCGTCGACGACGAGGTGGTACGCAAGACGGCCGGTACCGCCCTCGATCCGAACCGGCAGAAGGAACAGTGGTGCGTGGGCCTCGCCTCCCCTGGCCTTGGGGTGAACCAGGGTGCCGATGGTCAGATAGAGATAGTTGCCACCGGTCTCCTGTTCCATCGTGCGGGCGTCACGCTGGAGTCCGCGCATGACGGTGCGATAGCGTTTCTCGTCCACTGCGCCGAAGATCCGGTGATCGTCTCGGAGCAACTGGGTGACCACATCTGCATCGAGATTCATCGCACGCCGCGCACCGGCCAGTTCATCGAGGTGACTGATCTGGTCCTGCGGCACGACCTCCAGGCGTTTGCCGGCGTGGATGAGGTCGTCGAGCAGAGCCAGACCTCCCGCAGCGACGTGCAGCCCGAGTCCTTTGCCCCGTGTCGGCAGACTCAGTAGCGGGTTGCGGAGGCTGAGGTCGAGCAGTGCCCTCTTCCACTGCTGGATACGCAGCGGAGAGTCGTCCTGTTCCTCAGGCAACTCCTCATCGGCGGCGCGGTCCTCGACCCACACACGGGCGGCACCGGGCGGGAGTTCGATCGACCCCTGGCCGGATGGGACGGCGCCGGCCTCCGGTATCTGCGGTGATGACATCGATTCCCGGGACGGTAGGGGACGCACCCCGTTGCGATGGGCCTGATGGATGTCGACGACACCATGTAATGCGGATCGACCGTCACGGAAGTGTCCGAGGCCGGCCTGCACCGCCGCCGGAAAATCCAGCGAGTTCGTCCCGGGCCCGACCGCGGTCAGCTCGACCGGAACGGCCCGGCCGGATTCGACCATCGAGATGAGTAGATTGGCCTCGGTTATCACGGCCGTCGGCAGATGGCCCTCGACCGTCAGGAAGCCGGCAATCGCATGACCGTCGAGCAGCCATATCAGCGGCCGCAGACCTGCCTGTTCGAGGCAGGCGGCGTACGTGACGGAGAGGTCGACACAGTTACCCAGACGGCCTTCCAGGACTGCTGCCGTGGTCCGGATCTTCTGGCCGCTTTTCTCGAACGAGGCGGCTGACTGTCGGTAGTGGATTCCCGATTGCCGGAGCGCTTCGTAGATCGCGCCCGCGATGTTGGCGGCCCGGCCAGGCCCACTCTGATACCCGTCCATCGAGCCCGAGCCGGTGGTGTCGACCATGATCTGCGCCGCGGTGCGGAGAACCGCGTCGACCGCGGCCGTGTTGGGCTGCACGAAGGCAGCCAGCGTGTCGAACAGCAGCGGACTGTTGAACCACTCGTCGTGGGCGAGGACTAGAGACGGTATCGATGCCAGGAGATCCGGATGCCCCCGGCGTGCGACGGTGAGCCGGTATTCGACTGGGAAGGCCTCGTTCGTGCCGCGGAGCACAGCAACGTCCGGCCCGAAGGAGGTGAAGTCACCCCAGGTCTTCCATCCACGCATCGTGGGAACGCCGTCGCGCCAGGGCTCGCAGAGCGCTCCGTCCGGGCCGTCGATCGCCAGACTCACTTCGAGCCCTTCGATCGCATCCGGTCCCCGGTTGTCGATCCTCAGCCGCCTCACCGGTGGAACCCGGTTGTGAACAAGCGCCAGGTTGATAGCGGGCTGTAGGTGTAGTTGCACCTTCAGCCAGTGGGCTTCCAGCTTCACCGGCTCGAAGACGTCACTGTTCACGCCGATTCCTCTCGCCGACCCGACCGGCACGACAGACTCACCCAGCGTGACCCAACTCGGAGGTCGCCGAAGCGATATCGGTGTTGCCCGGCCGCTGATTTCGCCAACTGGGGCCTGCGTCAGGGGCCTGCACCTACAGTCTTTTTCGTGAGTCCGATTCACATCGGGGACGATGTCCTGGAACGGAAGATCCTCGAGCCGGATCCCGGTGTCGTGAAGAGCCTGGGCACCCACCACACCGTGGAATCGGCCATCGCGGACCTCATCGACAACAGCATCGACGCGGGCGCAAGCCGGGTTCTGGTCCGCTTCGACACCGACCACGGGCAACCCGTCGGCCTGCGTATCGTCGATGACGGCCAAGGGCTGGACGGCCCGCAGGCGGACGAGGCGATGCGCCTCGGCCGACAACGCGCATACAGCGACCGCGATCAGGGTCACTTCGGCATCGGACTGAAGGCGGCGTCGTTCAGCCACGCCGACACGCTGACCCTGACCACCCGCCCGGCATCCGGGGAGACACACTGCCGCAGGCTCCGCCGCAACGACGTGCAGCGGGACTACGGCTGCGACGTGATCGCCCCCGGCACGGTCCGGCACGAACTCGATGTGCTGCTGGAACGCATCAGCGGCACCACCGGAACCCTCGTGCACTGGACCGACACCAGATTTCCGCAGACCTCACACGCCGGGCTCACCCACTGGTTGGAGGAGACCAAGACCCGCCTTCGCCTGCACCTGGGCCTGGTCTACCACCGATTGCTCGACGATCGCCGACTACGGATCGATCTGGAAGTGTTCGACCTCCTACGGGGGCGGGCCGGCATCCCGGAGCCGATCACACCGATCGACCCGTTCGGGCATCGTGCCACCGCCGTCGACGGTTACCCGAGGAAGTTGACCGCCGTTGTCGGGCAACGTGCCGTGGAACTGTCCTGCTACATCCTCCCTCCGAAGTTGAGCGGTCCCGAGTTTCGTCTCTACGGCCGGGAGGGCGCCGAGTTCCAGGGCTTCTTCCTCTATCGCAATGATCGTCTGCTTCAGGCGGGCGGCTGGAACCACGTGACCGCCAGCGGCAAGGACCGCGCCCTGGCACGGGTGATGATCGACGATTTTGCCGCAGTATCCGACCTGGTCCGGCTAAACCCGGAGAAGAGTGGAGTCCTGTTCACCCACGAGTTTCAGGCGGCCCTCGTACACGCGGCAGCCGCTCATAACGGCGAACAGACCACCTTCACCGACTATCTGACGCATGCCGAGTCGGTCCTCACCGAGTCCCGGCGCCGACACCACCGCCGCCGGCCGATCGCCGAGCCGTCCAAGGGCCTGCACGAGGACGTCCGGCGCGTCATCCGCGCCGAGGTGCCGCTGCGCACCGAGGAAGGGCCGGTCGAGATCCGCTGGAAGGCGATGGCCACAGAGAAGTTCTTCGAACTCGACCGCGTGGAGCGGGTGATAAACCTTAACAAGCACTACCGGACGGCACTGAACGGCGGGAACACCGGGATGAGCGACGCGCCGCTGGTGAAGACGCTGATGTTCCTGCTGACCGAGGACCACTTCAAGGGCAGCGTATGGGGGCCGCGGGACAAGGACCTCCTGGAGATGTGGTCGGCGGTTCTATCCGCCGCCATCCGGGCCGAGTCCCAGTACCGCGACAACGGATCCCGATGACCGTCACGGCCCGCGACCGGCACCTCTCCCGCGACGGGCTCGGCGACTACCTGACCGGCGTTCCGGCAACCATCGCGATTCCCGGCGAGCCAGCGTGCCGGATCGAGTTCGACCCGCTGTTGCACGAGATCGCGCTACGCACACCGCATGACGGCGCTGACGCTCCCGACACCGGCCAGTACGAGAACGTCCGGACCGGCATCGTCGACGACGCCAGCACACCCTGGGCTGAGATCGTGGTGCGATACACCGACAACGAATACGAGGCATACCTCCTGGTCAGCGACATCGCCGACCTGATCCAGCAGGACGGCCTGTCGTTCCCGGCTGCCGTACACGCCGCGCTGTCCACTCTCGGCGAGTTGCTGGCACGGGTCGGCGCTCTGTCCGCCGAGAAGCAGGCTGGTCTCTACGGCGAGATGATCTTCCTGGAGGCATGCATCCGGCAACTCGGTCCGGCTGCCGCCGTCGAGGCATGGAAAGGGTATGCCGCGAACGAGCACGACTTCGTCTTCGCCGATTTCACCTGCGAGATCAAGACCACCCGTACCGAACGCCGCAAGCACACCATCAGCGGCCTGGACCAGCTCGCCCCCGTTCCGGGCGCACCGTTGTGGTTGATCTCCGTGCAACTCACCCCAGCAACCAGCGTCAGCGGCCGTAGCCTGGCACAGTTGGTCGACGACGTGCAGGACGCAGCGGGCCCCTCCGCTCCTTCCCTGGATCAGGCGCTCGGCATGGCGGGCTGGCGCGAGCGAGACCGCCCCCTCTACCGCGAGCCTTGGCGCCTGCGAACCATTCCCGCCGCGTACTCGGTGACCGACGATTTCCCGTCACTCAACCGCCAGATGATCGAAAGCGCCTGCCCACGTCCCGAACTGATCGTCGGCGCGACCTACACGGTCGATTTGACGAGCCTGACTCCGGAAACGCCACCACCGCCGGCGGACGCCTTCATCATGGGAGGAAGTCATGACTGACCTGAACTCTGCTCTCCTGTTCGCGGTTGGCGGCCTTCGCATGTCCGGGCCGATGCCCCTGCTCGGGGCTATGAACGGCTTACGGGGACAGAATGCGCCGCTTACCACCGAGGAACTGTTCGACTTCCTCGACGCGCACAATCAGCAGGACAACAAGGCCGTACGCGAACTCGCGATCACATTGGCCGAGTGGGATTTCGCAAGGAACCCGCCCTGGGATCAACCGGCCACGACAGATCCCCGGACCGTACAACGTCGCCGCCGCATGTACGACCTGCTCGACCTTTCACAGCCCGTGGTGGACCGGCTCGACCACATCGCACCGGTCTCGGTCATGCGCCCGACAGTGATCAGCGAAAAATGGAACTCCTGGTACGACGAGGATCGGCGGAGTCAGTGGTCGTTCTACTGGCCTCACTACCGTGACTACCTGCTCCACAAGCGGGGCTGGTCGGCCGACTCGGTGGCCGCTCTCGACCAGGCGACGACCGACGTGGTCGGCCGTATCTCGGACCCGGCATCCGAGCATCAGTACCAGAGCAAGGGCCTGGTCGTGGGTTACGTACAGAGCGGCAAGACCGCCAACTTCACCGGGGTGATCGCCAAAGCGATCGACGCCGGCTACCGGCTCATCATCGTGATGACCGGAACGATCGAACTCCTGCGATCGCAGACTCAGCGACGCCTGGACCGAGAGCTGGTCGGCCGGGAGAACCTGGTCCGCGGCATCAAGAGCGAAGCGTCGACTGATTTCGACTACGCCGGTGACGAGGACTGGCTCAACAAGAACTTCGTGGAACACGGCGAAGACTTCGAGACCAAGGGCTACCCAGTCATCAAACGGCTGACCTTGCTCAATGACGACTACATGCGACTCAAACACGGTCTGACCAGCATGGAGTTGCACCGCAGCGATCCCGGTAAGCCGTTCTACGACCCGGCGAATCTGAAGACCGCCGACGTACGCCTCGTCGTGGTGAAGAAGAACGACAAGGTGCTGCAGAAGCTGGCCGACGACCTCGCGCCACTCAAGCAGAGCCTCAACGAACTTCCCGCCCTGATCATCGACGACGAGTCGGATCTGGCCTCGATCAACACCAAGAACCCTAGGAAGAGCCCGGAGCGAACAGCGATCAACAAGGCCATCACCGGTCTCCTCGCCCGTCTGCCTCGCGCCCAGCTCGTGATGTACACGGCTACGCCCTTCGCCAACTTCTTCGTCGATCCCGAGGACGCCAGCGACATCTACCCGAAGAACTTCGTCATCGCGCTCGACCGCCCGGCGAACTACATGGGTGCCGCCGATTTCCACGACGTCGATTGGAACAGCGAGGACAAGAAGACCGACCCGGCCACGTCCAATGAGCTCGCTTACATCCGGCGGGTCGGACCTCCGCCGGACGACGACTCGACGAGCTCCGACGGCGAGCGCCGCCAAGAGATCCGCGACGCAGTCGACTCGTTTCTGCTGTCCGGAGCCATCAAGGTGTACCGCGAACAGCACCACTCGGTGCGCTTCCGCCACCACACAATGATGATCCACGAAGCAACTAAGACCGCGGATCACAGCAAGATGGCCAAGCTGGTACGCGAGGTGTGGAAAGAGGCGTCATTCAGCTCGCCGGACGCACTCGACCGGCTGCAGCATCTATGGAACAAGGACTTCGAACCCGTTTGCCGGGCGCGGGCCGGCGATTACCCAGTCCCGGACTCCTTCGAGGACCTGATCGAACCGCTCGGGGAGGCACTTCGCCGGATCACCACGGTGGGTGACGCGGTAATAGTCGTGAACAGCGACGCCGAGGCCGAGCAGTACGCGCTCGACTTCGACCGGGACAAAGTATGGCGGATCCTAATCGGCGGAGCGAAACTCAGCCGTGGCTTCACCGTCGAGGGACTGACTGTCTCCTTCTATACCCGCAAGGCACTACAAGGCGACACCATGATGCAGGCGGGCCGTTGGTTCGGCTTCCGCCCCGGCTACCGCGATCTGGTCAGGTTGTTCATCCGGCGCGACCCTGCCGATGCTAAACAGCGCATGGACCTGTACGAGGCGTTCGAGGGACTCATGCGGGACGAGATGGCCTTCCGCGAGAGACTCCGCGAATATGAGGACATCCTCGAACCGTGGCAGGTACCGCCGATCGTCAGCCAGCACCTTCCGTATCTTCGACCCACCGCCCCGAACAAGATGTTCAACGCAGTCGTCAACACGATGGGCGACTCCGGCCGTCTCAAGGACTATTACGGCCCGGCAGACAAGGAACCCGGCCGTCGAGCAAACTACGATGCGTTGCTCCCGATCCTCACCGCCGCGCAAACGGAAGCGAAGTTCGTGTCGGCTCGAAGCCGACACGAGCTAGAGCACCGGTCGTACTTCACGGCACGAGTCGGGATAGTCGACGGTGACACCTTCATTAATGCTCTGACGGCGTTGTGCTGGCATACCGACGCCCACGAGGTTGTCGATCCCGTCATCAACTTCTACCGTGACAAAGTCAAACGAGGGCAGATCGAAGACATGCTGGTGGTCTGGCCGATCCTGACCAATGGCGTGAACTGTCAACTCCCGGACCTCGGTGAACGGCAGATCATCACCCGCAAACGCCGCTTGACCCGCTACGACTTTCCCGGTAGCGACCCGAAACACCGCGATGCACTGGAACGCATCTCCGGCAAAGACACCAGGATCGATGACCCCGCTGCCAACCAGTGGCGTCACCCTCGCGGCCACCGCGGCGCTCTCCTGGTCTATGTAACCACCGAGCCGGTGGAAGCCGCTCACACCGGCATCCTCGATCCCGCCGATATCGTCGTCCTGACCTCACTGGTCGCACCGATTACCGCCACACCCGACGGCAAGCCCTTCATCGAGTGGACGGTCAAGGGCAAGGCCGGGGAGGCCACGGTAGATAAGCCGGCCAAGAAGAACTGAAGGCTGCTGCGGTATCGGTAGCGACTCTCAAGGCGGGCGATGGTTTGATCAGCGGATGCCGCATGGTTCGTTGCTGGGGGAACTGATCGGGCGTTATCTGCCGCCTGCCACCGAGGCGTGTCCTACGTTTGTCGGGAACTCCCGGTTCGAGCCGATCATCGACGGGGTCACCTACTTCACCGAGCTTGCCGGGCACATTGCGGCGCTTCAGCCCGGGGACGCCGTCTACATCGCCGGGTATCAAGCCGATCCGCACCTTGACCTCAGTGGGCGGATCGCCGGGGAGGACGGGTATCGGCCGTTCACCGACGTGCTCGCCGAGAAAGCCGCGGACGGTGCTGACGTTCGGATCGTGCTGAGCGCTGCGGAGATCTCCGGCGGGGTTCCCTGGCTGCCGTTCGGGCCGTTTCGGGCCAACAGTCTTGCAGCTCGTGTCCTGCGCGCCTGGCAACCCTCCACCCGGGACTCCGCCGGATCTCCGCTTGCTGACCGGGTGCTGCTGGACTGGTCGGGGCCGGTGATCGGGTCCAATCACCAGAAGCTCGTCGTGTTCCGCCACGGTGGGGTGCTCACCGCGTACGTCGGCGGACTGGATCTTTCGCCTTCTCGTTTTGACCACTCTCCGCATCGGCGGCTGCGGCTCGGGTTTCACCGGTGGGGGTGGCATGATGCGGCGGCTCGGTTGCACGGGCCAGCCGCCGTGCGGGTCTGGGAGACGTTCCGGTTCCGGTGGCAGAACACCGCCGCGCTGCCGCCCCGGATCGTCACCCGGAACCTGTCCGGCGGTGAGCGTGCGGTAATCAACCCACTGGACGCGCCGCGGGACCTGCCATCGGTGCCGGAACAACCTGAGCACCCCGTGGCAGAAATCGCGGTGCAGGTGGTCCGGTCGTACCGGCCGTGGATGCTCTACCGGCATCCGGGGCTGCGCCGGATGCGCCGGGCGAACGTGGTTCGGGCCGGTATCCAGGAGATCTACCACGCGATGGCCACCGCGATCGGGGCCGCCGAACGCTACATCTACCTCGAGGATCAGTACTTCCACGAGGCCCCGGGCGGCGACCCCCGGTTCCAGCTGTACGGCGCCCTGCGAGCCGCGGCCTGTCGCGGGGTCAAGGTGATCCTGGTCGGTTCCGGTCGCCGGGATCCGGCTGACGGCGGGGACAGCGCGGTACGTCCGGTCGTCACGCACGATCTGCGGCGCCGGGTGCTGGACAAGCTGCCGGCCGGCGCCCGCCGCAACGTGGTGATGTACCGGGTCGACAACCTGACCGTGCACACCAAGCTGATGCTGGTCGACGACGTGTTCGCCTGCATCGGCTCGGCCAACTTCTTCAGCCGCTCGATGGCCGGCACCGACAGCGAGATCACCTCCACCGTCGTCACCACCGGCGATCTGGTCCGTGACCTGCGGGTCCGGTTGTGGGCCGAGCATCTGCGTACCACCCTGGACGAGCGGCTCACCCCGGCCCTGACCGATCTGGATCTCGCCCTGGGCATCTGGCGGCGTGAGTGGCTGCCGCCCGGGCACCCGCCGGAGACCTGGCGACGACCGGATCTGCCGGCGGGTTTCGCCCCGGAGGAGTGGGCGCTGACCCCGGCCCGCTACTCCCCCGCCGTACTGCGCCGGGAACGTCGTTAGAAGACCGCGAGTGGATTGACTGGCAGGCCGGTGGTGCCGGCGATCCGGGGCGCCGCCAGCACGAACTGGAACGTCCAGCGGTCCAGTCGCTCGCAGGTGGCGGCCAGGTCCTCCAGCGCCGGGGCGTCGATCAGCGGGATCGCCAGTTTGCCCAGGCCGAGCCGGTGCAGGGCGCCCGGGAACTCCCCCGGCAGGGGTGGCATCGCGTCGCCGACGTCACCGGCGTACACGGAGATGCCTTTGTCGTGCATCCATTGGACGGCGCTCGCGGTCATGCCGGGCAGCGGTGGTTCCGCGGTCGCCCGGTCCCAGCCGCCGCGCACCGTCAGCGCGTCACCGGGCAGTACCTCGATCCCGGCGCGGGCCGCCGCCTCGTCCAGATCGTTTCCGGTCACTGCTGTTGCCGGGGCGAGGCGGCCGCCGGGTACCAGGTCGAGCAGCACGCCGCGAGTGAGGATGCCGTTGCCGTAGACGTCGGCGGCGCCGTGCCGGACCCCGGTCGGGCCGGAACTGTCCGCGACGTCGACCCCGGGGTAGACCCGGCCGCCCTCGACCCAGTGGCCGAGACCGTCCAGATGGGTCACCTCCGGATGGTGGGTGGTCATCACCATCACCTCGCCCATCGCAGGCGCGCCGAACCCGGTGAACTGCATGATCGTCTGTACGGCGGTGGTCGGCGCGGTGGCCTGCGCCATCGGGCCGCCGGTCAGCGGAAACGGTGTGGTGACCCGGGCCAGCGACACCGTCCACCCGGTACGCGCCTCGGCGGCCCCGCGGGCCCGTGCCTCGTCGGTGATCAGGTTGACCGCGCCGAGCTGGTCGGTGTCGCCCCAGCGGCCCCAGTTGTCCGGAAAATCTGTCATGCCATGGATGGTCGTCGCGGTACGGCCCGGTGGACAGCCCACGCGGTGCCCATCCGGTGCCCATTAGGGTTCGGGCGTGACATCGCTTCGGGAGACACTGCGCGCGATCCGGCGGCGTTCGTTCACCGGGCGCGCGGCTGAGGTCGCGATGTTCCGGGCGGCACTCGGCGCGCCCGGGGCGCGGTTACACAACCCTGGCGCGCCCGGGATGCTGTCGCACAAGCCCGGTGAGGCCGGGGTGCTGTTCGTGCACGGGCCGGGCGGGGTCGGCAAGAGCGCGCTGCTCGACGTGTTCGCCGAGGTCGCCGCCGAGCAGGGCGCGGACGTGACCCGGGCCGATGCCCGGCATCTGGCCCACGTGCCGCAGATGCTGCCGACGCCGGCCGCCGGGGTGCTGCTGATCGACACCTATGAACTGCTGGAACCGGTCGACGACTGGATCCGCGAGCAGTATCTGCCGTCGCTGCCGGGCGACTGCCTGGTGGTGATCGCCGGGCGGCAACCGCCGGGACCGGCCTGGCGTGCCGATCCGGCCTGGCGGGCGCTGACCCGGGTGGTGACGCTGGGCAACCTGCCGGACGACGACGGCCGGGCCTACCTGGGCGCGCAGGGTGTGCCGGCGACGGCGCACGAGCGGCTGCTGATGATCAGTCGCGGTCACCCGCTGACCCTGTCGATGATCGTCGACGCGGTCCGGCGCGGCACTGTCCCGGACACGCTGGGTGATCTGCCCGATGTGGTGGGTGTGCTGCTCGGCCGGATGATCGACGAAGCGCCGAGCCCACGGCACCGGGCCGCTCTGGAGATGTGCGCGCAGATGCCGGTGACCACCGAGGATCTGCTGCGCCCGGTGGTCGGCGGGGACGCCGGGGACGTTTTCGCCTGGTTGCGGGCGCGGCCGTTCGTCGACGAGAGCCCGTACGGGCTGTACCCGCACGACGTGGTCCGCGACGCCCTCAACGCCGATCTGCGCTGGCGGGATCCGGACCGGTTCGCCGAGCTGTACCGGCGCAAACTCCACGCGGTGCGGGACCGGATCCTGGCCACCCCCGGCGAACAGGACCGGATGCAGCTGGTGGTGCTGGCGGTCGTTCTCAACGGGGCGCGGTCGCCGTTGACCGCGCTGCGCTCGCTGCCACCGGTGATGGGCATCTGGCCGGACCGCCCGGCCGACGGCGACCGGGCCGCGATCGTCGGCATGACCCGCCGATGGCAGGGCGACCGGCAGGCCGAGCTGTGCGCGTACTGGCTGGATCGCCGCCCGCAGGGTTTCCGGGTCTTCCGGACCGCCGACGGTGCGGTGCGGGGCTTCGCCGCCCGCCTCGACCTGACCGAAAGTGATCTGGGGGTGGATCCAGGAGCCGACACCCTTTTCGGGTACGCGTCCAAAAACGGTCCACCGCGGCCGGGCGAGCGGGTGCGGGCATGGCGTTTTTTCGTCGACGCCGAGTGCGGGCAGGGCCCGTCGCCGTCACTGACGTTGTTCATGGCCTGCCAGATGCTGGACATCATGCTGATCGACGACGACACGGCGTGGACGCTGGTCGGCGCGTTCCAGGACGCGGAACTGTGGACCCCGGTGATGGAACTGCTGGACTTCTGGACGGCCGGCGACTACGAGGTCGGCGGGGTGACGTATCCGGTGTTCGCCCACGACTGGCGCCGCACCGGTTTCGCCGAGATGGTGGCCCTGTTGCACGCCCGGCAGCTCGGCGCCCCGGTCCGCCCCGCCAACGCTGATCACGGCGAGCCGATCCTGTCCGAAAGTGATTTCGCCGCCGCGGTCCGGTCGGCGCTACGCGACCTGCACGCCCCGGAGGTTCTGCGCCACAACCCGCTGACCCGGTCCCGCCTGGTCCGGCAGCGGTCCGGCACCACCCCGGCCGAGGCGTTGCGGGAGTTGCTCGGCGAGGCCGCGGCGACGCTCTCCCCGGAGCTGCACGAACTGGTCGAGCGCACGTTCCTGCGCCCGGCGGCCACCCAGGAACGGGTCGCCGCCACCCTGCATCTGTCCTTCAACACCTACCGCCGCCACCGCGACAAGGCCGTCACCCGGATCGCCTCCTGGCTGTGGGACCAGGAACGACTCAGTGTCCATCACCGCCCACAAGATTGAGGATCGCGAGGAGAAGGTCGTCACCGACGACGATCACACCGGCTGCGGTGTCCCACGGTTTGTTGATGAGCATGACGGATGCGTCGACTCTGCCTTCGGCATGCCAGCAGCACCGTCGAAAAGGGCGAGCGTCGGCATGCTCTCGTTGCGACGCCGCCACCATGCGAAGCGTCGCCGCTCGGGCTCAACCATGCTCAGGAGCCCAGCACCTGAAGTAGCCAGTCGACCGCGGCACGCATCAGGCCTGACGCCAAGCCGGTGACTGCCGCGAGAGCGATCCGGTTCGTCATCGCGAAGAGTCGGTAACCGACACGGCTTCGGCTCTTCGAATTGTCGACGTCATCGACCTGAAGGTTCTGGATCATGGCGTTCGCCCCTTCACCACGGAGACGGATACGAGCCGACCGGCTCGAACTCACCATGAGGCCGGTGCCGGAGGCTGAAACTCAAACCCGATCAGTGCCGATGAGTGTCTATATCAACACCCTGAGCGATGCTTGACTACAGGATGAGTACCGACGAGAACAGACCACTTCCGTCGAGCAGCCGCCCGGTGGAACGTATTGCGCTGGCCGCCGGACCGAGCCGTGAACTCCGTGACGTGATCTATCACCTCTACGCCGAGGCCGACTGCCCCCGCCTGGACGAGCTCGCCAACGCGATCGCCGCCGATGACAGCCTTCTGGCAGCGCCGAAGAAGGACGTGATCGGCAAAGTCATCAGTGGTGATTCATTGGCGACGAAACGAGACTGCATCACGATCGCGATCGCGTTGGCCCGAGAGGCGGGCCGGACGGACACCGCTTCCGTGTCGGCCAGAGTCCGCGAGCTGTGGGTTGCTGCCTGGCTGGCAGCCGCACCCACACCATCGACATTCCCCGATGACGCACCAACGCGGCTCGGGTGGCCCATCAGCACGTGTGATCCGTTCACTCTCGAGGTACACCGGGTAATCGACGCCTCCGCCGGCCGGAGCCGGCTGCCGCCTCTGCCCGGCTACGTCGAACGCCCCCATGATCGGCAGATGCGTGCCATCGCCGATCAAGCGCTCAACGGTTCCAGCCAGATGATCACCATGGTGGGCAGTTCTTCGACGGGCAAGACCCGGGCCTGTTGGGAACTGGTGCAATACATCGAACGGCAGCAGCCCGGCCGTTGGCGGGTCTGGCATCCGTACGATCCGAGCCGGTCCGAGGCAGCCGCGGAGCAGATGAGCGAGGTCGGCGCGTACTGCATCGTCTGGTTGAATGAGGCTCAACTCTACCTTGCGCCGTCAGACCATCGTCTCGGCGAACGGGTCACGGCCGGCCTGCGCACGTTGCTCACCGATCGGTTACGGAGTCCGATACTGATTCTGGCGACGATGTGGCCGGAGCATTGGACGATGTTGAGGACGCGGCCGGTCGAGGACGGACTCGCCGATCCGCACGGGCAGGCCCGGGAGCTGCTCGACGGCACCGACATCGACGTCCCTGGGGCCTTCACAACAACCGACCTGGAGGACCTGAACAAGCACGACGACCCGCGCCTACGTCATGCCGGTATTCACGCTACGTGCGGTCGGATCACTCAATACCTGGCCGGAGCGCCTCAGCTGCTCGATCGGTATCAGAAGGCGCCGCCGGCCGTCCGGGCCCTGCTGGACGTCGCGATCGACACCCGCAGGCTCGGCTTCCTTCCGGTGATTCCTCACACGCTGCTGCAAACTGCAGCCGTGGGCTACCTCGACGACGACGAGTGGGACCAACTCAGGCCCGCATGGCTCGAACACGCACTGACGTATGCTGCCGAGGCTTGCAACGGCACCCGGGGGCTGTTGACCCTAGTAAGACCTCGCCCCGGCGAACCCGAACTTCCTGGCGAACTGATGTATCGGCTGGCCGACTACATCGAGCAGACCGGCATCAAGCTTCGCGCCAGGTGTTATCCACCCCTGTCTTTCTGGCAAGCCGCATCCGCGACGATCGGCGACGCCACCGCATTGCAGGTCCTGGGCTGGGCGGCCGAACAAAGAGGGCGGTACCAGAATGCCTTCAGCCTCTACCGTGCCAGCGTCCGCACGGGAAACCTCGGAGCCTTCCGAGCGCTGTTCCGGCTACTACGGCAGGCAGACGCGCCACACAGCGCGGCGGAACTCTGCCGGTACGCGGCCGCACGCGGCAATACCGATGCACTCAATCTCCTGGCTTTCACACAGGAGCGAACTGGTGACTTCCAGCACGCCACTTCGCTCTATCGCCAGGCCGCCGACCGTAGCGACCCGCAAGCCCTGTACGCCCTGGCCCGACTCAGCGCGGAGACGGGCGACTCAGACACTGCGGTCCGCCTCGACCGTGCCGCCGCGGAATCCGACCTTGCGACCCGTCGCACCTCCGCCCAGCGGGGCGAACGTGCCGGCGACCTCGATCGCGCACCCGACCTCAACCCCCGGGCTATCGACCGTTCCCGGGCCGCTGCCGTACAGGACATCGGCGTCATCCAAGGCGCGCGGCTTCGCAGACAGGCCGCCGACAGAACCGCCATCAGCATATTGATCAAACAGATAGACGAGGATCGGCGAGCCGGCGACCTCGAAGCCGCGATCTCGGCCGCCCGGCAAGCCGCGGAACGTGGCCACACCGGCATCCTCGGCACTCTCGCCCTGCAGATCGAGCAGCACGGCGACCTGCAGGATGCCGTCGATCTAGCCCGCGAAGCCGCCGACTGCGGGAACCCGATCGTGTTGAGCCAGTTGGCCCGACGACGGGAACTTACCGATGACCTGGACGGCGCTGCCCACCTTTACCGCGAGGCAGCCAATCGAGGCAACCTCAACGCCGTCGTCAATCTGGCTCGGCTGAGCGAACGGGGCGGGGACAGCGTCAGCGCCGCCAAGATCCGGAAGTACGGTCTCGACGCCGGCGGGTTCCCGGCGGAACCGTGGGACTCCCTGACGGAATCCTGGGACTTCCTGATGTAGATGGCTGGCAACGAACGGACGGCGCTGAATGAGAAGACGGAAACCATGACTGTCCCGGTCGTACCGCTCAATGTCGGCACGACCGGTGTGAAGTTCCCGATCTGGCCAGCCGTCCGGGTGTGGTGTCAGTGGGCGGCTCGCTTGGCCCGACTGCGGGGCAGGAAAGCGGTGAACAGGAGGGTGAGCAGGGCGGCTCCGGCGCCGAGGGCCATCAGGATTCGGAAGGCGTTCTCGGTGGGTAGGGCGTGTCCGCCCAGGGTCATGGTCATCTGGGCCAGGACCACGCCGGCCACCGCGCTGGCGATCGAGCCGCCGATCGAGCGGACCAGCGTGTTGAGGGCGTTGGCCGCGGCGGTCTCGGTGACCGGGACGCCGGCCATCACCAGCAGGGGCAGCGCGCCGTACGCGAAACCGATGCCGGCCCCGATGATGCAGGTGACCAGGACGAGGTGCCAGAGCTCGCTCATCAGCACCAGGTTCAGGCTGTAACCCGCGGCCACCACGGCCGCGCCGATCATCAGGGTGGTCTTCGGGCCGAAGGCCGCGGACACCCGGGCCGACAGTGGGGCGATCACCATCACGACCAAGCCCTGCGGGGCCAGGACGAGGCCCACGGTGAGCAGCGAGCGGCCCAACCCGTACCCGGTCTCGGCAGGTAGTTGCACCAACTGCGGGACGATCAACTGGGCGGCGAACATCGACACGCCCAGGGCCAGCGCGGCCAGGTTGGTGAACAGCACCTGTGGGCGGGCGGTGGTCCGCAGATCCACCAGCGGGTTGCCGCTGCGCAGCTCGTAGAAGCCCCAGAGCAGGAAGATCACCGCGGCGGCGGTGAACAGGCCGATGGTCAGGCCGCTGCCCCAGCCCCAGGTGGCGCCCTTGGAGACGGCGAGCAGCATGCTGGTCAGCGCCGCGGACAGGCCGATGGCGCCGATCAGGTCGAAGTGGCCGCCGGTGCGCCGGGACGACTCCGGGACCAGGGTCGACACCAGGGTCACGGCGATCGCACCGAGCACGGCAGAGGCCCAGAACAGGGCGTGCCAGTCGACGTTCTCGGCAACGAACGCGGCCAGCGGCAGGCCTACCGCGCCGCCGACGCCGAGAGAGGCGCTCATCAGGGCGGTGGCGGCGCCGAGACGTTCGGCGGGCAACTCGTCGCGCATGATGCTGATGCCGAGCGGGATGACTCCGGCGGCGAGGCCCTGCAGGACACGGCCGGCGATGAACGGGACCAGCGAGTAGCTGACCGCGCAGACCAGCGAGCCGGCCAGCATCAGGGCGAGGCTGAGCAGGAGCATGCGGCGTTTGCCGTACATGTCGCCGAGCCGGCCGACGACCGGGGTGGCGACGGCGGCGGCCAGCAGAGTGGCGGTGATCGCCCAGGCGGTGTCGGCGGCTTCGGCGTTCAGCAGCCGGGGCAGTTCGGGGACGATCGGGATGACCACGGTCTGCATGACCGCGACGACGATGCCGGCGAACGCCAGGATCGCGACGACGAGGTCGGGGCGTTTGACGACCGTCGGCGGCCTCGTGTCGGTGCTGGTTCTCAAGGACGTACCCCCGCATTTTAAATCAATCAGTTGAATTAAGATATGGATAGGTCGGCCCTACCGGCAAGGCGAGGCAGGTCACATCATGTCGATCACTAGGCTTTCCTGACTCGATGACAGGCACGACGAACGGGTGGACACACGGTGAAGAGGGCGGAACAGGTCATCGCCACACGGGAGGCGCTGCTCACCGCCGCGGAACGGCTGTTCGCCGAGCGCGGGGTGCACGCGGTCGGCAACCGGGACATCGCCCAGGCCGCCGGGCAGGGCAACATCGCCGCGGTCTCCTACCACTTCGGAACAAAGGCCGATCTGGTACGCGTGATCATCCGCCGGCACACCGAGCCGATCGGCCGCATCCGCCAGCGGCTGATGACCGAGGCGCAGGGCTCCGACGACCTGCGCGCCTGGGTCGCCTGCCTGGTCCGGCCGCTGACCGAGCACCTGGACGCACTCGGCAACCCGACCTGGTACGCGCGGTTCACCGCCCAGGTGCGCGCCGATCCGACCCTGGCGGCGATCCTCACCGAGGAGTCGGTCGAGGCCACCCCCGACCTGGCGAGTCTGCAGGTGAATCTGGCCCGCTGCCTGCCGGAACTACCGGACGGCGTGCTGGCCGCGCGTACCGAGATGACCCGGCACCTGGTGGCGACGACGGTGATCGACCGGGAGCGGGCGCTGGCCGACGGCAATGCGACTCTCGGCGTGTCCTGGGAGCAGATCACCGAGCTTCTCCTGGACGCCGTGGTGGGTCTGCTCCGGGCGCCGGTGACGATGCTTGATTAAATCAATCACTTGATTTACGTTCGCCATATCGGACAGCACTTGCCGTAACGGACAGAACGGGGGCTCGCCAGCAGCGTCGACGACTCCTTCCACGTCAGGAGAACCATGACGACCCCGATTGCCGCGTACGACATCGCCCGCTCCCCCGGCTGCCCGTTCGACCCGGCGCCCGCCATGCGGGAACAGTCCCGTCAGGCGGCGGTGAGCCGGACCCGACTGTGGGACGGCAGCACCCCGTGGCTGGTCACCGGGCACGCCGAGCACCGGCAGATCCTGTCCGACCAGCGGGTCAGCATCCAGCCGGCCAACGGCACCCCGCGCCTCAACCCCGGCGAGGCACAGTCCACCTCGCACGCCGCGCCCAGTTTCATCCTGCTCGACGACCCCGAACACGCCCGGCTGCGGCGGATGGCCACCGGGGCGTTCACCGTCAAACGGGTCGAGGCCCTGCGCGCGCCCACCCGGCGGATCATCGAGAGCCGGCTGGACGAGCTGGTCGCCGGCCCGAACCCGGCGGATCTGGTCGAGGCGTTCGCGTTACCCGTACCGTCGCTGGTGATCTCGGAACTGCTCGGTGTCCCCTATGGTGACCACGAGTTCTTCCAGGCCAACAGCCGCATCATCATCAATCGCAACTCCACCGGCGAACAGCGCGGCGCCGCCGGGCAGGCACTCGCCGGCTACCTCGACGGGCTGCTCGGCCAGAAACTCGCCGCGCCCGCCGACGACATGCTCAGCGCCCTGGCCGCCCGGGTCACCGCCGGTGAACTGACCCGCGCCGAAGCCGTCGGCATGGGTGTCCTGATGCTCTTCGCCGGGCACGAGACCACCGCCAACATGATCGCGCTCGGCACCCTGGCCCTGCTCGAACACCCCGAACAGGCGGCGCTGCTGCGCGACTCCGACGACCCCAAGGTGATCGCCGGGGCCGTCGACGAGCTGCTGCGTTACCTCACCATCACCCACGGCGGGCTGCGCCGGGTCGCCCTGGCGGACATCGAACTCGGCGGCGAGACGATCCGCGCCGGTGAGGGCATCGTGGTGGTGAACGAGACCGCCAACCGCGACCCGTCCGTCTTCCCCGACCCGGACAGCCTCGACCTGCGCCGCGACGCCCGCGCACACGTCACCTTCGGGTACGGCATCCACCAGTGTGTCGGCCAGTCGCTGGCCAGAATGGAACTGCAGGAGGCGTATCCGGCCCTGCTGCGCCGGCTGCCGACCCTGGCCCGGGCCGCGGACCTGGACGACATCCCGTTCAAGCACGACGGCTTCATCTACGGCGTCTACCGTCTCCCGGTCACCTGGTGACCCGGCAACCCGAGGAACAGAGATCATGAAGGTGACGATCGACCAGGACAAGTGTGTTTCCGCCGGTTCGTGCGTGATGGCCGCCATGGACGTCTTCGACCAACGCGACGAGGACGGCGTGGTCGTCCTGCTGGACCCCACTCCCCCGGCCGACCTGTCCGACGACGTGCACCAGGCAGCCGCCGTCTGCCCGGCCCTGGCCATCACCGTGGAGGACTGACCACCTGGCCGGACGATCGGGCATCCCGGTGATCGCGGAAGCCGGCCGCACGCTGCACGATAGAGCTGCGGCCACCCGTACCGATAATGGTGGGGCTGTTCCCTACCCCTCGGACTAGGGTCGGGGCAGTGGAGACCATGACACAGATCCTGCACCGGCTGACCTCCTACGAGCCGGGACGGGAGTGGGACGACGTCATCGCCGACCCACGTCTCGTCCTCGATCTGAAGCCCAGCGACTTCGAGCGCTTCCCGCTGTTCCACAAGCGATACGCCGGGGATCTGCCGCGCGTCGAGCTGCCCCGGGACCTGCCGCCGACCGGGGCGCCGGCGGTCGGCGTGCTGGCCGGGACCGCAAGGGTCGCCGCCCGGGATCTCGACCTGCCGCACCTGGCCCGGCTGCTGCACCTGTCGGCGGGTGTCGTGCGTACCTCCAAGCGGAGCAACGGGATCACCCACCTGTTCCGGGCGGCGGGTTCGGCCGGCGCGCGTTTCCCGCTGGAGCTGTACGTGCTCGTCCCGGAGGATCACCCGGGGCTTCCGGCCGGTGTGCACTGGTACGACCCGGCCGGTCACGCCCTGGTCCGGGTCGCGCCCGCGCCGAGCGGCGGTGGAGTCGCGCTCGTGGTCACCGGGATCCCGTGGCGGACCGGCTGGAAGTATCGCGAGCGCGGCTTCCGGCACGTCTACTGGGATGCGGGCACCATGCTGGCCCAGACGCTCGCCCTGGCCGGGTCGGCGGGCATCCCGGCGCGGCTGTGGACCACGTTCCCCGACGCCGCGGTCTCCGGGCTGGTCGGCGCGGACGGTGTCCACGAATGGCCGGTCGCCGTGGTCGCGCTGGGCTCGCAGCCGCCCGCGCTGACACCGTCCGGGCCCGCGGTCGCCGGTGACGTGGACACCGATCCGCTGGAGTTCCCGCTGGTCACGGCGGCACAGCGAGCCGGGGACGGGACCGTGCTGGGTGAGCCGTGGGCCGAGGGTGATCCGGTCGACGTGCCGGAGACCGGGGCCGGGCCGGTCGAGACGGTGGTGCTGACCCGCGGCTCGCAACGGCGGATGGACCCGACCCGCGGGGTGGCCAGGGACGTGCTCACCACCGGACTTCGGATCGCCGTACGCGGAATCGGCCTGCCGCAGTTCGTCGCGGTCCACGACGTGCACGAGGTGACGCCGGGTGTGTACCGCTGGCCCGACCTGGACAGCGCGATCCACTCGGGCGATCAGCGTGCGGAACTGTTCCGGGTGAGCCTGGATCAGGGCTTGACCAGGGACGCGGCGTTCGTGGTGATCACCGCCGCGGACGTGGCGGCCCTGGACGACCGCGGGTACCGGGCCGCGCAGCTGGCCGCCGGGCTGGTCGAGGGACGGCTGCACCTGCTGGCGTACGCGATGGGCGCCAGCGCCACCGGCATGACCTTCCTCGACAGCGAGATCCCGGCCCTGGTCGGAGCCCCGCTGGACGCGATGCTCTTCACGTGCGTGGGCGTCCCGGACTACCGGTCCACCCCGGGCGGCCGGCCCGGAGCACCGGCCGACGTGCGCCCGATGCAACACCGCGACTAGGGATAGCGGTCGGCCCGTTTCCAGGCGGCGGCGCTGGCTTCGCGCTGCTGCACCGAGACCGTGTTCCCGGCCAGGTCGGCCAGCCGAGGCAGGGTGGGCAGGCGCTGGACCAGAAGGCCCAGGTAGGTGAGACAGAGGTCGTCGGCATCGTGACCCCGGTCGTCGAGCACGTCGAAGGCGCCCTCGTCGAACAGGACCGTCGTCGCCTCCCGGGTGCCGTCGAGGACCGAGCGGGTGGTCAGCGCCCAACTGTCCGGCTCGGCCGGCAGCGGGAACCCGTCGGCGAAGTGGCCGACCAGCTGCCAGCCGCCGACGGGATGGTCAGCGACCGGCAGCCACGCGAACGCCTGCCGGGTCCGGCTGCTCACCGTGGCGCCGTCGTGCCACGGCCACAGCCCGTGCGCGTCCGGCCAGACCAGCTGCCAGACCGGAACCGGCCAGCCACGGTAGAACTGGTGCGCCGTACCGAAAAGCGCGTCCCGCCACGACTCGTCCACCGGCCGGAGCTGTGTCTCGAAACCGTCGAGGACCCCGGCGAACGGCGTCTCCGGCTCCGGGCGGCCGTGCTCGCGCAGGTGAGCGACACCGGTGTTGAGCAGGTCCTGCATGTGCCCGCCGTCGAGTCCGAACATGACCAGTTCCGGCAACCGGAACGAGTGCCACAACCCGAGGGTGTACGCGAATTCGACGGTGCCGGGGATCCGGAGCACGGTCCAGCCGTGCTCCTGGACGGTCGCGACGATGGACGCGCCCCGCCCGGCCGGTGTCGCCGAGCAGATGACGCAGGGGCAGGATCGGTCGCTCACCTCCCGACGATATCGGCCGGTTCTACTTCTTGAGGCGACGACTGCCGGCGTGCCAGTCCTCGGTCCTACCGGCCTGATCGGTGGTCACGCCGAAGGACGGCAGTTGCGGCTGTTCGCGCAGACTGCGCTTCAACTCGGCGAAACCGGGGAACGACGCCAGGCCGACCACGTGGTCCCACAGCTCCGCGGCCCGGGCCTCGTCGGGCAGCCGGCTGATCACCGGGCCGAAGAACGCCACCCCCTCCGGCGGCTGGAAGTGCACGATCGGGGTGCCGACGTCCCGGCCGGTCAGGGACAGCGCCTCGTCGGACTCCGCCTGGATCTCGGCGTCGCGGGACGTGTCGTCCAGGAACTCGGCCAGCGACACCGGCAGCCCCGCCTCGGCCAGCGCGCCGGCGGCCAGGTCGGGGGTGCCCTGCCAGCCCGGTTTGCGGTCCTCGTCCGGAGCGACTTCCAGGATCCGGGCGCCGTACGCGGCATACAGCGGCCCGACCGCCGGACGGCCGTGCTGCTCCCGGACCGCGGAGGCCACCCGCAGCAGCCGCAGCCCGGCGGTGTGTTGTGCGTCGTACTCCGGCGGGAAGTGGGTGTCGTAGTCGATGTGTGCGTTGATCAGCCGCAGCGAGATGAACCGCCAGTCGACGCTGTAGTCCCGTTGCGCCTGCACGATCCGGATCCATTTGCTGGTCATCCAGGCGAACGGGCAGATCGGGTCGAAGTAGAAATTGATGTCAGCTCCCATACCGCCGATCCTCTAACCTTCACATAGATGTGAAGGCAAGGGGGTTGGCGGATGCGGATCAAAGAGCTGTCCGAACGGACCGGCGTGGCGCCCCGGCTGCTGCGCTACTACGAGGAGCAGGGTCTGCTCACTCCGGAGCGGCAGGCGAACGGTTACCGCTACTACGACGAGCCACTTGTCGTACGTGTGGAGCAGATCCGCAGTCTGCTCGACGCCGGTCTGACCACCGACATCATCCGCGAGGTGCTGCCCTGTCTGGCCGCCGCCGCGGACTCGCGGTACCCGGCTCCCGACTTCGTCGACCGGGTCCGGCGCGAACGCGACCGGATGGCCGACCGCCTCGACGCGCTGACCCGGAACCTGACGGCGATCAACGCCTACCTGGACGCGGTAACCGGGCCGGTGAAGCCGCCGGGTGGGGGATGATCGGGCCATGGACACCACCGCCTTCCCCACCACGTTCGGGGCCCGGCTCCCGGCTTGGGTCCTCGACGAGATCGCCCCGGACCCGGCCGCGATGCCCGACGTCGAGGACCGGATGCGCCTGGTGCACCGGCTCGCCGACCGCAACCACCGGGAGGACACCGGCGGCCCGTTCGCCGCGGTGGTCAGCGACAGCGCCACCGGCGAGATCCTTTCCGTCGGCGTCAACCTGGTGCTCGCCTTCGACCTGTCCTCGCTGCACGCCGAGGTGGTGGCGATCTCGCTGGCCCAGGCCCGGCTCGGCACCTGGAACCTGGGCGCCCGCCGACTGGAGCTGGCGGTCAACTGGCGCCCGTGCGCGATGTGTTACGGCGCCACCCTGTGGTCCGGCGTCACCCGCCTGGTCGTCGCCGGTGAGGGCCCGGAGCTGGAGGAACTCACCGGTTTCGACGAGGGCCCGATGCGCGACGACTGGAAGGACCAGTTCGTCAGACGCGGCATCGAGGTCCGCTCCGACGTGCTTCGCGACGAGGCGATCACGGTCTTCCGGGCGTACGGCGAACGCACCGACGCCGTGGTCTACAACGGCCGCGCCTGACGTCGGCGAGTCGCGGCCGTCAGGCAATGTCGGTGCTGACGGCCAGGCGGTGGCCGGCCTCGACGTCGGCGGTCAGGGCCTGCAGGCGGGCCTGGGCAAGACCGTACGAGTCCGAGCCGAACAGCTGGTGCAGGGGGGGCGTCGCCGTCCACCGCGACCCGGATGATCGCGGCGGCCACCTTCACCGGGTCGCCGAGCTGAGTGCCGGGCATCGCCAGGTGGGCCTCGGTCATGTCGCGGATGGCCTGGTATCCGTCGACGGCCGCGGCCGGCAGGCCCAGCGACGACGGGCGCAGGAAGTCGGTGCGGGTGTAACCGGGTTCGACCAGGTTCACCTTCACCCCGAACCCGGCCGTTTCGGCGGCCAGCGAACCGGTCAGGCCTTCGAGGGCGAACTTGCCCGCGCTGTACAGGCCCCAGCCCGGGAACGTCGTCAGACCGAGAATCGACGACACGTTGATCACGTGCCCGCTGCCGGCAGCGCGGAAGCCGGGCAGGACGGCGCGCAGCACGTTCCAGACGCCGAAGATCTGCACGTCGAACATCCTGCGGGCTTCGGTGTCGGTGACCTCCTCGATCGCGGCGAGGAACCCGTAGCCGGCGTTGTTGACGACCACGTCGACAACACCGAACCGGTCCGCCGTGGCGGCGACGGCCGCGGTGACCTGCTTCTCGTCGGCCAAGTCTACCTCCAGGGCCAGCAGCCGGGACCGGTCGGTCCGGGTGAGCCCGGCGCTGAGGCGCTCGGCCGAGCGGGTGGTGGCGGCTACGTTGTCGCCGCGGTCCAGCAGTTGCCGGACGAGTTCCAGGCCGATGCCGCGGGAGGCGCCGGTGACGAACCAGGTGGCCGGCCGGTCGGTGGGGTAGGACATGAGTGATCTCCTCGATCGGTGCCTGTCTTGTTGCGATCACCATGTTCGCCCCGGTCACCGGGCTGTCGACACCCTCGGGCAGGCCCTGTCCTGCCGGGGTACGGCGTACCCACCCAGGCCCTGGATTTTGATCCCGGGAAGGGACGACCATGGACTGATGGGGAAGCGATCGGATCTGGGTGAGTTCCTGCGCCGATGCCGGGCGGACACGCCGCCGCTGGTCGGCGACGAGACCGCGCGGCGGGTGCCGGGGATGCGCCGGGAGGAGGTCGCGCACCTGGCCGGGGTGAGCGTCGACTACTACACCCGGCTCGAGCAGGGGCGGCACAGCAGCCCGTCGGAGGCGGTCCTCGACGCGCTGGCCCGGGTCTTCGGCCTCGACCAGGCCGGGCGGGCCCACCTCGCCGACCTGTCCCGCCCGGCCGGCCGGCGCCCGGTCGAGACGCCACCGCAGCGGGTCCGCCCGGCGATGCGGCAGATGATCGCGTCGATGACCGATCATCCGGCGTTCGTCATCGGCCGCCGCACCGACGTGCTGGCCTCGAACGCGCTCGCGAACGCCCTGCTCACCGACTGGACGAAACTGCCGCCGAGACACCGCAACTACACCCGCTGGGTGTTCCTGGATCCGGCGGCCCGCCAGGCGTACCTCGACTGGGAGACGGTGGCGGCCGAGGTGGTCGGCACGTTGCGGCTCTACGCGGGCCGCAATCCCGACGACGTACGCCTCAACGAACTCGTCGGCGAGCTGACGATCAAAAGCCCCGATTTCCGTACGTGGTGGAACGATCTCCAGGTGCACGAGCGGACCCACGGCACGAAACGCATGATCCACCCGGCGGTCGGCGAGATCACCATCCGGTACGAGGCGCTGTCGCTGCCGGGTGACGACGATCAGACGCTGTTCCTCTACACCACAGACCCGGGCAGCCGCTCCCACGACAACCTGCGGCTACTGGCTCTCTGGGGCCGGGAACCGGCGGACGTGACGGCGAACTCCTGATCACCGGAGAAGTCGCGCCGCCCATCGGGTGACCGTCGCCGCCGTGGTGGCGGCGTGCCGGTCCAGCATGGTCACGTGGTCACCGGGAACCTCCGTTCGTTCGTGCGGGACCGACCGGGCGGTACGCCAATCGGCGGGCATGCCCGGGACCGGGGACGAGGCCGCCACCAGCAGGCTCGGTGTCTTCACCGGGGACGGACGCTGGTCGCGCACCAGCCGCAGGTGGGAACCGGTGGCCAGCAGCGCGGTGCGGGCCGCGGCTGCCCCGATCAGGGCCGTCGAACGGTTCAGGCCGGTGGTCACCAGGGCGGCGATCCAGTCGTCGGTCAGGAGGCTGAGGTCGTTCTCGTAGGTGTCGAGCAGCACCAGACCGGCCGGGCCGGGGACGTCCAGGGATTCCAGGCGTTCGGTCATCGCGTGGGCTAGCATGCCGCCGCTGGACCTGCCCACCAGCACGTAGGGGCGGTCTCCGGCGGCGCGGACGGCGGCGTCGATCAACATGTCGAGCAGTTCGTCGAAGGATTCCGGGGTCTGGCGACGGCTGTCGTAGCCGGGTAGCGGCAGCACCGTGACCGCGTGGTCGGCGGCCTGCGCGAAGACGCGGAACTCGGCGGCGCCCGCCGGGCCGTAGGACGGCACACAGATCAGCAGCGGGCCGTCCGGGCGTTCGGTCAACGGCACCGGTCCCACGGGGGCGCGGTGCGAACTGTCGGTGACCGGCAGGGCGGAGGCACTGATCAGCAGATTCACCGCCAGGCAGTTCTGGCCACTGTCCGCGATGGCGGTGAACATGCCGACCAGGCTGTCGTCGACGTCCTGCGCCGGAGGCGGCACGGCGCCGGGCGCCGAGCCCATCCGGTCGGCGATCCAGCGGGCCAGGGCCGCCGGGGTCGGGTGGTCGAAGACCACGGTGGCCGGCATCGCCACACCGGTGGCCGCGACCAGACGGGTCCGCAGCTGGATCGAACTGACCGAGTCGAGGCCCTGGTCGGTGAACGCGCCCCGCACGTCCACCATCGCCGGGTCGGCGTGGCCGAGTTCGCCGGCCATCTCGCCGCGCAGCAGCTCCTCCAGCGCGGTGACCAGTTCCGGTCCGGCGAGACCGGCCAGAAGACGGCCCGGCACCGCGGCAGGCTGCACCGCACGCTCCTTGCTCCGGTAGACGACCGGCGCGAGCACCGGATCCGCACCGAGCAGGGCCGCGTCGAAGGCGGCGGTCACCTCGGCCGGTGTCATCGGCCGCAACGAGGGCCGGCCGGAGGGCTGCGGCATGCCGGCGTCGGCCCGGCCGGAAGGCAACGGCATGCCGCCGTCCAGGTCGAGCGGCCCCCAGGCAAGGGAGAGGGCTCCTCGGCGTCGGCGGGCGAGGTCGTTGAGGTAGGCGTTACCGGCGGCGTAGGCGGCCTGACCACCGTTGCCCCGCAGACTGGACGCCGACGAGCACAGAATGAACGCGGCCAGGTCACCGGGCAGCAGTTCGTCGAGGTGCCACGCGCCGTCGACCTTGGACCGCAGCACCGCGTCGGCCCGTTCCCGGGTGAGCGTGGCGATCGGGCCGTCGTCGAGGACACCTGCCGCATGGATCACCGCGGTGATCGGCGGATCAGCCGCCGCCACGAGCGCGGCCACCTGAGCACGGTCGCTGACATCGGCGGCCCGGACGGTGACGGAAGCGTCCGGCCCGATGTCCACGGCGGAGGCGCTCCGGCTGACCAGCAGCAGGTGCCGCACCCCGTGAGCCGAAACCAGATGCCGGGCCAGGAGACGGCCGAGCGCCCCGGTCCCACCGGTGATCAGCACGGTCCCGTCGCCGAACCCGGTGGGCGCACCGGACCGCACCGAAGCCCTGACCAGCCGCGGCACGCCGGGTACCCCGTCGACGATCGTGATCTCCGGCTCGCCCGAGTGGACGACATCGGGCACCACCCGGCGTGACGTCTCGGTGCCGTCGGTGTGGACCAGGCCGACCTGCCCGGGATACTCGGCGGCGGCCACCCGGACCAGCCCGGCGACCACCGGCGAGTCCGTGGTGACGACGACCCGCGATGCTCCGGCGAGCTGCTCCCGCAGCCGGGCCGCCACGGTCCAGAACTGGGCACGGACCTGTTCCGGGCTGACCGCCGTGGGCATCGACGCGTCCAGCAGCACCGGGTCCGCAACACGTTGACCAGGAGGAACGGGTGCCAGCGAGATCCGGTACAACGGCTGTGGCAGCGCCCGCAACGTCAGCGAACCGATCTCCAGCACCGGCTGCCCGTCCGCCCCGGCCAGTTGCACCCGGACCCGGTCCGCGGCGGAGGACTGGATGCGTACCCGTACCGCGGCGACCGGGGTGAAACGACGAATCCCGGACCAGACGAACGGCACGCGCGGTGTCTGATTCCGGTCATCGATCAGCCGTGCCGGATGCAGGGCGGCATCAAGCCGGGCGGGATGCGGGTCGGGGCTGGTCCCGGCGGCGGCGGGCAGGCGCACCTCGGCGAAGACCTGATTGCCGGTACGCCAGGCAGCGCTCACACCCCGAAACGCGGGCCCATAGCCGCTGTCGTCGTAGAAGCCGCCGAGATCGACCGGTTCCGCACCGGCCGGCGGCCACTCCCCGGCCCAGTCCCACTCCCCCGGCTCCTCGTCGCCGGCCGCGCACCGACCGGAAACGTGCAGCGTGTGCCCGGAACGAATCTCCAGGGCCCGGCTGCCGTCCGGCTCCGGCGCGTCCAGTACCAGGCGCAGGTCCACGTCGTCGCCGGCGAGCACGAGCGGCCGTTCGATGACCATCTCGGTCACCACCGGCACCCCGGCCCACGCCCCGAACGCCAGCGCCGCCTCGGCGAACAGCGCACCCGGAACCAGCGTCTCCCCGCCGATCGTGTGGTCCCCGAGCCACGGCTGCGCAGTCGGCGACAACCGGCCGGTCGCCACGTGCCGCCCGGTGCCGGGTTCGGCAACCATGCTGTCGAGCAGGGCCGTTGACCGTTCCGGCCCACTGCCGGTGATCCAGAACCGGCGGCGCTGGAACGGGTACGTGGGCAGAGCCGCCACCCGCCGCGGATCCGGCCGCCCGAGCAGCGCCGCCCGGTCCACCGCGACACCCCGCGCCCACAGGGTCGCCGCGCCGTCCATGGTGGCCAGGATCGTGCCCTGCGGGACATGCTGCGCCAGTGTGGGCACGGGTCCGAGTTCAACGGCAAGATCCGGCATTTCCGGTACGACGTCAGCGAAGCGCACCGGCTCCCGCAACTGGCGTGTCCAGTACTCGGCCGACCGCAGATCGTCGCCGACGGCAGGCCGGCCGGTGCGGGTGCTGAGCACCGGGATCCGCGCCGGACGGTAGGTGATCCCGGCCGCCACCGCGGCGAACTCGCCGAGCACCGGATCCATGTGCGCCGAGTGGAAGGCGTGACTGACCCGCAGCATCGTGGCCCGGTGCCCGTGCTCGCGCAGGGCCTGGGCGGAAGCGGTCACGGCGGGCTCGTCGCCGGAGATCACCACCGATCGAGGGCCGTTGACCGCGGCGATGACTACTCCGGGGCGCAGCTGTGCCCGTACCGAAGCCTCGTCGGTGTCGATCGCGGCCATCGCACCGCCTGCCGGAAGCGCGCCCATCAACCGTGCTCGCGCTCCGACCAGGGTCGCGGCGTCCTGGAGGGTGAGGATTCCGGCGACGTGGGCCGCGGCCAGCTCGCCGATCGAGTGCCCGGCGAGCACGTCCGGGACGATTCCCCAGGACTGCAGCAGGCGGGCGGCGGCGACACCGTAGGCGAACAGCAGCGGCTGGGCGTTCTCGGTCCGGTCCACGTCGGCGTTGTCCGGGACCGGGTCACCGAGCGCCGTCATGACCTCGTCGAAGGCGGTACGGAAGACGTCGTACGGCAGCAGGTCGCGCATGCCGGGGCGCTGGGCGCCCTGGCCGGGGAACAGGAACGCGACCTTGCCGGCGGGGCGGCCGTCCCCGGTCACCAGCCGCGGGTGCCGGTGCCCGGTGGCAAGTGCCGCGAGCGCGTCCGGCCAGGTGGCGGGCCCGCCCAGGAGTGCCGCCCGGTGCCGTTGCGAGGCCCGCCCGGCCCCGACAGCAGCAGCCGACAGCCGATCCGGCGCCTTCCCACCGCCGGCCGCAGCCGCCGACCGGCTATCCAAACCAGCCTTCCCGCCGTCGACCGCCGTCGCCAATTGGTGATCCGAACCGGCTCTCCTGCCGCTGGCCGTCGTCGCCGACTGGTGATCCGGACCGGCCTTCCTGCCGCCGACCGTCGTCGCCGACCGGTGATCTGAACCGGTCAGTTGTTGGGCCCGGTGAGCCAGAGCGGTGACGTCGGCGGCCGACAGCAGCAGCGGCAGGCCCTCCTGATCACCCGGCGCGGGCAGATCGTCGGCGGGCGGGGCCTCCTCCACGATGACGTGGGCGTTGGTGCCGGAGATCCCGAACGAGGACACCGCGGCGCGGCTCCTCCGGCCGGTCTGCGGCCACGGGCGCGCCTCGGTCAGGAGTCTCACGTCGCCGGCGGTCCAGTCGACGTGTTCGCTGGGCCGGTCCACGTTCAGGGTGCGCGGCAGGCGTCCGTGGCGCAGCGCCTGCACCATTTTGATCACTCCGGCGACTCCGGCGGCGGCCTGGGTGTGGCCGATGTTCGACTTGACCGTGCCGAGCCACAGCGGCTGCCCGGCCGGACGGTCCCGGCCGTACGTGGCCAGCAGTGCCTGCGCCTCGATCGGATCGCCGAGCAGGGTGCCGGTGCCGTGCGCCTCGACCGCGTCCACGTCGGCCGGCCCGAGACCGGCGTCGGCCAGAGCCGCCCGGATCACCCGCTGCTGGGCCGGGCCGTGCGGGGCGGCGAGCCCGTTGGAGGCGCCGTCCGAGCCGATCGCGGTCCCGCGCAGCACGGCCAGCACCGGGTGGCCGTGCCGACGGGCGTCGGAGAGCCGCTCCAGCAGCAGCAGTCCGGCGCCCTCGGCCCAGGCGGTGCCGTCGGCGTCGGCCGCGAACGCTTTGACCCGGCCGTCCGGGGCCAGCCCCCGCAGGCGGCTGAACACCACGAACGGGTCCGGCGTGGACATCACCGTGACACCACCGGCGATCGCCATCGAGCACTCCCCGGCCCGGAGCGCACGGGCCGCCCAGTGCATCGCGACCAGCGACGACGAACAGGCGGTGTCGACGCTGACGGCCGGGCCGGTCAGCCCGAACGTGTAGTTGATCCGGCCGGACGCCACACTGCCCGCCGAGCCGAGGACCAGGTGACCCTCCAGGTCGGCTTCCAGCGTGCCGTTGCCGCGGTACGTCAGGCCGACGTAGTCGCGGTACATCAGCCCCAGGTAGGTGCCGGTGTCGCTGCCGCGGACCGTGCCCGGGTCGATGCCGGCGCGTTCCCACAGCTCCCAGGCGGTCTCCAGGAGCAGCCGCTGCTGCGGGTCCATGCCCACCGCCTCGGTCGCGCCGATCCCGAACGGAGCCGGATCGAAATCGGTCACGCCGTCGAGGAAGCCGCCGGTGCGCACGTAGGTGTGCCGGGCCCGGTCCGGATCCGGGTCGTACAGGCCGGGATCCCAGCCACGGTCGGACGGGAACGGGCCGATCGCGTCCACGCCGCCGTCCACCATCGCCCACAGATCCTCCGGCGACCGAACCCCACCGGGAAACCGGCAGGCCATGGCAACGATGACGATCGGGTCATCGTCTTGCACCGGGTCATCGGTCCCCATCGGGACGCCGTTTTTGTCCGACGCTCCGAGGTCGTCGCGGACCGTCTTGCCCGGTCTCCGCGGCGCTCCCAGCTCGTCGCGGATCACCTTGCCCGAGGCGGTTCGTGGGATGCTGGCCACGATCTGGATCTCGTCGGGTGCCTTCGCGGCGGACATTCGCCGCCGGGCCGCCGCGAGCAGTGCCGGGGCCTCCACGTCGGGGCTCTTCGGCACCACGTAGCCGATCGCGACCTGGCCGAGCCGGTGATGGGGGCGGCCCGCCACCGCCACGTCGGCGACACCGGGCAGGTCCAGCAGCACCTTCTCGATCTCGGCCGGGTGCACGTTGGCGCCACCCCGGATGATCAGGTCGCGGGCCCGGCCGGTCAGCACGAGCTGGTCGCCGTCCAGTCGGCCCAGGTCGCCGGTGTGGTACCAGCCGTCGGACAGCACTTCGGCGGTGGCGTCCGGCAGTCCGCGATAGCCCTTCATCAGGGCTTTACCGCCGACCTGCACCTCACCCTCGGCGCCCGCCGGCAGCTCGGCTCCGGTAGCCGGATCGGCGATGCGCACCGTCCGGATGACGCGGCCCACCGAGCCTTCCGCGATCGGCTCGCGGTCCGGGTGCTCCATGGCTATCGCGCCGCAGGTCTCCGTACTCCCATAGCTGTTGATCAGAGGTGCGCCGAGCAGGTGGCGCACGGCAGACCGCAACTGTGGCGGGCACGGCGCTCCCCCGGTGACACACATCCGCAGGCCGGGCAGGTCCAGGCGACGGTCACCGAGCGCGGCGATCAGCCGGTGATAAACCGTCGGGACACCGGTGAAGATCGTCGGCGCACTGGTCTCAAGAGCGGTGATCAGCTCGTCGTCGCCGGTGTGGTCGAGGACCGTGGCACTCATCCCGACAACCGCGACGGCCAGCACACAGCGGGCGTGCCCCAGCGCATGAAACAACGGCAACGGCCAGAGCAGCCGATCGTCAGCGGTGAAGCCGAGGTGCCCGACCAGTGACTGCTCCAGCATCCACAGCCAACTGCCCTGGCTGGAGACCACACCTTTGGGTCGCCCGGTAGAGCCCGAGGTGTAGTGAATCCAGGCGTCCTCCTCCAGCCCGAGATCGTCCCGAGCGACCACCGCGGGCGAGGCTTCCGGTTCCTCAGTCCCCTCGAACTGTCCCGCCTGCCCGGCTTTCCCCGCCGACTCGGCCCGCCCCGCCTTCCCTGCCTGCTCTGCTCCCGCGGCCTCCGCGCCGAAAACGGCCTCCGCGCCAGAAGCGGCCAGGATCTCCGCGACGTTGTCAGCGGTCACGGTCAGGGTGGGGGTGCAGTCCTCGGCATACTGCTCCAGCTCGGCGGTGGTCGAACGCGGATTCACCGGCACACCGACGGCGGCCGCCCGCACCGTGCCGAGAGTGGCGACGATCGCGTCGATCCCGGCGGGCAGGCAGATCAGGACCCGCGCGCCGCGCTCCACACCCAGCGCGGCCAGCCCGGCGGCGAATTCCCTGGTCCGCTGCTCCAGACCGGCGAAGGTGATCTGCCGGCCGCCAGAGGTCACCGCGATCCGGTCGGGTTGCCGCTCGGCGTGCAGACCCAGGAATTCCACAATAGATTCGGGCACCGGCACACGGTGCCAGACCCCCGCAAGTCACCCGCGCATCGCTCTCCGCGGTCGATGACGGCGGGGACTTGTGCCCGAGCCGCCAGGGCCTACGGGTGGTCCAGGAAGACAACGACCCGAACCGCGAATACGGCGGCGGCCCGGCACCCGAGGTCAGGTGCCGAGCCGCCAGGCGGGACCAGCGCTTTCGATGGCCGCGGTCGTCGGCCGGGATCAAAGCTTGCGGCGGCCGCGGTCGTCGGCCGGGATCGAAGCTTGCGGTGACCGCGGCCGTTGGCTGGGGTCAGTGCTTGCGGCGGCCGTAAGTGCCGGCGACCAGGGCCACACCGAGGGCGGCCACGCCGACCTGGATGGCGATCTCGATCCAGTCGATGCCCTTGGTGTCGTCGACGCCCAGCCCGGCGGCGATGAAGGTGCCGATGATCGCGGCGACGACGCCGATCAGCAGGGTGAGCCAGATCGGCATGCTCTGCTTGCCGGGCACGACGAGCCGGCCGAGGGCGCCGATGACGAGACCGATGACAATGGCGGCGAAGAATCCGGTGACTTCCACGAAACGCTCCTCAGAAATTGCGGCGACAGCGCCGGAATTCCCATCCGGTGACTCCACTCAAACGCATCGGGAGGATTTCTTGCCACCATTCACTGTGTCCCTCTTCACCATTTGCCAAAGGGACAGGAAAACCTTTGCAGCATCTGAGGAAAGCGCCAGGAAACGGCAAGATTCCGGCTAGTGATCCCTGTCGGGTTTGCTGTGCAGGATCTCCCGGGCCTGGTCGGCGGCACGTGCGATGTTCTCCGAGACGAAGTCGACGAAGCGCGCGATGTTCTCCAACCGGGCGGCGGCCGGGGTGCCGGGCCCGAGGATGTCCACTCCCTGCCGGGCGATCTCACCGAGCTGGGCGGTGGACCGGGCGCTGGCCATCACGGATTGGTACAGAACGTCGTCGTCGACGACATATCGTTCCCGGCGCCGCTCGTCACGTTCCCGCCTGATCAGACCCTGACTGTCGAGGAACGCGACCGCTTTGGAGACCGATCCCGGGCTGATCTGCAATCGCTCGGCGATCTCGGCGGCGGTGAGACTGCCGGTGTCGGTGGTGTACAGACCGGCCAGCGCCCGCGCCGTGATCCGGGGAAGGCCCGACTGCATGAAGATGGTGGCGAAGGTTTCCTCGTACGCGCGAAGGGCCTCGTTGTCCCTCCCCTCGGCCGACCGGAGGGCCGGAGACCGCCCGGGCACCGCCCTGGGCCGGCGGCGGGCGCGATGTTCGGTGGCGTGCTGGGCGAGATCACCGCGATACGCGCCCGGGCCACCGTTGCGCATCACCTCCCGGGTGACGGTCGAGGTCGGACGATCGATGCGCCGGGCGATCTCCGCGTAGGCGAGGCCGTCGGCCAGCCCGAGCGCGATCTGCTGGCGTTCCTGTTGCGTGAGCCTGCCACCCGGCACCACGGCCTCCTTCGCATCCGTCCACTTAGCGTTCACCCTACGCTCATTGCAACGGACGATCAAGCAGGCATTGCGTTGCATCCTGACCCATTGCAATGAATGCAACGCCCTGAACAGCAGAAATGACATGAGAGTGCAACATCGATGTTGCTGACATCGTGAAGGCAACGTAGCTTTTCCGTTGTCAGAAACATTCGATCGAAGGAGTTCACGATGATGAAGTTCGACACCCCCACCCCGGTCTCGGCCGTGCTCGGCATCCCCGCCGGCCGGATCCGGCTCATCGCCGCCGACCGGGCCGACACCACTGTCGAGATCCGGCCGGAGAACGCCGCCAAGAGCCGCGACGTCGAGGCCGCGCAGCGGATCGCTGTCGACTACACCGACGGTGTCCTGCGCGTCGTGGCCGAGGAGGCCCCGAACCGGCTTCTCGGCGCGTCCGGCGCCGTCGAGGTGACGATCCAGTTGCCCGCCGGTTCCCGGGTCGAGGCCGTGGCGGCCCTCGCCGACTTCCGGGGCGTCGGACGCCTCGGCGACGTCACCGTCGAGAGCGCGAACGGCTCGATCACGCTGGACGAGACGGCGGCCGCCCGCCTGACCCTGCAGGCCGGCGACGTGAAGGTCGGCCGGCTGGGCGGCCCGGCGCGGATCACCACCAGCAAGGGCGACCTGCACGTCACCGAGGCCGTCGAGGGCACCGTCACGCTGAGCACCGACCACGGCGACATCTCGATCGGCGCCGCCCGTGGCACCGCCGCGACCCTGGACGCCGGCACCAGGTCCGGCCGCGTCCACAACACCCTGACCAGCACCGAAGGCGGCGCCGCGCTGAGCATCCACGCGACCACCGCCCACGGCGACATCACCGCCCACAGTCTCTGACGACAACCACCACCAACCGACCAGGAACAGGGGAATCTCATGACGAACGACAGCGACGTCCCGACCGTGGCGCAGTGGTCCGGCATGGTGCCGGTCGAGGACACGGCCCTGGCCGTCACCGACACCGGGGGCTCCGGCATCCCGGTGCTCTACCTCAACGGGCAGTTCGCCACCCAGGGCTATTGGCGGCGGGTCATCGCCGAGCTGGGCACCGGGTGGCGGCACATCACCTACGACGAGAGGGCCCGGGGCAGGTCGAAACGGTCGGCGGACTACTCCTTCGAGGCCGCGGTACGCGACGTCGACGTCGTGATGGCGGCTCGCGGGCTGGACCGGGCGCTGCTGGTGGGCTGGTCCTACGGCGCGGTGGTCGCCGCGCACCGGGCCGCCCGGTTCCCGGACCGCACGATCGGCGCGGTCCTGGTCGACGGCGCGTTCCCGCACGACTGGCTCGACGAGGCCATGGAGGTTCGGATCCGCAAGTTGTTCCGCCGGATGGGCTGGTTCCTGCCCCTGCTGCGCCCGACCGGCCTCACCCCACGGATGACCGCCGACCAGCAGGCCGACAGCAACATCGAGCTGGGCGAGCTGTCCCGAGAGAGCGAACTGAGCCCCGTCCTCGACGCCGTCACCGTCCCCACCCGGTACGTCGTGGCCTCGGGAGCCTCGTTCGGCAGCCGGGGTGACGAGCAGGAACAGATCCGGGCCGGCCTGGACGCGGTGACCGTCCGCAACCCGAACATCCGCATCCACGCCAAGGTGACCAGCAACCACGGCGCGCTGCTCAAGAAGGACGCCCCCACCATCGCCGAGGCCATCCGCGATACCGCTGCCACCAGCGAGATCAAGCGCGGCGGAGAGCCCGTACCGCCAACGGAATGAAGATCAGCAGCAGCGCGGTGAACCAGATCAGGACGCGCAGCGCCGGGGCGGCCGGGTCGGGGCCGCCGGTGGTGAGGCCGCGGACGGTGTCGATGACCAGGGTCACCGGGTTGTGTTCGGCGAAGACCCGGACCGGGGTGGGCATGGTGTCGGTGGGGACGAACGCCGACGAGGCGAAGGTCAGTGGGAAAACCCAGATGAAACCGGCCGACTGGGCGGTCTCCGGGTTGCGGACGGTCAGGCCGATCCAGGCGCTGATCCACGAGAAGACGAACGAGAATCCCAGGACCAGCAGGAACGCCATGCCCAGCTGCCATGCCGGCTGGTCGGGGCGGAATCCGGCCAGCAGTCCGACCACGATCATGACGGTCAGGGAGAAGACGTTCATGACAAGATCGGCTGCGGTACGGGCCAGCAGCACGGCCGAGTGGGCCATCGGCAGTGAGCGGAGCCGGTCGACAAAACCGCTGCCCAGATCCTCGGTGAGCCCGAGGCCGGTGACCAGGGCGCCGAGAACCGCGGTCTGCACGATGATGCCGGGCATCAGGAAGTTGACGTAGGTGGTGGCGCCGGTGTCGATGGCGCCACCGAAGACGTACCGGAACAGCAGCACGAAGATGACCGGCTGGATGAACGAGAACACGATGTACGTCGGCCGGCGCAGGGTCTTGCGCAGTTGACGGCCCGCCAGCACCCGGCTGTCGTGCAGGACGGTGTTGCTCATCGGGACTCCTCACGGATCGTCGGGTGGCCGGTCAGGTGCAGGAAGACGTCGTCGAGGCTGGGCCGGGCCAGTTCGATGGTGGACACCCGCAGGCCGGCGGCGTCGAGACGGCGGAGGGCCTCGACCGATGCGTCCGGCCTGGTCACCCGTACCGACAAAGGGTCTTCGATGGTGCCGAGACCGGCCAGCAGCAGCCTCGCGGCCGGGACGTCGGCCGGATCGTGCAGCCCGATCCGCAGGATGTCGGCGCCGATGCCGGCCTTCAGCACCGCCGGGGTGCCGTAGGCGATGACCGTGCCGCCGTCCAGCACGGCGATGTGCTGGGCCAGCCGGTCGGCCTCCTCCAGGTACTGGGTGGTGAGCAGGACGGTGGTGCCGTCCCGGCGCAGTTCGTCGACGATGGCCCACAACTCCTGGCGGGAGCGCGGGTCGAGGCCGGTGGTGGGTTCGTCGAGCAGCAGCACGGGTGGGCGGCCGGTGAGGCTGGAGGCCAGGTCGAGGCGCCGCCGCATGGCGCCGGAGTAGGTGCCGGCCCGCCGGTCGGCGACGTCGGCGAGGCCGAAGCGTTCGAGGATCGCGGTCGCCCGGCGGCGGGCCTCGGCGCGGGGCAGGTGGTAGAGGCGGCCGATCGTCTCCAGGTTCTCCCGGCCGGTGAGTTCCTGGTCGACGGCGGCGAACTGACCGGCGAGACCAATCTTCCGCCGTACGCCGAGAGCGTCACCGACGACGTTGTGGCCCATCACCCGGGCGGTTCCCCGCTGTGGGCGCATCAGCGTCGCCAGCACTCTGACCAGGGTGGTCTTGCCCGCGCCGTTGGGACCGAGCAGTCCGGTGACGGTGCCCGCCCCGACGCGCAGGCTCATCTTGTCCAGGGCCTTGGTGCGGCCGTAGGCCACGGTGAGGTCCTCGACCTCAATCGGCCACGTGTACGTATCCATGTACGTAGTCGTACACGTATGAGTACACTGATGTCCAGAGGGGAGTCACATGCCGAACAAGACCATCTACATCGCCGACGACGACCTCCCGCTGCTGCAGCAGGCCCAGGAGCTGACCGGCGGGAACCTGTCCAGCGCCATCGTCACCGCGCTGCACCGTCTGGTGCAGATCGAGCAGGCCAAGAAGGCCGGGTTCGACGAGATCACCGTGAAGGTGGGGCTCGGGGATTCGTCGATCAAACGGTTCCTCGGGGTTGCCCTCGGCGAGTGGACCGCGACCGGTAACGAGGGTGACGAGACGTATTCGCTGTTCCGGACCAGTGGGGGCCGGTTCGCGGTGCACCATTCCCGGTCCGAGTTGCACGTTCCGGTCGGCCCGGCCGCCGACCGCAGCCGCAAGTGGTCCACCGGCTGGCGTGGCTGGATCGGCGACTGGTCCCCCGACCAGGCCTGGATGCGCACCCCGGCCCAGGCGACCTTCACCGTCGTCGACACCGCCGAGGAGCTGGAGCCGCTGCTCCCGGCCGAGCTCTACTCGGTGGCCCGCCAGACCATCAGCGACGAGCCGGTGGTCGAAGACCTCGACATCTGAGCGACGCACGAAGACTTCTGAGCAACGCACGAAGACTTTCTGAGCGACGCACGAGGACGGCTGTCCGGTCACGCCCAGGTGACGACGATCGTAGCGGTGATCCGGTAGCCGTTCTCGCTGCTCACCGTCACCGCGTCGAGGATCACCGAGGCCGGTTCGAGCCGGACCCGGTGGGCCTCCCAGTGCACGTAGCGGAGGTCGCGCGTCCACACTTGCTCGACGTCGGCGGCGACCCGGTGCGGCGCGGACGCCGACTCGGCGCGGCAGTGTGCCGTCAACTGGCGGTCCGGGTCCGGGCCGCTGACCACGACCACGTCCCGGATCGACGGGCACTCCCACAGGTAGTGGTCGAAGTCGACGGCCATGCCCTGGAGGTTGTCCGCGGTCGCCGGTGGAAACGCGGCGACGGCCCGGACGGCCTCGGCGAAGTCGTCGGCCGGGCCGTCGCCGGCGTCCTCGGGGCGTGGGCCGGGTTCCTCCCACCAGAGGGTTCCGGGACGGCGGCGCCACCAGTACAGCACCGTCCGGTCCTCGGGCCAGGGCGCCAACTCCCGCCCGCCCGGCTCGAACCGGTCGCGTGCCGTGTCGATCGGTCGCCAGAACGGATCCCGGTCGAACTCGGCCGGACCGGTGACCTTCTTCTGCGCCTCGATCAGGGAGGACCCGCCCGCCCGGTACGGCCAGCGCAGCCGGTAGACGTCGTCCTCCCAGCCGCACACGCGGCAGACCTGACGGGAACCCGGGGGCCCCGTCAGGGTCAGATGACCGCAGCACACGCAGGGGTAGGAGATCTGCACTCTCCCACCCTGCCACCTACTTCGTGGTCAGGATGTTCACGTAGGCGTCGATGGCCTGTTCGTTGGACTTGGGGCCGCCGGCTCCCCAGACGCTGTTCGGGAAGGTGTGGGCGCGACCCTCCTTGACCGCGGGCAGTGCCTTCCAGATCGCGCTCTTGTTCAGTTCGGTGACGTAGTTCTCCGGGGTTCCGTCGTTGGCGTAGAACAGGGTCGCGTCGCCGACGGCGGTCAGGCCCTCGATGTCGGTCTGGGCCAGGCCGTAGGACGGGTCGACACCGCCGCTGCCGTACGCCGAGTTGATCTCGTCGGTCCAGGCCGAGGTCATGCCGAGCTGCTCGCCGATCTCGGTGAAGAGCGCACCCTTGCCGTACGGGCGGATCACCACGTTGGAGCCCTCGATCCAGCCGTCGAAGAACAGGAACTTGGTGGCGGGCACGTTCGCGGCGGCGAGCTTCTCCTTGGCCGCGGCGAAGTGCGCGTCGAAGTCCTTGAGGACGGCGTCGGCGCGTTCGGTGCGGCCGGTAGCCGTACCGATCATGGAAAAGACCTTCTTCATGTTGTCGATCTGGCCCTTGGCGTCGGCGCCGACCGTGGCCAGGACCGGGACGCCACGCTTCTCCAGCTTGGCGAGCAGCTCGTCGTCGGCCTTGTAGACCTCCATGACGATCAGGTCCGGGTTGCTCGCGTACAGCGCGTCGAGGTCGGGTTCGCCACGCTCGCCGGCGCTGGCCACGCCCTCGGGCAGCTTCTCGGCGGTGACGTACTGCTTGTAACCGTCGGGGCTGGCGACGGCGACCGGGTTGACGCAGAGCGTGATCAGGTCCTCGGTCTGCTGCCACTCCAGGACGGCGACCCGGGAGGCCGGCTTGGCCAGCTCGACCTTGCGGCCGACACCGTCGGTCATCGACACCGGGCCGGTCGACGTGGTCGTGGTGTCCTCGGCACAGTTCTGCGAGGCGGGGGCCGCCGAGGCGGCGGTGGGGACGTCCTCGACGTCCGTGGTGCCGCAGGCGGTGGCCGTGACGGCGACCGCGGTGAGCGTCGCGGCGGTGACCGCGAGACGGTTGACAATGATCATGCGGAATTCGCTCCTGAGACGGTGCAGCACCGTGAAGTAAGGCTTGCCTTGCCTTACCGAGGCTAGGTGATGATCAACTTGTCGGCAATCCCGAGCTGACGACACCGGATACGGGATTCCGGACATCACCCTCGTTTGGCCAGCGCCCCCGGAGTCACTTTCAGCACCCGTCGGAACGCCGCGATGAACGTGCTCGGCTGGGCATAACCCAGCCGCTCGGCGACGTCCCGGACATCGGCGCCCTCGGCCAGCATCGCCAGCGCCCGGTGCACCCGCAGCGCCTGCCGCCACTGCGCGAACGACAACCCGGTCGCGGTACGGAACGCCCGGCTGATCGTCCGGTCGCTCGCGCCCAGGTGCTCCGCCCACTCCTCCAGGCCCCGCTTGTCGGCCGGGTCGGCGAGCAGCGCCTCGGCGATCGCGTCGATCCGCGGATCACCCGGCAGCTCCAGCGCGAACTGCCGCTCCGCCGGTACGAGCACGTCGAACACCACCGCCTCGGTCCGCTCCCGCGCCGCGGGGTCCAGATCGGCCCTGGTCAGGCGTACCAGCAACGCCTCCAGCAGTGGGGTGATCACGACCAGGGCCGGACCGCCGAACCCGGCCGGCACCCGGCCCAGGGCGAAGAACGCGTAGTGCAGCTCGGCGCCGGCCGTCACCCGCCCGCCGTGCACGGTTCCGGCCGGCAGCCACAACCCGAACCCGGCCGGCACGGTGAAGAGCCGGTTGCCGATCCGCGAGGTCATCGTCCCGCCGCGCACCCAGACCAGCTCGTCGACCGGGTGCGCGTGCGGCTCCCACTCGGTCGGCGCGCCCGGAGTCTCGGACGCGGCCACGATCGCCTCCGGGACCGGGTCACCGAGCGGCAGCCCCACGTCGCGGCGCACCACCGTGCCCGGATCCCGCAGCCAGGCCCCCAGCCCGAGGTCGTCGGCTCGCGCAGTCATGGCGGCGAGGGTACGCGGCCCCCGAGGGGTGACGTCCGCCTCAATGCGGTTTCGTCTCTTCTTCAGCGGGCACCACTCGGGCTCATCCTCATGTTTGGGAAGGACGCCCAGTGGAAATTGATGCCCTTCTGTGCAACGTGGAGCGCAAGGCTCGCCTGCACGGCCGCCGCGAGAGTCTGCGGGTGGTCACCGGGGTGCTGGGCGCGGTGACCGACGTGCTTCCGGTCCGTGCGTCGGAGCTGCTCGCCCCGCATCTGCCCACCGAGATCCGCACCGGGCTGGCCCGGCACACCCGCACCGAGACCCCGGCCAGCTGCCGCCCGTTCCTCGAGAGAATCACCGCGCTGTTGTACGTGGACCAGCCCGACAACGCGTTCCTGGCGCGTGTGGCCCTGGAGAACCTGAACGCTTCCCTGCACGTGATCAGCCCCGCGGCCTTCGCGCACATGGTCGCCGCCGACCTGCGCCCGCTCCTGCTGGCCGGACGGCCCGCCGTCACCCGCACCCAGCCCGCCGTCGCTGTCACCGACCGCATCCGGGTTCCCGCGGTCGTGCCCGCCTGACGCTGCTCAGGCAGGTCTCAGGGAGGCGGTTCCATACTGCCTCCATGGCGGACAAGAATGTGTTCCTGCCGCCGCGACCGGTCATGCGGGCCGTCTGGTCCCTCCATCGCGGCATCTACCGGATCAGCCGTGGGCGCCTCGGACTGAAGCGGCCACAGCCGGGGCGTGAGGGCGCGCTCCGGCTCACCACCACCGGGCGGCGCAGCGGGCAGCCCCGCTCGGTGATCGTCGCCTACTTCGAGGACGGGCCGGACCAGGTCACCCTGGCCATGAACGGCTGGGGTGCGGGCGAGCCGGCCTGGTGGCTCAACCTGCTGGCCGAGCCGGACGCCACCACCGAGGTCGACGGGCGCGAGCGCCCGGTCCGGGCCCGCGCCGCCACCCCCGGCGCCGAACACGACCGGCTGTGGCAGCGCTGGCGCGACCTCGACCCGAAACTCGACGCCTACGCCGCGCGGCGCCCCACTCCCACCACCGTGGTGATCCTCGAACCTCGGCAGCGCGGTTAGGCGGTCTCGACGCGGGCGATCAGCATCTTCAGGCGGCTGATCTCCGCGGCGAGGGCGGCGTCACCGTCGGCCGTGAGGGTGATCCAGGTGCGGCCGCGTTTGCCCTCGTAACCCTTCTCGATGTCGATCAGGCCGGCGGCCTCCAGGACACTCAGGTGTTTGGAGAGGTTGCCGGCGGTCAGGTCGAGCTGGGTGCGCAGGTAACCGAACTCGACCCGCTTGGCCTCGTGCGTGATGGCCAGGATGCCCAGGCGGACCCGCTGATGAACGACCTCGTCGAGCCCGGTGACCGGGTGGCCGGAGACGTCGGTCATGGGCGGCGGGCCTTCGCGAAACCGAACGCCCCGGCCAGCAGCACGATGCCGATGATCAGCTGGGGTACCGCCATCGACAGCCTCAGGTTCGCGCCCATCATGGACATGCCCTCGGTCGTCGGCAGGACCAGCAGCACCAGCGCCAGGTATCCCCCGGTGAACAGCAGCAGCGGACCGTTGCGTTCCACGGCGGCCAGCACGAGCAGCGCGAGCCCGATCAGGCCCCACGGGGCGATCAGCCGGTCCAGCACGATCCACCAGAACGGCACCGGACCGCCCTCGAACGGCGGGTTGGCCGGGAAGTAGAGCGCCGCCGCCACGTACGCCGCGGTGAACACGACGGCCGTGACCGCGCCGGTGATCGCGTACGGCAGCACGCGCCCGCCGACACCCCGCGCCCGGGCGGCCCGCAGATAGCCCCAGGCGATCGTGGCGTAGGCGATCAGCAGCGCGGGCGGCCAGTAGTAGAGCATCCCGCGGCGCGCGAACGTACACCCGTCGGCCTGGCACTGCAGCTGCATGAAGATCGCGTCGAACGGCACGGCGAGCAGGGTCACCGCACCCAGCACCAGCAACGCCACCCAGGTGAGCCGCTGATCACGGCGCACCCGGGCGGCGAGCCCGCGCACCTCGGAGAGGATCCGGCGGGGGTCGTCCCCGGGACGTATCGCATCTGCTGTCATGGCAAACAGGTTTCCACAGCAAACCTATTTGCGCTAGAGCAGATTCGGGCCGGGAACACGACCGGTGACCCGGGTGGCGCCGAAGGTCTCGGCGAGACGGTTCAACCCGGCCGCGTACGCGTCGAGGAAGTCACCGTCCCGGGCCGTCGCGTCGTCCTCGAACCAGAGCCCCTCGATCCGCAGGGTGCCGGTCTCCCGGTCCAGTTTCGGGTCGATGCGGGCGACCAGTTCGTCACCGTGCAGCACCGGCATCGTGTAGTAACCCCACCGGCGCCGTTCGGCGGGCTTGTACACCTCCCACAGGTACTCGAAGCCGAACAGCTCCCTCGCCCGGCCCCGGGCGCTGACGATGTCCAGCGGCGCCAGGAAGGTGACCTCCGCCGTGGTGTCCGGCCCGAGCGGGCGCCACGCCTCCGGCACACCACCCCGCGCCACCACCTCCAGAAGGGGCAGATCCTCGGTGCGCACGTAATGGACGACACTGCTGTGCGCCACCCGTACCGGCGTCACCTCGCCCCGATCGACCATCGCGGCGATCCGCGACCGGGCCTCGTCGCGGTCCACCTTGCGGTGGCACAGCCGGGCGAACCGGTGCGCCCAGGACCGCGCCGTCGCGAGCCCGATGACGGCGAAGGCCTTGCCCGCGAAGTACCGCTCGGCGTCCTCGACCGGGGCGGCGTGCCGGAGCCCGGCCGGGGCGATGTCGTCACGGAAGCCGTAGAGCCGCTCGAAACGGCGGCGCCCGTGTGTCATCAGCTCACCGGTCAGCCACAGGTAGTACAGGGCGTTCGCGCTCTGTTTCGCCGACCGGAACGAGCCGCGCTTCCCGGCGCCGCCGAAATCGCGGCTGCTGAGCGGACCCTCGTCGCGCAGACGGCTCCGGACGTCGTCCAGCAGCGCCGGATGCTCGGCCGCGAAGACCCGCCACCGCTCGTCGCCGGCCCGGCGGGCCATCGGAGTCCGCCAGTACGGCAACTCCGTCATCGGGACGACGAACAGCGTTCCGCCGTAGTCGAAGAACTCCCGCCCGGTGTACATCAGCCGGTCCAGGTCGGCCGGGCGGTAGTCCAGCACCCGGCCGTGCAGGGCGAGGTCGTGGCTGCGGGCGAGCACCGTGAGCGGATCGATCTGGATCATCCCGGCCTCGGTCAGCGCCGACCGCACACCGTCGGCGGCCGCCACCCGGCGGCCGGGCCAGAGACCCTGCCGGCCGAGGACGAACCGCCGGACCGCCCGCGGCGAGAGCTCCGACGTGGTCCTCAGTGCTCCCACCATGCGGATCAGGTGGCCGGGACCGCGGTGGCCGGGGTGGCCACGGTGACGATGGCGACCGGGTCGCCGTCCTGGGTCAGGAGGACCCGGGTCACCGGGTCGCTGTCGCTGTTCTCGGCGGCCCAGCGCGCCACGGCCGCCTGGGAGTCGGCGGGCAGTTCGAGCCGGCCGTCCGTGCCGGTGACGGTGATCTTGCCGTGCGGGCCGCCCAGGGTGGCGCACATCGCGGTGCCGGCCGACTCGACGTACCACATGGTCACGCCGCACGGGAGCGAGAGGCGGCCGAACCAGCCGTCCTTCTCGCCGGTCGCCGCCGGGTAGGTCAGGGCCTCGTGGTCGTCGATCACGTAGACGTCCACCCGGGAGTCGCCGGCCGGCAGGGTGACGGGAGTCCGCGGCCAGCCGACCCAGAGCACGACCGCGGCGATCAGCACGACTACGGCGCCGAGAACCCAGAGGGCGATCGGGGTGGTGCGGGGCTTCGTCGGGTGACCGGCCTGAGCATTCATCGGGGTGACTCTTTCTTCCTGGTCGAGGTGTGTTCTCGGTACGGGAATGACGCTACGGACGCCGGCCGGCCCGGACATCCGACCGCGGTGCCCTCCGGGCGTGGTACCGCGGTACCACTGTTCAGACCAGACCGTTGGTGTGCGCCCAGATCACCGCGTGCACCCGGTCCCGGGCGCCGATCTTGGCCAGCACCCGGCCGACGTGGGTCTTCACCGTGGACTCGGACAGGAACAGCTGCCCGGCGATCTCCGGGTTGGACAGGCCCTGTCCGATCGCGATCAGCACCTCGCGTTCCCGGCCGGTCAGCTCGCCGAGTGCGCTGGTACCGGCCGGGGTGGTGACGCGTCCGCCCTGGTAGAGGTCGAGCAGGGTGCGGGTGTGCCGGGGCGAGACGACCGCCTCACCGGCGGCGACCGTACGGACCGCGTGGATCAGGTCGGCCGACGGCGCGTCCTTGAGCAGGAACCCGCTGGCCCCGGCGCGCAGGCCGTTGAAGGCGTACTCGTCGAGGTCGAAGGTGGTGAGGATCAGGACCCGGGTGCCGGGGCAGTTCGCGACGATGTCCCGGGTCGCCTCGATGCCGTCCATGATCGGCATCCGGACGTCCATCAGGACCACGTCGGGGCGCAGGTCACGGGCCATCAGGGCACCGGCCCGGCCGTCGCCGGCCTCGCCGACGATGCGCAGGCCCGGCGCCTGGGACAGCACCATCGCCATGCCGTCGCGGAGCAGTTCCTGGTCGTCCACGAGCAGCAGGGTCGTCTCGGTCATCACAGTCCTCAGGAGGTTTCCTCGGTGGGGTGGGGCAGGGTGACCCGGACGGACCAGCCGACCGGTCGACGGCCGGCCTCCACCGTGCCGCCGTAGAGGGCGGCACGTTCCCGCATCGCGTTCAGGCCCTGCTCGCTGCCGACCGACGGGGCCGGTGTGGTGCCCCGCCCGTCGTCGGTGATCACGATGAGGATCGGGCCGGTGTAGTCCAGGTCGACCAGTACTTCGCTGGGATGTTCGGCGTACCGCAGGGCGTTGGTCAGCCCCTCCTGCACGATGCGGAAGATCACCCGTTGCAGGCCGGGCGACACCGGGTCGAGCCCGCGGCGCCGCAGCGTCACCGGCAGCCCGGCGATCCGGAACGTCGCGACCATGCTCTCCAGGTCACCGCCGGAGTCCGGGCTCCCGTCGTGCAGCACACCGAGCAGCCGGCGCATGTCCTTCATCGCCTCCCGGCCCAGGTCGGCGGCCCGCTCGACGGCCCGGCGCGAGCGCTGCGGGTCGGAGTCGGCGACCGCGGTCGCGCCGTCGGCCAGCCGCACCATGATGGTCAGGTTGTGCGCGACGATGTCGTGCAGGTCGTGGGCGATCCGGGCCCGTTCCCGGGCGGCCGCCAACTGCCCCTCCTGCTCCTTCTCCCGCGCCAGTTGCGCGGCCCGGTCGACGAGGGCCTGCACGTAGCGGCGGCGGATCGCGACGTTCGCCCCGATCAGGACCGCGCCGATCACGGCGGTCCCGTAGTAGGCGAGGAAGATGCCGAAGTCGTCGCGGCCGGACCGCAGGAACGTCTCGGCCCCCAGCACGGCCAGCGAACCGGCCGCCCCGGCCGACACCTGCCGCAGCGGCCGGTTCGCGGCCAGGAAGTACATCGCCACCGCGTACACCACGGCCTGGGTCTGCACGGACAGGGCGTCGCCCACCACGACCAGCGCCAGCACCGGCCACGGGTAGGCACGCCCCCAGAACAGCGCGAGCGACAGCACCGTGTTGACCGCCAGGCCCCACCAGAACTCGCCGGTCGGCGCCCAGTCGACGAGCATGTCGGTGTCGAGCCCCGACAGCAGGCAGAACGCGACCACGATCGCGGTTCCCCACCCGGGACGGCCGGCCCGCAGGACATGGCGGAGCTCGGTCACTCAGGCGTCCCGGCGGATCAGGTTCACGGCGCCGGCCACCGCCGGGATCAGCAGCCACGCGGCGACGACCGGCAGCGCACGCGACAGCGGGTCGGTCCAGACCTGGGTCGCGGCGGTGGAGAACGCCAGACTCTGCAGGTCGAACCGCACCAGCGGGTCGAACATGAACAGCACCACTCTCAGCAGTAGGACGGCCCCCAGGACGAGACCGACGCCGGCTGCCGTGTTGCGGACCGTGAGTGTGACGGCGAACGCGAACAGTGCCACCAGCACGCAGTACCCGACCTCCACACCGAACAGCGCCTGCATTGTGCCGTACGGCAGCGGGGCCACGTCGCCCTGGTGCAGCAGTGGGAGGGCGGCGGCGTACCCCAGGGCGATCGACAGACCGGCCAGCAGGGTCGCGACGACCGTGACCACCACCGCTTTCGCGGCCACAAGACTCAGCCTGCGCGGTACGCCGACCAGGGTCACCCGGATCGCGCCGCCGGTGTATTCGCAGCTCAGTGCCACCACGGCCAGGACCACCAGGGCGATCTGCAGCACGCCCGACGACGACGCCAGCACCTCGGTGACGGCGTCCCGGGCGGTCACGTCCCCGGCCAGGTCCGGATCGCTGAAGGACAGCGCCGACGCCGCGGCACCGCCTGCCGCCAGCACCGGCGCGGCGACCACACACGCCCAGAACGAGCGCAGCGTCCGCAGCTTGAGCCACTCCGCGGCGATCAGGCGGGGCATGGTCAGGCGTACCGGCGAATCGGTTGTCATCGGTTGTTCCCCCTGGTCAGCGTGAGATAGGCGTCCTCCAGGGAGGCGGGCACGGTGGTGTTCTCGTAGAGCAGGATCCCGGCGTGGTGGGCCAGCACGGCCACCTCGTCGGCGGTCATCCCGGTGACCTCGCAGCTGCCGTCCGGGCGCCGGGCGACGGCCGCCTCGCGCTCGCGCAGCAGAAGCTCCAGGCGGTCCGGCTGTTCGGTACGGGTGTGCACGACGCGGGTGGCGTTGCGGGAGACCAGCTCGGCCAGCGACGCGTCGGCGAGCACCCGGCCGCGACCGAGAACGATCAGCCGGTCGACGGTCTGGGCCAGCTCGCCCATCAGGTGGCTGGAGACCAGGATCGCCCGCCCTTCCCGGGCCAGGCCGCGCAGCAGCGAACGGATCCAGATGATGCCGTCCGGGTCCAGGCCGTTCGCCGGTTCGTCCAGCAGCAACGCGGCCGGGTCGCCGAGCAGGGCGGCGGCCAGGCCGAGCCGCTGGCGCATGCCCAGGGAGTAACCGCCGACCCGGCGGGACGCGGAGCCGACCAGGCCGACCATCTCCAGGAGCTCGTCGGCGCGGCGGGCGCCGATGCCGTGGGTACGGGCCAGGATCCGCAGGTGGTCGCGCCCGCTGCGCCCGGGATGGATCGCCTCGACGTCGAGCAGGGCGCCGACCGCGCGCAATGGCGCGGCCAGCCGGGCGTAGGGCCGGCCGTCGATCAGGCAGTGCCCGGACGTCGGCCGGTCCAGGCCCACCATCATCCGGATGGTCGTCGACTTGCCGGCCCCGTTCGGCCCGACGAACCCGTTGATCACCCCGGCTTCCAGCCGGAACGACACGTCGTGCACGGCTCGGACGGCACCGTACTTCTTGGTCAGTCCGTGAACTTCGATCACCGTCAGAACGCTACGGACGGACCGTCGCCCTGCCATCCGACCGCGGTCCCGCGTGGTCGTGGTACCGCGGTACCACGGCTCACCGGCGCCCGAGGACGATGTCGGTCACCTCGGCCAGCGTCTTGATGCGATAGGTGGCCCGGGAGACGTCATGGGTCTTCGTGAAGTCGTTGTGGACGACGGCGCAGTCGATGCCGGCGGCCACGGCCGAGGTCAGGCCCCTGGCGGAATCCTCCACGACCAGTGTCTCCGCCGGCCGGGCGCCGAACCGCGCGAGGCCGGTCAGGTACGGTTCCGGATGCGGTTTGGGCTGCTGGTAGTCCTCCCGGGCCAGCACGAACTCCATGAACGGCCGGATCTGCCGCTTCTCATGGATGATCTCGAAGTCCGCACGGCCCCAGCGTAGGCGAACCGTGGATCACCAGTCGGCGCGCCAGAACTGGGGGGCCTGCGGGATGTCGGTGCGGGGGACGCCGAGGCGGGTGGCGGCCGACGCGGCCCAGTGCGGGTTGCGCAGGGCGGCCCGGCCGATCGACACGGCGTGTGCCTGGCCGGTGGCCAGGATGGTCTCGGCCTGGATCGGCTCGTCGATCAGGCCGACCGCGCTGACCACCAGCGGGAGGTCGGCGAGCTGCCGGGTCAACTCGGCGGCCAGGGGCACCTGGTAACCGGGGCCGACCGGGATGGTCGCGCCGCCGCCGAGGCCTCCGGAGGAGACGTCCACCCAGGTCACGCCGTGCTCGTCGGCGAGGCGGCGGATCAGGCGGGCGGAGGCGGCGACGTCCCAGGCGCCGTCCAGCCAGTCGGTGGCGCTGATCCGGATGCCGAGGGGCTTGTGGTCCGGCCAGACCTCGCGGACCGCGGCGGCCACCTCGCGGACGAACCGGGTCCGGCCCTGTTCGTCGCCGCCGTACTCGTCGGTGCGGGTGTTGGTGAGCGGCGACAGGAACTGGTGGATCAGGTAGCCGTGGGCGGCGTGCAGCTGGATGGCGTCGTATCCGGCCGCGTCGGCACGTCGCGCCGCGTCGGCGAACGCGGCGACGACCTCGGCGATCTCCGCGACGGTCAGCCCTTTCGCGGCGTCGAGTCCGGGCAGGACCGGGCCGTCGACGGAGCTGACCGTGGTCCAGCCGCCGTCGGCGACGGGCACCGTGCCGTCGGGCTGGCCGGGCAGCCACGGGTAGGTGGAGGCTTTGCCACCGGCGTGGGCGAGCTGCACCGCGGCGGCGGCGCCCTGCGAGTGCAGGAAGGTGACCACCCGCTCGTGGGCGTGCTGCTGCTCGTCGGTCCAGAGGCCGACGTCGCGGGGGCTGATCCGGGCCCGGGCCTCGACCCCGGTCGCTTCGACGGTGACCAGGCCGAACCCGCCGGCGGCGAAGGATCCGAGGTGTTGCAGATGCCAGTCGGTGGGCACGCCGTCCTCGCGGTCGATGACGTACTGGCACATCGGCGCGATGATCGCCCGGTTGCGCAGGGCGAGTCCGGGGCCCTTCGGGGCGGGCAGGGTGAGGGGCGTGAACAGCTGCGGCATGAAGGCCGGCTCCTAAATACTTGCGTACGCCTTGTATTGCCTGACGCAAGCAAAATTAGTTGCACACGCGGGCTTTTGCAAACGGCTATGATGTAGGCCATGACAGCGTTGGCTCAGCGCTGGTGTGCACTCCAGGTCCTGCACGATCGGATCAGCGCGCACATCGAGCGCGCCCTGCAACCCGCCCACGGCATCAGCGTCCGGGAGTTCTCCCTGCTGGACGTGCTCAGCCGCCAGCACGACGACGACGGCGGCCACCTGCAGATGAAACAGGTCGCCGAGTCGATCGCGCTCAGCCAGTCGGCGACCACCCGCCTGGTCGCCCGGCTGGAGGACCGCGGGCTGCTGTCGCGTTACATCTGCCCCACCGACCGCCGCGGCATCTACACCGAGGTCACCGCCGACGGGCACCGCATGCTCACCGCGGCCCGCCCGACCAACGACACCGCACTGGCCGAAGCCCTCGACACGCTCAGCGCCGAGGAGGAGCTGGCGCCGCTGGTCCGGGCGCTGCGCGGCAGCGCGGAACGATAGGCGCGGATCATCGCCCGCAGGGGCAGGGTGTGCCGCCGGGACACAACCGGAAGGTGATCTGCCGGATCGCGGACCCGGTCAGGTCCACGGCACCGGACCGGATGAGCTCCCGCACGTCCAGCGGGGTTTCGGAGAAGACGGCCAGGATCGTCTCGTGCCGGGCGGCGACCGCGGGGACGGACTCCGGCCAGCGCAGGAGCAGGCCACGGTCCAGGACCGCGACCCGGCCCGCGGCCCCCAGATGAAGGACAGCGGCGTGCCGGGGCCCGGCCTCACGGCGACCTGGATCAGGTCACCGGAGTGCACGGTCGCGCCGTCGGTGATCGGCCCCGCGGATCCGTCCACCCGCAACCGCACCGGATGGTCGAGGTCGCCGGGCTGATCACCGAGCGCACGCAGCCGGGCCGAGGTGACCAGCCCGGCGACCTGCTCCCGAAGCCGGCCGGCATCGGGCAGCGGCTCCCGGACCAGGGAGAGACCGGTGGCGTCGTGCAGGAGATATCCGGGCGAGACGGTGACGATCGCGGCCTCGTCACCGCCGGTCACCAGGCGGGTGCCGGGAATCGCGGCGAGTGCCGCGAGGGCGGTGTCGTCCAGCGACGACACCCGGACCGGGATGTCCCGTGCGGTGCTGCGCCAGGGGTAGGCGACCCCGTCGACGGTGATCCCGGCGGGCGCGGTCAGCAGGGCCGCGGTCCCGCGCAGGTGCCCGACCCGCAGGATCGGGGCGGCCGGCCCGGGCACCCGGCCGGTGGGTGAGAGCAGCAGCTCGTCGCCGGGGTGGATGCCGTTCTCGTGGGCGTCGTCGATCCAGGTCTCGCCGGTCGCCCGGTCCACCCGGATCGGGTGCGGTCGCCCGGTCCGGCGGCCCGGGGTCGTGGTGAACACCACCCGGTCGGCCGGTCCGGTGACCTCCGGGTGTTGCAGCGGGTTGCGGGCCACCACCGGCGGCCGGGCCCGTGCGATCGCTTCGGCCCAGGTCACGTGCGGGTTGTCCCGCAGGATCGGCATCAGGGCCGCGGTGAGATGCCCGTGGTTGCGGCGGAACTCCGGTGACCAGCCCTCCGTCACCGGCTCCCGGGCGCCGCCGGCCGTCACGCGTACGACATCAGGGTTGTCGTCGTGCCAGGGTGAGCCCGGATGGGTGGCGAGCAGCCGCTCGAAGGCCTGCGCGGTGGCCATCCACCGCCGGCCGACCGCCGCGACCGGCCAGCGAACCGCCGGTGACGGGGAACGGCAGTCCAGGATGGAGGTCACGTTCGGACTGCGCAGGGTCAGCCGCCAGAGCAGCACGCTGAGTTCGTCGGCGAGGATGCCCCGGAAGTCGTCGGGGGTGGTCTGCGCGATGTCGGTGGGCAGCAGGAACGGCAGCTCCGCGGGGGCGCCGGGCAGGTCGGCGGCGGCCCGGCGACCGTAACCGGAGAAGTAGAAGACCGCGGCGTCGTCGGCCCGGGTCTCCGCGATCAGCTCTTCGAGTCCGCGGAGGATGCCCGCCCGGGAGGCCGCGCCGTCGCGCAGTGCGGTGACCAGGAAGCCGCGCGACTTCAGGACGTCGACGGTCAGGTCGGCGTCGTCGTCGCAGCCGCCCAGCCCGCCGACCTGGCTGGCGACGATCAGTGCACGACTGGTCATGATTCTCCACGATGCTCACTGGAGGGCACGGCGTCAACAACGAACGGTGATCAGTACGGCCAACCGCGTCACGTGCGAAACTGCCCCCTTCGCCGGAGAACGAGGAGACACGATGTCGATCGAGGTGCGCGAGACGGCCTCGGAGCAGGACTTCGAGGACTGGCGCGCGGTCCGGCAGGCGGTCGAGCCGAACGAGCGCACCCTCGAGATCGAGGCGCTGCGGCGCTCCGCGGCCAACGGACAGACCTTCTTGCTGGCGTACGCCGACGGAGAGCTGGCCGGATCCGGGGTCACCGGCCGGTCCGACCTGCCGGACGCCGCCTTCGTCGCGCCGCGGGTGCTCACCGGGTTCCGGCGCCGGGGTGTGGGCACCGCCCTGCTCGCCCGGCTGGCTCCGCACGCCGAAGCCCTGGGTGTCGCCGTCGTCAGTGCCGGGGTCGAGGACCCGGGGTCGCTGTTCTTCGCGCACCGGTTCGGGTTCGCCGAGGTGGACCGGCAGATCGAGCAGGTCCGCACGGTCGGCGACGAGACCGCCCCGGTGGTGCCCGCCGGTGTCACGATCGTCTCGGTGGCACAGCGCCCGGAGCTGTGGCGGCGCGCCTACGACGACGTCGCACGGCAGGGCTTCGAGGACATGGCGACGATCGCCACCATCCGGGTGGAACCGTCGCAGTGGGAGTCGGACTGGATCGGCGATCCGGCGGCCATGTTCCTGGCCCTCGCCGACGACCGGGTGATCGGCTGCGCCGGCCTGCTGCCGGACCCCGACCGGCCCGGCATCGCCGAGAACGCGCTGACCGCGGTCGCCCGGGACTGGCGGGGCCGTGGTGTCGCGCTCGCTCTGAAACGGACCGCGCTGAGGTGGGCCGTGGAGCACGGCATCCGGGAGGTCACCACGTGGACGCAGGCCGGTAACACCGCCATGCGCGAACTGAACGTACGGCTCGGCTATGTCCCGAGGGCGCAGAGCATCAGCGTACGGGCGCGGCTGCCGTTGATCTTCTAAGAATCCGTGGAGAATCCGGCGTCAGGGTGACGTCCATGATGCCGACAACCACCCTGGACGTCGAACGCCGGCGACGCTCCGGCCGCCGGGCCGTGACGGTGACCGTATTGAAAGCCGGGTTCTGGCTGACCGTGGCGATGCCGTTCGTGCTGTTCGCCCTCTGGGGCGGCCCCGCGACACTGAACCCGGGCACCGCGCTCAGCTCGCTCGGGACCATGGCCGGGCTGCTCGGCACGAACCTGGTGCTGGTCATGGTGTTCCTGGCGGCCCGGGTGCCGTACCTGGACCGGGTCATCGGCCACGACGTGGCTCTGGCGTACCACCGCAGGCTGGGCGAGCCCGCGCTCTATCTGATCCTCGCCCACTTCGCCCTGCTGACCGTCGGACGGTCGGTCGAGAACGGGCGTGACGTCGTCGGCGAGACCCTGGCGCTGATCGGCGACGGGGAGGACACCGGTCTCGCGTACATCGGGCTGGGTCTGTTCGTGGTCGTCGTGGTGACCTCGGCGGTGACCGTGATCCGGCGGTGGTTCACCCACGAGATGTGGTTCGCGGTGCACGCCCTCAGCTACCTCGGCATCGTGATGGCCCTGCCGCACCAGAGCCAGGACGGCGCGGTACTCGATCCGGCGTCCTGGCGGTACGCCTACTGGCTCACCCTGTACGCGATCGCCTTCGGTGCGATGCTCGTCTTCCGGGTGCTGATGCCGATCGGCCGCAGCCTGTGGCACGACGTCCGGGTCACCGGCGTCGAACCGATCGCGCCCGGCGTGGTGTCGATCCACCTCTCCGGCCGTCGCCTGACCCGGCTGCGCGCGGCCGGCGGACAGTACGCGATCTGGCGTTTCTGGTCCCGCGCGACCTGGTTCCACGGACATCCGATCTCCCTCTCCGCGGTGCCCACCGACACCACCGCACGCATCACGGTCCGCACGCTCGGCAAAGGCAGTGCCAGGATCAGCCGGGTACGCCCGGGCACCCGCGTGGGTTTCGCCGGCCTGTTCGGCATCTTCACCGACGCCGGCCGGACCAGCCCCCGGCTGTCGGTGGTGGCCGCCGGAGTCGGGGTGACACCGGTACGCGCCCTGCTGGAGGACTCCCCGCTGACCCCCGGCGAGGCGACCGTCGTGCTGCGCGGGCGCGGCGCCGACGACCGCTACCTCTGGGACGAGGTGGAGGCCCTGGCCGAGGCCACCGGAAGCCGGGTCGTCCACATGATCGGGCCCCGGCCGGCCGAGGCCGGCACCTGGATGTCCACCGAGGGGCAGACCATCGGGGACGTGTTCCCCGACCTGCTGGACTCCGACCTGTACGTCTGCGGCCCGCCCGCCTGGTCCGACCTGGTCGTCCGGGACGCCCGGGCCGCCGGGCTGCCGGCCACCCGGATCCACATGGAAAGATTCGACTGGTGAGGGCCCGGGTGCTGCTGGTCGAGGACGACTCCCGGCTCGCGGGGATGCTCGTCGGGCTGCTGACCGAGGAGGACTACGAGGTCGTCCGGGTCGGGGACGGGCAACGGGCGCTGCACGAGGGGCTCACCCGGTCGTTCGACGTGCTGATTCTCGACCGTGGGCTGCCCGCGCTGGAAGGACTCGACGTTCTGACCCGGCTGCGCAGCCGGGGCGTACGGACGCCGGCTCTGATTCTGTCCGCCCTGGGGAATCCGGCCGACCGGATCGAAGGCCTGGACCGCGGAGCCGAGGACTATCTCGCCAAACCGTTCGACATCGGCGAGTTGCTGGCCCGGATCCGGGCGCTGCTCCGGCGGCACGAGGACACATCGGCGGCGCTCCTGGTGCCGGGCGGCACACTCGACACGGTGAGCCGGTCGGTGGGACGGATCGCCCTGTCCGACGGTGAGGCCCGGCTGCTGGAGCATCTGGCACGCCGTCCACGGCAGGTGTTCGAGCGGGCGGAATTGCTGGCTGTCGCCTTTCCGGACGCCACGGATCAGGGCATGGTCGACACGTACGTCCACTATCTGCGCCGCAAACTGGGGCGCACCGTGATCGACACCGTGCGGGGCATCGGCTACCGGCTCGGGCGCGTGACATGACTGTCACGACTCGGCTGACCGTGCAGTTCACCGCGCTGATCACGCTGCTGCTGGTCATCGTGCTCGGTGCGATCCTCGTGCTGTTCAAGATCGGCGCCGACGCGACCACCGAGCGGGATCTGCGGGCCGCCTCCCGGTTGACGTCCGCGCAGATCGCACCGGGTGGCATCTTCGTGACGGTCTTCCGGGGCGACACCGTGACGACGGCCGCGGGCCAGCCGTCCGGGCTGGTCGATCAGGAGACGGCGCGGCGGGTGCTCGGCGGCGCCGGGCCGGTCACCAGGGAGAGAGTCGTCGGCGGGCGGGACTACACGACCCGGACGATTCGCCGGGACGGGGTGGTCGTCCAGGTCACGGCCGAGGACCACCGCGACGAGGCGACCCTGCGCAGGCTGGCGTCCGTGCTGCTGCTGGTCGGGGTCGCCGCCCTGGGTCTGGCGGCGGTCACCGCGCACGTGATGGCCCGGCGGGCGATCGTGCCGATGGCCGAGGCGCTCGCCGTGCAGCGGCGGTTCGTCGCGGACGCGAGTCACGAACTGCGCAGCCCGCTCACCCTGCTCAGCACCCGCACCCAGCTGCTGTCCCGCCGCCGCGCCGACGTTCCCGCCGACGTCGCGGCCGGTATCGACGAGATGACGCGCGACACCCGCGCGCTGACCCGGATCCTGGACGACCTGCTGATCGCCGCCGATCCCCGCGGCACGCCGCCGGACGGGGTCGTCGATCTGGTCGCGGTCGCCGGGCCGGTGGTGGCGTCGATGACCAGCGACGACGTGGCGATCGTGCTGTCGGCCACGGCGGACCGGGTGGTCGTCCCCGGGTCGGCGCCCGCGATCGAGCGGCTGCTCACCGCGCTGATCGCGAACGCCGTCGACTACGCGACAACCACGGTGACCGTCCGGATCGAGGCCGGCCGGACGGCGACCGTGCACGTGATCGACGACGGCCCCGGGTTCGCGCCGGCCATGGTGCGGCACGCGTTCGAACCGTTCGTGACGGACCGTGGGGCGGAGGATCCCGGCGGCCATTCCGGGCTTGGCCTGGCCATAGCCGCCGAGATCACCCACCGTCATCGCGGCCGCATCCACATCGAAGCGGCCGCGCACGGGCACGTGACGTTACATCTGCCCGGCTGACTACTTCGGGAGCCGCAGCCCGGACATGCCGCCGTCGACCGCCAGTGACGTTCCGGTGGTCGCGCCGGCGGCCGGCGAGGCGAGGTACAGCACCGCGGCGGCCACTTCCTCAGCTGTGACGAGACGGCCGGTGGGCTGCCGGGCGGCCAGCCGCGCCTTCTCCCCCACCGGATCGTCGGTCCGGGCCAGCAGCCGTGCCACCCACGGGGTGTCCACGGTGCCCGGCGCCACGCAGTTGACCCGGATCCCGTCGGCGATCAGGTCGGCGGCCGTGGCCAGGGTCAACGCGTGAACCGCGCCCTTGGACGCCGAGTACAGCGCCCGCTGCGGCAACCCGGCCGTCGCGGCGATCGACGAGATGTTCACGATCGACGCGTGCGAGCTGCGCCGCAGGTGGGGCAGGACCGCGGCGGTGCTGCGGGCGATGCCGGTGACGTTGATGTCCAGGACCCGTCGCCACTCGTCGTCGTCGTTGCCGTCCACACCGCCGACCGCGCTGACCCCGGCACAGTTGACCAGGATGTCGATGACCCCGAACTCCGCGGCCGTACGATCGGCGCCGCGCTCCAGACTCGCCCGGTCGCTGACGTCGGCCGTGATCGGGAGCAGGCCGTCGGCGGGCTCGCCGGGATGCAGATCGAACGACGCCACCCGGGCGCCACCGGAACGCAGCGCCGCCACGACTGCCGCGCCGATGCCCGAACCACCGCCGGTCACCACCGCGACCAGCCCGTCGAACGTACCCATCAGGCGTCTCCTTCCGATGCCCACGCCGGACCGTCCGGGTAGGAGAACTCCCGCAGCGTCGCGGGGCGGATCCGGGCCGAGAAGCCCGGGGCCGTGGGCGCCCGGTACGCGCCGTTCACGATCACGGCCGGGTCCTCGAAGTGTTCGTGCAGGTGGTCGACGAATTCGATGACCCGGTCGTCGAGGCGCCCGGAGACCGCCGCGTAATCGAACATCGACAGGTGCTGGACCAGCTCGCAGAGGCCGACTCCCCCGGCGTGCGGGCAGACCGGTTTACCGAACTTGGCGGCGAGCAGCAGGATCGCGATGTTCTCGTTGACCCCGGCGACCCGGCACGCGTCGATCTGGACGATGTCGACGGCCTCGGCCTGCAGCAGCTGTTTGAAGACGATCCGGTTCTGCACGTGTTCGCCGGTGGCGACCTTGATGCCGGCCGGGAGCAGTCCGCGGCGGATCGCGGCGTGGCCGAGGATGTCGTCGGGGCTGGTCGGTTCCTCGATCCACCACGGCCGGTACGGGGCGAGCGCCGTCATCCACTCCAGCGCTGTGCCGACGTCCCATCGCTGGTTGGCGTCGACCGCGATGCGGATGTCGTCGCCGACGGTCCGGCGAGCCAGTTCCATCCGCCGTACGTCATCGGCGAGGTCTGCTCCGACCTTGAGTTTGATCTGCTGGTAGCCGTCGGCGACCGCCTCCTTCGCCAGCCGCACGAGTTTGTCGTCGTGGTAGCCGAGCCAGCCGGGCGAGGTCGTGTAGGCCGGGTATCCGTCGGCCATCAACCGGGCGATGCGCTGCTCCCGGCCGGGGCGGGCGGCGTGCAGCAGTGCCAGGGCCTCGTCGCGGGTGAGCGCGTCGCTGAGATAACGCCAGTCGACGAGATCGACGATCTGCTCGGGTTCCATGTCGGCGAGCAGCCGCCACACCGGTTTCCCGGCGGCCCGGGCGGTGAGGTCCCAGGCCGCGTTGATCAGGGCGGCGGCGGCCAGGTGCATGACACCCTTCTCCGGGCCGAGCCAGCGGATCTGCGAGTCGTGGGTGAGCCGGCGGGCGAACTCGCCGAGGTCGTCGATGCCGTCGCCGATCACCAACGGGGCGAGGGCGTCGATCGCGGCGCGGCACACCTCGTTGCCGCGGCCGATGGTGAAGGTGAGCCCGTAGCCCTCGCTGCCGTCCTCGGTACGCAGCACCACGTAGGCGGCCGAGTAGTCCGGGTCCGGGTTCATGGCGTCGGAGCCGTCGAGGTCCCGGGACGTCGGGAAGCGGATGTCGTACGTGTCGACCGCGACGATCCTCATCCGGCGGCCCGCACCGTGCCGCGCTGACGGCCCAGACCGTCGGCCTCGATCTCCATCACGTCGCCGGGCGCCAGATAGGGGAAGCGGCCGGACAGTGCCACACCCTGCGGGGTGCCGGTGTTGATCAGGTCGCCGGGTTCCAGAACCGTGTACTGGGACAGGTGCCAGATCAGGTAATGCACGTCGAAGATCATGTCGGCGCTGGTGGAGTCCTGCCGTACCTCGCCGTTGACCCGGCTGCGCAACCCGATCCGGGCCGGGTCGGCCAGCTCGTCGGCGGTGGCCAGCCACGGACCGAGCGGGTTGAACGTCTCGCACGACTTGCCCTTGGACCACTGGCCGCCGGAGTCGTCGAGCTGGAAGGTGCGCTCGCTGACGTCGTTGGACAGCACGTACCCGGCGATGTGCGCGGCCGCGTCGTCGGGTGACGCCAGGTAGCGGGCGGTCCGGCCGATCACGACACCGAGTTCCACCTCCCAGTCGGTACGGGTGGAACCGCGCGGGATGAGCACGTCGTCGTCCGGCCCGATCACCGTGTTCGGCGCCTTGTAGAAGATGATCGGCTGCTCGGGCGGGGTGGCGCCGGACTCGGCGGCGTGCGCGGCGTAGTTCTGCCCGACACAGAGCACCACCCCGGGCCGGGCGATCGGGGCGCCGATCCGCTGCCCGGCGATGTCGATCTCGGGCAGGCCGTCGACGGTTCCGATCCCGCCGGCGGCCAGGAACGCCCCGGTGATGTCGGGCGTGACAGCGGACAGATCGAAGAACCGGCCGTCGTACGAGGCGACCGGTCTCTCCTGGCCGGCGGGTCCGATGCGCAGGTATTTCACGAGTACTCCAAGGGGTTGATGCCGAGGTCTTGCCAGAGGGCCGCGGGGATCGGGACGGACGCCATCGCGACGGCGTCGTCGACTTCGGCCGGGGAGCGCACGCCGACCAGGACGGACGTGACGGCCGGGTGGGTCAGGGGGAACTGGATCGCGGCGGCGCGCAACGGGACTCCATGGTGCCCGCACACGTCGCGGATCTCCAGGGCCCGCTCGACCAGGTGCGCGTCGGCGGGGGCGTAGTCGAACATCGCGCCGGGCCGCGGGTCGGCGAGCAGACCGGAATTGAACACCCCGCCAGCGATCACCGACACGCCCTTCTCCCGGCACAGCGGCAGCAGCTCGTCGGCGCCGGAGCGGTCCAGCAGGGTGAACCGGCCGGCCAGCAGGACCGCGTCCAGGTGCCCGGTGCGGACGAAGTCGGCGAGCATCGGCGCCTGGTTCATGCCGGCCGACACCGCGCCGATCCGGCCTTCGTCGCGCAGCGTGGTCATCGCCGGCAGCGCCTCGCCGGCGGCCTGGTCGAAGTGGTCGTCCGGGTCGTGCAGGTGCAGCAGGCCGGTGCGGGAAAGACCGAGACGAGCCAGGCTTTCCGCGTACGACGTACGGATCCCGTCCGCGGAATAGTCGAAGACCGGGGCCAGCGCCGCCGGTTCGGCCCAGAATTCCTGGTCGCCGTCGCCGCCGGGCCGCAGCAGCCGGCCGACCTTGGTAGACAGGGTGAACTCCGCCTGCGGCTTGCCGGCGAGCACGGCTCCGGCGCGGGTCTCGGCCAGGCCGTTGCCGTAGAGCGGGGCCACGTCGAAGTAGCGCAGGCCGAGGTCCCAGCCGCGCCGGACGGTGTCGTGCGCCTGCTGGTCGCTGACGGCGGTGAACAGGCCGCCGATCGGGGCCAGTCCCAGGCCGAGCCGGGTCACCGACACGTCGGTGCCGCCGATCCGGACACGTTCGAGGGGGTCCAAGGTCATGGGGACGACAATACATCCGATGACTTGGGGTAAATCAAGCCCTTCACCTCGCCTACTCACGGCAAAACGGACAGGTGATCGGGTGTCTGTTACGTTTTTGTTACCCCCGATGGCTTGCCGACCTCTCAAGATCGGTGCAACTCTCGGATCACCGGCAGGCCGGACCAGGCGAAAAGCCAGTCATCGGATGTCTTGCCGACGCGATCCGGCGCGCCACGAGCCGCACGGACCCTAGTCTTTTTTCGTACCAAAACCGGACTTTCCCCCTGGAGTTTGCCGTGATATCACGATCATTGAAATTCATCAGCGGGCTCTGCGCCCTCGGCCTCGTCACCGCCGGCTGCTCCGGCAGCGACAGCGACCCGGACAAGACCCTTACCGTGCAGTTCTCCCAGGGGCAGGAGGCCGTCTACCAGGCGTACGCCCAGAACTTCGAGAAGGCCAACCCCGGCGTCAAGGTGAACCTGCAGGCGATCGCCACCGCGACGTCGACCGGCTCCAACCTGACCGTGATCACCTCGGACAACGCGCCGGACGTCGCGCTGGTCCCGGGCAACTCCCCCGCGTACACCAGCCTGGTCTCGCAGGGCGGGCTGCGTGACCTGAGCGCCGTCTGGACCGCTTCCGACCTGGACAAGCGGTACCCGGAGGCGACCAACGCGCTGACCGAGTTCGACGGCAAGCACTACGCGATCGCCGACAGCACCTCGTACTACAGCGTCGTCTACTACAACGTCGACCTGTTCCAGAAGGCCGGCATCACCGCCCCGGCCGACCACCGGATCACCTCGGTCCAGCAGCTCGCCGACATGGCCACCGCCCTGCGCGCCCAGAAGATCCAGCCCCTCGCCGTCGGCGGCAAGAGCGGCTGGGAGATCAGCTGGATGCTCGACGCGCTGCTGCCCACCGCCACCACCCCCGAGCAGATGACGAACTACCTGCAGTCGTGGCGGGCCGGCACCGACGTCACCGCGAAGTACACCGACCCGGGCTTCGCCGGCGCGCTCAACCAGATCAAGGCGCTCGGCGACGCGAAGGTCTTCCAGGAGGGCTACCTGGGCGCCGACAACCTGCAGACCGACGCCCAGTTCCAGCAGGGCCAGACCGGCATGCGCCTGGAGGGCTCCTGGTTCGCGGCGATGATCAAGGAGGCCAACCCGAACCTCAAGTTCGGCTGGATGCTGCTGCCGCCGGTCGACCCGGCCGGCAAGACCCAGCTGACCGGCTCGGCGACACCGCAGTTCTCGATCCCCACCAAGGCCAAGAACCCGGAACTGGCCGAGAAGTACCTCAACTTCATGCTCAGTGACGAGCAGCAGGTCGAGGCCGGTCTCAAGGTCGGCGGTTACCTGCCCGCGGTGAACACCGTCGCCGACACCGCGCTCGCCTCCCTGGACGAGAACGTCCAGCAGATGATCGCCGACAGCAAGACCACCGGCCTGCAGAGCGGCTGGACCAGCACGGTCCCGTCCACGCTGGGCCAGGCCCTGGTCGACCCGCAGATCCAGGCGCTGCTCGCCGGTGACACCGACGCGGCGGCGATCCAGGCCAAGGTGCAGGCCGCGCTGGAGACGACCCGCACCAAGTGACCACCTCGACCGCAACCAGAAAGTCGCGGGTCGCCTGGATCGCCGCGACGCCGGCCCTGCTCGGGCTGCTGGCCGTCTTCGTCTACCCCGTCCTGGACGGGGTCCGGATCAGCCTCAGCCACTGGAGTGGGGTCGGCCCGCTGGACTGGGCCGGCCTGGACAACTACACGGCGCTGCTGGACGACGCCGACTTCCGGCACAGCATCCTGATCACCGTCGCGTACTCCGCCGGGGTTTCGATCGGGGTGGTGGCGCTGGCCTGCGCGCTCGCCGCCCCGATCAGCCGGGGAGTGCGCGGCTCCGGGTTCTACCGGGTGGTCTGGTTCCTGCCCAGCGTGGTGCCGACCGCGGCGGCCGGCCTCTTCTGGTCCACCGCCTTCCAGCCCGGCTACGGAGCGGTCAACAGCGTCCTCGGTTTCCTCGGCTTCGGTGACCAGCACGCGTGGCTGGTCACCCCGGAGACCGCCATCCCGGTGATCATCGTGGTGGCGATCTGGGCCAACCTCGGTTTCGCGTTCCTGATCGTGCTCGGTGCGATGGAGCAGGTGCCGATCTCGGTGTACGAGGCGGCCGGGATCGACGGCGCCGGCCCGATCCGGCAGTTCTTCTCGATGACCCTGCCGAACATCCGTCCGGTGCTGATCCTGACGCTGATGCTGGAGGCGATCTGGACCGCCAACGACTTCTCGGTGGTCTGGGCGATGACCAACGGCGGCCCCGGATCGTCGACGGCCACCCTGCCGGTGCTGATCTACAAGGAGGCGTTCAGCTTCACCGACTACGGCACCGCCGGTGCGATGGCCGTGCTCAGCGGAGCCGTCCTGCTGCTGCTCGGGCTGGTCGGCCTGCGCCTGTCGCGAGGGAAAGAACAGTGAAGGCCCTACGAGGTTTCCTCACCCAGACGCCGCTGGCGCTGTGGACCGCCGTCGCCGTGGTGCCGTTCCTGCTGATCGCCACCCTCGGGTTCCGCGACAACACCGGCATCTTCGCCAACCCGCTCGGGCTGGGCGGCGACTTCCTGCCGGAGAACTTCGCCACCGCCTGGAACGGGCCGGTCGGCAGCTCCGGGTTGCAGGGCATGCTGCTGAACTCGCTGTCCGCCTTTGTGGTCGCCCTGATCCTGAACTTGGGCCTCGGGTCGCTCGGCGCGTTCTTCGGCTCCCGCCTGCCGGGCCGGGCCAAACACGTCTACCTGTCGTTCTTCGTCCTTGGCACGGTCGTCCCGGCGGTGCTGCTGCTGGTCCCGCTGTACCGCACGTTCAACAGCCTGAACGCACTGAACAGCCCGTGGGCGCTCGGTGTGGTCTACGGCCTGATGACGCTGCCGACCACGGTGATCGTGCTGCACGGCTTCTTCACCGCGTTCCCCGAAGAGGTCATCGAAGCCGCCAAGGTCGACGGGCTGGGCGAGTTCGCGATCTTCCTGCGTATCGTGGTGCCGTTGTCGCTGGGCGCGCTCACCACCGCCGGGCTGCTGCTGGCGGTCTGGGTGTGGAGCGAGACCCAGATCGGCATCGTGCTGCTGCAGAACGCCGACTCGCAGACCGCCGCCGTCGGCATCCTCGGGTTCAAGGGCCGGTTCACCGCCCAGCTCGGCCCGCTGTTCGCCGGCCTGACCATCATCGCCATCCCGGTGATCGCCCTGTTCCTGGGCTTCCACCGGACCATCACCAAGGGCATCGCCCTCGGAGGAGTCTCCAAATGAGTTCCGTCGTACCCACCCCGGAGCAGTTGCGCTGGCAGCGCGACCGGTTCGGACTGTTCTTCCACTTCGGCCCGAACACCGCCCTCGACCTGGAATGGGGTGACGGCACGGCCGGTGTCGACGTCTTCAACCCGGCGAAACTGGACGCCGACGGCTGGGTCCGGACCGCCGCTGAGCTGGGCGCCCGTTACGTGGTGCTGACCGCGAAGCACCACGACGGGTTCTGCCTGTGGCCCACGGCGACCACGAACTATTCCGTGGCTTCCAGCACGTGGCGTGACGGGACCGGCGACGTCGTGCGGGAGGTCGCCGACGCGTGTGCCCGGCACGGCGTCCGGTTCGGGGTCTACCTCTCACCCTGGGACCGGCACGAACCGACCTGGGGTACCGAGCCGGACGCGTACAACCGGATCTTCACCGGGCAGCTGCGGGAGCTGTGCACGAAATACGGCGAGCTGTGCGAGATCTGGTTCGACGGGGCCGGGTCCGAGCACCAGGCCTACGACTGGGATGCCGCGATGGCCGTCATCGACGAACTCCAGCCGGGGGCGATGGTCTTCAACATGGGCCGCCCGACGATCCGCTGGGTCGGTAACGAGGACGGGGTCGCCGCCGACCCGGTGGAGTACGTGGTGTCGTCCACGCACGTCTCCAACTACACCGACGCCACCGACAGCCTCACGACCAGCCAGTACCTGCCGCCGGAGTGCGACGTGTCGGTGCGGCCCGGCTGGTTCTGGCACGCGAACGAGGACCCCAAGTCGGTCGACCATCTGCTGGCCGTCTTCTACCGCTCGATCGGGCTGGGCGCGAATCTGCTGCTCAACGTGCCGCCGACGGCTGACGGTGAGCTGGATGCCCGCGACGTGGCGCGTCTTCTCACGGTGCGCCGCGAGATGGAGAAGCGCTTCGCCACCCCCATCCCGTCCGATTTGTCCTCCACAGGCACGACCGTGGTCGCCGACTTCGGGCGGGAGATCAGCTTCGACCATCTCGTCATCGAGGAAGAACTGGACGAAGGACAGCGCGTCCAGCAGCATGTCGTCATCGACGACGACGGCACCGAACTGATCACCGCCGGCACGATCGGCATGCAGCGCATCCACGTCCGGGCCGGCATGCGGACCCGCCGCCTGCACCTCCGGCTGACCGGCGACGCACCCCGGATCCGTGTGGTCACCGCGTTCGCCGCTGGTACAGACTGGACCGGCGAGATCGAGTACACCGCCCCCACGGAGCCTCTGGACAGCACGGAACGGATGTAGACGTGGCCCTGACCGACGCCGCCATCGACAAGATCAAACAGATGATCGCCTCGGGTCAGCTGGCGCCCGGTGACCGGCTCCCCCGGGAGGCCGATCTGGCGGCCCAGCTCGGCCTGTCCCGCAACTCGCTGCGCGAGGCGGTGCGCGCGCTGGCCCTGATCAACGTGCTCGACGTCCGGCAGGGGGCCGGCACCTACGTCACCAGTCTGGCCCCCAGCCTGCTGTCCGAGGCCATCTCGTTCATGGTCGATCTGCAGCACGACAAGTCGATGCTGGAGTTCCTCGAGGTGCGCCGGCTGCTGGAGCCGGCGGCCACCAGCATGGCCGCGTACCGGATGAGCGACGCCGACATCGCCGGGCTCGCCGATCTGCTCGACGAGCTGGGTGACAGCCCGACACTCGACGCGCTGGTGAAGAACGATCAGGAGTTCCATCGCCGGATCGCACGGGCATCGGGCAACGACGTACTGGCGTCGCTGATCGAAAGTGTCTCCGGGCAGACCCACCGGGCCCGGGTCTGGCGCGGGCTCACCCAGGACTCCGCCACCACGCGCACCCTGGACGAACACCGCGCGATCCAGCTCGCCCTCGCCCAGCGTCAGCCCGATGTGGCGCAGGCCTGGGCGAGTGTGCACGTCGCCGGGGTCGAACAATGGCTGCGGCGGACCCTCACCCAGGACCCTCAGGAGTAGGCATGGTGCAGCGCCAGTTCCCCCGACCCGCCGAGATCTTCGAGCTGATGCGGTTCAAGAAACCGGAGCTGGACGGTAAGAAGCGCCGTCTGGACGCCGCCCTGACCATCGAGGATCTGCGGCTGATCGCCAAGCGGCGCACCCCGCGGGCGGCGTTCGACTACACCGACGGCGCCGCCGAGGGCGAGCTGTCGCTGACCCGGGCGCGGCAGGCGTTCCAGGACATCGAGTTCCACCCGCGGGTGCTGCGCGACGTGGCGAACGTCGACACCAGCGCGACGGTGTTCGGCGGGCCGTCGGCGCTGCCGTTCGGGATCGCCCCGACCGGGTTCACCCGGCTGATGCAGACCGAGGGCGAGACCGCCGGGGCCGGTGCGGCGGGCGCGGCCGGGATCCCGTTCACCCTGTCGACGCTGGGCACCACCAGCATCGAGACGGTCAAGGAGGCCAACCCGAGCGGCCGCAACTGGTTCCAGCTCTACGTGATGAACAAGCGCGAGATCTCGTACGCGCTCGTCGAACGGGCCGCCGCGGCCGGTTTCGACACGCTCTTCTTCACCGTCGACACCCCGGTCGCGGGCGCCCGGCTGCGGGACAAGCGCAACGGCTTCTCCATCCCGCCGCAGCTCAGCCTGAGCACCGTCGCCAACGCCATCCCCCGGCCCTGGTGGTGGTACGACTTCCTGACCACCCCGAAACTCGAGTTCGCGTCCCTGTCGGCCACCGGCGGCACCGTCGGTGAGCTGCTGAACGCCGCGATGGACCCCACCATCAGCTACGAGGACCTGCGCATCATCCGCGAGATGTGGCCCGGCAGACTCGCCGTCAAGGGTGTGCAGACCGTCGAGGACGCCCGCAAACTGGCCGACTTCGGGGTCGACGGCATCGTGCTGTCCAACCACGGCGGCCGCCAGCTGGACCGTGCGCCGATCCCGTTCCACCTGCTGCCGTCGGTGGTCCGCGAGGTCGGCGGCGACATCGAGATCACCGTCGACACCGGCATCATGAACGGCGCCGACATCGTCGCCTGCATCGCCCTGGGCGCGAAGTTCACCCTGATCGGCCGGGCCTACCTCTACGGCCTGATGGCCGGCGGCCGGGAAGGCGTCGACCGCACCATCGCGATCCTCACCGAGCAGATCGTCCGCACGATGAAACTACTCGGCGTGCACAGCCTCGACGAGCTGACCCCGGGTCACGTCACCCAGCTGACCCGTCTGGGGAGGATTCAGGAGAGATAGACCGCGCCTTTGGTACGCCGGGCCAGCAGCTCGCCGACGCCCAGCATCGCGGCGTCGGCGCCCAGCCGCCCGGCGACCAGGCGCGGAATGAACGGGATGCGGCCGGTCAGCCGCTGCTCCAGCGCCCGCACCAGCCCCGCCGGGTCCTGCGGCAGCTGCCCGCTGAAGACGATCACCTCCGGGTCGAGCACGGTGGAGAGCGCGGCCACCGACAGCGCGAGATAGTTCAGCAGCTTGTCGGCGAGCCCGCGCGCGCTGGCGTGCCCGGCGTCGGCGGCATCGAGGACCCGGGCCACCCCGAGGACCCGCCGGTCACCGCGGTAGCGGGCGGCGGTGTCGCCGATGTGTGACTCCAGGTCGCCCTGCTGCACGAACAGCTTGTCGAACGAGTCCAGGCCGGTGAGCAGGTGCCCGATCTTGCCGGCACCGGAGCGGGTGCCCCGGACCAGCCGGCCGTCGGAGACCAGCCCGGCGCCGATGCCGACGCCGAGGACCACCGACACCAGGCTGTCGGTTCCGGCGCCCGCGCCGTGCGCCCACTCGCCGATGGCTATCGCGTTGGCGTCGTTCTCGACCAGGCAGGGCAGCCCGAACCGGTGCTCGACGACCGGCCCGACGGCGAGCTGCTGCCAGCCCAGCTCGACCGAGTTGGAGACCCGCCCCTCCCGGTCGACGACACCGGGGACGGACAGGGCGATGCCGAGCACGGTCCGGTTCAGGGTCTGTGCCCTGGTCAGCAGCGTGCCGATCAGCTCGAGGGTGGTCGCCAGCATGACGTCGGCGCCGGTGTCGGGCTGGACCGGCCGGGACTCTCGGTCGCCCGCGGAGCCGTCCACGCCGACCAGCATGGCGCGCGGCCCGTCGACGGTGACCTCGGCGGTGATGATCACCCGTCGTTCGCTGGCGAACCGGTACAGGTGGGAGGGCCGGCCGCCCTGTGACTTCTCGGTGCCGACCTGGACGATCAGCCCCTCGTCGAGCAGGGCCGTGCACAGCCGTTTGATGGTGACCGGGCTGAGGCCGGTGTGCTCGCGCAGCGCGTTGCGGGACAGCGGCCCGGCGTGGGCCAGCGCGTCGAGGACGGCGGTGCGGTTGATGTCGGTAACCACCCGGGCGGTCGCCGTCCGAGCCGTGGCCTTGTCGACCATCGCCACCTCTTTCGTATCCACCTGATACTCAAATCCGCTCGTCAAGCCTACTGGTTTCCGCGCTACCGGCCCAGGCGGCGACGACATCGTCTGCTCATCCCCAGGAAAAACTTCGGCAACAAAGTCTTGACCACTTTCTGGTCACGTTGATACTTAACCCATCCCGGATTCGCCTTCGAGAGGTCGAACATCACCGTGAACTCACGCATATTTCGTTTCGCCGCGGCCGCCATGGCCGTCACCCTCACCCTCGCGGGCTGCTCCGGCGGCTCCTCCGAGGCCGACGACAACGAACCCCTGCAGTTCCTGCTCTCCGGCGACGCCAACCAGGGCGGCGGCTACCAGGCCATGGCCACCAAGTACGAGGCCGAGACCGGCGTCAAAATCAAGATCGTCGACATCCCGTACTCGGACATGCTGACCCGGCTGCGCAGCGGCGCCCAGGCCGACGACCTGCCCGCCCTGGCCCGCACCTCCGGCGTCGACCCGCTCTGGATCGACAACGTGGTCGACCTCGCCGACACCGCCGAGAAGAACAAGGTCATCCCGTCGCTGGTGGTCCGCAACGACAAGAACGAGGTCCCGGCCCTGCCCAGCGACCTCACCGCGGTCGGCCTGTTCATCAACAAGACCCTGTTCGACAAGGCCGGCGTCAAGTACCCGGGGGTCGGCGACACCCCGTGGACCTGGGACGAGTTCGTGGCCGCGCTGACGAAGGTCAAGGAGGGTTCCGGCGCCAAGTACGGCATGGTGATGGACGGCTCCACCCACCGGCTCCGGTCGTTCATGTACCAGTTCGGCTCCAAGGGCACCCAGAAGCAGGCCGACGGCAGCTACGCGCTGGACGCGGGCGGCACCACCGCCCTGGAGTACTTCAAGAAGCTCAACGACGACGACATCATGCCCAAGTCGGTCTGGACCTCCGGCGACGACGCATCCGCCCTGTTCAAGACCGGTCAGGTCGCCGCCTACTACTCAGGCGTCTGGCAGGTCACCGACTTCTCCAAGAACATCACCGACTTCGAGTGGACCACCGCGCTGATGCCGGCCCAGCCCACCCGCGCCACCAACCTCGGCACCAACTGGATGGTCGTCTTCAAGGGCAGCGGCGTCGAGGACAAGGCCAAGGCGTTCGTCGACTGGCTGTACCAGCCGGAGAACTACACCGAGCTGTCGCAGATCTCCGGCTTCCTCCCCGCCGAGCAGGGCCTGGACATCAAGTACACCGCCAACGCCGACGCGTTCGCCATGTTCAACGCCGAGATCGCCGCGTCCGACCCGATCTCCGGCTTCCAGTCCACGTCCGGCATCACCGATACCATCGCCGGCCGGATGTTGGAGACCGAGGCGCTCAAGGAGGACACCGTCAAGTACCTCGCCGGTGAGCAGGACCTGGCGACCACGGTGAAGGCCATCAACGACCAGGCGACCGAGTTCTACAAGAAGTAGCCACCGGGGCCGGCGGGGTCTGCACACCCCGCCGGCCCGACGGCACGGAGGAACTGATGACCACTGTCCCGACACGTGGCGGGCGCCGACTCGGCCGCTACACCCTCGCACCACTGCTGTTCACCGCGGTCGCCGCCGTGCTGTACGGGCTGTTCTTCGTCTGGCCGGGCGCGCTCGGCCTGTTCTACTCCTTCACCGACTACCGGGGCATCGGCGAACCCGAGTTCATCGGGATGGAGAACTACACCGACCTGTTCAGCGACGACGACTTCTGGCACTCACTGACCCGCACCCTGCTGTACGTGTGCGCCTCCGTGCCACTGGTCTACGTGTCCGCACTGGCCATCGCGGTGCTGCTCACGTCCAAGTACGCGAAAGGCCGTACGGCGGCGAAGGTCGTGTTCTTCCTGCCCTGGTTGATCTCCCCGATCGTCATCGGCGTCATCTGGCGCTGGATGTTCGGCGAGAGCTTCGGCGCCGTCAACTTCCTCCTCGACCAACTGGGCGCCGGGGCGGTCCCGTGGTCCTCCAACGCCGACCTGTCCCTGGCCGTCGTCGTGGTCGCGTCCGCCTGGGCCGGGATGGCCTTCAACATGCTGCTGTTCATCGCGGCGATCCGGAACGTGCCCACCTCCTACTACGAGGCCGCCTCGCTGGACGGCGCCAACGCCTGGCAGCGGTTCCGCAACATCACCCTGCCCGGCATCGCCCCGACCTCCTTCATGGTCATCCTGCTCAGCACGATCGGGCACATGAAGGAGTTCGCCATGGTCCAGGCCCTGAACGGCGGCGGGCCGGGCACCTCCAACCGGCTGATCGTCCAGTACATCTACGAGACCGGCTTCAACCGCGCGAACGTCGGATACGCCAGTGCCGTCTCGATGGTCCTGATGGTCCTGCTGCTGATCATCGCGTTCGTCCAGACCCGCGTGGAGAAGAGGGCCAACCGTGACTTCTGAGAAACCGCGCGAAGCAAGCCGCCTGACCCGGATCGTGCGGGCGTCGCTGCCGACCGTTCCGCTGTGGGTGATCGCGGCGCTGTTCGTGCTGCCCATCCTGTGGTTCCTGCTCAGCTCGTTCAAGCCCGGCGGGGAGCTGTTCCGGTTCCCGCTGACGTTCCTGCCGGACACCTGGACCCTCGACGGCTACCTGCGCGCCTGGGACCGGGTCGACTTCTCGCTCTACTTCCGCAACACGTTCGTCGTCGCCACCGTCACCACCACGCTGACCGTGATCGTCAGCGCCGCCACCGGGTACGCCCTGGCCAAGTACAAGGCGTGGTGGCTGACCGCGCTGTTCATGTGCGTGCTGTCCACGACCATGCTGCCGACCGAGGTCATCCTCAGCCCGACCTTCGTGGTGATCCGGGACCTAGGCCTGTACGACACCCTGGCCGGCATCATCGTGCCGAGCATCCTGACCGCCAGCGGCATCTTCATGTTCCGCCAGTTCTTCCAGACCGTCCCGGACGAGCTGATCGAGGCCGCCCGGATCGACGGCGCCGGCGAGATCGGCATCTTCTTCCGGATCATGCTGCCGCTGGCCCGCCCGATCGTGATCACCTTGGCGATCTTCAGTTTCCAGTGGCGGTGGAACGACTACATCTGGCCGCTGCTGGTCCTCAACGACCCGGACAAGTTCACCCTCCAGGTCGCGCTGCGCTCGCTGCTCGGCGCCGAGAACATCGACTGGACGATTCTGCTGCCCGCCTCGGTGATCTCGATCCTGCCGCTGCTGGTGATCTTCCTGGTCGCGCAGCGGTACATCATGAGCTCCGACCTCAACTCCGGGCTGAAGGACTGATCGGGGTGGACTCCCTCTACTACGACCGTCTCGTGCGCAGCACGCATGCTTCCGCTTCCGCCCTTCTCGCTCTTCCGGCGCCTGGCCTGTCGCATCGGGACACGATGAGCGCGGTCAAGACCTTGATCGTCGCTGACCTGACCGGTTTCGGCGGCGTTGCGGAAACCGTCGGTGATCTGCTTCAACACCTGACCAGCCTGCAAGGACCCAGTGGACTCTTCGACGGGGACAACCTCGTGTCGCCGCCGGACAGCGCGTTCACCATCAACGACGTCTGCCTGGTCCTGGAGATCCTCGAACGGTCCGAGCGCTGGACCGACGAGGCCACTGTCCTGAAGACGATCGCGGAACGGTCGCTCGACGCGATGATCACCGGCGGTGTCCATACGCCGAATCACCGCTGGGAACTCGCCGGCGCCCTCGCCGGGTTGCGCCGGGTCACCGGGGACGAGCGGCTGCTGCCCCGGATCGACGAGTGGCTGGCCGAAGGCATCGACATCGACGCGGACGGGTTCTTCTCCGAGCGCAGCGCCGTCTACGGCTCGATCGTGACCGGGCCGGCGCTGGTCCACCTGGCCCGGCTGCTGGAGTGGCCGGCGCTGCTCGTACCGGTGCGTGCTCACCTGCGCACCCTGGTCAGCCTGGTCGACGACGACGGAGAGGTGACCACCGTCCACTCGCGGCGGCAGGACCAGCGGGAGACGTACCACGCACACCGGTATCTCAGTCTGTTGCGGCGGTTCGCGATCACCGACGGTGACACTCAGTTCGCCCGGCTGGCCACCATCGCCGCTGCGGGCGGGCCGCCGGAAGCCGCCCGGCATCTCGCCGAGGCGCTCGTCGATCCGGTGCTCACCGAGCCGCTTCCCGTCGCCGCGCCCGCCCCGGAAGGCCGGACGGTCTGGCCCACGGTCGGGCTGGCCCGGCGTCGTAGCGGTGCCACCACCAGCACCGTCTTCGCCGGGGCGGACACCCGGAGCACCGGCAGCATCGGGTCCGGGCTCGCCAACAGCGCGAACGTCTTCCAGTTCCGGCACGGTGCGGCTCGGCTGCGGTCGCTGCGGATCAGCCCGGCGTTCTTCGGGATGGGCGCGTTCCGGCCCACGACACTGCAGGTCGACGGGGACGGCGCCGTGCTGCTGACCGAGGAGCGGGTCAGCGGCTACTACCAGCCCCTCGCGGGCTCGGCCACCCGCCCGGACGGCGCCTATCCGCTGACCCACGACGGGCGGTTCTGGGCGAGCATGGACTTCCCGGCCCGTACGCTGTCCCCGATGCGGCTCGTCACCACTCTGCGTATCACCGAGTCCGGCGACACCGCCGAGCTGGAGCTGCGCATGGACGGACCGCGTACCCGCGTCGGGGTGGAACTGGTCTTCGGCGACGGTGAACTGATCGCCCCCTGCGTGCTGCGGGCCGGGGATGCCGTCCTCACGGTCGAGACCGAGGGATGCGACGACGAACTCCCGCCGCGGTTCGACGACGGGGAACTCTTCACCTATGTACACGGCGACGACCGGATCGAGGGGCAGCGGGTGGTACTGGGAGCGTGGAGTGATCGGGTCGTCCGGCTGCGGGTCAGCGCCCGGGGTGGCGCATGAGCGCGCGGTGGGCGATCGACCTGCACGGACCGGCCGAGCGCTGGACCGACGCCCTGCCGGTCGGCAACGGGCGGCTCGGGGCGATGTGCTTCGGCGGCACCGATGTCGACAGGCTTCAGATCAACGACGACAACTGCTGGTCTGGTACGTCTTTTGAGAAGGTTCCTGACGACCTGGCGCGAGCCGCGGTCATGGCCGCTCGAGAGGCCGCACTCGCCGGAGACGTGCGCACGGCTGAGGCCGAGGTCAAGCGGGCGCAGCAGGGCTATACCCAGTCGTACCAGCCGCTGATCGATCTCTGGTTGGACCAGGAGGGCAGCGATCCGGAGGTGGAACGCAGCCTGGATCTCACCGAGGCCGTCGCACGGCACACGTGGTCGGCGGGTGGCAGCCGGATGTGTCAGGAGACGTTCGCCTCGGCGCCCGACCAGGCGCTCGTCGTGCATCGCACCGTGGTCGACGGGGAGCCCGTCACGGTCCGGATCCGGGTGACGTCGCCGCATCCCACCTTGACCGCTTCAGTGAGCGACGGGCGGTGGACCGGGCAGGTGCGCATGCCGTCGCACGTCGAACCGAGCTACGTGTCCATCCCCTTCGCCGAGGCCGTCTGCTACGACGACTCCGCCACTGTCACCGCCACCGCGGCCCTCGCCGTGACCACCGACGGTCAAGTCCGCGCCGATGGCGCCGACCTGATCATCACGGGCACCCGCTCGGTGCTGCTGGTTCTCACCACCGACACCCACGCGCACGGCGATGCGGTGGACCGCGCCCAGCTCGTGGCCTCGACGCCGAGCAGTCTGCTGCGTTCCCGGCACGTACAAGATCATCGGGCCTTTTTTGATCGTGCCGACCTGGAACTGGGGCCGGCCCGCACCGGGACGCCGACCGATGAACGGCTGCGCACCCACGACGGGCAGGATCCGGATCTGGTCGCGCTGGCCTTTCACTTCGGGCGGTATCTGCTGATCGCCGGATCCCGGCCCGGCACCCGGCCGATGAACCTGCAAGGCATCTGGAACGACCAGGTGCGGCCGCCGTGGAGCAGCAACTACACCATCAACATCAACACGCAGATGAACTACTGGCCGGCGCTGGTGACCGGCCTGACCGAGCTGACCGAGCCGCTGCACACCTGGCTGGAACTGCTCAGCAGGTCAGGGGCACGAACTGCCCGGCGTCTGTACGACGCGGACGGCTGGGTGGCCCACCACAACGCCGACATCTGGGGTTTCACCGGGCCGACCGGCCGTGGATCCGACGACCCGTCCTGGTCGTTCTGGCCGCTCGGTGGCGTCTGGCTGTCGTTGCACCTGCTGGACCACTACGAGATGACCGGCGACTCCGCTGAACTTCTGCGGTCCCGGCCGATTCTGATCGGTGCCGCCCGGTTCGCGCTGGACGCTCTGGTCGAACTACCGGACGGCAGTCTCGGCACCGCGCCGTCCACCAGCCCGGAGAACACCTACGTGGCGGCCGACGGGCAGCCGGCCTCGGTCGGGGTGTCGACCACCGCGGATCGGGTGCTGATCCGCACCCTGCTCGCCGGTGTTCGCCGCTGCGGCTCCTCCGAGCTGGACGACCGGATCGACACCGCCTTGGAGCGCATCCCCGGCGAGCGGATCGGCACGGACGGCCGGATCATGGAGTGGTACACCGACGTCCCCGATGCTGAACCGCTTCACCGGCACCAGACCCATCTGGTCGGCCTGTTCCCCCGAGCGTCGATCGACGCCGAGGAAACCCCCGACCTGGCTCGCGCCGCCCGCCGCACCCTGGAGGCCCGGGGCGCCGAGTCCACCGGCTGGTCGCTGGCCTGGCGGATCGCGCTGTGGGCCCGCCTGCACGACCCGGCCCAGGTCGCCGCGCTGACCAGGCGTTTCCTGCAACCGGTCGCCGACGACGGCCACCACTTGAGCGGAGGCGTCTACCGGGGGCTGCTCTGTGCCCATCCCCCGTTCCAGATCGACGGCAACCTCGGGTTCACCGCGGGAGTCGCCGAGGCGCTGCTGCAGTCGCACGCCGTGGAGCCGGACGGCAGCCGCCGGGTCCGGCTGTTGCCCGCCTGCCCCTGGCCGGACGGATCGGTCCGTGGTCTCCGGGCCCGCGGCGGCCTGACCGTGGACTTCACCTGGCAGGACGGGCGGGTGACGGCGGCTTCGCTGACGGCGTCCGCACCGGTCCGGGTCCACCTCCTGCTGCCGGGCGGTGAGAGCCTCGACCTGGACCTGGTGACCGGTCACATCTGGACGCTTTCATAGGATGAACGTCATGGATCCCGACGACGGGCGCTCGCAGACGGATGTCGTCATCGAGGGCATCAAGGCGATGATCACCGGTGGGCAGCTGGGGCCGGGTGACCGGCTGCCGGTCGAGAAAGAGCTGGCCGCGCGGCTCGGGGTGTCCCGGGGCCCGTTGCGGGAGGGCGTCCGGGCCCTGGTGATCCTCGGCGTGCTGGGCACCCGGCGCGGCGACGGCACCTACGTCACCGCGTTGGACCCGGCCCGGCTGCTGAGCCCGGTCGGGTTCCTGTCCGAACTGCACTCCCCCGCCACCAGCGCCCACCTGCTGGAGGTGCGCCGGGTGCTGGAGGCGGAGACCGCCGCCCGGGCCGCGCTCGCCCTGACCGACGAGCAACTCGACGAGCTGGAGCGGCTGCTCGACACCATCGACGGCCTGCTCGCCGCCGGCACCGACGTGGATCTGACCGCGTTCATCGAGGCGGACACCGAGTTCCACCGGCTGATCGCCCGCGCCGGCGGCAACCCGGTGATGGCAGCCCTGGTCGAAGGCCTGTTCAGTCACACCTTCCGCACCCGGATGTGGCGGGCCCTGGTCGAGCGTGACGCCGTCGACGAGGCCCAGTCCGAGCACCGGGCGATCCTGACCGCGCTGCGCCGCCGGGATTCCGACCGAGCCCGCCTACGGATGTCGGTCCACCTCCTCGGCGTGGAGGAGTTCGCGGTCGATCACGCGGTCTGACGCGGTTCTTCACAGAGCGGCCCCGGGGTCACCCCCGGGGCCGCTCTTGGTTTTCACAGGTTCCCCGTGTTGATCAGACGGCAAAGATATGACTAATCTCGGCTTCCTGGCGCCTTCCAGTGGGAAAGCGCTTACTGAAGCCGACATTAGTATGATCAATCGAAGGAGGCCGGGTGATGCTGAGCGTGTGCTACGCCGACGACATGACACTCAGCGTCACCTCGTCGGCGGCGCTGCCGCCCGCGGTCGGTGAGGTGCGGGTCCGGGTCGCCTACGTCGGCCTCTGCGCCGACGATCTCGACGCTCTCCACGGATCGCCCGGGCACGAGATGTCCGGGCTGGTCGACGCGGTCGGCGGCGGCGTCCAGGGCTGGCAGCGCGGTGATGCCGTCACGGTCATGGCCGGCGGTGGAGCCCTGCGAACCCTGTGGAACGTTCCCGCGGACCGGCTGGTCGCCATTCCCGACGGGCTCGCGCTCGACGCCGCCGCCCTGATCGAGCCGGTCGCCGTCGCCGTCCACGCGGTCCGCCACGCGCACCTCGAACCCGGTGCCCGGCGGGTCGTGTTCGGCGGCGACCCCAGCGGCGTGCTCCTGGCCGTCGTGGCCCGGCACGCCGGAGCCGAGATCACCGTCGCCGAGCCCGACCCGTTCCGGCGACGTCTGCTCACCACGTTGGGTTTCCCGGTGATCGACCCGCGCCGGGGCGACACCGGCGCCGACCCGGCCCTCCAGCCGTCCGGCACCCCGTGCCACCACCGCGGCGACTTCGAAACCGCGGTCACCTTACTGGCCGACGGCATCATCCCGTCCGACCTGCTCATCTCCCGCTTGGTCCCGCTGGCCGAATTCCAAGATGCCTTCGACGACCTGGATTCGAGCAGACCGACAAAGGTCCTGGTGGACGTGCAGGCGATCTGAAGTGCTAGGCCCGTTTCCCGGGATGTGCGTGCAAGGAGCCGAGCAGGGCGAGTGCCTCGGCCGAGCGGCTGCCGGGTTCGGGCTGGTAGACGACCAGGAGCTGGCCCGCCGCCCCACGGACGTCAAAGGACTGCGACACCAGGGCGAGCGGCCCGACGTCCGGGTGCTCCAGCTCGGTGGGGTCCTGGGTTTTGCCGTACACGGTCGGCGACGCCCACAGCGCGGCGAACTCCTCGCTCTCCGCGCGCAGCGACCCCACCACCTCGTGCAGGCGGGGGTAGTCCGGGTCGAGTCCACCGGCGTGGCGCAGCCCGGCCACGATCGACTCGGCGAACCGGTCCCACCGCCGGAAGAACCGCCGGGCGGCCGGATCGAGGAACGTCATCCGGGCCAGGTTGCCGGCCGTCGCGAACGGGGCGAACAGCGCCTCGGCGAGCGGGTTGACCGCCATGACGTCCTTGGCCGGGTTGAGAACGAACGCGGGGGCCGCGGTGTACCCGTCGAGCAGCTGCCGCAGCGGCCGGGTGACCGTCTCGCGGGGCGCCGGGCACACCGTCGTCGGGACCGTCCGCACGGACGCCGACGCGGCCGCCTTCGAGGCCCGGCACCCGCGGCGGGCACACGCCCGGATCCTCGACGTCACCGACGACGGCGCCGTCTTCGCCGCGCTGCGCGACGTCCCGGCCGACGTGCTGATCGCCAACGCCGGGTACGGCCTGGAGGGCACCTTCGAGGAGACCCCGCTGTCGGCCCTGCGCGCCCAGTTCGACGCGAACGTCTTCGGCGCCGCCGGGGCCACATCCTGGCCGTCACCTCGATGGGCGGGCTGTCCGGCTTTCCCGGCGTCTCCGCGTACTGCGGCAGCAAGTTCGCGCTCGAAGGCATCCTCGAGTCCCTCGGCAAGGAGGTCGCGGCGTTCGGCATCCACGTCACCGCGATCGAACCCGGTTCGTTCCGCACCGACTGGGCCGGACGTTCGATGACCCGGGCGCCGCGGACCATCGCGGACTACGACGACCTCTTCGGCCCGATCCGCGACGCCCGCCGCGACGCCAGCGGCCGGCAGCTCGGCGACCCGGCCCGCGCGGCGGCCGCTGTCCTGCACATCCTGGACGTACCGGAGCCGCCCCGCCATCTGATCCTCGGATCGGACGCGCTGAAGGTCGTCCGGGCCGGCCGGGATGCCGTCGACCACGACATGGCCGCCTGGGAGCATCTGTCCCGCTCGACCGACTTCCCGGCCTAATCCATGCCGGTCTTGCCGGGTGCCCAGAACGGCTTGGTCAGCACGTCGCGGCGGTTCCAGCCGCGGTCGCGGACCAGGTGGGCCCGGATCATCTGGATGGTGCCGGCCTCGCCTGCCAGGTAGGCGGTGCCGGGACGGTCGGGCAGGTCGAGGGCGGCGACCGCCGCGACCAGTTCGGCCGACCGGTTCGCGGGCCGGCCCTTCCGGTGCAGCCAGACGGTGCCGGTGGGGAGCGGCAGCTGCTCGTGCTCGGTGTCCACTTCGACGACGGTGTGGACAGCGGCGTCGCCGGCCAGGCCGCGGATCATCGGGCCGAACGCGACCGAGGCCGTCTCGTCCCCGGCGAACAGGTGGTACTCGCTGGGGCGGCAGACGAAGTCGCCCTGCGGCTTCATCAGGTGCACGACGTCGCCGGGCCGGGCCTCACGCCCCCACTGCGCGCCGGGGCCGTCGCCGTGGTCGAAGACGCGCAGGTGCATGCTTTCCCCGTCGTACTCCCAGATCGAGTACGTCCGGAGCACCCCGCCGAGCCGATCGACGAACCGGTTGGCGGCGGGCACCTGGATCCGCACCTGCTGACCGGGCCGGACGCTCAGGCCCGCGAGAGCGGGACCGCCCAGGGTGACCGCCCGCATCCGGCCCTCGAGCGGGACGGCCCGCGTGACGACGGCCTCGGTCAGGAACGTGTCGCTGAGCCTGCGCATGGAACTCCCTCGCGAGTTACGTAGCACGGTGTATCGAAACTCGGCGGCTAGGCTACACCTATGAGTCAGGGCCGGGACAGAGGTGGCCGCCCACGCAGCGAGCCGGCCCGGGCCGCCGTCCTCTGGGCCGTGGACGACCTGCTGGCAAAGGTGGGCTACGCGGCGATGACGATGAAGGGCATCGCCGAGTTGGCCGGGGTCTCCCGGATGACCGTGTACCGCTGGTGGTCGACCAAGGCGGAGATCCTGTTCGAGGCGAGCGCCCTGGACGCCGAGGAGGAACTCACCGTTCCGCCGGACGACGACCCGTTCGAGGACGTGACCCGCTACCTCGAGGCGCTGCACTACTTTCTGACCCGCTCACACGCCGGGGCCGCCTACCGGGCGCTGCTCGGCGAGGCGCAACACGACCCGGCGGTCGCCGCGCTGCTCGCCGGCCGCGACATCCTCGGCGACACCGCACGGGCTGTCGTCTCCCGGGTCGCACCGGACGCCGACCACGACCGGGCGACCGCGCTGCTGATCGGCCCGATGTTCTTCTGGATCCTCAGCGGCCGCGACCCGGCCCGGATCGACCCGGCCGACCTGGCCCGCACCTTCCTGGCGCAGATCAGCCCGGACAGCAGAGTCGACGGTTGAGCCTCGGGGCTAAACCGGCAGGGCCGGATAGTCGGTGTAACCGGTCGGGCCGCCCACATACATCAGGTAGCTGTTGCGGACCTGGTTGACCGGGGCGCCGGTTCGCAGGCGCTCGACCAGGTCCGGGTTGGCCAGGAACGGGCGGCCCAGGGCGATCAGGTCGGCGCCCGAGTCGAGGAGCCGGTCCGCCGCCTCGCGGCCGCCGTCGGTGGGGATGTGGTCGGCGGGCAGTACCGGGTTGGCGATCAGGGTGCCGGTCCACAGTTTCCAGATCCGCTGGTAGGCGGGCTGGTCCGGGGCGGCGAACGCCACGTGCAGATACGCCAGGTCGTGGTCGGCAACAGCGTTGACCAGGGTGGTGTACAGCTCGATACCGTCGTCCTCGGCGATGCCGTTGACGGTGTTGCCGGGTGAGATCCGTAGCCCGACACGGTCGGCGCCGATCTCCCGGACGACCGCCTCGACGACCTCAGTGGTGAAACGGACCCGGGACTCGGCCGGTCCCCCGTACCGATCAGTGCGCTTGTTGGTGTTGGCACTCAAGAACTGGTGCAGCAGGTATCCGTTGGCGCTGTGCACCTCGACGCCCTCGAAACCGGCGTCGATCGCGCGGCGGGCGGCAGCGGCGAAGTCGGCGATCGTCATGCGGATGTCCTCGGCGGTCATCTCCTTCGGGACCACCGGATCCTGACGGCCGCGGGGCGTGTGGATGGTCTCGGGCAGCGGGATCGGCGACGGCGCGATCGGCTGGTGCCCGCTGGTGTCCGGGTGCCCGACCCGGCCGCCGTGCTGGATCTGCAGGAACATCCGGCCGCCCGCGTCCCGCACCGCGTCGGTGACCCGGCGCCATCCGGTGACGTGGGCGTCGGTGTAGAGGGCGGTGATGTTCGGGTACGTGCGGCCGACCGCGCTGGGGGTGGCCGCCTCGGCGATGATCAGCCCGGCCGTGGCGCGCTGCCGGTAGTACTCGGCGACCAGGTCGGTCGGCGTGCCGTCGGCGGCCGCACGGTTGCGGGTCATCGGGGCGATCACCAGGCGGTTGGGGAGTTTCAGGGAGCCGACGGCGACGGGTTCGAACAGGTTCATGCCGCCACGGTAAAAGCTGACACCAGTGTGAAGTTCAAGTTGGCGAGAGCCAGGTCACCGTCAGGCCGATTTGTCCTTTCGAGCGAAGAATGCCGCCGATCATGCCGGTTTACTGGCCCACCGGCCCGAAGTAGCTGAGAGTGAGTAGAGCGAACCGGGGAGTGGTCAGAATGTCGAACAACCTTCGTCAGCGGCGCCGACCGGTGCGTGCCGCCCGGCGCCCCTCCCCGGCCAAGCTGACCCTGGTGGTCCTGGTGTCGGTAGCAGTGGTGGTGCTGCTGTTCGCGATCGGTATCGCGGCCGAGCAGTACAACCACGGCGACCTGACCGCCACGACGGCCGCCGCGACCAACGGTCCCGCCACCGCGGCGCGGCTCAGTGCGGGGAAGGCGGTGCGCGACGGCCAGTTCGAGTTCACCGTCACCAAGACGGACTGTTCCCGCAGCACCGTCGCCCTCGAACAGCTGAAACGCACCGCCGACGGCAGGTTCTGCGTGATCACCCTGTCGGTGCGGAACGTCGGCGACGACGACAAATACTTCATCGGCCAGGCCCAGACGGCGTACGACGCCGCCGGAACCGAATACGACAGCGACAAACTGGCCGGCCTGTACGCCAACCGCGGTGTCGAGGCCTTCGTGCAGAAACTCAGCCCCGGCACGAAGGTCACCGGCAAGCTGGTCTTCGACGTACCGAAGGGTGTCGAACTGACCACCCTCGAACTGCACGACTCCCCGCTCTCCGGCGGGGTGAAGACCGGCCTTTAGGGCCAGGCCCGGAACCCTTCGTGGCGGACGGTCCAGGTGCCGTCGGCGGGGAAACCCGGGATGTCCCGATCTGCTCCGTCCCAGCCCGCGGCCATCAACGACACCGCGGCGAGCAGGCCGCCGTTGGCCGGCAGGTACAGCGGCAGCAGGCTGCCCATCTGCGGGCAGTGCCCGGTCGGCAGATACCGGTTCTTCACCCGGTCGGCAAGCAGCGCGTCGACGGCCAGGTCAGGGCGGCCGACCCGGGTCGCCGTCATCGCCATCGCCGGAAAATCCCAACCCCAGGCACTGTCCCAATCCCAATCATCGAGTACGTCCACCAGGGTCGCCGCCATCACGGACGGGTCGATGAGTGGGGTAGCCGGGACGACGCCGAGCGCGCAGAGCAGCGCCGGATGGTCGTCGCGGCGCAGGTACGGCTCGGTGGCGACGGCCGAGTAGGTGCCGCCGCTCTGCCGGGGCCGCACCAGGCTGTCCTGGACCCGCTGCCAGTCGGCCCGCCGCCCCTGACCGGCGCGGTCCCGCCAGCGCTGGGCGATCTCCAGGCCCCACCACCAGTAGGCGAGCTCGAACGTCGGATCCGCCGTGGTCGCGGCGTCGTAGAACTCCTGCGCCGGCATCACCGGCGCGCTGAGGTGACCGTCACGGGCAAAATCGGCCATGAAGGTGGCGGTCTCGTCGACCAGTTCAGCGAACCGGGTCACGTCACGACCCGCCCGGTGCAGCAGTTCCAGCAGATAGAGCGGATGCGCCTGCTGCCAGATCAGGAGCGACCCGATGTCCGAGGGGCTCTCCCGCCCGTCCGGGCCGACGTGTTTCGGCCAGCGCGCTCCCGCGTAGTGCTGGCGCCGGGCGGTGTCCCGGGCCACGTCGAGCCGGGACAGGTACCAGTCGAGGCTCTTCTCCAGCAGCTGCGGGCGGCCCCAGGCGGCGAAGTGGGCGGCGTGCCACCAGTGCATCTCCAGGTGGAACTTGCCCTGCCACGCGTTGGTGGTCAGCCCGGTCTCGGCGGGCGGGAGCACACCGGAGCTGTTGACCGCGGTCAGGTACTGGGACAGCACCACGCGTCGTTCCAGTTCAGCGGCGCGCGGATCGGTGCTGCCGCTGAAGTCGACGGCGGCTCCGGAGGTCCAGAAGTCACGCCACCAGCGGGTGGCCGCCGCGAGAGTGCCGTCGAAGGAGCCGGAGTCACCGCCGTCGAAGGTGGCCACCAGCAAAAGCGAGTCCGACGAGGTGGTGAGCACGTAGTGGTGCGGCTCGACCGAGGTGATCGTGCCACCGGAGTGATCGAGGCGCACGCGATAGGTGGTGTCGTCCACGACCCGGGTGAACACCCCGTCGGCGTAGGTCGTCTCGTGCCGATCGGGGACGGTCCAGTCCGCCGTCTGGAAGAACCCCGCGTCGGCGTACGGAAACCGGATGTTGATCTTGGCTCGTCCGTCGGTGAGCAGTGGCGTCTCGATGCGGAACGCGACCCGGGAGCTGCTGGGATCGGCCACGGTGGTGACCCGCACCCGTTCGCCGGCGTAGGTGAAAACACTGGTCAGCGTGCCGGTCCACAGGTCGAGCCGCTGATGACAGTCGGTCAGGTCGGCGGGATCGGTCGACGGTGCGGAGTCCACGGCGGGCCGCAGCAGCAGCCCGATCCGGCCGAGGTCGAGCCGCTGCGGGTTGACGTGCAGCCACGCGCCGGCCCGGAATTCGTCGGCCACCTGTCCGCGCATGGTGCCGGCCATGTCGAACCGGTCCGGGTACTCGACCGGCCCGCGAGCCGTCCGGTAGGTGGACATGGCGTCGGCGAGGACAAATCCGTCCGGGTTGGGCATCGAGTGCCAGCCCCAGTTGGACATGGTGCTGGTGTTGACGGCGAGCCGCTGCTCCCGATAGGCGGCCGCCTGATCGTGGTGGCCGGTGAAGGTCTGCATCCCGGTGATGTCAGCGGTGTAGGCGAAGTCGCCGTTGCCGACGGTGATCGCGTGCGCCGGATCGGGGCTGGTCAGCACGACGTCGTGCCGGCGGACGAGGGCTTCTCGGTCGATCACTGGTGGTCCTTCTCGAGGGAGTCTTCGGTGAGCGGATGGATGACGGCCCGTTCGTGCGGTGTGGTGTTGGGCTGGTGCAGGGTCAGCAGGAGCCGCCCGTCCGGGTGGCGCAGGATCATGCCGTGGCCGCCGTCGGTGGCCCACAGCGCGTGGTCCTCCTGCGTCCACGGGCCGGTGACCAGCCCGGACGAGGAGTGGGCGACACCCATCGCGTAACCCTGGTCGCCGAAACTGGACCACAGCATGATCAGGTTCCCGCTGTCGAGGCGGAACAGGAACGGCCCGTCGGTGACGTAGGAGCCCGGCGCATGCGGCAGCGTCCGTGCCCAGGGCGCCGCGGAGGCGTGAAAGAGCAGCACCGGCTCCCCGACGGGAGCGCGCAGGTCAGGAGCGAGGCGTTGCGCCCAGATCGCCCCGTCCTGGATCTGTGTCCACTCCTGACAGAACACGATCCACGGCTGGGCGTCCGGGTCGACGAACAGCGTCCCGTCGAGGCACTGCCACTCACGCGGAGTGATCGCCCCCGCGCTCCACGGCTCGAACGGGCCCTGGGGTTCGCCGGCGACCAGAATCTGGGTTCCACGGTAGCCGTCCGGCGCGGTGAACGTCGCGAACATGAACCATCGCCCCTGGTAGGAGTGCACCTCCGGGGCCCAGAACATGCCGTCGCTCCAGAACCCGGCGGGTGGCCGGAACGCCGGGACCGGCCCTTCCCAGGTGTGCAGATCGGCGCTGCGGTAGGTGTCGAACCCGGTTCCGGGACCGGCCCAGATGTTGCTGTCCGTGCTGCCGTACAGCCAGTAGTTGTCGCCATGACGCAGCAGAAACGGATCCCGAATCTGGATGTCGGCCAGGGTGAGATCGTCGCGGACCGGCATCGGCACGGCGGCCTTCTTCGGCACGGCGGCGACCACGAGTTCGCCGCCGTTCGCGGCCCGGACCATGTCGTCGACGTTCGCCCGGGTGAGCCGCCCCTGGCTGAGCGCCACCAGGTCGTCCAGGGCGAACACGCGCGCCGGCCCCAAATCTGACACGTCGCCGAGCAGGTCACGGACGAGCGGCCCGCCGACCGGATCGTCGAGCCAGTCACCGAGGGTGGTGCGTGCGGTGAGCATCGTCAGTCCTCCACGGTGATCTGCACGCCGGCGTCGGTGTGTCCGGGTGCCGACGCGGTCAGCCGGATGTGTCCCGGTCCGGCCGGCCGGATGACGGCGAGCGCGCGCCCTTCGTAGGTGGTGCGGGTGGTCGTGTCGAAGCGTTCCTCGGTCGACGGGTCGGCGCTACCGAAACCGATCAGTTCGCCGCCGGTGACCTGCACGGTGACCGGCTGATCGGGACCGGTCAGGGTCAGGATCACGTGGGCGAGGTCGCCGGCGCCGATCACGGTCTGCTCCGCGACGGCGTGCAGGGTGTCCGGTCCGGTTGCGGTCCGCAGCTGGTCGCGGCCGATTTCGTTCCCTTGCCGGTACGCGATGACGACCAGCTCGCCGGGCTCGTAGGTGATGTCGAACTCGGTGCGGAAGTCCTCGATCGGCCGCCGTCCCGCGGAGACGCCGTTGACGAGCAGTTCGGCCTCGTCGGCGGCGGCATACACCTCGACGGCGATCGGCCGGCCCTCGAAACCGGGCCAGGTCCACGAGTTGATGCTGTCCGACCAGGCCCAGGGCGTACCGACGCTGGATCTGCCGTGGTGTCGGGGCCGGCGAACCGCGAGGTAGGGGGCGGACCGCAACCCGAAGACGATCTCCCGGTAGTAGGAGACCGGCCGGCGGTCGCCGATGATGTCGATGTCGCCGCATCCGGCCAGCAGGTAGGGGTAGGGCGCGGCGAACTGGCGCACGGCGTCCGGGTCGTCGTACTGCGGGCGTCCGATGCCGACCTCGCCGAGGTAGTCCCAGCCGGTCCAGGTGAAGTCACCGATCACGTGGTCGTGCTGCTCGACGAGTTTCCACAGGTCGCCGATCCGGGTCGGGAACGTCTCGGTGCCGAGGATGATCCGTTCCGGGAACAGTTCGGCGTCCAGGGCGTAGCGGCTCTCCGAGTAGTTCATCCCGGCCACGTCGAGCAGCCCGTACGACTCGGCGGTGCGCTGGGTGACCATCTCGGACTGTCCGATCATGTTCATCATGGCGCCCGCGTCGGCCATCGCGGTGTTGATGCCGCCGGCCTGTTCCTCGCCGCGGGCCTGCCGTCCGGCGATGACCGCGTCGAGGACGGCGAGCATGTTGTTGACGCCGTTGGTGACGTACCGGGTGGGGTCGAGGTCGCGGACCTTCTCGGCGAGGCGCCGGCCCCAGACCGCGCCGGCCGGTGAGCCGGTCTCCGGGATCTCGTTGCCGATCGAGTACATGATCACGCTCGGGTGGTTGCGGTCCTTGGCGACCATCGCCTCGACGTCGCGTTCCCACCACTGTTCGAAGTGCAGGCTGTAGTCGAATCCGGTCTTGGCCGACGTCCACATGTCGAAGGCCTCGTCGACGACGAGCATGCCGATCCGGTCGCAGGCGTCGATCAGAGCGCTGCCGGCCGGGTGGTGCGACATCCGGATCGCGTTGAAGCCGGCCGCCTTGAGTTTCTCGATCCGGCGGCGTTCGGAATGCGGATGGGTGGCGGCACCGAGGATGCCGTTGTCGTGGTGGATGCAGGCGCCGCGCAGCTTGACGGTCTCACCGTTGATCCGCAGCCCGTGCCGGGGGTCGAGGCGCAGGTCCCGGATGCCGAACGTGACCGTCTCGGTGTCGTGGTCACTCAACGAGACGGTGGCGGTGTGGAGCTGCGGGTCGTCGACGCTCCACCGGCGCGGGTCGTCGACGTAGAAGCGCTGCCGCAGGGTGGCCCGCTCCCCCGGCATGATCGTCAGCGGGGCGGTCCGGGTGATGCCGCTGCTCAGGGTGGTGGTCACGTCGGTGGTGTGGACGGTGACCGTGTCGTTGACGACGGTGGTGGCGACCTCGACGACCGCGCGCTCGGCATCGACGTCCGGGGTGGTGACCACGACGCCGTCCGGGGCGATCCGGATCAGGTCGCCGGTGAGCAGCCAGGTGTCGCGGTAGATGCCGGCGCCGGTGTACCAGCGCGAGTCCTGGTGGGCGCGGGCTTCGACGCGGATCTGATTGACGCCGGGCCGCAGGTGGCGTCCGGCGTCGATCCGGAACAGCGAGTAGCCGTAGGGCCGTTGCCCGGCGTAGGCGCCGTTGACGTACACGGTCGCGTCCCGGTGGACGCCGTCGAACTCCAGGACGACACACCGGTCCCCCGGGTGCTCGAACGTCTTGCGGTACTCCCACACGCCGCCCGGAAAGTAGGCGCCGGCGGGGTCGGCGGCCGGATCCCGGTCCTGGATGATCATCGCGTCGTGCGGCAGCGTCACCGGCTGCCAGGGTGTGGACGCCCCGGCCAGCTCGGCGAACGGGTTGACCTTGGGCCGGAACTCCCAGCCGTGGTTGAACGATTCCCGCTTCATCAGCGCACCGCCTTGATCTTGAAGAACACCGTCAGGCCGCCGACCAGGGTGATCGCGGCCGCGGCGAGGTAGAGGACCGTGTAGTTCCGGTCGCCGCCGAGCAGCACCGGGGCGAGGAACGGGGCCAGGCCCTGGCCGAGCGTGGTGGAGAAGGCGTAGATGCCGACGTAGCGACCGGCGTCGGTCTCCCGGTCCGGCAGCACGTCCAGGGCGAGGGCCTGGTCGACGCTGGCGAACAGCCCGATGCCGAGGTTGCTGATCATGGCCGCGCCGATGATCAGTGGCAGCGTCGGCGCGAGCACCATCCCGGTGGTACCGGTGGCGAAGACTGCCGCGCCGAGCAGCACGAAGATCCGGCGGCGCTTCAACCGGTCGGAGAGGAAACCGCCGCCGATCGCGCCGATCATCGCCGTGACGATGCCACCGATCCCGAGGATCGCCACCGTCCCGGCGACCTCCTGCACGGTGGTGCCCATCCGGTCGGCGAGGAAGAACGCGGAGAACGTGGTGTTCAGCGTGAGCCCGAAGAAGAACAGGAACTTGCCGAGCCAGTTCCAGGCGAAGTCGGTGTGGCGGCGTACGTCGAAGAGGTAGGTGTGCCGCAGTTCGGCCAGGCTCATCGGAGCGCCCGGCGGTAGTTCGCGGCTGTCGGGTTCGCTCACGAACAGCAGGAACAGGGCCATCGTGACGATCCCGACGCCACCGGGCACCAGGAACAGCAGCAGATCGTTTCCGGCCAGGCCACCGGCCAGGATCGCGCCCAGGATCGGGGCGAGCTGGGAGACCATGCCACCGAGGCCGGATATCCTGCCCCGCTGGTCCTCGGGCAGCCGGTCGGCCATCGAGGTCAGCAGCAGAGCGATCAGCGAACCCCAGCCGATCTGTGCGAGCACCCAGCCGAGGCCGAGCGTGACGATGTCGCCGGCCAGGGCCATCACGACCAGGGCCACCGCACCGATCAGGGTGCCGAGCGCGAACCACGGGCGGCGGCGGCCGAACCGGGAGCGGGTGCGGTCGCTGAGCATCCCGAACAGCGGCGCCGAGACGATCGCGGCAAGGGCTCCGCAGCCGGTGGCGTAACCGAGATACTCCGGGTTGCCGGGTGCGACCTGCTCGACCTTGATGGCCAGGGAGATCGCGATCGGGGTGACCAGGGCCAGGAAGACCCCGAACTGGGCGGCGAGCAGGAGCCAGACGTATCTCCTCATACGAACCTCGCCGCGTCGATACGCCCGTTGCTCATCGCGATCAGCCGGTCCAGTGGCAGGTGTTCCACCATGGCGCGGATCTGCGGGTCGCCCAGTTCGGCCATCTCGCCGACGACTGCCGCGCCGCGCGGGTCGGCGAGCCATTCGGCGAGGGTGTTCGCCAGGGTCAGCGGCGTGGTGTCCTCGGGGCCGGCGATGTGGACGGTGGCCGACAGGCGCAGATCACGGGACGACGCGCCGACCGAGAACTCGAAGTCACCGGTCTCCTGCACCCAGTCCTCGCGGGCCACGCTGTAGAAGCACAGGTCACGGGGCTGAATAATGAACGTCACCCGTTTCGATTCAGCGGGCTCCAGGTGGACCTTGCGGAAGCCCTTGAGTTCCCGGACGGGCCGGTCGACGGTGGATTCCACGTCGCGGACGTACAGCTGGACGACTTCTTTGCCGGGCCGGTCGCCGGTGTTGGTGACCGTCACCTCCACGGTCAGGCCGGTGACGTCCAGGTCGGAGTACTCGAACGTCGTGTAGGACAGGCCGTGCCCGAACGGGTACGCCACGTCGAGATCCCGGGCGTCGTGGTGGCGATATCCGACGTAGAGCCGCTCGCCGTATCGCACCGCGCCTTCCGAACCGGGAAAGTCCAGGTAGGCGGGGGTGTCCGGAAGCCGCAGCGGGATGGTCTCGGCGAGCCGTCCGGACGGGTTGACCCGCCCGTAGAGCAGGTCGGCCACCGCCGCGCCACCGGCCTGACCGGGCAACCACATCTCCAGTACGGCCGTGGCGTGCCGTTCCCAGTCACCGGTGCGCACGACACCACCGTTGGCGAGCACCACCACGGTGTTCGGGTGGACGGCGGCGACCTCCTCCAGCAGCCGGATCTGGTCGGCGGGCAGGTCGATATGGGTGCGATCGAAGCCTTCGGACTCTTCCCCCTCGGGCAGTCCGAGAAAGAGAACCGCCACGTCGGCGTCGGCGGCGATCTCGGCGATCTCCAGGTGATCGACGGCCCTGTCCAGTCGCGTGGGAACAATCTTGGAGCTGCCGGCGCCCTGGTGACGATGGGTTTCGCCGAAGACCGCGACCCGCGTACCCGGGGCCAGCGGCAGGAGGGCGCCCTCGTTCTTGAGCAGGACCGCAGACTCGGCGGCGGCCTGCCGGGCGAGCGCGTGGTGGGCTTCGAAGTCCGGGCTGCCGTTCGCCGGCTGTGCCCGCTCGATCAGGGCGAGCACCCGGTCCACGGCCCGGTCCAGGAGCGCCTCGTCGAGACGTCCCTCGCGGACCGCCGTGACCAGCCGCCCGGGGCTGCCCGCGTTGGCCGGCATCTCCAGGTCGAGCCCGGCGGTGACCGCCTCGACCGGATCGGTGACCGCGCACCAGTCGGACACCACCAGGCCGTCGAAGCCCCACTCCTCGCGCAGCACCTGCGTGAGCAGCCACCGGTTCTGGGTGGCGTGCACGCCGTTGATCCGGTTGTAGGCGGCCATCACCGTCCACGGCTTCGCCTCGGTCACGATGTGTTCGAAGGCGGGCAGGTAGATCTCGCGCAGGGTCCGCTCGTCGACCTCGGCACTGACCCGCAGCCGTTCGGTCTCCTGATTGTTGGCGGCGAAGTGTTTCACCGAGGCGCCGACACCCTGGCTCTGCACGCCGCGGACCAGAGCGGCACCCAGGCGGCCGGTCAGGTACGGGTCCTCGGACAGGTACTCGAAGTTGCGCCCGCACAGCGGTGACCGCTTGATGTTGACACCCGGGCCGAGCAGCACGTTGACACCCAGCGCGCGGCCCTCCCGGCCGAGGGCCTCGCCGATCCGGGTCAGCAGGTCGGGATCCCAGCTGGAGCCGAGTGCGGCGGCGGTCGGGAAGCAGGTGGCGGGGAAGCTGTTCTCGAAGCTGAAGCGTTCGGAGTCGGGTTTCTCCAGGCGGACGCCGTGCGGGCCGTCGGTGAGCACGATCGAGGGGATGCCGAGCCGGTCGACGGGGGTGGTGGTCCAGGCGGTGGCGCCGGAGAGCAGCGCCGCCTTCTCGTCAAGGTTTCCATCGCGGGTGAATCGTTTCATATCAGGATCACCGCTTACTTACTCGAGTAACTGACACGTGTAAGCAAGGTAACATCATCGGACGACCCGGTTTTGTAACGTCTGCGTAACATCGATGAGAGGCCATGCCCCGCCCAGCCAAGCGCGCCACCAGCGCCGACGTAGCCCGTGCCGCCGGAGTCTCCCGCGCCACCGTCAGCTACGTGCTCAACAACCGCCCCGACCAGTCCATCCCGGACACCACCCGCCGCCGGGTGCTGGAAGCCGCCGAAAGCCTCGAATACCGCCCGCACGGCAACGCCCGCTCGCTGGTCTCCGGGCGCAGCGACATCGTCCTGCTGTCGGTCCCCGACCTGCCGATCGGCACCGGCATCAGCCGGTTCGTCGAGGAGTTCGCCGCCGCCCTCGCCGAGCACGGCCTGACCCTGGTCACCCACCTGGCCGCGGCACGGGGCCGGCCACTCCCGGACGTGTGCGCGACCGTCGGCGCGACAGCGGTCACCGGGTTCGCCCCGTTCGACGCCGACACCGCCCGGGCACTTCGCGCCGCCGGCGCCGAGGTGGTCCTGCCCTCCCCCACCGACGTCCCGGACATCATGTTGCCGATCGGCAGCATCCAGGCCGAACACCTGATCGGGCGCGGACACCAGCGGCTCGGGTACGCCCTCCCGGCACATCCCCGGTTCCAGCAGATGGCCGCCGAACGACTCCGCGGCGTCGAACAGGCCTGTGTCGAGACCGGCCTGCAACCACCTGTCACGGCCACCGTCAGCCTGGACGTCGGTGTCGCCGCCGACGCCGTCACGAACTGGATCGGCCAGGGCGTGACCGGGATCTGCGCGTTCAACGACGAGACCGCGGTGGCGGTGCTCGCCGGGGCACAGAGCCGGGCGGTCCGGGTGCCTGAGGAGCTGGCCGTCATCGGCGTCGACGACATCCTGGTCGCGCCCCTGACCAACCCGCCCCTGACCACCGTGCGTTTCGACCTGCACGCCGTCGCCCGGCGCCGCGCCGAGCTGGTCGTCGCCGGGCTGACCGGCCACGACGCGCCCGCGGCCACGGAGTCCGAGATCAGTGCCGGACTCGTCGAGCGGTCCTCCACCTGACGGTCGGTAACCAGGGTGCGTCCCGCCCTGGTTACCGCCGCGCACAGCGGCGACGGTAGTGGCATGAAATTTGTCAACGCGATGATCCACGGCCCGGATCCCGGTCTCCGCGATCTCTCGGTCTCCGACGGCTTGATCGCCGTGAGCGGCGGCGGCGAGGTCATCGACTGCACCGGCCTGAGCATCGTCCCGATCGCCGGGTTCAGCAGTCTCGCACCCGGCAGCCCGGCCACCTTCACGGTGATCAGAATCGACCTTCAGAAGCCTTTCGAGTACGTCCTCTGGCGCCCCGAACAAGCCGTCATGGTGGTCGTCGACGGACGCCGGCAGAAGACCGTCCCCGACACCCCGGCGCAACCGTCGGACAGCCCGCACCTCGGCATGTGGATCGACACGACCGGTTTCCTGCACCAGGAACTCACCGCCGACGGCCGCTACGACGAGACCCGCAACGGGCGGCGGCACGCCTACCAGGGCCGCTTCTGGATCCACGGCGACCGCATCGTCTACCTCGACGACCTGGGCTTCTGGGCGTACGGCGAAATCCGCGACGGCGTCCTGCACCACGCCGGCTACTTCCTGGAGAAAAAATGACCATGCTCTTCACCGGCGGCACCGTCGTCACCATGGATCCGGCCCTGGGCGACCTGGCCCGCGGCGACGTGCTGATCGACGGCGACCGGATCGCGGCCGTCGGCCCCGACCTGCGCGAGCACCCGCTGGCCCGGGGCGCGTCGATCGTCGACACCACCGGCCGGATCGTCAGCCCCGGATTTGTCGACACGCACCGGCACGCCTGGCAGGCACAGTTCCGGCGCAGCATCCCCGACGTGACCGACCTGGGCGCGTACGTGACGAACACCCTGGCCCGGATCGCCCCCGCCTACTGCCCGCACGACGTGTACGTCGGCACCCGGCTGGCCGCGCTGTCCGCCCTGGACGCCGGCATCACCACGATGCTCGACTTCTCGCACAACTCGCGCAGCGCCGCCCACTCCGACGCCGCGATCCAGGCGCTGCTGGACACCGGCATCCGGGGCGTACACGCGTCGATGGCCCCGCACTTCGGCGACTGGGACGGCCAGTGGCCGAAAGACGTGGAGCGACTGCACGCCGCGCACTCGTCGGGCCTGGTGTCGGTGCGGCTGGCCACGCTTGCCACCGGGGAGATCTCCGGACCCTTGCTGGCGTACGGGCCGCAATTGGCCTTGGTCTCCCGATATCTGGGCATCGGTGTCAGCGTCGACGCGGTCTTCGGCGAGTCGTCGTCCACGGCGATCGTGGACTGGGCCCGGGCCGGGCTGCTCGGCCCGCACGTCACGCTGATCCACGCCACCGGCCTGACCCCGGAGGCGTGGCGGGCGATCGGCGACACCGGCACCACCATCTCGCTGGCTCCGACGTCGGACGCCCAGATCGGGCTGGAAACCGCGATCCCGGCGGTCGACGAGGCGCTGGCCGTAGGGGTGCGCCCCGGCCTGAGCATCGACGTCGAGGTGGCGCTGGCCAGCGACATGTTCACCCAGATGCGGGCGCTGCACACGATCCAGCGGATGCGCGCGGTCAATGCCGCCTACGGCACGGATGCGGTCCCGAACCGGATCACCACCCGGGACATGCTGGACTTCGCCACTCTCCAGGGCGCCCACACCAACGGCCTGGGCGCGGTCACCGGTTCCCTGACCCCCGGCAAACAGGCCGACCTGCTCGTCGTGAACGCCTCCGACATCAACACGATGCCCCTGAACGACGCGGTCGGCACCCTGGTCCTGGGAGCCGACCCCCGAAACATCGAAACGGTCCTGGTGGCAGGCGTGATCCGCAAGTCCGCCGGCCGGTTGGTCGGAGTCGACGTGTCCCGCCTGCACGAGGAGGTGCTGGCTTCCCGGGACGCGGTCCTGGCCGCGGTCAGTTCCTGACCGCCTCGCCGCGACGCAGCATCTCCGGCTGCAGCGACTCCCCGAAGTTGGCCATCGCCGCTTCCGCTGCCGCGTCCGGTGCCGCCGAAATTGTCGTAGGTGGGCGGTAGCGTCCGGGCTCGAGGGTGGGCCTCGGCTTGTTCGTGGTCAGGGGACGTACCGCAACCGCGGTACACGTCATCACCACGCCGGGTTGACGTTTCCGGGGCGCCGCCGGACGACTCTGATCAGGCCCTGTTCGACCGCCTGGAAGGTCATCGTCTTGTCGACTCTCGCGCACTGGTGCTCCCGTCGGCGGTTCGCCGTCGTCGGAGCATGGATCGTCGCCCTGGTGGCCCTGGCCGCGATCGCGCTCGCCGGGGGCACCGCCTTCACCGACGGCGCCGACCTGCCGGACAGTGAATCGGCCACCGCCTACGCCCTGCTTGCCGAGGACGGTGGCACTCCCACCACCAGCGGAAACATCGTCTGGAAGCCGAGCGGTGACCCGGCCGGCGAGATGCTCGCCAAGATCAGGACTCTGCCCGGGGTGGTGGACGTGACCGAACCCCGGGTGGACACCGGGACCGGCACCGCGTACGCCACGGTGGTGCTCGACAAGGACGCCGACACCGCGCCGGTCACCGAGGCGGCGCTCGCCTACGACTCCCCCGATTTCGACGTCGAGGTCGGTGGGCAGGCGTTCACCGAGTTGCCCGGCGCCTCACACGGCACCGAAGCGGTCGGGATCATCGCCGCCCTGGTCATCCTGGTGCTGATGTTCCGCTCCGGCTGGGCCGCCGCCCTGCCGATCGTGGTCGGCGTCGTCGGTGTCGCCGCGTCGCTGCTGCTCGTGATGATCGCCTCGCACGCGGTGGACCTGGCCGCGACCAGCCTCACCATGGGCGCCCTGATCGGCCTCGGTGTCGGCATCGACTACGCGTTGTTCATCGTCAACCGCCACCGCAAGAACCTTTCCCGCGGCCGTACGATCACCGACAGCATCGCCGACGCCCTCGACACCTCCGGTCGCGCCGTCGTCTTCGCCGGCGCCACGGTGATCGTCGCCCTGCTCGGCATGTTCGTGGTCGACCTCGGCCTGCTGACCGGGATGGCCCGGGCCGCCGCGGTGACCGTCCTGTTCACGATCCTGGCCGCGATCACCCTGCTGCCCGCGTTGCTGGCCATCCTCGGCACCCGTGTCCTGTCGAAGAGGCAGCAGGTCACGTCACATCGGCCGACACTCTCCGCCCGGTGGGCCGACCTGATCGACCGGGCACCGAAGCGGGCCGCGACGGCCGCGCTGCTGGTCATCGCGCTGATCGCCGCGCCGGTCACGATGATGCGGGTCGGGGACGCCGACGCCAGCAGTGACCCGGTCGGCACTCCCGCCCGCGCTTACCACGACCTGATGGCGCCCGCGTTCGGCGACGGCTTCGACGCGTCGCTGCTGCTGGTGGCTCAGGTCCCGGACGCCGCATCGAGCACTGCCTTCACCAATCTCGCCACGTCGCTCGCCGAGGTTCCCGGAGTCGCGACGGTCGCCGCGGCCGGCAGGACCGTTCTGACGGTCGTACCGGAGACGAGTGCGCAGACCGAGGAGACCGCCGACCTGGTGCACCGCCTGCGTGACGAAGTCATCCCCGCCGCCGAAAGGGGCAGCGGCCTGCGGGTGTACGTCGGTGGCACCACCGCGACCAGCATCGACCTGTCCGACGCGCTGCTCGGCAAACTGCCGCTGTACCTGGGCCTGATCGCCCTGCTCGGTTTCCTGCTCCTGGCCGTCGCGTTCCGCAGCATCCTGGTGCCGCTGGTCGGCGCGCTCAGCAACCTGGCGACGATCCTGGTCGGGCTCGGCGCGGTCACCGCGATCTTCCAGTTCGGTTGGGGTTCCGCGCTGCTCGGGGTCGGCTCCGGCGCTCCGATCATGTACCTGATCCCGGTCCTGATCGTCGGTGTGGTCTTCGGCCTGTCGATGGACTACCAGGTGTTCCTGGTCAGCCGGATGCACGAGGAGTGGGCGCACACCCGCGACAACCGCCGCGCGATCCGGGTCGGCCTGACCGAAACCGGTCAGGTGATCGCCGCCGCGGCCACCATCATGCTGTGCGTGTTCGCGTCCTTCGGCTTCAGCGGCGAACGGATCGTCTCCGGCATCGGTATCGGTCTGGGCCTGGCGGTCCTGGTCGACGCGTTCGTGGTCCGGCTGACGCTGATCCCGGCCCTGATGCGCCTGATCGGCCGCGCCAACTGGTCCTACCCCCGCTGGGCGGACCGGGTGACCCCACGCGTGTCGATCGAAGGTCCTGTCTTGGAAACAATCAAGTCGTGACCATCCGAGTGCTCCTCGCCGATGACCAGGCCCTGTTGCGGGCGACGTTCCGGCTGCTGCTGGACGCCGAACCGGACATCGACGTCGTCGGCGAGGCGGCGACCGGGGCCGAAGCCGTGGCCATGACCAGGGCGGATCGGGCCGACGTGGTGCTGATGGACATCCGGATGCCGGACATGGATGGCATCGAGGCCACCCGCCGGATCACCGCCGACGAGGACCTGGCCGGGGTCCGGGTGCTGATCCTGACCACGTTCGAGACCGACGAGTTCGTGGTGGCCGCGCTCCGGGCCGGCGCCAGTGGTTTCCTCGGCAAGGGCGTCGACCCCGCAGACCTTCTTGCCGCCGTACGCACGATCGCCGCCGGTGAGTCGCTGCTGTCCCCGTCCGCGACGACCGCGTTGATCGGCCGTTTCCTGGCCCAGCCCGACCCGACGCAGGTGGCGGTGGCCGCCGCCCTGGGCGACCTGACCGGCCGGGAGCGGGAGATCACCGCGATGGTCGGCGCCGGCCTGTCCAACACCGAGATCGCCGACCGTCTGGTGATCAGCCCGGCGACCGCGAAGACACACGTCAACCGGGCGATGATGAAGACCGGCGCCCGCGACCGTGCCCAGCTGGTGGTCTTCGCGTACGAGAACGGCCTGGTCCGGGCAGGCAACCGGTGACCGAGCGGGGCCGGTGGGCGTGGCGGATCTGGCTGCCGCCGCTGCTCACCATCATGATCATGATGGCCACGGTGGCGTACCAGCGCGGCCACCTGCTGCGCTCCCCCACCACGGCCCAGCTGGTCCTGATCCTGACCGGCTCGGTGGCGCTGCTGTTCCGGCTGCACCGGCCGGTGGCCGTCACGACGACCGCGGTGCTGGCCGGGGTGCTGCTGCCCCTGGCGGCCGGGCACATCGTGCTGATCGACGTGGCGGCGGTGGTCGCCCTGTACACGGTGGCGACGCGGTGCGACAGGCGGACCGCGTGGACCGCCGGGGGCCTGGCCGCCGTGGCGCTGACCGCGGCGGCGATCCCGTGGCAGCCCGGCGGCCTGTTCGACCTGGCCAACCTGGTCCCGGCGAACTACGCCCTGATCGCGGTGGCCCTGGGGGTGGCGGCCAGTGACCGGCAGGCGCTGCTGGCCCAGGTCCGCGAGCGCGCCGAACTGGCCGAACGCACCCGCGAACAGGAGGCCCACCGCCAGGTCCGGGAGGAGCGCATCCGCATCGCCCGGGACCTGCACGACGTGGTGGCCCACCACATCACCCTGGTCAACGCCCAGGCCGGGGTGGCCCACCACCTGATGGCCGCGCATCCCGACAAGGCCCGCGACGCCCTGGCCGGGATCCGCGACACGAGCCGGGCGGCGCTGGACGAGCTACGCGCCACGGTGGGCCTGCTGCGCACCGACGACGATCCCCCGGACAGCCTGCGCCCGGCCCCGTCGTTCGCCGAGGTGGACCTCCTGATCGACGGTTTCCGTCAGGCCGGCTACGACATCCGGGTCACCCGGACCGGCACGCCCCGTCCCCTGACCGGTGCCGGTGACCTGGCCGCGTACCGGATCGTGCAGGAGTCCCTGACCAACGCCGGCAAACACGCCACCGCCCGCCGGGCCGACGTGCGCATCGACTACCACCAGGCCCACCTGGGGATCACCGTCGTCAACCCGGCACGCCCCGGCCACCACGGCCCCGGCACCGGCCACGGCCTGACCGGCATGCGCGAACGGGCCGAAGCCGCCGGCGGCGCCCTGACCGCGGAGATGCGGGCGGACGGCACCTACACCGTGCACGCCACCCTGCCGGTCACCGATCCGGCTCAGCCCCGCTGAACGTCGGTCAGGAGGAGGGTTTCGGGGCGGCGACCGGGCTGCGGCGGCCGGTGCTGTCGACGGCTCGTACGCCGAAGAAGACGTTGTCCTTGGAGAGGTCGACCGTGGCCGTGTCAACCTTGCCGACCGGGAGGGTGTGCTGCCAGTCGGGGGCCGTCGTCTCGCGCCAGACCACCTCGTAACCGGCCAGGTCCGGTTCGGTGCTCGGCTGCCAGCGCAGGGTGGTGTCGTTGGTCAGGCGGGTGGTGTCGATGACCACGCCCTTCGGGGTGCCGGGGGCCTGCGCCAGCGACCACAGCGCCGCCAGGTTCACCTTGGCCACCCTGGCGATGTACGCCCAGTCGCAGAACCGCGGGAGGTCGCCGTACTGGACGCCGTTCTCCACCCGTACGTCCTGGTGCTCGTGGTTGAAGTTCTCTCTCGGCTCGGTGAAACGGGCCGCCGGGTAACCGCGCAGCAGGAACGAGATGTGGTCGCTGCCGCGCAGGTAGCGGTCGCGGCGCCAGATGACGCGCACCTTCATGTCGGCCGGCTCGACCGACTTGACGAAGCGGCCCAGCTGCCGGGACGGGCCGTCGTTCTCGCCGCCGACACTCTTGCGGACGGTCGCCTCGGCGGCGGTCTCCGCGGTGGGCACCCCCTCGACGAACAGCCGGACGGTCCGCGGCTCGTCGCGGGTGCCATCGTGGCCGCTGCCGGTGCCGACGATGTCGTTGCTGAACATGGCCTGGATGTCGGTGCCGGCGTCCTTGTAGACCTGGGCCATGTGGTCGGAGCCGTAGAGGCCCTGCTCCTCGCCGGCCACCGCGGCGAACACCAGCGTCGACTCGGGTTGCCGGCCGGCCAGCACCCGGGCCAGCTCCATGATCACCGCGACTCCGGACGCGTCGTCGTCGGCGCCCGGGGCGTCCTTGACCGCGTCCATCACGTCGCTGACCCGGGAGTCGTAGTGGCCGGTCACCACGTACACACGCTCGGGGGTGGTGCGCCCGGTCAGGGTGGCGATGACGTTGGTGATCCGGGTCGGGACCGGAACCCGGGGCGACACCGGCTGGACGAACGACTGCAGCTCGACGGTCATCCGGCCCTGGCTGGCCGCGGCGTACCGCTGCAGCTCGGCGAAGATCCAGTCGCGGGCGGCGCCGATGCCGCGGGCCGGGTCGTCCTGCACCGACAGGGTGTGCCGGGTGCCGAACGAGACCAGTTTCCGGACGATCGCCTCGATCCGGGCGGGGTCGATCTCGCGCTGGATCCCGGCGAGACCGGCGTCGGGTCTCGCGTCGGCGAAGGGGAGGAAAGCGCCGGCCGCCAGCAACGTTCGTCTCTTCGGCATGCCCCCACTATTCCATGACTGTCGATGAATGTGTGTCTGCCTCCTGGGCGGGTAGTGGCTGTAGGTGACCGATTCGCAGAGACCACCCACCACGACCGATGCCGGGGTTCCCGTAGCCAGCGACGAACGTTCGCTGACCGTGGGCCCCGACGGCCCGCTGCTCTTACAGGACCACTACCTGATCGAGCAGATGGCGAACTTCAACCGGGAACGCATTCCGGAGCGCCAGCCGCACGCGAAGGGCGGCGGCGCGTTCGGCACCTTCCGGGTGACACGTGACCTGAGCGCGTACACCCGGGCGGCGGTCTTCTCCCCCGCCGAGGAGACCGAGGTGATCGTGCGGTTCTCCACCGTCGCCGGGGAGCGCGGCTCCCCCGACACCTGGCGTGACCCGCGCGGGTTCGCGGTGAAGTTCTACACCCGCGACGGCAACCTCGACATCGTCGGCAACAACACCCCGGTCTTCTTCATCCGCGACCCGATGAAGTTCCAGCACTTCATCCGCTCGCAGAAGCGCCGGTCCGACAACAACCTGCGCGACCACGACATGCAGTGGGACTTCTGGAGCCTGTCGCCGGAGTCGGCGCACCAGGTCACCTGGCTGATGGGCGACCGCGGGATCCCGCGGACCTGGCGGCACATGAACGGGTACGGCAGCCACACCTACATGTGGATCAACGCGGCCGGCGAGAAGTTCTGGGTCAAGTACCACTTCAAGACCGACCAGGGCATCGAGACCTTCACCCAGGACGAGGCCGACCAGATGGCCTCCGCCGACACCGATTACCACCAGCGGGACCTGTTCGAGCACATCCGCGACGGGCAGCACCCGAGCTGGACGCTGCACGTGCAGATCATGCCGTTCGAGGAGGCCCGGAACTACCGGTTCAACCCGTTCGACCTGACCAAGGTGTGGCCGCACGGCGACTACCCGCTGCAGGAGGTCGGCCGGATGACGCTGAACCGGAACGTCACCGACTACCACACCGAGATCGAGCAGGCGGCTTTCGAACCCAACAACACCGTCGCCGGTACGGGGTTGTCGCCGGACAAGATGCTGCTCGCCCGTGGTTTCAGCTACTCCGACGCGCACCGGGCCCGGCTCGGGGTCAACTACCGGCAGATCCCGGTGAACGCGCCGAAGTCGCCGGTGCACAGCTATACCAAGGACGGGGCGATGCGCATGCAGAACGCCACCGACCCGGTGTACGCGCCCAACTCGTACGGCGGCCCGAAAGCCGATCCGGCACTGACCGACGACGGCGGCACCTGGTACTCCGACGGCGACATGGTCCGCTCGGCGTACACCCTGCACGCCGAGGACGACGACTGGGGCCAGGCCGGCACGCTGGTCCGCGAGGTGCTCGACGACGACGCCCGCACCCGGCTCGTCGACAACGTGGTCGGTCACCTGCTCAACGGGGTCAGCGAGCCGATCCTGGAACGCGCCTTCGACTACTGGCGCCACGTCGACAAGCCCCTCGGCGACCGGATCGCCGCCGGGGTCCGGGCCAAGCAGGGCGAGACCGATCCCAAGGCCGCTGACCAGGGCAATCCGGCCCGGTCGAGCATGCAGCGCAAGGCCTGACATCTAAGGGCGCGCTGTGCTCCGCTGATCCGTCCCGGACAGGACCACACTCACCACGCCCTCGATCATCGCCTGGGCGAATCCGGCCGCCGTCACCGGAGCGGAGACGGCGGCGGCCAGCGCGGCGACGTCGACGACCCGGCCGACGGCGGCGCCGCGCCACGGCACCGGGACCTCCGGGCCCTGCTTCGGGATGCCGGCGTCGTCGCGCAACTTCTTGACGTATTCGCCGCCGGTGTGGTCGACGCCCAGGTGCAGGGACTCCGGTGCGAGGTGCAGGCGCAGCCGGGCCGGTTCGCCGTCGAACAGGCAGAGCAGGACCGTGCCGCTGAGCCGTTGGACACGCAGTGCCGGCAGGATCGTGCCGTCCGGCCCCTCGGCGTCGACGATCAGTCCCGGCCAGCCCGCGACAAGCGCCGAGTCGAGCAGCACCCCGCTCGCGCCCGGGTGGCGATTCTCGATGAGCGGAGCCAGGTGTTCACTGTCGTGGGCCAGGTCGCCGGCGGTGACCCGGCCCAGGCTCAGCGCGCCGTCCAGCAGGGACCGGATCCAGCGGCCGTCGAGCCGGAACACCCGCAGGGACTCCGGTGGAAGCATGCGCTCGTCCGGGACCAGGTAGTTGAACGGCACCCCGTCCAGCAGGTTCAGCCCGGCCAGCCACTGCTCCACGATCACCGGCGGATCCGGGTCGGGGTCGGGAGCGCCCGGCAACGGGATCGGGGGGATCCCGGTGTCGCGGGCACGCCGATGGGCACGCCGCCACACACCGAACGCGGTGGCGACGCGCCTGCTGTTCAGGGCGAGGAGCCGGCCGAGCTGCCACCCGGCGGCGTAGGAGACGTCGAGCATCCCGGTGTCGCTGTCGATGCGCAGCAGCTCGTCGGCCACCCGTACCGGCTCGTAGTCCTGGCCGGGATCGGCGCCGGCCTGCGGGGTGAGCGGGCCGTGGAACCACGACACCGTCCGGTCGGCCTGGCGCAGCGCGTGCGGCACCGGCACAAAACCCTTCTGCAGGTACGCGTCAGCGGCCGGGACTCCCCGGGGCGGCAACGCGAGCGCACCGGTGTCCAGTGCCTGCGCCAGGGCGCTGAAGCCGGCGCCGTCGTCGATGCACGCGAACCGCCAGCTGGTCAGCGACACCAGGTGCACCTGATCACCGGCTCCGGTGTCGAAGGCCCCGTCGCGGTAGCGAGCGGCGACCGAGACCAGGTGGACGGTGCTGGTCCGGCCGGGTGCGGGCAGCCGGTTGCCGGACACGGCGGCGACCTCGTCGGTGTCCGGGACCTGGCCGGTGCGATGCTGCCGGGTGTGGGTCAGCACCGCCAGTTCCGGTCCGGTGGGCATGATCGCGGCGAGCAGGTCCGGTGCGGCGGTCAGCACGGTGATCCGGTCGGTGTCCCGCAGACCGGGCGTGACCGGGAGACCGGTCAGGCCGGGCAGCAGGCGGGCCTCCGCGACGCTCATGACAGCGGTGGTCGTCGTGTCCGCCTCGTCGAACAGCAGCAGGGCCAGCCAGGGCAGAGTTCCCTCGGCGGACTGCTCCCACGGGATGGTGCCGCGGTCCAGCAGGATGTGGGGCAGGGCGGTGGAGTGGTCGCCGATGCTGCCGTCCGGCGGGAACACCGCCACGACGTCCTGCGGCGCGAGGGTTCCGTGGCTGCCGCCGATGACGAAGCTACGGGTGACCGGGCGCACCGGCCGGTGGACCCCGGGAACGGTGAGGTCCTGCTGGACAGTGAGGTCCTGCTGCACGGTGATCGTGTAGGTGCCGTCGGCCATGCCCGGCGCGGGCCGGTGCGCGGAACGGAAGACTGTGGCGTCGGTCATCGGTCTCCCCCGGTCAGACGGCCGGAGACCGGGGCCACCAGGAACGCGGCGGTGGCGCCCGCGTCCACGGTGACCTCGGCCGGCACGCCGAGTGCTTCGAGCAGTGCGGTACGGGCGGCGGTACGGCCGAAAGCCGCCGCCGGATCCTGCGTCTTGTCCTCCTGCCAGACGACCGGGTCCTGCCAGCGGTAGCCGCCCGGGACCTCGACGGTCTCGTACCGCGCCCGTTCATCGGTAACGGTCCGGGGCGGGTCGTCGTCCGGCTGGACCGGGGCGGTCGGGGTGATCACGAACCCGGTCAGTGCCTGCCCGAGGAGAGCGTCGCCGTCCAGACTCGGCGCCACCGACTCACCCCACAGGGCACGCGGCACCCGCTTGTGAACCGGGGCGAACCCGAACTCGCCGGTGACGTCTACGCCGTCACGGGTGATCCGTACCGTGGTCCGGGAGGCGAACCGACCAGCGCGGACGTCCATCGGCCCGATGCCCAGGGCGGTGTTCGGCGCCTCCGGATCGCCGATGACCGTACCCGCGCCGAGGTCGTAGGTCTTGGCCGGCACGGCGGAGTCGGTGACGAGGCTGAACCGTTTCGGGCTGAGCACCCAGTCGACGCCGGTCTCGCCGTCCCGCATCAAACCGTCGCCGACGGTCACGGTTCCGACCGGCGCGTCGTCCGTGTCGGCGGGCAGGAACGCCTGCTGGAAGGCGCCCCAGTCGAGCGGTGCGGGCCTGGCCCGGGTGTCACCGAACGCGATGTCGAAGCTGATCAGCGACAGATGGATACGGGCGGTGCCGGCGAACTCGGGCCCCCACAGCGACAGGTCCGCGCCGACGTCGACCGAGATGGTGTGCGTGCCGAACGCCTGGTAGGTGTACCGGGCGGCGAAGTGGACGTAGAGGCTCGCCTCGTAGTGGTACGGCTGCCAGGCGAGCAGGAAGTCCACACCGGCCGAGAACGACGCCGCGAGCCGCCCGCTCGTCCAGTTGGCCTGCAGGTTGCCACCGGCGGTGAGCGCACCCGGCATCAGCGCGAAGTAGACCTCGCCCTTGACCGACAGTTCCGCGCTGACCTGCCAGGTGAACCCGAGCCGGGGCGCCTGCGGGTAGTGCGCCGGCACCCGGAAACCAGGCCGGTAGCCGCCGACGGTGGCGACGAAGTCACCGCGGTGCTCACCGCTGAACCAGACCGCAAACGCGAACCCGCCGGTCAGGTGGCAGTCCCGGGAGAACAGGAACGACGCCGAGGTCAGCTGCGCCTGTACGCCGAGATAACCCTCGTCGGGAACGAACCCGGCCTTGAGCGCCATCTGGATCTCGGCGATCGGCGGCACGCCCGGCGCGGCCGGCAACCGCATCGTGGACAGGCCCAGCACGTCGATCTCGAACCGGCCGCCGAGCAGCACGATCAGCAGAGCGAACGTGTCGACCTGTTTGAACGAGGTGAACCGGATGCCGGCCGCGAGGAACACGTCACCGGACGAGGGCACCACCGCAGCCCGCAGCCGGGTCAGCTGCGCGAGCGGGTCCGGCGCTGTGGTGGTCTCGCCGGTCACCGCACTGACCAGGGGGAACTGTGCCACCTGGTCGATCGGCGGGACGATCAGCCGCCGGTTGTAGCCGAACCCCGCGGCCAGACCGGTGACGAACAGGAACGCCGGGCCGCCGATCGGGTAGTCGAGCACGGCGTAAACGAACAGCGACGGGTATCCGCTCACATAGGCGTACGCCCCGAGCGCGGTCAACGTCAGCTGTTCGGTCTTGAGCAGCAGGCTGCCCTCGTACTCGTCGTAGGTGACGCCGTCCGTGCCGGTGAGAGTGCTGCGCATCAGGGCCCCGCCGATGCTCAGCGGGCCGTTGGCGTAGTCGAGTCCGAGTCCGCGCAGGTCGAACGTGGGTGAGAACTCCTGCAACGGTGAGCCTACGGCGAGGCCGTTCAGCGAGAAGGCGAGGCCGCCGAGGGCGATCCCCGCGTCCAGCAGGAACCACAGCGAGCCGCCGGTGTAGGCGAACCCGACCCGTCCGAGCCGCAGCGGCCCGAACGAGCGCTGCACGGTGATCCACTTCGTGCTGTCCGGCGCGGCGGTGGGCCCGGTAACCGCGGCGGCTTTCACCGTGCCGGTGCCCGATCCGGCCGACGTGGGCAGGGTGAGCGGCTGTTTCTCGCCGCCGAGGGACAGCACGGCGGCGAAGGTGACCCCGGCGGTGAGCGGGTCGGTGGTGGGCAGCGGCGCGATCCCCGGCGGGAGCATGCCGTTGAGCACTGCCAACCGGGCGGTGCCGACCGGCGCCGAGGCGATCACGACACGCAGATCGTCGACGGTGAGGGTCTGCCCGGCGGGAAGCTCCCGGCCGATCAGGGGAAGCTGGGTCAGATCGATGGCGGCGCCCAGGTCCAGGGCGGCGAGCACGGTGGCGCCGGCGCCGGGGGTAGCAGGCCGGTCCAGGTGGACGAAGACGTCCTTGATCTGCAGGGTGAGGCTGTCCGGGATCATCGCGGCTGCCCCCGGGGAACCGGCGAGCAGCGGGGCGAACAGGTCCTTGAGCCGGAGCGCCTGCTGACCGGGCTGGGCGGTGTAGGCGGCAAGCAGGGCCGTGCCGCCGTCGTTGCGGGCGAAGTCCACGTCGAAGCGCAGGTCGCCGACGAGCAGGGTGCCGCGGGCGGTCACCGTCGCGGGCCCGGTGCCGTCCTTGCGTACGTCCAGCAGAAGGGTGAGGTCGACGGTGGTGTCCGCACCGACCGGGAACATCAGGTGGCAGGCGAACGAGAACGATCCGGCGGTGTCGAACTCGATGTCCAGGTTGTCGATCGTCAGGCCCTGCACGGCGGGCGGCAGGGTGAAGGAGCCGAACTTCGCCTCCAGATCGCTGTGCAGCGTGGCGATGGAGATCTGCTGGCCCGGGCCGGTGGAGCCGCTGAAAACCCAGGGCCCGGCGGCGGCCGGGCGGCCCGCGGTGATGATCAGGGTGGCGCCGCCGAGTTCGATGTCGGCGCCGATCGTGCCGTGGAAACCGGTGGTGTCCTTGGCGATGTCGATGTGCAGGCCGCGCAGCCCGATCGGCCCGATCGTCAGGTCGTCGTCCTCGGCGGTCACCACCAGCTCGTAGGTTCCCGCCGACGGGTCAGCGGTCAGGCCGAGCTGGGTGATCGTGATGTCCGGGAAGCCGTCGGCGTTGCCGAAGAAGTGGGTGAACAGGGCACGCAGGCCGATGGTGGACGGTGGGCGCAGCGAACCGCCGAACGCAAAACCGGGCATCAGCCGTACGGACAGGTCGAGGCGGACTCCGGCGAAGATCAGGTGGGCGGCGATCCGGACGTACCGCAGGGTCGGCGCGGTGACCGGGTCGAAACCGATCCGTACCGCGTCCAGCTCCATCTCCTCCAGGTCCAGCGCGTCGAGCCCACCCTGGACCAGATCCTGCAAGGGCTGTCCCCCGGCGAACGCGGCCAGCTGCGGCAGGGTCGGCAGGGCGCCGTCGGCGGGCAGCAGCGCGATCTCCCAGGGCCGCCCGCCGCCGAACCCGAGCACCACGTCGAAGTCGGCGCCGATCCGCAGGCTCGCGGAGAGCGCGCCACGGAAGCTGCTGGAGATGTACCCCTCCGCCGACACGGTCCGGCTGATCGCCAGGCCGGCGCCCACCGAGCGCAGCACGATCTCGTCGCCGACCAGCGGCCAGTCCAGGTCGGACCCCACGGCGACCCGCATTTCGGTACGGGCGGTGGCCCCGAACCCGACGATCAGGTCGAGTTCGGTGAGCTTGACGAGATCGGCGAACGGCAGGTCCGCGGGCAGGTCGATCCGGGCGCCGGAGTTGCTGACCTGCTCGACGAGCGCGGGCAGGGAGAGCGGGCCGTGGTCGCCGTCGGTGAGCACACAGGCCAGTTCGCCGCTGTCGGTGAGACTGGCGGTGACCGGCAGCGTGACGGTCCCGGCCCGAACCTTGCCGACCGCCTGGAATCCGACGAGCGCCGGGGCTGTGGCGTCGGCCCGCGAGATCGTCACCGTGACGCTGTCCACGGCGAAGGCGTCCGGGCCGTACGCGCTCACCGGCCAGGCCTCCCGCGCCTTCCCGCTGACGGTGAGCACAGCGGGCCAGCCCTTGCCGGACAGGGTGATGACCGGGGCGTTGACGGCGAGTTTCTTGCCGGGAAGCGCCCGCAGGAACGCGACGAACCCGGAATCGGCGATGATCTCACCGCTCAGTGGCAGCACTCCCCCGCTGACGGCCCGGCGCAGCGCGGTCTCGATGGCGTCCAGAGGCCGCCCGTCATACGTCATGCTCACGTCACCGCCGGTCAGAAGTGGGTGATGGTCGTGGTTTGGGCGTTGAGGTTGTCGTAGAAGACGGTGAACATCCCGGTCGCACCGGGAGTCATGGCGGCTGCGGCCGCCACGATCGCCGCATGGACGTCGATGTTCACGGCCTTCGACAAGATTCTCGCGAGCATCGTCGGATCGATACTCGCGCCGGACCCGATCCTGCAGAATCCATACCAGGCCACGGCTGCCGTCGCGGCTGCCGCAAAAACCTGGCTCTGGGTAATGCCGGGTTGTGCCATGACCGCGGCGCGCATGGCTGCGACGAAGGCATCCACGTGTGCCCCGGGCGCAGCCACCGCGGCCGCTACGGCGGCGGGTACTGCCGCAGCCGCCACGGCAGTCGCGGCAGGACCGGCAAGCCCGAGTCCGGTGAGCACCACGGTGACCACGTCCTGCGCGGCGGTGGTCGGGTGCGGGGCGCTGTACAGAGCCTCGATGGCAGCGGCCGCGGTACCAGGAGGTGCCGCGACACCGGAAATCGTGGAGGTCGCGGTGATGGCTCCGGTGAGGGCGGTCCCGGCCGAGCCGATCGCCGGGGCATTCGCTTGTGTGGCCGTGACCCTGACGAGAATGTCGCCTGCCGTGTTGGCAGGCGGGTTGCCCCCGGTCCGGGAGTTGACTCCACCGGCCGTCTGCGGCGCCGCGCCGAAGGGGACGTCGTAGCCGGTCAGGTAGTGCCAGATCCGTCGACGCGTGGGAACGACGCCGACCAGTCCGTCCAAGGTGGCGACGGTCGGCGGCAGCGGGTGCCCGTACTGGTTGTTCTGCCCGTTCGAGATCATCACGGCGTCGGGCCGCATCCGGGCGATGAACCCGGGCGCGCTCGCGGTCGCCGCGCCGTGATGGCTGGCCTTCACCACCTGGACCCGCCCGGCGACATCGTTGGTGGGGTTCAGGTTCGCGGCGATCATCGTCTCCTGAGCCGTCTCGATGTCTCCGCCGATGTAGTAGCGGAAGTTGCCGAACCGAACCTCGAAGGCCAGGCTCTTCTCGTTCTGCACGGTGGCGATGCCGAGCCCGGCCGCCAGATAGGTGGCCCCGCCCGCGGGATTGCGGACATACCGGTTCGCGGCGATGCAGTGCACGGTCGGAGCTCCGGCCGGAACGACGCCCAGATCACCGGTGTCGGTGGCCCACAGGACCTCACGACCGACGAGCCAGTGCGGGCACCACCAGTCGTTGACCTGTGCCGCGGGAAGCGGCACACCAGGGGCTACCTGAGGCTGCAGGGCCGGCATGCCCTGCATCGGCAATCCGGCGATGAGGCGAACCGGCTGCGACGTCATGACCATTCCGGGCGGCAGCTGCGGCGGAGCCAGCTGGACACCGGCGCGGGTCCGGAACGGTCCGGGCCTCAGCCACTCGCTCATGACGTTGCCGGTCACCCGTCGCCGGTTGGGCGCCTGGCGCAGCGCGGACAGGTAACGCAGGTAAGGATTGTTGTCGGCGAGGGGTTCGCCCTGGTCGTAGACGCGGACGTTGGCGTACTCGACGTGGCCCTGATTGAACAGGGAGAAGATCCCACCCATGTGATCCACGTCGTAATGGGTGACGGCGACGATGTTCAAGGGGCTGGCCGCAGTCACATTGCCCACTGTTGTCAGGTGCTGGTGCAGGTTGTTCGCGTGGGCGATGCGACCGCCGTCGATCAACATGGTCCGGCGTGCCCCCGCCACCGTCGGATCCTCGGCCTCGATCAGCGTCGCGTCTCCCGATCCGACGACGTCGATGTGGTGAATCTTCAGAGTCCAGGCCATCGGGTCACCCCTTCGCCTTCAGGTAGCGGACGACCACCCGGTAGACGCTGGTGGTGGCGTGTGTGCCCTGGCTCACCCGGACCAGGATGTCGTTGCCGGAGTTCATGACCCGGGCGCCGTAGAGGTTTGCCACGCCGCTGGATTTCGAGTACGAGCCGTCGGCCACCAGCTCGACGACCGGGGGCTCGACCCACTGGCGGTAGACCATGCAGACGGCCCGGGCCACGTACCTGTTGGTGTTCGAGTTGACGTCGTGCATCAGGACCGTCGACTCGACGTGGGCGGTGGCGTGATCGGGGAGGACGAACAGGTAGTGGTCGCGGGTTCCGCCGCTGCCGATACGGCCGTGGAACATCACCGTGACGTACTCGCTGCCGAATCCCGCACTGGTGTCGTACGCGCTGATCGCGCTCGACTCCTGCACGGTGAACCGGGCGTTCGGGGTGGTGACCGCGCCCACCGTCATCCGGCCGTTCGCGCCGATGCGGGCCACCTCGATCGGCTGGCCGGCGGACTGGGCCCGCAGCGCCAGGTCCACCGCCGAGGTGCCGGAGTCGTCGCCGGCCTGGAGGATCGCGGTGCCGTTGCCCCGGTCGCCCTCGTTCGCGTGCAGGGTGACCTTGCCCTTGCCGTAGTAGTCGCCCGCCACGTGCAGGGTTCCCTTGGGATCGGCGGTCCGGATCCCGACGTTGCCCGACTGCGGCTGGAGGATCACGTGGTCGTTGTAGTCGTTGGAGGTCCCGATCAGCAGCCGGGCGCTCTCGCCGGCGGCGCCGGGGGTCGCCGAGTCCTGATACTGCAGGTAGCCGTAGTCGCCGCCGCGATTCACGGCGCTGCGGAAGACGACGCTCGACACTCCTCCGGCGTTCTCGTGGTCGATCAGCACGGTTCCGGTGTTCGGGCCGTGCGGGGTTCCGATCCGCTCGCGCAGGTGCAGGGCCGCGGCGGGCCCGGCCGTCCCGATCCCGACGCGCGGACCGGCTGTGGTCAGCGGCCCCTTCTGCACCTGGCACACAAAACGGCCGTCCTGGTAGCCGGGCACGTTCTCGTACTCGACGGTGATGTTCGCGGGCCCGGTGGGCAGCGACGAACGGATCCGGGCCAGCGGGATCTGCATCAGCTCCCGCGGTCCCAGGACGGTCGCCGACAGTGGGGTCAGCACCAGTTCGGTGGCCTCCGCGAGCCCCGGCGAGCGTTCGAGCTTCCATCCGGGGTGGTCAGGAACGTCCACGTCCTTCAGGTCGTCGGCGGTGCCCAGAGCCCAGGGGCGGGACGGTCCCGCGTTGCCCGGGGCGTGATCGAAGGAGATCCGCAGCCGGGTCGGCGCGGCGCTGCCTCCGCTCGGCGCCAACGGCACGTCGTCGGTCGCCGACAGGTTCGCCACGTGCAGCAGCAGCACGGATTCGGTGTCGCCGTCGTTGAGGACGGTGCTGCCACCGGTGAAGCCGACGTGCAGCGGGATGTCCGGGCGCCCGAGCCGGTCGACGATCGACAGCCGCTGGCTCCGGGTTCCCTCCAGCGGGGTGTCCTGCCCGGCGTAGAAGAGGCCCCGGTAGCTCAGTTCCACCCGGGTGGCGCGGGCCCCACCGGCCGCGTCGGCGACGGCGTGTTCGAGTGTCAGGTGCCAGACGCCGCCCTTGCCCAGGGTCCGGTCGACCGTGCTGGCCAGGTAGAACACCACACTGCCGGTCTCCATCACCGGGTCGCTCATCCGCCACCGGTCCGCGGCGACACGGACCAACCTTTGCGGGTACGCCGGGTCGAGACAGGTGGCGGCGAGCGCGCCGGCCCGGAACCGCAGCGCGAGGTGGTGTGCCGCGGCGGTGGGCGGCCCGGTGATCGCGCTCAGCGTGACCGGTTCGTCGGCGGTGTTGCTGATCTCGGCGAACAGCTGGTGCCCGACCGGGTCGTCGTCGATCGGCAGCACCGGCTCGTCCGCGCTGGTCAGCCGGAATCCGAGCGGATGCCCGCGGCGGAAGGCGAGGATCGCGGCCCGGTCGCCGTCGATGAGTCGCCGCAACTCGCCGGCGGGCAGGGCGGCCCGGTGGATCCGCAGGTGGGCGAGGCTGCCCCGGAACCGGCCGCCGGCACTGTCACCGAGATCCGCGGAGATCAGCAGAGGCGCCTGGGCGACGGCCGGAACCGCTCCGGCCGGGCCGGTCGCGGACAGGACGCCGTCGACATAGGTGGTGGCGGTGGCCCCGTCGTTGGTCACCGTCACGTGCCGCCAGGACCCGGCCCGGACGCTGCCGGGCGGGGTGTCCGGGAACGTCAGGCCGACCGCGCCCGGGAACCGGTGCCGCACCGAGCCGTCCGGGTGTAGCCACACCTGGAACGCGCGTGAGGTGCTGCCGGCGATGCCCTGCCACGTCGTCGCGCCGGATTCCGGGCGGACCCAGAGCGAGACGGTGTACGCCGTGAGCGCGGGCAGTGCCGACCCGGTCAGGGTTCCGGAGTCGCCGTCGAAGCGCAGGCACGCGCCGAACACGTCGTCCAGGTGGGATTCCACGGTGCCGCCGGCGACCGCCGGGGCGAGGGTGCCGGCGATGTCCGGGGTGGTGCCGTCGGTCAGTTCGGTCAGCGGCAGGTGGACCGCGAGCACTGCCAGGTCGATCTGCCGGAGCTGCCGGATCTCCTCGGTACCGAGGGCCCGCCGGTAGATCCGCAGGCCGCCGATCCGGCCCCGCCAGTCGGCCGGGCCTGTCGCGCCGAGACGGGTGGGTGCGGGCAGTGCCCCGGGCGTACCCGAAGAGGGAAGTGTCTGTTCCGGTCCGCCGTCCACCACGAGCGTCACCGTTGCGGTCCGGCCGTGCAGCCCGATCGCGAGATGCTGCCACGCGCCGGCCCGCAGGGCGCCGGTGAACGACCCGCCGCCGACGATCCGGGGCACACCCCCGTTCAGGGCCAGGCCCGGTCCGGCCCCGCTCACCAGCGGGCGGTCCCCGGTCAGGGTGTCCAGCCGGACCCACATCAGGATCGTGAACTCGTCGGCGTCGCCGAGCGCGGGCAGGACGACCCCGCCGCCCGCGCCGAGGGCCAGGCATCCGCCGAGCAGGTCGTCGGCGGCCGGGGTGGCGGCGCCGGCGAGTGTCACGTCGTTGCCGTTGCCGGAGACGTCGACCACGACGTCGCCGCCGGATGCGGTGAGGGGCAGGTGAACGGCCAGCCCGCGGTCCAGAGCGGTCACAGTGTCCTCGCTTCTCGGGCGGGGCGCAGCGTGAGCCAGCCCTCGCGGATCTCCTGGGCGCCGGGGTGATGCGCGTCGGTCCGCATCGCGGCGATCCCGGTGGCGTACAGGTCGAAGATCAGGGCGACCCGGCCGGTCAGCACCCGGTACGGCCCGGCCAGCTCGGCCGGGACCATCCGGTCGGGCCGGTCGGCGTCGGGGGCCGCGCCGGGCCGCTGATCCGGCGGTACGACCCGGCACCGGCCGGGGTCGCCGTCGAGTGGTTCGAGCCATCCGGTGCCGGCCGCGCACAGGTGATCCCAGACGTCCGCGCCTTCGGGCATCGCACTGGCGAACTGCTCGGCGGTGATCGGTGCGGCCGGGGCGGTGCCGGACGCCGGGTCGATGCCGAGCAGCTCGTCGGCGAGCGCCTCCAGCCCGGCGAACTCGCCGCTCAGCTGCGGACGGCGGCGCCGGGCCACACTCAGCGCGACGACGCCCGGTTCCTGGTCGGCGAGCCAGCGTACGGCCGGGTCCAGCAGGTGCGCCCACAGCGCCGCGGCATCGGGCAGGTGCTGGAGGAACACGTCACGGGTGATGGTCTCCTCGGCGGGTGTCTCCCGCCAGGCCGGGCCGTCCGGGCCCGGTTCGGGCGCCAGCCACGACCACGTCCAGCCCGGTTCGCCGGGCAGCGACACGTGCAGCCGGTCCCGGCTGGTGAGCAGGGGCGCGGTCAGGAAGGAGGTCTGTATCGCGGTGAGACCGGCGGTGTACTGCTCGGACGGCAGGCCGATGGCTTTGGTGGGCAGGACGCCACAGGACGCGTGGACGATGCCGCGCGGGTCGACGAGCATCGTCAGGATCTCCGGCGGGTCGTCGATCGACTGCTGCACCAGGGCGGCGGGACCGTCCGCGGCGATGATCCGTTCGGGCGCCGTGCCGCCGGGGGCCACGGCGCGGAAGGTGTCGCCGCCGGACTCCGCCCAGAACCCGAGCAGCCCGTCACCGGCCCGGCCGCCCGCGCCGATCCGGACCGGGAACCGTACTCCGGTGAAGTCCCGGGTCTCCCGGGTGGTGCGGCGCAGATCCTGGTCGAACGAGGTCCACGACTGGTCGACCGCCGGTGGCTCGCGCAGTTGCAGGTCCACCGCGGCCCGGACCACCGCGACCGGCCGGCTCACCAACAGGCTGAGGCCGTCGCGCTGCTGGTCGGCGCCGGCCGGGTCGACGGTGTCCAGAGCGGATTCCAGGGCCTCGGTGAAGGCGGACAGATACGCGGCCTGGCCGGTGTCCGACGCCCCCGGGGTGACGGTGAGCCGGGCCGCGATCCGGCGCAGGGCCGGGGGCATGCCGCCGAAACCGGGATCGTGGACCTGAGTGGGCAGGATCGGCGCCGCCGCGCCGGGCGCCGGCTGCCACTTGGCGAACGGGTCCACCTCTCCGAGGGCGACGCCGTCGCCGTCGTGGAAGGCGAGGCTGCCGTCCAGGTGGTTCGGCACGATCCATCCGCAGATCGGGGTGCCGGCGGCGTCGGCGCCGGCTTCGGTGAGCCCGTCCTGGGCCGCCGCCAGCCAGCGCAGATGCAGACGGGCCGGCTGGGTGAGCCGGGGCGGCATCGCGATCCAGCCCGGATTTCCGGGTTCCCGCAGCGTCTCGGGCAGCACGATCCGGTCCCAGGACAGGTCGCGGGCCTGGCCGAAGCTGTCCACCAGGCGTAACCGGGCCAGGCGCAGCGCACCGGCCCGGATCGGGTTGAAGTCGTTGGCGGGCACCGGCGCGCTGGTGCCGCCGTCACCGATCGCGTCCGCGACCCGGTGTGCCAGCGCGCGGTCCGCCGGATGGCCGAGGGGGTCGGCGATCGGCAGCTGGGTCGCCTGGCGCCGGGCGAGCAGTGCCTCGTTGAAGCCGCCCAGGGCCTGGGAAAGGCCGGCGAACCCGGTACCGAGCCGCTGGTACGCCCGGGCGATCGTGTGCACCGGGTCGTCGGCGCGGTCCAGGTAGAACGCCACCACCGCGTCGATGTCGGAGCTGTCCGATCCGGTCGCGCCGAACGTGTCGAGATCGCGGCGCTGAACCAGGTCGACGAGGTAGCGGGCGATGAGTTCCCGCAGCTGGGGCGCGACGAAGGGGGTGAGGATGGCCGCTCCGGAGTAGTGCTCGGTGGCGCCCGGCTCGACCGGCTGTCCCGTGGACCGGGGGATCAGGTCGTCGCCGTCCGGACCGAGTTCGTACGCCGTGGCGAGGTAGTCCTGGGGATAGCGGTCGGTGGCGCCGGTGCGGGGCAGGAACGCGACCTGCCACTCCAGCAGCACGGGGTGCCAGGGTGGGCGCCGCAGGAGGGCGAAGCCGATCTCGTCGGTTCGCGGGGAATCGGCGAGTTCCCGCCACACCTCGTCGAGGATCTGCCACAGCGCCTCGGGATCGGCGGGGTCGGCGGCGGCCGCGACCCGGGTCTCCAGCATGCCGTCCGGGCGCAGCCGCCCGTCCCGGCCGTAGCGCGGTGACGGGGTGACGCCGTCCCCGGTCAGCAGCACCACCGGTTCGGCGGGCTGGTAGAACCGCGGTCCCGCGACACTGCTCAGCGACAGGCCGGGCAGGTGACGGACGGCGGCGCGGGCCCGGGCCTCGGCCAGGTTCCGGGCCGCGGTCAGCCGGGCGAGGGCGGTGCGGCGTTCCTCCAGCGGGGCCAGCGCCCGGTTCTCCAGAAAGGTCCGGACCAGGTCGAGGTCCGGATAGTCGGCGGCCTCGTCCAGCGGCGGGTAGGCGCACATCTGGAAGCGGCACCAGTCGGCGAACAGGCGTCGGCTGCGTTCGGCGATCTCGGTCTCGGCGAGGTAGCGGGCCTCCTCGGCGTCGTTGAGCCGGGCCAGCAGGCCGGGCATCGTGGTGGGCAGCGGCGCCGGCTCGCCCTCGTCCCGTTCGGAGCTCACCGTCCAGCGGACCGGGCCGGGCACCGGCTGGAAGGTTCGCTCGTGGCGGGCGTCGGCGAGCAGCGCCTCGGTGTCCGGCCCGTCGTGGCCCACCGCCGCGGCGCCGAGCAGGGCGTCGAGCCGGCGGGCGGCCTCGTCGTCGCCGTCGCTGAGGTATGCGATCAGCGCCTCGGGTCCGCTGTCGGCGACGGTGACGGCCGGGCCGGTGGGCTCGCCGGGCGTACCGTCGCCGGCTTCGAACCTCAGCCTGGCGAAGCAGACCGTCCGGGCCGGCGGCGTGCCGGTTCCCGGAGCGGCGTCGAGCAGCGCGTTCACCGGTTCCTCGAACTCCCGGAAGGCGTCGCCGAGCGGCTGTCCGGCCCGCCACGCCGGTGACATGACCAGGGCTCCGGTGCTGCCGTCGGCGGTCAGCCACCGGCGGTCCAGCAGTTCCGTCCAGAGTGCCGGCGACGCGCCGCGCAGTTTCAGGATCTCCTCGCGGCTCACCAGCGCCCGGATCGTCCAGCCGAGCCCGGCCAGGTCGGTGATCCCGGTTGCCGGGTCGGCCGCGGGGTCGCGGTACCAGCCGGCCACGTCGTACTGAAGTCCGGGCCCGGTGTCTCCGGGTTGTGGGTCGTGGAAGCCGAAGACGCTGTGGCAGTTCGGGTAGAGGGCGGCGAACGTGGGGTGTCCCCACCCGACGACGGTCAGGCCGGGCAGGTATGCGGCGCCCGTCCCGGATCCGGTCCACTGCTCGAAGGGGACGGTACGGCCGAGACCGCGGTACGGCCGTCGCCCGTCCTCGGGCGGCAGCGGATACAGCACCGACCCTTCGTCGGCCTCCCCGGAAGGTCGCAGGTAGTCGCTCTCCACCACCCAGCGCCGCTCGACCGACACGGTCCCGGTGGTGTCGGCCCGGCTGCGGGTGACGAGCCAGCGGGTCGGCACCACCGGGAACGTGGTGCCCTCGTCGTCGTGGGCGCCGCCGGTCAGCGCGTCGGGCAGGGACCAGTGCAGGTGGACGCCGGGACGCAGGATCAGCCCCTGGTCGTGCAGGGGCTGAGCGTTGACCGCGTCGCCCAGGTAGGGCCGGTCGCCGTTGACGTCCCGTTGTCCGTCGAAGTACGGCAGCCCGGTGAAGTCGGCGGCCGGCGCGGTGACGGTACGTTCTTCGGTCAGGTGCAACGCGTCGAGATGGATCGGAACGAGCAGGGCACCGCTCACAGTGGACACTCCCAGGGTCCACGTCATTGTGTCGCCGATCACACAACAAGTCCATAGTGGACTCACAGGTTTCCGAACAGTTCAACAGCGGGGCACCGGAGAGGCGCCGAAGTAAGACAGAACCCTCCGGGTCGTCAGTAGAGCTTCTTGAGGACCAGGCCCAGGGAGAACTCGACGTGCACCCGGGCGATCTCGCCGGCCGTGCCGGCGTCGCGGGCGGTGACCGCGTCGATCAGCTGGGCGTGCTGGCGTGACGAGATCCGGACCTCGTCCTGGTTGTAGAGCTTGGCCAGGCCCCGGTTGAAGTGGAACAGCCGGTGGTCGCGGATGGCCCGCATCATCCGCGCGCTGCCCGCCGCGCCGCTGATCAGGTCATGGAAGTGGTCGTTGGCCTTGGCCCGCTCGGGCAGCAGGAGCAGGTCCTCGTTGGTCATCTCGGTCCGCTGCGCCTCGATCTCGGCGAGTTTCTCGTCGGTCGCCCGGAGCGCCGCGAGTCGGGCGGCATGCGACTCCAGGCCGGCTCGGACCTCGTAGATCTCGGTGATCTCGGCGGCCGAGTAGGCGTGCACGATCCAGCGCCGCCGCCGCGACACCACCAGGCCGTCGGCGGCGAGACGCTGGATCGATTCGCGCACCGGTGTCCGGGAGACGCCGAGTCGCTGGGCGATCTCGTCCTCGACGAGTGGGGAGCCGGGGGTGATGACCCCGTCGGTGATCTCCTCGCGCAGCACCGCGTAGACCTCCGCGGACCGCAACCGGCTGACGCCGTCACTCATCGATTCGTCTCCTCAGGACGTCGGGGAAGCTCAGTAAACCGGGCGTTCGGTGTTCCCGGCGAGCCCGGAGTCCCAGGCGGGCACCGGCGGCGCAAAGTCGATCATGTGAGGCACCTGGATGTCGATGTAGTACGGCCGCGGATCGTCGGAGAAGCTCTGGACGGCCTGCCGCAGCTGGTCCATCGACTCGGCCCGGATGCCCTCGATGCCGTTCGCCCGCGCCACCATCGGCGCGTCCACCGGGCCGGGGTCCACCCCGAAGTAGCGGCCCTCGGTGTAGAGGTGCTGGAGCATCTTGATCCAGCCCATCGAGTTGTTGGTGAACTGCAGGAACAGGATCGGCAACCGGAACCGGGCGGCGGTCTCCAGCTCGCCGCAGGACATCGCGAAACTGCCGTCGGCGGTCACGCTGACGACCGGACGGCCGGTGGTGGCCTTGGCGGCGCCGATCGCGGCCGGGATGGCGAAGCCCATCGGGCCGTGACCGCGCGGGATGACGGTCCGCTTCGCGGCGCGTTCCTGGGTCCAGAACGCGGCCACGTTCGGGGTGGGCGTGCCGGGGTCGGCGACCACTGTCACGTCCTCGCCGAGCAGGTCACGGACCAGTTCGACGACGGCCCGCGGGTAGAGCACACCCGGCGCGAACTCGTCACCCTCGGGACGCGGGGTGCCGTCGGCGCGGGCGGCGGTCGCGGCGGCCAGCCGGGCCTCGCGCCGGTCGCTGGCCACCGGCTTGACCGCGGCGGCCAACTGGCCGAGCACCGTCGCGCAGTCCCCGGCCAGGCCCAGCGAACCGGCGAAGTTGCGCCCGGCCCGGGCCTGCTCGATGTCGATCTGGATGACCGTGGTGCCGGTCCGGCTCGGCGCGGTCCAGCTGTTGGTGTTGGTGGCGTTGCCGCGGGTGCCGACCAGCAGCACCACGTCGGCGGCGGCGACCAGCGCGTTGGCGCCGGGCTGGCCGGAGTTGTTGCCGACGATGCCGACGTGCCAGGGATCGCCGGTGGGGATCGAGCCCTGCCCGTGGATGCTGGTCGCGACCGGCGCGCCGAGGGTGTCGGCGAGCAGGCTGAGTTCGGCGTACGCGCCGGAGACGTGCACGCCGCCACCGGCGACGATCGCCGGGCGCTGCGCGGCGGTCAGCAGCCGGGCGGCCTCGGCGACCTTCTCCTCACCAGCCGCGGCCCGCACGGCCGGTGCGGTGGCGGGCGCGGCGGTGACCGGCACGCTGGTGTGCTCCTCGAGGATGTTCTCCGGGACGATCACCGCGACTGGGCCGGGCCGGCCGGTGGTGGCCTCGCGGATCGCGGTGCTGATCGCGGCCGGGATCTCGTCGGCGCTCTGCACCATCGTGCGCCACTTGGTGACCGCGGTGAACAGCGCGACCTGATCGATCTCGGTCAGCGCGCCGGTGCCACGGCTCGCCGCGTGGATGTCCGAGGTGATCAGCAGGACCGGCACCCCGGCGGCGAACGGTTCACCGAGCCCACCGACGACGAAGGTGGTGCCGCCGCCGCTGGACACCTCGACCACGCCGATCCGGTTGGTGACCCGGGCGTACCCGTCGGCCATCGACGCCGCGTGCCGTTCGTCGCGGGCCAGCACGTGCTCGATCTCGTCCTGGCGGCCGTGCAGCGCGTCGTACAGGATGACGCCGGTGTCGCCGGGCACCCCGAACATCGTGGTGACGCCGTGCGCGATCAGGGTGTCGACGATGGCGTCGGCGCCGCGGCGCGAGGTGGTGGGGACGCGGTCGGTGGTCATCGGTGCCTCTCAGGGGTGAGGTGGTGCAGGGCCAGGGCCGCCAGCAGGCCCGCGGCGTCGGGGAGAACCCGGTCGTCGAAACGAGACAGGGGTGAGTGGTTGCCGGCCGGCGACTCGCCATCGGCGGCACCGACGTACAGGAACGCGCCGGGCACCCGGCGCAGGATCTCGGAGAAGTCCTCCGAACCGGCCCGTGGTCGCGCCAGTTCGACGTAGCGGTCCGGGCCGAACATCCGGACGGCGGTGGCGGCGACGAGTGCGGCCGCCGCCGGGTCGTTGATGGTCGGTCCCATCACCGGTCGTACGACGGCGGTGGCGGTGATGCCGTGGGCCGCGGCGAGGTTCTCCACCAGGCGGGGCAGCTCGGCCGCCACCCGGGCGGTGTTGGTCTCGCTGAAGGTGCGCACGCCGGCGCGCAGGGTGGCCGAGTCGGCGATGACGTTCGGGGCGTGACCGGCCCGCAGTTCCCCGACGGTCAGCACGACCGGGTCGAACGCGTCGAAGCGGCGGTCGACGTAGGAGTGCAGCGCGGTGACCGTCTCGGCGAGCACCGGCACCGGGTCGGCGCCCTCGTGCGGGCGCCCGCCGTGCGCACCGCGGCCGGTGATCTCGACGTCGAGGATCCCGTACGCGGCCATGATCGGCCCGCTCCGGCCATGTACCACGCCGCTGGGCAGGTCGGCGATGACGTGCAGGGCGTACGCGGCGATCGGTGGTGGCCCGGCCACGTCGAGCAGCCCTTCGGCCAGCATCAGCGCGGCACCGCCGTGGCCCTCCTCGCCGGGCTGGAACGCGGCGATGACGGTTCCGTCGAACTCACGCGAGGCCAGCAGCCGCAGCGCGCCGACCAGCGCGCTCATGTGCAGGTCGTGGCCGCAGGCGTGCATGGCCGGGCCGGGAACCGCATAGGGCAGCCCGGTGCGCTCGGTGATCGGCAGCGCGTCCATGTCGGAGCGCAGCAGCACCACCGGCCCGTCGCCGCGGCCGCGCAGCACCGCGGTCACGGAGGTGCATTTGTCGCCGTGCACCAGCTGTACCGGCAGATCCTGTAGTTCTTCGACCAGGACGTCCCGGGTGCGGGGCAGGTCCAGGCCGACCTCGGGCACCGCGTGCAGGCGCCGGCGCAGCGCGATCAGGTCGCCGGTCACGGCCGCTCCCCCGCCTGGAGTCTCGGCATGACGTCGGCGACCACCTCGGCGAAGACGTCGTCGTCGTGCTCGCCCTGCAACGGGAAGGGGAACATGAACTCGGTGATGCCGATGTCGGCGTACCGGCCGATGGTGTCGCGGAAGTTCTGCACGCTCGTCCACGGGGTGTCCCGGGTGAACGCGAGCATGAACGAGCGGGTGATCTCCGCGGGATCCCGGCCGATGCGCTCGCACTCCTCGTCGAGCCATCGGGCCCGGCGGCGGGTCGCGGCCAGGCTCTGCTCCGGGGTCAGCACGACACCGGCACGCAGCTGGGAGAAGAGCACGCCGTAGCTGTTCCACACGTCGGCGTGGGCGGCCGCGGCGGCGATCGAGGCGCGGGTGTGCGCGGCGATCAGCAGCCGTCCCCGGACCGGGGCGGGCGCGGAGACGCCGTGGCTGCGGTAGAACTCGCCGTCCACGTCGACGTCGGCGCCGCGCAGGTAGGAGCGGACGATCCGGGCGTACTCGCCGAGGCGGGCGGCCTTCTCGTCACTCGGCCACGCGGGGATCCCGGCGGCGGCGCCGTCCAGGGGGTTGCCGCCGCTGCCGATCCCGGCGACCGCCCGGCCACCGGACAGGTGGTCCAGGGTGACCGCCTGTTTGCCGAGCACCGCCGGGTTACGCAGCCCGATCGGGCTGACCAGGGTGCCGACGTCCACCCGGGAGGTGACCGCGGCGATCCCGGCGGCCATCAGCCACGAGTCGAACCGGGGCCGGGCGGGCGCGCCGTCGCCGTCGCGGGTGCTCCACACGTGGTCGCCGGCCCACAGCGCGTCGAAGCCGGCGGCCTCGTGGTCGCGCCAGCGGTGCCGCAGCTCGTCCCAGGGCGCGGCGTCGTACGTCTTCAACCCGAATCGCAGTCCGGTCACGATCGCAACGCCTCCTCCAGCAGTTCCCCGGTCACGGCACCGTCGCCGGCCGCGCGGTCGAGGCCGAGCCAGAGGTCGCGGTAGACGCGTGGCTGGTCGGCGGACGGCACCCGGGTCAGCACGTGCTCGATCAGCCGCCGCTGCAGTTCCTGCGGGAACCGGGTGTCGGCGGCGGTCCGGGCGGCGCCGAGGGCGAACTCCGGCGCCCCGGTACGCGGTTCGCCGAGGCCACCGCCGCCCGGTGTCTCGATGCGCAGCACGTCACCCGCGCGCAGGGTGATCGTGCCGACCCGGCCGAGGTCACGTTCGCCGGGTGTGCCGGGGTTGAGGGTGGCCCGGCCGGTCGCCCCGGGCTCGCCGCCGTTGAGCCCCCACGGCTGATAGATCAACCGCTCCAGGCCGCGTACGGCGAACGTCACGCCGTCCACCCGCGACCGCATCGTGACGACCAGCCCGTCGCCGCCGGGTGACACGCCCGCGCCGCCGGAGCCACGCCGGTAGCGGTACTCCTCGACGACCACCGGGACGTCGTCCTCGAGGATCTCGTTGGGCACGTTGCGCAGCCAGCCACCCATGTAGCTGGTGCCGTGCAGTCCGGGCCGGCCGGGGCGCCCGCCGGAGCCGCCGGTCAGCGGCTGGCCCACCGACACCCGCCGCCGCCCGTCCGCGCCGATGTGCGAGATCGCGGCGATCGCCACGGCACCGGCCCCGGTGGCCATCGCCGCGCCGGGCCGGGCCTGGGCCAGGCAGGCGACGACCAGGTCCATGATCCGGAAGAAGATCGCGGCCCGGACCCCGCACGGCGCGCCGGCGCCCGGGTTGACCACCGAGCCGGGCGGCAGGGTGGCGCGCAGCGGCCGGACGATGCCCGAGTTGTACGGGATCCCGTGGTCCTGCGAGTAACACCAGTTGACCAGGGCGAACGCCAGCATGTAGTGCCCGGCGTGCCCGCCGGTGTGCAGGTTGACCGCCTCCAGCACCTGCGGTGAGGTGCCCTCGAACGACAGGTGCGCGGTACGCCCCTCGACGGTCAGTTCCAGGCTGAGCCGCACCGGCGGCACCGACCCCTCGACACCCTCCACGTAGTCGGTGAACGAGTACCGCCCGTCGGCCAGGTCACCGATCATGTCGCCGGCCCGGTTCTCGGCGGTGTCCAGCAGGTCCTCGATCGCGTCCCGGACCGCGCCGGAGCCGAAGCTCGCGACGATCTCGTCCAGGCGGCGCTGGGCGGTGCGCAGCCCGGCGATCTGGGCCGCCAGGTCACCGCGGTTCTGGTCGGGCACCCGGGTGTTGCGGGTGACCAGGTCGAGCACACCCTGGTTGAGTGCGCCGGCCTCGACCAGGCGTACCGGCGGAATGAGAAGCCCTTCCTGGTGGATGTCGGTGTGGTCCCAGCTGATCGAGCCGGGCACGGTCCCGCCGATGTCGGAGGAGTGCACGAAGCTCACCGCGTACGCGATGATCTCGTCCCCGGCGAACAGCGGCGCCCAGGTCCACAGGTCGGGCAGGTGGGTGACCAGTCCGCCGGTGGCGTCCGGGTCGTTGCTGAGGCCGACGTCGCCCGGCCGGTACGGGGCGAGCGACTCGATCACCGCCCGCGCCGGGATCCCGATCATCATGTTGCCGGAGATCCGCCGGGGTGCCGCGAACACCTCCCCCTGCGGGGTGACCAGGCAGGTCCCGAAGTCGGCGGTCTGTTTGACGAAGATGCTGAAGCTGGTGCGCCGGATGTTCTCGGCCATCTCCTCGACGACCGCGGTGAGCCGGTGGGCGAGGATCTCCAACTGGACCGGTGAGCTACGCACGGGTGCCTCCCGTCAGGCGGATACGCAGGTTGCCGGCCGCGTCGACGGTGCCGGTACAGCCGGTGGGCAGGAAGACGGTGGTGTCCGGCGCGGACACCAGGGCCGGTCCGGTCACGACGGTGCCGGCGGCGAGTGTCGGCCGCCGGTGCACCCGCACGTCGGCGAGCACGCCGTTCTCGACCACCCGGTGCGTGACGCTGACCGGCTCCGGAGCGTCGGTGACCGCCGGGCCGGGCAGGCTGGACGAGGCGGCCAGCCCGACCCGCAGGTTGCGGACGTCCAGGACCGCGTCACCGGGGTCGACGGCGTAGGTGCGCAGGTACGCGTCGGTGAACGCCCGGTGCAGCGCGGCGACCGTCGGCTCCTGACCGGCGGGCAGCACCACCGGCAGGGTGAACGACTGGCCGGACAGCTGCACGTCGGCCCACCGGGTCACGGTCACGTCCGGGTGCAGCTGGTGGTCCTGGGCGGCGTACCAGGCGCGGGCCCGGTCCTCCAGCGCCGCCCAGCCGGAGCGCAGCGACGCGTCGGTGACGGTGCCGTGTGCGGCAGCGACCACGTCGGTGCGCAGGTCGGTGGCGAGCGCCCCGTACGCGCAGAGGGTGCCGGGCGACGCCGGGATCAGCACCTCGGCCATGTTCAGGGTGCGGGCCAGCAGGGCGGCCTGCACCGGGCCGGCGCCGCCGTACGCGATCAGGGTCAGCTCGGACGGGTCGACGCCGCGTTGTGCGCACAGCGGGATCAGCTGGGCGTGCATCATCGCCGTCGCGACGGCCACCGCGGACTCGGCGGCCGCTTCCACGCTCAGGCCCAGCCGCTCGGCGACCGGGAGCAGGGCGGTGCGGGCCGCCGCCACGTCCAGGCCTACGCTGCCGCCGGCGAAGTCGGTCGGGTCGAGGTAGCCGCAGACCACGTACGCGTCGGTGATCGTCGGTTCGGTGCCGCCGCGACCGTAGGCGGCCGGGCCGGGGAACGCGCCGGCGCTGCGCGGGCCGACCTTGAGCACCCCGCCGTCGTTGACCCGGACGATCGAGCCGCCGCCCGCCCCGATCGACGAGATCTCCACCGACGGGATGATCAGCGGGAAGTCGCCGAGGACACTCTCGGTCGAGTACGGGATCGCGCCGTCGACGATCGCGCAGTCGACGCTGGTGCCGCCCATGTCCATCGTGACGAACCGGTCGACGCCGGCGGACGCGGCCAGCCGCACCGTCCCGGCCACCCCGGACGCCGGCCCGGACAGCAGCGTCTCGACCGCGGCCCGGACCCGGTCGTCGGGTGAATGCGCGATCGACGCGACCCCGCCGTTGGAGCGGGTGATGTGCAGCGGGCAGTCCAGTCCGAGCTCGCGCAGCTCCCGGACCAGGAATTCCAGGTAGCCGCCGAGGGCCCGGCCGACGTGCGCGCCGAGCACCGCGACGGTGGCCCGTTCGTACTCGCGTTCCTCCGGCCACAGCAGCGCCGAGCAGGCCACGGTCAGGTCCGGGTGGGCGGCGCGGATCGCGTCGTACGCCGCCTGTTCGTGTTCCGGGTGCAGGTGGCTGTGCAGGAACGCGACCGCCACCGCCGACACCCCGCCGGCGATCAGGTCGTCGACGGCCGCGACCACCTCGGCCGGGTCGAGGGGGCGTTCCTCGGTGCCGTCGGCCAGCATCCGCTCGCCGATCTCCCGGACGTCGTCGCGGTGCACCAGCGGCGGTTTCGGTACGGCGAACATGTCGATCGGGTCGTCCAGCCGCAGCCGCCCGATCTCGAGCAGATCCGGGAAGCCGCGGGTGACCAGCAGCCCGACCCGGGCGCCGGAGCGTTGCAGCACGGTGTTCAGCGCGAACGTCTGCCCGTGTGAGAAGTACTCGACCTGTTCGGGCCGGACTCCGGCGCGGTCGAGGATCGCGCGGACGCCGTCGACCACCGCGCGGGCCGGCTGGGCCGCGTCCGACGGCACCTTGTCGGTGATCAGCGCGCCGGTGGTGGTGTCGGCCAGCACCACGTCGGTGAAGGTGCCGCCGACGTCGACGCCGAGGCGGTAACGCGTACTCATGCCTGTTCCTTCTGCTCGTTGCGGCCGGTGCCGAACAGTCCGGAGCGGCGCAGCGCGACCGCGGTGAGCCCGGCCAGCAGCAGCGAGCCGGCGATCATCAGGCTGGACACCGCGGAGGTGGTCGGATCCTGGTTCTGCTCCAGGCGCAGGAAGATCGCGACCGGCAGGGTGGTGGTGCCGGCCGGCATCAGGAACACCGACGTGTCGACCTCGTCGAAGGAGGTCAGGAATCCGAAGACCGCGGCGATCACCAGGGACAGCCGGATCTGCGGGAGGGTCACCTGCCGGAACGCCCGCCACGGGGTGGCGCCGAGGTCCCGGGCGGCGGCCTCCAGCTGCGGGTCGAGCCCGGCCAGCCCGGAGCCGACCACGGAGATCACGAACGGCAGCAGCAACAGGACGTGCGCCAGGGCGACGCCGCCGACCGTGCCGTACGCGGTGGGCATCAGCGACACGTACAGCACGAAGAAGCTGAAGCCGGTGACCACCCGGGGCAGGCTCAGCGGGGCCACGAAGATCGAGCGCAGCAGTCCGGTGCCGGGCAGGTCGAGACGGGCGATCGCGTACGCGGCCGGGACACCGAGCGCGAGGGCGATGACGGTGGCGAGCGCGGCGACCTCGATCGAGTAGAGGAACCCGACCTGGAACGGCTCGTAGCTCAGCGCGGTGCGGATCCATTCGAGGGTGAAGCCGGACGGCCATCCGGTCAGAACGTGGTCGGTGCTCACCGAGGCGACCAGCACGATCAGCAGCGGCGCGGTGATGAACACGGCGCACGCCGTGATCCAGGCCCAGCGCAGGGCTTTGACCAGGGCCGTCATCGCGCGGCCCGCCCGCCGGACACCAGCCGGGCCAGGCCGGTGAACAGGGTCAGCACCAGCAGGGCGAGGATCAGCAGCAGGACCGCCTGGGCGGCCGCGGTCGGCCACTGCAGCTGCTGGATGCTCTGGTAGATGGTCTGGGCCAGCACTGTCACCCGGCCGCCGCCGAGCAGCGCCGGGGTGGCGAACGCCGAGATGGTCAGCGCGAAGACCAGCTGGATGCCGCTGAGCACGCCGGGCATGGTCAGCGGCAGCTGCACCCGCAGGAACCGGCGCAGCGGCCCGGCGCCCAGATCGGCGGCGGCCCGGCCGAGTTCCGGTGGGACCGAGCGGATGGCCGCCAGGATCGGGAAGACCGCGAACGGCAGCTCGACGTGCACCAGGGCGACGATCACCCCCGGCTGGTGGTAGAGCCAGCCGTCGAAGAGGCTCCCGAACGGGCCGTTCTCGCGCAGCAGCATCGCCCAGCCGTAGGTCCGGACCACCACGCTGACCAGGATCGGCGAGAAGATCACGAAGAGCATCGTGGTGGCCTGCCACGGCCGGCGCATGGTGTGCACACACCAGGCCAGCGGATAGGCGACCAGCACGGTCAGCACACTGACCACCAGGCCCAGCAGGACGGTCGTGGTCAGGACCTGCCAGGTGTAGGCGTCGGTCAGCACGTTCTGCCAGGTCGCCCAGTCCACCGGGGCGACCAGCGCCGCGGTCCGTTCGCTGCGCGCGCTGTAGGAGAACAGCAGGGCGACGATCGAGACGAAGACCAGGATCAGGTACGCGGTACCGGGCGCGACCAGCACTGTGGCGAGCCGGCGGCTCCTCATGACGGCACCGCGTACACGTGCCCGGCGTCGAAGGCGAGCCCCACCTCGGCGCCGGGGGTCAGCGGGGTGCCGGCCGGCAACTCGGCGAGCAGTTCCCGCCCGGTGCCGGTCCGGAGCCCGGCGCGGATCGTCCGGCCGGTGAACCCGACGGTGTCCACCCGTACGCCGCCCCGGCTGTCGTCGCTGCCGGCCTCGACCAGCCGCAGATGTTCCGGGCGCAGGGTGAGCACTTGACCGTCGGCGGCCGGGGTGGGGAAGGTGATGCCGTCGATCACCGGGCCGGGGCCGGTGAAGATGTTGTTCTCGCCGATGAAACCGGCCACGAAACGGGTCTCCGGGGCGGCGTACAGCTCCTGGGCGGAGCCGGTCTGCTCGATGGTCCCGGCCCGCATCACCGAGATCTCGTCGGCGATCTCCATGGCCTCGGCCTGGTTGTGCGTCACGCAGACGAAGGTGGTGCCGGTCTCCTGCTGCCAGCGCTTGAGTTCCCGCCGCATGTGCAGTTGCAGGGCCAGGTCCAGCGCGCTGAGCGGCTCGTCGAGCAGCAGCACGTCCGGCCGTTTGACCAGGGCGCGGGCGATCGCGATCCGCTGGCGCTGGCCACCGGAGAGGGTCGCGGGCATCCGCCCGGCGAACTCGCCCATCGCGACCAGCTCCAGGCTCTCGTCGACCCGGGTGCGTAGGGCCGGGCCTTTGAGACCGTCGCTGCGCAGCCCGAACGCGACGTTGTCCCGCACCGACATGTGCGGGAACAGCGCGCCGCTCTGGAACACCAGGTTGGTCGGCCGCCGGTGCGCCGGGGTCCGGGTGTGCTCGGTCCCGCCGATGACGATGGTGCCCTCGTCCGGCACGTCTAGCCCGGCGAGCAGGTGCATCAGCGTGGTCTTCCCGCACCCGGACGGCCCGAGCAGGCAGTGGAAGCTGTTCGCGGCGATCGTCAGGGAGATCCCGTGCAGCACCGTGGCCGCCCCGAACCGCCTGGTGACCCCACTGATCTCGATCGAGCTGGCAGACGCGGTCATGATCAGATGTTCGCCTTGACCTGATCGTTCCAGGACTTGGTCGCGGCCTCGGTGGCGGCGACCAGCGCCGGGTAGTCGAGCTTGATGGCGGCCTCGACCGTGGACAGCTGGAAACTCGGGCGGTCGGCGTAGTCGGCGCCCAGGGTCGCGCCCTCGACCAGCGGGATGGTGCCGGTGGCGGCGCAGTAGGCGCTGACGTTGCCCGGGTCGAACATCTGGTTCATCAGCGCCGCCGACGCGGTGACCTGGGCCTCGGTCGAGCCGTTGACGATCTGGAAGCCCTCGGGGAACGCCATCACGCCCTCGGTGGGCACCGCGAACCCGATCGGGTCGCCGGCTTTGATCCACGGCTCGGCGACACCCTGGAACCCGGGCGCGATCACCACCTCGCCGGCGATCAGCTGCTGGCGGAGCTGGTCGAGCGAGGAGATGAAGCCGTTGAACTGGCCGGCCTTGGCGGCGGCCGCGAACACGTCGATGCCGGGCTGCAGGTTCGACTCGCTGCCGCCGTTGAGCTTGGCGATCACCGGCAGGGCGTTGACCCCGAACGCCGGGGCGTCCCAGGTGGTGACCTTGCCCTTGTACTTGGCGTCGAACAGTTGCGCCCAGCTGGTCGGCGGGGTCGGGAACGCTTCCTTGTTGTAGATCAGGCCCATCGCGTCCATCACCATGTACGCCCCGTGGCCGCTGGCGATGCGGTAGTCCGGCAGCACCTTCGCCACGTTGGCCACCGAGTCCGGGACCGGCAGCCACAGGTTCGTGGTCTCGCCGTTGGCGAACGACTGGCCGTTGAAGAAGCCCAGGTTCAGCAGCGGGTTCTGCGCGTTGATCTGCACCGAGCTGACCAACTTGGGGAACGTGTCGGCGTTCGTACCCTCGATGTAGCTGATCTTGATGTTGTTGGCCGCGGCGTACGCGTCACCGATCTTCTTGGGCACCTCGCCCTGCGCCCCGGCCCAGTGGAACATGGTCAGGCTGGTCTGACCGGCGCCGTCACCGGAGCCGCCACCGGGTGCGCTGCACGCCGACAGTCCGATCGCCGTGCCGATTCCGGCGGTGAGGCCGAGAAAGTTACGGCGGGAAACTCGACGTCCGTTCATGCTGTGCCCCTTGCTCGCTTCCGTGGGTTGCCGGGCCGGCAACAGAACCCATGTTTGCATACGACTTCGTATACAAGAAGGTACCAGCGGAAGCCTTAACGGTGACGCAACACATCTGAATGCCGGGAAAAACCCAGGTCAGGGACGGACCAGCCCGCTCTGGTACGCCACCATGACCAACTGTGCCCGATCGCGGGCGCCGAGTTTGGTCATCGCCCGGTTGACGTGGGTCTTCGCGGTCAGCGGGGAGACGTACAACCGCTCGGCGATCTCGTCGTTCGACAGCCCCTGCGCCACCAGCGCCAGGATCTCGCGTTCCCGGCCGGTGAGCTGGTCCAGCAGGGCCGCCGCGGTTCCCGGCGCGGGCGGGGCCGGCTGGTCCAGGAACTGGGTGATCAGCGCCTGGGTCGCCTTCGCCGACAGCAGGGACTCGCCGTGCGCGACGGTCCGGATGCCGTCCAGCAGATCGGCCGGCTCGACCCCCTTGCTGAGGAAACCGCTGGCCCCGGCCCGCAGCGCCCGCAGCACGTTCTCGTCGATCTCGAACGTGGTCAGCATCAGCACCCGGACCCCGGCCAGGTCCTCGTCGGCGGTGATCAGCCGGGTGGCCTCGATCCCGTCCGTGCCGGGCATCCGGATGTCCATCAGCACCACGTCGGCGCGGGTCTCGCGGGCCAGCGCGACCGCCTCCGCGCCGGTGGTGGCCTCCCCCACCACCTCCAGGTCGGGCGCCGAGTCGATCAGCACCCGGAACCCGGCCAGGATCAGTCGCTGGTCGTCGGCGAGCAGCACCCGGATCGTCATGACGCCTCCCCCGGCGCGGGCAGCAGCGCCCGCACCACGAACCGGCCGCCCGTCGCGCCGGCGGTCAACTCCCCACCGAGCGCGACGGCCCGTTCCCGCATGCCGATCAGGCCGTACCCGTCGCCGCGCGGGTGATCCGGGAGGTGGTTGTCGACGGTGATCTCCAAGGTGGTGGCGGTGAAACACAGACGCAGCCGGGCACGGTCGTCGGACGCGTACTTGTGGGCGTTGGTCAGGGATTCCTGAATTATTCGGTACGCCGCCAGATCGGTCGCCGCCGGGAGTGTCCGCACCTCGCCGACCTGGGTGTGTTCCACGCGCAGGCCGACTCCGGTCACCTGGTCGATCAGTTCCGGCAGATGCTGCAGGCCGCGGGCCGGTTCGTCAGCGGTACCCGCCGGATGGTCCGGGTCGCGCAGCACGCCGAGCACCGTGGACAGCTCGTCGAGGACGGTCCGGCCGGCCTGCCGCACGTGGGCCAGCGACTGTTCGGCCTGGTCAGGGCTGCTGCGCAGCAGGTGCGCGGCCACCCCGGCCTGTACGTTGATCATCGCGATGTGGTGGGCGACCACGTCGTGCAGCTCGCGGGCGATCCGCAGGCGTTCCTCGACCACCTGCCGCCGGGTCTCCTCCTCCCGGCTGCGTTCCACCCGCCGGGCCCGGTCCACGACCTCGGCACGATACGCGCGGCGGGTGCGCACCAGGTCCCCGACCACGACGGCGAGCCCGGCCCAGACGAAGATCGCGACCGCCCCGGACCCGGTCCGGTCACCGGCGGCGACGAAGGCGACAGCCCCGGCGAGAACACCACACGACCAGGCGATCACCCGGCGGCTGGTGGTCGCCACCGTGTACGTGCAGATCAGCAGGGCGAACCCGGCAGGCTTCAGCAGCCACGGCACCCCGGCGCCGAGCAGGGTCAACCCGGCCGACGTCAGGAACACCGGCAGCGGCCGGCGCCGCCGCAGCGTGATCAGCAGGACCGCGGCGAGGGCCGCCACCGCGTCGAGTGGATCCGGCCAGGGCTCCGCGGGGCTGTCGACGCTCTGCGCGAACGTCACCACGGACGTGGCTCCGAACAGCACCACCCCGGCGACGGCGTCGACCAGCTGCGGCCGCCAGGTGCCGAGACTCCAGTGCCGCATGCCACGACTCTACGGACGGCGGGCATCGCCGGCTGTCGTCGTCCCGTGGTATCCCGGCGACCATCGCCTACTACGGCTGCGGTAGACGGCGGCACCCACATCGGAACGACGCGGATTACGATCCGCCCCGGCCAGGCTGATCGGCATGATCGAAGTGAAGGATCTGACGAAGCGGTACGGCCCGGCGACGGTGGTGGACGGCCTGTCCTTCCAGGTGCGGCCCGGCGTGGTCACCGGTTTCCTCGGCCCCAACGGCGCCGGCAAGTCCACCACCATGCGGATGATCATGGGTCTGGACCGGCCCACCGCGGGCACCGCCACCATCGACGGCCACCCCTACGCACAGCTCACGACACCGCTGCGCCGGGTCGGCGCCCTGCTGGAGGCGCGCTCGTTCCATCCGGGCCGCACCGCGTTCCACCACCTGCTGGGTCTGGCCGCCACCGCCGGTGTCCCCCGCTCCCGGGTCGATGATGTGATCGACATCGTCGGCCTGCGGGCAACCGCACACCGCCGCGCCGGTGGCTACTCCCTGGGGATGGGCCAGCGACTGGGCATCGCGACAGCGCTGCTGGCCGACCCGGAGGTGCTGATCCTGGACGAGCCGGTGAACGGTCTCGACCCGGAGGGCATCCGCTGGATCCGGGACCTGATGCGCGGCCTGGCCGCCGACGGCCGCACCGTCTTCGTCTCCTCACACCTGATGAGCGAGATGGCGCTGACCGCCGAGCACCTGATCGTGGTGAGCCGGGGCCGCCTGGTCGCCGACGAACCGCTGGACGGCTTCATCGCCCGCGCCGCGCTGGACTCGGTGCTGGTCCGCACCGACCAGCCGACCCGGCTGCACGCCCTGCTGACCGGGCCGGGGGTGACGGTCACCAGCGTGGACCGGGGCAGTTTCGAGGTGTCCGGGCTGGACGCCCAGCAGATCGGCAACCGGGCCGCGGCCGACGGGATCACCCTGCACGAACTGTCCACCAGGCAGGCCAGCCTGGAGGACGCCTTCATGCGCCTGACCCAGGAGAGGACCGTCTGATGACCTTCCCGCAGGTGATCCGCTTCGAATGGATCAAATTCCGGTCACTGCGCTCCTCCTGGATCACCCTGGCCCTGACCGCCGGCCTGTACACCGGGACCGGGCTGCTCGTCTGCTGGCTGCTCTTCGACCCGGCGCGGGCCGCCGTCGACGACCTGGTCGGCAAGAGCCTCTCCGGTGACCTGGTGGCGCTGCTGGCCGCCGGGGCGCTGGGCGTGCTGACCATGACCGGTGAGTACGGCAGCGGCACGATCCGCACCACCCTGGCCGCGGTGCCCCGGCGCTGGCCGGTGCTCGCCGCCAAGGTGGTGGTGCTCGGGACGGTCTCGTACGCGGTGATGCTCCTGGCCACGGTGATCTCGTTCGCCGCGGGTCAGGCGATCATCGGCGACCTGGGCGCCTCGTTCGGCGACGACGGGGTGGTGCGGGCCCTGTTCGGCCACGCCGCCTACGTGACCGGGGCGGGCCTGTTCGGCCTGCTGTTCGGCGGGCTGCTGCGGTCCACGGCAGCCGCGTTCACCGCGTACTTCGCGGTGATGTTCCTGCTGACCATGCTCAGTGCGCTGGTGCTGCCGTACGGCTGGCGGGTCAACGTCAACAAGTTCCTGCCGTCGGCGGCGGGCGAGGCGATGGGCTCGGTGGTGGACAACCCGGAGCTGCTCACCCCGGGCCTGGGCGCCCTGGTCTTCGCCGGTTACCTGCTGCTCACCGGCACAGCCGCGGCCTGGCGGCTCACCCGCTCGGACGCCGGCTGACCGGCGCCACCCCGTGGAGCGTCTGGTCGACCAGACGCTCCACGATCGAATCCTCCAGGGGCACCTTCAGCACCAGCACCCGGTGGTAGCAGGCGCCCCACAGCTGGTCGATGATGATGTGCAGGTCGGCGTCCTCGGCCAGCTGGCCCTGCTCCCGGGCGGCGGCCAGCCGGACCCGGGCGAACTCCCGCCGGGGCACCGCGTAACTCTCCTTCCAGGCCCGGGCCAGTTCGTCGTCCAGCTGGGCGGCGCCGATCAACTCGGAGACCGTCCGGCCGGCGCCGGTCAGCCAGTGCACGAACGACCGCAGCTGGGTGATCAGATCCGCCCGCAGGTCGCCGGTGTCCGGGAACTCCAGCACCGGCTGGCTGCTGGCGAAGTACGCCTCGGCGGCGAGCGCCCCCGGCGTCGGCCACCACTTGTAGAGGGTCATCTTGCTGGACCCGGCCTCCTTGGCGACCCGGTCGAAGGTGATCGCCTGAACACCTTCGGACAGCAGCAGCCGCCCCGCCGCCTCCAGCACTCCGGCCCGCACCTCGTCGGCCGGCCGCCGCCCCCGGCCCCGCTTGGTCGTGGTCATCAGTCCCTCACCTCGACCCGCAGAATACGGTCGTCGCCCGGCCGGGGATCGGTGCCGCCCCAGGTCGCGCCGTCGGTGTTCGACGTGACCAGCCACAACGCCCCGTCGGGGGCCACTTCGACGGTCCGGATCCGGCCGTACGCCTCGACGAGGTGCCCGATCGGCGCCGCGGCGGACGCGCCGTCCACGGGCACCTGCCAGAGCCGCCGGCCGCCGAGCGCCCCGATCCACAGCGACCCCCGCGCGTAGGCGACCCCGGACGGGCTGGCCTGGTCCGGGTGGAACGTGGCGATCGGCGCCTCGCCGGTGTCCCCCGCGACGCCCTCGGTCTCCGGCCAGCCGTAGTCGGCTCCCGGGCGCAGGACGTTCACCTCGTCCCAGGTCCGGTGGCCCAGCTCGGAGGCGTAGGCGGTGCCGTCCGGGCCGAAGGTGATGCCCTGCACGTTGCGGTGCCCGCCGGAGTAGATCGGCGAGTTCCCCGGGTTGCCGTCGGGGACGGTGCCGTCGGTGGCGATCCGCAGGATCTTGCCGTTCAGGGAGTCCGCGGTCGCGGCGTTGGCGGGCTCGAACGCGTCGCCGGTCCCGATCCACAGGTGCCCGTCCGGGCCGATGACGATCCGGCCGCCGTGGTGCCGGTCGGCCGTCCGGATGCCGTCGAGCAGGACCCGGTCCAGGGTGAGCGAGCGGTAGTCCTCGGCGATGGTGATCGCCACGATCCGGTTCTGATCGGCACCGGACACCGAGGCGTAGATCGTGCGGTCCTGCGCGAATTCGCGGGAGGCGACGATGCCGAGCAGGCCGCCCTCCGAGGTCACGCTGACGTCGGGGACGACACCGACCGGCTGCGCGTCACCACCGGCGGCGGGCACCCGCAGGATCTGCCCGGTCAGGCGCTCGGAGACCAGCGCCGAGCCGTCCGGCAGGAACGTCAGCCCCCACGGCGACGTCAGCCCGGTGGTCAGTTCGACGGGAGTGCCGAGTGTCGCGGCCGGCGCCCCCGAAGGCTGCGACGCGACCGGCGCTCCCGCCGGCTGCGACACGGCCGGCGCTCCGGAAGGTGGCGACGCGGCCGGCTCGGCGCAGCCCGCCAGGACCAGACCGAGGGCCAGCACCGCCGGCCGCGACGACGGCCTCAGGCCGCACCACCGTTGACGAAGAGGGTCTGGCCGTTGACCCAGCGGGCCGGGCCGGCCAGGAACGCCACCGCTTCGGCGATGTCGCCGGGCTCGCCGAGGCGCTGGAACGGGTTGTTGCCGGCGATCTGGTCGATCAGCTCCTGGCTCTTGCCCTCCAGGAACAGCGGCGTGGCGGTCGGGCCGGGCGCGACCGTGTTCACCGTGATGTCCTTGCCGCGCAGCTCACGGGCGAGGATCAGGGTGATCGCCTCGACCGCGGCCTTGGAGGCGGCGTAGGCCCCGTAGGCGGGCGGCTGCAGCCGGGTGATCGAGGTGGAGAAGTTGATGATCGCGCCGCCGGGCCGCAGGCGCTGGGCGGCGAGCTTGCCGACCACGAAGGTGCCGCGCACGTTGACCCGCTGGATCCGGTCGAAGACGTCCAGATCCAGGGTGGCCAGCGGGGACAGCGGCATGATCCCGGCGGTGTGCACGAGCACGTCGACGCCGCCGAACTCGCGCGCGGCGGTGTCGAACAGCTCGGTCGCCGCGGTCTCGTCGGCGATGTCGCCGCCGGCGGTCACGGCGCGCCCGCCGGCCTCGGTGATGGCCCGGACCGTCTCCTCGGCCCGCTCCTTGTTGCCGTTGTAGTGCACGACGACGGCGAATCCGTCGGTGGCCAGGCGCTCGGCGGCGGCCCGCCCGATCCCGCCGGAGCCCCCGGTGACGATCGCGACGCGGGTGGTGGTGTCGGTCATGATAACCCCTCCTCGTTATGTGGACTGTTTGTACATTAACTCGAGCGCAGGAAATGTACAAGCGGTCCACATAACGTCAGCGGGGAACGGTGATCCGGTAGTACGCGGTCTTGCGGTAGAGGGTCGCCCTGCTGATACCCAATTCCTCGGCCGCACGCGTCATCGTCTGCCCCGGTTCGGTCAGACAGCGCGCGATCTCGTCCCGCTCCAGGGTCTCCAGCCTGGTCAGCTGCCGGGCCGGGCCGTCGAGCAGCTCGGTGGACAGGTGCTGCAGGTCGATGGTGGTGGCCCGGTTCGCCGCGTCCCGGACGATCCGGCGCAGCTGGCGGGTGTTGCCCGGCCAGTGGTAGGCGGTGAGGGCGGCGACGGCGCGCGGGGTGAAGACGGCCGGGCGGTGGCGTACCCGCGCGGCGAAGTGATGGGCCAGGGGCAGGACGTCGTCGGGACGCTGGGCCAGCCCGGGAACCGTGACGGCCGCGGCGGTCAGCGCGGACAGCTCGGCCGGCAGCGCCGCCAGGTCGGGCGCGGTGAGCACCCAGCGGTCCGGCGAGGCGGCGGCCAGCAGGTGGGCCAGGTCGCCGGCGGCCCAGGCGGGCAGCGTGTCGGCCCCGGAGATGATCACGCACGTGCCGGGTTTGGCCAGTTCCGGGGTCCAGAGGGCGAGCCAGCCGGCCACGGCACCGGCGTCCGGGGCGCGCACGTGCAGCAGATGCGGACGGTCCGGGGCGCGGCGGCGGGCCAGCGCGGCCAGGGTCGACCGGCCACTTCCGGGAGCGCCGAGCACGGCCAGCCCGCGACCCCGCTGGACCGCGGTGGCGGCGCCGTCGAGGGCCGCGTGCCAGGCCGCGGACACACACGGATCGCCGTCCGCGGAGGCGAGCGAGCCGCCGATCACGGTGAAGACCTCGCCGCGCGGGGCCGGTGGCAGGGTGCGCCCGGCGCCGCGGGCGAGCATCAGCGCGCTGGTGGCGCTCGCGGCGGCCTGGGCGAGGGCGAGCAGCAGCGCGGACGACGAGCCGGACCAGGTGGTCAGGTTGACGCTGCCGACCAGTTCACGGTGCACCGGATCGAGCACCGGGACGGCCGCACAGGTGTAACCGCGTAGCCCGGTGCAGTAGTGCTCCTCGGCCTTGACCAGGGTCGGCGCCCGGTCGGCGAGGGAGAGACCGAGCCCGTTGGTACCGGTGACCCGCTCGCTGTAGGAGAAGCCGGGCGCGAGGTGGACCCGGTCGAGCGACCGCTGGATGGTGGTGTCCGGGCAGAGCCGGGCGAGGACCATGCCGTCCCGGTCGGCGATCATCAGGGCGACCGGCTCGTTGGCGATCGTCGCCTGCAGACCGGAGAGCACCTCGGAGGCGCAGCTGTAGAGCAGCGATCCGGTGTCGATCGTCCCGCTGAAGACCGGGTCGACATGGTCGGGGGACACCCCGTAGCGCTCGCTGCGCAGCCAGGAGGCGCGCAGCCGGCCGGGGGCGGCACGGCCGGCCAGTTCGTCGTCCACCGGACCCTCCCCCACGTTTCCCAGACGTTACAGAGTAGCCGCACCCGTCGATATATCACCAGGTCAGAGCGTGTTTCAAAGTGAGACAGCGACCCCGTTGCCGGACCACCGCGAACCTACCTAGCGTGACGGCCATCACCGAGAAGGGGAGGCCAGGATGTATCGCAAGGACGGCGAGGAGTACTTCATCGTCGATGCCCACATCGCCCTGTGGGACGCCCGGCCGGAGAACCAGCGCAACATCCACGGCAAGCAGTTCATCGACTGCTTCTACGACTATCACCGCAACCTGAGCCCGGCGAGCGAGCTCTGGCCGTACGAGGATTATCTGTACTACGGCGGCGACCGGCTGATGAAGGACCTGTTCGAGGACGGCTACGTCGATCACGCCATCTTCCAGCCGGCCCACTTGGGCGAGTTCTACCGGCGGGGCTTCGGGCAGACCGAGGAGGCCTGGGAGCTGACCCGCAAGCACCCGGACCGGCTGACCTACAACCACTGTTACGACCCGCGCAACGGCGAGGCCGGACTGGACCAGTTGCGGGCCGACGCCGAACGGTTCGGGCTCCAGGGGGTCAAGCTCTACACCGCGGAGTGGCACGGGGAGTCACGGGGCTACAAGCTGACCGATCACTGGTCGTACCGCTATCTGGAATTGTGCCGGGAACTCGGGATCCGGAACATCCACGTGCACAAGGGGCCGACGATCCGGCCGCTGGACCGGGACGCCTTCGACGTGGCGGACGTCGATCACGTCGCCTCCGACTTCACCGATCTGAACTTCATCGTCGAGCACTGCGGGCTGCCGCGCCTGGAGGACTTCTGCTGGATCGCCACCCAGGAGCCGAACGTGCACGCCGGGCTGGCCGTGGCGATGCCGTTCATCCACACCCGGCCGCGGTACTTCGCGCAGATCATCGGCGAACTCCACTACTGGCTGGGCGAGGACCGGATCCTGTTCTCCAGCGACTATGCGCTGTGGACGCCGCGGTGGCTGGTGGAACGCTTCGTCGACTTCCAGATCCCGGACGACATGACCGAGTACGCGCCGTTGACGACCGTACAGAAGAAGAAGATCCTGGGTCTCAATGCCGCTTCGCTGTACGGTCTGACGGTGCCGGCCGCCGGGCAGCAGCCGCTGGCCGTCGCATGATCACCGCGGCGGAGGTGTGGACGGCGCTCGCCTCGGTGGTCGATCCGGAACTCGACGAGCCGCTCACCGATCTCGGCTTCGTCCGCAGCGTCGACGTCACCGGCGCGGACGTCGAGGTGCATCTGCGGCTGCCCACGTCGTTCTGCTCGCCGAACTTCGCCTACCTGATGGCATCCGATGCGCACGACGCGGTCAGCGCGATCCCCGGCGCCGGGCGGGTCACCGTCGAACTCGACGATCACCACGACTCCGACCTGATCAATCGCGGACTCGCGGCCGGTGCCGGTTATCGCGGCACCTTCGGTCACGAGGCCGAGGACTCCCTCGACGAACTACGCGCGACCTTCCGGCGCAAGGCACACACCGCGGCCATGGAACGGGCGATCACCGCACTGTCCCCGACCGGCGGCGTCTACGAACTGACACTCGCGGATCTGCCCGCTTCCGCAGCCACGACCGAGGCTCTGCTGCGCCGCCGGAAGGCGCTCGGGCTGTCGCTCGATCCGGGCGCGCCGGTGCTGACCAACGAAGACGGCAGCCGTCCCGCCCCTGGTGAGGCCGACATGCGGCTGCGGCGGGCCCGGTCGGTGCGGATCTCCGTCGAGGGCAACGCCCACTTCTGCCGCGGCCTGCTGGCCACCCGCTACCCCGACGTCTCGCACGGTCGGCGAGCACTGCTCCCCCTGGAGGTCCTGTCATGAGAGCCGTTCGGGTCACCGGCTACCACCAGCCGTTACGCCTCGACGAGGTGCCGGAACCGGTCGTCACCGGGCCGCACGACGTCCTGGTCGAGGTCGGCGGCGCCGGGGTGTGCCGCACCGACCTGCACATCCTGGAAGGGCAGTGGGCCGCGAAGTCCGGGGTGGCGCTGCCGTACACGATCGGTCACGAGAACGCGGGCTGGGTCACCGCGGTGGGCAGCGCGGTCACCAACGTGACCGAGGGCGACAAGGTCATCATGCATCCGCTGGTGACGTGCGGCCTGTGCCGGGCCTGCCGGGACGGCGACGACGTGCACTGCGAGACGTCGAGGTTCCCCGGCATCGATACCGACGGCGGTTACGCGGAGATCCTGAAGACGTCGGCCCGCAGCGTGGTCAGACTCGACGACCGCCTCGAACCGGCGGACGTGGCAGCGCTGGCCGACGCGGGCCTGACGGCCTACCACGCGGTGGCCAAGGCGGCCCGCCGTCTGCGCGCCGGTGACCGGGTGGTGATGATCGGCGCGGGCGGTCTGGGCCACATCGGCATCCAGGTGATGGCGGCCCTGTCCCCCGCCGAGATCATCGTGGTGGACCGCAACCCCGACGCGGTGAAGCTCGCGGTCGGTGTCGGCGCGCGGCACGGTGTGGTCGCGTCCGGCGGCCAGGTCGACGAGGTGCTGCAGTTGACCGGAGGCCACGGCGCCGAGGTGGTGATCGACTTCGTGGGTGAGGGCGGTTCCACCGCCGAGGGCCTGCGGATGACCCGGCGGGCCGGCGATTATCACGTGGTCGGTTACGGCGAGAACATCGACGTCCCGACGATCGACCTGATCTCCGCCGAGATCAACATCATCGGCAACCTGGTCGGCAGCTACAACGACCTGGCGGCCCTGATGGCCCTGGCCGCACAGGGCAGGGTCACCCTGCACACCGCGAAGTACGCCCTCGACGACTTCCAGCAGGCGATCGACGACCTGACCGCCGGCCGGGTCCGGGGCCGGGCCATCCTGGTCCCGTAGCCGGCGATACCTGAAGGGCCACCGGTGCGGACGGAGCACCGGTGGCCCTTGTTCACGTGCGGATCAGGGGTAGGAGACGACGTTGCGCGGGACGGTGTTGCCGGCCGGGTTGGGGACCGAGCCACCGGTGTCGTTGACGACGTTGGCGATCGTGCCGACATCGCCCAGCGACACCGTCAGGATGCTGCGGAGCTTGACGCCGGCCCGGTTCGGCACCTCGAACGCGCGGTCCACCCGGACGCTCGGGTTGACGTTGAAGAAGGAGTACGAGCCGCCGCCCCACAGTTCGTGGTCGGTGACGGCGTCGGCGACCTTGTAGGCGGCGTACCCGTTGCCACGGGGACCGATCCAGGAGGCCTGGTTCGGTACGTCGTACGGCTTCTCGTTCTGGAAGAAGATCGTCTTGCCGCGGTTGCCGTTCCAGATCACCTCGTACTTCTGGTAGTGCTCGACGAACAGACCGGTGGCCAGGACGTCGTCGCCGTTCACGATGACGCCGGTGTCGCCGGTGTTGACCGCCCAGCCGGTGGGCGCGCCGCCGTGGTCGGCCCGCCAGGCCCAGATGTGGTCGATGATGGTGTCGTCGCTGTGCACGGCGAGCGTGGTGGTGGCCTTGCCCTGGACGCTGCTGCCGATGCGGAAGAAGACGTCCTGCAGGCTGATCGGGTTGGCGGCGTGGTCGGTGTGCACCCCGGCCTGCCCGACGCTCATCAGGGTGGGGCTGTTGGTCGTACCGGCGTCGAAGGTCAGTCCGCTGACCTTGACCCCGTCGACGTCGGCCACGTTCAGGGCCTCGACCCCGCCGGTCGGGATCAGGGTCGGGAAGCCGATGCCGGTGACCACGGTGTTGGCCCGGGTGACCCGCAGGGTCTGGTCCAGGTTGTACGTGCCGGGGGTGAAGAACAGGTTCAGGCCCTGCGCGAGCGCCGAGTTGATCCGGGCGGCGCTGTCACCGGGCTTGGCGACGTAGAACTCGCGCATCGGGATCGAGGTGCCGGCGGCGTTCGGCCAGGTGGCGCCCGCGGAGTTGCGCCGCAGGGCGGGGACGAAGACCCGGTAGAGGCCGGCGCTGTCCACGTACAGGTAGGGCTTCTCCCGCGTCACCGGCGTGGTGGCGAGGGTGGTGTGCGGCGGGTTCGGGAACGCGTTGGCCGGAGCGCCCTGGACACCGGAGTAGACCATGTTCCAGACGCCGCCGTCCCAGCGCGAGATCTTGCTGTCGCGGGTGTACCACTGCTGCTGGGAGCCGGAGGAGACGACGCCGTCGACGATCGAGTCGGCCAGGTAGCCGCCGCTGGAGTAGCCCTGCCCGTTGTCCTGGTTCGACGGCGCGAGGGTCAGGTTGCCCTTGATGTGCACGCGGCGCATCGGGGCCGCCTGGGAGACCGCCCACCGGTTGGTGCCGCCGTCGGGCACGATCGACAGGTTCTCCATGCTGCGCCAGAAGTTCTGGGTGGCGTTGGATTCGTCGCCGTAGTTCCAGCCGGAGTCCACGTTGACCGCGCCGTTGATCGTCACGTCGTCGGGGTTGAGCCCGAGACCGGCGATCGTGGTGTAGAAGCCGACGTTGGCCCAGACCCGCCCGTACGTGCCGGGCTTGAAGAGGAAGACGTGGCGCTGGGTGCCGAACTGGGCGGTGGGGCTGCGCAGCTGGGAATTGAACGCCTGGTCCACGGCGGTCTGGATGGTCGCCGCCGAGGTGGACGAATCGAAGATCCGCACGTTGGAGCCGAAGTCCGGGGTGTCCGAGGTGGGCAGGGTGGGCGTGGTGCCGCTGCCGAAGACCTGGAATTCCCAGAGCGAGTAGCCGTACGGGGTGGCGCGGGTGGTGCCGTTCATCCGCACGTACCGGCCGGTGCCGTTGACGGCGAGCGTCTGCACGCCGGTCTGGCCCGCGGTGACCGGGCTGATGTTCGTCCAGGTGCTGCCGTTGGCGGAGGTCTGGATGGTGAACGCCGAGGCGTACGCGGCCTCCCAGTTCAGCACCACCTGGGTGATCGGCTGGGAGCTGCCCAGGTCGACCTGCAACCACTGCGGGTCGGCGAACGTGCTCGACCAGCGGGTGCCGGCGTCGCCGTCGACTGCTGCGGAGGCGGGGAAGGCGGCGCTCTCGACGGACGAGGCGGTGGCCGGTTTGCCCTGGGACACCGGGATGTCGGCGGCGCTGGCGCTGGAGGCGACCGAGACGACGGTGACACCGAGGGTGGCGGCGAGGACGGTGCTCAGTACGGCCCGTCGGCGGGTCTGTGGGGAAGTCGGGGGTCTCATGTACCTGCCTGTCGGACGAGGGTGACGCGGGGAGAGCGCTCTCCCAGCGATTGTTACCCCCGTGTTTCGCCTCGTCAATATGTTGACAACCGCCGATCGCCGTATTTAAAAAGAATCCTAAAAGTTGTTATCAGGCGTACTGGAATCCGTCGGAGACACGCAGCGGAACACCGGCGTCCGCGGTGGCGAGCGTGAACGTGAAACGACTGCCGCCACCCGGGTTGTCGGACGCGGCGATGGTGCCACCGTGCCGGTCCACGATGCGCCGGCAGATCGCCAGACCCAGCCCGGTGCCGCTGTAACCGGCGCTGCGGTGCGCCCGGTGGAAGTTGCCGAAGATCGCGTCGTGCTGCCCGGCCGGGATGCCGATCCCGTTGTCGGCGATGGTGATCTCGGTACGGTCGCCGGCGATCCGCGACGTGATCTCCAGGAGGGGCGTGACACCCGGCGCGGTGTACTTGATGGCGTTGGCGATCAGATTGTCGACCAACTGCCGCAACAGCACCGGATCGGCCCGCACCCACGGCAGCGTGTCGAACCGGAACCGCGGCACCGGACCACCCGAGGCCTGCGCGGCGTCGGTCCGCGCGACGACGATGTCCGCCACGATCGCGTGCACGTCGACCTCCACCTCGGTGATCGCCGAATCCCGGGCGGTCGTGTAGGCGAGCAGGTCGTTGATCAGGTGCCGCATCCGCACGGCCGCCCGCGACACCCGCGCCAACTGCTCACCGGCCTCCACTGCTGCCGGGTCCGTGGAGCCGGCGAGGGTCTCGACCGCCGCGGTGGTCCACCCCTCGACGGTGGTCAGCGGGTTCAGGAGATCGTGCGCGACGACCCCGGCGAAACCGGTGAGTTCCTCCCGCAGCCGGCGGTCGGCGGTGACGTCGGTGTAGAGCAGCACCACGGCACGGCCGTCCCGGTCGTGGTCGATGGTGGTCGCCTGGACCGACAGGATCCGGCCTTCCGGGACACCCTCGTTCCGGACCAGTACGTCCATGCCGATGTCCTCGCCGGTCAGCGCCCGGACGTACGGCGACTCGTCGTCGGCCATCGGGCTGCCGTCGAGATGGCAGATACCGTAGTGCCCGCTGGGAGCGACCACGTCGTCCGGGCTCAGCCGCCCACCCAGCAGCCGCACCGCCGCCGGATTGCGCAGCACCACCCGACCGCCGGCGTCGACGACCGACAGACCGTCGGCCATCGACTCGATGATGGTCTGCATCATCTCCGCACGCCGGGACGCCTCGTCGTGCGCAACGGCCAGAGCCGCCTTCTCCGAGGCGAGTTCGATCAGCAGCGCCTGCCGCTCGTCCCGGCCGAGAGCCAGGGCCAGCCCGACCACGGCGACCATCACCACGAACAACTGCGCGACGAAGGCCCGCATCGCGTGCGATTCGATAGCGGCGAAGGTGCCGTGCCCGGCGAGGGTGAACACCACCACGATGCCGCCGACCGCGAGATCGTGCAGCACCACGAACGGGGTGGCGAGACGCATGGCCGCCCACACCGTCAGCGCGATCAGCGCGAACGCGATCGGCAGGCCGTGGGTCAGGGCGAAACCGGCCAGGTAGGCGACGGTGGAGCAGAGCGCCAGTCCGGCGTACTCGAAAAGGCGTTCGGGGGGTGTCGCCCGAAGGGCCGTGGCGGCCTGGCGCCACCAGCCGCGCAGAGACCCGTGCCGGGCCCGGTAGACGCTGACCGCGTGCCCGCAGCACAGGCCGACGGCACCGATGAGCAGCACACTCGCCGTGTTCCGGACCAGCCACACGGCGGTGATGGCGGCCGAGTAGTGGCCGGTGACCAGCCACACCGCGGTGGGCCCGACCGCAGCGCCGGCGGTCGTAGCGATGAACCCGGCGCCCAGCAGCGCCCACAGATCGCGGGGGCTACGCAACTGTTCGGTGCCACCGGCGCCCCACAGGTGCGGACGCCACCGGCGGATCAGGACCAGGAACACCCCGGCCTGCAGCAGGTTCGCCACCACGAACGCGGCGGCCAGGATCCCGCTCGCGCCGGTGGCGACGTTCACCGTCCAGGTGATCACCGACAGTGCGGCGACGTCCACCCAGCGGGTCCGGGACTGCCACTGGGCGCCGAACCAGACCGCCGCCACCCCGGCGGCCGGCCACACCAGGCTCAGGCTCGTCCCGTCCATGATCGTCATGCGGCCGGCAATCGTGGCGGCGACGTACAGCACCGCGAACGCCACCGTCCTCAGCAGGCTCACCGGGTGGCTCCGGTCAACTCACCGACGACCTGCCGCAACGCCGCCGGGCTGCAAGGTTTACGCAGGTAGTGGCCGTGTTCACGAAGGCGCGCGACGTCGGCGCCGGACCAGAGCACGGTCAGGAACACCACAGGCAGCCCGGCCGTACGCCGCCGCAGCTCGGCAGCCAGCTCCACCCCGTCGACGCCGGGCAGGTCGACGTCGACCACCGCGACATCGGCCATGCCGTCCCGCTCGACCGCCGACAGCGCGGTGGCGGCACACTCGGCGACCACGACCTCGTGGCCGTCGGCACGCAGCCACATCGCCACCAGCTCACGGACGTCCGGTTCGTCGTCGACCACCAGCACCCGCGCCATGGCACCTCCTACCGCCGCTCCCCGGTCCTATCGGCCCGGTTCGTGAGCAGCTGAGAGCCGGACGTGGTGCGGCGCGATCACGGCGCCGAGATCGCCGACAACGCGGCGAACCCGCGCGCCCTGCCGCGCCGCGAGACCGGGCTGACCGCGACGGAACACCGCCGCCGGTTCACGACCGAGAGACGCGGCCTCCTCCCCAGGTGAGGCCGCGTCTCTCCCCCCGCTGGGACGGTCAGCGGTCGATGTGGTCCAGGTGCAGCATCTTCTTCAGGACGCTGTCCAGCTCGGCGTCGTCGAAGATGGACTTCCAGTCCTCCTTGATGATCTTGTCGCGGCCGTAGTCCATCGCGATCAGGCACGCGTCGGAGAACGGGTTGTCGCCGCGCAGACCGTTGGCCAGCGCCACCTGCACGTGACCCATGAGCATGGCGCGGGCGGCCGGCTCCGGCACGCCGACGGTGTCCACGGTCTCCCGCAGGGCGTCGTTGAGCAGCGAACCGATCATGCAGGCGACGACCTCGACCAGGGTCGGCTCCAGGTACGCGAGCTGCTTGACGGTCACCCAGTGCACGTCGAGGACCGGCGCGTACATGAGACGGATGACGGTCTCGGCGGTCTTCTGGACCTCGGCGTCACCGGACTCCAGGGCGGCGACCACGTCCTGCGGCGCGGCGATGCCACCGAACGTGTCCTCCAGCTCCTCCTTGGTCTTGCGCTGCAGGAAGACCGACGGGTGACACGGGTGGGCGACGGCGTACTCGACGTCCTCGCGCTGGAAGAGCAGGTTGGCGTACGCCGCGGCCGGGTCCAGCGTCAGCACGATCGCGCCGGGGCGCAGCTGCGGGACGACAGCGGTGGAGACCGGGCCGAGGGCGATGTCCGGCACCGCGAGGATGACCACGTCGGCGTCCTTGACGGCCTCGTCGGTCGCGGTCACGACGCGGCCGGCGTCGATGGTGCGCTGCTGGCCGGCGGGCGAGTTCTCCGCGTAGAACACGGTGTGCTCACTGCGCGCCAGGTTGTTCGAGACGCGCATGCCCATCTTGCCGCCCGCGCCCACTACCGCGATGGTCAGCTTCATTTCCGGCTCCTCAGGTAGTTCAGGTTGTGAATGGTCCAGCGGTCTTCGAGCTGCTGTGTCGTCTCCGGATCCCCCTGCCAGGGCACCCAGTGCTCGATGATCTGGTTGACGCCGCGCTCCGCCGGGCGCACGGTGTCGATCATGTGGTCGTAGTCGAGGAGGCCCTCGCCGAGCGGGCAGCCGGCCAGCGTGAAGCCGACCCAGCCGTCCTTGCGGGTGAAGGAGAAGTCCTTGACGTGAATGTTCTTCACGTACGGGGCGGTCCGCTCGACGGTGTCGCGGGGGTGCTCCAGGGCGGCCACGCTGTTCGCCGGATCGAGACAGATGCCCAGGTGGGGCGAGCCGACGGCTTCCACCGCGGCCACCACGGTCGGGGTCGGGACCTGTTCGTAGGTCTCCAGGGCCAGGACCACACCGGCTTTCTCGTACGACGGAATCGCCGTGGTGAGAAGTCGGGTGGCCTCGTCGAGAGTCGGCTGATGGCTGACCGTGTTGAACATGCTACGCACCACGGAAGCGCCGAGCGCCCCCGCGATGTCCAGATATTTCGTGAGATGTTCGACAGAAAGGCCCCGTGTGCCCAGCTCCAGCGTGATCCCCAGCCGGTCCGCGGTCGCCTTGACGGCCGCCAGATCCAGCTCCTCGATCAACGGGTAGTCACAGATCTGGAACAGCGTCACCCCGTGCGCGGCGGTCCGCTCCAGCATCGTGTCGAGGCTGATCGGTTTCGCCGCCGTCGGATGCCACTGCCAGAAGAACGCGTACGTGCTCAAGCCGATGGTCGAGGTCATGCCGCGGCCTCCGCAACGATCGCGGCGAGGGCGTCCGGGTCGTGCGCGAACCGTCCGAGGAACAGCCCGTCCACGGTGCCGCCCAGCCGGGTGAGCAGCCCGGGCCCGGCGCTGCCGCCGTAGATGACCGCGCTGTCCGGATGCGCGGCCTCGGACGCGACGACCTTGCGCAGGTGCTCGCACACCCCGGAGATGTGCTCGTCCGAGGCGGGTTCGGCGGCCCCGATCGCCCAGAACGGCTCGTACGCGAGAACCAGCGAGCCGCCCAGCCCGTACCGGCGGCTGGCCTGCAGCGCGGTGACGAACTGCCGCTGCACCTCGGCGGCGGCCTGGTCCACGGGCATCCGGTTCTTCTCGCCGAGGCAGAGCACCGGCACCAGACCCGCCCGCAGCGCCGCCGCGGTCTTGTCCGACACGATCGTCTCGTCCTCACCGAAGTGGGTGCGCCGCTCGGCGTGTCCCACCTCGACGAACTTCCCGCCGGCCTCGCGCAGGAAGCTGCCGCTGACCTCGCCGGTCCACGCGCCGCTGTCGGCGGCGGCCAGGTTCTGCCCGCCGGTGCTGATCGGCGTGCCCCGCAGGATCTCCGACACGGCCGGCACCGCCGGGAACGACGGCAGGATGAACAGCCGCACGTCCCCGCTGACCAGGGCCGGGTGGTCACCGAGCTTGGCGACCACGGTCCGGCACCAGCGCAGTGTCTGGTCGTAGCCGAAGTACATCTTCAGGCTGACGCCGAGGGTGCGGGTCATGCGCACTCGTACTGGTCGATGAGGGCGACCTTGCCGGCCGACGCGGAGGTCTCGTCGAAGGTGTAGGTCAGCCATTCCCTGGCCAGGCGGCGGGCCAGCTCCAGGCCGATGACGCGCTGGCCGAAGGTGAGCACCTGCGCGTTGTTCGACAGGATGGAACGTTCGACGGAGAAGCTGTCGTGCGCGGTGACCGCCCGGATCCCGGCGACCTTGTTGGCCGCGATGGCCACGCCCAGGCCGGTGCCGCAGATCAGCAGCGCCCGGTCGGCGTCACCGGCGGCGACCTTCTCGGCGGCGGCGATCGCCACGCTCGGGTACGGGTGGTCCGGGGTGTCCGCCACGTCGACCACCGACTCCACCAGCGGGTTGGCGGCGAGGTCGGCCTTGAGGGCTTCCTTGTAGGCGAAACCGGCCTCGTCGGCGCCGATCACGATTCGCAACTTGCTGCTCATGGCGGGGGTCACTTTCCGTTCGCTGTTACAGGGGTGCTGAGCACGGTGTGCACGGTGCGGGCGATGAGACTCATCGAGACCGCGCCGGCGTCCGGGGTGCCCAGGCTCTTCTCCGCGTGCGGCCGGGCCCGGCCCATCCGCGGAAGCAGGTTCTTCGTGGCCTCGGCGGCACTCTCGGCGGCGTCCGCGGCGACGCCCCAGGCGCCGGTCACGGAGGAACCGTCGGCGACCGCCGCGGCGTACGACTCGTCCAGCGGGATCAGCACGTCGACCATGGTCTTGTCGCCGAGCTGCGCGCCGCCGGTGTCACAGATGCCGTCGCGGGCCGCGCGGACCGCCGCGGCCATCACCTCGGGCGTGGGTTTGTCCTGGTCACCGAGGGTGGTACCGATACGGCGCAGGGCGATGCCCCACAGCGCGCCGGACGTGCCGCCGGCCCGGTCGGACCAGGCGTCGGCGGCCTCGATCAGGACGGTTCCGGCACCCGCTCCGGCCGTCAGCGCTTCCTGAGCGGCGTCGACGGCTGCCTTGATGCCGCGCTGCATGCCGATGCCGTGGTCACCGTCGCCGGCGACGGCGTCGATGCGGCCGAGGTCGTCGACGTTGGTGTCGATGGTGTCGCGGGCGGCTTCCAGCACCGCGACGATCCGGGCGGCGGCCTGCTGCGAGGCGGCACTGCCCTTCTTCAGTTCCTTCTTCTCGTACGTGGGGAGATCGGTCTCTGTTTTGAGAGAGGCCGCGACCGTCCCGCGGTGGAACGCCGGGGTGTCCGCCGGGGCGGTCCACAGGCGCTCCAGGTCCTCGTCGAGCCAGGTCAGCGTCAGGGAGACGCCGGCCATGTCGAAGCTGGTGCAGAGTTCGCCGACCTCGGGCTGCACGGCGGTGACTCCGGCGGCGTCGAGGAGCTGCGCGACCCGGCGGTAGACGACGAACAGTTCCTCCTGCTTGACGGTCCCGAGCCCGTTGAGCAGGACGGCTACTTTCTGGCCCTGGTATGACGCGACGTCGTCGGGCAGTTCCTGGAGCAGCCGCTCGACGAACAGGGTGGCCAGCTCGTCGGCGGTCGGCAGGTCGGCCTCGGCGAACCCGGGCTCGCCGTGAATGCCCAGGCCGATGGCCATCTTGCCCTCGGGCACGCTGAACAGCGGCTCGTCGGCACCGGGCAGCATGCACCCGGAGAACGCGACGCCCATGCTGCGGGTGCGGTCGTTGGCCCGGGTCGCCAGCGCGGACACCGCTTCCAGGGGGAGCCCCTCGGCGGCGGCCGCGCCGGCGACCTTGAAGACGACCAGGTCACCGGCGATGCCCCGGCGCTTGTGCCGTTCGGTGTCCGGCGCGCTGAAGATGTCGTCGGTGACGCGGATGGTCTCCACCTGCAGTCCTTCGCCGCGCAACCGCTCCTGTGCGGCGTCGAAGTTGAGGCAGTCACCGGCGTAGTTGCCGTACGCCAGCAGCACGCCGCCGCCGTGGTGGGCGGCCTTGCTGACCGCCGTGACCTGTTGCGTGCTCGGCGAGGCGAACACGTTGCCGATCACGGCGCCGCTGGCCAGCCCCTGGCCCACCATTCCGGCGAACGCCGGGTAGTGGCCGGACCCGCCGCCGACGACCACGGCCACGGAGCCTTCCGGGGTGGCCGTGCTGCGGACCACGCCACCGGGTGTGTGCCGCACCCAGCGGCCGTTGGCGGCCACGAAGCCTTCGGTCATCTCGTCGGCGAACGCGGCGGGATCGTTGAACAGACGGGTCATGGTGTGTCGGGTCCTTCCAGGGGGTGGTGGATCAGTGCCCGGCCGGCACGGGGGCTTGCTCGTCGGCGGTGACCTGTCCGCGACGGCTCAGTGCCACCATCAGCACCGAGCTGAGCAGCATGAATCCGCCGACGACGAAGAACGCCACCTTGTAGTCGCCGCCGTTGAGGTCGGCCAGCTCACCGGTGATGAGCGGGGCGAGGAAGCCGGCCAGGTTGCCCATCGTGTTGATCAGGGCGATACCGGCCGCGGCTGCGGCACCGGCGAGGAACTGGGTGGGCACGGTCCAGAAGTTGGGCAGTGCCGCGAAGATCGCGCAGGCGGTGACCGCGAGCACGGCGATCGTCAGGGTCGGCGAACCGGCGAACAGGGCCACCGGGATGCTGACCGCGCCGACGGCTGCCGGGATGGCGATGTGGCCGGACTTCACGCCGTTCCTGGTGGCGTGCCGGGTGGCCAGGTAGAGCGCGATCGCCGCCGGGACGTACGGAATGGCGGTGATCAGGCCCTTCTCCATCAGGGAGAACGTGACGCTGTACTGCGCCTCGAAGCCCTTGATGATCGTCGGCAGGAAGAACGCGAGCGTGTAGAGGCCGTAGATGAAGCCGAAGTAGATGAAGCTGAGCGTCCAGACCCGGCCGCTGCTGAACGCGACCTTGAGTCCGGCCAGACCGTGACCGCCGCTCTTGGCCTCGCCGCCCTTGGCCTTGTTCTCGGTGGCCAGCGCGTCGGTCAGCCACTTCTTCTCGTCCGGGCTCAGCCACTTGGCCTGGTTGGGTGAGTCGGCCAGGTAGAACCAGGCGATGACGCCGACGATGATGGCCGGGGCGCCGACGCCGAGGAACATGAAGCGCCAGCCCTCGAGGCCGAAGAAGACGCCGTTGTGGGTCATCAGCCAGCCGGCCAGGGGCGCGCCGATGACGCTGGTGAGCGGCTGGGCCAGGTAGAACAGGCCGAGGATGCGGCTGCGGTAGCGGGCCGGCACCCAGAGGCTGAGGAAGAGGATGGCGCCGGGGAAGAAGCCGGCCTCGGCCACACCGAGCAGGAACCGCAGCCAGCTGAGCTGGGTGTACGAGCCGACCCAGGTGAAGAGCACCGCGACGATGCCCCAGGTGACCATGATGCGGGCCAGCCAGCGGCGGGCCCCGAACTTATGGAGTGCGAGGTTGCTGGGAACCTCGAGCAGGATGTAGCCGATGAAGAAGACACCCGAGGCGAAGCCGTACTGAGCCGCTGTCAGGGCCAGGTCGTCATTCATTCCATTGGGTGCTGCGAACCCGATCGCGGTGCGGTCGAGGTAGTTGATGAAGAACATGAGTGCCACGAAGGGCACCAAACGAACGGCGACTTTACGGATCGCCGATTTCTCGACTGCTGACGGCGCCGACGAGGCGATCGACGTGCTGGTCAAGACGAACTCCTTACATGAATGACTCCCGGTGGAACGAAGCGGTAACGCCATCGTCATGATCTTCGGCTCACCTGTCAACCGGTTGACCAATTTTTTGGTTAACCGGTTGCTATGCTTCGCGGCATGGCGACCCCTTCGTCCTCCGACGCCGAGCTCAGCGCCGCCCTCGGCGGCACCATCAAGAGCCCCACCGCGATGGCGGAGGTGACCCGTCGCCTGCTGGACTACATGCGCAGCGGAGCGATAGCGAAAGGCGACCGCCTCCCCGCCGAACGACAGCTCGCCACCCTGATGGGGGTCGGGCGCTCAGCCGTCCGCGAGGCCCTGGCCGCCCTGGAGATCCTCGGCATCGTCGAGGTCCGCCCCGGCTCCGGCACCTACCTGCGCGGCAGCACCTCGGAGCTGCTCCCCCAGACCTTGAGCTGGGGAATACTGCTGCACGCCGACAAGACCCGGGAACTCATCGAGGTCCGCCACGGTCTGGAGACGCAGGCCGCCCGGCTGGCCGCCGAACACGCCACCGACGCCTCGCTGGCCCGGCTGACCGGCCACCTGGAGTCGATGGAGGACAGCCTCGGCGACCTGCACCACTTCGTCACCGCCGACATGCTCTTCCACCAGGAGCTCGCGGTGATCGCCGGCAACGAGCTGCTGCAGGGCATCCTGCAGAGCGTCCGCTCCCTGATCCGGGTGTGGGTGGAGCGGGCCCTGAACGACGACGACCACGCAAAGATCACCATCGCCGAGCACCGGGCCATCGTGGAGGCCCTCCGAGCCGGCGACCCGGAAGCCGCCGGAGCAGCGATGAGCAGGCACATGGACAGCGCCGGCAACCGCCTGCGCCCCACCCTGCCCTGATGCCCCGGCCGGGTTGTCGGCTTCCGGTCGGCGACAACCCGGTCATAGTGTGGCCGACACCGGCGGGATCGCTGTTCACTCGATCGCGGGAATCGTGGGCGTTGAGCCGCGCGCGTGGCCGATCCGCCCCGGACCGCGATCCATAATCGGCACTTGTGATCCACTTCGAAGCGGGCCGGTTTCACCGGCTTGCCGCAGTCGCGGGCGTACTGACGCTGACGGCCTGTAGTTCACCATCGATACCCACCGGACCGGACTCCCCCGTCGTCATCACCTGGTGGACCGGGCAGACCGACGACGCCGGGACGATCAGTCAGGATCTGGCCCGCGAGTACGAGGCCACACACCCGAACGTACGGATCCGGCCGGAGCCGGGAGCGTCGAACACCGACGGCCTGTTACAGAAGCTCTCCGCGGGTCTGCTGGCCGGCCGATATCCCGACATCTCGTACGCGTACGGCAGCTGGGCAATTGATCTTGATCGGAGTGACCGGATCCAGGATCTGACCGAATACTCGGCACAGCCGGAGGTCCACTGGGCCGGGCTGCCGTCGGCTGCCCGGGAGGTCGCCACGGTGAACGGCCGGGTGATCGGGGTGCCGGCACTGGTCGACAACGTCGCGTTGATCTACAACAGGGACCTGTTCGACCGCCGTGGCCTGGCATACCCGAACGAGTCGTGGACCTGGGCCGACTTCAGGGCCGCGGCAAAGGCCCTGACCGGGCCGGAACCCACCACGTTCGGCACCGCCTTTCCCGCCGGCGGCGGTGAGGACGCCCTGTTGTGTTTCTGGCCGCTGTTCTGGCAGCTCGGCGGCGCCATTCTCGACGGCACGAAGCCCGCGTTCAACTCCGGCGCCGGAGTCGGCGCGCTGGAGACCCTGCGTGCGATGACTGTCGACGACAGGTCCGCCTACCCGGCGCGCAACGGTGACGAGCAGGTCGCGATGTTCAAGTCCCGGCACATCGGAATGATCCTGTCCGGCCCCTGGGTGCTTGCCGCTCTGAGCAACCTGCCCCTGAGGTACGGCGTCGTTCGGTTGCCGGGCACCGGCACCGACCACCAGACCGTCTCCGGGCCGGACCTCTGGGTGTTGTTCGACCACGACGACCCGGACCGGGCGCGCGCGGCGCGGGACTTCGTCACCTGGCTGACCAGCGACGAGATCGACGTGAAATGGAATCTCCAGCTCGGCAACCTGCCGCTGCGCGAAACCGGGCGCAAGACGATGGCCTTCCGGGACTATGTGAAGCGGTTTCCCGGTGCTGGGGAGTTCGCCGCCAACACGGCGAACGTAAAACAACACCGGCCGGCAGTGGCCGGGTACGCGGATCTCTCCCGCAATGTCGGTGATGCCGTCGCCGAGGTGCTGCGGGGTTACGAATCCCCTCGGCAGGCTCTCGATGAAGCGGCGGCGTCCACGGAATCGATGATCGACTGATGCCTCTGGTCCATACGCCGTCCGGCGGCACCCGGACACGGCGAGCTTTGACCGGATGGGCGTTCGCCGGCCCGGCGACGGTGCTCGTGGGCACGCTCTCCTTGCTCCCCGCCGGATGGTCCTTCATGTTCTCCCGGACGGACTGGAACGGCTTCGGCCCCTGGGACGACATCGGGTGGGACAACTACGCGTGGCTGGCCCGAAATCCGGGCGTCCACGAAGCGGCCGGTCACACGCTGGTGTTCGCGGCGATGTTCGTGCCCGCCTCGGTCCTGCTGGGAATGGGCATGGCGGTCGCACTCGACAGGCGCATCCGGTTCATCGGCTTCTACCGTATGTGTGTCATCGTGCCGTTCGTGGTCAGCGGGACCGTCACCGGGCTTCTCTCCACCATCCTGTTCGATCCCGGGTTCGGGAGGGTGAACGCGTTGCTCGGCCGGGCCGGCCTGCCCGCGCAGCAGTTTCTGCGCAGCCCCGACCAGGCGATGGCCACGCTGTGCGTGATCGCGTTATGGGCAGAGATCGGGTTCACCTCGATGATCTACCTGGCTGCCTTGCAGGACGTTCCACGGAGGCTTCTCGAGGCGGCGGCACTGGACGGCGCGGGCCGCTGGCGCACCTTCTGGTACATCACGGTGCCCGAGCTACGTGCGGTCACCGTCTTCGTCGTCTTCTGGCAGACACTCACCGCCGTACAGCTCTTCGATCTGATCCATACGGCGACCGGCGGCGGCCCGTCGGGAGCCACGACGACCCTCGCCTACCTCCTGTACGACACGGCGTTCCCCCGAATGCACTACGGACGCGCCGCGGCTCTGTCCTACCTGATCTTCGCGATGACGCTGCTACTGGCGCTGGTCGTCGTCATCCGCATGCGCCGTACTGGGAAGGACATCCTCTGATGGCACGGCGAAGGCTTCCGTTCAGCCGCCGGCACCTGCTGCTCATGCCGCTCGCCCTCCTCTTCGTCCTGCCGATCCTGCAGTTGGTGTCCAGCTCCTTCATGAGTACGGATGAGATCACCCGGTCCCCACCGAAACTGGTCCCCGGCCGGCTGGACCTCGGGGGCTACCAGAGGCTGTTCACGGAAACGGGCATCGTGCACTGGTTCGCGAACACGGTTCTGGTCTCCACCGTGGCCGTCGTGTCCCATCTCGTACTGTGCAGTCTCGCCGGGTACGGATTCGCCCGGCTGAGTTTCACCGGCCGGGCCCCGGCATTCGTGCTGGTGCTCCTGACCTCGATGATCCCGCCGCAACTTCTCCTGATCCCGACGTACGTCATGTTTGCTCGGGCCGGCCTGACCGACACTCTCGCGGCGGCGTTCCTGCCCTGGACGGCCTCGGCGTTCGGGATCTTCCTGATGCGCCAGTTCTTCCTGTCCCTGCCCGTCGAACTGGAGGAGTCGGCTGCCCTGGATGGTTGCGGCACCCTGCGGACGTTCGTGTACATCGCGCTTCCGCTCGCCCGGCCCGCCCTGGTCACCCTGGCCGTACTCACCCTGATCTCCAGCTGGAACGACCTGCTCTGGCCACTCGTCGCGATCGACGCCGACACACACCGCACGCTTCAGTCCGGGCTCGCCGGGTTCCGGGGCATACACCACACCCAGTGGCCGGAACTCATGGCCGGCAACGTCGTGGCGACCGCGCCCCTGCTCGCGATTTTCCTGCTGGCGCAGCGCCAGTTCGTGGCCACCGTGACCGGCACCGTCGCGCCACACGGATCTTGAGCAAATGGTCGGATTTGCGGCATTGAACCGATACCGTTGCGAGGACGCGATCGAGCCCAGCCGGTACCACAGCCCGGGCATTGTCGCCAGGACCGCAGTTCGGCTGCCGTCCGAGGCGGGGCCGGTCGCACACTGTGGAGATTTCGTCATGGCTTTCCTCAGCCACCACCTGATCAGTGGTGTCAGCGCAGTTTCACTCACTCTCACCGGCGCGTTCGCATTAGCACCCGCGGCACAGGCGGCGCCCTCTCCGGCTCCCGCCTTCGCACCTCCGCCGGTCAACGCCACCGTCGACTACCAGATCGGCGAGGCCTATCCCCCGCCCGCGGGTGTCACCGTGGTCACCCGGGACCGCAACGACCGGCCGGTAGCCGGCCTCTACAACCTCTGCTACGTCAACGCCTTCCAGACCCAGCCCGATGAGACAGACTGGTGGAAGCTCAACCACGACAACCTGCTACTCAAAGACAAGCGCGGCCGGTATGTCGAGGACCCCGACTGGGGCGAGACCCTGCTGGACACGTCGACGCCGGCTAAACGCGAAGCCCTGGCCGGGATCGTCGGCGGATGGATCACCGGGTGCGCGGCCGCCGGCTTCAAGGCCGTGGAACCCGACAACATCGACTCGTACAGCCGGTCGAAAGGACTGCTCACCAAGGCCGGCGCGGTGGCCTATCTGCAACTGCTCGCCACCCGCTCGCACGCCGCGGGCCTGGCCATCGCGCAGAAGAACAGCACCGAACTCGGCACCGCCGGCAAAGCTGCCGGGCTCGACTTCGTAGTCGCCGAGCAGTGCGGCGAATACGACGAATGCCGCGACTACACCAGCGTGTATGGCAACAACGTCATCGACATCGAATACACGAACAAGGGATTCACCAAGGCCTGCGCCTCCATCGGCGCCCAGACCTCGGTCATCCGCCGGGACGTGAACGTCACCGCCCCGGGCAGCCGAACCTACAAATACCAGGCCTGCTGACTCGGGGCCGGGCCGGTTCCGCCGGCTCGGCCCCTCGCAGTCTCCCCACCGCGCATCCAGGCATGTGCCTTCGCGTTCTGCTTCTCTGCCGCGCCATCCTCGACGCCCCACGCCCACGAATCGCCAACGAGGCGAACGTGTCGGCCCAGTGGGGTGAGAAGGCATGCCCTCACACACCTCAGCTACCGGAAGTGTTCAATCGTGAACAGCATCCTTCGTCCGGCCCTATGGGCCGGGGCATCCATCTGCATGGTGGCCTTGAGCGCCGCGATCACCCCCACGGCCGGAGCCTCGGCCGTCCCCGACTGCGCGCCGGCCTGGCTGGCGACGAAAGTCTACGAGTCCACGATGAAGTCATCGCTGAAGGGCCTGAACTACACGTCCAGGTGGTGGCACCACGGTCTCAGCCCCGATACCAACAGCAGCAGCCGGGCCGATGGCCCGGTGTGGCAGCCTGACGGGCCCTGCAAACAACCGGCACTGCTGCCCGCCTGCTTCACAACTTGGTCGGCTTCCATCGAGTACGACAAGCCGACGCAGGTGTCACAGAGCGGCCGCAACTTCCGCGCGAGGTGGAAGTCGATCGATTCCGATCCCACGGCTCACAGCGGACCGGATGACGCATGGAGCGACGAAGGTCCTTGTGGTGGCGGTTCCTCCGCTCCATCAGAGCCGACGAAGTCTTCAGAGCCCCCGCCGCCGGTGGTCACCCCGCGGGGTAAAGCCACCTTCGCGTACTTCCCGTCTTGGGCCGTCCACGACCGGAACTACTTTGTCAAGAACATCGATACCAGCGGCTCCGCTGCCCGGTTGACGCACCTGCTGTACGCATTCGGCAACACCACCGGGGGCAGGTGCGTAAACGGCGAGGAGGAAGCCGACTATCAGAAGATCCACAGTGCCGCGCAGAGTGTCGACGGCGTCGCCGATGCCTGGGACCAGCCGCTGCGCGGGTCGTTCAACCAACTGCTGAAGCTGAAGAGGAAGTATCCGCACCTCAAGATGATCTGGTCGTTCGGCGGCTGGACCTGGTCGGCGGGTTTCAACCAGGCTGCGGCCGATCCCACCGGGTTCGCGAACTCCTGCTACAACCTGCTCAACGATCCCCGCTGGGCAGGCTTGTGGGACGGCATCGACATCGACTGGGAGTACCCGAACGTCTGCACCATCGAACCGTGTGACCGCAGCAGTGGGCCAGGCGGCTACGCGCGGGTCATCTCCGCCCTCCGGGCCAAGTTCGGAACCAAGTTCGTGATCACCTCGGCCATCACCGGCGACGGCTCGGACGGCGGCAAGCTCGACGCCGCCGACTACGTGACAGGCATCGCCAGCCTGACCTACGTACTGCCGATGACCTACGACTACACCGGCGAATGGAATCCCCAGGGGCCGACCGGTCCGCACTCGCCGTTGACCTCCTACCCCGGCGCCCCCAGCGGGTTCTGGTCGGACGCGGTGGTACAGAAACTCAGGAACAAGAAAGTGCCGGCGAACAAGATGCTGCTCGGGGTCAACTTCTACGGCCGCGGATGGAGCGGCGTCACCCAGACCGCCCCCGGCGGCACGGCGACCGCGCCGGCGCCCGGGTTCGACCGATTCAACGCGGGGCAGCAGCCCTATCGCAAGCTCAAGACCACCTGCCCCACCACCGGGACCATCGGCGGCGCCGCCTACGCCAGGTGTGGCAACGAATGGTTCAGCTACGACACCCCGGGCACCCTGCGCGACAAGATGGCCTACGTCACCAAGCAGGGGCTCGGCGGCACGTTCATCTGGGAGCTGTCGGGCGACACCGACAACGGCGAACTCATCACCGCCACCGCCGACGGTCTGCAGTGAGGGTCAGCGCGAGCCATTACCCAAATCCTTGACCATGTTGCGGCCGGTCTCGGCGAAACCCAGCTGCTCGTAGAGCGCCCGGGCGCCGGTGTTGTGAGCGAAGACGTGCAGACTGATCCTGGTCAGCTCGTTGTCACGGCACCAGCGCTCGGCGGCGAGCATGATCGCACGGCCGTAGCCCTGTCGGCGCAGATCGGGTTCCACGGCGACGTTGTAGACGAACGCGGCGCCGTCGGTCACCTTCATCCACAGGAAACCGATCCGGAAATCACCTCCGTAGGCGTACCAGAAATGGTGGTCGGGAGTCCGGTTCTCCTCAGGAAGCAGCTGCGCGTAGGCGTCGGCCGCGACGCGAACGGAGTCCACCTCCGACCGCCCGGAAGCGGCGACACTACGCGCGTAGTGCGCCTCGGCCTCGATCCGCCACGGCTTGTACTCGTCGTCGGTCATCGGCTCCAGCCGCGCGTCCACCACAGCCGACAACCTACCGGTTCGGCCGGCCGGTACAGTCGCATGCCGGGTCATCCGATCAAGGCCGCGGGCAGCAGGGCGAACGCGGCGACGATGATCGCGACCCGGACGTAGTGCAGGCGGTCCCAGCGGGCGCCCTGCTGCTTCCAGTCGGCGGGGCGGGTCTCCGGGGTCCAGTTCTTGCTCCGGTTGTTGATCGGGACCAGCAGCAGCACCGACATGATCACGCTGATGATCAGCAGGACCCCGGCGATGACCACGAACCGGTGCCACGCGGTGACCGCCCAGATCACCACGAGGACCAGCGACGTGATGTACCAGACCGGCATCGCCGCGCCGAGCATCCGGCCACCGTGGGCCCGGCCGAGCTGACCCGCGTCGCCGGGAAGATTGTCGAGGATCGGGTTGAGCACAACGGCGACGGCGAGCTCCACCCCCACCATCACGCCGACGACCACAACCGTGAGCACCTGCAGTGCGGTGATCATAATGAATCCCTTCCCTGTAATCTAGCGTCGCTAGCTTTCGTAGCAACGCTAGCTCTAGCACTGCTCGAATGTCTAGCGGTGCTAGAATTTCTGGCATGGCAGCACAGGTACGCAAAGAACGCGAACGGGCCGACCGCGAAAAGCTCATCGTGGCGACCGCCCGCGAACTAGCCGAGCAGCAGGGCTGGGACGCGGTCACCACCCGCCGCCTGGCCGAGCGCATCCAGTACAGCCAGCCGGTTCTCTACAGCCACTTCCGCGGCAAACGCGAGATCATCGGCGCGGTAGCCCTCGAAGGCGCCACCGAGATGGCCGCTGCGCTCCGGGCCGCGGCGAACGCCGCCACAAACGCCACCACGAACACCACCAGGGACGCCACCACGAACACCGCCGGGGACTCCGCGACGGGCGGCCCGCGCGGCCGGGTTCTGGCCCTGGCCCGCGCCTATCTGGACTTCGCCGAGCGTTACCCCGCGGTCTACGACGCCATGTTCCAACTGGACGGCGGCCTGACCTTCGCCGCCGAGGAGACCCCGGAGCCACTACGAGACGGTTTCACCGCACTGCTGGAAACCCTCGAGGACGTGGCCGGTCCCGACGTACGACCAGGTCTTTTCACTGAGATCTTCTGGGCTTCCCTGCACGGCCTGGCAACCTTGTCCCGGGCGGGGCGCCTCCCCCCGCAGGATGCGGAGGACCGCATCGAGCTGCTGGTGGACCGCCTGTCCGCGTTCTGATCAGGACACCCACCGGACAGCCTTCAAGATCAATATAAGATCCCGGTCGACAAACACGATCGGGGGATCAATGTTCGATACGTACCTGAAGAAGAACCTCAAGAAGATAGCCGCGATCGGCGCGACCGCCATGGTCACCACGGTGTTCCTCGCCTCTCCGGCGCAGGCGGCCACCGCTGCCAAGGCCGAGGTCAGCGGCAAGAACAGCACCGTGGTCCGGTTCACCGCCGGAGCCGGCCAGAACAACAACCTGCGGATCACCGTGTCCGGCCGGACCGTGACCCTGAACGATCAGGTCGCGATCAAGGCGGGCAAGGGCTGCAAGCCGGTCAAGGGCGACAAGACCAAGGTCAAGTGCACCACGTCGCGTACGCCCACCGAACTCGTGGTCAAGCTCGGCGACCAGAACGACCTGCTGAACAACGGCTCCGCTGTCCCGATGTCCGCCTGGGGCGGCGCCGGCGCCGACGCGATGAGCGGCGGCACCGGCCGGGACCGGATCTACGGTGGCGCCGGCAACGACGACATCCTCGGCAGCAAGGGCGCTGACCTGCTCGACGGCGGTGCGGGCGACGACGTCCTCTACGGATTCGAGGGCAACGACCGGCTGCTGGGCGGCCCCGGTTTCGACATCCTCTACGGCATGACCGGCAACGACACCCTGATCGGCGGCACCGGCCCCGACTGGCTGTACGGCGGCTCCGGCAACGACGCCCTCTACGGCAACGCCGGTGACGACAAGCTGGAGGGCGACTCCGGCAAGGACAAGCTGGTCGGCGGCGCCGGCAAGGACGAGGTCAAGCAGTAAACCCGGCGGTCTTGCGGGTCCGGCCACTGATCCGGCCCCGCAAGACCGGTTCGGATCAGTGGACGACCACCTCGGGATAGCGCACCGACGGCCGGTCGAGCAGCGGCTGCGACCTTCCCCGCAGATGCCGGTCGAGGAACGCGCGCACGTAACGACGGGTGATCTCGACGGTCCGCACCCCGCTCAGTTCACTGCCCAGATCGACCCCGATCTCTTCGGCGAGCAGGTCGTAGTCGGTGAACGAGGCATGCACCGCCCCGGTCACCGTCAGCCACCGCTTCCAGCCGAGAAGCCGCTCCCAGTCCCGATCCCATGTCGGATCCGCGCCCCCGGGCCGGTGCGCGGGCTCCCCGAGAAACAGGAACGGCCGGTCGAGACCCGCAGCGGGCACCGGCTCGAACATGGTCCCGTCCAGATTCGCGCCCACATCGACACGCCGATCGTGCAGCATCGTCTCGGCGCTGCTGGCCCCACCCAGCGAACTGCCGACCATCGCGATCCGTTCCGGGTCGAGCAGCCCCGCCCCCGGCCACGGGGTTCGCTCCCCGAAAAACCGATCAAGGACAAAGGACACGTCGACGGCCCGATTCTGTACGGCCTGAGCACCGAAGTCATCCACCTCCTCCAGCATGCAGGCGGCACAGGTGGCGACCCGCCCGTCCGGAAAGGTGGTCGCGAACGTCTCGTAGGTGTGATCGATGCCGATCACGGCGTACCCATGGCTGGAAAGATCCTCGGCAAGCGCCGTCAGGGAACTGCGCGGCCAGGTGAACCCCGGCGACAACACCACGGTGGGCAGTGACCGGGCCCGCCCGGCCGGAACAGCATCCGGATATTCGTGCGTGCGGGTGCCACTGAGCGAATCCCCGGGCACGTCGGCGATCCCGGCCCCCCGCAGAATCGCCTCGGACTCGACAGCGCTCAGATAGCGGGCGGTCTCCCCCACTGCCGAGGCAGCCGGATACCACACGGAAACCATGAGTTCCCGATCCCCGGATGCGGGCACCCACGGATCGGCCCGCCCCACATCGGTCAGATGCAGAGTGGCAACGCCGACCGGATAGGGCCCGGTGGGAGCCGGAAGGACCGGGCTGGACGAAGCGGCGGCACCACCGGGAACGGCAACACCACCGAGAACAAGAGCCGTCAATGCGATCAGGCGTTTCATGAGAGCTGATTCTCAAGCGCGCTACATCGGCAGACATCTACCTCAGGTTCGACCCGCATCGTCCCGAAGTGATAGTCCCGTCAGCCGCGCCGTTGCACCAGAAGGGGTTGAGCAGTCTCCGCCACGAACCCGTCCCGGTCATGGACCTGCCCACGAGCGATCCCCATACCGTCCGCCCCGATGGTGGTGTGGGCCCGCAGAAACATCCATTCGTCCAGGGGCTCCCGCAGCATGGTCACCGTGAGGGTAGGCGGAATCGAGAGCCACTCGGTGATGGGAAGCCGAACAGAAAGCCCGTTCACGGAGTCCGCCACGACAAGAAGCCGCTCCACAGGCAAGGTGACCTCCCCTTCGACCAGCGGAATCCGAAGCCGGGCCCAGACCTCCGAGCCCCCAGGCGTGGAGTAGCCCCCACTGACGAACCGCCATTCAACAGCCCGCCCATACCCCCAGTCCGGACTGACCCCGTCGAAGAACCGTTGAGGCTGAGCCCCCGGAACACAGGAACACTCTCGGCATCCGCATGCTCAGCAGTGACCCCCGGATCGACCCGAATCCGCCACACGGTCCCGGTGACGGCAAGCTTCCCGTCGACCCAGAGCCGAGCGGCGACAAGCTCAACCCTTTTACCGGGCCGGACAACTTCAGCTTCGGTACGAACGACCCCGCGCGGAATCCCCCCGAGCATGTCAACGGTGACCCGCCCGACCCGCAACAGTTCATCAGGCCGAGTCCGCAGAGCCGCCCGAGCCAACAAGGCAGCCGGAGGCCCGCCATGTTGCAGAGCGGAGTCCCAGGGACTGGCAGTGGCGTCCGTGGCCCGAAATTCGTTCTCCGACAACCGCTCATAGAACGCCCCGGGCAGAGCCCCATCCCCCTCAGCCACCAACATCCCCTCCCGATCAGCAAGATGCCCAGCCTCGCAGGCCCCACACCGGGGCGTCTACGAGGACTCGACGGCACCTTGTCGTTCGGTTCCGGTGTCGAAATGTGTGTCCAGGTAGGCGGTAGGCGGGAGCGGGCTGTCGCGGAGCAGGGAGAACAGTTCTGCGCCGTGTTCGGGACCGGCGTCCATCGCATAGACCTGCGCCAGGCCCAGATATTCACCGGCGACATCGGAGGCATATTCGGCCGCCTCGGATTCAGCCAGGTTGACCGCCTGCTCCGGGGATGACGCCCGCCAGAGCGTGATCCGCTCCTCGTATGTCCGGAACTCGGTCAGCCTGAACACGCACCGAACCGAGTACCAGGCCTCTTGGTCGTCCACCCACGGATTATGTCGCACCCGGCCGATAGTCTCTCGGAGCCGCGAGGTTGAGGGTGGATGGCGCCGCCGCGCCGATGCCGGAACGGCGACGGCGGCGTCCTGTGCGAGGTGTCAGGGGATCAAGGCTCGCCGCGGGCCAGGCGCATCAGGTCGGTGTCCAGGTTGATGCCGGACGGGGTTCGGGTGGAGCGGGTCGCGTTGCCTCCGAAGGTGTGCTGGTACGCCGACCAGCCGCCGTCGGCGATGTCCCGGCCCACCCCGCTCGTCATCAGGGCCGCGAGTTCGGCGGCGGCCCGGTCGATCCGCTGGGACGTCTCCGCCGCTGCCCAGTCCTCCGGTGCGGCGAACAGTGACGTCGGCACCGGTATCGCCCGCAGGTAGGCGAACAACGGCCGTAGGTGGTCGTCGACGACCATCGCGTGCCGGGCCGAACCGGCCGTGGCCGCCAGCAGGACCGGCTTGGCGATCAGCAGGTCGTTGTCCAGGACGTCGATGAACGTCTTGAACAGTCCGCTGATCCCGGCCTTGTAGACCGGCGTGGACACGATCACCGCGTCCGCCGCGGCGAGCAGCTCGACCGCTTCCTGGACGGGACCGGCAAGTAACCCGCTGACCAGGCCGCGAGCGATGTCCGCGGCGATCGGTGCGAGTTCGACGACGTGGACGTCGGTGCCGGGCAGCCGGGTGACCACGGCCCGCGCGGCCCGGTCGGCGAGCATCCGGGTGGTCGACGGCTCGCTGACACCGGCGCTGACCACAGCGAGCCGGAACGCCGGCGGGACCAGCGGCGGGACCAGGTTCATGCGGCGTCCAGATAGGGCACGGCACCCGACGTGTTGTCGCCGCGGTTGGGCCGGGGCCGCGCCTCCCGGGAACCACCGGCGGCCTCGACCAGCGAGGCGTGGGTCGGCGCGTCCGGCACACCGGGCGCCCGGCGTGACCCCATTTCCTTCCGCAGTACGGGCACCACCTCGGTGGCCAGCAACTCGACCTGTTCCAGCACCACCTCGACCGGCATCGAGCCGAGGTCGAGCGCCCACAGCTGCCGCTGATAGTCCCCGAACCCCTCCTGGAAGGTGAGCGTCTTGTCGATCACCTCCTGTGGCGAGCCGACCGACAGCGGCGTCCCGGTGGCGACCTGTTCCAGACTGGTGCCCTGGAACATCGGGTAGCTCTCGAAGTACGGCCGGAACCGCGAGTACGCCTCCTGGGACTTCCGGGCGATGAACGCCTGACCGCCGAGTCCGACGATCGCGTCCTGCGCCCGGCCGTGCCCGTAGTCCTGGAACCGCTGCCGGTAGAAGTCGACGAGCGGCTTGAAGTGGAAGTTCGGCGCCAGGATGTGGTTGGCGAAGTAGCCGTTGCCGTGGAAGGCGGCCTGCTCGGCGATCTCCGGCGTGCGGATGGCGCCGTGCCAGACGAACGGCGGCACCCCGTCGAGCGGCCGCGGTGTGGCGGTGAATCCTTGCAGCGGGGTACGGAACCGGCCCTCCCAGTCCACGACGTCCTCCCGCCACAGCCGGTGCAGCAGGTTGTAGTTCTCCAGCGCGAGCGGCACGCCGTTGCGGATGTCCTGGCCGAACCACGGGTAGACGGGCACGGTGTTGCCCCGGCCGAGCATCAGGTCGAGCCGGCCGCACGCGAGGTGCTGCACGAACGCGTAGTCCTCGGCGATCTTCACCGGGTCGTTCGTGGTGATCAGGGTGATCGAGGTGGACAGCAGGATCTGTTTCGTCTCGGCGGCCAGGTAGCCGAGCAGCGCGGGTGGGCTGGACGCCACGAACGGCGGGTTGTGGTGCTCCCCGACCGCGAAGACGTCCAGGCCCAGCTCGTCGGCGGCTTTGGCGATCCGGATGGTGTCCTGGATGCGCTGCGCCTCGGAGCGGGGAATGCCGGTGCTGGGGTCGGGCGCGATGTCGCCGACGCCGAAGATGCCGAACTGCACGACAAAAGGTCCTTTCACTTTTCGGTACGGCGGTGAAAAGGACCGTGCGGGTGCATACGTGCCGAAGCGCGCGGTCTCTCAAAACGGTCTGTTAAAAGCGGTCTCTCAAAGAGGGTCCAGACCGAGGTGCCGCCGCAGGGTCGCGGTCAGCTCCTCGACCTGGTCGAGCTGCTCGTCGGTGAGGGCGTCGGCGAACATCTCCCGAACCGCCCGCAGGTGCGGCACGGTAGCGGCCCGGAAGGTCTCCGCACCGGTCGCGGTCAGGGTGACGTCGATGCCGTGCACGTCGTCGTCGCAGGGCACCCGCCGGATCAGGTCGCGTTTCTCCATCCGCCCCAGGTGGTGCGACAGCCGGCTGCGCTCCCACCCGATGGTCACGGCCAGTGTCGAGGACCGCATCGTGCCGCCGGATGCCTCGCTGAGCGCGAGCAGCACCTGATAGTCACCCGCCGACAGTGACGTCTCGCTCTGCAGCCGGGCGCCGAGACGGCTGCGCAGCACCTCGGCGGTCTCGACATAGCCCCGCCACACGTGCAGTTGCTCCCGGGTGGGCAGCGCCCGCCGTCTACTCGAACCCATCGAACCTCCCGGATTGACGTGCCAACACTAGCTCGCTCCGAATTGACACGTCAACCACCCCGATGATCTGCTGGTCGCGTGTCAACCTTCAGTACCCGTCTACGTGCCCTGCGCCAGGACGCCGGGATGACGATGGAGCAGCTCGCGGAGGCCTCCGGCGTCAGCGCCCGGGCGATCAGCGACATGGAGCGCGGTCACAGCAGAGCCCCGCAGACCCGTACGCTGGCCGCTCTCGCCGACGGACTCGGCCTGGACCCGCGGCAACGCGCCGGGCTCGCGGACATCGCGCGCCAGAGCCGCTCACAGACCGGCGCCGGACGCCCCCGCCTGTGCGAACTGCCCCGCACCATCGGCGACTTCGTGGGCCGGTCCGCCGAGCTGGAGCAGGCGGCAGCGCTCACCGAAGAGGGCAAGGACGTCGTGGTGGTGCACGGCCAGGCCGGGCTGGGCAAGACGGCGTTCGCGGTCAAGCTGGCCGAGGATCTGGCCGGCCGTTTCCCGGACGGCCGGTTCTACCTGGACCTGCGCGGCACCGACGACGATCCGATGGCCGTCGGGGAGGCGCTGGTCCGGCTGCTGCGGGCCTGCGAGGTGAGCCCGCGGCGGATCGCCGAGACCGACGAGGAGCGGTCCAGTCAGCTGCGGGCCGTGCTGCGCGAGCGCCGGTGCCTGCTGGTGCTGGACAACGCCGCCAACGAGGCGCAGGTGCGGCCGCTGCTGCCCGGCGACGGTCCGGGGATGGCCGTGGTGACGAGCAGGCGGGTGCTCGGCGGGCTGGATGACGTACGGCGAATAGCTCTTGATCCTCTTGCTCCGGAGGAGTCGGCGACGCTGTTGCAGGGCATCGCGGCGCAGGCCGTGGACCCGGCCGTGGCGGCGGAGGTGGCGACGGTCGGTGAGTTCTGCGGGCATCTGCCGCTGGCGCTGCGGATCGCCGGCACCCGGCTGGCGACCCGGCCGGCGTGGACGGTGGCGCATCTGGTCGCCCGGCTGGCCGACGCGGACCGGCGGCTGGCGGTGCTGGCGACCGGGGACACCGGGGTGGCGGCGGCGTTCGCCCTGTCGCACGCGCAGCTGCCGGAGGAGGCGGCGACCCTGTTCCGGCGACTGGCGCACGTGCCGGGGGTGGATTTCGCGGCGCCGATCGCCGCGGTGCTGACCGGAAACGATCTGCCGGATGCCGTCGACGGCCTGGAGCAGCTCGTCGATCTGGGGCTGCTGCAACCGGAGGGGGCCGACCGCTACCGGTTCCACGACCTGATCCGGTTGTACGCCGCCGAACGGCTCCGCATCGAGGAGCCGCCGGGCACCCGCGCCGAGACCGCCCGGCTGATGCGGGACTGGCTGCTGGCGACGGCGATCGTGGCCGGGCGCTGGTTCGAACCCGGCTACGGCTGCCTGCCGGACGGCTGGTCGGGGCTGGTGCCGCTGGCCACCACCGAGGAGGCGGACGCCTGGTTGCAGGCCGAGGCCGGGAACTGGCTGGGCGCGCTGCGGGTGGCGGCGGCCGCCGGGGACGACCAGCTGGTGGTGGACGTGGCCGAGTCGATGCACTGGTTCTCCGACCGGATGGTGTTCTGGGCCGGCTGGTACGAGGTGTACGGCATGTCCCGGGCCGCCGCCGCCCGGCTCCCCGACCGGGCGCAGGAACTGGCCCACCTCAACTATTTCGCATGGGCGGCCATGCTCCCGGCCCGCCGGCCGATCGAAGGCGCCGAGATCGCGATGGGCGCCTACGAGCTGGCGGTCCGGCTCGGCGACAAGCGGCAGCAGGGATGGGCGCTGCAGTACGCGGCGAGCGCCTGGCGGTTCAGCCGCACCAACCTGGACCGGGCGTACCAGGCGGCCCTGGAGTCGTTGCGGGTGTTCGGTGAGATCGGCGACCACGACGCGTACGTCCAGCAGTTTCAGGGTCTCGGGCTGCTGCTGATGGATCAGGGCCGTCTGGACGAGGCGATCGAGCAGTTCCGCACCGCGATCCGGGAGGTCGCCGCCCGGCCGGTGTCGCCGATGCCGGCCCGGGGCGCGCTCGCCGGGGCGCACACGTTCATGGCCGAGTGCCTGGTCCGCGCCGAGCGCTGGGCGGAGGCCCTGGCCATGGCGGAGGCCGCGTTGCCGCTGGTGGACGGGTTCGCCAACACGTCGATGACCGGTCAGGTGCATCTGACCCTGGCCCGGGCCCGGATCGGTCTCGGCATGCCCGCGATGGCCCGGGACCACCTGGTGCTGGCGTTGCAGATGATCGACCGGAACCTGCCGGACCACATCGGCCTGGCCCGGGAGCAGCTGGCCGCGATCGACGGTTCTGCGTAATTTCCTGCGTGGTCCGGGCCGCCGGGGGCCGGTTGACTGAAGGTGAGGCCGCACCGCACCGGTGTGCCCGCACGAGAGGACCCCCATGGGCTTCGTCACCACGTCCGACGGCACGCAGATCTACTTCAAGGACTGGGGTACGGGCCGCCCGGTCGTGCTCAGCCACGGCTGGCCGCTGAACTCGGACAGCTGGGAGGCGCAGCAGCTGTTCCTGGCGTCCAACGGTTACCGGGTGATCGCGCACGACCGTCGCGGGCACGGCCGGTCGGAGCAGACCTGGCACGGCAACGAGATGGACACCTACGCCGCCGACCTGGCCGCCGTGATCGAGCACCTCGACCTGCGGGACGTCACCCTGATCGGCTTCTCCACCGGTGGCGGCGAGATCTCCCGCTACATCGGCAATCACGGCACCGCCCGGGTCGCGCAGGCGGTGCTGGTGTCCGCCGTACCGCCGCTGATGCTGCAGACCGACGACAACCCGGGCGGTCTGCCGCTCGAGGTGTTCGACGGCATCCGGGCCGGTTCGCTGGCCGACCGCTCGCAGCTGTACCAGGACTTCGCGAACGGCCCGTTCTTCGGCGCCAACCGTCCCGGCGCGCAGGTGTCGCAGGGCATGAAGGACGCGTTCTGGCGGCAGGGCATGGCCGCCGGGCACCGCAACACCTACGAGAGCATCGCCGCGTTCTCGGCCACCGACTTCCGTGGTGACCTGGCCAAGTTCGACGTCCCCACGCTCGTCGTGCACGGCGACGACGACCAGGTCGTGCCGTTCGAGGTGGGCGGTCAGGCGTCGGCCGCGCTGATCAAGGACGCCGAGCTGAAGGTGTACGCGGGTGGCCCGCACGGCATCACCGACACCCACAAGGACCAGCTCAACAACGACCTGCTGACGTTCCTGAACTCCTACAGCGCCTGATCGAACGGCGACGGGCCCGGCGCTACGGGATCAGCGCCGGGCCCGTCGAACCGTCAACCGTCAGGGCTTGCGGCCGACCGCTCCGAACTGGTCGATCTCCGGGACGTCGTCCTCCGGGCGCCAGCGGGTCACCGGGACCATGCCCGGCTCGATCAGCTCCAGGCCGTCGAAGAACGAGACCAGGCGCTCCGGGCTGCGCAGGTGGTAGGGCTGCGCGGCCGACTCGTTCCAGATCCGGGCCGCCTCGACGTTGGCCGGGGTGATGTCGGCGCCGTCGTAGGTGGCCAGGTAGCTGCCCGACGGCACCGCCTTCATCACCTTGCTGACCAGCTCGGCGGCGACCGAGTCGTCCTCGATGTGGCCGAGCACGCCCATGAACAGCACCGCCACCGGCTGGGACAGGTCCAGGGTCTTGGCGGCCTCGCTCAGCACCGCGTCCATGTCGTACATGTCGGCGGCGACGTAGTCGGTGACACCGTCGGGGTGGCTGGTGAGCAGCGCCCGCGCGTGCGACAGCACCAGCGGGTCGTTGTCCACGTAGACCACTTTGCTGGACGGTGCCACCTGCTGCGCGACCTCGTGGGTGTTGTTGGCGGTGGGCAGCCCGGTGCCGATGTCCAGGAACTGCCGCACGCCCGCCTCACCGGCCAGGTAGCGCACCGCCCGGATCAGGTAGGCCCGGCTGAGACGGGCGTTCTCGGCCAGCTCCGGCCGGGAGGCGAGGATCTGTTCACCGACCGCCCGGTCGATGGCGAAGTTGTCCTTGCCACCGAGCAGGAAGTTCCAGATCCGTGCGGTCTGCGGCACGGTGGCGTCCAGCGTGGGGGGCACATCCCGGTCGTTCGGCACGAGCGCTCCTATGTGGATCAAAGATCACGGGCGCCACCATGGTAAGCCCTAGAAGATCACTACGGAACGCAGCACCTCCCCGGCGTGCATGGTGTGGAAGGCCTTCTCGACGTCATCGAGACCGATGCGCTCGGAGACGAACTTGTCCAGCGGCAGCCGGCCCTGCTGGAACAGGTCGATCAGCATCGGGAAATCGCGTTCCGGCAGGCAGTCGCCGTACCACGAGGACTTGAGCGAGCCACCGCGCCCGAAGACGTCCAGCAGCGGCAGTTCCACGGTCATCTCCGGCGTCGGTACGCCTACCAGCACGACCGTGCCGGCCAGGTCCCGGGCGTAGAACGCCTGCTTCCAGGTCTCCGGACGGCCGACCGCGTCGATCACCACGTCGGCGCCGAACCCGCCGGTCAGCTCCTGGATCGCGGCGACGGCGTCCACGGCCGACGCGTCCACGGTGTGGGTGGCGCCCAGGTCGGTGGCCCACTGCAGCTTCCGGGCGTCCCGGTCGACGGCGATGATCGTGGTGGCCCCGGCCAGGCGCGCGCCGGCGATGGCCGCGTCGCCCACTCCCCCGCAGCCGATGACCGCGACCGAGTCGCCCCGGCCGACCGCGCCGGTGTTCACGGCGGCCCCGATGCCGGCCATCACACCGCAGCCGAGCAGCCCGGCGACGGCCGGATCCACCGACGGGTCGACCTTGGTGCACTGCCCGGCGTGGACCAGGGTCTTGTCGGCGAACGCGCCGATACCCAGGGCCGGCGACAGCTCGGTGCCGTCGGTCAGCGTCATCTTCTGCGTGGCGTTGTGGGTGGCGAAGCAGTACTGCGGACGGCCCCGCTTGCAGGCGCGGCACTGTCCGCAGACGGCACGCCAGTTCAGGATCACGTAGTCACCGGGCTGCACGCTGGTGACACCCGCGCCGACGGTCTCGACGGTGCCCGCGGCCTCGTGGCCGAGCAGGAACGGGTACTCGTCGTTGATGCCGCCCTCGCGGTAGGTCAGGTCGGTATGACAGACCCCGCACGCGGCGATCTTGACGACCACCTCGCCGGGACCGGGGTCCGGGATGACGATGTCGACGAGTTCGACCGGGGCGCCCTTGGCACGGGCGATGACTCCACGGACCTGCTGCGGCATGGATGTTTCCTTCTGTTGAACGGAAACCCGACCATATGCGGTTTCCGGCATATTGCCTCCTGATCGGGATGCCAGGAAAACCTGGTCTTCCGGACAGGTCTAGAGTGCGGCGGTGAGTACTGAGCTGACCGGGCTGCGCGAGGTCGTCGACGGCCCGTTGCACGAGATCGCCGGGCGGTTCTCCCGGTTCCTGGCCGCCGACTGGCCGCACACCGCGCTCGTCGTCTTCACCAGGGAGTGCACCGGCCGGCCGCGCAAGGTCGCCGGGGCCACCGAGATGGTCAACCGTGTCACCCTGGCCGAGTTGGAGCAGGTCAAGGCACGTGTCGAGCCGGGGCGGCCGATCGTCACCACCGCCACGATCGCCGGCGAGAAACGTACGATATGGGTGGTCCTGGATCCGGTCGACACCCTGCTCGTGCTGATCCCCCGCAGCGCCGCCACCGAGGTGCCGCAGCCCGCGCGACTGGCCGGGATCCTCGGCATCGTCGCGACGTCGATCCGGCAGCAGGTCGCCCAGGCCAGCCCGGACTACCTGGCCGAGTCCCGGGCGGCGTCCAGCGAGCGGGCCCGGACCATCGCCGAGATGGCCGCGGCACACGAGACCGCGCTGGTCACCGTGCTGACCACGCTCCGGTCCACCGCGCTCGACGACGGCCGGGCCCGGCGCGACGCCACCGAGACCGCGTCGGCGGCACTCGTCGCGCTGCGGTCCGCTCCGGCATCCGACCAGGCGGCCTCGGAGGAACAGGCGACAGCGGTGTTCGCCCGGTTGCGCCGCGAGGTCCGGCAGATGTTGCGACATCATGACGCGGAGCTGGAGTTCGTCGCCCCGAACCGGGACGACTGCCCGCTGCCGGGTGAGATCGCGTTCGCCGCGCACGCGATGTCCCGCACGGTGGTGCTGGCCCTGACCGCCCAGCCGTCGCTGGACCGGCTGCGGATCGCCTGGCAGAGCCGGGCCGATCAACTGCTGATCGACGTACGCGACCAAGGCCCCGGCCGCCTCGACGTGGCCGCTCTCCGGCGCGAGCTGGACGGCCGCGCCCGCACGCTCGGCGCGACGGTCGAGGTGGACACGGTGCCCGGCTGGGGCAGCCGCGCGGTCGTCACCCTGCCACTGGCGGCGGCCCCCGACCGGGCCGGCGAGAGCGAGAACCGGCTGTCCCGCCTGAACCGCCGCGAGCTGGAGGTGCTGCGCCTGGTCGCCCAGGGCAAACGCAACAAGACGATCGGCGCCGAGCTGGGGGTCACCGAGAGCACGGTCAAGTTCCACGTGGCCGGCGTGCTGAAGAAGCTGGAGGTCAGCTCCCGGGGCGAGGCGGCGGCCCTGGCCCTGAACACGTGAGATGTGCCGCACGTCACTGGCCGGCAGAGGGCCTGACGGAATGTCTACACACGTGCAGGACACCATAAATCGATCTATCCCGGTATCTTGCCGCAGTGTCGAATGTGATCGCAGGACGTTACCGGCTGGTAGATCAGCTCGGTCAGGGTGGCATGGGGCGTGTCTGGGCGGCCCGGGACCAGCTGCTCGACCGCGACGTCGCGATCAAGGAGCTGGTGCCGCCGCCCCGAATACCCGATTCGGAACTCGCTGAACTGCGGGAACGCGCCATCCGGGAGGCACGCGCGATCGCCCGGCTGGACCATCCGAACGTGGTGCGGGTCTTCGACGTGGTGTTCAACGGCGAGGACCCGTGGATCGTCATGGAGCTGGTGCCGTCACGTTCCCTGTTCACCACCGTCCGTGACGACGGCCCGATGCCCCCGGACCAGGTGGCGCGCATCGGCCTCGGTGTCCTCGCCGGACTACGGGCCGCCCACCGGGCCGGGCTGCTGCACCGCGACGTGAAACCGGGCAACGTCCTGCTGGCCGACGACGGCCGGGTGGTCCTGACCGATTTCGGACTGGCTCTCGTGGCCGGGGACGCCGGAATGACAAGCACCGGAGTGGTCCTCGGCTCCCCGCAGTACCTGGCGCCGGAACGCGCCCTGGACCACGAGATCGGCCCGTCCGCCGACCTGTGGTCGCTGGGCGCCACCCTGTACGCGGCGGTCGAGGGCCGGCCGCCGTACGTCCGGTCCTCCCCGATGACCACCCTGGCCGCGCTGGCCACCGAACTCCCCGACGCACCGGAACGCGCCGGTGAACTCCAGCCCGCGCTGACCGCCCTGCTCCAGCGGGATCCGGACCGGCGCGCGGACGCCGAGACCGCCAAGCGGCTCCTGGTCGCGGCCACCATCCCCGGCACCCCGCGCCCCGCCGACGTGCCGGTCTACGCCGAGCCCACGTTCGCCACCCCGAAGCTCCGGTCCGCCCCGGGCGCCGCCGGGGCCCCGGCGGCGGCCGTCCCGTCGCAGGCTGTTCCGTCGCAGGCTGTTCCGTCGCTGGTCGCTCCGCCGCCGGCCGCACCTGGCGGCCCGGACTCCGCGCCCTCGGGTCCGGCCGTTCGCCCGGCCGCCGGCAATCCCCGGGTCAGGTCGGCCGTCCGGCGGTCGGCGCTGGTAGCCGGCGGGGCCGTGGCGGCGCTGCTCGTCGCCGGCGCGATCGCCTACTCGCCGCTGGCGGGATCCGATCCGGCGTCCCCCGAGGCGTTTCCGGTGGTGTCCCAGCCGCCGGGCGCGGCAAGCGCCACCCCGCCGCCACCCAGCCCGGCGGCGACCGTCTCCGGCACACCCCGGCGCGGCGCCTCCGCGGGCGCCGCGGCACCGGGTGGGGAGGCCGCGGCACCGACCGGCAGCCGGAAGAAGACCACCAGCCCGCCCGCGTCCAAGTCCCCCACGCCCGGGGCCGCCGCCACCGGCTCGCCGTTCCAGGGCGTAGGCCCGAAGACCTGCCTGTACGCCCCGGCGGGTGGCGGCCAGATCGTGACCAAGGCGTGCGCAGGCACGGACGCCGGCCAGCGCTTCACGCTGGCCTCCGACAAGACCCTGCGGGCCCGCGGCAAGTGCGCGGAGGTGGACGGCGCCGCCAACGGTTCCCTGGTGACGCTGGTGGCATGCACCGGCGCCCGGGCCCAGCAGTGGACCTACAACGCCTCGCGCGAACTGGTCACCGCGGAAGGAGGCGGTTGCCTGGACATCCCGTACGGCAAAGAGACCGAAGGCCTGGCGATGTGGATCTGGGTGTGCGTCGGCAAGGAGAACCAGCAGTGGAGCTGCCTGTGACCGATCCCGGCGCGGCGGGCGCTCCGCCGGGGCAATGCCCGTCGGTATACACCCGCAGTCCCCGGGCCGACGGCAACGCCGGACCGCTCGCCGGGGCACCGGTCAATTCTGGGCCACCGGCCAGAGGGCCCGCGGGTGGCAGCGGGCCGGGCAGGCGAGCAGGTAGATCTCGTTGCCGAGGAAGAGCTGGGCCTGCTCGGCCCGGTCGTCGCGCATCGGCCACATGTCGAAGCCGAAGTTCTCCGGGATCTGGCAGAGCAGGGTCATCTCGGTGCCGCACGCGCACCAGTGGGGTTCGGGCTCCTGTGCCCAGGACGGGGTGCCGCCCAGTTTGAAGCCGTGCGCGTCGGCCGGGCCGGTCTCCGGCCGCAGTTCCAGGCGCAGTGGTCGCAGGAGCGGCTCGGCGGCGGCAGCGGGGGCATCCGAGCCGCTGATCGATATCTGCCAGAACACCCCGTCGAACGGGCTGGTGACCTCGTCCCAGTACCGGTCGGGGAGCCGGGCCGGGCCGTACGCGGCATCGTCGTGCACCGGGCACTGGAAGACCGTGAGGTGACCGCCGTCCGGGATGTCGACCTGGAAGAAGAAGACCATCCGTGCGCCGCAGTAACAGGACGGCCACGGCTCGCCGGCGGGCCGGAACGGGGTGCCGCCGACGGTGTTCCGGTCGCCGGGGCCGGCGGGTGCGGTGGTGATCTCGATACGCGCGGGTGACATCGCGCCAAACTAGCGGCTCCGGTTCGTTCACGTCGGGCATGTCCGCTGTACGCATTGGCGTGTGTGAATCGCTACCGGCCGTCTTCACCCTTTTCAGGACATGAGCATCGTGCAGTTCTCCGTGGCCGGGCTGGCCGCGATCGCGCTGGGCGGCCCGGCGCCCGCGTCGAGCTGACCGACCGGATCGACGGCGTGTTCGGGGCCGGCAAGCTGACCGCGGCCGTGGACGTGACCGCGTCGGCGGACGGCGCGGCACTGCCGGTCACCACCGGTTCCAGCGTGCTGTGGCGGGTGCCGTGGACGCTGGTGCACCTGCTCCTGCTGGTCGGCGCGGTGCTGGCGATCCGCCGGTGGCGGCGGCGCGGGATGACCCCGGTGCCGGCGGCCGTCCATCCGTGAGCGTCACGCTGGCCCTGCTCCTGGCCCTGACCCCGTCTCCGGTCGCGGCGCCTGACCTGCCGCTCTCCGCGGCGCGGGTTTCCTCAGCGGCGCCCGAGGTGCGGGTGGATCAGCCGGCCACCCGGGTCGGTACGACGGTGGTGGTGCGGCTGACCGGCTGGCCGTCCGGGGCGGTCACCGCCGAGATCTGCGGTAACCAGGCGCAACGGGGTTCGCTCGACTGCGCGGTGGCCGCCGCGGCGCCGGCCGTCGTCGGCATCACCCGCGCCACGCTGGACGGCCCGGGCGTGTCCGGTGAACTCCTCGGCGGGACGGCCCACCGGACGATGGCGGTCGAGGTGCACAACCCCGGCACCGCACCGCACCGGTCGCCGAGCCGCGGCTGATGGTGGCGGTGGGCCGGCCCGGCCGTCCGACCAGCGGGGCCACCACCTGGGCGACAGGCACGCTGGGCCCGGGTGAGCACCGGACGGTCCGGATCCCGGTCACGTTCGAGGGGCCGGTGTGGGGGCACTACACGGTGCGTGTCGACGTGCGGGGCGCCGACCGGCCGGTGGTGGCGTTCGCGCATTCCCACACGTACCCATGGCTGTGGATCCTGCCCCTGATTTTGATCCTCGGGTGGCACTTGCAGCGGTCCGCGGGTAAGAGCGATAGATCATCCTAGGCCCGCAGATGCCAGCCGAAAAGGCATCTTCCGGCCGCATCTGCAGAGTTCTTCACATCGTGATGCTCATTGCCGGATGTAAATAGGTTGTCATCGATCAGCCCTTTCGGGCGGGGTCCTATGTGGATACCGTCGACGGCGCTCACCTCACCGGGGGTGACCGGACGGCGGCGTACCGGAACCCTCTTTTCCCCGGAAGGACACACCTGTCTTGTCTGAGACACCGTTGTGGCTGCAGGGCCGGTCGGCCGTGATCGAGGCCGCGGCCCCCTCAGAGTTCCGGCACGGCACGCCGGACTACCACCTGTCCGCCGTCGTCATGCCCGAGCAGCGGACGACCGACCACGCGCCCGGCTCCCTCGAGGCGATCGTGGAGACGATCGTGCAGGTCTTCGAGATGGAGGTCTCGCACAAGACGGACCCGGCGACCTGGGTCTCGATGGTCACCGAGCGGTTCCGCACCAACATCAACGGCGGCGGCTGGGCCTCCGCGCAGGACATCGCCGACCAGGGCAGCTACAACGTGCTCATCGGGGACAGCCCGTTCTACCGGGCCGAGTCGTTCGACGGCCAGCACGACGTCTTCCACGGCGCGTTCCCGAACGGGTTCTACTGGGAGGTCCTCGAAGTCCTCAGCCCGCCGCCGGTGGTCGCGTTCAAGTGGCGGCACTGGGGCGCGTTCGACGGTGAGTACCACGGCCACCAGCCGACCGGGAAGACCATCGAGATGTTCGGGATGAGCGTCGCCAAGGTGGACGACGACCTGAAACTCCTCGAGGTCGAGCACTACTACGACCCGAACGCGTTCCTCGGCACCCTCACCGGCGGCTGCCCGGTCGCGCACTGACCCTCGTCGTCGCACCCGGGCCGGCTGCCCCCGCCCGGGTGCGACGACGGGCCCTACTTCTCCTCGATCCGGAATCCGGACTGCGCCCACGCCCGAACCGGCGCCGGGGTGTACAGGTAGTACCGCAACTGCTCCGGCTCGAGACCCCAGCCACGGACGATAGCCAGGGCCGTCTCGGCGACACGCCGACCGCTCTCCGGCCCGGTCGGGAACTCCGTCGTGTCGACGTCGACGGTGAAGTTGAAGACGACCTCGCCCTGGAGAGAGACGTACTCCTTCTTGAACAGTCCGGACACCTCGCGATCCCCGGACTCCGTGGTGAGGGTCCACAGGATGTGCGGCGCCCGGTCGCCCAGCGCCGGCACGTCCGCGGCGAGCGAGACGAACAGGTCACGCACGGTCGCCTCGAACTCGTCCCAGCCGGTCACGTTCGGGGCGTGGAAGAACATCATCCCGATCAGCGACCGGTAGGCGTCGCCACCCTCGTCCGGCGTGGCGGACCACAGCTCGTGCTCCCAGCCCGGCATGTACCGGGCGTTGCTGTACTCCTCGTTCTCGGCCGCCTCAGCCGGCTGGATTCGCAGGGTGACCGTGGAACGCCGCAGGTCACGCTCCACCCGGACCCGGGGCCTACGCCAGAACGCCCACGCGTGCGGGCCACCGACCAGCGCCGGCGACCCGCTCGACGTCGGCCCGCGACCACGTCCCGAAGTCCTGGGCGACAAACATCCCCGCGATGTCTTGGATCATGGCGCGGAGGGTAACGGAGGCAGGTCAACAGCTGCTGAACGCTGATCGTTCCACATTCGACCAGTCGGTGGGCGCTGTACCCTTACGGGACCGTTCATAATCAAGGAGGCCTGGCTTGACTACGGGAACCACCGGTGGCCGGCCCCGCGATCCGGAAGTCGATCGCCGTATCGCCCGGGCCGCCCTGGACGTCTTCGGCGACACCGGCTGGGCCGGCTTCGCGATGGAGACCGTCGCGCGCCGGGCCGGCATCAGCAAACCGACCCTCTACCTGCGCTGGAGCAACAAGGAAGCGCTGCTCACCGAGGCGCTGACCACCAACCTGGCGACGATCAGCGCCGTCGACACCGGCACGCTGCGCGGCGACCTGGTGGAGGTGGCCGCCCAGATGCTCAACCTCTACACCGGTGAGGCCGGGCGGGCCGCACTGCGCCTGAGCCTGGAGGCCAACTCGGTCCCCGGGGTCGCCGACCGGTACCGGCAGCTGCGCCGGTCACAGGTCAACGCCGCCCGCGACATCGTGCGCCGCGGCATCGCCCGTGGCGAACTGTCCCCGGAGACCTCGGTGCCGCTGCTGCTGGAGACACTGCTCGGCGGGGCCATGATGCACGCGCTGAACCTTCCGCCGGGGCGGGCGCCGCAGGCCCGGGCACAGGCCCGCCGGATGGTCGACTTCCTGCTCAACGCGGTCGCCGCGCCGGCCCGCCCCCGGGCCGTGGAGACTCCCCTCTTCCAGCCGCCGGTCTTCTGAGGATCGTCAGGTGGTGGTGGATGGGTCGAAGGCATCGCCGATCGTGCCGATGACCAGGCAGATCTGGTAGACGAAACCGACGCCGCCGAGGCCGATCGCCCAGGTCGAGGCGGACCGGTCCGGGGTCGACGAGCCCGGACGCCCAGGTAGATCGCGGCCGGGGCGACCATGTTGAACCGGTAGGCGTCCGCCACGGGCGCGAACCCAAACTGCCAGGTCCGCCCAGCCGTCCCGGCGTACATGAGCGAGCCCGTTGCTGCCGCGCTGATCGCCGCGAGCGCCCCGTCCGCCCCCGGGCCGGTGTACCAGGCCAGCCGGGCGGCGAAATCCCACAGCGTGCCCTGCCGGCAGCGGACCTGCTCATTGGCCTGGTCGACGGTGTAGCGCAGATCGTCGAGCAACTGCAGACGGGTGACCTCGGACGTGGCGGCCGGCGCGTCGGCGGCCCGGCGCTGCAGGGTCAGCGCCAGTGCCGCCTCGGCCTCGGCGGCCCGTTGCTCGCCCCGGGTCTGCCGGGCGGCCAGCCGGTCACCGGCGTTCGCCTGTCCGTCAGGAATCCATGAACGGACCGGACGTGGTCGGGAGGACCCGTGAGCGATCAGGACGACAATCTCGCCCGCTGTGCCGCCATCGCCGGTGCGGTGGCCGGGCACGGCGATCTCGACGGCGCGCTGCGCGACTTCGGCCGTCTGCCGCACGGCATGCCCGGGCGGGCCGGTCTCGCCGCCGGGCTGGTCCAGGCGATCCTCCGCGGCGGCGAGGTGCCGCCCGCGAACCGGATCCGGGCCCTGCCCGAACTGCTCGCCGTCGCCGCCACCGACCCGCCGAAGGATCCGGCGTGGCTGCGGGTCCGGGCCACCGCCGAGATCATGCTGCTCCTGTACGAACCGGCCGACCCGGGCGGGAACCTGAAACAGCTGGAGGAACTGGCCGCCCAGCACACCGGTGATCCGGCCCTGCTGCCCCTGTTCATGTCCGGGCGGATGGCGCTGAAGGTCGCCGCCGCCATCCAGCAGGACGACCGGGGCGCCCTGGCCCGGATGCCCGCCGAGGTCGCCGAATACCTCGCCGGGCTGCCGCCGGAGATCAGCAGCCGGCCCGAGGCGGACGTGCTCACCCGGATGACCGCGATGGTCTCCGAACGGCGCTACGACCCCGCCACGGTACGGGAGACGTTTGCGAACCTGCCCGCCGAGGGCCCACTGCGCCAGGTCTTCGAGGAGTCGTCCGCCGACCTGGACGCGTTCACCGGACTGTCCGACGACGACACCCCGCGGATGTCGGACGCCGCACTCCAGGCGATGGTGGACCACGCCGACCGGGCCGACACTCTGAACCCCGACCGGGCTCTGCTGCACAGCCAGGCCGGCATGGCGGCGATCCGGGCCGGGCGGGAGAGCGACCCGGCCCGGATCGAACTCGGCCTCGCCCAGCTGCGCACCGCCCTGGACATCGCCGGACCGGACCATCCCCAGCGCGTCTTCTACCTGGGGGTGCTGGCCACCGCCCTGCTGCGCCGGTACGAGGTCAGCGCCGACGAACCGGACCTGCGCGCGGCGGACGAGCTGCTCGTCGAGGCCCGGACCCTGGCGGGCGGCCCGCACCACGCGCAGTGGCAGATGATCAGCGAGCTGTCCGGGGCGGTCCGGCACACCCTCGGCGACCGGACCGGCTTCGACCCGATCGCCCTGGACGGGCTGCGCGGCGCCGTCTGGCAGGTGCTGATCCAGCCCGACCTGGCATCGGCCACCGCCGCGGTGCGGACCGCCGGAAGCGACGCCATCGACGTGGCCCGGCAGTACCTGGCAAACGGCGACCCGGGGTCGGCCATCACCGCCCTGGACGCCGGGCGGGGCCTGGCCCTCTACGCCGCCACCGCGACCGGCTCCCTCGGTGAACACCTGGCCGCAGCCGGGAAGACCGAACTCGCCGCACGTTGGCGGACCGCCGCCGCCACCGGTGACCCGGCGGCGCTCTCGGCCGACCTGCGCCGTGACGTGATGACCGTTCTGGCCCAGGACGGGGCCACCTCGGCACTCTTCGATCCGCCCGGATATGCCGAGATCCAACGGGCGCTCGTCGATCTGGACGCCGACGCGCTCGTCTATCTGGTGCCCGGCGCCGAGAACCGGCCCGGTAACGCGGTGATCGCCCCGGCGTCCGGGCCGCCCGCCTATCTCACCCTGACATCGCTCACCCCGAGCGTCATGCCCCGGCTGGACGACTACCTGACCGCTCTGGCCCGGCGGGACATGTCGGCCGGTGCCGGGCCCGCCGGTGACCTCGACGAACGGCTGACCGAGATCGGGCGCTGGGCCTGGGACGCCGCCATGGCCGCGCTGATCGAGACCTACCTGCCGCGGCTGCCGGTCCACCCGGATCGGCCGCCACGGATCGTGCTGATCCCGATGGGTGACCTGGCGCGGGTTCCCTGGCAGGCCGCCCGCCGGCCGGACGGGCGGTATGCCGTCGAGCTGATCGCCCTGTCGCAGACCGCTTCGGCGCGGATGCTGGTGCGGTCCGCCGGGCTGCCGGCCGTTGTTCCCGGGCCGGCCGGGCTGATCGTCGGAGACCCGGAGAGCTCGGCTGATCCGTTGCCCGCGGCGCGGCGGGAGGCGTACGCGATCCGGCAGGTCTTCTATCCCGGCGCCCGTTATCTGGGGCGGCGGCCGGACGACACGGTGAGTCGCTCCGGGCGGGGCACCGCGGCTGAGGTCCGTGCCTGGCTCACCACGCCGGGGCCGGTCAACGGCGGGGTTCTGCACCTGGCCTGTCACGGGTTCGTGCAGACCGGTGGGGCCCGGGCCACTGCCTACCTACAACTCGCCGGGGCGGACACCGGTCCGGACGCCGCCGAACCGGAGACGGACCGGCTGACCGCGGCTGAGCTGGTGGCGCTGCTCGGTGGCGTACCGGAAAGGGATCTCGGTCTGGTCGTTCTCGCGGCCTGCCGGACCGGGATCTCGCTGAGTGGCTACGACGAGGCCTACAGCCTGGCGACGGCGTTCCTGGCCGGGGGCGCGCGAACCGTGCTGTCCAGCCAATGGAGTGTGCCGGACGCCGCCACCTCGGTGCTGATGTTCATGGTGCACCACAACCTGCGGGTACGACGGCGGCCGGCGTGGGCCGCGCTGCGGGACGCACAGCTGTGGATGCTCGACCCGGACCGGGAGATCCCACCGGACATGCCCGCCGGTCTGCGGCACCGGCTGGACCGTGCCGGGCTGGCGGCGGTGGTGGCCTGGGCGGCATTCGTCCACGGCGGACAGTGACGAGACGGAGGACGTGAGATGACGGAGAACGACGACTTCCGTACGCTCCTGGAGCGCGGCTCCGACCTGACCAACCGGTACCTGCGGGCCGGGGTCGGCACCCCCGCGGCGCTGCCCCTGCTGGGCGAGGCGATCGAGACGCTGGAGGCGGCCTACCGGCGGATGGCCGGTGGGGAGGCACTGCGCGGGCAGGTGGCCGGTCAACTCGGCTGGCTGTACGGGATCCGGAACCTGGCACACGGCGGAGGACCCCGGGACGGGACCATCGCCGAGCAGATGCTGGAGGAGTCGTTGCGCTTCCCGGGCCAGCAGCCGGCGGTGACCGGCGGGTCAAAGGTGATCCTGGGCCAGATCCTGCTGACCAGGACTATGACGGGCTTCTCGTCCCCCGAGGCGATGATGCGAAAAATGGCCGGCGGCGCTTTTGGTGGCGGTGGCTTCGGCGGCGGTGGCGGTGGCGGTGGCGCTTCGGACGATGCCGCCGACGTGGACCGGGCGATCGCGCTGTTCCGGGAGGTCGCGAACGGTCCCCGGATCAACACCGAACTGATCTCGACGGCAACGACGCTGGGCACGGTGGCGGAGGCGCTGCGGGGAATGCTCGGCGGCCCGGGCGGCGTGGACATCTCCAAGCTGGGCCAGGCGCTGGCCGACATGCAGGCCCTGCACCAGCAGATGAGCGGCGGCACCGGGATGGGCCTGGTGCCGCCGCCCATCCCGGACCTGACAACTCTCGTCCCGCCTCCGCGCCCACCGTCTGCCATCCCCACACCCCCCACCCCGCCGCGGCCATCCACCTCGCCCCCACCTTCCCAATCGCCGCCGCCTCGGTCCTCACCCGTCTCACCGTCTTCGCCCTCACCGTCCTCTCCCTCGTCGTGGTCGTCCTCGTTGCCTCCGCCGAGCGTGATCACTCTCGGTCCCGGCCGGGTTGCGGTAGTCGACGGGCCGGTGCCGGTGAACGGGCCGGAGCCTCGGCCACGACAGGAACCGAAAGCGATCACTCCCGCGGCCGAACTTCGGGAACTTCTGGCCGGCGCCACCTCGACGGACGATCGAGTGGCCCTGGCTGCCGCCGTCGTGGAGGCTCCCGGTGCACGGCCCGCCGACCAGATCGCCCTGGCCCAGGCGTTGATCGACAGGCATCACGCCGACGGCGGCAACGGCTGGCCGGGCGGCCCGGACGATCCGGGCTCGGCCGCCGGGTGCCTCGGCCGGATCGGTCCCGATCTTCCCGGGATGACCCCGGGCGAGGTGGAATCGGCCCACCGCATTGCCGCCGAACTGAACGGCCGCGCCACCATCGACACCGCGTTCGCCGAGGTCGTGGCCGCGATGAGGGAGGCAGGGATCGACACTCTCCTCTTCAGATCCGTGGCCCTGACTGCGGCCACCGGCCGACTGGAAACGATCACCGCCGGCATGCCTCGGACCGGCCGGGTGGTCATCGCGGGCCCGCCCGAGGAAAGGAATCCCACCGACAAGAAGAGCCCAGCCGACAAGAACCGCCCGGCCGACGAGAGCGGCCCGGGCAGCCGGAACGACCTTGGTGACAAGGACGGGCCGGGTGATGGGAGCGGGGTCGGCGGGGCCGACGTCTCCTGGGTGCGGACTGCCGAGCAGCTTGTCACTCTGGTCAGGCGCGGGCGCCGGCCGGTCGGGGCGGCGCCGGTCTTCGTCGCCAATCCGCGGCGGGATCGGGAGAGCGCCACGGTTGACGCCCTCCGGTTGCGGCGTGCCTTCTATCCTCGGTCGGCCGGTCTGGGATGGACCGTGGAGCAGAACGACGGCGTGGGTGACCGGGATGAGGTCGTCGGTCACCTGGACGCTTCGATGCTGCATCTCGGTTGTGGTGTCACCTCGGAAGGCTTCCTCGAGCTGGCCGATTCCACGGTTCTGGGGCCCGGTGAGATCGCTGGGACGCCGGTCCGGGGTGGTGGGGTCGCCGTTCTTCCGCCGGGTCCGGTCGTTCTCGGGGCGCTGGCCGGCTCGTTGCTGGACTGCGGCTTCACGGCGGTGATCGGCTTCCGGGAGGTGGTGCCGGATCAGGTGGCGTCGCTGATCTACTGGATGCTGCACACCGCGCTGGTGGACGAGGGCCGGGAGCCGGCCGAAGCCGTCGCCGCGGTCCGGGGCTGGCTGAACGATCCCGGGCGCGAGCCGCCGGAACTGATGACGGCCGAGTACCACGCTGTGGATCTCAGCGATCCCCGGTACGGCCGGGCTCTGATCTGTTTCGGTCTTTGACCGCCTCGTCATAGATCGTCGACAGTCGGTGCAGAAAGACCTCCGGAGGGTAGGCCGCCGCGGCTGCCAACCCGTCCCGGGCCACCGCGGCACGCAGAGCGCGGTCGCCGAGCATGCGCAGAAGCGCCGAGGCGACCGCGCCCGGTTCGGGTTCACAGGTGAACCGCCCGGCCGAAACGAGATCCGCCCCGCCGGACAAACTCGAGCCAGGACCCAGCCCGGCAGACAACCCGAGGCCTTGGAAGTGGCCACCCGGCCGGGTAGCAGATCCGGGAGCGGGATCCGGGCCGGCCGATGGGCGGCCAGAAGGCGGGAGGTGGCCATCCGGGCAGGTAACGGATCCGGGAGCGGGATCCGGGCCGGGCGGTGGGTGGCCGGAAGGTGGGCGGTGGGTGCCTGGGCGGGTGGCGAGGGCGGGATCGGCTACCACCACCGGCAGGCCGGCTGCTTCGGCCTCGGCGAGTACCAGGCTCTGGGTGTCGGTCGTCGAGGTGAAGGCCAGGACCGCAGCGGTCCGATAGTGATCAGCTACCTGGTGGTGCGGCACCGGGGGGAGGACGTCGACGCTTCCGGTCAGGCCCAGGGCGGCGATTCTCCGGATCAGGTACCTGCGCCGCTGCCGGACTCCGAGCAGGACGAGCCGGGTGCCCGGTCGGGCCGCCCGCACCAGGGCGAAGGATCGCAGCAGCAACTCGGGGTTCTTCTCCGCAGTCCCCCGCCCGACGGAGAGGACGACATCACCGCCGGCCGGCGAGACATCGCCAAGAACAGCGCCGGGGGGAACGTCGCTCGGCACGGCGGTCGGCGGGCGGTTGCCAGGGATGGTGGTCGGGGGCGCGTCGGCTACCGGGGTCGGGAGTATCTCGATCTGTCGGGGGTGGAACTCGGCGAGATCGGCAGCGGTCTTCCCCGACGGGGCTATCACCACCGTCACCTGCTCGAACATCGCACGGCCCAACTGGACCAGGCGGGCACGACGGACCGGTCCGGGGCGGGTCAGCTCCAGGTACCGGGGCATCGACCACCCCAGCCCCAACCGCATCGCACACCACGCGGCGCCGAGCGGGATCTCCGGGAACAGGTCGGCATATGCCAGCAGGTCCGTGTGCCAGGTGACCACCAACGGCACGCCCCACTCCACGGCGAACCGGAACCCGCGCATCCCGATCGGCCCGGTCGTATGCACGTGAACCACGTCAGCCCGCCGCGCGGCGAACGGTAACCCCACCCGGACCTGACGGAACGGCACCGGAAAGCTGCGTACCGAGCCGGGCCGGTAAAGATCCACCTGGTGTCCGGCAGACCGCAACAGATCGACGGTCGTCTCCACCGAGCGGGTCACACCGTCGGGCCGGCCCGGATGGCTGTCGCAGAAGTGGGCGATCCTCACGCCCCGGAGATCCTTCCGTGCCGCGGACGATGCCGCCACCCCGCACCGCACCGCGAGGCCGCCGCACCCCACCGCACCGCGCCGCACCGCGAGGCCGCCGCATCGCGAGGCCGCCGCACCGTGAGGCCGCCACACCGCGCCGCGCCGCGGTGCCGCCGTCCCCGCCGTCGTAGGGTCGGCCAGGTGAGACGGTTTCTCGGCGTGCTCGCCGCCGCGCAGATGATCGTGGTGAGCACTGTGGACGGGCTGACCCGGCCCGGTTTCGACATGACCCGTCAGTGGATCAGTCACCTGTCGCTCGGTGAGCACGGTTGGATCGGGACGGCGGACCTCGCGACCTGCGGCCTGTGGCTGATCCTGTGCGCCACCGCCGTACCCCGCTCCAGCCTGATCATGGTGTGCGGGTTCTGCCTGGTGGCGCTGGCCGTGGTCCGTACCGACGCGGGGCTGGGTTTCCCGCCGGGTGTGCCGGTCGAGCACACCACCCGCGGCCTGATCCACCAGTTGATCTCGGTCGTCCTGGCGTGCGCCGGAGTCGGCGCGGTGATCAGAACCGGTCCCCGGAAAGCCGCGTGGACGATCGCCGGGCTCATGGTCGTGACGTTCGGCGCGGCCACCGTACTGGTGTTGCTGGACGCCGCCGGCCGGCTGTCCGGCACCCCGCACGGCCTGCTGGAACGCGCCGCCCTGTTCGCCGGCCTCAGCTGGATCGGCGGGGCCGCATGGCGCTCACCCGGCCGCCGTCACCGCGCAGGGCCGTCCACGGCCGGGGCTGGGCCAGGGCGTACACCAGGCGCAGCAGCGGAAACAGCAGCAGTTGAAGGCGGGTGACGATCCAGGCGCGGCGGTACGCGTACCCATGCCGCTGATAGGTCTTCTCGGTCAGCAACGCGTAGGCCCGGTAGTCCCGGAAACGGTTGGCGATCCGCCGCGCCGAGGTGCCGGCGCGCATGGCACCGGCGAAGACCACGGTCAGCCCTTCCCGGTGCAGGTGGATGCCGAGATCGATGTCCTCGTGCACCTCCGCGTCGGTGCAGAGGCCGTCCCGGATCCAGTGCCAGGCGGCGGCCCGGACAGCCATGTTGGCCCCGAGCAGCCAGTCCAGAGAGCGCCGGGAGGACGCCTGACGAAAAAGGGCGTCCCCGCTGTCGACCAGCCGGGACGCCGCGATGTCGTAGTACCGCACCGGCCCGGTGGCGGCCTGCACCACCGGTCCGGTGAACGTCTCCCGCACGGCCCGGGTCCAGCCGGGGGCGAGCCGGGTGTCGGCGTCGATCCGCCCGATCACGTCGCCGGTCGCCGCGTCGAGGCCCCGGCTGCGGGCGTGGTGCACACCCGGCCGGGGCTCGTGCAGAAGGATCAGCCGGCCCTGGTATCCGGCGAGCACCGCGAGGGTGCCGTCGTCGGAGCCGTTGTCGACGACGATCACCTCGTGTGCCGGTTCGTCCTGCCCGAAGATCGCTTCGAGGCAGTTCCCGAGGAGAACCTCCTCGTTGAAGACCGGCACCACGATGGAGATCAGCGTCACTCGATCATGTTAGAACCAGACTTTTCGTCCCCCGACCGGGCGGCCGACCGCGCCGAGGATCCAGAGCACCGCTCCGATGATCAGCAGGATGATGCCGATCGTGTAGAGGATCGAGATCTTCAGGAGCATTCCCAGCAGCAGCAGGATGAGTCCCAGGACCAGCATGACCATTGCTCCGTTCGTCGGGGTGTATCTCCGTGACCCCCTGATACCCACCACATCGGATCACCAATCAGCGGCGCGCCTCTCCACGGAACCCGATAGGCGTACCACCGGTTCGTTGATGGAAATATTTGCTGAAGTTGGTGGCGCCGCTGAACCCGAGCCGGTGCGCGCAATCCTCCAGAGCAGCACCGCCGGCAGATGGCGCAGAATCGCCTGCCGGACCTCGATCGACGACGTCTTGTCGGTTTTGACCAGAACGAGTAGTTCCAGTAACTGGCATCATTGATTGACGATTGCCTATCTCTGGAGGTGCTCATGCACCGCACGCTCATCGGCGTCACCCTCACCGCGGTCCTGCTGGCGGCCGGCCCGCAACCCGCCATCGCGATGGCACCCGACCTGGGCGATCCGCAGGTGGTGGCGAGCGGCCTCACCGTCCCGTGGGGCCTGGGCTTCCTACCGGACGGCAGCGCGCTGGTTACCGAACGCAACAGCGCCCGGGTGCTGCGGATAACGCCGGGCGCCGCGCCGGTCACGGTCACCACCATCGCCGGGGTCGTCCCCACCGGCGAGGCGGGACTGCTCGGCCTGGCCGTCTCACCGACCTTCAACCAGGACAATCTGGTGTACGTCTACTTCACCGCGAGTTCCGACAACCGGATCGCCAGGTTCCGTCTGGACACCCCGTCGAGTCAGCAGGTGATCCTGAGCGGGCTGGCGAAGGCGAGCATCCACGACGGCGGCCGGATCGCGTTCGGCCCGGACGGCATGCTGTACGCCGGAGTCGGCGACGCGGGCGTGACGTCGAACGCGCAGAACCAGGCCAGCCGCAACGGCAAGATCCTGCGGATGCGCCCGGACGGCGGGGTGCCCGCGTCCGGCAACCCGTTCGCGAACTCGCTGGTCTACAGCCTGGGCCACCGCAACCCGCAGGGCCTGGCCTGGGACGCGCAGGGCCGCCTGTGGGCCGCCGAGTTCGGCCAGAACACCTGGGACGAGGTGAACGTGATCGTGGCCGGTGGCAACTACGGCTGGCCGACGGTCGAGGGCACCAGCACCGACACCCGGTTCCGTAACCCGGTCGTGGTGTGGAGTACCGCGGAGGCCTCGCCGAGCGGCGCCGAGATCGACGGCTCCACGCTGTACGTCGCCGCCCTACGCGGCCAGCGCCTGTGGACGGTGCCACTGACCGGCGCGGGCGGCGTGGGCACCCCGGTCGCCCGGCTGCAGGGCACGTACGGGCGGCTGCGCACGGTGGAGCGCGCACCCGACGGCGCCCTGTGGGTGACCACCAGCAACCGGGACGGCCGCGGCACCCCGGCCGCGACCGACGACCGCGTGCTGCGTTTCCCGCCGCTGCCCTGACCTTCCGATCGGCTAGTCGGATCCGTATAGTCGGATCCGACTAACCGATTGCGAGGGATTCGATGGTCCGTCGAAAGGTCGCCAACACCCTGGCGCTGGCCGTGCTCGGCCTGCTCCAGGAGAAGTCGATGCACCCCTACGAGATGGCGTCCACGCTGCGCGAACGAGGCAAGGACAGCAGTTTCAAAATCACCACCGGTTCGCTGTACGACACGGTGGCGGCCCTCGTCCGGCACGAGTGGATCACGCCGGTCGAAACCGTCAAGGACGGCCGCCGGCCGGAGCGGACCGTCTACACCACCACCGAGACCGGGCAGCAGGAATTTGTCAGCTGGGTCGACGAGCTGATCCGCACCCCGGTGGTGGAGTACCCGAAGTTCCTGGCCGCCGTCTCCTACCTGGGCGCGCTCGGCCCGGAGCGGGCCGCCGACGCCCTCGGCGAACGGGCCGGCCAGCTGGAGCTGCAGATCACCGAGGCCCGGCAGATGATGGCCGACACCGTCGGATCCGGCCTGCTCCCCCGGCTCTTCATGATCGAGGGCGAGTACGGCCTGCACGTGCTGGCGGCCGAACTCGAGTGGACGGTGCGGACCCGCGACGAGATCCGGGACGGCACCCTGACCTGGCCCGCCGCCGACGGGACGTGGTCCGCATGATCGACGTGCTGATCGCCGGGGCCGGACCGGCCGGGCTGATGCTCGCCTGCGAACTCCGGCTGGCCGGCGTCGGGGTGGCGGTCGTCGAACGCGACGCGCAACGGCCCGCGTACTGCCGCGGGTTCACCCTCAACGCCCGCTCGCTGGATCTGCTGGCCCGGCGCGGGCTGGCCGCGCCCCTGATCGCCGAGGGCTGGCCGGTGCCGCATGCCGCGTTCGGCTCGCTGCCGGTCACGCTCGGGCTGGCCGGGACGTTCACCGGTCACCCGTACACGCTGGGGATCCCGCAGACCCGGGTCGAGGAACACCTGGAGCAACAGGCGATCCGGACCGGCGCCGACGTCCGCCGTGGTCAGGAGTTGCAGGCGCTGGAGCAGACCGGCGACGCGGTGATCGCCACGGTGAACGGCGAGCGCCTGCGCGCGGCGTACGTGGTGGGCTGCGACGGCGGCCGCAGCACCGTCCGCAAGCGGGCCGGCATCAACTTCCCCGGCACCGACGCCGGCATGCACTGGCTGCTCGGCGACGTCGAACTGGCCGACCCGGAGGCGCTGCCGTACGGCCCGACGGCCGGGCCCGCCGGCACGGTGGTGGTGATCCCCCGGCCCGGCTACGTCCGGATCCTGGCCGAGGACCCTCAACCGTCCACCCCGGCGACCCTGGAGGCACTGCAGTCCGCTGTGGATCAGACCCTCGGCCGGCACGTGGAACTCGTCAGGCCGCGCTGGGTGTCCCGGTTCGGCGACGCCGCCCGGCAGGCCGACCGGTACGTGCACGGGCGGGTGATCCTGGCCGGGGACGCCGCGCACATCCATCCCCCGGCCGGGGCGATCGGGGTGAACGTGGCACTCGACGACGCGTTCAACCTGGGCTGGAAACTGGCCGCCACCGTGCACGGCACCGCACCGGACCATCTGCTGGAGAGCTACCACACCGAACGGCACGCGGCCGGTTCGCGGGTTCTCGCCGCCACCCGGGCCCAGACGCTGCTCGGCAACGCCGGTGCGGAGCTGCAGCCACTGGTCGAGATGCTCACCCGGGTCGCCGCGCACCCCGACGGGAACCGGGCCTTCGCCGAGGTGCTGACCGGTCTCGACACCCGCTACGACATGCCCGGCGGCGGCGACCACCCGTGGGTCGGGCGGCTGTGCCCGGACCTGGCACCCGGCGCCACCGACGGCGGCCCGGTGCTGCTCGACCTGTCCGGGACGGGCGCCATGCGGCCCTGGTCGGACCGGGTCCGGGTGATCGAAGCGTCCTGCCCCGGGCAGCCGGAGCTACGGGCGGTCCTGCTGCGCCCCGACGGCCACGTCGCCTGGGCCCTGGTCGACGGCGACGACAGCCCGGAGCAGGCGCTTCGATACTGGTCAGGGCTGTGAGAGCAGCTGCTCCAGGCTGGTGGCGGGGTGGCCGGTCAGGTCGGCGACGTCGGTGGTGACACCGGCCAGTTCCCCCGCCGCGATGGCGGTGTAGGTCGACACCCACGCGTCGACCTCCCAGTCCGGGGCCTGGAAGACCTTCCGGGATTCGTACGCCTCGGCAATCGTCTCCTGCTGGTAGGAGACCTCGCGCCCGGTCGCCGACGTCAGCACCGCCGCGACCTCGGCCATGCTGAGCGCCGCGGGACCGGTCAGCGAATAGGTCCGCCCCGCGTGCGCCGCCGGGTCGAGCAGGACGGCGGTCGCGGCGTCGGCGATGTCGTCCTGCGCGACCGCCGCCACCCGCCCGTCCCCGGCCGGGCCACGGATCACCCCGTCGGCGCCGGCCAGGCCCGGCAGGAAGTCGGCGTACAGGTTGTCCCGCAGGAACGTCACCCGCAGACCCGTGCCGTTGAGATGCTGCTCGGTGGCCCAGTGGTCACGCGCCAGGGTGAACGTGGCGTCCGGCGCGGCGCCGTAGAACGAGATGTAGACCAGGTTCCGGACCCCGGCGGCCACCGCGGCGTCGATGAACGTGACATGCTCACCGACCCGGTCCAGGGTCTCCGACGCCGACACCATCAACACTGTCTCCACCTGCTCCAACGCGGCGCGCGCCGCGGCCGCGTCGGCGTAGGAGGCGGTCACCGCGGTGGCGCCGGGCAACTCCGGGGCACGTGCCGGATCGCGGACCAGCAGCCGCTGGGCCGCCCCGGCGCTCGCCAGCCGCCGGGCGATCCGCCCGCCCAGCCGCCCGGTGGCGCCGGTGACGGCGATGGGAACGACCATGTTCTCTCCCCCTGCGTTTCGTGTCGGCCTGTCGGGGTGATCCCATCATGCGACCCGGTGCTTTTTCGGCCGGTGGGCTGAATGATGGGATCCGATGCTGGAATCGATGGAGGCCGTCCGGCGGCTCATGGACCTACGGCACCGCGGGCGGGCCGAGGACCTGCCGGCGGTGCTCGCGGCCACCGCGCCGCTGCTCGACGCGGAGAGCGCGATCGTGCTGCTGGCCGATTACGGTCAGATGGCGCTGCATCCGCTGCGCACGTCGCAGGACAACACGGCGGCGATCACGGTGGCCGATACCGCGGCCGGGCGGGCCTTCACCACCTCCCGGCGGCAGTGGCACGCCGGGGCCCTCTGGCTGCCGCTGCTGCACGGGGCCGAACGGCTCGGCGTGCTGGAACTGCGGGTCAAGGAGCATCCACCGGCATCCGCCCTGCACGATCTGGAGATCATCGCGGCACTGGTCGCCGAGTTGATCGCCAGCCGCCGCTTCTACGGCGACGCGGTCGAGCACACCCGCCGCCGGCTGCCGATGCAGCTCGCCGCGGAGATCATCTGGAATCAACTGCCGCCCCTGACGTACGCCATCGACGGCACCACCGTCGCGGCCGTCCTGGAGCCCTGTTACGACGTGGGCGGCGACGCCTTCGACTACGCGGCCAACGGCGACACCCTGCACGTGGCGCTCTTCGACACGGTCGGGCACGGCATCCAAGCCAGCGCCCTGGCCACGCTGACCCTCAACACGTACCGCAACGCCCGTCGCTCGGGTCTCTCCCTGGTCGACACGTGCCGCTCCATCGACAAGTGGGTCCGCGCCCAGCACCCCGGGTACTTCGTGACCGCCCTGCTGGCCGAACTCGACATGGTCACCGGCCGGTACCGGCGGATCAGCGCCGGGCACCCCGCCGAGATCCACCTGCGGGCCGGCCGGCGGCTGCCGTCGCTACCCACCCCCGACACGCTGCCGCTCGGGCTGGAACACCTGGCCAACCGGCCGCCACGGGTGGCCGAGACCCAACTGGAACCGGGCGACACCCTGATCCTCTACACCGACGGCATCACCGAGGCCCGGGACACCGCCGGCACCCAGTTCGGGCCGGACCGGTTGAGCGAGTTCATCCTGGACGCCCTGCTCCAGGGCAACGCCCCGGCCGAGACGATGCGCCGGTTGATACACACCATCGTGTCGTACGAGAACGGCGAACTGCGCGACGACGCCACCGCGGCCCTCCTGCAGTGGCAATCTCTTCCGGACCGGCGCAACCAAACCTGACACCCACTCGTCTTGATGCTCATGAAACGTGGAAAGACCTCCGATGGCGCGCGGTGACGCGGACTTCATCGCTTTCGCCGAGGCCAGTTCGGCCCGGCTGCAACGGGCGGCGTACCTGCTCACCGGCGATCAGCACCAGGCCGAGGAAGCGGCACAGGCCACCCTGGTCCGGGTGTACGCCGCGTGGGGGCGGGTCCGGCGCAAGGATCCGTACGCATACGCCCGCACGGTGCTCACCAACCTGGTCACCGACCAGTGGCGCCGCCCCATGCGGGAGTACGCGACCGAGACCATGCCGGACCGGCAGGCCACCGAGGACGTCGCCGACGTGGTGTCGAAACGGCGCTGGCTGATCGGCGCGCTGCAGGCGCTGTCGCCGCGGGAGCGGGCGGTGATCGTGCTGCGGCACTTCTTCGACGCCAGCGAGGCGGAGGTGTCCCGCGAACTCGACCTGTCCGCCGGCACGGTCAAGAGCCTCAACTCCCGCGCCCTGGCGAAACTGCGCATCACGGTCGGCTCCGTGCCGCCGCTACGAACCGAGACGGAAGCAGGTGCAGGACTATGACGCAGCTGGACGATCTGAAGGACGCCATGCACTCACCGCCCGACTTCCGGCCCGCCCCCCTGGACCTGCAACACGTGATGGCCGCCGGTGGCAGCATCCGTAGGCGCCGCAGACTCGCCGTCGGTGGTGCGTCCGCACTGGCGGTGGTAGCGCTGCTCGTCGGCGGCAGCCAGCTGGTGAACCTCGGGGTTCCGCTCCGCCAGGTCCCGGTGGCCGGCCCGTCGGCGCTGCCGTCGACAGGCAACTCCTCGGCTCCCGGCGTGGTCGGCACGATCGTCGAGACCGGCCAGAAGGCCGACGGCCGCCGATGGATCCTCTACACCGAGACGAGCGACCCGAACCGGCTGGAGAGGTCGCTCACCCTGATCCTGGGAACCACCGTCAAGGGCACCTTCGACGACTTCCGCCCCGAGATCGTCAGCACCGACCCGCCGGGCGCCGACCGGCTCTCCCCTGGCTTCCACGCGGTCCGGGCCGGTCGCCTGCTCGGCGACCGCACCACCCCGACCTTCGGCTACTACGTGGGCGACGCTGCGAAGATCACCGCCCGCGACACCGGCACCGGTGCGACGGTCGCAGCGAAACGGGCGCCGTGGACCGCCTTCGACGAGGAGAGCAACACCCAGATCTTCTGGTTCGACTTCCCCCCGGGCTCACCGCCGGCCACCTTGACCGACATCACCGCGTACGACGCCAAGGGCGCCAAGCTGCACGCCGCCGATTGAGTACTCCTCGGTAGGCCCGGACCGCTGCTCGTCCGGGCCTACCTTGTCCCCGGTTCGTACCCTGGTCTCCGTGGACCCGGAGCAGCTCCGTCACACCATCGTGCGGGCGGCGCTGCCGCTCCTGGCCCAGTCCTCATCCCTGACCACGGCCCAGATAGCCCAGGCAGCCAACGTCCCCGAGCCCGAACTGCTCACCGTCTTCACCGACAAGGAGTCGATCCTCCAGGCATGCACGGCGGCGATAGCGGCAACCGTGAGCGCGGCAACCGACCCGACCGAGGCGGTACGCCAGATGGACGCGATCCCCGCAACTCTGCCCCTCGCCGCCCGCCTCGTGCAGGTGATCGCCATCCTGGACGCCTACTACCACCGCATCCGGACCGACGTCGACGCGCTCTACCGTGCCGATGCTGCCGAGACGCCGGTCCCCTGGTCTTTCGATCGCCGGGATTTCCGGGGGATCGGAAAAATGATCGACATCCGGGAAGCCGTCACCAGAGTCCTCGACCCGGACGAGCCGACCCTGGCCCTGCCCGCCGGCATCCTGGCGGAGGCATTCCTCGGCCTCGCCCTCAGCGGCATCCAGATCCCCCGGCCACAACATCCGGCCCTGTCAGCAGAACAGATCGTCGACCTGTTCCTGCACGGCGCCACCGCTCCCTCTTGACTTCGCCCCGCGCTGAGGGGCGGGGATTCCGGCGGTTGCCCGGACGGCCGGCGCGTTCACTGGTGGCGTCCTATCTACCGGCCGGGCCGGATCGGGTGAAGGTCAGCCGGACGCCGCCGGCCTGGACGGTCGACTGTGACGGGTCCGCCGACAGGATGGTGGTGTGTATGGTCTGGCCGGCCGGGCCCGACGTCATCGCGTCCATGCCGATGATGGCAGCCTGCGCGGCGGGGTCGCCGTCGAGGCACCCGACAAGGGTGGACAGCGCGTCGGTGATGTCGAAGCCGGTGCTGGTGGTGTCGACGGGCCCGCTGATCGTGTTGCAGCCGTCGAACGCGACGAATCTGCCGTCGGCGGCCAGCTCGATCCACGCGTCGGTGGATTCGGGGATCTCGGTGGTGCCGCGGGCGTCCGTCACGCCGGTCAGACGCCAGCGGCTGCCCACATAACCGGCACCGGCGACGCCGGGTGAGACGGGCGGCAGTGACACGACAGCGCGCGGACCGGGCCCGTCCTGGTGGGCGCCGGCCCGCTGGACGCCGAGCGTGACGGCAGCGAGGGCACCGACGGCGACAACGGCAAGGACCACCCAGCGGGTCCGCGGCCTGGGCGGAGAGGTATCGGTCACGCGGCTGACTGTAGGTGGTGATCAACTCCCCGCACTACCCGACGGAGGGCTGGTCACGTCGAGAAGACGGTGAAGGCGACCTCGTGCAGTTCACCGCCCGCACGGAACTGCAGGAACAGGCGCTTGTCGCCGCGTTCGGCGAAGGCGGCGTGGAACGACAGCAGACCCGTGGCATCGGACGGGAGTGGGTGCAGGTGCATCAGGGCCTGGGTGCGGACCTCGAAGTTGGACAGGTGGGCGAACGCGCCCAGATACGGCTCCAGCTCCGCCGGCCGGCCGTCGCGCAGCACCTGGAACTGCAACGCCGTCTGGGTGCCCGAGGTCAGGTCGGCGGTGCCGTCCAGGCGGCGGACCGTGTACTCACCGGACGTCGCCGAGGCGGACGGGGCGGGTACCGGGATCATGCTGGTGTCGCCGGGGATCACGAACGGGACTCCCAGGACCGTCGGGTCGGCGGTTGCCGGGCGGCCCGCCGGCGTGAACTCGATGTAGACCCGGTACGCGCCGCCGTCGGTGATCGTCACGGGGGCCGTCCATGCGCCGTCGACCAGGGTCGGGTGCAGGTGCTGGTAGCCGGACAGGTCGTCGCGGAGGACGTACATGTGCATGGGTTCGGTGTGAACGATCTGGAAGTCGGTGGTCGGGCCGTTGACCTTCAGCTTGATCATGGCCGGTCCGCGACCGGTCGGCAGGGACAGCGGCTCGACCTGGAAGCCGTCGTAGATGTCGGAGAGTCCGTCGCTGTTGTAGGCGACCACGGAGGGTGCCGGTGCGGGTGGCGCGGCGGCCGGGGCCTGGCTGTCGAAGAACAGGTAGGCGGCCCCGACGAAGCCGGCCAGCGTCACCGCCGCGGTCAGGCGGCGGTGACGTTCCGTGCCGGTTGGTGGGGCGGTCAGTTGACGGCCGCCGTGCCGGTGGGCTTCACCAGGAAGAGACCCACACCGATGCTCTGTACGGCTACCACCCCGTTCTTCAGGTACGGCAGCGCCATCCAGCTCCCGCTGTAGCCGCTGGCGTTCGAGGACGGGTCAACGTCGAAGTAGCCGACCTCGGGCAGGCTGGCCGACGCGACGTTGGTGGTGTCCAGGATCCGCAGGCCGCCGCGGTACGACGCCTGGAAGTGCCGGTTGCCGACGGTGTAGCCGTTGTGGTTGACAAACGTGCCGCGGGTGCCGTTGTCCCGGCCGACGTACTTGATGGCGTCCAGTTTCTGGATGTCGTAGACGAAGTCGGGGCTGCCGGAGGCGGTGCTGATCGTCTCGTCGTTGACGATCATGTACTTGTAGTCGCTGCTGGCGAAGCCCTGGTGGACGAAGCTGGCGCCGGGGTGGGTGCCGCTGGACAGCAGCTTGATCGCCGACTTGTTCGTCACGTCCAGGATCTGCACGGTCTTGCCCTGACCGGTGAAGTTGAACGCGATCTCCCGGCCGGTGTAACGGGTGTCCGGCCCGGTGTAGTTGACCACGATCGACTCGTGCGAGTAGACCGCCCCGGTGTAACAGGCCGCCTGGGTGAGCGTGAGCGGCGTCTTGATGTCGTAGATGGTGAGGCCCTTGCTGCAGGTGTTGGCCCCGGACACGTACAGGAAGCCGGTCTGTTGGTTGATCCACAGGGTGTGGCTGTTGGTCAGGCCGGTGAACCTGGCGGCGGCGGTGAACGTCTGGGTGGTGGTGACGTTGCGCAGCTTGGTCAGGTCGAAGATCTGGATGCCGTGCGAGACCGAGTCCTTGCCGATGTACGCGTAGTTGTTGTACGTCCGGATGTCGCACCAGGACGAGCTGACCCCGTTCGCGGACGGCAGGTTGCCCAGGTAGCGGGGGTTCGACGGGTCGGTGACGTTGACGAACGAGACCCCGTTGGAGCGGCAGTACAGGATGTACTCGTTGTTGTTGTAGCTGTCCGCCCAGTACCACATGCTCGACGAGCTGCCGCCGCCCAGCGACGACTGGGGCAGGAAGCTGAGCAGGTCCACGTTCTTGCACGGGTAACTGCCGGCCGTGCCGTTCACGCAGGTCACGGTGGCGTCGGCGATCGCGGTGCCGCTCTTCCAGGTGGGCTGGTAGATCCGGAGCAGCTCCTGCTCCTCGGCCTTGCCCTCCTTGGAGCCCGGATCGTGTGCGCCGGCCGGCGGTCCGGCGAAGGCCAGGGACAGCAGGAGCGCGGTTGCGGCGAGCATCGTGCGACGTACGCCTCGGAGCATGGTCAACGCCCTTTCGCGGGGGGAACGAGCCGGCGCGTGCGGGGGTGTGCCCGCGCCGGGGTGCGTGCCTGCACGCTATGCATCGTTTCGATGAGCGTCAATATGTTGACCGCGGAGCCGCGAACCGGGGCACGATGATCTTCTGTGACCACCGCTCAGGACGACCGCGCCGACCGCCCGGTCATCGCCGTTGGTGTGGCCGGTGTGCTGGCGATCGTGCTGTGGGCGGTACTCACCCCGGACACCGCGGCCCGCGCCGGGAAAGCCGGGCTGGACTGGACCATCGGCACGTTCGGCTGGTTCTTCGTACTGGCCGCCGACGCCTTCCTGGTACTCGCCCTGATCCTCGCGGCCGGGCGCTTCGGGCGGATCCGGCTCGGCGCCGACGACGACGAACCCGAGTTCAGCACCCTCGCCTGGGTCGCCATGATGTTCAGCGCCGGCATGGGCATCGGCCTGGTGTTCTACTCGGTCGCCGAACCGATCCAGCACTTCGCGGCGCCACCCCCGGCATCCGGCGCCGTCGCCGAGAGCGGGGCGGCCGCCTCGGTGGCGATGCAGTACACCCTGTTCCACTGGACCCTGCATCCGTGGGCGATCTACGCGGTGGCCGGGCTGGCGCTGGCGTACTCCACGTTCCGTAAGGGCCGGGGCAACCGGCTCTCCGCCGCGTTCCACCCGCTGCTCGGCGACCGGGCCGACGGCTGGACCGGGCGGCTGATCGACCTGCTCGCCGTCTTCGCCACCGTCTTCGGCTCGGCCACCAGCCTCGGGCTCGGCGCCCTGCAGGTGTCGGCGGGGCTCGGCATCGTCGCCGGGGTGCCGGACACCCGGACCGTCGAGTTGATCATCATCGGGGCGCTGACCGCGGCGTTCGTGGCGTCCGCCTTCTCCGGGCTGGACCGGGGCGTCAAATGGCTGTCCACGATCAACGTGTGCCTCGCCGTACTGCTGATGCTCTTCGTCTTCCTGGCCGGTCCGACCGTCTACACCCTGGACGTGCTGCCGGCGGCGGTCGGTGACTACCTGAACAATCTGCTGGTCATGTCGACGCGTACCGGCGCGTTCTCGGACCCGTCCTGGATGGGGTCGTGGACCCTGTTCTACTGGGCGTGGTGGATCTCCTGGGCACCGTTCGTCGGCACCTTCATCGCCCGGATCTCCCGCGGCCGCACGGTCCGGCAGTTCGTCGTCGGCGTGCTCCTGGTCCCCAGCGGCGCCAGCGCGGTGTGGTTCTCGATCATGGGCGGGAGCGCGCTCAAGGCCCAGACCTCCGGCGCTGTCGACCTGGTCGCCGAAGTCGCCAAAGGTTCCGAGTACGCCCTGTTCAGTCTCCTGGAGTCGCTGCCGTTGGCGGCCGTGACCACCACGGTGACCGTGGTGCTGGTCGGCCTGTACTTCGTGACCAGCGCCGACTCGGCGTCCCTGGTGCTGGCCTCGCTGTCGTCGCGCGGCGCGCTGCGGCCGGCCCGCCTGCTGGTGGTGATGTGGGGCGTGCTGATGGGCGCGGTCGGCGCGGCGCTGCTGCTGGCCGGCGGGCTACAGGCGCTGCAGCAGGCGACGATCGTGGTGGCGCTGCCGTTCGTGGTGGTGATGCTGGCCCTGAGCGTGGCGATGATGAAGGAGATGTCCGTCGACCCCGCTGCCGGTCGCCGCCCGAGGCACACCCGCCCGCACGGCCTGACCGACGCGATGCGCACGGTTCGCGGTCCCACCAGAAGGTCAGATTAATTGTCGGTACGATGGACAAATGCCCCGTTTCACCGTGAGCCAGACGGTCCGCGCCCCCGCCACGGTCACGTGGGCGACGCTTGTCGACTGGCCCCGCCACGGCGACTGGGCCCCCTTCACCAGCGTGGCGGTGACCGGTGACCGCGCTTTCACGGCCCGCACCGGCATAGGCCGCCTGGCTTTCGACGACCCGATGACCGTGACCGGCTGGCAGCCCCCGTCCGGAGACACTCCCGGCGACAGTGCAGGCCGCTGCGAGGTGACCAAACACGGCCACGTGATCCGGGGTTACGCCTGGTTCACGGTGACCCCGTTACCCGGAAACCGTAGCCGGGTCCTGTGGGGCGAGGACGTCACGGTGTGGCCCCACCGCCTGACCCGCCTGACCGCCCCGGCGTTCGAGGCGATCGGCTGGCTGGGCTTCAAAACGGTCCTACGCTCAATGGCCGAAGCCGCGGCTCGATGACATCGGATCCGACCAGCCACGTGGGCCTACGCGAGCCGCCTTCGTCTGGGCGCTCGCCCCGGCGAAATGATGTCGCGGCCCGGTCACCCGCGTCCGTACCATGCGTGCCCAGCTCCTTGGAGGCACATGTGGACGGCTTCGACTATTGCAAGATATTCGTCAAGGGTGACGTTCCCGAGGTGAAAGTCGTGCTCGCGGCACTCCTGGGTGGAACATTCGAGCGAGGCGCCATGCTCCTGCCCGGCCTGGTGGTCGAGGCGCGCCGCAATCAGGCCACGTCAGCCATCGAGCCGGACGCCGATTTTGTGCGCTGGCGAACCACCGTGGAGTTGGAATCGACAGACCTCGGTGACCGGTCATCGATCGTCGATCTGACGGCGCAAACCGTGACCCGGCTGTGGAAGTCCGACCTTCCCGCGGTGGCGGCTTGCGACTTCGAGGACCGGCTCCCCTGGAGCGGCGGCATCGATCGCCTCCGCGGGCGTGAGGTGATGCGGTCAGTGATGGACTGCCTGATCGCCAGGCTCTCCCCCAACCTGACGGGCGGCGATCTGGACGAGATCATCCATAGGCTCATCTGGTTGACCGACGACAACGGCACCGACCTGATATCCATTCTTCGCGAATGGCTCCATTCGGATGACATCCGGCGGGTAGAGGCGGCGCTGAGTTTCGACGAGGGGTGGCTCTACGACTCGGGGGAGGAATTACGCTCCCATCTCGCGACGGTCGGGGCGCGCTGGCCGCAACTGGTGCCGAGAACCAAGAAAATCCTCGAGCATCACGACGATCACATCCGCGCAGCCGCAGTCAGGCGATCCGGGCGATCAGGAGTTTGAGCAGGGCGTCGCCTGTGGTGTTCCACTTTTCCGGGGTCAGGTGGCCGCTGTTCTCCATGGCCACAATGCCGTGGACGCTTGTCATCAGCAGTGCCCCGATCGGGCCGGGGTCGTCGGCCAGCTCCGCCACGATCGTCAGGAACTGGTCGTGGGTTCGGGACACCGCTTCCACCGCTCCCGGGTTCTGGTCCACCGGAGCCGCGAACATCAGCGCGTAGGCGTGCGGGCGCCGGCGGCCCACCTCCATCAAGCCGGTCAGGGCGCGCTCCAGACGTTCGGCGGGAGGCAACGAACGGTCGGCGATCAGCTTGTCCAGACCATCGCCGATGATCGTCCAGCTCTCCTCGGCCACCGCGCCGAGCAGGTGTTCCTTGTCGGGGAAGTGACCGTACGGCGCGCCCCGGGACACGCCGGCCCGTGCGCCGACCGCGCGTAGCGTGACCGCTTCCGGGCCGCCCTCGTCGAGCAGTTCCGTGGCGGCGTCCACCAGTGCGCGCCTGGTTGCCGCCGCGCTCTCCACCCTGCTGACCATGGGGGCAATCTACCCTCCCGTTCATTTGACAATGTCACATGGAATGCCTACCGTCGTTCATATGACAACGTCACATGAAGAACTGGTCCTGATCAGCGGCGCCTCCACCGGCATGGGTGCGGCCACCGCCCGTGAGCTGGCCGGCCGTGGTTACCACGTGCTCGCCGGAGTCCGCCGTGACGCCGATGCGGTCGCCCTGAAAGCGCCGGGCATCGAGCCGGTCTTCCTCGACGTCACCGACGCCGGTCAGATCGAGGACGTCGCCCGCCGGATCACCACCGACCCGCGCCGCCGCCCGCTGCGCGCCGTGATCAACAACGCCGGGATCGCGATCAACGCCCCGGTCGAGCTGCTCTCGATGGACGAGTGGCGCCGCCAGTTCGAGGTCAACTTCTTCGGGCACGTCGCCGTCACCAAGGCGGTCCTGCCCGCCCTGCACACCAGCGGAGGCCGGGTCGTCAACATCAGCTCGGTGGGCGGCAAGGTCGCGATGCCCACCTATGGCGCGTACGCGGGAGCGAAATTCGCCATGGAGGGCATGAGCGACGCGCTACGCCGTGAACTCGCGCCGCTCGGCGTGCAGGTGGTCGTCGTCGAGCCCGGTGGTGTGCAGACCGAGATGACCCCGCACGGCATCGAGCGGGCCGAGAAGACCATCGCCGGGATGACACCCACCGAGCAGACCCGGTACGGGGCCCTGCTCCGGGCGATCATCAACCAGGCCGCCGACTTCACGAAGTCCGGGCTGCCCGCCGACCGGGCCGGCCGGATCATCGCCGACGCCGCGACCACCCGCAGCCCACGCGCCCGCTACACGATCGGCCGGGACGCGGCCATGCTCACCCGGCTCCCCCGCCTGCTCTCCGACCGCCTCCTGGACCGGATGATGGCCGCCAACCTCAAGCCGCACTTCCCCAAGTGATCAGAGCGGCATCGTAAGGTTGAGCATGTTGCCGTCCGGGTCGAGGACGTGCGCCACCCGCTGACCCCACGGCATGTCGTTGGGCGGCCCCGTGACAGTGCCACCCGAGGCTTCGACGACGGGCAGCAACGCGTCGACGTCCGGCACCTCGGCGCTCAGGATGATCCGTACCGGCGAACCGGTCTCGGCGTCCTCCTGGCGGACGAGACCGAGTGTGGAATCGCCGATCCGCAGCTCGACATAGAACTCAGGACCCTCCTCCGGTACGCGCCGGGCCTGGATCGCGCCGAGAACCTCCTGGTAGAAGGCTCGCATCCGGGGCAGGTCAGGCGTACCGGCAATGGGGTGGATCGTGTTGTTGACCCTCACCCGGGTGAGTCTCGCAGAATCGGAGCGTGGACGACGACAACGGGCACTTTCGGATCGGGCGGTTCGCTGAACTGGTCGGGTTGAGCATTCCGCAGCTGCGCCGGTACGACCGGATGCGGCTGCTCGAACCGGACGGCCGCGCCGAAGGCTCCGGCTACCGCTGGTACACCAGCGGCCAGACCGGGGCCGCCCGGGTCATCGCCCTGCTGCGATCGCTGGACATGCCGATCGCGGACATCCGCCGGGTGCTGGCCGGCGCCGGTGACACCGAACGGCGCGAGCTGTTCCGGGACCACCGCGCCCGCCTCGAAACCCGGCTCGACGAGGTCCGCCGCCTGCTGGAGGCGGTGGACGCGCTCACCGAGGAGGACACCATCAGCACCGAACCGACGACCTGGCTGCACGTGATGCCCCGGCTCGCCGTGACCGACATGGATCGGTCGATCACCTATTACCAGGAGGCGCTCGGCTTCCGCCTGGCCTGGCGCACTGCCGACGACGCTCTGGCCGCCCTGTCCAGCGGCGACATCGAAACCCTGCTGCTGATCCCGTGGACCGGCGACGGCCCGCCGCCGGCCCAGACGGCTTATGTGTACGCCGACGACCCGGACACCCTCTGCGCCGAGTACGAGCAGGCCGGCGCGGACATCACGGACCCGATCGCGTCCCGCCCGTCCGGGATGCGTGACTTCGTGGTCCGGGATCCGGACGGCCACAGTTTCCGCATCGGCAAGGGCGAGGAGCGCCTGCGCGAGGTGGCCGGCCACTACGGCCTGACTTCCAACACGATCACCGTTCAGGTAAACAAGCGACGGTGAGCCCGCTGACCCCGTGGGTGATGCCGGTGAAGCCGGGCCAGCGGGCGGCCAGGTCCTGTTCGTGTTCCAGGAACCGGACGATGCCGGCGCTGATCCGTTCGCCGGGCACGAGCAGCGGGATGCCCGGCGGGTAGGGGGTCAGCAACACCGCGGTGGTACGCCCGGCCAGTTCGGAAACCGGGACGTGCTCGACCCGGCCGGCCGCCATCGCGGTCCACGCGTCGGCCGGGATGGTGACCTGTTCGACCGGCTCGGTGTAGATCGCCGTGGTCAGTTCGGCCAGGTCGGCGTCGCGGTAGGTGGTGTGCAGGTCGTCGCAGAGGTCCCGCAGGCGGCGGCCGGCGTACGACGGGAACTCGGCGGTGAAGGCCGGCATCAACCTGTCGATCACGGCGTTGCCGTCGTAGGCGCTCTTGAACCGGTGCAACTCCGCCAGCAGTGAGTTCCAGCGGCCCTTGGTGATGCCGATGGTGAAAAGCACGAACAGCGAGTACAGGCCGGTCTTCTCCACCACCACCCCGTGTTCGGCCAGGTAGCGGGCCAGCACGATGCCGGGGATGCTCGGTGTGCCGGGGTCGCTGAACTCGCCGTGCACGGTCAGGCCGGGGGTCATCAGGGTGACCTTGATCGGGTCGAGCATGGTGAAGCCGTCGTCGATCCGGTCGAAGCCGTGCCAGGCGGCGTCCGCGGTCAGTTCCCACTCGGTCCGGTCGGGCAGCCCGTCGCGGGGCGGGGTGTCCGGCCCCCACACCGTGAACCACCAGTCCGGGGCGGCGTCCAGACCGGCCCGGATGACGGCGCGCCGGAACTCCATCGCCTCGGTGATGGTCTCCTCCACCAGGGCGGGTCCGCGCCGTCCGGCCATCATCTCGGCGGACACGTCGCAGCTGGCGATGATGGCGTACTGCGGGCTGGTCGACGTGTGCATCCGGAACGCCTGGCCGAAGACCCGTTCGTCGAAGTGCCCGCCGGTGGTGTCCTGGACCAGGATCTGCGACGCCTGGGACAGTCCGGCGAGCAGTTTGTGGGTGGACTGGGTGGCGTAGACGACGGTCCGGTCGGTGCGTTCCTGGTTGTTGGCGACGCCGTGCATGCCGTCGTATAGCTGGTGGAACGAGGCGTGCGGCAGCCACGCCTCGTCGAAGTGCAGGGCGTCGACGACCCCGTCCAGCTCGGCTTTCAGAGCGGACGCCCGGTAGATGATCCCGTCGTAGGTCGACTGGGTCAGCGCCAGCAGCCGGATCCGCTTGGTCTTGTCGAGGATCAGCGGGCTGGCCTCGATCTTGCGTTGCAGCTCGACGGGGTTGAACTCGCTGCGCGGGATCGGCCCGATCACGCCGGCCTTGTTCCGGGTCGGCATCAGGTAGATCGGGATCGCCCCGGTCAGCATGATCGCGTGCAGCACCGACTTGTGGCAGTTCCGGTCCACCGCCACGACGTCGCCCGGCCCGACCAGCGAGTTCCACACGATCTTGTTGCTGGTGGAGGTGCCGTTGGTGACGAAGTAGAGGTGGTCGGCGCGGAACGTGCGGGCGGCCAGGCGTTCGCTGTCGGCGATCGGCCCGCTGTGGTCGAGCAGCTGCCCGAGTTCCTCGACGGCGTTGCACACGTCGGCACGCAGCAGGTTCTCGCCGAAGAAGTCGTGGAACAGGGTGCCGACCGGGCTCTTCAGGAACGCGGTGCCACCGGAGTGCCCGGGGCAGTGCCAGGAGTAGGCGCCGTCGCTGGCGTACCGCATCAGGGCGGCGAAGAACGGCGGCGCGAGCTGCCCCAGATAGTGGCTGACCTCCCGCTGGATCTTGCGGGCGAGAAAATCCGGGGTGTCCTCGTACGCGTTGACGACCCCGTCGATCCGCGCCAGGACCGCTTGCGGGATGTCCCGGGCGGTGAGCTGTTCGCCGTACAGCAGGATCGGTATCCGGTCGTTGTGTTCCCGGACCGCCCGGACGAAGGCCTCGGAGCCGGAGGGACCGAGCGCGTAGATCACCGCCGCGCTGGACCTGGCCACGGTGGCCACCGGTCCGGTCCCGTCGAAGTGCCGGATCTCCAGCCCGGCCCGGAGCAGGGCGTCCTCCAGCGGGCCGGAGGCGGACGGGACGATCGTGACCGGAAACGACACGATGTCGAACCTAGCCAGGACCGGGCCGATTCGCCCGGATAACCGGGGAACCCGTTGACGCTGTACGGGTCGGCGACATACTGTCGGTCAAACGATTGAACGACCGATGGGTGAGCGCCTCATGCAGACCACTGACCTCACCGGACGCGTGTCCCTGGTGACCGGCGGAGGCGGCGGTCTCGGCCGGGCCGTCGCCGCCGCCCTGCTGCGCTGCGGCGCCCCGGTCGTGCTGGCCGACCTGCCCGGCGAGCGCCTCGACCAGGCGGTCGCCGAGCTGTCCCCGCTCGGTGTCGTGCACCCGCTCGGCGTCGACCTGTCCGATCCGGCCGTCTGCCGAGCGGCCCCAGAAACAGCGGCCCGGCTGGCCGGTGGTGAACTGCGGATCCTGGTGTCCGCGGTCGGCGTCATGCGCACCCGCCCACCGGCGGAGATCACCGACGAGCAGTGGCAGCGCACCCTGGACATCAACCTGACCGGGGTCTTCCACACCGTGCGAGCAGCGGCGGAGGGCATGACGAGCGGCAGCATCGTGCTGCTCAGCTCGGTCGCCGGGCGCTCCGGGCGGCCGAACGCGATGGATTACGCGGCGAGCAAGGCGGCACTGCTGTCGCTGACCAAGTCGACCGCGCTGGCGTACGCCCCGAGCGTACGGGTCAACGCGGTCTGCCCCGGCGTCTTCATGACCGACATGTGGTCCGGCATCCTCGCCGACCGCGATCGGGAGTTCGGCCCCGGCGCCGGTGCGGCGTATCTCGACGACGTCGCGAAACGCACCCCGCTGGGCCGCCCCGGCAACCCCGACGAACTCGCCGCCGTGGTCGCGTTCCTGGTCAGCGACATGGCGTCGTTCATGACCGGGCAGGCGCTCAACGTCGACGGCGGGCTGGAGATGAACTGATGGAGAGGACGATGCGAGTGAGCGGCGAGCAACTGGCGGACCTGCTGGCGATGTGGCGGATCCGGGTGCTGGAGGAGACGATCCTCAGTCTGCGCCTGGACGGCCGGATCGTCGGCTCGGTGCACCTGGAGAACGGTCAGGAGGCGATTCCGGTCGGCGCCTGCCGGATGCTGCGCCCGCAGGACGCGCTGTACAGCACCTACCGCGGGCACGGCTGGGCCCTGGCCCGGGGCGTGCCGGCCACCGGGATCATGGCCGAACTGCTGTACCGGCGGACCGGGGTGAACGGCGGCCGCGGCGGATCCGCGCACTTCTCCGCGCCGGAGTACGGCTTCTACGGGGAGAACTCGATCGTCGGCGCCGGCGCCCCGATCGCGGTGGGCGCCGCGCTGGCCGCGAAGTTCGACGGCAGCGGCCGGGTGGCGGTGACCGTCTTCGGCGACGGCGCGATGAACCAGGGCGGGGTCACCGAGGCGATGAACATGGCCGCCGCGATGGACCTGCCTGTCGTCTTCATCTGCGAGAACAACAAGTACTCCGAGCTGACCCCGATCAACGACATGGTCCGCAACCCGGACCTGTCGGCGCGGGCGCACGCGCTCGGCATCCCGGCGGTGCGGGTCGACGGCAACGATCCGGCACAGGTGGCGACCGCGGTCGGGCTGGCCGTGACCACCGCCGAACACGGGCGCGGGCCCACGTTCATCGAGGCCACCACCCGCCGCATCGTCGGCCACTACATCGGTGACGCGCAGAGCTACCGCCCCGCCGGCGAACTGGCCGAGGACGAGAAGCACGAGCCGATCGTACGGCTGAAGAAGCAGTTGACCCTGCAGGGTGTCACCGCGGAGACCCTGGACGGGGTCGAGCAGCGCGCCCGCACCGAGATCGCCGCGGCCACCGAACGTGCGCTGGCCGCGCCCCTGTCCGACCCGTCGACCGCCCGGGAGCACCTGTATGTCTGAGACCGCCAAGCTCACCTACGGCGGCGCGATCAACGCGGCGCTGGCCCGGTGCCTGGAGCAGATGCCGGAGACGCTGCTGTTCGGCGAGGACGTGGCCCTGCCCGGCGGCGTGTTCGGGGTGACCCGCGGGCTGCGGAAGGCGTTCGGCGAGCGGGTGTTCGACACGCCGATCTCGGAGACCGCGATGCTCGGCGCGGCGGTCGGGGCGGCGATGACCGGCCGGCGCCCGATCGTCGAGATCATGTGGGCCGACTTCATGCTCGTCGCGTTCGACCAGATCGTGAACCAGGCCGCCAACGTGCGATACGTGTCCGAGGGCCGGCTGGCGGCGCCGTTGACCATTCGTACCCAGCAGGGAAATGCTCCCGGGGCCTGTGCCCAGCACTCGCAGAACCTGGAGGCGCTGCTGCTGCACGTGCCCGGGATCCGCGTCGCGATGCCGGTCGACGCGCAGGACGCCTACGACCTGACGCTGTCCGCGGTGACCTGCGACGACCCGGTGGTGGTGATCGAGAACCGGACGCTGTACGCCGGGGCCAAGTCCGAGGTCCGGATCGGCGGCCCGGTGGAACCGATCGGCGGCCACCGCCTGCGCCGGGCCGGCGACGACGTCACGATCGTGACCTGGGGCGCGATCACCGGCTCGGTGGAGGCCGCGGTCGACCTGGTCGCCGAGGACGGGATCAGCGCCGACGTGATCGAGGCGGTCTGGCTCAACCCGTTCGACACCGAGGCGGTGCTGGCCAGCGTCCGCCGCACCGGCCGGCTGCTGGTGGTGCACGAGGCGAACCTGACCGGCGGATTCGGGGCCGAGGTGGTGGCCCGGGTGTGCGAGTCCGGGGTGCCGCTGAGCGCGCCGCCGCGCCGGGTGGGCGCGCTGGACACCCGGATCCCGGCCGCCGTGCAGCTGGCCCAGGCGGTCCTGCCGCAGACCGGTGACATCGTGGACGCGCTGCGCGCGGTGACCGGGAAGTGAGCGCGATGTTCGGGGTCTGGCACTTCAGTTTCACCGTCGCTGATCTGGATCGGTCAGTCGACTTCTACGCCAGCCTGCTCGGCTTCCAGCTGGTGCACCGGCAGGACCAGGACAACGACTACACCCGTCGCCTGGTCGGCTATCCGGACGCCGACCTGCGGATCGCCCAGCTGGCGGTGCCCGGGCAGCCGCGCGGGATCTCGACACACGACCTGGAACTGGTCGAGTACCGGACGCCGCGGGGTGAGCCGTTCGGCCCGCACCGCAACCGGCCCGGCGCCGCGCACCTGGCGATGTGTGTCGAGGACGCGCGCGCCGACCACGCCCGGCTGAGCGCGGCCGGGGTCCGGTTCGTCAGCCCGCCGCAGGAGATCACCGCCGGGATCAACGCGGGCGGCTTCACCTGCTACTTCCTCGATCCGGACGACATCACCCTGGAGCTGGTCCAGCCACCCCGTACCATGCGTACACCACACGACGAGGGAGCTGAATCGCCATGACGACGCGACGCGCCGCCACGCCGCGGGTGACGCTCGTCGATGTCGCCAAGCTCGCCACCGTCGACAAGGCCATCGTCTCCCGGGTCATCAACGAGGACCCGGCCCTGGTGATCCGCCAGGAGACCCGGGACCGGGTGATCGACGCGATCCGCACGCTCGGTTACCGGCCGAACATAGCGGCCCGTAGCCTGCGCACCGCCAAGGCCGGCACCCTCGGGCTGGTGATACCGGACTTCGCCAACCCGGTCTACGCGGAGATCATCACCGGGGCGGAGAGCGCCGCCCTGGACCGCGGTCACGTGCTGGTCACCGGATCCACCTCGGGCAGCCGCAACGGCATGGACCGCTACCTGGAACTCCTCGGCCAGGGCCGGGTCGACGGCCTGCTGCTGGCCGGGCCGACCAGCGCCCGCGAGCACCAGAAACTGCAGAGCCTGGGCCTGCCGTGGATGATGGTGAACCGCCGGGACACCGGCGACCACCATCGATACGTGATCCTCGACGACGCCCACGCGGCGAAACTAGCCGTCGAGCATCTGCTGTCGCTGGGTCACCGCCGGATCGGGCACGTGGCCGGCCCGACCGGCGCCGACACCGCCAAGCGCCGCGCCGCCGGTTACCGCCAGGCGATGAAGACGGCCGGGATCACGGTCCGACCCGCCGATGTGGCCCGTGGCGACTACACGTCCGGCGGCGGCGCCGAGGCGATGGGCAGCCTACTGGCCAATGCGGAAAAATCCGGAACTCCTACCGCGGTTTTCGTGGCCAACGTCGCGATGGCCGTCGGCGTCTTGGACACCCTGCGCCGCGCCGGCCTGCGCGTCCCCGCGGACGTCTCGGTGGTCGCCGTCCACGACCTGCCCCTGGCCGAGCACCTCAATCCCCCGCTGACCACGGTCCGGATGCCGTTGCAGCAGCTGGGCGGCCGCGCGGTGGAGCTGCTGCTGTCCCGCGCCCCGGAGGAACAGGTCACCGAAGTGGTCAGCACCGCGACCGAACTGGTCCTTCGAGAGTCAACCGCGCCACCCCGGATTTGATACGAGCAGACACTCCCGTAGATCCACACCTCCCCTGGCGGCCGCGCGAGGTCGGCGCGGCCCAGGGCCGACCCGCGACCGCCGGGCCGAATGCGGTGGTCCCGGCCACGGCGTTCCCGATCAGCACGATCCGGCCGGGGCCATCCGATCAGGGCCGTCCTGATCAACGCGATCCGATCAGGGCGTGAACTGCTCCCGCAGGCCGGTGATAACGCCGTCCCGGACGGTCAGCACCAGGAGGGTCTCCCCCTCGGTCAGGCGCTCGTCGAGTTCGCTCAGACCGGCCTTCTTCTGCGGAACCGTCTCGGCCTCGGAGAAGTAGTCGGCGATCGTGACGGTCGCCGACTCGGCCAGGGCGGCTGTCCGCTTCCGGTCATCCGGGTTGCGGTAGTAGAAGTCGTGGCACCAGGCCGACGGCTGGACCTCGACCTTGTCGGCCTGGCAGGCGGCGCGGGCCGCTTTCCCGGTGAACCACTCGATCTCGTCGAACGTGACGGTCCGCTGCTTCGCGTCGGCACGGACGCCCAGCGCGTACACCTCGGTGGTCTTGGTCTCCGCGGCTTTGACCGGAGCCTCGCTCTGGGTGACGGCGACCTTGTTGAACAGGGGATCCGAGGCGCCGGCCTTCTCCGGAGCAGCCCGGACGACGTCCTCAGGAGCTGCCCGCACGACGTCCTCGGGAGTCGCTGGGCCGATCGACGAGCACCCGGCCGAACCGGCGATCATGAGGGCGGCCACAGCAGCGAGAGTTCGTCGGCCAATCAGCATGCGGCGACCTTAGGCCAAGAAGGGTGCCGACGCCCACCCGGACACGCGCGAAACTTCGTGGGGTCTGCTACTTTCTCGGCAGCCGTGCGAGAGTCCGAGGAGGTGGTGCCCGATGAACGATCTGATCAGGGTGCTCCCCTCCGGGGTCACGGCCGGGCGATAGGTCGTCCGGGAGCGCCGTCTCAGCTCCCGAAAGGCACGACCATGCGATTCACCACCGACCAAACCCTGAGCGACGACGTCCGGGAACGTGAGTTCACCCTCGGCGAGATCCCCGGCATCCTCTGGACACCCGTGTCCGCCGGTCCGGTTCCGCTGATCCTTCTCGGTCACCCGCCGCTCGGGCTACGCCGGATGTACCCCCGGCTGGCAGCCCGCGCCCGGCACTGCGTGGCAAACGGTTTCGCCGCGGCCACCATCGAACTCCCCGGCAGCGGCGACCGCCCCGCCTGGCCCGGCGCCGACCAGGCCCGAGCCGACATGCGCCGGGCGCTGGAGGCCGGCGAGCAGGTCAGCGAGGAGACCATCGACGCCCTGATCCTGCCGCTCGTCGACCGCGCGGTCCCGGAATGGCAGACCACCCTGGACGCCCTGCTGCAACTGCCGGAGATCGGCGGCCCGGCCGGCTTCTCCGGCGGGGTGATCTCCATCGGCGTCCGCCTGGCGCGGATCGAGCCACGCATCGTGGCGGCCGGCCTGTTCGCCGGAAGTTTCATCCCCCGCGCCATCGTCGAGGAGGCCCGCCAGGTCACCATCCCGCTGCACGTCCTGCTGCAGTGGGACGACGAGAGCAACGACAGGCAGGCGGCCCTGACCCTGTTCGACGCGTTCGGTTCGCCGGAGAAGACCCTGCTGGCCAACATGGGCGGCCACACGGGTGTCCCCCGGTCCGCGGGCCAGGACGCGGCAGCCTTCTTCACGAGGCACCTGATCTGAGCTGCGCCCGTGGGATTTCCGGACGTCACGAACGGCTGGCTGATCCTGTGGCTGGAGCCGCTGGGCGAGGACCGGTGGCTCCGGCCGGGTGATGTCGGGTGTGGCCACCAGCGCCCGACCAGCGCCTTCACCGGCTGAGTTCCGCCACCACGAACAAGCGATCCGCGGTTCGGCGCCCGACCCCGTCCCGGATCTCGACGTCGCCCATGCCGTTACGGCGCAACACCGAGAGCAGTTCGTCCCGGGTCCATGGCCGCATGGTGAAGTCGTAGGTCGTCACCTGGCCGGGGGTCTCGTACCGTTCTTCGACGTGGATCAGCCCGTCCTGCCACCGGGTGCGGGTGACGAACGTCAGATCTCCGGCGACGATGCTCCGGCCACCGCCCGCCCGCGCCCGGGAAGCGGCGGCCTCCCGGACGTCCAGGAACAGCAACCCGCCCGGCCGCAGACACGCCACCAGCGACGCGACCGCCGACTCACGGTCCGCGTCGGTGGTCATGTCGTTGAGGACACCCCGGCAGGTCACCGCGTCGTACTCGGGCGCCGCCGGCATCGTGCACAGGTCCACGAGCAGAGCCCGCGCACCGGGGCACCGCGCCCGGGCTTGCGACAACAGCTCCGGGGACGCGTCGGCGAGGTCGACCCGATGCCCCTTGCCGATGAGCGCCGCGGCATGTCGCCCGGTCCCGCACCCCGCGTCCAGGATCGCAGCGCCCGGCCGGCCGAGCCGGTCGTGAACGGCGTCGACCCAGGGCTCGACCGGATCGGTGATCAGCAGATCGTAGGCATCGGCGTGCCGACCGTAGAAGGGCCGCGTCATCACTCGAAGCGAAAGCGCAGGATCCGGCTGGACCTGGTGAAACCCGGGATCAGGTTGAGCAGGCGGTAGGCGCGGCGGGTGGCCGGGGGCGCCTTGGCCATCAGTTCCGGCGCGTCGTTCATCGGGGCCTCGTCGACGAAGGCCAGCTCCGGGTGCCAGGCGGCCAGCACGGCCGGGTCGTCGAAGCCGCACCGGAACAGGGCGTTGTAGCTGCGGCCGATCGGATCCCACCGCGACATCTTCCACGCGCCCACCGAAGCCACGTCGAACGCCAGCACCCCGCTGGGGAAGGTATCGACGATGCCGGTGACCAGCCGCCGGGCGTCGGGCTCGGTCAGGTACGGCAGCATGCCCTCGGCGACCGTCAGCACCGGCCGGTCGTGGGGCACCCGGTCCAGCCAGCCGAGATCGGTGACGTCCGAGGCGATCAGCGTGGACCGCTGCGGCAGCAACCGCTGCCGCAGCTCGATGACCTCCGGAAAGTCCAGGTCGTACCAGTCCACGGTGGCCGGCGGGTCGATCCGGTGCACCCGGGCGTCCAGGCCGCACCCCAGGTTCAGCACGACCGCGTCCGGATGCTCGGCGAGGAAGGCCCGGGCCCAGTCGTCGAGGACCTTGGCCCGCACCACCGCGACGAGACCGAGCTGACTGGTCGCGAACCAGCCCTTGTCGAAGTCGGGGTCGAGACGCCGCATCGTCTCCTCGGCCCAGGTGTCACCGAGGATCGGCGACGGCAGCCGCAGGTCCAGAGCCTTGGCCGCCAGCACCGGTCGGAGCGTCTTCTGAACCCCGGCGAGCGCCACATCGACGACCATACGCCCTCAGACGGCCGCCTCGCGGATCACGGCGACGAGCCCTGATGCGCACCGGCGATAGCAGACCGGGGCCGTCCGGGCAACCTGCACCAGGGTAGGTGCCCGGAACCGGGAGCAACGCCGACGATACGAGAAGGGACGAGAGAGGACGACCATGAATGATCAGGGGGTGAAGGTCTGCCGGAACGCGCCGACCCGGGTGGTGTACTCGACCGTCTTCGGTGGTGGCCCGCCCGCCTCGACCACCTTGGTCGCCGACGTCCGGTAGGCCGCGGCGAGCAGCAGCCCCGGATCGCCGGGGACGGTGCTCAGCCGGGGCGCCAGGAAGCACAGGTACCGGCCAACCGCCGGAATCGACACATCCGGCGGGAACGGGGGTGCCGGTACCTGGTCACGTTGCCCCTCGGGCAGGTAGTACCGCAGCACCGACGGGGTCCAGCGGGCGATGCCGTACTCGTCCTTGGCCGGGTCGTTCAGGTTCGGGTCGAAGTCGCTCTCGGCCTTGAGCATGGCCGCGATCAGGGCCGGGGTGATGCCGGGTTCGGCGCAGGCGGTGCCGGCGTCCACGATCAGCCGCCGGTACTCGTCGGGGACGCCGGCGCCGTGGCGCAGCAGGTCGGCCCGGTAGACCTCGGGCGGTGGGGTGGATCGTCCGGCGTACACGATCCCGGCCGCCGCCACGGTCGTCAGGGCCACGGCGGCGGCCGCGACGTGGATCCGCCGGATCCGGCCGGGCGGGGCGGCGCCCGCCCGGATCCGGCGGATCCGCTCCAGCAGTTCCGGCGATCCGTGCCGGGCCCGTTCGGCGTGGGTGGGGGCCAGGCAGTCCCGGATCAGGTCGTGCCACTCCGGCGGCAATGTCGGTGACAGGGCCGGCGGGGCCGAGCCGGCCGCGTATTCGGCGGCGGCCGCGAGCCGGGCCTGCGGTGTCCCGCCGGGGAACGGGAAGGCGCCGGTGAGCAGCAGGTGCGCGGTGATGCCGAAGGCCCAGACGTCGGCGCTGGGCCGGACCGCGACGCCGTGTTCGCCGAGTGACTCGGTCCAGCGTTCCGGTGGCACGTAGTCCGGTGAGGCCATCGGCGGCAGGTACGCGTGGGTGCCGTCGAACTCGCCGGCCAGGCCGAAATCGGCGAGCCGGGCCGATCCGCCGGGCATCAGCAGCACGTTCGCCGGTTTGAGATCGCCGTGCACCCAGTCACGGCCGTGCAGATAGGCCAGGGCGTCGCAGATCTCTTCCAACAGCCGGGCGGCGTCCGGCACCGGCCCGCCGCCGGCCTCGCGCAGCCGGTCCCGCAGCGAGGCCTCGGCGCGTTCCATCACGATCACCAGCGCCCCGTCCAGCGCGGTGTTCTCCGGGTCGTCGACGGTCCGGATCTCCCGGGCCCGGACCAGGTGCGGATGCGACAGCTGCTCGTGACCGCGGCGTTCCCGGGCGGCGACGTCGGCCAGGTGCGCGACCTGGCGCGGGGTGACCGTGCCGGTGGGCAGGAACTTGAGCGCGGCCTCGCCGTCACCGCTGGCCGCGTACACCGAGCCGTCACCGCTGGCCGCGTAGACCGAGCCGTCACCGGTGGCGGCGTACACCGAGCCCCAGCCGCCGGTGGCGATCGGCGCGGTCACCGTCCACCCGCCGACCCGGTAGCCGGTCGGCACGTCGACCGACCAGCCCGCGGTGGAGGTCACCGGGCCCGCCGGCGCGGGGCAGCAGTTCCAGGTGGCTCTCCTGGACCAGGTTGAACCGCAGCGCCACCCGGACCAGGTGTTCCCGGCGGGAACCGGTCCCGGCGGGTTCGGCGGCGGTTCCCGAGTCGGGCGCGCGCAGCCGCAGTTTGCGCCGGGTCAGGTAGTCGATGTGGAAGGCGACAGCGTCGGCGGTGAGGCCGTCGCAGCCGGGCAGCTCGCGCAGCCGGGCGACCACCTCGGCGTCGCCCGGGATGCCGATCGGGGACTCGTCGCGCAGCCGTGGCTCACAGAGCGCGACCAGGACCAGGAAGTATTTCGCGGTGGCGTCCAGCGGGAACGCGGCCACCGTCGGCTCCCCTCCGGGCGCACCGCCGGAATGCTGGTCCAGATAGGTGTGCATGGGTGCGAAGACCTGGAACAGCGCGGTCCCGGCGCCGTCGCGGGCGGGCAGCACGACCCGGGAGATCTCGAACGGCACCGGCGCGCCGAAGCGCCCGGGCGGGACCTTGAGGAACTCGCCGCCGCCTTCCGGGTTCTCCACCACGTAGGTGTGCCGGCGGCTGTAGTTGGTCAGGCACCAGTGGTCGCCGGTGGCGGTGATCTCGCCGGCCAGCCGGGAGACGGCCCGGTCGGGCAGTGCCAGGTCCACGTCGATGCCCGGCCCGCCCCGGCCGAACCGGAGCCGCTGCCCCGGCCCGAGCTGGAGTTTCCCGGCCGCGGCGCCCTCCCGGGGCAGGGCGACGAGCACGGTGTTCACCAGGCCCCCTGGATGCGCGCGTTACGGACAAATAGCGCCACGGGACAAACAGTAGTGATGACCATGGATTACCGCCACCCTCGGCGGTGACGCGGTCCGGGCGCGGCTACGGATCCAGCGGATGGGTGGCCAGGGCCTCCACCCGCACGGTCATCCACCGCCACAGCGGCAGCGAACCGATCGCCGTGTGCAGGTCGTCCGGGTCGGCGGCCTGCCAGACGCCCACGTTGGCGAGCCGGCCGGGCAGCCGCCACAGATGTTCGATCGTCCCGGCCCGGACCAGTTCCTCACCACGACGACGTTCGGCGGCGAGCAGGTCGTCGCGCGCCGCTTCCGGCATCTCCGGCGGCAGATCCGTCTCAAGACGGACCAAAAATCTCATTCGCCGGTACGACTTCCGACGGCCGGAGTTTCGTCGGTCCGAGTTTCGCCGGTACGGGTCAGCACGGTCCCGAGCTCGGCGTGCGCCGCGGCCAGCGCCGTCTGCCCGGCACCGTCCTCGACGACCGCCCGCATCATCTCGTTCAGCACCGCCGCGATCCGCGGCCACCGCGGATCGGCCGGCACCGACCGCGAGTTCCGGTGGGCGTCCTCCAGCACCGCGTAGTACGGGGCGAGCGCCCGCACCCGAGGATCCGCCCAGCTGTCCCGACGGGTGGCGGACCCACCGGCGAGAGCGGTCCGCACGTCCATGTCCTGGGTGGTGAGCTGCCGGATCAGGTCGGCGCTGGCCTCCGGATCGCGGGCCCCGGCGGGCACCGCCAGCACCCAGTACGCGTTCATCGTGACCGAGGGTGCGGGCGCACACCCGACCAGCCCGTGGGTGGGTGACGCCGGATCGGCGGACATCGCCGCGAACCCGCACCAGTTCACCATCATCGCGGCCTCACCCGCGGCGAAGTGCACTCCGGAGGTGACGCTGTCCCACTTGGCCGCGGCCGGATCGACGACCTGGTCGACGTGCCACAGCCCCTGCAGGAAGTCGATGGCTCCGGCCGCCGCCGCGCTGTCGAGACCGGAGCCGCCGTCCGGCGTGATCAGCTCGCCGCCCCGACTCCACAGGTGGATCAGGAAGTCGTAGACGTTGTTGTGCTCGTCGGGGTATCCGGCCTGCACCGTCCCGCGCAGTCCCTGTGCCGGGCGGTCGAACCAGACGGCCTGGTCCCGGAACTGCGCCCAGTCGGTGGGCGGCGCCAGCGGGTACCCGAACCGCTCGGCGAATCCGCGCTGCTCGGTGGCCGAGCCGTAGAGGTCGGTGCGGTAGAGGAACAGCATCGGCCCGTCGTGGTACGCCACCCCGTACGTCCGCCCGTCCGCTCCGGTCTGCAGCGCACGAAGCGCCGGTGACCAGGCGTCCGGCCACCCGTCCGGCGCGGACTCGGCGAAGTCCAGCGTGCGGATCTTGCCGGCGGCGATCAGGGACGGCAGCCAGTCGGTGATGAGCATCAGCACGTCGGCGCGCCCGTCGGTGGCCAGGGTGCCGTCGACCACCTCGTGCTGCAGGTCCTCGATCTCCAGCAGCCGGTGGTCCGCGTCGAGGCCGGTGAGCTGGTCGGTGAGGCTGCGCTCGAAACCGTCGAACGCGCGACCGACGAGATGCAGCGTCATGGAAGGCCTCCGTACGTCATTCAAACGATTGACTAATGTTACACGCGATGGTGACATGGGAAACAGTTCCGCCTCGACGAACCTGGAGAATCTCGTGCTCCACCAGCTGCAGCCCATCGCCGACGCCGCCGACCTGACGATCCCCGACGCCGTTCGCAAGCGGATCGGCGTCGTCGGGGCGGGCGCCATCACCCGGGTCGCGCATCTTCCCGCGTACCGGAAAGCCGGTCTTGAGATCTTGGGGGTCTGCGACCTCGACCCGGACCGCGCCGAGAGTGTCCGCGCGGAGTTCGCCCTGCCCCGCACCTACACGCTCGACGAACTGCTCGACGATCCGGCCGTCGAGGTGGTGGACGTGGCGGTCGTCCCGGAGGCCCAGCCGGCGATCATCAGGCGCGCGCTCGCCGCCGGCAAACACGTGCTGGCCCAGAAACCCCTGGCCGTCGACTCGAAGATCGGCGCGGAGCTGGTCGCCGAGGCCCGCGCGGCCGGGCTGTCTCTGGTGGTCAACCACCAGATGCGGTACGGCGAGGGGATGGCCGCCGCCCGCGCGATGGCCGCCGCCGGATGGATCGGCGAGATCACCGCGGTGACCGTGGACGTCGACATCGAGACCGACTTCACCGCCTGGGACTGGCTGGTCACGTCGCCGCGGCTGGACCTGATGTACCACTCGATCCACTACCTGGACACCGTGCGGGCGCTGCTCGGCGACCCGTCGTCGGTGTACTGCGTGGGCGGGCGCCTCCCGGGGCAGGCGGTGGCGGGCGAGACCCGGACGCTGACCACGCTCACCTTCGACGGCGACCGCCGCGCGCTGATCAAGGTCAATCACGAGAACCACACCGGCGACCAGTCCGCGACGTTCCGGATCGACGGCTCGCACGGCGCGATCCGCGGCACCATCGGCCTGCTCTACGACTACCCGCACGGCCGCCCGGACACCGTCGAGGTGCACAGCGCGGTGCTGCCCACCGACGGCTGGATGCCGTACCCGGTGACCGGCCGCTGGATCCCGGACGCCTTCGCCGGGCCGATGCGCGCCCTGCTGCTGGAGATCGCCGGCCAGGGCGCCGCCCCGACCACCGCCGCCGACGGGCTGCGCACCCTGCAACTGGTCGAGACCTGTTACGCGTCGATCGAGTCGGGGCAGGTCCAGCGCTTCTGACCGACAACAGAACGGCCGGGGTGCAGAAACCCCGGCCGTTCCGGTGTGTCAGGCGGCGAGCAGGACGTCGATCTGGCTGATCGCCCCGGACGCGCCCTCGACGACTCCCATGTCCAGCACCTGCTGCAGCGCCTCGGCGGACTCGTACCTGCTCACGTAGACAGCGCGGGTGCCGCCGTCGTGCGCGGCGAAGGTGTAGGCGTTGTCGGAGAGCGGCATGTCCGGCACCGGATTGAAGTCCAGATCGGCGAACCCGTCCCGGAACGTGAAGGACCGCGGCTCGTCCACCTCGCCGACCAGCCAGTATCCGGCGTGCTTGGAGCCGTCGGGGCCGGTCATGAAGTAGGTGACCCGGCCACCGGGGGTCAGGTCGTGGTCGACGATCGTCGCCGGGTAGTCCGGCGGCCCCCAGATCTTCTCCATCTGGCGCGGGTCGGCATACACCTGCCAGACCCGCTCGACCGGCGCCGCGAACTCCGCGGTGATGGTCAGGGTCAACTCGTCCAGGTCGTGCTTGACGTCGGTCACGGGCATCGGTCAGTCCTCCTGCTCGGGGTCGGATGCGATCAGCGCGTCGATGCGGGCGATCCGGCCGCGCCACACCTGCTCCAGCTCGGCCAGCATGGACGCCACCGACCGGACGGCCACCACGTCGCCGCTGGCCAGCTGCTCCCGGCCGGCACGCCGCTTGGCCAGCAGGCCGGCCCGCTCCAGCACGGCGACATGCTTCTGCACGGCGGCGAAGCTCATGTCGTACTCCGCGGCCAGGGCGGACACCGAGTGCTCCCGGGCCAGCACGCGCCGGAGGATGTCGCGCCGGGTGCGGTCGGCGAGCGCGTGGAACAGCGCGTCGACCTTGGCGGCATCCTCTTCGATCACGACGCCAATATACAACCAATCGGTTGTAGGTTGTCAAGGAAGCCCGGTGGCCGATGGCCACCGGGCTTTCTTCAACTGCGCACCAACTCCGCCGGTGCCGGGGGTTTCTCCTTCTTCAGCGCGGCTCGCAGCTTCCGGCGCTCCCGCCCGCTGGTGGCGGTGTAGAGCGACGCGGCCGCGACGAGCACCGTGCCCTGCACGACGTTCTGGTAGTTCGAGCCGATGTTGAGCACGTTGAAGCCGTTGCTCAGGGTGAACAGGATCAGCGTGCCGACCACCGACTTGGTGACGAAACCGGAGCCGCCGAAGAGCGACGTCCCGCCGAGCACCGCGGCCGCGATCACGGTCAGCTCACCGCCGGTCAGCACGGTCGGGTCGACCGAGTTGAACCGGCCCGCGTAGAGCACCCCGACCAGCGCGGCGACCGTCCCGTTCAGCACGAACGCGACCATCCGGTAGCGGTCCACGTCGATGCCGGACAGCCGGGCCGCCTCCGGGTTGCCGCCGACCGCGTACAGGTTCCGGCCGATCACCGTGTACCGCAGCGTCAGCGCCGTGAGCACCACCAGCAGCAGCATGATCCAGACCGAGATCGTCTGATCCAGCATCAGCGGCCGGAAGAGCGCGAGCAGCAGCAACGCCAGCCCGGAGGCCCACAGCCCGGCCGTGGACCGGACCGACCCGCCCCGCTTGATCAGCAGCCCGGCGCCGGCCAGCAGCAGCACGGCCAGGATCACGGCCACCACGATCGGCATCGCCCAGCGGGCCGTCGCCACGTCCATCAGGGTGCTGTCGGCGGCGGTGATGCTCTGCCCGTCGAGAATCGCCTGGACGACGCCCCGGACCGCGGTCAGCGTCCCGAGGGTCACGATGAAGGCGTTCACCCCCACTTTTTGTACGAGAACCCCGTTGAGCAGCCCGACCAGCGCCCCGGTGACCAGGGCGGCGAGGATGGCGACGACCGGCCCGTACCCGTCGATGGTCTTCAGTGCCACGGTTCCGGCCAACGCCGCCGTGGACGCCACCGACAGGTCGAAGTTGCCGCTGATCAGCACCACGGTCATGAAGATCGCCAGGATCGCGATCAGCGCCGACTGGTCCAGGATGTTGCTGAGGTTGACGCTGCTCAGATAACTCGGCCGGCCCTGCACGCTGGAGGTGATCGTCAGGATCGCGACCAGGGCGACGAACGCGTAGACGACCCCGGCGGCGCGCGGCGCCAGCGACCGGCGCCAGGAGCCGTGATCGTGCGCGGAGGTGGTGCTCATGAGTCGTTACCTTCCTTGAGTCCGCTCGCCCGGGCGGTGATGTCGTGCAGATCGGTGTCGCCGACGGCCAGGTCGGCGACGACCCGGCCGCGCCGGACCACCAGGATGCGGTCACAGGCGGTCAGGAGTTCCTCGAACTCGCTGGAGACCATCAGGACGCCCCGGCCGTCGTCGGCCATCCGGCGCACCAGGTGGATGATGTCGGCCTTGGCGCCGACGTCCACACCCGCCGACGGTTCGTCCAGCAGCAGCACCCGGGCCGGGCCGTACACCCATTTGGCGAAGACCACCTTCTGCGCGTTGCCGCCGGACAGCTCGCCGACCGGGGACTCGGCCGATCCGGCGACGATGCCGAGGTCGGCGATCGCCCGCCGGGCCAGGTCGCGTTCCCGGGCGGCGCTGGGCAGCAGCCGCCGCCAGGACAGGCCGCTCAGGTACGGCAGGGAGATGTTGCGCCAGATCTCCCAGTCCCGCAGGAAGCCCTGCTTGGCGCGGTCCTCGGGGACGAGCGCGAGGCCCGCCCGTACCGCCGAACGGGGTGATCCCTTGATCTGTCTGTCGTCGACCCGGACGGTGCCGGTGGCGGCGGGATCGGCCCCGTAGATCGCTTCGAGCAGCTCGGTGCGGCCGCTGCCGAGCAGACCGGCGATCCCGACGATCTCCCCGGCGTGCACGGTGAGATCGATCGGCCCGAACTTCCCGGCCGACTCCAGGTCCGTCACGGCCAGGATCGGCGCGCCGACCGGCCGGGCCTCGCGCTCCTCGCGCTGCTCCCGGGCCAGTTCCCGGCCGACGATCGCGGTGACCAGGCTGTCCACGGTGACGTCGGCGGTCGGCGCGTCGACCACCACCAGCCCGTCGCGCAGAACCGTGAGATGGTCGGTCAGTTCCACCACCTCGTCCAGGAAGTGCGAGGTGTAGACGACCGTGGTGCCCGCGTCGCGCAGCCGCCGGATCGAACGGAACAGCACCTCCCGCTCGGCCGGGGACAGCGCGGCGGTCGGCTCGTCGAGCAGCACCACGTCCGGGTTCCGGGCGAGCGCCTGCAGGATCGCGACCATCTGCCGGGCGCCGACCGACAGCTCCGCCACCGCCTGATGCGGTTCCAGTTCGTAACCGATCCGGTCGCACAGCGCGAGCAGTTCGGCGCGACGGGCGGCGGCGTCCCAGCGGCGGGTCTCCCGGCGGCCCAGGAAGACGTTCTCCACCACCGACATGGCGTCCACCAGCGGGGTGTGCTGGTGCACGGCGGCCATGCCGGCGGCCAGCGCCTGCCGGGGATGGGACCAGTCGACCGGCTGGTCCTTCCACTCCACAGTGCCGGTGCTGGCCTGCTGCCAGCCGGACAGGATCTTGATCAGGGTGGACTTGCCGGCGCCGTTCGCGCCGATCAGCCCGTGCACGGTGCCCGGCAGCACCCGCATCGACACACCACGCAGGGCCCGGGTGCCGCTGGCGTACGTCTTCTCGACGTCCCGGACGGCCAGGACCGCGCCGGTCACCACTGCGGGGTGCAGGAGTCGACGTTGTCCTTGGTGACACCGGGGGTGTCGTAGAAGGTGGTCTTCGGGGTGCCGCTCAGCTTGCCGGTCACCGCGTCGTGCAGCAACTGCACGGCCATCACACCGCTGTCGTACGGCTTGTAGCAGACCGTACCGGCGAGGGTGCCGTCCTTGACCGCCGCGATGCCCGCCGCCGAACCGCCGACGCCGAGGATCTTCGCCTTCGAGTTCGCCGACTTCACCGCGGCCGCGCATCCGACCGCCATGTCGTCCGAGATCGCGTAGATCAGGGCCAGGTCCGGGGTGGCGGCGAGCAGGTTCTGGCAGGCCGACTGGCCGTCCTGCTTGGTCCAGTTGCCGGGCTGGGTGGCGACCACCTGGAAACCGCCCTTGGCCTCGAGGGCGGCGGTGAACTTCTCCACCCGGGTGGTGTTCTCGTCGAAACCGGCCGCACCGGTGATGACCGCGACCTTGCCACCGGACGGCAGCTGCTGCACCGCCATCCCCCCGGCGGTCGCCCCGGCGCCACGCTCGTTCTCGGTGACGATGAACTTCAGCTTCTCGTACGGGGACTCCACGTCCCGGTTCGCGCCGACATAGCCGTGCACCGTGCCGACCGGGATGTTCGCCGCGGCGGCCTGGTCCACCAGGGCCTGCCCCGGGCCGGGCGAGAGTGGGACGAGGAGGATGCCGTCGACCTTCTGGGCGATCAGGTCCTGCATCTGGCCGGCCTGTTTCTGCTGGTCGCCCTGGGAGTCCAGGGACACCAGCTTGATGCCCAGCTCGTCGGCCTTGGCCTTGGCGCCCTTGGCCAGCGCGGCCGGGAAGGTCACCGACTCCTGCTGGTTGGCCAGGCCGAAGACGAGCTGCTTGGTGGTGTCGGTGCCCGCTGCCGGGGTTTCGGCGGGCGATTCGGTGTTGCAGGCGGTCAGGCCGGCCAGGACGAGCCCGAGCGCGGCAATGGTCCCATATGTCTTGTTCATGAAAATGCTCCTGTCTGGACGGGGTGCGTCTTCATGGCGGCTCCGGGGCGGGAGCGCCGGTGTCAGCTGGTTCGGGTCAGCGGGGCGCGTCGTGCCAGTGGTGCACGGCGGCTTCGCAGGCTTCGGTGGTGGATCCGACATATCCGGCCGGTTCGGGCAGGGTTCCCGCGATGGTGGACCAGGCCGCGTCACCGACCCGGGCGCGTACCGCGTCCCGCAGCGACGATCCGGTCGCCCGGGAGTCGCGGACCGCGCCGTACACCAGTTCGTGTGCCTTGTCCCGGCCGAGTTCGGCGGCCAGGGCGATCATGTAGGCCTCGGCCATCAGCCGGCCGCCGTCGGCGGTCAGGTTCTCCGCCATCCGGTCCGGGAAGACCCGCAGGCCACCGGTGATGGCGGCGGCCGCGCGCAGGGCTCCGGCGGCGGCGATCAGCGCACCGGGCACGGCCTGCCACTCGACCTGCCATTCGCCGGCCGCGCGTTCGTGGCCGACCTCCATGGCCCGGAGCACGGCCTGCGCGTGCGAGCCGGCCATCACCCCGAACCCGACGGCGAGCTCGGACGAGATCGGGTTGGCTTTCTGCGGCATCGTCGAGGACGCGCCGCGGTACATCCCGTCGGCCTCGGCGACCTCGCCGATCTCGGTGCGGGACAGGTCGACGACCTCACGGCCGAGTCGCACGCAGGTGGCCGCCGCCAGCGCCGCGGACTGGGTGAGTTCGGCGATCGAGTCGCGGGCCACGTGCCAGGGGCCGACGGTGTCGGTGAGGCCGAGCCGGGCGGCGAGCCCGGTGCGGACCGGGCCGGACACCGCGCCGAGCGCCGCCGAGGTGCCGCCCGCGCCGAAGAGCGAGATCAGGGCGACACCGTCGCGGGCCCGCAGCAGCCGGGCCTGGTGCCGGGTGACCTCGCCGAGGAAGACCGCGAGTTTCGCGCCGAACGTGGTGGGCACCGCCTGCTGGGCGTGGGTCCGCCCGGCCATCACCGTGCCGGCGTGCTCGGTGACCAGCCGGGCCAGGCCGTCGCCGACCTCACCGAGCAGGACCAGCAGCCGGTCCGCGGCGTCCCGCAGTTGCAGCGCCAGGGCGGTGTCCATGATGTCCTGGGTGGTCGCGCCGTAGTGCACCCAGGCGGCGTCCCGCTCGTCCAGCGCCGCGCAGATCATCTTGACCAGCGGGAAGATCGGGTAGCCGACGTTGGCGGACTCGGCCCAGAGCCGGGGCATGTCGACCACGTCGAGGCGGCAGGCGGCGGCGATCCGCTCACCGGTGGCCTCGTCGACGACACCCGCACCGGCCAGCGCCCGCCCCAGCTCGGCCTCGACCAGGAGCCAGTCCCCCACGGTCCGCTCCTGGGAGAAGACCGCAGCCATGGTTTCGTCCCCGCCGAGCCGGGACAGCAGGTCAAAGGCCACGGTGCGCTCACTTCCGTCATGTGTTCAATCGTTTGAACGACTGGAGACTATGACGGACACCACGTTTTAGGCAACCGTTTGAACGACCGCTTCTTCCGGAGCCGACCTGAGCCGCTCCGGGAGGATCGGCGGGCCGGAAGGGGCCGGCACCGGCGAGCTTCTCGCGCAGCGTGCCGGGCCTCTCGGCGGCGACATGCGGCAAACCCGGCAGGCCTCCACCACACCACAGGCCTTCACCACACCACAGGCCTTCACCACGCCACCCGAAACAAAAAACGCGGGTTGACCGATCGATCGGTCAACCCGCGTTGAACACCTGCCTGCTAGACCATGGAGGTGCGGAAGTCGCCCTCCCACAGGGCGCCGTCGGCGCGGTAGTCGGCGAATGCGCTCTCGCCCAGGGCCTCGACGGCGGCGGCGTGCACCTTGGCGAGCTCGGCGGCGTCCTCGGGCTCCGGCTTCTCCCCCGCCACCGGGTACGCGGTGTCGGCAACCCCGATCATCCGGGCCGCCAGCGGGTGATCGCCCTCGGCACTCGCCAGTACCGCGTTACCGACCGCCAGGTACGGCGTGAACTCGGAGTAGTCGGCGAGCAACGCCTTGGCCTTGTCCCGATCGCCCTGTTCCAGTTGCTGCCGGAAGGCCGTCCGAAGCTCGTTCAAGGTCATGGCTCCCCCATCGAGTCGTACCCATAAATGTCTCTTGACCAGGGACTTTCGGCCCTAGACAAGGGAACCTAGCCAGTGCCGGCCGTCCCGTCGAACGTGACAAGATCGACATCGGAGGCGCTATCCGTTCGAACACCACGATCCCGTTACCGGAATCACTGCGGTAACTCCGCGCAGGGTCCGAACAACTTCGTAGAGTGATTCCCTGCGGTCACAGATAGTGAGCTTGACTGTGCCCTGAGGTCACAGAGTCGGATGAGGGCATGAAACTCGCCTTCATCGGAACACTCGGTCTGATCGGCGCGCTGCTCGTGGGAGAACCCACCAAAGCTCAACCCGCGGAAGCCGAACCTCGACGCTGGGCCGCCTGCCCCGCCGAGGTGATCACGGCGCCGTTCGTCGCGCAGTGCACCACCGTGACCGTTCCGCTCGACTACCGCGACCCGGACGGCGCCACCATCGACCTGATGGTGTCCCGGATCGCCGCCACCGACCCGGCGAAACGGCGCGGCATCCTGATGTTCAACCCCGGCGGGCCGGGCGGCACCGGGCTGGACCAGCCCGCGTTCCTGCTCAACAAGGGCATGCCCGCGAGCGTGCTGGCGTCGTACGACCTGATCGGCATGGACACCCGCGGCGTCGGTCACTCGTCGCCGGTCAGTTGCGGTTTCACCGCCGACGACGCCTACTGGGCCAACATTCCGCCGTACGCGGGGGACACGGCCGCCGTGACCGCCCAGTCGAAGATCGCCGCCGAGGTCGCGCAGCGGTGCGCGGCCAACGACACCGACGGCCGGCTCCGGCACCTGACGACCGCGAACACCGCCCGCGACCTGGACCGGATCCGGGCCGCCCTGGGCGAGAAGAAGGCCTCGTTCTACGGGGCGTCCTACGGTTCGGCGCTCGGCGCGGCCTACGTGTCGCTGTTCCCGGACAGCACCGACCGGATCGTCCTGGACAGCAACCTGGCCGACACCCACCTGGACCGGGACTCGCTGCGCCGGTACGCGCGCGGTTTCGAGGAGACCTTCCCCGATTTCGCCGCGTGGGCGGCGCAACGGCACACCGCCTACGGCCTCGGGCAGACCCCCGCTGCGGTACGCCGGACCTTCGTCACCCTCGCCGAACGCCTCGACCGCACCCCCACCGCCGACGGCTTCAACGGCGCCCACCTGCGGTACCTCACGTTCGCCGGCCTCTACCACCCGATCCAGTACGGCGCCACGGCGCGGCTGTGGCAGTCGATGCTGAACCCGGCGACCGCACCGGTGCCGACTCCGGAGACTCCCGGTGCGCCCAGCCCGGTCGACAACGCGCTGACCGTCTACCTGGCGGTGACCTGCAACGACGTCGCGTGGCCGAAGGATCTGGCGACGTACCAGCGCGACGTGGAGACCGACCGTGAGCGGTACCCGCTGTTCGGGGCGGCCGCGGCCAACATCATGCCGTGCGCCTACTGGAAGCACGAGCCGGCCGAGCCGCCGGTCAAGGTGGACGCCAAGGGCCCGGCGAACGTCCTGCTGCTGCAGAACCGCCACGACCCGGTCACCCCGGCGGTCAACGCGGAACTGCTCCAACGGAAGTTCGGTAAGCGGGCCCGCCTGGTCACCACCGACGGCAGCGGCCACGGCGTGTACGTCCTGTCCGACAACGCCTGCGCCCTGAACCTGACCACGTCCTACCTGGTCGACGGCCGGATGCCGACCAGGGACACCACCTGCCGCGCCTGATCCCCGTCTGATCGTCTGCTCGGCCGGCAGCAGGCTTCGTCACGATGACCGCCGCCCGCTCCACCTCTGACGTTAGGCTTCCCGGCATGTATCGGTGGAGCGGGCCGGGCGCGACACCGACGGCGGACGTCTGGCGGGACACCTTCATCGGCCTGCACGGGGCCAGCCGGGTCACCCTGGCCGAGACCGGGCCGTGGGCCGGGCGCCTGGAGTGGCAGGAGACCCGGTCGCACCGCATCGTGCTGTGCGGCGACGTCCGCGAGGAGTTCATCCGGGAGCCGCGGCACATCCGCACCGATCCGCGCGGGGCGGTGGAGCTGTTGGTGCCGATCCGCGGCAGCGCCCACGTCGAGCAGGCCGGCACCAGCGGTGAGATCCGGTCCGGGGCCCTCGCCCTGTGCGGCGTCGACCGGCCCCTCCGGTTCGCGCACGGCGAGGACTTCCTGTCGGTCGCGCTGATCGTCCCCGACGAGGCACTGCAGCGCCGCAGTCCCGGCATCGGCCACGAACCGCAGCTGTTCGACGGCACCGCCGGGCTGGGCCGGTTGATCCGGCAGACGGTGCTCACCCTGCAGGAGGAACGCGAGCGGCTGTCCGGGCCCGGGTTCGACATCGCCTGCGACCAGCTGCTCGAGTTGGTCTGCCTGGCCGCCGAGGGCGGCACCGATTCGGCTCCGGCCGGGCGGCGGGCCGAGGTCGAGACACAGATCCGGCGATACGTCCGGCGTCACGCCGCCGACCCCGACCTGTCCGTCATCCGGATCGCCCGGGATCTCGGCTGGTCGGCCCGGTATCTGCAGGACGTGCTGCAGGCCGCGGGCACCACGTCCCGCGACCTGATCCGCACCGAACGGCTCCGCCTGGCCCGGTCCCGGCTGGCCGCACCCGCCTGGGGCGAACGGTCGATCGCCCAGATCGCGTACGCGTGCGGGTTCGCCAGCCACGCGTCGTTCGCCACCGCGTACCGCCGCGAATTCGGGGTGACCCCGAGAGACAGCCGCCTAGGCCAGCGCGCCTCCGTCGACCCGCAGGGTGGTGCCGGTGATGTATGAGGCGTCCGGCCCGACCAGGAACGCGACGGCGCCGGCGGCCTCGTCGGCCGACCCGAACCGGTGCATCGGGATGACGACCCCGAGCATGAACCGGCCGGCGTCGGAATCCGCGGGCACTGCCATGTCGGTGTCGACAACCCCGAGCTCGATCGCGTTCACGGTGATGCCCCGGGCGACGAAGTCCTGCGCCCAGCCGCGGGTGTAGGCGCTGATCGCCGCCTTGGACGCCGCGTAGTCGGACATTCCCGGCGCGAACGTCTTGGTGGCCAGCCCCGACGACAGGTTGACGACCCGCCCGCCACTGCCCATGTACTTCACCGCCCGGTAGGTGGTGTCCGCGACCCCGGTCACGTTGATCGCCCACTGCCCGTCCCGCTCGTCATCGGACAGCTCCCCGGCCCGGAACACCGCGGCACTGTTGACCAGGATGTCGATCCGCCCGAACTGCTCCGCCACGGCGTCCACCATCGCGGTCACCCGACCGCGGTCGGCCTGATCGGCCTGAAACCCTTCCGCGCGTACGCCCATCGACCGCAACTCCTCGACCACCGTCTTGGCCTTCTCGGCCGGCGCGACATAGGTGATCACCACATCCGCACCGAGCCCCGCCAGCCGCCGCGCCACCGCAGCCCCGATCCCACGACTACCGCCGGTAACCAGAGCCACCTTGCCGGCCAGAGTCTTCTCGCCCACTGAAAATCCCACTTCCTGGTCCGAGTACGGGTCCTCCCGCTCCCCGCCAACTCTTCCGCCAACCCAACACCAGGTCTTTCGCTGCGACGCGCACTTCTTGCGCCAGAACGCACGACATACTTCCGTTCTTGACTGTGCCCCGGGGGCACGGTGTCGAATGTGGTGCATGCGGATGAAAGGTGGGTGGAGTACCCGGGAGATCGCCGACTTTGCCGGGACCACGGTGAAGACGGTTCGGCATTATCACCGGATCGGGCTGCTCAAGGAGCCTGGGCGTGGGGCCAACGGCTACAAGAAGTACGGGATCCAGCATCTGCTGCGGCTGATGCGGATCCGGCGGCTGGCCGAGCTCGGGGTGGCGCTCTCCGACATCGCCGCCGTTCAGGAGTCGCCGGAGAGTGCTGAGCAGACGCTTCGGGCGCTCGACGCCGAACTGGCCGCCGGCATCGAGCGGCAGCAGCGGATGCGTGCCGAGCTGGCGTCGATCCTGCGGAATCCGGTGCTAGCCGAGACGGCCCCGGGGTTCGAGGACCACGCCGACGGGATGAACGATCTGGAGCGGGCGTTCGTCCTGCTCACCTCGCGGATCTTCGAGCCCGGGGCGATGGACGTGATGCGGGACCTGACCGCCGAACCGCGGTCGGAGGCGGCGGCGGAGTTCGGCGAACTGTCCGACGACGCGACCGACGAGACCCGCCAGGACCTGGCCGAACGCTACGCCGTCGAGATAAAACGCGACATGGACGACCACCCCGCACTACGCAAGGCGGTCGACAAGGTCCAGGCCGGCGGCGACCCGCAAACCCAGCCGGTCCTGTTGCACGCCGTCGTCGAACTGCTCAACAAGGCCCAGATCGACGTCCTGCAACGAGCCAACACGATCATCTATCCGGAGAGCGAACGATAGAACGCGACGTGCCGCAGGGCCGCCGCACGCCAGGTATGGGCGGCGGCCAATTCCCGGCCCGCCGCGACCCGCGCGGGCGACGGGTTGTCGATGGCGTCGCGCAGGGCAACAGCCAGGCTGTCCGGGTCGGTGCCGTAGGTGACCGTGGAGCCGAAGACCTCGCGTAATACCGGCAGGTCGCGGACCACTACCGGCACGCCCGCGGCCAAGGCCTCCATCGCGGCCAGGCCGAAACCCTCCTTGGTGGACGGGAAGGCGAAGACCGCGGCCCCGGCGACCAATCCGGGCAGCTCGTCGTGGTCGACCGGGCCGAGAACCACCGGCGCGACGCCGAGGGAAGCCGCGCGCTCGTCCCAGGCCGCGCGATAGGAACGGTAGTCGAACAGGGTTTCGCCGCCGGCGATGACCAACTTCAAGCCCGACAATTTGCCGTACGCCGACAGCAGGTCGATGGATCCCTTCCGTGGTTCGATACCGCCGACCGCGAGGACGTATCGGCCATGCGAAGTGGACGGAACAGCGTCGGCGAAGCGCGAGTAGGCGACCCCGTTCGGAATGACCGTGGGCGATAACCCCCACCCGTCCCGGACCTCGCGCGCGACGGCATCGGACACGCACAGATGCGCATACGGCCGGACGATCGCCTTCTCATGACACTGAGCCAACTCCGGAGTGGTGAACTGGTCGAGGTGGTGAATGGTCCGCACACATCGATCCACGGCATTGGCGCTGATGCAGTCCTGGGCGTGCACCACGTCATACGAGCCGGGTGTGAAAGCCGTCCGCAGCACCTGGATCGACCGCAGGATCCGAGGCCCGACGCCTTCCCCGGGCACGTCCGGGAACGGCACCACCGCGAGCCGCACCCGGGGATCCACCGGACGGAAGAAGCCGCCGCCCCGCCCCAGCGTCCACACGGTGACGTCGTGACCGATTTCGGCCAGCGCCTCCGCCAACGACAGCGTGTGCACGACGCCACCCCGGGGGCGGGTCGAATAGGTCAGCAGGGCGATTCTCACCGATACGTCTCCGGTCGTAACTCGTCCAGGTGGGACAGCACGCGGCGGGCGGCGGCGATCTCCGCGGGCACGTCGAGTTCGGCGACGGCCAGGCCGGCTTTCCCCCACGTACGCGCAAGGATGTTTCCGGCCGGTCCGACCACCTTGGCCTGGCCGAGGAACCGCATTCCACCGGCGTTCCCGGTCTGGTTCGCGGAGACCACCACGATCTGGTTCTCGGCGGCACGGGCACAGTCGTAGAGGTCGAACAGGCGGGACTGCCGGTCCTGGGACAGTTTCGCCGCGGCGTTGGTGTAGCTGGTCGGCCACGCGGACAGGCAGGCGACGATCTGCGCGCCGTCCACGGCCAGGGCCCGTGCCGATTCGGGGAACGTCTTGTCGTAGTCGATCAGCATGCCCAGCCTTCCGGCCGGCGTGTCGAAAGCGGCGAACCGGTCACCGGCCCGGTAGGCGGTGGCCTCGGCGGCCGGCAGGTGGACCTTGCGGTGCCGGCCGTGCACCCCGTCGCCGGACAGGCAGATCGCCGCGTTGTACCTGTCGTCGCCGTCGTCTTCGCAGTAGCCGACGCAGACCACCAGGTCACCGGCCATCGCGGCGACCCGGCCGATGATCGGATCGTCGGCGGTGAACGCCGGGGGCAGCGCGTACGGGTCGGGATGCCGCAGGTCGGCGAGGTAGCCACCGATCGCCGCGTCCGGCAGCACCAGCAGGCCGGCGCCGGCGGCCCGCGCATCCTCGATGATCTTGCTGATCCGGCCGAGGCCGTGCTCGACGTCCCGTCCGAAGTGCGCGGCCGCCGCGGCGATCCGGGTCACGACCGGTACGCCTCGGGACGCCGGTCACGCAGGTGCCCCATGTGCCGGCGGGCCGTCTCCAGGGCCACCGGGACATCGATGTCGGCCACCGCAATACCGGGCAGTACACCGGTGGTGGCCAGCACGTCCCCACCCGGGTCGACGATCTTCGCGCTGCACACGAACCGCAGTGAGCCGAACGTTCCGGCCTGGTTCGCGGACAGCCACACCACCTGGTTCTCCAGCGCGCGGGCCCGGTCGAACAGGTCGAACCGCCGTGTCCAGCGATCGTCGGCGAGATCGGAGGCCGCGCCGGTACGGCTACCGGGCCACGCCGAGACACACACGATGATCTGCGCGCCGTCCAGGGCCAGAGCGCGCGCCGACTCGGGGAACGCCTTGTCGTAGCAGATCAGCATCCCGATCCGCCCGATCGGAGTGTCGAACGCGGCGAACCCGGCCCCGGACGCGTAACTGGCGTCCTCCCGCAACGGCTGGTGCACCTTGCGATGGTTGCCGAGCACCCGCCCGCCGCCGACACAGACCACGCTGTTGTACCGGCGGTCCCCGTCGGCCTCGCAGTACCCCGCACACACCACCATGTCCCCGGCGATCGCCACCAGCCGCGCGATCTCCGGCCCGTCGATGCGCAGCGCGGGCGGCTGCTCGGCGGCCCCGTCCAGGTCGGCGAGATACCCACCGAGACAAGCTTCAGGCAGGGCCAGCAGCTGTACGCCGTCAGCCCGCGCCGCCTCGACGATCTTGACGATGCGCTCGAAGTCCCCCTCCAGATCCCGGTCGAAGGGTTCCGCCACCGCGGCCATCCTCAGCGTGGTCATGCGGCTGTCCCCAGTTCTGTGACACCGGCCGGTACGGCTTCGGTGAGTTCTCCGTCCGGCCAGCGGAGCTGCACTCCGGCGCCGGTTGTCAGTTCGCCGCAGTCGGCGGTGACCGCGGGTGACGCCGGGATCCCGGCCGCCCCGGCGGTGAGCATCGCGAATCCGGGGAAACAGGTCAGCCAGTCCCCCACCGTGGCGGCGGCCGGCCGGGGCACCCGGGCCACGTCCAGGATCGCGCCGCACCCACTGGCCTCGGCGAGCATGCCGAGCGTCCCGGCGATCCCGGCCATCGACACGTCCTTGGCGGCGTCCGGCCGGGCGGCGGCCACCAACCCGTGCAGTTGCCGCAGCTCAGCAGGGTTGCGATGGCTGGTCGAGTCCCACTGCCGCCCGTGGTGTCCGGGCCGCCAGCCACCGCCCAGATCAGCGGTGAGCCGGATCGGGTGGCCCGCACGCCCACCACCACCGGGCACCGGGGTCGCGGTCCGGCCCAGCGCGGTCGCCGACAGCGCGGCCGGAACACCGAGATGGGTGTGCCCACCGAGCACCGGGACACCCCAGGCATCGGCGGCCCGGCGCAGCCCGCCCAGGATCCGGGCGGCGAACGCGGCGTCCCGGGCGCCGACCGCGTTGAGCAGGCCGACCGGGGCGGCGCCCATCGCGGCGAGATCGTTCATGTTGACCAGGACCGCGCACCAGCCGGCCCAGTCCGGGTCACGTTCCACCATCGACGGCAGGATCGCGTCGCAGGCGGCGATCAGATCAGAATCGGGCACGGGCGCGCCGTCGTCACCGACCCATCCGGCCGGGGCCATCCCGGCGACCAGCTCACCGAGCGGTTGTTTCGTGGCCGCGACCAGCCGGGCGATCCGGCCGATCGGCCACCGCATGAGCACGTGCGGCTGCCCGGCGACGGCGACGGCACGCACCGGGGACCAGCCCAGCGCCCGGAACATCCGCTCGTTACGGGACTGGACGGTGGCGTCGAACCGCAGGGCCCCGGCGTTCTCGGCGTAGGCGCAAGCCGCCCGGATCAGCGCCGGACCGATGCCCCGGGCGCCGCGCACCGACGGGTCCACGGCGAGACGGCCGCCGGTCCACCAGCCGATGTCGGCGCCGGGACCGGCCGGGCCCAGGCGCACGCCCCCGAGCAGTTCCCCGTGTGGACCCCGGGCCTGCAACACGACCGTGCGCGGGTCGTCGTCACGGTCGTCGAGATCCGTACCGGCGAACAGCCCTTGCTCTTGAACGAAAACTCGCCGGCGCAGCGCGAAATAAGCGGACGGATCGTCGGCACGCTCGATCAAAAGACGGGAACCAAGGAGCGCGGGTACGAGCTCGCTCATCCGCCGGCCGCCTGGAGCACGCCGCACGCACCGCACGCGGCGCAGCCGGCCTTCTGGTCGGCGCCGAGCATCCCGGCCGCTTTCAGCAGCGTGGCGACCCGTTCGCTGATGTCGCGGACCAGCGACGGCGCGGGGGCGACGAAGCCGTCGCGGCGGGCCAGGGTGCCGCGCATCGGCCGGAACGGGACCACGAACGGGTAGACGCCCCGGTCGATCAGGCGGGCGGCGCCGGCGACGAGTTCGTCCGGGTCCTCGCCGAGCCCGATCAGCAGGTAGGTGGAGACCTGGTTGCGGCCGAACACCGTGACCGCCCGGTCCCAGGCCTGTTCGTATTCGGTCATCGGGACGGAGCCCTTGCCGGGCATCCAGCGGCGGCGGACCTCGTCGTCAAGCGATTCCACGTGGATGCCGATGGCGGCGGCCCCGGCGGCGTGCAGGTCGTCGATGACCGACAGGTCGCCGGGCGGCTCGATCTGGACCTGGATCGGCAGGCCGGGCACCGCGTCCAGGACCGCCCGCACGCAGCGGACCAGGTTGCGGGCGCCCCGGTCCGGCCCGGTGGTCGTGCCGGTGGTCATCACCATCTGACGGATGCCGTCCAGGCGTACCGCCGCCTCGGCGACCTCGGCCAGCTGCGCGGGAGTCTTCGCGGCGACGGTGCTGCCGGACTGCAGCGACTCCTCGATGGTGCAGAACCGGCAGCGCTGATCCTCCACGTACCGGATGCAGGTCTGCACCACCGTCGTGGCCAGGATGTCCCTGCCGTGCAGGCGGGCGATCTTCTCGAAGCTCACGCCGTCTGCGGTCGACAGATCATAGAAACGCGGCCGCCGTACGACATCAAGCGTCAGTCCCGTGTCCGTCTCCCCCAACCAGACCTTGCCGTCGCGTACCGCATAGGGACTGGCGGGGTTGATCGGCAGTGCCGCGTTCTGGCCGCAGAGCTGCACGTGGCCGTCGTCGCTGGGGCCGGCCCCGGCCGGGCGGTGCACGGGTGTGGGCACCCGGACACCGCGCACGGCCAGGTCGGATCGCACGTCGAGAGACATCAGATCATGTAGGTCGAGTTGATGATCGCGCCCTTGCGCTTGTAGTGGATCAGCGCGTCCTGCACGTCGAGCGGGTGCGTCGGGATGACACCCTCGATCAGATCCTCCTCGCGGGCGCCGTGCAGCGACAGCCCGAACCGGCAGCAGTAGACCTTGCCGCCCTCGTCGATGAACGTCTTCAGCGAGTTGTTGATGTTGTGCTCGCCCGGGAACGCCGACGTGCCGGTGGTCGGGAACCCTCGGGTGGCCAGGGCGTTCAGCGATCCGGGGCCGTAGAAGTAGATCGCCGACTCGAAGCCCTTCCGCAACGCCCGGGTGGCCTGCAGGATCGCCACGAAACTCACCGACGACTCGTGGGCGATGCCGTGCACCAGGGTGAAGTAGGACTCGCCCTCCTCGGCCTGGTAGTCCGGGAAGACCTTGGTGGAGCCGTACAGGCTGGAGCCCTCGGGCAGCGACGGGTGCGGGATCTCGGCGAGGGACTTCTGCTCGAGTTCGGTCAGGTCGGACATGGGGGGCTCCTTCTCAGCCGTACAGTTTGTCGAAATTGGTGTGGAAGACAGCTTTGGTCAGTTCGGAACCGCCGGTGACCGCACGCAGCCGGGCCGACTCGCCGGCGTGGTCGCCCCACGGTTCGTCGCTGGCGAAGAGGACCCGGTCGTGGCCGATGCCGCGCCTGTCGATCTCCTGCGCGAGCCAGCGCGGGGCGAAACCGATCGCCCAGGACAGGTCGGTGTAGACCTGTTTACCGGCGGTGATCCAGTCGAAGAACCGGCCGCCGATCAGTTTGATGTGGGCGCTCATGCCGCCGCCGAAGTGCACGAGGTGTACCCGGACGTCGTCGCCGTAGCGGTCCACCAGGGTTCCCACCCGGTCGATGTCGGAGGCGGCGCCCGGGGAGGTGTGGACGTGGACGGTCAGGTCGTGTTCGAGGGCGGCGGCGAAGATCGCGTCCAGGCCCGGGTCCTCGGTGCCGCCGCCGAGCAGGAAACTCAGCTTCAGCGCCCGCACTCCCGGTTCTTTCGCGAGCTCCAGCGCCTGTGCCGTCCGCGACGCGTCGTCGGCTTTCGCGGACACCCACAGGCCGGCGCGGATCCGGTCGTCGCGCTGGGCGGCCTCCACCACCAGGTTGTTGAAGCCGAATGCCACGTCGGGGTCGGGTACCCCGTAGTTGGGCAGGATCAGGGCTCGTTCGGTGCCCTCGGCGTCCAGGTCGGCGATCAGTTCGTCGATGGTGGCGCGGGCGGTGGTGTCCGGGTTGACCGGCGGGCCGCCGTAGAACGGGTAGGCGGGCAGAATCCCCAGGTGGCGGTGGGCGTCGTTCATGCCGCGACCGTTTCGGGGGCGGTGCCGGCCAGCCAGATGACGTCCTCGGCCTTCCGGAGCCGGCGGGGTGCGGTGATCTTGGCGGCCAGGTGGGCGGCGTCTCGGGCGATCCCGGCGAACCGGCCCGATCCCCAGGTCCACAGCCAGGGCAGCCCGAGGAAATAGAGGCCGGGGCAGCTGGTCACACCGCGGTCATGGGTGGGATATCCGCGCCCGTCGAAAACCGGCACCTGGATCCATCGATGATCACGATGGAATCCGGTGGCCCACACAACCGCCGCTAGTTCACCGGCTTCCAGCGCTCGCGGCTCACTAGGCGGCTCCCAAACAGGGACATATCGACTTTCCGTCGGAGCGTCGATCCCCTTGGCTGCGATCCACCGGTCGATCGCGTCCTTGATCCCTTCCGCCACTGCATCCGCATTGTCCAGATTTATCGTCAGATCAGACCCAAAAGTGAGCGCACCCTCGGTGACGTCGAGCAATCGCCCGTACAACTGCATGCCCTGCGTGGCGAACAACCGCAGATCGATGTCCCGCCCACCGTCCCGCCCGGTCATGTAGTGGTTGGCCCGCACCCGGACCTCGTCCACATCCCCGAACTCGTCGACCCCCTTGGCGTAGTGCCCCATGGCGTCGAGCCAGGTCAGCGTGTCCCGCCCCCGATACCGCCGGGCCGCCCGCGGCGCACTCCCGACCGCGAGGTGCACCCGGCGCCCGGCCAGATGCAGGTCCTCGGCGATCTGACATCCCGACTGCCCGGTCCCGACGACGAGCACGTCCCCGTCCGGCAGCTGCGAGGCCCGCCGGTACTCCGACGAGTGCAGTTGTGTGATCCCGGCCGGCAGCCGTTCGGCGAGGCGGGGCACGGCCGGCGCGTGATAGGGCCCGGTGGCGACCACCACCTGGTCCGCGGTGAGGTCACCGTCGCTGGTCTGCAGTGCGAAGATCCCTGCGGCGGTACGCCGGAGCCGGGTGACCGTGACCCCTTGCCGCAGCGGAGGCGCGAAGGAGGCGGCATACGCTTCCAGGTGCTCGACGACCTCGGCCCCCGACATGAATCCGTCCGGATCGTCACCGGCATAGGGGAACCCCGGAAGGTCGACCTGCCAGTTCGGGGTGACCAGGCAGAACGAGTCCCACCGCCGGTCCCGCCACTCGTGCCCGGCCTGGTCCCGTTCGAGGACGACGTGGTCGACGCCGAGCCGGCCGAGGTGCCAGCTCATCGACAGTCCCGCCTGCCCGCCCCCGACGACCACGACGGTGAAGTGCTCGCTCATGCCTCGATCCCCTTCACGATCACGACCCCGGCGGGGTGGAGCGCAGCGTGCCGCTCGACCTGGGCGATCGACCGGGCGGCGTTCGAGCAGGGAAATCCATAGGCCGCCCGAACCCGCTCACTGGCGATCCGCAATGCCTCCCGGCACCGCTCGGTAAATGCGCCGACCGGGTATTCCTGCCCCGCCGAGAAATAGTCCTCGACCACCGTGGACGGCGAATAGATCCGCTGTTCAGGCCCGTCCGGCCACTGCACCAACACATACCGTTCCGGCACCGAGGATGCCTCCTTGCCCAGGTCAACCGGCTGTTGCAGGACCCAGTCAAGAAATCCGAGGTTTCCCGACGATGTCATCCGGAACAACTCCACGTTAGATACTTCTCACTGGAGCCGCGTTTCCGGCGTGCTAAATCGCTTACCTGAATGAATGCGCAGTGGTGGCGAAACAGATGAGTCCGGCCCATTGGTCGATGAAGGCGGCGTCCCCGAGGGCGTCCAGCCGGGCGAGTTGGGCGGTCCGCAACGCCGCCGCCGGATCCGCGCCACCGGCCACCGCGATGGCCACCTCGGTGGTGATCGCGGTGGTGGCCGACTGTTCCACCGCGATCACCCCGCCGATGACACTCCGGCAGCCACCGAGCATGCAGGCGCCGACCAGACCGAACGGCTCGTGTCCGGCCTGCTGCTCCAGTTTCGCGACGAAACACGAGGCGAAGACCAGCCAGTGCGGCCATCGGTACCGCAACGCGACAGCCGCGGACAGCACCCCGCCGTCGCTGAACCGCACCCCTTGCGCAATGCCCGAACCCGTGCCGTGGGCGGTCAGGTAACCACCGGTGAACCGCCGGCCGGCCAGGTGCTCCTCGAAAGCGCTTCGCGACTCGGCGAAGACGACACTCAGCGCCCCGGTCAGCCGCCGCCGCTGCTCCGGATCGTCGTAGGTGTCCCGGTCGAGGTAGGCCAGCACGTCCCCACCCGGAACCGCCGGCTCACTCTCGCCCACCACACTCAGCGACGGCACGAACTGCAGGACCGCCTTGCGTACCAGAACCGCCTCGGGATCCTCGGCGTCCAGCAACAGAGCCGGCCACGGCAGGTAGGCCAGGTGCTCACCGGCGCACACCACCAGCCGGGCGGGAGCACGCGGATCCAGCAGGGCGAGTTCCAGCAGCAGCCCGGCCGGCAGGATCGCCCCGGCCAGATCCGCCCAGTCCCCGGCCACGTGCAACAGCGGGATCGAGAAGGCCCCGGCGTTCTCCGGGGTGCTGTCCGCGAGGATCTCCAGCGCACCCGGCCCGCTGATGATCACCTCGTCGACGACCGGGCGGCCACCGGGCGGGATCCACGTCCGGTAACCGCGCCATCGTTCCGCGCCGACCTCGACGAACTCGAACTGCAGGACGTGCGCGCCACGCAGCGCGGGCAACATCCGGGCCAGATCGACGTCCTCCGGCAGGTACGCCTCGGCGAACCCCCGCGACACCGCGTCGCCCAGCTCTTCCCGCAGTTTCCGGACGCTCTCCTCCCGCTCGTCCGCGGACCGGCCCTCCAGATCGAACCCGGATTCGAGTACGGCGATCCGCGCCACCAGATCGCGGGCGGACTCGGGCAGACGATCGGCGAAGGCGCCGCGGCCGTCCCGCAGGAGCGAGGCGAACGAGTCCCGGCGCAGCGATTCGAGCAACGCCGCCGCGATCTCACCCGCCTCCCCACGCCCGGCCCGCTGCGCCCGGACCAGCACGCCGAGAGCACTGTCGTAGACGGCCCGGTCCACACTGAGCAGGCCACCCCGGTGCGCGCCGAGCCGCAACTGGCCTCGCCGGTGCTCCAGCAGCCGGATCCCGGCCCGCACCGACTCGCAGGCCTGCTTCCAGGCCCGCTGCGTTCCGTGATATTCACCCTCGGCGATCCGGGCCGTCCCGAGCAGGTCCGTCGCGGTGGTCCGGCGTAGGTGCTGCACCGCGATCCGGAGCTGTTCCCCGGCCTCCGGCAGCCGCCCGTCCGCCAGGGCGGCCCGGCCCTTCACCAGGGACACCTCACCGACCAGGCGGAGCCACAGGGCGGTGGCCCGTTCGCTGCCGGCCTCGTCGTCCTCGGTGCCACCGAATCCGGGCCCGATGTCCTCCAGGGTGGCGTAGGCCTCGCCGTACCGCTGTTCCCGCAGCAGTTCCCGCCCGACCGCCAACTGCGCTTCCACCAAGACCATCAGATGCCCGCCGAGGTTCGGCCGGGCCGCCGCGCGAGCGAGGTACGTGTTCGCCTCGGCCACGTTCCCGGTCACCGCCAGCGATTGCGCGAGTGCCGCGGCACAGGTGACACCCTCCGCGGTGCCGCGCAGCACGGGTTCGGCGGCACGCAGCTCCGGGATCGCCCGCTCGTGGTCACCGACCCGGCTCCAGATCACCCCCTGCGCGAAGCGGGCGAACGAGGTGGCCCGGGCGGTGGCGGCGAGGGCCGCCGCCGCGGCGGCCCTGTCGACAGCCGGTTGCAGGCGGCCCCGTTCGAGTTCCACCAGGGCCGTCTCGGCCAGCGCGACAGCGGCAAGGCCGGGGCGCCGGCCGGCGGAGTTCTCCGCCAACTCGGTGAGGAGGTCGACCGCGATACCCGGCCGGTTCCGGGCGACGAAACCAGCGGCGGCCCGGTACCGGAGCCGGAACCGGAATCCGGTCATGGTGAGACTGGCCGTGGCGATCCTCGGTGGCGCGACCAGCACCCGCCGCTCGACGTAGCGCCGCACGGTCCATGCCGCCACGGCGGCCAGCACCGACACGGTCAGTGCGGGGATCGCCGCGGCCCGGGAGAGGACCAGGATCGGCAGGACGGTCACGAGCACGCCGAACCAGCTCGGTACCCGGTCGGCGAGCTGGACCACCAGCAGCAGCACGGTCACCGCGGTGAACAGCCATCCGGGTACCCGCACCGGGCCCCAGATGATCGCCGGGACCGGCAGCGCCAGGGCCGTCACCGTGGCCGCGGCGACCGCCGCGAGCCAGCGGACCCCGGCGCCGGCCAGCGTCTCCAGGAAGTAGAGGCGCCCGACATGGGCGATCAGCGACGGCGGCCGTTGCAGATCGGCCGGATACTGCCCGAGCAGTTCCTTGCGCAGCGCGCGGGTCACGGCCCGGCCCTGCACGACCGCGTCGCCGGTCGCCCAGGCGGCCAGCACGTATTCGGCGCTACCGTCGAACGGGTCGTCCTCACCCCGGCGCACGGCTTCGGCGAACGACGCCCAGGCCTGCTCCGGCGTCGGGATCCGCTCCTCGGGATGCATGCTCCAGATACCCGGCAGCCGCCGGCGGGGCTCGGTCAGCGCGGCCTCGAAGCCACGGCGCCGTACCGCGAGCCAGGTGATGATCATTCGTGCCGCGAGCACGGCCGTGGCGGCCGTCAACAGAACTCCACCGTGGACGGCGAGCGCGCCCAGCCCGGCGACCCACAGCACGTCCAGCCACCACCTGCGCAACGGGCGGAGCAGGACGAGGAGCACCCCGATGATCAATTTCACCCACCACGGCAGCGGGCCGGCGGCGACCAGCACGATCGCGGCAGTGGTGCACAGTGGGCGACCGACACGGATCGCCGCGGGCGCGTCCCGCAGGGTGGCCCGGATCCGGCGCCACCGCGCGGGCCGGATCCTCGTCGCCGGGGCGTCTGCCGCCGGGCCGTTCGGTGGGACGTCCCGGGGCCGCCGGGCCGCCCGCCACCAGCGGACCGGCGCCGTGAACGCGGAAGCCGCCATCTCGCCGAGGACCGCGACCACGGCCACCGGGCCGCTGACGGCCAGCACCAGGGCGAGCAGGGTCACCCGGCGGTCACCGCTGAACAGGATCCGGTCGTCGACCTGCCGGTTCGGGTCGAGCTGCATGCGCAACTCGGCCCGGCGGAGCGCGTCCGCGCCGGCCGGTGACTTCACGAACTCCTGGAGCAGTTCGACCAGGTGCTCGGGACCGAGACCGGTCACCCGGCCGGCGAGGTCGTGGGTGTTGCCCGCCCGGGACACCGGCGACTCGGGGATCAGCACCGCAGCAGCGCCCAGCAGCTGTGCCCCGGAGACGCCGTCGGTCTCCCGGCCGAGTATCCGGGCCAGGGCCGCGGCCTCGGCGGCCAGCGTCATCCACGGCCGGTCGCCGACGGTCAGCAGCGTGCCGTTCCAGTCGTCCCCGGCTTCGCTGATCGACAGCTCACCCCACTCCCGCGGGTCCTCGGCGCCGGCCGCCATGACCAGATGGACCGGACCCACCGGTTCACCGGCACGGAAGCTGTCCAGCGCCTCCAGCGTCCCCGCCCCGATCCGCAGCACGGCGTCCTGGAGAACACCCGGATCGGCCCGGGGCCGGAGCAGGCGCATGGGCAGCAGCCGGACCACCGCCGCGTGCGCGAGGATCACCGCACAGGTCACCGCCAGCCAGGGCGCGTCCAGGTACCACGCCGCCAGCAGCCCGACCACGGCACCGACCGGGTAGCGGGCCGCCCACACCACCAGGGCCGTTCCGGCGGCGAGCGCGATCCACTCCTGGTCGAGCACGGCCCGCACGACGAAGACCACCAGGCAGCCGATGGTCAGATAGGCCCGGGACCGGGACAGCCAGACGAGCCGGTTCACGATTCCTCCACCGGCACGCCCATCCGGCGCATCCGCAGCAACCTGATCCACGTGGTGCCCGCCTGGGAGGCGCGCGGATGACGGCGCCGCACGTGCCGGCGCCACTGCCGGGCGGTGAGACGCACCCCGGTCCGGAAGAACGCGGTCCGGCGCTCCGATCGGGCCAGCGCCAGCTCGGCCAGGGCGCCGGCCAGTGCCGGAGCGGCCACCGGCAGACCTGCCGGTGGATACAGCAGCAGCGCCACCAGGAAGGCCCACCAGTTCGGCAGCCGTGGATGCCCGGACCAGATCAGCAGGACGAACAACAGCAGCCACCACGGCCCGTGCTGGACCGCACGGGTGACCACCAGCACCGACGTGACCACGTTGAGCACCACCAGGAGCACGGTCAGCGCCATCGTGTAGTCGCTGACCTTGTCGTCGTGGGGACGTTGCCGGGTGTCCGCGTCGGCGGCCTCGTAGGCGATCTCCTCGGCGGACAGGCCGAGCAGCCAGGCCGTCCGCCGGACCGCCGGGACGGGTCGTGTGGTCGCGGCGACGATCAGCTGCGCCGCGGTCGGCTCGGTGGTGTCGAACCGGTCCCGGGCCCGCTGGATCATGTCGGCGGCCGAGGCCGAGGGCTGGTCGCCGGCCATCCGCCGGGCCTCCCCGACGACGTCCCGGGTCAGTTCCATCCGTTCCAGGTGGGTGACCAGGGTCGGTTCACCGGTGACCTCGACGGCGGCACCGACGAGGGCGACCGCGTCCACCCTGTTCAGGCTGTCGGGCCCACCCAGCCGCCCGACCACCGCGTCCAGCTCCCGGTCGCCGTCACCGGCCCGGAGCACGGGCGAACCGGCGAAGGCGTGCCGCAGCGCGTCGGGCAGGTCGTTGAGGACCGCCTGCACCGCTACCTCCTGGAGGAGTTCCAGCAGCTCGGGGTGGCGGGAGCGGTCGCCGAAGGTGACAGCCGTGGCGGCGGCCGAGTCCGGCTCGCCGGTCAGTGCGATCGCGGCGAGACCGACCGGGACCTCGCCGGTGTCGTACACGTCGGCCAGCCGGACCGCCGCCGCCAGCGCGCGGGTGCAGCCCGCGGTCAGCACGGCCGGGCCCCAGTCGGCGGCCGGTTCCGGGGCCGGATCCCGGACCGGGAACCGGGCGATCACCTCGGGGCTGTCGAAGGCCAGCCACAGCCGCTGCCAGTCGCCGCCCATGTCGACCCGCGCCAGAGCGAGCAGCACGTCCCGGGTGTCGACCGGGCGCGCCGGGCCGGTCTCCGCGGCGGCCAGGTCGAGTGCGGACACCACCACCTGGCTGAGCCGGCCCGGGTCGAACTCAGAGCCGGTCATCGCCGGTCTCCACCCGGAATCCGAGCTGTTGCGGCATGTCGCCGGGCCAGGGCAGCTCGGCGGTGAACGAGCCGCCCCGCCGGGTCATCATGATCTCGGCCGGCTCGGCACCGTCGATGGTCAGGTAGACGGTCGTACCGGCGGCCTCGTCGGCGATCCGGGCCAGGGTGACCCGCAACGTGCCGCGGCGCAGCGAGACCGAGCCGGTGATGTCGTCTCCGAGCAGGCCCCGGGCCGCCTCGGTCAGTTCCAGGGTGGCCGCGACCGGGCCCGGGCTCCGCTGCCCGGTGTCGAAGTACGTGACGGCGGTGAGCTGTGCGGTGAGGAAGTTCTCGCTCATCGACCGCAACCTGGCCAGGAACGGTTCGACCGGGCGCGGCTGCGGCTCGCCACCGAGCCGGAACGTCTCCACCGGCAGGCCGTCCGGAATGCCGATCGGCGGCACCCGAGCCGCGGGCGACTCCGGGCTGTCGCCGTGATAGCTGGTCAGGATGCCGGGCAACCGGGCCGTCTGGTAGCGGCGGACCGCCCGGATCGCCCGGGCGACCGCCGGATCGGTGTCGTCCAGCAGGTAGAGCCCGTCCCGCAGCAACCCGAGTCCGATCCCGACAGCCGGCGGTCCCAGGGTGGCCGCCTCCACCAGGAGCCGGCGGAAGGCGCCGGCGTCGTCCGCACGCGACCAGGCGGTGATCACCAGGGCGTCCGGGCTGGTGCTCAGCCATCGCAGGTCCTCGTCCGCCCAGTCCTGCGCACGGTCGTCACCGGTCATGGTGAGGTGGTAGCCCACCGCCAGCAGGGTCAGTGGCCGGCGGCGGGCCCGGCGCGGTTCGGCCAGCAGATGGTCGGCGACGATCCGGGCACAGACCAGGTCGCCGTCGCTGAGGAACGACAGCAGGGTGTGCTCCGGGCCCGGCGCCAGCTGGGCCCGGATCGAGGATCCGGATCGGGCCAGTTGCAGACCGGCATCGACCGGCGTGATCACGAAACGGGCGGGCATGCCGTCCCCGCCGACCAGGACGGCGGTGTTCTCCGGGCGGCTTCCGCTCGTGGGGAAGAGTTCCAGCGAGGTGGGCCGTTCGGCGCGTCGGTTCAGCGGCACCCGGGACCACCGGGAGAGTTGGCGGGTGAACCCGGCGGCCCAGCAGGTCCGGCCGTCGTCCGGCACGGCCTGCCGGTCCGGGCCGGGGGCGGCCTGTTCCAGCTGGACGCGGACCGGTGTGCCGATCCGGTCCGGCACCTGGAAGGAGGCGCCGATCCAGGCGCCCCCGGCCAGGCGTCCCTGTGCGACGTACCGGCCGGGGCGCGGCACCTCGGCGGGCGACGACCGGCCCGCGAGCACCGGCGCACCGGTCCAGGTGCACAGATCGGCGTCCAGGATCTCCACCGCGCCGACGACGGTGCCCGCGGGTTCGTCGGCCTCGGCGTACTCGAGATGGACCTGGTGTGTCATGCCGGTTCCACCGGGATCACCTCGTCGACAACCGGCGGGAGGAACGCCGGGTAGAGACAGACGTCCTGGTACGCAGCGGGCGGAAACTCGGCCCGGACCTGGTAGTTGCCGGCCGGCACCTCGTTCTGCCACGGTTCACCGCGGGGTTCGCGGACCCGCCCGTTCGCCGGGTCGTCCAGCGCGGTGAGGCTCAACCGGGCGCTGTACAGCGCCTCCGCCGGTGCGCAGCTGAGCCGGAACGGCACCGCCGGCGGCCCCGGCAGGGTCCGGAACCGGGACGAGATGGTGACGCCTTCGGCGGTGGGACGCTGGTCGGCGACGCCGTTCCACTGCATCATCCGCCGTACGCTGGGCGCGATCCGGTCGGTGTGGATCTCCCAACTGCCCCAGCGCGGCTGATGCGCGCCGCGCCCGCCGAGCACGTCGAGGACCGCTTCGGTGAACGGTGTCGGCTCGCCCGGTGGCCCGTAGGCGCGCAGGCCGGGAGTGGTGGCGTGGAAGACCGGCGCGTCCAGTGGCCGGCCGGGTGGTTCGAGGGGATTGCGGACGGTCAGCAGTGGGCGGGACTCGTCGGCGGCGATCTCCAGCAGTTCGAGCGGCAGTTCCCGGCAGGCGTCGATGAAGTAGAGCTGGGTCCGGGCCCGGCAGTCCCGCATGCCGAGGTAGGTGCGGCGGAAGTTGACGGCACCGGCGAAGAAGTCACCGGGATGCCGGCCGAGGTCCTCCAGCAGCAGGGTCTGGTCGCCGCGTTCCCAGCCGTGCCCGCAGAAGAAGAACAGGGCCACGTTGTCCTCGTCGGTGTCGCACCGGCCGCGCCACCGGTGGACGGCCTCGCGGGCGTTGCCGAACGTCGCCGGATCGACAGTCGTCCCGCCGGACGGGGTGGGCACGACGATCGGGGCCGGGCCGGAGATCAGGGTCTCGACGCTGCCCAGCGGGACGTACGGATCGTCGCGCAGGTTGTCCAGCAGCCACCGGTTGACGGCGAGGGCGGAGGACGGCGCGGTGGTCAGCGGCGTGATGTCCGCGGCCAGCCGGCTCTCCGGGGTGCCCGGCGGATACGCGACGCAGTGCGGGTAGTGCCCCACCCCGATGACCAGCGCGTGGATCCGCGGTCCGGCGCCGCCGTCGGAGTAGAGGGTGGTCACAGCCGCCGCCCGAGCCGGGCGTAGAAGTGCGGCTGCCGGAAGTAGGCGCTGTGCGCCCACAGGGCACTGGTCGGGTAGACGTAGTCCTCCACCCCGTCGAAGACACCGCCCGCCCGGTAGCCGAGCAGGTCGGCCCGGTCGACGACGTTGATCCACCGGGACAGTCCGGCGGGGCGCGGGATCCGGGCCAGATCGGGTCCGGGCAGGGCGGGGTCACTGCCCCGGAAGAGTTTCAGCTCCTCGAAGAGCGCGACCTGGGAACCGACCGTGACCAGGGTGTGCACCGGCAGGTCCGGGGCGAAGTGGGTGAGCAGGTCGTACATGATGTTGCCGCCCATGCTGTGCGCGACCACGACCAGCGGGCGGTCCGGGCCTGCTTCGGCGGCGGCTTCCCGGAGGTCGGTCAGCACCGCCCGTACGATCGGGCCGGGCTCGTCCGGGGTGCCGCGCCGGGCCAGGTAGGTCAGGACGTCGCCGGCCAGATCGGAGACCGGCCGGCCGGTGAGGGTCCGGACGGCCGCGATCGACGTCTCGACGGGCAGTCCGGCCGCCCGCCGCAGCCGGTCGGCACCGCCACGCAGCAGCAGCCGCAGGCGGCCGTAGCGACGGTGCCGGCCGCCCAGCGACTCACGGTCCGGTTCCGGATCGTCCCCGCCGGCCGCCGCCAGGGACAGGAGCTGGTCGATCAGGTCGGCGTCGTCCTTGATCCCGGCCAGCCACGGGTAGCGGTCCGGCCCGGCCGGCGCCAGACGTTCCCGCTGGTCGCAGTACTCCACCAGGGCGCCGGCCGCGGCGATCACCGCGTCGGCGGCGGTGTCGTCGAGGCTGTCGGCGTCGATCACTGTGAACAGCAGGTCGACGGCGTCGCGCATGCTGTTCCGGGCGGTCCCGGTCAGCAGTGTTCCGGTGGCCGCACCGGGCACCGCCGCCAGCCGGGCGATCCCGGCCTCGAAGTCGCCGCCCGCGCCGAGTGACTCCAGTCCGGCAGCCGGCAGCGAGGCGTGCTTCCAGCGCAGCACTCCCCCGTGTTCTCCCCAGTACGGCGAACGGATCTCGGTGTGCCCGACCACCGGGACCGGCAGGAACCGCCGGAAGAACCGGTCCCGGGTGCGGTTGGCGACGTCGTAGGCGCGACGCTCCTCCCGATTGCCGATCCCGTGCACGTAGACCAGGGGCACGCGAGGTCCTTCCGTCCGAAGTGAACCGCCGGTCGATTGTGTCAATCCGGCTACCCGGAACAGGTCCTCCGATCGGGTCGGATCGGCCGTCGTGGACCGGTGGCGTCTATCCTGGTCTGCCGCCGCTTCGGTGCTCAGCGTGGTCGGAAGCGGTTCGGAACCAGACCAGAAGCAGGAGACGATGACCAGCCGCCGGCTACGTGTCGATCAGGTGGAACAGACCCGGGCCGCCATCCTGGACGCCGCTGAGCGGCTCTTCGCCGAGCGTGGGGTCTACTCGGTGTCGAACCGGCAGATCAGTGAGGCGGCCGGGCAGGGGAACAACACCGCGGTCACCTATCACTTCGGTGGCAAGAACGATCTGGTGCAGGCGATCATCAGGCGGCACGCCGAGCCGATGGAGGAGATCCGGCGGGCGCTGGCCGCCCGGCATCGGGGCGGCACGGGGCTGCGGGGCTGGGTGGAGTGTGTGGTCCGGCCGTACACCGATCATCTGGCTGATCTGACGGCGCCGAGCTGGTACGCCCGATTCGCCGCCCAGCTGATGGCCGATCCGCAGTTGCGGGAGCTGGCCGGCGCCGAGCTGGACCGGCTGCCGATGCTGGTCGAGGTGGGTGACGCACTGCACGCCTGCCTGCCGGGGCTGCCGCCGGAGGTGCGCCTGGAACGTGACGACATGGCGCACACGCTGATCATCCACTCGTGCGCCCAGCGGGAGCGGTCCGAGCGCCCGGACTGGCCGGCCGCCGCCTCCGGGCTGATCGACGCGCTCGAAGGCCTGTACCAGGCACGACACACCGGCGGCGAAATCGTCGTAGGGGCCACATAGGATCGCCGCCGTCGATGCGAGAGCGCATCACGTCACGGGGAGGTCCACACGATGAGAACGGCTCGGCTCGCCACAGCCGTTCGGGCAGTACCGAGGTGAGGGTGAGTTCCAGGTCTGGGCCTCGGCGGAGCCCTTCCGGCTGCCGGCGATGGGTTACCACCCGGTCGACGTCCGGGTGATCGACGGCAACGGCGTCACCACGAGCCGGGCGAACGGGTGGGCGCCGGTCTCGGCCGGCCGGGTCAACGTGAGCGGGTGCCAGCAAGGTCTACGTGCAGTGATCGGTGAGGTCCCCGGGCGACCGGCGACCTCCAGTGCAAAGAGCCACAAATTAAGTCAGTCAGTTGACTTAAACAGTAGGCTGGGCGAACCCTACGAAAGAGCCCACCATGTCCATTAACGCCCCACGCCGCTACCGTCCCGAGGATCTCGAGGCGCTGCGTGCCCGCTACCGGCACGAACGAGACCGGCGGATCCGCCCGGACGGCAGCGCCCAGTACCGCAAGGCGGCCGGCGAGTTCGGCTACTACGCCAAGGACCCGTACACGCCGGTGACGGAGCGTGAGGCGAAAACCGACCGGGTCGAGGCGACGGTGATCGGCGGCGGGTTCGGCGGTCTGCTCACCGGCTCCCGGCTGCGCCAGGCCGGCCTGAGCGACATCCGGATGATCGACGAGGCGGGCGACTTCGGCGGTACGTGGTACTGGAACCGCTACCCCGGCATCCACTGCGACATCGACGCGACCGTCTACATGCCGCTGCTGGAGGAGGTCGGTTACGTCCCGAAGTGGCGGTACGCCCCGGGCGAGGAGATCCGGCAGCACGCGATCGCCATCGCGAAGCGCTTCAGCCTCTATGACGACACCATGTTCCACACCAAGGTCACCGACCTGACCTGGGACGAGGACGCCGCCGAGTGGATCGTCAGCACCGACCGCGGCGACCGCTTCCGGTCCCGCTACGTGGTGACCTCGTCGGGCACCCTGACCCAGCCGAAGCTCCCCGGCATCCCGGGCATCGAGGGCTACCGGGGGCACACCTTCCACACCAGCCGCTGGGACTACGGCTACACCAGCGACGACCTGGCGAAACTCGCCGACAAGAAGGTCGCCGTGGTCGGCACCGGCGCCACCGGCCTCCAGGTGGTCCCGCACGTCGCCGAGACCGCCGAGCGGCTGTACGTCTTCCAGCGCACCCCGTCGTCGGTGGACGTCCGCGCCAACCGCCCCACCGACCAGGCCGTTCTGGAAGCCGCGACGCGACCCGGCTGGCAGCAGGAGCGGATGGACAACTTCCTGACCATCGTCACCGGCGGGTACGCCGAGCGGGACCTGATCGGTGACGGCTGGACCAGCACCTCCCGCCTGCAGCGGCAGATGCTCACCGGCACGCTGGACCGGTCGCTCAGCGACGAGGAACGGGAGTACCTCGACGAGATCGCCGACTTCCGCAAGATGGACGAGATCCGCGCCCGGGTCGACGAGGTGGTCACCGATCCGGCCGTCGCCGAGACCCTCAAGCCCTGGTACCGGTACATGTGCAAGCGTCCCGGCTTCAGCGACTTCTACCTGCAGTCGTTCAACCGGGAAAACGTGACCCTGGTGGACACCGCCGACCACGGCGGCATCACCCGGATGACCGAGACCGGCATCGTGGTCGGCGACACCGAGTACGAGGTGGACTGCGTCATCTTCGCCACCGGTTTCGAGGTCGGCGTGTCAGGTGTCGTCTCCGGCACCCTGCCGGTGCACGGCCGGGGCGGTCTGCCGCTGCTGCACCACTGGGGCCGCGGGCCGCGCACGCTGCACGGCTTCTACAGCCACGGCTTCCCGAACCTGTTCCACCTGGGTTCGCTGCAGAACGCGGCTAGCGTCAACTACGTGCATGTACTTCAGGAGCAGGCCGGTCACATCGCCGCGGTGGTCGCCGAGGCGGGCAAGCGGGGCGCGCGGTGGGTCGAGCCGACCGCCGAGGCCGAGCAGGGCTGGTGCGACACGATCCGGGAGCTCGCGCCGGACAACTACCGGTTCCAGTCCGAGTGCACACCCGGCTACTACAACAACGAGGGCAAACCGCGCGAGGTCAACAACGGGTTCGGTCCCGGCCCGGTGGTCTTCCACGATCTGCTGCGCCGCTGGCGGGACGAGGACGGCTTCGGCGAGGTGCTCCGGTGATCCGCGGTTCCAACGGGGTGGCGTTCGGGCCGGACGGCCGCCTCTACGTCGCCCAGTTCGTGGCCGGGCAGATCACCGCACTGGAGGTCACCGGCGGGGACGTCGAGGTGGTGGTCGCGCCGGGTGGCCCGATCGAGGCGCCGGACGATCTGGCCTTCGGCCCGGACGGTTCGATGTACGTCACCGATCTGGTCCCGGGACGCGTCTGGCGGCGTACGGCCGCAGGAGCGGTTGACCTTGTCGCCGAAGGACTACGGAACCCCAACGGGATCGCGGTCGCCGGGGACCGGCTGTTCGTCAACGAGATGGTGCCCGGCGGCCGGTTGCTGGAGTTGTTCACCGACGGCCGGGCGCCGCGGGTGATGGCCGACGGCCTGGCCATGGGCAACGCCATGCAGATCGGGCCGGACGGCCACCTCTACTACCCGCACATGATCACCGGCGAGGTGCACCGGATCGGCCTGGACGGCGGCAGCCCGCAGGTGTACCTGGAGAACGTGCACGAGCCGGTGGCGGTCCGTTTCGACCGGGCCGGCACGCTGTTCATCCTGTCCCGGGACGCCGGCGGCACGCTCACCCAGGTCACCGAGCGTGACCGGTTCAGCTGGCCGACCGGCGTCTGCGGGATGGACAACGCCGTCTTCGACGACGAGAACCGGATGCTCGTCTCCAGCTACGCCACCGGTGGCATCGCCGAGATCAACCCCGAAGGCCGAAACCGGTTGCTGGTACGGGGTGGGCTGACCGGCCCGTACGGCCTAGCCGTCGACAGCATCGGTGGTGTGCACGCGGCCGACCACTACGGATTCGCCCACAGCAACGGTTTCGAACTGTCCACCTTCGTGCACGGCATCGCCGCCGACGACAACGGCCGGCACGTGACCTCGCAGTTCGGGCGGGTCCGCACCATGGACGAGACCGGCACGTACCGGACCAGGGCGAACCTCGACGAACCGTTCGGCATCACGGTCGACGCCGCCGGGGCGCTGGTGATCGCCGAGGCGGGCGCCGGGCGGGTCGTCGCGGTCGAACTCGACGACACCCTGTCGGTGCTGGCCGACGGACTCGACCGGCCGATGGACGTGGCGTTCGACGACGACGGCCGCTGCTACGTCAGCGATGCCGGCCGGGGCGCGGTGTACCGGCTCGATCCGGTCCTCGACCCGACGTTCGACGCGCCGGCGCCGGTCGTGGTGGCCGAAGGGCTGGACCGGCCGGAAGGACTGGCGGTCGCCGCGGGCCGGCTGTTCGTCGCCGAGGCCGGCCGGGGACGGGTGCTGTCGGTGGACCTGACCACCGGCGCGCTGTCGGTGGAGGCGGACGGGTTGTGGGACGGCTCGGTCCCCCGTACCGCAGGAAATGTGGCTTCTGAGGGTTTGCCCGGAGTGCCGCGAACGTTCGCCGGACTCGCGACGGCCGGTGCCGAACTGCTCGTCGCCGCCGAAGGATCGATCCTGCGGCTGGAGATCCGATGACCGCCACCGAGACGCCGACCCGCCGGCAGATCCTCGAATCGCTGACCGGGCTGCTGCTGGCCCTGTTCGTGTCGACGCTGGCCAGCACGGTCGTCGCGACCGCCCTGCCGCGGATGCTCAGCGACCTGCACGGGTCGGCCACCGACTACACGTGGGTGGTGACGGCGACGCTGCTGGCCGCGACCGCCGCCACGCCGATCTGGGGCAAACTCGCCGACCTGTACAGCAAGAAGACGCTGCTGCAGGTGGCAACCGTGGTGTTCATCCTCGGATCGATCGCGGCCGGGCTGGCCCAGAGCGCCGGCCAGCTGATCGCCGCCCGCGCCCTGCAGGGTGTCGGTGTCGGCGGCCTGCAGCCGCTGGTGCAGATCGCGATCGGCGCGATGATCCCACCCCGGGAACGCGGCAAGTACGCCGGCTACCAGTCCAGTGTCACCGCGATCTCGACGATCGGCGGCCCGCTGCTGGGCGGCCTGATCGTCGACACCGGCTGGCTGGGCTGGCGGTGGTGCTTCTTCATCGGGGTTCCGTTCGCCCTCATCGCCATGGTGTTGTTGCAGCTCACGCTCAAGCTGCCGGTGCTGCGCCGGGACAACGTGAAGATCGACTACTGGGGCGCGACGCTGATCACCGGCGGGGTGAGCCTGCTGCTGATCTGGGTGTCGTTCGTCGGCGACGCGTTCGGATGGGCGTCGTGGCAGACCGGCGTGATGGTCGGCGGCACCCTGGTCCTGCTGGTCGCGGCGGCGTGGGTGGAGACCCGGGCCGCCGAGCCGGTGGTGCCGCCCCGGATCCTGCGGCAGCGGACGACGGCGCTGGCCATCCTGGGCAGCCTGGCAGCCGGCACCGCGATGTACGGCGCGGCCGTCTTCCTGACCCAGTACTTCCAGGTGAGCCGGTCGTACTCACCGACCGGCGCGGGTCTGCTGACGATCCCGATGATGGCGGGCATCCTGGTGTCGTCGATCGTCACCGGCCGTCTGATCAGCCGGCACGGGAACATCAAGCCGTACCTGGTGATCGGCTCGACGAGCCTGGCCCTGGGTTTCGCCGTCCTCGGTTTTGTGGACGCCCGGACCAACCTGATCCTGATCGGCGTCGCGATGACCCTGATCGGCGCGGGCGTCGGCATGACGTTGCAGAACTTCGTCCTGGTCGTGCAGAACGCGGTGCCGCTCTCCGACATCGGCGCGGCGAGCGCGACGGTGGCGTTCTTCCGTTCCCTGGGCGGAACCATCGGGGTGGCGGTCCTGGGCGCGATCCTGGCCCGCCAGGTGGCGTCCGCGGGCCACGACACGTCGGTGGCCACGGCATACGGCAACGCCACCGGCCACATCTTCGCGATCTCAGCCGGCGTGGCCCTGCTCGGCGTCCTGGCAGCGGTCCTCCTCAAGCCGGTCCGCCTACGCACCAAGCTGGACCTCCCGGCCGAACCCGAACCGGCATCCACGGAGTGACCCGATCGCCGGCGGGCCAGAACCATCAAGGTCCTGCCCCGCCGGCCGTCAGTCACCGACGAACACGAGCCGCTCCGAGACGTCCCCACATCGCTGTGCCATCACCCGCAGGCGCATCAGCCCGCGGCGCGCCACATCATCCCGAGCCTGCTCCGCCAGCACGTCGATCTCGGCGAGAAGTCCGGCCATCCGCTCCGGCCCGAACGACGTCTCCCCGCACGGATCCACCGCACCGAGCAGCGGAAACCGATGCGCCCACTCCCCCAGCAGCCGATCGAAGTCCCCGGCGGCGTCGAACACCCCACCCGCCGGATCGGGCAGCCCTCGAATCCGCTCACCGCCCCGCCAGAATTCCACTTGAATCCCCATCCCCCGATGATCCGCCAGACCCGACCGGTCTCGACCGGTCCCGGTCGGCGCACGGCATGGCGTTCGGAACAAGCCGCTGGAACGGCGGGCCGGTCGGTTCGAAGGCGAGCCGGTCAGGGGCCGCCCCGCCCGCGACAGGTGACGCCGTGCCACCCGCCGGGCGCGGTCTGCGGATAGCAGTCGCCGAGCATCTCGGCGAACCGGAACTCCAACCCCGGTCACCGGGATCCGTGCGGCGTCGTCGATGGCCCGGCGGGTGTCGGTGGTCTGCCGAACACCGGGCGTGATCGTCGATCGGGACGCCGTGCCGGTGGTCGACGGTCCGATGCGGGCCGATGCCGTCGGTGCCCCGGTGCGGTGGCTTGTCGCGCAACCGCTGGCCCAGGGCTTGGCCGCCCATCCGCTGGCAGACGTGGTACTCGTCGGATGACCATCCGCCACCCGGAGCCCGTCTTCACCGCCGGCCCGGTCGCTGTTCCGAGTCGCGGCCCGGCCCTCCGCCGCCCGGCGGACCTCAGTCCGGGCTCGGGCGGGGTCACGCCGCGGCGGTCACCTCGATCTCGACCAGCCAGTCGGTGAGCAGGGTCTGGACGACGATCGCCGTGGTCGGTACGACCCGGCCGCCGAGAGCCGCGACCCGGGCTGCCGCGTTGGCCTCAGCGAACGAAGCGTCGGTCAGGTAGCTGGTGAGCCGGACGATGTTGTCCGGCGTCATGTCCGCCGCGGCCAGGATGCCGCGGATGTTCGACCAGATCAGGTCGAGCTGCTCGGCCAGATCGGCGCCCGGCACACCATTGGGGCGCAGACCCATCGTGCCCGAGACGAAGACCAGGCGCTCGGCGCCGCGCACCTCCATGGCGTGCACGTAGTCGGCGGTAGCCGGGTAGACGCCGGTCGTCGGCCACACTGGCTCCATCCGCATGCGGTCATGCTCGCAGAGTCGCCACGCCGGCGCTGTCCCACGTCGGTGAGAACACCGCGGGCCGGTCGGTGAGAACACCGCGGGCCGGTCGGTGGGGGCACCGCGGGCCGGTTGTGTCAACCTCCGGCACTGGAGGATGGCCGCCGGGCCGGGGTCGTGCTGAAGTGGGCGGAGATCGATGTGTGGGGTGAGTGGTGACGGACGACGAGCCGGGTTCGCACGTGTACTACCGGGACGACGACATCGCGATCGTCGATGACCAGCTCAACATTCTGGCCGACGGATCGGATCTGTGGATTCCGCTGGCCCAGTTGTCGAACTACACCTTCGTCGACGCGGCGCGCAAGCGGCGGCAGCTCGGGACGGCCACCGCCGCCGGGCTGGTTCCGGTGGCGATGGGCGCCGCGGTGACCTGGGCCGGCGGGTGGGCCGCACTGTCCACGACGTTGTTCGGGCTGGGTGGGTCGATGGTCGTCTTCGGGCTGTGGGAGCTGTTCCGGTGCCGGAGGGAGCGGCGGTGGACCATGCGCGCCGACTTCTGGCAGGGCGTGCTGACCCTGTACGAGACGGACGACAGCCAGGCGTTCGGCCGGTTCGTGCGCGGGCTGCAGCGGGCCCGCGGCATCATCTGAGCCCGGGCCGGGCCCGGGGCAGCAGGGAGACCGGGAGCAGGCCCGTGGTGGCGATCACGGCCAGGATCAGCAGGGTGGCGGGGTAGCCGGTCAGGGGCATCGTCGCGGCGGCGGTCGCGATGCCCAGGGTCGGGCCGATGTTCATCGCCGTCTGTTTCAGGCCGCCCACCACTCCGGCGTGGCCGGGTGGAGCGTCGGTCACCACGGTTCCCGTCGCGGTTACCGAGACGGTGGCGAAACCTGCTCCCAGCACGCCGAAGGCGACGCTCGTCGAGAGCCACGAACTGCTCCAGGCGAGAGTGGACAACAGCGCGACACCGGATGCCACCAGGAGTGTTCCGGCGAAAGCGGTGCGGCGTGGACCGTACCGGCGGAGGGTGAAGTTGGCGATCGGGGCGCCGAGGATCATCGACACGGTCAGCGGGAGCACCCGCAGGCCACCGGCGAGCGGGTCGAACCCCAGGGTGTCCTGGGCGAAGAACGTGACCGCGAACAACGCCCCGAACAGCGCGCCGCTCGCGACCAGCAGCAGGGCTGACGACGCCATCACCGGCACCGAGCGGGCCACCGGCGGCGGCACCAGCGGGGCGGTGGCCCGGCGCTCGCGCACGACGAACAACCACGCCACACCCAGAGCAGCGGCCAGCCCCAGGACGGTCGGCGTGGTGGTCCATCCGTGCGCGGGGATCCCGGAAAGCGTGTGCACCCCGATCGCCAGCGCGGCCGCGAGCAGGGCCGCCGCCAGCAGGTCGAACCGCGCCGGCTCGGACCGCGCCGGCACCGGAACCCGGACCGCCAGGGTCGCCGGTTGCAGCAGCGCGCCGAACACCCCTGCAGCGCCCGCAGCGCGATCACCCACCCGATCCCGGGAGCGAAGGCGATCCCCGCCGACGCCACCCCGAACCCGAGGACGCCGGTGGACAGCAGGCGGGCGTGCCCGTAGCGGTCACCCAGACGACCGGCCACGACGAGCAGCGCTGCCACCGCGAGCAGGTAGCCGGTGCTGGTCCACTGGACCTGAGACAGGCTCGCGCCGAGTTCCCGCTGCAGGCTGGGCTGGGCCACGATCAGCACCGTCCCGTCGAGTGCCACCAGCATGGCCCCGCCGACACTGGCCCCGAGCACGAGGTGCCGCCGAACAGACATAGACAGTGTCTACTAGATCCGGGTAGACACTGTCTACTGCGGAACGCCAGGTCCGATAGCCGCCAGAAAGTTGCGGCGTCAAGTATCAGGATCGAACCCATGGACAACACACTCGACGGGAAAGCGGCCCTGGTCACCGGCGGCAGTCGCGGCATCGGGGCCGCCGTGGCGCTGCGCCTGGCCGAACAGGGCGCCGACGTCACCCTCACCTACCAGCAGGACCAGAAGAGCGCCGACGACATCGTGGACCGGATCAAGGCGGCCGGGCGGCGGGCCGTCGCCGTCCGGGCCGACAGCGCCGATCCGGCGGCCGTGGTGGCCGCCGTCGAGCAGGCCGCCGCAACGCTGGGGCGGCTGGACATCCTGGTCAACAACGCCGGCAGCTTCCTGATCGGCCCGCTCGAGGACCTGACGCCCGACGACTTCGAGCAGTCCGTCGCGGTCAACGTCCGAGCGCCCTTCCTGGCCTCGCAGGCCGCGGTCGCCCACATGCCGGCCGGTGGGCGGATCATCAACATCGGCAGCAACGTGGCCGAGCGGGCGGTCTTTCCGGGCTTTTCGCTGTACGCGATGAGCAAGACCGCCCTGACCGGACTGACCAAGGCACTGGGCCGGGAACTCGGCGGCCGTGCGATCACGGTGAACCTGGTCAACCCGGGCCCGACCGACACCGCGTCCAACCCGGCCGACGGGCCGAACGCCGGCACGATCCGGTCGTTCACCGCCCTCGGGCACTTCGCGGCCCCGTCCGACGTGGCGGCCACTGTGGCGTTCCTGGCCGGCCCGGACGGCGCCTACCTCACCGGCGCGACGATCAACGTGGACGGCGGGTTCACGATTTAAAAGGGAACCGGGGTGCGGCCCCGGTAAAAGGCCGCACCCCGGCTTTCAGTGACTGTCCTGGTAGTCCCGCAGCGTCCGGGGCCCGAAGGCGTCCGGCAGCACCTCGTCGATGGTCCGGATGCCGCTGACCGTGTCGAGCAGCATGCCCTCGGCGGAGTGTTCGTAGAGCAGCTGCCGGCAGCGCCCGCACGGCATCAGCGCGTTGCCGTCACCGTCCACGCAGGCGAACGCGACGAGCTTGCCGCCGCCGGACATCATCAGGGCGGAGACGAGGCTGCATTCGGCGCAGAGGCCCAGCCCGTACGACGCGTTCTCGACGTTGGCCCCGATGACGATCCGGCCGTCGTCGACCAGGGCGGCGACCCCGACCGGAAACTTCGAGTACGGGGCGTACGCCTTGGTCATCGCCTCCCGGGCGCGAGCCCGCAGGTCCTGCCACTGTTCTTCGGTGATCACAGGAAGTGATTATCCCGCATCCGGACCGAGAATGATCATCAGGGAGCGGTGAAGGGAGCGGTGAAGGGTACGGTGAGCGGCGCGGTCAGGCCGTCGGTGGAGGTGCGCGGGGTGAGCTTCACGGCCGGGTCGACGACCGCCGGGAAGCCGAGCGTGGCCAGCCGGCCGTTGACGCCGTTCTCGGCCTGGCAGTCGTTCGTGCAGTTGGTGGGCGGGTTGGCGACCTCGGTGGCGTCCTCGCCGGTGACCATGCCCATCCGGCCACCACTGGCCACGTCCCAGATGCTCGTCGCGCCGCAGTGGTCCCTGGTCTCGGAGAGGCCGAGCGTGTTGGTGAAGTCGGGGCCGCACGACGCCTGCGGGATGCGGGTGGCGACCTGAGCGCTGTCCCGCAGCACCAGCGCGGGGGCCACGTCGCTGCCGATGTTGACGCGGGGGCTCACCCGTACGCAGAAAGTGCCTGCCGGTCCGGTCTGTTCGCTGGTGCACTCCGAGCCGAGCCACGCGCCGAGCCGGGCCCGGAACCGCGGATTGTCGTAGTAGAACGTGGAATCGGCCAGGGTGTGCACGATCCGCGTGCGGGTGCCGTCACCCCGCGACGGCTCCATCTGGAAGATCCCGCCCTGGGCGCAGTCCTTGGCCTGGATCTTCATGCTCAACCCATTGGCGCCGGTACGCGAGACCGTCAAGCCCTCGTCCCGCAGCTCCAGGCTGATGGCGCTGGTCAGGGCCAGCCCGCGGTGGTCCGGCACCTTGCTCGTGTAGACCGGGGTGGGTTTGCGCCCGGTCATGTCGCCGACGTTGGCGGCGCCGGTGAACGTGTAGTCGTAAATCGCGAAGGTGGCCGGGTCGATGTCGAACCGGGTGTACTTGCCCTGCACGGTGAACCGTCCGGCCGGGGCGGCGACGGTGCCGCGGAACCGGTCCTTGGTGCCGGTCTTGCCCAGCACGGTGTAACTGCCCCCGTCGCAGAACTTGGAGCTGGCCGCGACGGCGGCGGTCGGCGCGGTGATCGCGGCCAGGGGGACGGCGACGGAGAGGACGGCCAGCGCCGTCAGGCTCGTGGAGCGCAGTGATCGCATGCCGGAACTATCGCCGCCTGACCGGTAACGACCGGTTAGGGCAAGGTTAAGACGACCCTAAGAGGCCTCAGTTGGGCGGGCCCGGGGCCGATGGACACGGCGATGACCGAGGTGACGAGTCCGCGACGGGCGGCGCAGATGACGGTCGGTGACGTGATCACCGGCCGGCTGGTGCGACCGGTGTTCCAGCCGATCGTCGACCTGGCCGGTGGTGGTGTGGTCGGGCTGGAGGCGCTGGCCCGCGGCCCGGCCGGGACGGCGCTGGAGTTCCCGGACCGGCTGTTCGACGCCGCCCGCGCGGCCGGCCGCCTCGGTGACCTCGACCAGCTCTGCGCCGAACGGGCCCTGGAGGTCGCCGTCGACGCCGCGGTACAGCCGCCGATGCTGTTCGTCAACGCCGAACCCGCCGTCGTCGACCAGCCGATCTCCACCCGGATCGCCGAACTCGTGGTGGCCGGCCTGCCGTTCCGGGAGGTCCTGGAGTTCACCGAGCGGGCCCTGCCGACGGTGCCCGGCAGCATGCTGCGGCTGGCCGGGCTGACCCGGGCGTTCGGGCACGCGGTCGCCCTGGACGACGTCGGCGTGGACCCGATGTCGCTGGCGTTCCTGCCGATCCTGGAACCGGAAGTGATCAAGCTGGATCTGAGCCTGATCCGGGATCCGGCGTCGGCCGCGACCGCCCGGGTGAGCGCGGTGGTCCGCGCGCAGGCGGCCCGGACCGGGGCGCGGATCATCGCCGAGGGCATCGAGACGGCCGCCGATCTGGCGGTCGCCCGGGACCTCGGCGCGCACTGGGGTCAGGGCTGGCACTTCGCCCGGCCGGGACCGATCGACGGACCGGGCCATCGGTACGACCCGGAGGCCGCCGCGGTGCTCCCGGCGCCGCCGTCGACGTTCCACGAACGGCCCGGCTCACCGTTCACGGCGACCGCGACGAGCGGGCCCACCTTCGCCGCGGACAGCATGTCGATCGCCACCGCGCTGGACCGGCTGCACGGGATGCTCGCCCGCGATCCCGACGTCATCGTCTTCGCGGTGGAACCGGCCGGCACCTGCCCCGAACTCCCGGTGTCCCTGCACGACCTGCTCGGCCGGGCCCGGTCGGTCTACATCCGGGACAGGCCGTTCCCGGACGAGTTCGCGGTGGTGCTGCTGGGCGCCGGCTACGGCTTCGGCATGTGTGTGCGGACCCGGCCGGAGCTGGAGATCCGGCACCTGGATCAGCTACCGGCCGTCGCCGAGGTGGCCCGGGTGATGCTGGCCGCCTGAAAGCCGGCGGTCGTCGCCCGGCGCACCACGCCCACCGGCTCGATCAGCCTCGTCAGCGGCGGCCCGGTCAGCTCCTCGATCCGTTCGACGAGCGTGCTCAGCGCCAGGCCGGCGACCTGTCGCCACCGCACTGGGGCGCCGACGGCATCGGCTCGCTGGTCCCGGAGATGCTGGCCCACGGCATGATCGGCCACGCCTGGACCTGCCCCGACATGATCGGCGGCGGGGAGATCGGCGCGGTCGGCGGGCAGCAGGGCGTCGACCAGGAGTTCTTCGTCCGGTACGCGCAGATCGCGGCCCTCAGCCCGATGATGCAGTTCTCCCTCCCACCGGCCCGGGTCCTCGATGCCCGTCATCTGGCGGCGGTCCACAGCGCCCTCGACGTCCGTACCGAAAACCTGCCGTTGATCCTGTCCCTCGTGGACGAGGCGGCACTCACCGGCGAAGCGGTGGTCCGGCCGATGGCCTTCCACGCACCCGGCCTCGACGACGTCACCGACCAGTACTTCCTCGGCCCGAACCTGATCGTCGCCCCGGTGACCGAAAAGGCCGCCACCCACCGCGACGTGCACCTGCCGAAGGGCCAGTGGCAAGCCGACGACGGCACGGTCCACACCGGCCCCACCCGGATCACGACCTGCACCCCGCTGGACCGCATCCCCCGGTTCACCCGAGTCACCGACGCAGCCGTGACCGAACCGCCCGGTGACCAGGACGACGCCCGCTGGAGACCCACGCGATGATCATCGACCGGAACCGGGCCTCGATGCCGCGAACCACCTGATCCTGGCCGGCTCATCTCAGCGGCCCGTTCCCAACGTCGTGCCCCGCGCCGACCGGTACCGGCCTGCAATCAACCGTCTGGACGAATGATGACTGGGAGCAGCTGCGCCGATCCCCCAGCGGGTGGGTTCGCGGAAGTCGCCCTGATCTACGATCCTGCGGTGGGCCGGGACCTGCGGATCCGTTTTGTCGGCGACTCGTTCGTGGCCGGGGTCGGTGATCCGGCCTGTCTCGGGTGGACGGGGCGGCTGGCCGCCCGGAGTCACCCGGTGACCGCCTACAACCTCGGCGTCCGGCGCCAGACCTCCGACGACATCCGAGACCGCTGGCTGCCGGAATGCGACCAGCGCCTGCGCGATGGCAGCGATCACCGGCTGGTGTTGTCCTTCGGCGTCAACGACACCACCGTCGAGAACGGCGCCCCACGGGTGGGCCCCGGGCAGTCCACGGCCAACCTCGGTGCCATCCTCGGCCAGGCCGCCCGGCGCCGCTGGCGTGTCTTGATGGTCGGCCCGCCGCCCGTCGGCGACCACGCCCGGAACCTGCGCACGGCGGCGCTCGACGAACGGTTCACGCGAGTCTGCCAGGAGGCAGGCGTTCCTTATGTGCCCGTGTACCCCGCCCTGAGGAGCAACGGGACGTGGATGGACGAGATTCGCACCGGCGACGGCGCGCATCCAGGTGCCGCCGGCTACGCGGAGATCACCGCCCTGATCGCCCCGCACTGGGACAGCTGGCTCCGCCGAGAGGGGCCCACCGTGCAGCGCTCGGACCCTTCGAAGACATCGCCACCGCAACGGCGAAGGGTGTGATCATCTATGACGGTGCGGTCGCGGACATGGCGCGGATGCTGCGGTTCTACGAGGCGACGCTCGCCGGACGGAGCATCCGGCTGCCCTACTGAGGTTCACCGGGCGGCGGGAAGGGCGGCGGGCCGGGCGGGGGCGGGCGACGGGTAGCGGCGGGTCATCCAGGCCAGGCCGAGGGCGGCGACCGCGGCCAGGGCGGTGGGGATCAGGAAGACGCCGGGGAGGCCCAGGCCGTTCACGCCGAGGCCGCCGGCCAGGCCGCCGACGGCGGCGCTCACCGGTTCGGCGCTGATGAAGACCGCGGACGCGGTGGCTATCGCGGACGGGAGCAGGCGCTGGGCGACGATGATGCCCAGGCCGCCGAACGTGCCCCACAGGAATCCGATCAGGATCTGGCCGGCGAACAGGGTCGCGGCGGTGGTGCCGACGGCCAGGCAGAACGTGCCGGCCACGGCCAGGACGCAGCTCGCCGTCAGGACGCGCATCGCGCCGAATCGGCGGGCCGCGGCGATCGCGATCGGGATCACCAGGATCTCGGTCAGCGGCTGGGCGCCGATGATCGCGCCGCTGAGGCCGGAGGACAGGTGCAGGTCACGGTTCATGTAGACCGGCAGGTAGGCGAACTTGACCGTGTCCCCGGCGTACACCAGGACCGAAAGGGTGGTGAAGACGATCAGCGGGAGCATCTGCCGGAGCCCGGGTGCCGTGGACGGCGCCGACACGTCGTGGGTGACCGCGGTCGAGCGTTGCCGGCCCAGCGGCACGATCTGGGCGAGCAGGCAGACCGCGGTGGCCAGGAACATGGTTCGCACGTCGGTCCAGGCGGCCAGCAGCGAGCCCAGGACCGGTCCGACGACCCAGCCGCCGACCAGGGCGATCCGGAGGATCGCGATCACCCCGTCGATGCCGGGCACCGGCCGGTCCTGGACGGCGGCGAACAGCTGGGACGTGGCGGCCCCGGCGAAGCACAGCACGACGGTGTTGACCACGACCGGCACCCACAGCTGCCCGGCGAAGGCGATCGCCACCCAGCCCGCGCACCCGAGAACCGCGCACAGCCGGAAGAGCCCGAGCCGGTCGCCGACCCGGTCGGAACGCGCGCCGATCAGGTATCCGGCCAACGGCGCGGTCAGGTTGGTCAGCGCGAACAGCCCGGCCGTGGACAGGGACGCGCCCAGTTCGTCGACCAGGAACAGCGACATCAGCGGGGCGGGCGCGGAGAACCCCACCCCGGACAGGAACAGGGCGATCGTCACGCCGCGGTACAGCGGGGTGCGGAGAACGGTGCGGATCACGAGCCGGAACTATACGTATAGACAACGGGCCTGGGAACCCTCAGCAGCCGCACGATTTCCGGACGGTCAGCGTCGCCGGTTCCACGATGCGGCGCGCCGGTCCCCCGTCCAGCACCAGGTCGACGGCCTGACGAGCCATCAACCCCACCGGTTGGCGTACGACGGTCAACGGCGGCGTGGTGAAGGCCGAGTCGGCGGCCCCGTCGAACGAGACGACCGCGACGTCCTCCGGCACCCGCAACCCCAGCTCCCACAGGGCGCGCAGACACCCGATCGCCTGCATGTCCGAACTGACGAAGACCGACCGCGGCCGATCCGGGCGGCCGAACAGGCGCAGCGCGGCTTCGTATCCGCCCTGCCGGGTGGACGGCCCCCGCTCGATCGGCCCGCGCGACCCGAGCGCCTGCTCCCAGCCCTGTTCCCGCAGCTCGACGGTCTCGTCGGGGTGGATGATCAGCCCGACGTCCCGGTAGCCGTGCCCCAGCAGATGGGTGACCCCGTCTGCGGCCCCGCGCCGGGCGTCCACCCCGATGCTGCTGACACCCGGCGCGTCGGAGAAGACGTTGAGCAGCACCGTCGGGATCCCGGTGCCGGTGATGCCGGCGACGTCCGGATCGACCATGTCGACCACGGTCACCAGCAGGCCCTCGACCTGCCGCCCGGCGAGGCTCTGCAGGTGCTGTCGCTCGATCGTGGCGCTGCCCTCGCTGCTGGCGGTGATCAGGTCGTAGCCCCGGTCGGCGGCGCAGCGCCCGGCGGCGACGGTCAGGTCGGCCCAGAGCGTGTTGCCGATGTCCGGCACGACGAGACCGAGCAACTTCGACGATCCGGTACGCAGGGCGGCGGCGCTCGCGTTCGGCCGGTACCCGAGCGCCTCGATCGACGCCCGGACCCGCAGCGCGGTCTCCGCAGCGACCGGGCGCGGGCCGCCGTGCACCACGTAACTGACCACGGCGCCACTCACACCCGCGTGCCGTGCCACGTCCGCCTGCGTGACCGCCTGTTTGCGGGCCTGCCGGTCACTCACGAGGGCCCCTGCCGGTCGCTCACGTGGGCCAATGTACCGCCGGGCGGTGGAACGGGAAGGCGAGGGTGGCCCGGATCGGGGTGCCGGTCAGCAGCATCACGATCCGGTCGACGCCCAGGCCGAGGCCGCCGGTGGGTGGCATCGCGTACTCCAGGGCGGACAGGAACGCCTCGTCGACACGCATCGCCTCGGGGTCGCCGGCGGCCGCTTTCAGCGACTGGGCGGTCAGGCGTTCGCGCTGGTCGGTGGGGTCGATCAGCTCCGAGTAGGCGGTGCCGAGCTCCATCCCGTACGCGACCAGGTCCCAGCGCTCGGCCAGTTTCGCATCGGTGCGGTGGGTCCGGGTCAGCGGTGACGTCTCCAGCGGGAAGTCGGTGTAGAACGTCGGGTAGGTGGTCTGTTTCTCGACCAGCGCGTCGTACAGCTCGACGACCAGCTCACCGGCGCTCGCGTCGGCCGGGGCGTGCACCCCGTGGGCCGCGCACACCTCGCGCACCCGATCGGCCGGGGTGTCCGAGGTCAGCGACGCGCCGGTGGCCTTGCTGACCGCCTCGTGCACGGTCACCACCGCCCACGGTTCGGTCAGGTCCACCCGGCCCTCGGGCCGCGCCGCCACCGGCTCACCGTGCACCGCGGTCGCCGTCTCCAGGATGAGTTCCCTGGTCAGCAGCCGCATGGTGTCGTAGTCGGCGTACGCCTGGTACGCCTCCAGCGAGGTGAACTCCGGATTGTGGGTGGCGTCGGCGCCCTCGTTGCGGAAGTTGCGGTTCAACTCGAAGACCCGGTCCATGCCCGCCACGCACAGCCGCTTCAGATACAGCTCGGGGGCGATCCGCAGGAACAGCTCCATGTCGTACGCGTTGATGTGGGTCACGAACGGGCGGGCGGCCGCACCACCGTGGACCGTCTGCAGCATCGGAGTCTCGACCTCGGTGAAACCCCGTACCGCAAAAGCGTCTCGCAGTGCTCTGACAGCCGTGCTGCGATCCCGGAGAACCCGCATCGCCTCCGGATTGACCAGCAGATCCAGGTGCCGCTGGGCGACCCGCGCCTCCGGATCGGTGAACCCGGCGTGCTCGTCCGGCAGCGGGCGCAGGCATTTCGCGGCCATCGCCCAGTCGGTGGCCAGGATCGACAGCTCGCCGCGCCGGGAGGTGGCCACCTCGCCGGTGACGCTGACGTGGTCGCCGAGGTCGACGGTCCGCCGCCAGCGCCGCAGCACGTCCGCCGGGGTCGTCGCGGCGGTGAGCATGACCTGCAGGTCGGTGTCGCCGTCGCGGAGCCGGGCGAAGATCACCCCGCCCAGGTCGCGCAGCGCCCGGATCCGCCCGGTGACCGACACCTGCACGCCGGTGCGGGCATCCGGCGGCAGGCCGGGATGGGTCTCGCGGACCGCGGCCAGGGTGGTGGTGCGGGCGACGGCCACCGGGTAGGGCTCGACGCCGTCGCGGACCAGCCGGTCCCGCTTCTCCAGGCGGGCGCGTTGCTGCTGGCTCAGGCGGCGTTCCGGGCGGGGCGGGCGCAGCAGCTGGTCCTCCTGCGCCCGGACCGCCTCGGCGAACGCGGCGTCGGGCGCGGGCACCGGCGGCAGCAGCGACGGCAGGAAGCCCTCGGCGCGGGCCGCGGCGTAGACCGCCCGGCTCAGGGCGAGCGAGGAGTCGAAGCAGAGGAAGCGGGGCACCCAGGCCGGCAGGTACTTGGCGTTGGCGCGGTAGAGCGACTCCAGCTGCCAGAACCGGGAAGCCAGGCCCAGCACGGCGTCGGTCACCCGGATCACCGGCCCGGCGCCCACCCCGTCGGCCGAGCTGAACACCGAACGGAACATCGCGAAATTCAGCGAGATCCGGCGTACGCCCAGGTCGGGGCACGCCTCCACGAGCCCGGCCACCAGGAACTCGGTGAGACCGTTCTCCGCCGTCCGGTCGGCGCGCATCAGGTCCAGGGACAGACCCCGGACACCCCACGTTACGAACGTGAGGATCCCCCGTACCAAACCATGATCATCGTGGGCGGTGACCACGACGGACCGTCCGTCGGCCGCATCGCCGAACCGGCCCAGCGCCATCGAGAAACCGCGCTCGGTGCCGCCGTCACGCCAGGTGGCGGCCACCCGGTCCAGTTCGGCCAGCTCGTCCGCGCCGATCGCCGCCTGCCGCCGGACCTGGCAGGTGTAACCGGCGGCGCGCACCCGGTCGACGGCCCGCCGCACCGGCCGCATCGTCTTCGGCTGCAGGGTGAACCCGGCGACGTCGAGGATCGCCTCGTCGCCGATGCCCAGGGCCTTCAAACCCGCACTGACGTACGCGGTGGCGCCGGTCTCGCTCGCCGACAGCACCGCGGTGAACCAGCCGTGCCGTCGGGCCTCGGCCCGCCACGCCCCGATCGCCGCGGGCCAGGACGCCTGATGCCCGATCGGGTCGGCGCTGGCCAGGCTGACCGACGCGACCACCCGGTAGGTGACGGCGGCCCGCCCGTCCGGGGAGAAGATCACCGACTTGTCCCGGCGGGTGGCGAACCAGCCGAGCGAGTCGTCCTCGCCGTCGGTCAGCAGCAGCCGGCGCAGGTGCAGTTCGGCGTCGGTGTCCAGGTACTGCTTGGCCCGCGCCGACCGCAGGAACAGCCCGACCGCGACCAGCAGCACCAGCGCGGAGACTGTCGACGCGGCCACCGACACCCAGTGGTAACCGTGGTGCCCGTTGAGCCCGGCGTTGTCCCCGGCCGGGCTCAGCCCGAGCGCGGACCGGTTCGCCCAGACCACCCGCTCGCCACTGCCCCGCAGGGTGTCCGGGAACAGCATGGTCAGGGCGAACGCCAGACTCCAGGCGGTGATCAGGCCGGCTGCCAGCACCGACGTCGCCCAGAGCCACGAGCCGCGGCCCAGCCGCGCCGGGAACGCCCGCCGGGAACGCCAGAGCAGGATCACCACGATCGTGCTGAGCACGGTCGCCACCCCGGTCAGCACCACGTCGGTGCGGGACAGGTCCAGGTCGGCGGCACTGAGGTCGTTCCAGAAGACGACGCCGGCCACCAGCACCGCGGCGTCCAGCACTGTCGCGCACACCTGGTAGACGAGCAGCAGCAGGAACGCGGCCCGCAGCCGGCGGCGCAGGGCGCTGCCCATCAGCAGGAGCACGGCGGCGATGAACAGGTTCGGCTCGGCGGGCACGTTGAGCATCCCGAACCCGTAGTCGACCCACCAGGTCCAGCCGAAGCCGCGGAACGGGAAGCTGAGCACCACCCAGATGCCCGCGATCGTGACCACGCGGCCGGGCCAGTGCGCGAATCTGCTGTTCACCACGACGCCACGTTAGCCAGTGCCGTCGATGCATTCCTTGACACCGATGGTTATCGATATTTAATCTCACGGTAACACGTTCTGCTGAAACGTTTCATGACTCCAGGAGAGTCCATGCGCAGAGTTCGACTGATGATCGTGTCCGCCCTGGCCATCGCCCTGACCCTGGTGGCGCCGGGCACCGGGCACGCCGCGCCCGCCGACTGCGAGTCCCCCGGCGCGCCGGGCGGCCCGGCCCATCCCGGCGCGCGCCCGGTCGGCGTCTGGCTGGCCGGCGACTCGACCATGGCCCCGCCCACCACCGGCACCTGCCCGGTCGGCTGGGGCGCCGAGTTCGCCCCGCTGTTCCGTGACAACGTCACCGTGCACAACCTGGCGTTCGGCGGCCGCAGCATCCAGACCTGGCTGCACGAGCCCAACGTGACCGCCGAGATCGGCGCGGACGGCGAGTGCGTGCTGACCGGCGAGACGTACTCGGCCCGCTGGCAGCAGGTCCTCGACGGGATGACAGCCGGTGACTACCTGTTCATCCAGTTCGGTATCAACGACGGCTCGCCGACCTGCCCCCGGCACGTCGGCACCGAGCGGTACCGGGAGCTGATGACCTACATGGCGCAGACCGCGATCGACCGCGGCGCGCACCCGATCGTGCTGTCCGCGGTCGCCGCGATCACCTGCTCCGGCGACACGGCCGTCAAGAACCGCGGCTTCACCGAGCCGACGATCGCGGCCGCCGAAGCCACCGGCGCCGACTACATCGACCTGCAGACTCTCAGCGTCGACTACTACAACTCGCTCGCGCTGTGCCCGAACGACGGCGACTACAGCACCGGCCTGGTCGGGCAGATCTTCTGCAACGACCACACCCACTTCGAGTCGTACGGCGCGGCCCGGATCGCCGAACTCGTCGCCGGTGACCTCCGCGAGCAGCGCATCCGGCTCGCCCGCTCACTTCTGGGAAGGTCCGCATGAACCTTTTCCTGTCCGTCCTGATGGCGGGAACCCTGCCGATCCCCGCGACGCCGCCCGCGCAGGGCACGCCCACCGACCGCAACATCGAGTACACCGGGCGCTGGGACACCACCGACCGGACGGCCTATGTCCCGCAGTGGGCGGGCGCCTACCTGCGGGTCGGGTTCACCGGCACCGGCGTCGCCCTGGAGCAGCGCGACACGATCGACTTCTGGTACAGCATCGACGGTGGCCCGTACACCCTGGCCAGTCAGGTCAGCGGCACCGTCGACCTGACCCCGGAGCCACTGGCCGAGGGCCGGCACACGCTGCTGGTGTCGTACCGGATCGTGGCCGGCAGCTACACCGGCGACGCCCGTTTCCAGGGGCTGACCCTGGACGACGGCGCGCACACCTTCCGTCCGCAGCGGAAACGGCAGTCGGCCGAGTTCGTCGGCGACTCGATCACCGCCGGGTACACCTCCACCAACGTGGCGCTGTCCGCCTACCCGTGGATCATCGGCGAGAATCTGGGCGTCCGGCACACCCAGATCGCCCTCAGCGGTGCCTGCCTCAACGAGCTGACCGCCGAGGAGAGCACCCGCGGCATCCGCTGTTACGGCCTGGAGGGCCGCTATCCGCACGTCGGTTTCCAGGACGGCGCCGCCGACTGGGACTTCCGCCGGTTCCGCCCGGACGTCGTCGTGGTCAACATCGGCACCAACGACGTCGGGCACGGCGTGAGCAGCGCGGACTTCCGGGTGGCCTACGAGGACTTCCTCGCCGATGTGCGGGCCGACAATCCGCGCGCGACCATTCTGGCGGTCCGGATCTTCAAGGGCTGGTGGGCGGCCGAGACCGCGGAGGCCGTCGCGGCCCGACAGGCGGCCGGGGACCGGGACATCGAGTTCGTCGACACCACCGGCTGGTGGGATCCGGCGACCATGACCAACGACGGCACCCACCCGAACGATTTCGGTCACCAGGTGCTCTCGGGATACCTCCAGCCGTACGTCGCCGCCGCCCTGGATCGGAGAGCCTGACCATGAAGCGTTTCAAGACCGCGGTCGCCCTCGTCGCCGCCGTCGTGCTGCTGCCCGCCGCGCCCGCCCTGGCCGGTCACCGCCCGGCGACCATCACGGTCGACGGGCGGCAGACCGAGCGCCTGGACCGCGGGCTGGTGGCCGTCCCCACCCCGGACGGTGTGCTGGTCAGCTGGCGGCTGCTGGCCGACGACCGGCGCCACGCCGCCTTCGACGTGTTCCGTAACGGTCGCAAGATTTTTTCTGAAATGCGCGGAAGATCAAACTTTCTGGACGTACGCGGAAAGCCCGGCGACCGCTACTCGGTGGCTCTCCGGGGCGGGGTTCGCAGTCGGCCGGTGACCGCCTGGGACACCGATCATCTCGACATCCCGCTGCAGAAGCCGGGTGACACCTACCGGGCCAACGACGCGAGCATCGGCGACCTGGACGGCGACGGGCAGTACGAGATCGTCCTGAAGTGGGATCCGGACAACAGCAAGGACAACTCGCAGTCCGGCGTCACCGGCGAGGTGTTCCTGGACGCCTACGAACTGGACGGCACCCGGCTGTGGCGGATCGGGCTGGGCCGCAACATCCGGGCCGGGGCGCACTACACCCAGTTCCTGGTGTACGACTTCGACGGTGACGGCCGTGCCGAGGTGGTGTCCAAGACCGCCGACGGCACCACCGACGGCACCGGCACGGTGATCGGTGACGCGACCGCGGATCACCGCAACACCGCCGGTTACGTGCTGACCGGCCCGGAGTTCCTCACCGTCTTCAATGGGCGCACCGGTGCGGCGACGACCACCATTCCGTACGAGCCGGCTCGTGGCGACGTGTGCGCGTGGGGCGACTGCTACGGCAACCGGGTGGACCGGTTCCTGGCGTCGGTCGCGTACCTGGACGGCAAGCACCCGAGCATCGTGATGGCGCGCGGTTACTACACGCGTACCGTATTGGTGGCCTATGACTTCGCCGGCGGCGCCCTGACGCACCGGTGGACGTTCGACAGCAACGTCGCCGGGAAGCAGTACGAGGGGCAGGGCTACCACAACCTCTCCCCCGCCGACGTGGACGGCGACGGCAGGGACGAGATCGTCTACGGCGCGCTGACCATCGACGACGACGGCTCGGTGCTGCACTCGACAGGTCTCGGGCACGGCGACGCCCTGCACGTCGGTGACCTCGACCCGAACCGTCCCGGCCTGGAAGTCTTCGGTGTGCACGAGAGCAAGTCCGCCGCGTACGGCATGGAGACCCACGACGCCGCCACCGGCACCGTGCTGCACGGGCAGTTCACCGGCATCGACACCGGGCGCGGCGCCTCCGGCGACATCGACCCGGCGTACCCCGGCGAGGAGACGTGGGCCGTCGGCGGCGCGTGGAACAGCCCGACCGGCTGGCTCTACAGCACCGACGGCACCCTGATCTCGACCGACATCCCGGCCGCCAACTTCGTCCTCTACTGGGACGGCGACCTGGGCCGGGAGATCCTGGACCACGACTGGGACGCCGACGCGGGAGTCGGCACCGGGACCATCGGCAAGTGGGATCCGGCCACCCGGACCACCACCCGGCTGCTGACGGCCACCGGCACCTCGTCCAACAACTACACCAAGGGCACGCCGTCGCTGCAGGCCGATCTGCTCGGGGACTGGCGCGAGGAGGTGCTGTGGCGCACCGACGACAGCACCGCGCTACGCCTTTACAGCACACCCTTCCCGAGCCGGTACGGGTTCACCACGCTCGTCCAGGACAAGCTCTACCGACTGGGTGTGGCCTGGCAGAACGTGGCCTACAACCAGCCGCCGCACGTCAGCTACTACCTCGGCAACCGGTAGTTCAGGTGGGTCACCCGCTGTGCTTCCAGGGGGATGTCCACGCCGTCGAACAGGCGGATCCCCTGGCCGAACAGCATCGGTGACAGGGCGATCGAGAACTCGTCGACCAGGCCCGCGTTCAGATACTGCCGGATGGTGTCGGCGCCGCCGGAGATCCGGACATCCCGGTCTCCGGCGGCCTGCCGGGCCTGATCCAGAGCGGACTCGATGCCGTCGTTGACGAAGTGGAACGTGGTGCCGCCCAGGCGCTCCCACGGATCACGTTTCTCCTTCGTCAGCACGAACACCGGGGTGCGGAACGGCGGATTCTCCGGCCAGGCGTGCTCGCCGGCGTCGAACATGCGCTTGCCCATCACGTTCGCGCCGGTGCGCTCGAAGGTGTCCCGTACCAGATCGTTGTCGGGCCCTTCCTCTCCGCCGCCGCCCAGGCCCAGCCGCTCCCGGAAGTAGCGCTGCGGGAAGACCCATTTCTGCAGCTCGACCCACTTCTTCCCCATCAGTTCGTTCGGGTCCTCCGGGGCGATGAAGCCGTCCAGGGACATCGTGACACTGAAGAACACTTTTCCGGGCATCACTTCTCCACGTACGCAGCTAGGTTGTTCAAGGTCTGTCGGCCGCCCTCGATCGCGCCGTATCTCTCCACGGCCTCGTCGCGCAGTTGTTTCGTCGGGAACACCGTGCGCATCTCGATCCAGGTCTTGTCCTTCGCGGCCGTGAACGTCAGCACCGACGTGAACGCGTTCGGGTCGGTGGCCGACTCGCCGTGCAGCAGCGCGATCCGCTCCGGCGGGACGATCTCGGTCCAGGTGATCCACTCGGGGTAGTCGGTGCCGTCCGGGCCGTGCATGGTGAACTCCCAGACCCCGCCCTCGGCGAAGGTGAACGCCCTGGTGGTGGTCGAGAACCCCGCCGGGCCCCACCACTGCGACAGGTGCCGGACCTCGGTGAACGCCTCGAACACCAGCTCCCGCGGCGCGTCGACCACCCGGTCGATCACGATCTCCCGGTCCATCAGTCCTCCGCTCGTGTCTTCTTCAGCTCCCGCACATACGCATCGAGGCGGTCGAAGCTGCCGGCCCAGAACTGTTCGAACCCGCCGACCCACTCGTGGACCTCGCGCAGCCCGCGGGCGTCCAGCCCGTAGAGCCGTTGTTTGCCCTCTTCGCGGGCCTGCACCAGCCCCACCTCGCGGAGCACACGCAGGTGTTTGGAGGCCGACGGCTGACTGATGCCCAGCTCCCGGGCCAGGTCGGTGACCGACCTCTCCCCGGACCGTAACAGCGTCAGGATGTCCCGCCGTTGCGGTTCGGCGATCGCGTTGAACGTGTCCGACGTGGTTGCTGCTCGCGCCATGCCGCAATCATATTCCGATAACGGAATGCGTCAAGCCGCTCTTTCTGATCGGCCGGGTGCCGCCGGGAGGTGATCAGCGATCGGTATCGGACGTCAGCCGGCTCGGCTACCGGCGGTGAGGAACCTCGGGCGGTAGTCGCCGGGCGGGAGGGCGGCCCGGATCGCGGCCCGGATCCGGGGCAGGTCGGCGGCGTGCAGGAGGACGCCGAGGGCCGGGCGGGCCGGGTCGCCGACGAGTGTCGCACCGAGGGCCCCGGCATCGTTCGCGGCTGCCGCGGCTGCGGCCGGCCCGGTGTCCGGTTCGGGCGCCGGCAGCAGCCGCCCGAACCGGAACAGGTCACCACGGCGAAGCGCCTGCGCGGCCTGTTGCACATCGCCGTCCCGGGACTGATTCCCCACCAGCTCCGGGTTGCCCGATTCCACGACGAGCAGGCGCAGGCCCGCCGCGGCCGGATTCCACGGCAGCCGGTCCACGGTCGTGTCGCTGCGGGCGAGCACGGCCCCACCATCGGCGAGGGCGGCCAGGTCGGCGGCTCGGTCGGGGAGGACGACGGGGGAGCCGACGGCGGATGTCGCGGCGTCGGCGGGTAGGGCGTACAGGTCGATGAAAGCCCTGGTGGTTGCCGCCGTCGCAGCCGCGGCCGTCGGGATCGACAGCGCGCCGGGCAGACCGGTGTGCACGACCAGGGTGGCTCCGGTGATGGCGAAACCGGCCGCGCGCAACCGGCTCGCCGCCCGGATCGTCGGCCACGCCCAGGCCGGTGCCGCCGCCGACCACTCGTCCGGTTGCAGGGTCACCCCCTCGGTGGGCCGATTGCGGGACCGCAACTCCAGCACGCCGTCGTCACGGGCGCTGCCGGCCACGATCGCGCCCCAGGGCACGGTCACCGCGAGCGCCGCCCCACGGTTCGCGAGCAGGCCGAGCCCGCCTCGGGTGGAGGCCACCACATCCGGTTGCGAGCCGAACATCCGAAGAAAGGTGTACGGCACCATGCGCAATTCGGCCGGGGCGTCGACCCGGGACATCACGTCGGTCACGGCTTCTCCACAGGCTTCTGGGCCAGGACTCGGTAGCAGTTTCCGCCTTCGGTTCCAGCGATGGCCGCGCCCAGCAACTGGTCCAGGATGTTGCCGACCACCAGGAGCGGGACCGCCGCCACGAACGCTGTCTGGCGGGCCAGCTTCTGCGCTCGTGAACCCGGGGTGGTGGCCCATGGATGATCGGGGTCGGGGAAGAGACTGTTCACCCAGAGCAGTACCGCGCCGGCGAAGTCGCACGGCTGGTGGGCCCGGCCGAGTTCCACGGCTACCGGCTGGAGACCACGCTGGAGCAGGGCCGCGGTCAGATTCCGTACCGGAACCAGGTTGAGGTGTTCGGGCTGGAAATAGGGAACCCAGTAGCCGCGCAGCAGACGGGCCAGGCGGGTCGCCGGGTTCGGGACCTCGATCATCAGGTAGCCGCCGGGCCGCACCACCTGGGCGGCGGCGTCGAGTTCGGCGCGCGGATCCCGGGTGTGCTCCAGGTAGTGATGCATGCTGACGACGTCATAGCTGTCGGCTAATTTCGCCGCGAAGTCCGGAAACAGACCGCGGTAGCCGGTGCTCACCCAGCCCCGGCGTTGCGCGTCGTCGATCGAGTCCGAGATGTCCAGGCCGTCGAAGACGGTGTCCGGGAAGACGCCCTGGGCGTAGGTGCAGAAGTGCCCGTGACCGGTTCCGACATCCAGCCAGTTCACCGGCGTGGTGTGCCGGTTCACCAGATCGGCGCGGCCCACGTAGGACGCCACCGACAGTCCGAAGGCGTGCTCGGTGCTGTCCTCGCCGAGCCGGTCGTACACGTCCCGGTAGTAGAACGCCAGGCCGTCGAGACTGAGCCGGGGATTCTGGAACACGTGTCCACAGCCGTCGCATTCCACAAGCGTGAAGCGGCCGGGTTTGCCCTGCACACGGTCGCGGGTGTGGACACGGGTCGTCAGGTTCCGGCCGGAGCACCACGGGCAGTCGTCGCGGGGCGGTTCGAAGAAGCGGTCGGTGCCTCGGGACAGTTCGGCGGCGTACTCCAGGCGAGCCTGGTCCTGCAGTTCTTGCCGTTCTCGGTCGTGTTGTGACTGCCAGGTGCCTCGGATCGTGCGTAGCCAGCGCCACGGTTCTCTGATCAATCGCAGCCAGGCGCGGTTGAGGTCGGCGGGGTGCAGCGGGGTTCCGGCTAGGAACAGGTACGGCTGCAGGCTGTAGACGGCCAGGGCGGCGAGCCCCCACGTCAACTGGAGGGCCACGGTTGCGGCGAGTAACGCGTACCCGAGGAAGGCTCCGGACAGTGACATGGCGACGATCGCGCCTGATGCGCGGAGCCGGGCCTTTCCGGTGGCGGGATCGGCCGGGACCGACCGCAGACCTGGGGCTACGACGACGTCCATGCTGGTGGAGGCGTATTTCTTGAGGCGGGCGGTGAGCCGGATGATCTCGGCGGGATCGAGGTTGGCGCTTGCGGTCACCTCGGCGCGGGCGGCCAGGTCGGTCGCTACCAGTAACGCGTGCCCGGCACCACGGCCCACCGCGAGGCGGTCGTCGCGATAGCGGGCCGGATCGACGTCGCGGGCCAGGGCGTGACTCCCGGCAACCGGCAGATCGCCCGGCACAAGGTCGACAACTTCAAGACCTCGATGGCGCGCGTACGCCTGGGCAGCCCGCCGCGTCGCCTCGTCAACCACGACGCCCGCCTGCGCGAACAGCTGGAATCCGGCCGGCGCGGTGGTGAGGGCGGGCGCGCCTCCGGTCGTCGTTGTGTTTCCGGTGGTCGGCGTGTTTCCGGTCGTCGTTGTGTTTCCGGTTGTCGTTGTGTTTCCGGTGGTCGTTGTGTTTCCGGTGGTCGGCACATTTTCCGCGGCCGGCTCGTTGTCAGTGGGCTCCGGCAGGACTTGCAACGCGGCCAGCCGGACCCGTGATCGCAACGCGCTGAGCAGCAGGATCAGGATGACCAGGACGGCCGGCAGCACGGTCAGCACAGCTTCTCCAGACGGTCGGCCGCCGCTGGTGCCCCACCCGCGGCGGTGAACGACGACCGCACCCGCAGGGCAGCCGCTCGATGGGCAGAATCGGTCAGAACCGTGTGCAAGGCGGCACGCAACTCATCCACTCCGGACCGGGCGAACCGCACCCGCACCCCGGCCCCGGCGGCGACCACCTGACCGGCGATCACCGGCTGGTCGTCCCGGATCGGCGCCACCACCAGCGGCAGCCCGTGCGCGAGCGCCTCACACACCGTGTTGTGGCCGGCATGGCACACCACCGCGTCCACATGTGGAAGCAATTCCAGTTGCGGCAGATAGGGCCGGACCAGTACATGCGGCGGCGGATCCGGGATCACCCCGTCCGGAGCAGCGACGATCAACTGGATGCCGAGGGGTTCCGCGGCGGCGGCCACCGTGGCGAAGAAGCGCGTGCCGGCGTCCCCGTTCACCGTCCCCAGCGACACCAGGACCCGTCGTTTCTCCTGGTCGAGCTCCGGCCAGGGGAAGTCGATCCGATCCGGCCGGGCGTTGAGGGCCGGCCCGACGAACGCGTAGTGCCCGGGAAACCGATCGGCGGCCCCGATCAGCGCCGCCGAAGTGAACGCCAGCACCAGATGCCCGGAGAACCGCAGGTCAGACTCGGGAACTCCGGCGTCCCGGCACAGTTTCGCCATCCGCTCCCGGATCCAGTCCTCCACTTTCGGCATGGCCGCGTACGGATCGGTGAACTCCCCGGACGTGGTGGCGCTGGTCGCCCAGGTCAGACCGCGCCGCTCGGCGACCAGTGCCCCGGCGATCGCCTGTTGATCGGCGACCAGCACGTCCGGGCGGAACGTATCCACAGCCGTTTCCACACCGGGCCGCGAGGCGTCGGCGAGGGGTACCAGGAACTCCTCCCACAGGAACTTGAGAGCACCCGCCCCGCGCAGTCCCAGCCATCGATCCCGCGACCGGGCCAGCACCGCGTCCAGCGCCGGATCCCCGGCTTCGTACACCTCGGCATCGACCCCCACCAGTGGGCGCAGTGTCTCCGCCCGCCCCGCCCAGGCCACCCGGTGTCCGCGACTGATCAGTTCCCGGGCGACCGCGGCGGCCGGGTTGATGTGCCCGGTCAGCGGCGGCACCACGAACAGGAACCGGCTCATATCGCCACCAGCCAGTCCAGCACCAGCGTGCGGACCAACGGCGTCGCCTCGCGCAGCACCGTGTGCGCCTGGCCGGGGATCACGTGCAGGGTGCAGTCCGGCACGTGCCGGCCCAGTTGGCGGCCGGCGTCGGCCAGGTCCGAATGCTCACCGTAGACGGCCAGCACCGGACAACGGATCGCCTGCAGATCGGGCCCGCGCAGCGCCGGGTTGGCCGCCACGTCGTCGATCAGGGTGGTGCCGTTGAGCAGATGATCGGCCAGTTTGGCGGCCCGCGCCAGCTTCCGGTCACCGATCTTGCTCAGCTGGTCGGCGAGATCGTCGTGGGCCAGACCGAGAGCGGTCACGGTCAGGGTGTTGCTCATGTGCTCGGTCCAGTCCCCCGCACCGTCCCCGACGGTGTGCGCCTCGATCACCACCAGCCCGGCCACCTGCTCCGGCCGGCGCAGCGCGAACCGCAACGCCACCACCCCGCCATAACTGTTGCCGACCAGGTACACAGGTTTGTCCACACCCAGCTCGGCAAGCAGAGCCGCCAGGTCATCCACAGCATCGTCCACCGTGTAGCCGTCGGGTGGCCGCTCCGACCGCCCGTGCCCACGCAGGTCGTACATGATCGTCTCGATACCGAGCGAGGAAACCGGCCCGGCCAGCGTGTAATAGAAACTGGAAAGATTGTCGAGGATCAACCCATGAAGAAAGACAACGACCTTTTCCGGTACGCCGGGAGGGCTGATCCGCTGAACATGGAACCGCACATCCCGGGCCACTACATCGACCATGGTCAGACCGCCACGAGTGTTTCGGCGATGTAGTCGACCAGCCGTCCCACCGTGAGTGACATGATCTCGTCGAGTTCCATACCGGCGATGAAGGCGGCGAAGTCAACCCGGTCGCCGTATTTCTCCCGCAGATATTCACCGAGCGCCACGAATTCAATGCTCTCCAGCGCGAGATCGTCGTCGAACCGGGTGTCCCGGGTGATCTCGACCGCGAGCAGAATGTCGTCACCCATGACCTCGGCGAGGGCCACCCGGACGTCCTCGAGAAGCCGGCTGCTGTCAGGCAAACTCACGCGTTTCCTCCTTGACTCGGCAATTCCGTCCCCGGGCCGTCACCCAGCGCCCCGGCCATCCCGCCCGCCCTCGCAGCCCCAGCCGCCCAGCCCCTGTTCAGCAGTTCACCCATCCCGACTTCCCCCGGCGGCTCAGCCATCCAGGCCCCGTCCGATGCCTCAGCCGTCCAGGCTCCGTCCGGCGGCTCAGCCATCCAGGCTCCGTCCGGCGGCTCAGCCATCCAGGCTCCGTCCGGCGGCTCAGGCGTCCCGGCTCTGCTCGATGCCTCAGCCGTCCCGGCTTTTCTCGGTGGCTCGGTTGTCCAGGCGACGACGTAGCGGCGACCCGATACCTCGATCGCGCGGTGCCGGATCGTCCACCGATGGCCGTCGGCAGTGACGATGCAGCCATCTGCGGTCAGCTCGCCGGCGGCGAAACGGCGAGGATTCCCTTCGAGCCCGGTGCCGGCGGCCTTGGCGGTGGCCTCCTTCGCCGTCCACAGACGAGTCAGGAGTTCGGCACGATCCACAGGGTCGGTTTGTTCGAACAGGCGCTTCTCCGCCTCGGTCAGCGCCACGTCAGCAATAGCCCGCTCAGCAACCGGCTCGACATCGATCCCCACACTTTCCCTCTCGGCAACCGGCTCGACGCCAATATCCACACCCTCCCGCCCGGCGGTCGGCTCGACGCCAACATCCACACCCTCCCGCCCGGCGGTCGGCACAACGCCGACATCCACACCCTCCCGCCCGGCGGTCGGGCGGCTGGCGTGCTCCACCGCTATCGCCACCGCGATCGGGCCGCTGTGGGCGAGGGAGATGTGGAAGAGTTCGCCGGCCGGGCCCCGCGCCCACGGTCTGCCGCCCGGGTCGTTGCCGACCCGGATCTCGCACGGGAACAGCTCCTTCACTCCCCGGCGACGGAACAGTTCGCGGACCGCGTCCTTCGCGGCCACCCGGCCGAGCAGCCATGCACGCTGCGCCATCGGGTTGCGGTCGGCGTACTCGGCTCGTTCAGCGGCCACCAGATAGCGGCGCATCACCAGTTCGCGGGTGGCGGTGTCCGGCCAGCGCTCCCGGACCAGGCACCAGCCGTCCGGCTGCGGCTCACCCGCGCCGACCGTGCCCGGATGCTGCTTCAACTGCCACATCCGGTCGTCGGTGGAGAACCGGTGCGTAACCCAGTCCGTGATCGTCACCCGCACCCGGCCGTCAGCGCCGATCAACTGGGCATCGGCACGCATCCGATCGTCGGTCAGTTCGGTGACCCGCGCGGTGCACTGCAGCCGCTCCCCCGGTTCCGGAGGCGGCCCGAACCAGTGCACCCCGGCGATACCGATCGGAAAAACGACCTGGTCGACGTCGGCACTGACCTGCATCCAGTGCCCGATCAGCTGCCCGGCCGCATCCAACAGCGCACCGGGCGCCGGCAGAGCGGTCAACTCGCCCCGGATCCCATCGGCAGCCAGCACATCCAGCCTGCTGACACCGGCAAACTCGGGTCCGTGGAACATCCAGTTGTCCACATAGAGCCGCACGGCGTCCACAGGTGCCGGCCGCTCTTCCCGCAACGCCCCGTTGTCCACAGGCGGAGGCACTGGATAACCGGAGGCCACCAGAACCGTTCCAGAGGCGTACCCATCAATGGAGACCTTGACCTTGCCCGCCCCAGCCGAAACGGCCCGAACGGTGACTGTCGTAGGCGGATCAACCACCAGCCACCGCCGAACCCGCACCTGCTCAAGTCCGACAACGATCAGCCCGGGCGAGATCTCGCGCGCGGCCTCCCCCATCAACTCCAGCAGCCCGGTCAGAGGCACCACCGGAAACCGATCCGAAGGTTCCGCCCACCCCGCCGCCTGCGGAATCAAACTGTGGTCGGTCAACCAGGGCATGCCCCCCAAAGAGCATTCGACAGTACGGACACCGCCCACTCCAGCCGGCGAAACCTGGCGTGTCGGTTCCAGCGGCGATCGCGCCGGAATCTGCCCTGCCTGCACCGGAATTTGCCCTGCCTTCGCCGGGATTTGCGACGAGCTTGGCGGGACTTGCGCGGGGTTTGCGATCGAGGCGGCGAACCACGCCTCGGCGACCTCCCGGGCCGCTGCGGATGTCTCGGCCAACGTCGCGGCCAGAGCAGCAAGAATCGGACTGTCGGTAGCCGGAAACGGGACACCGGCCGCCTGCAGCGGAACCCCGGAAGCAGGTAACGCAGCACCAATGGTCGGCAATGCAGCACCCGCGGTCAGCAGCGGGCCATCCGCGACCGGCGGAAGGCCAGCGGCGGTCGACAGCGAGGCGCCGTCGGTCGGCAGCAGGGCAGCGGCGGCCGACAGCGGGAGACCGTCGGTCGGCAGAAGGCCAGCGGCAATCGGCAGCGGGACACCGTCGGTCGGCAGAAGGCCAGCGGCAATCGGCAGCGGGACACCGTTGGCAGCGGGGACGGCCGGGATCAGTGGTGGGATCGTTCCGGCCAGTTGGACCTGTGGCGCGCCGAGAGCCAAACGGACCGGAGTGCCGCCCTTCAACCCTGACCCTTCTTTGGCCTTTGCCCGAGCCCGCTCCGTGTTCGGCTCGTTGGGCTGCTCCCTGACCTCGGTCAAATGCCTTTCTGCAGGTGGTTCCGCGGGGGGAGCCGGGACTTGGGTCGAGGCGGCTGTCGATCTGGCCGGCGTGGGCAGGCGGCTCCAGTCGGGGGTTCGGCCCTCTGTCCACAGTGCGGCTGCCACTCGGCGTAGCTGGGCTGTACCTCCCCGGGACGGTGTGTGGGCCGCGATGGTCAGGTGGTCTTGGCGGCCCAAGGTGTCGGCTACGAAACCGGTCAGGCTGCCGGGGCCTACCTGCACGAAACCGCGCACTCCCCGGTCATGAAGACGCTCAAGCAGCTGGCGGAAACGGACGGGTTCCAGCAAATGGCGGACCAGGAGTTGCCGGACATCGGCGGGTTCTTGCGGGTAGGGCGCAAGTGTTGTCGCTGACCACACCGGCGTGTGCGGGGGATCCAGCGGGAGCATGTCGAATGAGGCCCGTACGGCCGCAAGAAATGGGGTTGCCATGGGGGTGTGGAAACCGGACCGGAAAGCCAGCACCTCGCCGGGGACGCCCTCGGCCCGCAGCCGTTCGAGGGCCGCCGTGATCGCCGCCGGCGGGCCGCACAGCACCGACTGGTGTGGGCAGTTGTCGTGCGAGATGACCACCCCGGGAGCCGCGGCGATGCTCAAGGCCCGGTCCGCGCCGCAGCCCACGGCGGCGTAGTCGACCTCGGGCACCGGTACCGTCCCGGGCCGCAGCGATGCCACAAAACTGTCCACGTCGGCGGCCCGGTAGCTGCCGGCAGCAACCATCGCGGTCCATTCGCCCAGGCTGTGGCCCGATACCAGGTCCGGTACCACGCCCAGCTCGCTCAGCGCCTCGGCCAGGAACCGGCCGACCGCTACCACGTCGGCGCCACGGGAATGCAGCTCGGTACCGCCGGTCAGACGTGGTCCCGCCAGACCGAGATGGGCGGCCACCTCGTCCAGGCGGGGCGCGAACTCGGGCTCGAAACCGGGGAACAGAAATGCCAGAGTGCCGTCCCCGGTGAGCAGCGGCTCGGTGGTGAACCAGATGTCCTCGCGGCCCCGCCACGGCCGGCCCCGCTCGATCACTTTCCGGGCCAGAGCAAGCCGTCGTGGGGTCGGCGCCACGATCGCCAGCCGACAGGATCCTGGCTCGGTATCGGCGCTGAAATCACCACGCAAGAAGTCGCCGGCGGCGGACCGGGCCAGCAACTCCTCGTCGGAAATCGCGAGCCGATCGGTGAGGGCTTCGCGACTGTCCGCTGCAAGCAGCAGCAACGGTTCCACGAAGTCACCACCCGCCCCGGTCACGGAGACGGCGGTCGGCACGGGTTGGGTGAAAAGCACGGCAGCCGACGCCGGGTGAGTCGAGGGCACGGCGAGCGACACGGGATGAGTGGAGGACACCGCGGCCGGCGCGGGGCGAGCCGAGGGCACGGCAGCTGGCGCGGGGGTAATCAGCGCGGCGGGCGGTGGTGGGATTCGAAAGGGGTCCGCGGGTGCTGAACCCCTGGCAGGAAGGGCGGCGCCGGTCTCGGCGGGAAGGACAGCGGCGGCGGGAGCAGCGAGAACCCGCCCCTGAGTAGCAGAGGCCGAAGACGGCGCCGGATGTCCCGAACTGATCACCGGGGCGCCCGCCGCAAAAGTCGGGGTGCCGCCGGGGCCGGATCCCGGGTGCTCGAGGACTACGTGGGCGTTGATGCCGCCGAAACCGAAAGCGTTCACGCCAGCCCGGCGCGGGGAGTCCGCCGGCCACGGGGTAGCCCGGTGGATCGGCAGGCAACGGGTGCTCGCCAGGGCCGGATGCGGCTCGTCCACATGCAGGGTCGGCGGGAGGATGCCGTTGTGGACAGCCAGCGCCGCCTTGATCAGGCCGGCCATCCCGGCGGCCGGCATCGCGTGACCGATCATCGACTTGACCGTGCCCAGGCCGATCGTGGGGCCGCCGGTGCCGAAAGCCCGGGCCAGGGTGGTCAGCTCCGCGGTGTCGCCCACCGGGGTGGCGGTGCCGTGCGCCTCGATCAGGCCCACCGAATCGGGAGCCGCCGGGTCCAGGCCGGCGGCTTCCCACGCCCGCCGTACCGCCAGAACCTGACCGTCGGCACTGGGGCTGACCAGGCTGGCAGCCCGCCCGTCACTGGCCACCCCGACGCCCCGGACCAGCGCATACACCCGGTCACCGGCCCGGAGCGCGTCGGCGTGGCGTTTGAGGACGAGCACGCCGGTGCCCTCGGCCATCAGGGTGCCGTCGGCGCGCCTGTCGAACGGGCGGATCCGTTCGCTCGGGCTCAGCGCCCGGAGCTGGGTGAACACGCTCCACAGGGTGGGGTCGTGGCAGACGTGCACCGCCCCGGCGAGGACCGCGTCGCAGCGTCCGGTGGTCAGTTCGCGGACCGCCGCGTCGACGGCCAGCAGACCGGACGCACAGGCGGCATCAACTGTGTACGACGGTCCGCGCAGGTCGAACCGGTTGGCCAGCCGGGCGGCCGCGAAATTCGGCACCAGTCCGATGGCCGCGTCCGGGCTCTCCGGCCCGAGGGCGGCCAGGAACTGTTTCCGGACATCGGCGAGCTGGCCTGTGGACAGACCGGGCACGAGTTCGCGGAGTGTGGACAACAGTTGGGTGACGGTGCGTACCCGCTGGTCGAGCCGAGCCATGCCGGGCGTCAGGTAACCGCCCCGGCCGATGATCACCCCGATCCGGGACCGGTCCGGCAGAGCGCCGGCGCCGCCCGCGTCCTCGATGGCCTCGGCGGCGGCCCGCAGGGCGAGCAGCTGGTCAGGGTCGGTGACGGCGACCGCGGCGGGCATGATCCCGAACCGGGTCGGGTCGAACGTCGCGACGTCGTCGACGAACCCGCCCCGCCGGCAGTAGAACCGGTCGGCCACCGGCGGCCGGTGGTAGGCCCCCGGATCGTAGAAGGTGGCCGGATCCCACCGCGACACCGGAACGTCGGCGGTGGCGTCCACACCCGTGACGATGTTGCGCCAGAACGTGCCGATATCCCCAGCCCCCGGGAAGACCGCGCCCATCCCGACGATCGCCACCGCCTCCGGGACCGGCGCGCTCATCGGAACCCGTCGAAGTTGTCCACAGGCCCGGCCAGGAATCCGACTTGACACTGGTCCGGGCGGCCCCACGCCAGTTCGGCCAGCAGCGCGGCCACACCGTGTGCCGGGTCGATCAGGTCGACGCCGCGGCGGGTGTACTCGCGGGCCAGTTCGGGGGTGACCATGCCCCCGGCCTCCGGCGCCCACGGCCCCCAGTCGACCGAGAGGACCCGTTCGGCGACCCGGCCGTGCCAGCTCCGGGCCAGGGTGTCGAGGGCATCGTTGGCGGCGGAATAGTCGCACTGCCCCCGATTGCCGAAAACACCGGAGACACTGCCGAACAAGATCAGTTGCCTGAGGTACGGGGGTGCCGCCGCAGCGATGGCCCGCGCCCCGTCCACTTTGGTGCCGAACACCCGGTCGAACGATTCCGGGGTCTTCTCGGCCAGCAGTTTGTCCTCACACAGGCCGGCCCCGTGCACAATCGTGTCGAGTCGCCCGTGCCGCCTGTGGACATCGGTCATCAACAGGGCCACCGCCTGTGGATCCCGGACATCCACAGGTGTGTACCGCACCGACGCCGCCCGCCCGGCCAGCCGCTGCAGGGTCAGCCGAATCTCCCGCTCGGCGGCGAGACGACGCGCGGCTGCCCCGATCTCGGCAGGATTCCGCAAGCCACGTGCAACGAGCAGACGTCGCAGCGCCGGTTCACTGTCAGCGGCCATCACTTCCGGGTCAAGATCTTCCACACCCAGCGGCGTACGCCCGACAAGCTCCAAGTGGCACCCGGCCACTCCAGCGAGAACGCCGGCAACCGAGGCGGTGATCCCGCGCGCGCCCCCGGTCAACAGCACGACGGACTCACGGCCGATCCCCGCATCCCGGCACGCGGCCCCGACGTCGACCGCCCCGCCCAGAGATCCACCGCTGACGCGCAGGGTGGTGCGGGTTCCGTTCGTGTAGCCGACGACCACAGGCCCACCCGAACCGGCGGCGGGCCCAGCCCCGATGATGCCGGTCCTGGTCGCGGACATGGAGGCGGGCCCGCTCACAGAGGTAACGGCGTGGCCGCTCGCGGATATTGCAATGAGGCCGGTCCCGGCTGTGGCGGCGGGCCCGCTCGCGGATGGAGCAGTGGGGCCGCTGACGGATGAGGCAGTAAGGCTGGTCCCGGCTGTGGCGGAAGGTCCGCTCGCAGAGGTGGTGGTGGGGCCACTGACGGATGGGGCAGTGGGATCGATCGCGGGGGTGATGGGGCCACTGACGGATGGGGCGGTGGGATCGGCCGCGGGGGTGGTGATGGCGGCGAGTTCGTCGAGCAGGTGTCCGGCGATCTTTCGAGGTGCTTCCTTGAGGTCCACGTCGACCGCTCGGACCAGGACGTCTGGGTACTCCCGTGCAATCGTGCGAACCAGCCCTCGAATCCCGGCACCCGAGGTGGGATCAGTGGCCGGATCCCCGGACCACCCATGCCCGAACGTGCCCGCCGACCCGGTAACAACGATCACCCGGCGCACCCCACCGATCAGAGCCCGCCGAAGAACCCCGAACACCTCCGGAACACCCGGTGCAGGTTCCGGCCCGATTCCAGCCAGATAGACGAGCCCATCCAAGCCGGTCGCCGAACCACCCGAGTCAAGGGTTGACGCCATCATGCCGTGCGCCGAAGCGGAATTGTCCTGAACCGACACAGGAATGCTGTGTTCTTCCAGCATGTCGGCGAGTTCCAGTCCGATCCCCCGCCCATCGGCGACGATGGCAACGCCACTGCCGACGGACACATCAGGCCCGGCCGGTTCCAGATGCGCAATCTCCTGAACCTGCACAACATATCGCTGCAAGCTCTGAGGCAATTCAACGAAAGGAAAAGGCGTCACCGTGAGAGCGGCCGCCGGAGCGGAGGCAAAGACCAGATCAGGAGGAGGAGCAGGAACAGGAACAGAAACGGAAGCAGAAGCAGAAGCAGGAGCAGCGACGACAGTGGCAGCAACCGGAGAAACGGGGCCAGGATCGGTCCGGGACTGGATCCAGTCGGCGATGCCTCGGATTGTCTTGATCCGGGCCAGTTCTTCCACTACCGACTCGTCGATCTGACCGCCTGCGCCGCCGAAACCAAGACGATCCGCCAACTCGCCGATCAATTCAGTCCGCTTGATCGAATCGACGGAGAGATCTGCTTCCAGATCCAAGGCCGGATCCAACATCTCCGACGGGTATCCGGTTCGCTCGCTCACCGTCCCCACCACCAGGGACAGCACATCCACCGTGGGCTCGGGTTCGACAGCGGGCGAACCCGTGGACAACGAGAACGGCGAATCTGTGGATAAGGCTGCGGGTGAAGTGGGCGGCAAGGTCGGTGCAGAGATTGCGGCGGAACGCTTTTCGATCCAGTCGGCGATGCCTCGGATCGTCTTGATCCGGGTCAGTTCTTCCACTACCGACTCGTCGATCTGACCGCCTGCGCCGCCGAAACCGAGGCGGTCTGCCAGCTCGCCGATCAGCTCGGTCCGCTTGATCGAATCGACGGAGAGGTCTGCTTCCAGATCCAAGGCCGGGTCAAGCATCTCCGGCGGATATCCGGTTCGCTCGCTCACCGTTGCCACCACCAGCGCAAGGACATCGACGGAGGTTGGCGCCGGTGAAGGGGTGACGCTGGTCTGCGAGTCGCCCTCGGAGACAGGAAGGTCAGCGGGAACGGGGAGAGCGGCGGGAACGGGTAGGTCTGCGGGAATGGGCAGGTCGGCGGGGACTGGATGCACTGGGGTAGCGAAATTGGAGGGCAACGGCACGGACGTTCCGAGGTATCCGAGCATCACCTCTCTCTGGGTGGCGACCAACTCCCGGGTGCCGCGCAAGAACTCCATCACGGCTGCGTCCCGCTCGGATGCGGAAGACGGGATGAGGGACGGGACGGATGAAGACGGCGGAGCAGAGGGCAGCCCGGAGGTGGACGGCGCGGTGAAAGGAGAGGACGAGATGGTGGAAGAGGGAGAGGCAGAAAAGGAGGGAGAGGTGGGCGCGGCAGGCGTGGCGAAGGAGCGAGAGCCAGGCGCGGCAGGCGTGGTGGAGGAGGTTGAGGTGGGCGCGGCGGGGTGGGGAGAGGGGATGGGCTCGGTTGTGGCCAGGACCTGGGCGGGGCGTAGGCCTCCGGGTAGGGGGTTGCCGTCGGTGGTTCGGACCATGTGGCCGTCTACTGTCCAGCCGGGGCGGGGTGGGATCTTGGTGGTGGTCACCACCTTGGTGTCTCTGCCTGTGAACAAGTTTTCCGGGTCTACCGGGACGCCGGTTACCGCTAGTTCCGCCAGTACCTTCAGCAACCTGGGTAGACCCGGGTCGCCGGGGCGGTCCATGGCTACTGCCTTGTGGTTTCGGTCGCCCAGGGTTGCGGTTACCAGGCGGGTCAGGACGTCGCCCGGGCCTACCTCTACGAACGTTCTCGTTCCTGACTCGTACATCGCCTCTATCTGGTCCTTGAAACGGACCGGGTCGGCTATCTGGCGGGCCAGTAGGGAACGGATTCTGGTGGGCTGCGTGGGGTACGGCGTGGCCTCCGCGTTGCTCCACACCTCTGTGTCCGGGGTGGTCACTGTGCGTTCGGCCAAGGTTGCCAGGAACGTCACGGCTCCAGCCGCCACCACGGGGCTGTGGAAAGCGCATGCCACCGGCAACTGTTTGGCGCTCAGCCGCTTTTCCCGCAAGGCTTTCACAGCGGCTTCGATGGCTTCGGTCGGGCCGGAGATCACGGTCTGTTCGGGGGCGTTGTGGTTGGCCGGCACCACGTCGGGATGGGCGGCCAGGACCTTGCGCACCGTTTCGGCGGAGGCGGACACCGCGGCCATGGCGCCGGGATCGTCGGTGGTTGCGCCCAGGATCGCCTCGGCTCGGGCCCGGCTCAGGTCCACCAGGTCTGCCGGGTCGAGGGCTCCGGCTGCGGTCAGGGCCACCACCTCGCCGTAGCTGTGGCCGGCCAGCTGGTCCGGGCGTACGCCAAGGCTGGTCAGCAGTTGAAATGCGGCGAGATCCGCAATGCCGAGAGCGGGCTGGGCGACCCGGGTGTCGGCCAGGGCGGTTCGCTGGGCCTTGTCGCCGGCCTGGTCGAAAGCGGCGGGCGGGAACATCACGTCGGCATACCGGGCGGCCGGTCCGGTGATCGTGGCCCGTAGGGCGGGGAACGCCACAAAGAGGTCAGCGAGCATTCCGGGCCGCTGGCTGCCTTGGCCCGGAAAGAGAAAAGCGATCCTGCCCGGATCCCCGGCGGAGGATGGCACGGGCACGGCAGAGGGCGACGCGGGCGCAGCAAAAGGCGACGCGGGCACGGCGGCGGAGGACGGCATGGGCGGGGTGGCGGAGGACGGTGTGGGTGGGGCGGCGGCGTATACGCCCAGGTGGGGGGCGTGGGTGAAGGTTCGGGCCGACGGTAGGGCGGCGGCCAGCGTGTCCAGGTCGGTGGCGACGATGGCCGTCTGGACCGGGAGGGTGGGGTCCACACCGGCGGATACCGTCCAGGCCAGGTCGCGGAGGCGCCATGGGCGGCCCGCCCGGTCGTTGGCGGTGATCAGGTCGGTCAGGCGGTCCAGGTGGCGGGTCGCCGCCCCCCGGTCGGCGCCGCGGAACAGGAACAGTTCGGCGGGCCACTCGTCCAGGCCGTGCGACGGTTCGTCGTAACCGGTCAGGACGGCGTGAAAGTTGGTGCCGCCGAACCCGAAGGCGCTCACCCCGGCGATGCGTTCGGCCGGCGGGCGGAACCACGGGCGGGCCGTGCGGTCGAAGGTGAACGGGCTCTTCTCGCCGTCCCAGTACGGGTTCGGCTTCTCCACGTGCAGGGTCGGCGGATGGACCCCGGTGTGCACGGCCAGCGCCGTCTTGATCAGGCCCGCCAGTCCGGCGGCGCACTTCGTGTGCCCCACCTGGGACTTCACCGACCCCAGGGCGGTGCTGCCGACACCGGCGCCGGCTTCGGTGAAGGCCTCGGTCAGAACCGCCAGTTCGGTGCGGTCGCCGACCACGGTTCCGGTGCCGTGCGCCTCGACCATGCCGACGTCGGCCATCGACACCCCGGCCGCGGTGTACGCCCGCTGCACCGCCAGCCGCTGGCCCTCGGGGCGGGGTGCGGTCAGGCCCAGGGACCTGCCGTCGCTGGAACCGGCCACCGACTTGATCACCGCGTACACCCGGTCGCCGTCGCGTTCGGCGTCGGCCAGGCGTTTCAGGGTCACGCAGGCCACCCCTTCACCCAGGGCGATGCCGTCGGCCCCGGCGCCGAAGGTGGCGCACCGGCCGGACGGGGACAACGCCCGGACCGAGGCGAACATCAGGTAGTCGTAGATGCCGTTGTGCAGGTCGGCGGCCCCGCACAGGACCAGGTCGCTGGTGCCGGTGGTGAGTTCCTTGCAGGCCAGGTCGAGGGCGGCCAGCGAGGCGGCGCAGGCCGCGTCGACGGTGTAGTTGACGCCGCCCAGGTCGAGACGGTTGGCGATCCGGCCGGAGATCACGTTGGACAGCACGCCGGGGAACGAGTCCTCGGTTACCCGGGGCAGGTGCTCGTCCAACGCGGGCGGGAGATCGCCGAGGTAGCCGGGGAGCAGGGCCCGGAAGCCGTACGCGGTGGCCAGGTCGTGCCCGGCCTCGGCGCCGAAGATGACCGAGGCACGGTCGCGGGCGAACGGGCGGTCGGCGTACCCGGCGTCGGCGAGCGCCCGCGCGGCCACTTCCAGGGCGAGCAGCTGGACGGGTTCGATGCTGGCCAGGGAGGTGGGCGGGATCCCGTACGCCAAGGGGTCGAAGTTGACCCGGGGTAGGAATCCGCCCCATTTGGACGGGGTGGCGTCCCGTCGCGGCCGGCGGTACGCGCCGGGGTCGAAGTAGCGGCCGACGTCCCAGCGCCCGGCCGGGATCTCGCTGATCGCGTCCACGCCGGTCACCGTGTTGTGCCAGTAGCGGGTGACGTCACCGGCCTGCGGCAGCACACACGCCATGCCGACGATCGCGATGTCGAGTGGTTCGGGTTCGCGGACCACCGCCGGAGCCGGGGCGAGCGCTCTGGCCCGGCGTACCAGAAGATCGGTGGCTCCTGAAGTGACCTGGCGGTGCAGTTCGCGGATCGTGGTGGTGGTGGAGCGCAGGGTGGCGACGTCGCCGATCATGTACATGCCGTCGCGGTGCTGGATGTCGTCGCCGACCTCGTGCAGGGCGCCGTCCTGGTGGCGCAGGCCCTTGCTGGCGACCCGCAGCCGGCCGAGGTTGAGGCGCTCCAGCTCGGCCCAGGCCTCCTGGACTCCCGTCCCGGTCTCGGCGAGGCGTTGCCGGGCCAGGGCGAAGGTCTGCACATAGCCGGTACGGGCACAGCGGGTGGCGTGGCCGGGTGAGGTCTCCAGCAGCACCGTCTCGGCGGTCTCCACCGCCACCTGCTGGAATCGCGGCACGATCGCCCCGGCGCTGACCGCCTCCGCGGTGAACAGGTACGCGGTGCCCATCAGCACGCCGACGGTCGCGCCCCGGGCGGCGAGCGGTGCGGCGAGCGCGGCGACCATGGCGGCCGATCGTTCGTCGTGGATGCCGCCGGCGAACAGCACCCGCACGTCGCCGAGATCCTCGTCGAAGGCGAGCAGCCGGTCGATCTGGCTCTGCCAGAGCGGGAAGCTGGCGCGCGGCCCGACGTGGCCGCCGCATTCGGAGCCCTCGAAGACGAACCGGCGGGCGCCCTGGGCGAGGAACCGGTCCAGCAGGCCGGGTGACGGCACGTGCAGGAACGTGATGATGCCGGCGGCGTCCAGCGGGGCGGCCTGGTCGGGGCGGCCACCGGCGATGATCGCGTACGGCGGGCGGGTCGCCAGGACCGCGGCGAGCTGGGCGGATCGCACCTCGGGCGGGGAGAAGCCGAGCAGCCCGACACCCCACGGCCGGTCGCCGAGCGTGTCCGCGGCCGATTCCAGCAGGCGCGCGGTCCGGTCGCCGTCCATCAGCGCCAGGGCCAGGAACGGCAGCCCGTCCTCGGCGGCGACCGCGGCGGCGAAGGCGGCCTGGTCGCTGACCCGGGTCATCGGCCCCTGCACGATCAGGTTCAACTCGGCCGGGGCGGCGACTCCGGCGAGGGCTGCCTCGCGGACGGCCCGGACCACGGCGGCCGCGGACCGGTGGCGGTCGGCGAGCGGGCGGGCGAAGGCGGCTTCGGCTCCGAGCGGCGGCATCGGGTGGGTGTGCGCGGGGTGATGGTAGACGCGTCGCCCGTCGGTGACCGTGGTCTCGGAGCCGTCCATGGCGCGGATCGCGGACGCCGCCCGGTAGGGCAGGTTCAGCTCGCTGACCAGCGCGAACTGGCCGTCCAGGACCACTCCGGCGGCGCCACCGGCGACGGCTGCCGCGGCGGTGTGCGGGCCGATGCCACCGGCCGCCCAGACCGGGGTGTCCGGCAGCTCGGCCAGCAGGGTCTGCAGCAGCACGAACGCGGTGAGCGGGCCGACCCGGCCGCCGGCTTCGTTGCCGCGGGCCAGCAGTCCGGCGGCTCCGGCGGCGACCGCGTCGCGGGCCTCGGCGAGGGACACCACCTGGACCAGGACCGGCAGATCGGTGTCGGGCAGGCCGTCGGGGGCGTCGACGATGACGGCGCGGACGGCGTTCGGCAGGTCGGCGGGGAGGGGCGCGGCGACCCGGATCGCGAAGCCGTCCGGGACCAGGCGGGCGGTGTCGTCGAGCGCTTTCCGGCCGGTGCCGGGGTCGAGGACGCCGAGCCCGCCACCCCGGGCGACGGCCGCGACCAGCCGTGGGTTGGGCTCGCCGGTGGGACACAGGCCAATCACGAGATTGCGGGGTACGGATGCCATCGTCGGCCCTTTCCGTCACGCAGAGGTGAACTGCCTTTTCGCTTATTTGTCCCGCTTCAGGCGTTTCCAAAGCTAGCAGCCATCGAGCTACGTAGATACATACCGCTGTGACGAGCAAACGCCATTACATCGATAGATGTCAATAAGAATCTAGAATCACGCCAGGTTACGGCCCTGTTAACGTCGAGACATCGGGCGTACGTCATCAACTCGCGTCAATGGAAACGCCTATCGCAGGCACCACACATCGCTGTTAACGCACAGTGAACGACAGCGACGATCGCCGCACCGAGGTTACCGCCGGGTAGCGTGCTAGTCGAGTTTCATCTTCGTCGACGAGCCGACGGTCTCGATCACGCTGAAGTTCGTCGCCTTGTCCTCCGGGGCGTACCCGCGGCTCCAGCACCATCGGCACCTTCGGCGCGACCGCCGCGATCAGCACGGCGCTCTCGGAGACCCCGCCCGGCGGGTACGACTTGTCGCCCACCCGGAGCACCGGCTTCACCAGCTTGCCGGACGTGTTCACCACCACGAACTCGCGGCCGGCCCCGGACTTCAGCAGCATCCGCTCCCACGTGCCGGGCGCGGGCACCGGCGGGAACTGCCCGGCCTCCGGGACCAGATGCAGCGACGGCGTCAGCTCGGTGCTGTCCGCGAGGAACTCGGTCCGCACCGCCTCTCCGGGTCGCCGCCGCATCCGGCGAGCAGAAGGACAACGGCGACGACCACAGCGATCTTCGTACGCACGGAGACGACCGTCAGGCCGGACGGGGCGCCTTGTCAATGCTCAGGCCACCCGACTTGACCACGGCCCGGCTCATCGGGCGGGTCAACTCGGCCAGCCGCGCACACCCGTCCACCCCGAGCACCGCGTACGCGGGCACGGCCGCCCGGTCGGTGGTCGCCTCGATCGACGCCCGCAACTCGGCGCCGCTCGCGCTCAGGGCCGGCTCGTCGCCCTCGATCAGCCCGCGCTGGCGCAGCCCCTCGGCCGCGGCCTCCCAGCGCTCACCACTCCAACCCCGGCTGAGCTGCAGGAACCGGCGCGGAACCGTCCCGGACGCGACGTGCAGGATCACCGCCTCCAACCCGGACAGACCGGCCAGCAGCAGGGCGGCCACGTGCCCGTCGCCGCGGAACTCGCGCAGGATCGTCTGGGCGTGCCAGAGCACCAGGTGCGGCCGGTCCGGCCAGGGCAGGGCGACATGCGCGGCGAAGAGCGGACGGCCTTCCGGGTACGCCGCGGCCGACTCGGCGGCCCGTCGCGCCAGATCGGCGGCCTCCCGCATCTCCGGCGAGTCCACCACCCCGGCGCCGAGCAGCCGCTCCAGCGCGGCCCCGGCGGCGTCCACCCGGGCGGCCAGCACAGCCTGCGGGGTGGTCACGTCCCAGGCCGACGGCAGCGCGCGGGCCACCAGGTCGGGGTTGAAGTTGTAGAAGGTGGCCACCACCGGCCCCGGACCGACCGGTCCCATCGCCGCCGACCGGGACGCGAAGTAGCCGTTCCCCGGGTCGAGCCCCAGCGCCGCGTACCGCTCCCGCGCCTCGGCGACGAAGTAGATCATCCCGTGCAGCGGTTCGGTGATCCGCCAGGCCTCCCGCGCCGCCTGTTCGAGCCCCTCCGACATGCCGCCCCCTCACCATCGGTTACCGATGGGTAGCCTCGCACGCCACCGCCGCCCTGTCACGGACCTCCGCTCGGACCGGACGGCGAACCGGGCGTGGTGGGCGCGCCCCTCCGACGCGCCCACCACGCCGTTCCCGGAATCAGGGCTTGGTGGTCGTACACACGTGGTCGTTGACCTTGAATTTGGGTGGGCGGGGGCCCTTCACGTCGCCGGCGGCGGAGAAGCCGACCTGGACCGACTTGTCCGGGGCCACGTCGCTGTTGTAGGCGAGGCTCTTCGCGGTGACGGACTGGCCGTCGGCGGTGAAGGTGGCCTCCCAGCCGGAGCGCAACGTCTGGCCCGCGGGGAGCACGAAGCGGAGCGTCCAGCCGTACAGGATCGCCGTCCCGGTGTTGGTGATGGTGATCTGGCCGGTGAACGACCACGTGTCGCCGTTGGTCACATAGCTGACATCGCAGCCGGCGGTGGCCGCGGCGGACGCCGGGACGGACGGTGTGAGCAGGGCCGCCGTCAGGACGGTGACGCAGGCTACGGATCGACGTATCACGATGCGGCTCCCGTGCTTGTGGTATCGGTTCAGGCTTGCCTAAGGTTCCCTTGAGCAGGGTGGAACACCGGACTGGATCCTGACTGGACGGCGGTTGGACGAGCTGCGGTGACGCGCCGAAGGGTGACCCGCCGGAAGGAACCGCGCCGGACGGTGACGCGCCGGAGGGGGGAGCGTGCGGATTCAGGTGCTCGGCCCGGTCCGCGCCTGGATCGGCGACGATCCGGTGGAGTTGACCTCGGCCGGGCGGCGGGCGGTGCTCGGGCTGCTCGCGGTGGCCGGCGGGCAGCCGCTGGACGAGGCCGGGCAGGCGCGGCTGATCCGGGCCTACGCGGCGGCCGGGCGGCGGGCCAAGGCGTTCGCCACCTACCACGACATCCGTCACCGTCTCGCCGACGAGCTGGGCATCGATCCCGGCCCGGAGCTGGCCGCCGCCCACGCGGCCGTGCTGCACGACGCCCCGCCGGAGACCCCGAGGGACAGCATCAGGCCGGCCCGGGAGGAGAAGGAGGCGGTGCCTGCCCAGTTGCCGGCTGACGTCCCCGGGTTCACCGGGCGGGACGAGGAGCTGGCCGAGCTGGACCGGCTGGTCCCGATCGGGGAGCCGGCCCTGCTCGTCGTCGCCGGCATGGCGGGCGTCGGCAAGACCGCCCTGGCCGTGCGGTGGGCGCACCGGTCCCGGTCCCGGTTCCCCGACGGTCAACTGCACATCAACCTGCGTGGGTACGACACCGAACAGCCGATGACAGCCGACGACGCCCTGGCCGGTTTCCTGCGTGCACTGGGCATGGCCGGGCGGGACATCCCGGCGGGCCGGGACGAGCGGGCCGCCGCGTACCGCAGCCGCCTCGACGGCCGCCGGATGCTGATCGTGCTGGACAACGCCGCGACCGTCGAGCAGGTCCGGCCGCTGCTGCCCGGCACCCCGTCCTGCACGGTGCTGGTGACCAGCCGGGACATGCTGCCCGGCCTGGTCGCCCGGCACGGCGCGCATCGTCTGGTGGTGCCGCTGCTGCCCGGCGACGAGGCGCTGACGCTCGTCACCCGGCTGATCGGCGGGCGGGTGCGCGACGATCCGGCGGCGGCGGCCGACCTGATCGACAGGTGTGCCCGGCTGCCGCTGGCCCTGCGGGTGGCCGCCGAGCTGGCGGTCGGCCGCCCCGGCGCGCCGCTGCGGACCCTGGTGACCGAGCTCGCCGACGAGAGCCGCCGGCTGGAGCTGCTGGACGCCGGCGGTGACCCGCAGACCGGTGTGCAAGCGGTGTTCTCCTGGTCCTACCGGCAGCTGCCGCCCGCCGCGGCGCGCGCGTTCCGGCTGCTCGGGCTGGTTCCCGGGCCGGACCTGTCGGGGTACGGCGCGGCCGCGCTGCTGGGCACCGGCGTGACCGAGGCGCCGGGCTGCTGGACCTGCTGGCGCACGCACACCTGGTCCAGCACGTGACGGCCGACCGCTGGACGCAGCACGACCTGCTCCGGGCGTACGCCGCAAGCCTGGCTCTGCCCCTGATCGAGAACGACGACGCGCTCAGTGACGCGATGCTGTTCACCGCGACCCTGGCGATGGACACGCTCTATCCGGCGGAACAGCACCGGCGGGCCCGGGTGGACCGGCCGGACGCGCCGATCCCGCCGGTCGGCACCGCGAAGGGCGCGCAGGCGTGGCTGGACCGGGAGCGCGACAACCTGGTGGCACTCGCCGCGCACCGGCCCGCACACGCCGCCGATCTGACCCTCACGCTGCTGCGATACCTGGAGAGCGGCGGGCACTACCCGGAGGCGGTGGTGATGCACGAGCACGCGGTCCGGGCCGCCCGGCTGACCGGGGACACCGCGGCGGAGGCGCAGCTGCTGACCGATCTCGGGGTGATGAACGTCCAGCAGGGACACTACGAGCCGGCGGAGACGATGCTGCGGCGCGCGGCCGGCCTGGCCCGGGAGTGCGGTGATCACGCGGTGCAGGCGCGGGCGCTGGGCAATCTCGGTCACGTCCACCAGTGGCAGGGCCGGTACGACGACGCCGCGGACCGTCTCCGGGAGGCGCTCGCGCTGTGCCGGCTCACCGGCGACCGGGCCGCCGAGACACGGGCCCTGGGCAACCTGGGCCAGGTCTTCCGGCGGCAGGGCCGCGACGAGCAGGCGGCCGCCTACCTCAGCGAGTCGGTGCGGATCTGCCGCGACATCGGCGACCCGGTCGGTGAGGGATACGCCCTGGTCAGCCTGGGTGGCATCGCCGCCCGGCAGCGGGACACCAGACGGGCGGCCCGGTCGCACCGGGAGGCGCTCGCGGTCTTCCGCCGGACCAACGAACGCGCCGGTACGGCTCTGGCGCTGGACGGTCTGGGCACGGTCACCCAGGACGTCCTGTTCCTGCGTGAGGCGCTCGAGATCTTTCAGCAGCTCGGCGAGCGGTCCGGCGAGGCGCGGGTCACCAACAGTCTCGGCGAGGTCTGCACCACGACCGGGCGGCCGGGCGACGGGCGCGAGCACCACCGGGCGGCGCTGAGTCTGGCCACCGGGACCGGGGACCGGCACGAGTCGGCACGGGCGCATGCCGGGCTGGCCCGGGCGGCGGAGATGCTCGGGGATCCGGAGACCGCCGAGCAGCACCGCAAGCAGGCGCGGGACGGCTGGGCGGAGATCGGCGCCCCGGAGGCCGTCGACTGGTGACTGGCACCGCGTCCATTCCGCGTCCAGTCGCGATCCATTCAACATTCTTAACTTTCGATGTGTCACCGCGTGGACGTCGGTGTTCGTCACTCGAACGCCGGTGTTCGTCACTCGAAGGAGAAACCGGAAAATGAGCTCTCGGCTGAAGAAGTGGGCCGCCTCGGCGGCCGTTCTGACCCTCACCACCTCGGCGCTGGTCGCGGGTCAGGCGGGCACCGGTGCGGCCGCCGCGGCGCCGTCGTTGCAGGCGTTCGGGATCGCCGGCGGCGGCACCCTGATGCTGTCCTTCAGGACCGACACCCCGGAACAGAACGACTGGGTACGCCGGATCACCGGCCTGGCCGGCGACACGTACGTGGTCGGACTGGACGCGCGGCCCCAGGACGGCAAGCTGTACGCGGTCGGCAACCAGGGCGGCATCTACGTCATCGGGGTGCCCAGCACGATCGCCACCAAGGTCTCCCAGTTGCAGGTCGCGCTGTACGGCACGAAGTTCGGTGTCGACTTCAACCCGGCCGCCGACCGGCTGCGGGTGATCAGCGACAACGGCCAGAACCTGCGGCACAACCTGGGTGACAACACCACCGTCGAGGACACCACCCTGACCACCCCGCCGGGCACCGGCCCGGCCAAGGGCGTGACCGCGGCGGCGTACACCAACAACGATCTGAACGGGGCCACCAACACCACCCTGTTCGGCATCAACACCGCCACCGACCAGGTCGTCATCCAGTCGCCGGCCAACAACGGGTTCCTGGTCGCCACCGGCAACCTCGGTGTCGACGCCGGACCGGACACCGGATTCGACATCTTCAGTGGCCTGAGCGGCGGTAGGACGGTGACGAACACGGCGTTCGCGGTGCTCACCCCGGCCGGCGGCTACCAGACGCTGTACGCGATCGACCTGCTCACCGGGGCGGCCGCCGCGATCGGGGTGTTCCCGCTGGACGTGTCGGACGTCGCGGTGGCGACCAGCGCGTACTAGCCTTCTCCGCCGGCCGGGGTTCGGGGTTCGGGGACCGTCACGGAGTCCCCGACGCCGGGCCCGGCCGGCACACCCCGCCAGAGCCAGGCCTGCCGGTCGTACGTCTTGACCCGCACCCGCACCGGCACGAAGTGGCCGGCGTCCAGCCCGGGATAGCCCTCCCCCACCACGTCCTGGTAGATCCGGTCGGAGACCAGCGCGACCAGATCGGCGTCCGGATGGTCCTTGATGCCCTGGCGCAGGGCGTCGCTGTCCAGCAGCCGCCCGGTCTCGATGATGGTGGCGCCGGTGAACCCGATCGCCGACGGGGCGAACCGGCCGACCGTCACCGACAGTCGCAACCGGATCCGGTCCCCGGGATGCTCGCCGTTGTCCGCCGCCAGCCGGGCCCGCCAGCCGTTGAGCAGTCCCGGCAGGGCCAGGTGCGGCTGGACCCGGGCCGGCAGCACCACCATCATGCCGTCGCCGGCGTCCTGCCGATCGCTGTCCCGCAGCGGCACCCCGATCCCGTCCAGGACGTCCGCCACCATCCCGGCCAGTCGCCGCTGCACCTCGAACTGGCCCGGTGTGGTCCGGTCGCTGTACCTGACCACGTCGATCCCGAAACCCATCCGGTACTCGGCCCGGCCGTCCGGCTCCCGGGGCGGGCCGGCCACCGGCGGGGTGAGCGCGGACGTCACCGGCAGGCTCACCACCGGGGCCAGCAGCCGCGCCCGGTCCTGGACCGTCCGCAGGTAGTAGACGTCGTCGGCGAGCCACCGGGTCACCGCAGTCGCCAGCGCCCGGTCCGACGGCAGAGGGGCCGGCAGCACCGACGCCATGTTCTGCGCCGACGCCTCCACACTGAGCTGCATCCAGGTCAGCGCCTGCAGCGTGCCGGCCACCTCGGCCAGATCCCCGGCCAGGTCGTGATCCCCAGCGGCGGCCCGGTTCAGGCGGGCCGTCGCCCGGTCCCGCAGCGCCCGGATCTGCTCACCGTCGCCGCGGACCCGCGCCTGGTAACGCAGCCGGGCCGCGTGCATCAGGTAGCGGCCCAGCGGCGGCAGCGCCACGTCACCGGCGCTCCAGGTGAACCGGCTCAGGCGGGCGTCCTCGGCCGGCAGGCCCAGCACCACCAGCCGCCGGAACGCCCGCGCACCACCGGCCGTCGCCTCCCACAGGGCCAGATCATTGACCGCCAGTGGCCTCGTCCACCACTCGTCCGCGTCGTCCTCGGCGGGAGGCAGCTCATCGCGTACGTCAGCAGGGCCTTTGGCCAGAAAGACGGTGCCGCCACCGAGGAACGCGCCCAGGCCACCGGCGGTCAGTTTGCGCCACCAGCGGGCGTACTCGAACCAGCCCGGCGGGGTCGCCGCGCCCAGCCGCATCCGCCGCGGCTGGGCCATCACCAGGGAGAAGTTCAGCATGTCGTGCTCGCGCCGGACCACCGCCTGGAAATCCACCGCCGGATCCTGCAGCCCGGCCAGGGCTCCCTCCGGCGCGGAACCCGGCTCGGCGGGCAGCTCGGTGGCCAGACCGGTGCCGTCGATCCGCCGGGTCATCCCCAACTCGGTGCGGCACGCGTCCCAGAGCAGCTCCAGCTCCCGCAGCGCGTCCGTCGCGGCCGGCCCGTCCACCGGCGCGAACAGGTGCGCGACGAACTCCTGCTCATCGAGCCTGCCCGCGGTCACCGGCCACCCCCGTCCGGCCCTGGAGCCGGCGCTGTTCCAGCGCGTGCACCAGGGTGGTGCGGCGGTCGAGCACCGGTTCCGGGATGCCGACGATCACGGCGCTCCCGATCCGCAGCGCCCGGGTCGGCCCGCTCAGCTCCAGGTCGATCACGGCCTCCCGGATCCCGGCGGCGTCACCGTCCGTCAGCGCGGTCCCGAGGCGGGCGACGGCCTGATCCACATGGGCCCAGCGGTCCGGGGTCAACTGCCACCGAGCCACGTGCCGGAGTACGGCGATCGCGTCCTGAAGGGTCTCGTCATCCCACGATTCAGGGTGCTCCATGGCAATCCACAGTAGTCAGGATCCGCCCCGGGAAATGTCACCCGAACCACCGACCCGTTCCGGTTAACCGAGTGCCTCAGCCACCAGAACCTGCTCGGCCTCCAGAGCGTGCCCGCCGTCCTCGACGGTCCACAGCGAGTTCTGCAGGGTGCGGCCGAGGGTCCAGCGCACCGCCCGTTCCCGGTCCAGCCCCATCACCTCGACCATCACCTCGAACCGGCGGCGGACGGCCCGGCGCGGATCGCCGTCCGCCGGCCACTGGTTCTGCAGCACCGGGAGCAGCTCGAACGCCGGATCACCGGCCAGCGGTTTGGGGTCGATCGCCACCCAGTCGCCGCTGTCGCCGGCCAGCACGTTCTGGTGGTGCAGGTCCCAGTGCAACAGCCGGTCGCCGCAGTCACCGGCCACCTCCCGCACCGCATCGGCCCAGGTCAGAAGCAGCTTTCCGGCGGCCGGATCGGTCAGCCGGGCGGCCGCGGCCGGAACGTCCGCCAGCATCCGCGCGGTCACGTCGGCGAGACTCCGGACACCCGCCGGGGCCCGGTGGGCGTTGAGCCGGAGCAGCAGCCCGGCGATGATCCGGGCGGCCTGCCCGTCGTGGACACCGCGCAGGTCACGCCCGGAATCGAGGCGTTCGAGCAGCAGCGCGCCGTCGTGCTCGCGGAGCAGGCGTACCGCGCCGTCGCCGTTCCAGGTCCGCAGGGCGGCAGCCTCGCCGGGGTGCTCGGGGTCGTCGATCTGAAGCTTGAGCGCGGCCGGGCCGTCGGGGCCCCGGACCGGGATCACCAGGGCGACCTCACCGCACATGGGCGGGCCGTCGACGGTGAGAGCCCACTCGGCCAGCCGGTTGGCCACCAGTCGTGGCGCGTCGGCGAGCCAGGCCCGGCCGCGGTCGCCGTAGTAGCGGGGCAGGTTGGTGACGAGCCGGGCCGGGATCCTCACCCGGTGACGACGCGGTGGTGGAGGTCGACGAGGTCCTCGATGAACCCGTCGAGCGACACATTCGTCACGTGGACCAGCTTCGCCATGTGGCGGCCCCTTTCCCTCGGCCACCAGGTTATGCGCAGATCAGGCTCTGGGCAGGCCCCGGACCGGCTACCTCGAGCAGTTCGCCCCGTCGACGGCCGCCAACGCCCCGGCCGGCAGCTGGTGACCGACCGCCCGGTCCAGGTCGGTGGTTCCCTGCCGGTCAGCCGATGGACACCCCGGAGACCGACGGACTGCCTTCGCCGGTACGGGTGACCGACAGTGCCGCCCCGGCCAGCACCGCGAGGATCAGCCCCGCGAGCACGCCCAGGGTCAGCCCGTCCGGTTCGAACAGTGGCTGTCCGCGCAGGGCCTGCCAGGTGGTGAGCACGGTCAGGCCCGCGTACCCGGCTCCGGCGACCAGCAGCAGCCGGACCCGGGCGGTCTCCGGCAGCCGGGTGGCGTACCGGTTCAGTGCCCAGGCCAGCAGCGGCAGCACCTGCAGCGCGTGCAGGCCGATGAAGTGCCCGATCCGCAGGTCGCCGCCGGCCGTGCTCCAGCCGGTGACCGGCAGCCCCGGGCCGCCGTCCGGGACGCCGACGGTGTGCGCGCTCTGCATCGGCGCCGCCACCACCAGGCCCAGCCAGGACACCCCGAGACCGAGCCCGATCCCGGTCTTGACCACCCGGTCCCGGATCCGGGCCCGCAGCACCGCGACGGCGATCAGCACGTGTGCGAAGAACAACGCGATGATCGCGGCGAACATGGTGTTCCACAGGGCGGTGTCGAACGGCGTACTCATGTTGAAGTGGCTGGTGGTCCCCCGGATCACCTGCACGACGACGATCGCCATCTCGACGAACAACGCGAGGACGATGACGAACGCGGACCGTTCAGCAACCGGGCTGCGCCGTGGGAGCAGCGACAGCATCCAGGCGAGGGCCAGCGAGTACAGCAGGATCGACACCGAGAACTTGAACGGTTTGAGCCAGATGGGAGCGCCGGTGAGAACCCGATCGTCGACGAGGATCCCGACCGCGGTGACGGCGGTGAGAACCGCCATGCCCACAGCCAGAACCATCATCGACCGGTCCCAGGACGCGATTGACGGCGCTTTCATGCGGTAGATCCTGGCCAGTGGGCCGGTCCACTCGCGTCGGCAATCGATACCTACCGGCCGTCACAGGGCCGCGGCGTAGATCCGGACGCTCTGGGTGCCACGGTAGGTGGCGTCGCGTTCGTAGGCGAGGCCGCTCTTCTCCGCGACCCGCTGCGAGGGGACGTTGTCCGGGTGGATGATCGCGATGAGCCGGCGCACGCCGAGCACGTCGCGGGCGTGGTCCCGGCAGGCGGTGGCGGCCTCGGTGGCGTAGCCGTGACCCTGCAGGTCGGCCCGCACGTGGTAGCCGACTTCGACGTCGGTGACCCCCTCGACCTCTTGCGGAGTAAGCCCACAGTCGCCGACGAACTCACCGGTGGACCGGAGCGTCACCACCCAGAGCCCGTGGCCTTCCTGCCGGTAAAGGCGCTGGTTCCAGTCGATCCAGCCCCGGGCCTCGTCCCGGGTCTTGGGCCGCGGGTAGTACCGCATCACGTCCGGATCCCCGAGAATCGCGGCCATGTCGTCGAGGTCGTCCACCTCCATCGGCCGGAACGCCAGCCGCGGGGTGGGCGCGGGGACCACGTGCTCCTGCTTCACGATGTTTCCTTCCTGGGAGCCTGGATCGGCTGGTCAGAGGCCTGGGTGGTTCTTCAGCTGGCGGCGGGAGGTCAAGCCCAGCTTGCGGAAGATGTTGCGCAGGTGGGCGTCCACCGTGCGCTTGCTCAGAAACAGCTGGGCGGCCACCTCCAGCGACGTGGCGCCGGCACCCACCAGGCGGGCGATGGCCACCTCCTGCATGGTCAGGCTCTCGAACGGATCTCCCGGGCGGGAGAACACCTTCTCGCCGGTCGCCCGCAGCTCGTCGGCGGCCCGCTTGGCGAAACCCTCGCTGCCGGAGGCGGTCAGCAGTTCGTGGGCGGTTCTCAGGTGAGGGCGGCAGTCCCGGCGGCGGGCGTTGCGGCGTAGCCATTCGCCGTATAGCAGGTGGGCCCGGCCCAGGTAGGGGGTCAGCGGACCCTCGGTGAGCAGCTCGATCGACTGCCGGAAATCGTCCTCGGTGCCGGTGACCAATCCTCGGGCGTACGCGGCCATTCCCCGGCCCGCGGTGGTGCCGCTGGCCTCGGTGCGGGCGGTCAGCGCCTCCAGTGCCTCGACTGCCACGGCCGGCTCCTCGCAGCGGATAGCGGCCTCCACCAGCTCCGGCAGGGCCGCGCCGGTCAGGAAGGCGTCGGCCGTCGCGGTGGCCCGGCGGGCGGCTGCCAGCGCGGCCGGGTAGTCGGCGAGCCCGTTGTAGAGGGTGGCCGCCGAGGAGTGCAGATTCATCACCCGGGCCGCCGCGGCCCGGGTCGGGCCGGTGAAGGCGAGGGCGGTGAACTCGTCGCGGCGACCCCGTTGGGCGGCCAGGTGCAGGCGGTGGTGCAGCAGCGGGACGGCATCGGTGGCGTCGGCGATCGCGGCCTCCTCCGCGGTCACGGTGATCGCCTGGCCGAGGTCGCCGTTCATGGTGGCGGCCACCGCCTTCTGCGCGAGTCCCAGCCGCAGTGTCAACGGGGAACCCGCGTCGCGGCCCACCTTGACCAGCCAGTCGGCGATGTCGGCGTGGGTGTCCGGATCCCACAGCTCGATGGCGATCATCGTGGACAGCGCCGGATGCTCGGTCCACTCGTCGGCGGTCCACTTCGCCGCCTCGGCGAACCCGCCGGTCACCAGGGCGATCACGGTGTCCAGCAGGTCCGGCGCGGATGATGCGGTTCGGGAGGCGGGTGGCGGGAGGGTCTCCCGGGCGGCGGCCACCACCTGCCGGATCACCCCGCCGCCCCGGCCCACCACCAGGCTCATCTCCAGGGCGTCCAGGAAACAGCCGCGGGCGGCGGCCCGGTCCACCGGCGCCAGGCGTTGTGCGGCACGCACCATCAGCAGCGGGCCGGCATCGTCGTGGTCACGGGTGAACGCGATCCGCCCGCGCATCTGATCGACCCGGGCCCGCTGGTGTACGCCCATCCCGGTGGAGTCCAGGGTGGCCAGGAGTTCCGCGGTGGTTTCGGAAGTGCCGGCGTCGAAGTGGGCCTGGGCGGCGGCCAGGGTGCGGGTGATCCGCTGGTCGGCGTTCAGGGACAGCGCGACCGCCTGCTCCAGGAAGGCCGCGGCCGCCGCGATGCCGCCCCGATCCTGGGCCCGGGAGGCGCACTGTTCCAACTCGGCGGCCACCCGGTCGTCGGGGCCGGCGCTGGCGTGGGCGCGGTGCCAGGCCCGCCGGTCGGGGGCGGTCGCCGGGTCGGTGGCCTCGGCCAGGGCCCGGTGGACCAGGTGGCGTTCGCCGGGGGTGGCGGCCCGGTAGACCGCCGACCGGGCCAGCGGATGACAGAACCGGATCCGGTGCCCGAACTCGGCCAGCCCGGTGCCGGCCGCCTCGCTGCCGGTGATGGTCAGGTCCAGGCCCAGGTGCAGGGCCGCGGTCCAGGGCAGGCCGGGATCGCCGGTCGGGTCGGCGCTCGCGGTGATCAGTAACAGTCGCGCCTCGGCGGAGAGCCCGTCGAGGCGGGTCTGGAAGCCGTGTTCGATCCGGCTCGGCACCGACGACGGGGCCGGCGGCACGTACCCTCCGGCCCGCGGCAGTTCCAGCAGCGCGAGCGGACTCCCCCGGGCCTCGGCGATCAGCCGGTCCCGGACCTGATCGTCGAGCGGGAACGGGCTACGCGCGGCGAGCAGGGCCCGGGCCTCGTCGTCACTGAGCCCGGAAAGGACGAGGCCGGGCAGTTCAGCAAAGCTGTCCGGCGGGGCCCCGGTGCGGACCGCGAACAGGATGGCGATCGGATCCCCGGCCACCCGGCGGGCCAGGAAACGCAGCGCCCGCGAGGAGGCGCCGTCCACCCACTGCGCGTCGTCGACCAGGCACAACAGCGGCTGCTCCGAGGCCGCGGCGGTGACCAGTTCCAGAACGGCGAGCCCGATCCGGTACGGGTCCGGAGCGCCCTCGGCCAGCCCGAACGCCACCCCGAGGGCGTCCCCGTGCCGCGCAGGTAGCGACGGCAGATACCGGAGCATCGGACGGCACAACTGGTGCAGCCCCGAATACGGCAGTTCCTGCTCGAACTCGGACCCGTAAGCACGCAGGACCCGGAGTGACGGCACCGCGCGTTCCGCGTACGACAGCAATGCGCTCTTGCCGATGCCGGCCTCGCCCCGCAGAACCAACGCCGCGCCGCGTCCCTCCCGGGCGTCGCTCAGAAGCTCCCGGATACGGCGCTGTTCGTGAACGCGCCCGGTGAGGGATTCGGATGGCATGTCTACTCTCGAAGGAGGATGACCTTGCCCGCTACGGTACGGGATTCGGCGAGGGCCAATGCCTCGGCCGCCCGGCTCAGCGGGAACGTGGCCGCGACCTGCGCGGTGATGGATCCCGCGGCGAGCAGGTCGAAGACCGCGGTCAGGTCCTCGCGCAGCCGGGCCCGGAACTTGGCCGTCTGCTTCTCGCCGGCCCAGAAGTTGTAGAAGCGGGCGCCCCGGTTGTTGGGCGACAGGTGCCACATCCACAACTGCGAGAACAGGTTCATGTACGTCAGTTGCGCCGACCCGGAGTCGTCCTTGGCCGCGGCGGTGCCGTAGGAGACCAGCGTCCCGCCCTTGCGGACCAGGTGCCACGACTGCTTGAGCCCGTCGCCGCCGACATGGTCGAACACCGCGTCCACCCCGTGCGGCGCGTGCTCGCGGATCCGCTGGTACATGTCCGGATCCCGGTAGTCGACCGGGATCGCGCCGAGGGCGGTCAGGGCCGCGTGGTGCCGTTCGGCGGCGGTCCCGATCACCGTGATCCCGTGGTGCCGGGCCAGCTGGACGAGGGTGGAGCCGACCCCGCCGTTGGCGCCGAGCACCACGATCGTCTGACCGGACCGGACCTTGGCGGTACGGAACAGCATCTGGTGCGCGGTGACCCCGTTGACCACGACGGTCTCCGCGTCGGCCGAGGAGACCCCGTCCGGCACCGGCACCAGGGCGGCGGCGTCGACGACGAGATGCCCGGCCCACGCGCCGACCTTGGTGACGACGGCGAACCGGCCACCGCCCAGCCCGGGGTCGGCACCGTCGCCGACGGCGGTGACCGTGCCGACCGCGTCGTAGCCGGGAACGAACGGGAATTCCGGCTGCCCGTAGTACTTGCCGAGCCGCATCTGCTGTTCGGCGAACGACACCCCGGTGGCGTCGACCCGCAGCACGACCTGCCCGGGTCCGGGTGCCGGCAGTCGCCGGACGCGGATCTGCAGGCCGCCGGGTTCGACGATGCCGGGCAGGACGATCTCGGTGGTTTCCACGACGCTGCTCATGGGTGTCCTCATTCGGGGGCGTGGTCGGAGCTGAACGGGGTGCTGACGCCCTGATACGCGAGGTGCAGGATCATGCCGTCGGCGCCGTGCTGGAAGTTGTGGCAGTGGTTCATCCAGATGCCGGGGTTGTCGGCGGTGAACTCGATCTCGTACAGCTCGCCGCGGCCGACGTTGAGGGTGTCGGTCCACCACGGGCTGCCGGTGCTGGGCTCGCCGTTGCGCGACAGCACCCGGACGCGGTGCCCGTGCAGGTGGAACGGGTGCTGGATGGTGCTGCGGCTGGCGATGCGGACCTTCACCCGGTCGCCGTGGGCGACTTCCAGGGTGGGTACGGCCGGGTAGAGCCGCCCGTTGATCAGGCTGCTGACGTACGACAGCCGCCCCTGGCTGAAACCGAACCCGTCGTCCAGCCGCAGATCGAACACACGCTGGTGACCGGTGGCCACGGGCGCGCTCGGGGAACCGTACGACAGCGGGTCGAATTGTCGTTGGCTCGTCACCGGGAGTGGCGGGGCGGTGCCACCGGGGCTGAGCGTGCGGGTCTCGCCGTCGAGGGCGACGGTGACCGGCCCGGGCGGCATGGTGAACCCGAGGTCGTAACGTCCACCAGCGGCGAGCACCAGGTCGGTGCCGGGTGCGAGCGGGGTGGCGCCCTGGATCGGGTTGCCGTCGACGGCGGTCACCCGGAAGTCGGCGCCGGCGACCTGGACGGTCCGCGGTTCGGCGGAGCTGTTGACGGTGCGTAACCGGACCTCACGGCCGGCGGGCACGTCCTCGGTGCCCGCCCAGTGGTGGGTGAACAGCACCCGTTCGAAGCCGCCGAACGGGGCGTCGTCCACGATGAACGCCCCGAACAGGCCTTTCTCGACGTTGTGCAGGGCGTCGCGGTGGGTGTGGTACCAGAAGGTGCCGGACCGGGTCGGGACGAACCGGTAGACGTGGCGGCCACCGGGCGGCACCGCGTCCTGGGTGACGCCGGGCACGCCGTCCTCCGCGTTCGGGACGTCGACGCCGTGCCAGTGCAGGGTGACACCGCTGTCGACGTCCCGGTTGAGCAGGGTGACCTCGACGAGCTGCCCGACCTTCGCGCGGATCTCCGGGCCGGGTGAGGTGCCGTTGAAGGTGAGCCGGTCGCCGGTCCGGGCGGCGGTCAGCGTCGTCCGTACGTCCGGCGTCTGGTCTTCGGGGCCGGTGAGCCGGTCGACGCTGAGCCGTCCCGGGGTGTCGTGCCGGTGCCCGCCGGAGGCGGAGGCGGTGGCCGCGGCGGTCAGCGACGCGGCCGGGACCAGCAGGAACACCAGCGCCAGGGAGAGCGGCCGGGCGGACAGGACGACGATCAGTCCCAGCACCGCGGCCGATCCGGCGAGCACGAGGACGGTGTCCTCGGGCGGGAACGGCACCAGCAGCCACCAGACCGACAGCACCGCTCCGGCCGCGCTGACCCGGGCCGACGTCCTACCGGGCCGCCAGAGGGCGAACAGGGCGGGGATCAGGGCGAGCGGCACCTGCACGCTCAGCCGGGAGTCGGCCAGCAGCAGCCCGCCGGTGAGCAGGCCCAGCGCGACGGCCAGCCGCCCGGCAGCCAGCGCAGCCAGCGTGCGGACCCACAGCAGGGGCGCCGCGACCAGCTGCAGCACCGCCAGCGTCAGATCGAGGAAGATGAGGATGGCGAACACCGGATCACAGTGCCGCTACCGGTCGCCGCGTCGCGTCGGCAAGAACTACCTATCCGTCGTACGCCTCCAGCAGTCGCTGTGCCGCCTGGGCCGGGGTGAGGGAACCGTCCAGGATCGCCTTGCGCACCACGCCGGCCTCGGCCCGGACCGCCGGATGGGTCTCGAACCGCTGGAGCAGCGCCTCCCGGGCCATCGTCCAGGTCCAGTCGGCCTGCTGTTCCCGGCGGCGGGCGGCGACGTCGGTCTGCTCCCGGTGGGCGGTGATCCGGGCCCACACTTCGCCGATTCCGGTACGTTCCAGCGCGCTGCACGTCAGCACGGGAGTGGTCCAGCCGTCGCCGTCGCTCATCATCCGCAGCGCCCCGGCGAGTTCCCGGGCGGCCCGTCCCGCTTCGGTGGCGTGCGGGCCGTCGGCCTTGTTGACGGCGATGACGTCGGCGACCTCGAGGATGCCCTTCTTGATGCCCTGCAGCTGGTCGCCGGTGCGGGCCAGGGTGAGGAACAGGAACGTGTCGACCATTCCGGCGACGGTGGTCTCGGACTGTCCGACACCGACGGTCTCGACGATCACCACGTCGTAACCGGCCGCCTCGACCACGACGATCGCCTCGCGGGTGGTCTTGGCGACGCCGCCGAGGGTGCCGCTGGTCGGGGACGGGCGGATGTAGGCGGCCGGGTCGGCGGCGAGCCGGGCCATCCGGGTCTTGTCGCCGAGGATGCTGCCGCGGCTGCGCACCGACGACGGGTCGACGGCGAGCACCGCGACCCGGTGTCCGGAGGCGATCAGGTCGCTGCCGAACGTGTCGATGAAGGTGGACTTGCCGACACCGGGCACCCCGCTGACACCGATCCGGTGCGAGCGGCCGGTGTCCGGGGTGAGCAGCGCGAGCAGTCGCTGGGCGCGGTCCTGGTGGTCGGGCCGGGTGGACTCGACCAGGGTGATGGCCCGGGCCACCCACGCCGGGCTGCGGGCGCGCACCCCGGCGGCGATCTCCTCCGGGGTCACCGCACGTGGCCCAGTTTCGTGGAGAGGTCGTCGAGCAGGCCGAGCGCGGCGTCGGCGAGCACGGTGCCGGGCGGGAAGATGGCGGCGGCGCCGGAGGCGCGCAGCTCGTCGTAGTCCTGCGGCGGGATCACCCCACCCGCGATGATCATGATGTCCGGGCGGCCCTGTGCGGCGAGCTCGTCGCGGAGCGCCGGCACCAGCGTGAGGTGCCCGGCGGCCAGGGAGTTGACGCCGACGATGTGCACGTCGGCCTCGACGGCCTGGCGGGCCACCTCGGCCGGGGTGGCGAACAGCGGGCCGACGTCCACGTCGAAGCCGAGGTCGGCGAAGGCGGTGGCGATCACCTTCTGGCCGCGGTCGTGGCCGTCCTGGCCCATCTTGGCCACCAGGATGCGCGGCTGACGGCCCTCGGCCTCGGCGAACGCGGCGGTGGCGGCGCGGGCGCGCTCGATGTTGGTCACCTCGCCCGCCTCCTTCCGGTAGACCCCGGAGATGGTACGGATCCGGGCGACGTGCCGTCCGTACACCTTCTCCAGGGCCTCGGAGATCTCGCCGACGGTGGCCCGGGCACGGGCGGCGTCGACCGCGAGCGCGAGCAGGTTGCCGCTGCCGTCACCGGCGGCTCGGGTGAGGGCGTCCAGGGCGGACCCGCAGGCCTCGGCGTCGCGCTCGGCCCTCAACTGGCGCAGTCGTTCGACCTGGCCCGCCCGTACCGCCGCGTTGTCGATCTTGAGAACGTCGATCGGCTCGTCGGCGTCCGGCCGGTACTTGTTGACCCCGATGACGGTCTGCCGGCCCGAGTCGATCCGGGCCTGCACACGGGCGGCGGCCTCCTCGACGCGCAGTTTCGGGATGCCCTCGTCGATCGCGCGGGCCATCCCGCCGGCCGCCTCCACCTCGGCGATGTGCTCGCGGGCGCGGGCCGCCAGATCGCGGGTCAGGCGCTCGACGTAGGCGCTGCCGCCCCACGGGTCGATCGCCCGGGTGGTGCCGGACTCCTGCTGCAGCAGCAACTGGGTGTTGCGGGCGATCCGCGCGGAGAAGTCGGTCGGCAGCGCGAGCGCCTCGTCGAGGGCGTTGGTGTGCAGCGACTGGGTGTGGCCCTGGGTGGCGGCCATCGCCTCGACACAGGTGCGCATCACGTTGTTGTAGACGTCCTGCGCGGTCAGCGACCAGCCGGAGGTCTGGCAGTGCGCGCGCAGGCTCGTCGACCGGGGATCCTTCGGCCCGAACCGGCCGACCAGCTCGGCCCAGAGCAACCGCCCGGCGCGCAGCTTGGCGACCTCCATGAAGAAGTTCATCCCGACGCCCCAGAAGAACGACAGCCTCGGGGCGAACGCGTCGATGTCCAGGCCCGCCTTCTGCCCGGCACGCAGGTACTCCACGCCGTCGGCCAGGGTGTACGCGAGTTCCAGGTCGGCGGAGGCGCCCGCCTCCTGCAGGTGGTAGCCGGAGATCGAGATCGAGTTGAAGCGCGGCATCCGCTGCGAGGTGAACGCGAAGATGTCCGAGATGATCCGCATCGACGGGGCCGGCGGATAGATGTAGGTGTTGCGGACCATGAACTCCTTGAGGATGTCGTTCTGGATCGTGCCGGACAGTTTCTCCGGCGCGACACCCTGCTCCTCAGCGGCGACGATGTAGAGCGCCAGCACCGGCAGCACCGCGCCGTTCATCGTCATCGACACGCTCATCCGGTCCAGCGGGATGCCCTCGAACAGACGGCGCATGTCGTAGATGGAGTCGATCGCGACACCGGCCATCCCGACGTCACCTGTCACCCGCGGGTGGTCCGAGTCGTAGCCGCGGTGGGTGGGCAGGTCGAACGCCACCGACAGGCCCTTCTGCCCGGCGGCCAGGTTGCGGCGGTAGAACGCGTTGGACGCCTCGGCGGTGGAGAACCCGGCGTACTGGCGGACCGTCCACGGCTGGTTGACGTACATGGTCGGATACGGTCCGCGCAGGTAGGGCGCGATGCCGGGCCGGCTGTCCAGATGGTCCAGACCCTCAAGACCGTCATACAGCCGCGGTACGGCGATGCCCTCCGGCGTGTGCCAGGGCTCGCCCGGCGACAGGGTCTCCTTTTCCACTGCCGGGACGCCCAGTTCCACGGTGGAGAAGTCGGGGATCACAGTGGCACTCCCAGGTCGGCCAGCACGGTGGTCAGGACGGCGACGGCGTTCCCGCCCACCCGGACGTCACCGCGCCCGGCGATCAGGACCCGGGTCGCGTTCAACTCGGCGGTCACGGCATCCAGCTGCTCGGCGTAGTCCCGCTCCGCACCGCACACACAGACCACGCCGAGCGGGCCGTCGCCGCGTTCGGTGGTGACGGCGATGCCACCGGCGGCGAACAGGTTGGTGGCGAACGTGACCCGGGGGCCGTACGCGGCGGGTGATCCGATCGGGATCAGCAGAACCGTGGGCGCATGGCCCTCGCTGCGGTCGCGCAGGCGCTCGAAGTCCTCCGCGTAGTGGTGCCGCGGCAGCGCGCCCTTGGCCTCGGCCGGAGCGGCCGCGCGGACCAGGGGTTTCTCGGCCAGGTCCGGGAACTCGCTGACCCCGGTGATCGGGTCGCGGCGGTGCGCCAGATTCTCCCGCCGTTGCGCCCAGGTAGCGGCCAGCCGGCCGGCGATCAGGCCGCTGTCCAGGGCGGCGGCGAACCCACCGGCCCGTTCGATGGTGGTGAACCAGTCCCACCCGGCGTGGGCCAGCTCGTCGGTGTAGCGCTCGACGTACCACGAGCCGCCGGCCGGGTCGGCCACCCGCGCCACGTGCGACTCCTCCAGCAGCAGGATCTGGGTGTTGCGGGCCAGCCGCCGGGCGAACGCGTCGGACCGGCCGATCCGGTGGTCGAACGGCAGCACCGTCACGGCGTCCGCCCCGCCCACCCCGGCGGCGAACGCGGCGACCGTGGTGCGCAGCAGGTTCACCCACGGATCCCGGGCGGTCATCATCGCCGCCGAGGTCACCGCGTGCTGGCGCTGCCCACCGGCCTCCGGCGCCCCGCACATCTCGGCGACCCGCGCCCACATCCGGCGGGCCGCGCGCAGCTTGGCGATCGTGGCGAACTGGTCGGCGGTCGCCGCGAACCGGAACTCCAGCTGGCCCAGCGCCTGCTCGACGGTCAGCCCGGCATCGGTCAGCGCCCGCAGGTAGCCGACCCCGGCCGCGACCGCGCAGCCCAGCTCCTCAGCCTCGGATCCACCCGCGTCGTGGTGGATCGTGGCGTCGACGGTGATCGCCCGCAGCCCCGGCGCCTCCGCCACGCACCTGGCGGCCAGCGCCACGGTGTCATCGAGGGCCCGCCCCCGGGCCACCGGGTCCGCCCCGAACCCGCCGGTGGCCTTCGCCGGGTCGACGCCCCGGGCCGCGAGCAGGTCGAACCAGGCCGCTCCGGTCTCCGCGACGGCGTCACCGGCGTCCAGGACCACACCCGCCAGATCCAGGAGCACGCCGTCGAGAGCGCTCGGCTCCCAGTCGGTCAGCCAGATCGAGGTGACGCCGTTCTCCAGGTCCGCCAGGATCGCCCCGGGATCCGGCGCGGTGTGCCGCTGCCTGATGTCCCAGCCGGCGGTCAGTCCGGTCGCGTCCCGGGTTCCGCGGACGAACGGGAACCGGCCCGGCAGCCCGGCCGGCGGCAGGTCGGCGCTGGACGCCGTCTGCAGCGCCGGGATCCGCAGCCCGTCGTACGTCAGCGCGGCGAGCAGTTCCTCGACCTGGTCAGGGCCGACATCGTCGCCGGCCGTGCCTGATCGGCGGAGCGCGGCGAGCGCCAGCCGCTTCCACTCCGCATCCGGTTGAAGATCCTCCGACACCGTCACGACACCCAATATGCGTGCTGAGATCAGCCAGGCCAACCCCTGAGACCACTAGTCTATCCGCGGCGGAGGGCGATAAACCCCACTCCCCGATCACCATGACCGTCGATCCCTGACCGACGTCCCGCTCGTATAATCGCGCGTCAACTCGATCCGCGGACGGTCAGCGTGGTCGGCAGGCGGCCCGGCTCCGGCAGGGCCGGATCGAGCAGGCGCCGGATCGCGGACTCGGCCTCCTCCTCCACCGGCATGTACACCGACGTCAGGTCCGCCGCCTCGGCCAGCGAACTGCCGTCGAAACCGACCACCGCCACGTCCCGCGCCACCCGGCGGCCGGTCTCCCGCAGCGCCCGCAGCACCCCCATCGCGGTGACGTCGCAGGCGGCGAAAACGGCATCCAGATCCGGTTCCCGGGCCAGCAGCTCCCGGGCCGCCTCGTACGCCCGCGATCGGGTGAAGTCACCGTCGGCCACCGCGACCGGCCTGGCGGCGCCGGCCATCACCCGCAGGAATCCGGCCCGCCGCTCGTCGGCACACGGCGTGGGCGGGCCGAACACCGCCCCGACCCGCTCGCGCCTGCCGCTGACCAGGTGCACCGCGGCCTGAGAGCCGCCGCCGTCGTTGTCCGGCGCGACGAACGCGACCCCGGCGCCGGACCGCCCGAGCGAGACCACCCGGCCCCGGCGCGCGTAGGCGGTCGCCGCCGCGGCCGGCACGTTGATCAGCAGCCGCCCGAACGGCGGATCCGGATCCTCGGCCGGCGGCGCCGCGACCAGCCGGACCGTCAGGCCGATGTCCCGCCCGGCCAGCGCCCGGGACGCCCCGGCGAGCACCCGCCCGTAGAACGGCTTGCCGCTCATCGCCTCCGGATCCGCATCGACGATCAGCACCTCGACGGTGTCCCGCCGCTGCCGGCCGCCCTGCCCGGTGGCCAGCGCCTGCGCCACCGGGTGCGGCTCGAACCCGAGGTCAGCGGCGACCGCGACGACCCGCCGCCGGACCGCGTCGGACACCCCGTAGGCGCCGTTCATCGCCCGCGAGGCGGCGGCCTTGGACACCCCGGCGACCCGGGCGACGTCGGCGAGAGTGGGGCGCTGATCCATCATCGTCCGACGATATCCCGCGGCGGTGCTGGTCAGCTGAACTCGTCCTCGTGCAGTTCGCGGACCAGGGAGGACACCACCGCCTTCAGGCTGCCGTCGTTGGCCTCGGCGGTGCGCAGCTGACGCTGGTAGCTGGCACCGTGGGTGACGATGTCGCGCAGCGACTCCAGCTCGGCGGTGCAGTCCAGGTCCGCCGCGATCGGGGCCAGGCGCCGCAGCAGGTCGTCGAGGTCCTTGGTGACCAGCTGTTCGTCGCCGGCCGCGTTCTGGATGATGATCGCGTCCATCCCGTACCGGGCGGCCCGCCACTTGTTCTCCCGGACGAACCAGGGCTGGAGCCGGGGCACCTCGCGGCCCGCGTCGAGTTCCCGGGAGAGGAGTTCGACCAGACACTGGGTCAGCGCGGCGAGCGACGCGATCTCCCGGGTGGTGGGGATGCCGTCGAAGGTGCGCACCTCGATCGTGCCCCAGGACGGGGACGGCCGGATGTCCCAGCGCAGCTCGTTCAGCTCCTCGATCACGCCGGTGTGCTTCAGGTCGGCGACCATCGCCTCGAACTCGGCCCAGTCCCGGAACTGCGGCGGCAGCCCGGCCGTCGGGAGCTGCTGGAACATCAGGGCCCGGTTGGAGGCGTACCCGGTGGTCTCGCCCGCCCAGAACGGGCTGGACGCGCTGAGGGCCTGGAAGTGCGGCAGGTAGGTGAGCAGCCCGTCGATGATCGGCAACACCTTGCGGCGGTCCTCGACACCGACGTGGACGTGCACGCCCCAGATCATCATCTGCCGGCCCCACCATCGGGTACGGTCGATCAGGGTGTCGTAGCGTGGTTTGCCCGGGGTCACCTGCTGCCGGAACCACTGGCTGAACGGGTGGGTGCCGGAGGAGATCAGGTCGACACCGCGTGGTTCGGCGACGGCGGCGACCCGTTCGGCGAGGCGGGTCAGGTCGGTGACGGCGTCGCGGACCCGGCGGTGCGGTGCGCTGACGATCTCGACGGTGTTGGTGAGCAGTTCCCCGGTCACATGCGGGTAACCGTCGGCCGGCCCGAGCCGGGCGAGCAGTTCCGGTGCGGCCGCGGTGAGTTCGCCGCTGCGCCGGTCCACGCAGGCGACCTCCCACTCGATCCCCAAGCCCGATCTGCTCGATGGGGCGAAGTCGATACCCATGGTGATGATTCTAAGAAGAGTGCCCGGCAGTTGGTCAGTATGATCATGGCGGGGTGAGGATCATCGAACGTTACGTGCTGTTTCCCGGGCGCCACCATCTGCTGACCCGCTTCCAGGCGGAGTACCTGCACCGGCTCGCCGCCGCGACCGAGGCCACCATCGTCTGGGCGGTCACGTCGGCCAACCACGACAACACCAGGCGTAATCCGGTGCCGTACCACCGCCGGGAAGCCGCCATCGAACGGTTCAGCCTGGTCAGCGGGCTGCGGTCGCTTGTCGTGCCGGTCTTCGACACCGCGCCCACCGACGCGTTCGCCGAGGTCACGCTGAAGAGCATCGCGGTGGCCACCGGCATCGAGCTGACCCCGGCCGACACCGTGGTGGCGTGTTCGACGCCCGAGGTGGCGAAACTGTACGAGCTGCTCGGCTTCCCGATCGCCCTGGCCGAGGCCGAGCCGCTGCTGCCGGTGACGCCGGAGCGGCCGTTCGACGTGCTGCTGCGGCTGGCCGCCGGTGACGAGTCGTGGCGTGAGCTGGCGCATCCGGCGACGATCGACGTCTACCAGCGGTACCGGCTGGTCGACCAGGTCCGCACGGTGGTCAACGATCCGCTGGTCGGTGACGAGGGCGGGCTGACCGCGACCCGCGACTACCGGACGTACGTGGAGGCCTTCGCCGACGCCGCCGAGCGTAAGTGGACAGCGGTCCGCCGGCACGTCCGCCCGGGCCGGATCGTCGACATCGGCTGCGGCGCCGGCTCGCTGCTGGAGCTGGCCGACCGCGAGCCGGGCCTGCACGAGAGCGACCTGATCGGCGTCGAGGTGGCCCGGCACCTTTACCAGGAGTGCCTGCACAAGAAGGCGCAGGGCGTGTTCCACAACGCCAACGTGTACTTCTACCAGCGCAACGTCCTCGGCGGCGCGATCTTCGCGGACCGTTCGGTGGACACCACCCTGACGTTCGCCCTGACCCACGAGATCTGGTCGTACGGCAGTCGCCGGGAGTCGTTGCTCCAGTTCGCCCGCCGGATCTTCGACCACACCGCGCCCGGCGGCGTCTGGATCAACAGCGACGTGTGCGGCCCGGACGACCGCGGCCGGCAGGTGCTGATATGGCTGGCCGACGACGACGGCGACAATCCGGCCCAGCCCCGGCACGACCTCGCGGACCTCGATGCAGAGGCGGTTCGCGAGTACGTGAGTGGCCTCTCCACCCGGGCCCGGCTGGACCAGTTCGCCGTCGATTTCGCGTTCCCGTTCACGTTCGAGGCCCCGGAGCAGGGGATGGTCCGGATCGAGCTGGGCCCGGCGATGGACTTCCTGACCCGCAAGGACTACGTGGACAACTGGCTGTCCGAGACGAAGGAGCAGTTCTGCGGCCTGTCCTTCGCCGAGTGGGCCGAGCTGCTCGCCGAGGTCGGTTTCGAGCTGGATCCGGCGTCCGCCCCGATCCGCAACGACTGGGTGATCGACAACCGGATCGCCCCGGTCGCCGACCTGATGGACCTCGACGGGCAGCCGCTGGACTGGCCGACCACCCATCTACTGGCAGTGGCCCGCCGCCCGCACAACAGCTGAGCTTTTTGGGCGGGGCGGGCTGCAGCCGGTCCCGCCCAAAACCCCTAAGAACCAGCCGGGAGGACCAGCGAGGCGAAGATCGCCCGGTGATCGGAGTCGGTCACGCTGTGCACCTCGACGTCGCGGACCCCGATCCGCTCGTCGACCAGCACGTGGTCGATGGTGACCAGGCCGCGGGAGCCGTTGAAGGCGGGCCAGCTCGGCACCAGGCCCTTGCCGACGGTGGACGCCGCGTCCCGGTAACCGGTGTCGATCAGGTCCCGCAGCACCCCGTGGTCCAGGGTGGCGTTGAAGTCGCCGAGCAGGATCTTCGCCGGTCCGTCGCCACCGGCGGCCGGCTGCTCGCGGATGTCGGAGCGCCAGCCGTCGTACATGTCCGGGCCGGCCGGTGCCAGGGGGTGCACCGACTCCAGGTAGACCGGCGCCGCGCCGTCCGGCTGGATGGTGGCGGTGGCCTGCTGGAATCCGCCGTCGTTGTCCCGGGTCGACCGGGTCAGCATCGGATAGCGGGAGTAGAGCCCCGATCCCCCGGCGTCGCGGGCCGCGGTCAGCTGCTGGTGCGGCAACAGGTCGCCGATCCCGGCGGCCTTCAGCGCCGACTCGCCGCGCGGGGTGAACTCCTGCACGGCGAGCACGCCCACGTCACCGTCGCGGACCAGCTGGACGATCTGGGCGGCGTCGGCCTCCCCGTACAGCGTGTTGATGGTCAGCACCCGCAGCGCGACACCCTCGGTGGGGCCCTGGTCCCGGTCCGGCAGCGCCCGCGGCAGCACGCAGACGGCCATCCCGGCCGCGACGATCCCGGCCACGATCGCGGTGGCCCAGCGCCGGGCCACCAGCGCCGCGAGGAACGGGATCAGGGTCCAGGCGGCGACGAACGGGGTGCCCGCGAACAGCATGATCAGCGCGCCGCGCTCCAGCCCGAACGCCCGCCCGAGGAACCAGAGCGCTCCGGGCACCACCAGGAGCCAGAGCACGACGGTCACCCCGGTCCGGCGTCTGGCCGGGGGTTTCGCGGACGGCGAGGGTGGCGTCGGGGCCGGCGAGTCGGTGAGCGTCACGCGGCGAAACTATCCGCCGGAGCCTGACAGGACCCTGTGACAGCGGCCGAAGTCACAGAGCGGGACGGCAGGCCCGGGCCTGGCCCACGCCGGTGTTCTCCCAAGATTCAGTGCGCGTCGGCGGCGCGCAGCCGCCGGATCGGGGCCACCGCCAGCAGGGCGATGGCACAGCCGAGGCTCATCACCGTCGCCAGCAGCAACAGCGGCCGGACGCCGAGCAGGTGGGTGGCCGGGCCGGAGACGACCTGGCCGAGCGGGACGGCCAGGATGGACCCGGCGATCTCGTACGCGGAGACCCGGTTGAGCCGGTCGGCCGGGATCCGGGTCTGGATCGTGGTGGCCCACTGCACGCCCCAGAACGCCCAGCCCAGTCCGCTGATCGCGTAACCGAGCAGCAGCAGCGGGACGGCCGGGGTGAGCGCGGCGGCCAGCGGCATCAGCGGGAACAGGAACATCGCGATGCCCCCGGCCAGCAGCGGGCGGGTGGCCCGGATCCGGATGGCGGCCAGCGCGCCGAGCACCGAGCCCGCCCCGAACGCCGCCTCGGCGTACCCGAACGCGGCCTTGCCGTGCTCCCCGATGATCGACACCGCGCCGACCGGGGTGATCGGTCCCCAGACGAAGACGCCGAGCACCCACCAGATCAGGATCACCGCCCACAGCCAGGACCGGGACCGGAAGTCGTCCCAGCCGAACCGCAGGTTCGCCAGCATCGACCCGGACCGGTCCACGGTGAACGCGGGCAGGCGCAGCGCGGCCAGGCAGATCCCGCTGATCACGAAGGTGGCCGCGTCGACGGTGAACGCCACCGCCGGCGAGGTGGTGGCGACCAGGACACCGCCGATCGCCGGTCCGGCCATGGTGGCCAGGCCCTGGCTGACCCGGACCACCCCGTTGGCCTTCTGCACGTCGGTGGAGACCTGCGGCACCAGGCTGTTCAGGCCGGGCTGGAACATGGCCGTCGCGACCCCGCCGGCCAGCGAGGTGCCGATCAGGAACCACAGCGGGGTGTGACCCGTCCAGATCCAGGCGGCCACGGCCAGCTGGACCACCGCGCGGACCACGTCCGCCCCGATCATCTGGGGCCGGGGGTGGAAGCGGTCCGCGAACACCCCGCCGAACACGACGAACAGCGCGAACGCCCCCATCCAGGCGCCCAGGGCGTAGCCGATGCCGCTCACGCCGTAGCCGAGGGCGAGCATCGTGACCGCCAGGGCGACCGGGACCATCGTGTCGCCCAGCACCGACATGATGCGGGCGGTGAAGTAGAGGGTGAAGTTGCGGTTCCACAGGCGCACGGGCGGGGCGTCGGTCACAGCCATCAGTAAAGTTCCTTTGCTATTGGAGGGCCGCTCGACACCATAGACGCGAATCCATCGATCCACCGGCGATTTGCCATGATGTCCCGGTGCTACTGATCGGTCGGGAGAACGAGATCCAGCTCCTCGGTGGGCTCGTCGCCCGGACCGGCGACGGCGGCGGCGCCACCGTGGTCTGCGGTGAGGCCGGGATCGGCAAGTCCGCCCTGCTCACCGAGGCCGGGCGGCTGGCCGGGGGCCGGGGCATGCGGGTGCTGGCCACCGGTGGGGTGCAGAGCGAGGCCCAGCTCGCGTTCGCCGGGCTCTACCGGCTGTTGCGACCGGTCATCGACCACGCCGACCGGCTACCCCGGCCGCAGCAGGACGCCGTGCACACCGCGTTCGGCCTCTCCCCCACTGGAACGCCCGCCGAATCGCCCGCCGGATCCACCGAACCCGAACTGTTCCTGGTCGCCCTCGCCACGCTGGGGCTGCTGGCCGAGGCCGCCGCGCACCGGCCGCTACTCGTCCTGGTCGAGGACGCCCAGTGGCTGGACCGGGCCAGCGCGGACGTCCTGGTCTTCGTCGCCCGGCGGCTGGAGTTCGAGCCGGTGCTGCTGCTGGCGGCGCTGCGCGACGGGTTCCCCGGGCCGTTCACCGGCAGCGGCCTGCCCGAGCTGGCCCTGACCCGGCTGGACCGGTCCGCGGCCGAGCGGGTCGTCGACGACCGCAGCCCGGGCCTGCCGCCGGAGACCCGCGAACGGGTGCTGCGCGAGGCCGCCGGCAACCCGCTCGCCCTGGTGGAACTACCCGCCGGTCTCGGCGCCGGCACCAGCGCCGACCCGGCGGCGGGCCTGCCGCTGACCGCCCGGCTCGAGCGTGCGTTCGCCGACCGGATGACCGCGCTGCCCCCGGCGACCCGGGACATGCTGCTGGTGGCGGCCCTCAACGACAGCGAGTCGCTGGCCGAGACGATGACCGCCGCGGGCCTGATGACCGGGCAGGACCGGACCGCCGACGACCTGGAGCCGGCCGTCACGGCACGGCTCGTCGAGGTCGACGGCGAGCAGGTTCGGTTTCTGCATCCGCTGATGCGGTCGGCGGTGCACGGGCGGGCCGGGGTCGGGTTGCGTAGGCGTACCCACGCGGCTCTGGCCCTGGTGGTGGAATTCGAGGATCGGCGGGTCTGGCATCGGGCTGCGGCCACCGACCGGCCGGACGAAGCGGTCGCCACCGAACTCGAGGTGGCGGCGGGGCGGGCGCAACGGCGGGGTGGGGTGGCCGCCGCGGCCGCCGCGATGGAACGGGCGGCGCGGCTGAGTGCGGATCCGGACCGGCGGGGTGAGCGGCTGCTGCGGGCCGCCGAGCTCGCGTTCGAGCTGGGGCAGAGCGAGACCGTCACCCGGCTGCTGGCCGAAACTGATCGGGCCGGGCTGTTGTCCGAGCGGCAGCAGTGGCGGATCGCGTGGATCCGGGACAGTTTCGACGACGGTGTGCTGGGGCGGACCCGGGCGGCCTGGTCGCTGGCCCGGATCGCCGAGCGGGCCGCCGCCGACGACCCGCATCTGGCGCTGAACCTGCTGTACGGCGCGGCCCTGCGCTGCTGGTGGACCGAACCGGGTGTGGAGGCCCGGCAGAGTGTGGTCGCCGCCGCCGAACGGGTGCCGGTGGACGGCGACGATCCCCGGCTGCTGATGGTGCTGGCTTTCGCCTCGCCGATCGAGCACGGCCGGATCGTGCTGGACGCGTTGCGCCGGCAGTCGTCGCACAGTGGCCGGGCGGCCCGGATGCTGGGTAACGCCGCCCATGCGGTCGGCGCGTTCGACCTGGCCGCCGGGTTCTTCGCCGGTTCGCTGGCCGGGCTGCGCGCGCAGGGGCGGCTGGCGCTGCTGGCCCGGGCGCTGACGTTGCACGCGCGCAGTTGTGCCCAGCTGGTCGATCTGGGGGTGGCGATCCCGGCGGCCGACGAGGCGTACCGGCTGGCCCGGGACACATCGCAGCCGTTGGTCGCGGCGACCGCGCAGACCGCCCGGGCGACGCTGGCGGCGCTGCGCGGGGAGCAGGACGAGGCGTACCGGCTGGCCGCCGAGGCGGAGCGGGCGGCCCTGCCGGGGGCGGCGCACGCCGTGCTGGCCGCGGTGCAGATCGCGCGCGGTTCGGCGGCCCTGGCCGACGGCCGCAACGAGGACGCGCTGGACGAGTTGCAGCGGGTGTTCGATCCGGCGGATCCGGCGTACCACCGGGCCATCCGGTGCAACGCGGTAGGTGATCTGGCCGAGGCCGCGGTCCGCAGCGGGCGACCGGAATCGGTCAGCGGGGTGATCGCCGAGATGACGGCGGTCGGGCGGCGCACCCCGTCGCCGGCGCTGCACAGCGGGCTGCGGCACGCGCGGGCAATGCTGACCGGCGACTTCGGCGAGGCGCTGGCCGCCGGGTCGTGGCCGTTCCCGGGGGCCCGGGCCCAGCTGGGGTACGGCGAGTGGCTGCGCCGTCAGCGGCGGCCGGCCGAGTCCCGGGCTCCGCTGCGGGCGGCCCGGGACAGTTTCGACGCGATGGGGCTGACCCCGTGGGGTGACCGGGCGCGCGCCGAGTTGCGGGCCGCCGGTGAGACGAGCCGGGGCCGGGCCCCCGACGCCCGGGACCGGCTGACCCCGCAGGAGCTGCAGATCGCGCAGATGGCGGCGGAGGGCCTGACCAACCGGGAGATCGGCCAGCGCCTCTACCTGTCACACCGGACGGTCAGCACCCATCTGCACCGGATCTTCCCGAAACTGGGCGTGACGTCGCGCGCGGACCTGCGCGATACCGTCATCTGACGTACGCGGAGCGGGCCGGTCCGCGCCTACGTTTCGGGCATGACGAACCCGCACGTGCTCTTCATCCACGGCCTCTGGCTGCACGCCACCTCCTGGGCGAACTGGACGGATCTGTTCGAGGGCGCCGGCTACCGCACGTCGGCGCCGGGCTGGCCCGGTGAACCGGACACCGTCCAGGGGGCCCGCGAGAACCCGGACGGTGTAGCCGGTCACGGCATCGACGACGTGGTCGCCCACTACACGAAGATCATCGGCCAGTGGGACAGCAAGCCGATCCTGATCGGTCACTCGTTCGGCGGCATGATCGCCCAGAAGCTGCTCGGCCAGGACCTGGCGGCGGCCGCCGTCGCGATCGACGCCGCGCAGATCAAGGGGGTGCTGCCGCTGCCGTTGTCGTCGCTGCGGGTGACCTTCCCGGTGTTCAAGAACCCGGCTAACCGCAACCGCGCGGTCTCGCTGACCGCCGAGCAGTTCCGGTACGGCTTCGGCAACGCGATCACCGAGCAGGAGTCGGACGAGCTGCACGAGAAGTGGGCGGTCCCGTCGCCGGGCAAGCCGCTGTTCGAGGCCGCCGCCGCCAACTTCGACCCGCACTCGCCGGCGAAGGTGGACACCGCCAACGACCACCGCGGCCCGCTGCTGCTGATCATGGGTGGTCGGGATCACACCGTTCCGGAGGCGGTGACCCGGGCGACGCTCAAGCAGTACCGGCATTCCGAAGCGGTCACCGACATCCTGGAGTTCGAGGACCGGGCGCACTCGCTGACCGTGGACAGCGGCTGGCGCGAGGTCGCCGACAGCGTTCTGACCTGGCTGAAGCGGCAGAACCTCTGATCATGGACCTGCATCTGAACGGCCGCCGGGCCCTGGTCACCGGCGCCAGCAAGGGCATCGGCCTGGCGATCACCCGGGCGCTGGCCGCCGAGGGTGTCGCCGTCGTGGCCGGCGCCCGCACGGTGACCACCGAACTGTCCGACCTGGCCGCCCGGGCCGCCGTGCATCCGGTGCCCGTCGATCTGGCCGATCCGGACGGTCCGGGCCGGCTGGTCGAGACCGCCGTCACCACCCTCGGTGGCCTGGACATCCTGGTCAACAACGTCGGCGCGGTGCGGCCCCGGACCGGCGGTTTCCTCTCGGTCACCGACGCCGACTGGGCCGAGACCCTGACGATCAACTTCCTTGCGGCGGTACGCACGACCAGAGCCGCCGTCCCCCACCTGATCGACAGCGGTCACGCCGCGATCGTGACCGTCAACTCGGTGAACGCCCGCCTGCCCGACCCGCTGGTGATCGACTACAGCGCTGCCAAGGCCGCCCTCGGCAACTTCAGCAAGGCCCTGTCGAAGGAGCTGGCCCCGCACCGGATCCGGGTGACCACGGTGAGCCCCGGCCCGGTCTCCACCGGTCTGTGGCTGGGCCCGGACGGGGTGGCCGCCACCGTGGCGCAGGCGGCCGGCGGCAAGCCCGAGGCGGTGGCCGACCAGGTCGCCGCGGGTTCGGTGACCGGCCGCTTCACCGAGCCGGACGAGGTCGCCGACCTGGTCCTGCTGCTGGCGAGCGACCGGGCCACCAACCTCACCGGCGCCGACCTGGTGATCGACGGAGGCCTGATCACCACTCTCTGACGCGGCCGACGGCCGGGCCGGGCGGATCAGTGGTGGTGGTCGGTCACCCGGGCCGTGCCGCGGGCCGGGTGCCGCTGGGTCGGATAGTGGTTCGGGCTGCCCAGGCCGTCGAAGTCGGCGGCCTGGTGCCCGTCCACGTCGGCCTCGGCCGGGTCGACACCCTCGGCCCGGGCGCGTTTGCGGGCCAGCACCCGCCGCACCACCAGGAAGATCACGAACGAGACACCGAGCGCCAGCACGATCTTGCTGAACGGGCTGAGGTATCCCTCGACACTGTCCCAGTTGTCGGCGAGCGCCCAGCCGGCGCCGATCAGCGCCGCGTTCCAGATGCCGGAGCCGACCGTGGTGAACGCGATGAACTTGGTCAGCGACATCCGGGCGACACCGGCGGGCAGCGAGATCAGGCTGCGCACGATCGGGACACAGCGGGCGACCAGGACCAGCCAGGTGCCGTACTTCTCGAACAGGGCGTAGCCCCGCTCCACGTCGGCGCGGGTGGCGAGCACGAACCAGCGTTTCCCGGCGAGCTGGTGCAACCGGTCGTACCCGAGCAGGGCTCCCACGTAATACAACACCACCGCGCCGGCGACCGCGCCGATGGTGGCGGTGATCCAGACCAGGACCAGGTTCAGATCACCGCTGCGGGCGTGGAATCCGGCCAGCGGCAGGATCAGCTCGGAGGGAATCGGCGGGATCACCGTCTCCAGGAAGAGCAGCAGCCCGACGCCGACCTCGCCCAGCGCATCGACCAGACGAAAAACCCACTCGGTGACCCAATCGGTGATGCCGCCCATGAAAACAGTCGTCTCCCGCTTCCGGGCCGGCGGCCGTCACCGGTCCCCTTCCCGGCCGAAGATACGGGCGCTACCTGCACATCTCCTGTGAACGAGCTATCCGCTCCGGGGCAGCCGGACCACGAACGTGGTGCCGGGCCCGGCGGTGTCGGCCACCGCGATCGTGCCGTGGTGGCGTTCGATGATGGTGCGGGTGACGACCAGGCCCAGCCCGGTTCCGGGGATCTTGGCGGCCACCGCGGTCGATGCCCGGTAGAAGCGGCGGAACAGCCGGGACCGCTCCCCCGCCGGGATCCCGATGCCGGTGTCGGCCACCGTCCAGCTCACCCAGCCGGGCCGGGCGGCGTCGGCGGCCGCGGTGACGGTGATCGTGCCGCCCTCCGGGGTGTATTTGACCGCGTTGCCGATCAGGTTGTCGGCCACCTGGCGCAGCCGGTCCGGGTCACCGCAGAGCGGCAGCCGGAACGGCAGGTCGGCCCGGACGGTGAGGTCCTTCGTGCCGGCCGCGATCCGGGCGGTGGCGATGCTGTCGTGCAGCAGCCCGGCCAGGTCCAGATCGGCCGGGTGGATCTCCAGGCTGCCGGACTCCAGCCGGGCCAGGTCCAGCAGGTCGTCGGCCATCGTGCTGAGCCGTTCCGCGCTGCTGCCGATGATCCGCAGGTGGTCGTGCCGTTCGGCCGGTTCGAGGTCGTCGTCGAGCAGGGCGACGGTGCCGAGGATGACCGCGAGCGGGTTGCGCAGCTCGTGCGTGACCATGGTGAGGAACTCGTCCTTGGTGCGCGCCAGGTCGATGGCGAGCTCCTCGGCCCGGCGCCGTTCCAGGTACTGCCCGACGTGCGCGGCCAGCCCGGAGAGCAGGCTGATCAGGGTGGCGTCGGAGGGTTCGGCCCGGTCGCCGAAGACGCAGAGCGCGCCGAGCACCTGGGATCCGCTGCGGATCGGCGCCCCGACCGCGGCCCGCAGGCCGATCCGGGCGGCGGCCCGCCGGCGCGGCGACGACGGGGCGGCGGCCACGTCCGGGATCCAGTGCGCCCGGCCGTCCCGGTAGACCGCGCCGGGCAGCCCGGCGTGCGGTTCCATCTCGGCGAGCGCGAACCCGGTCAGGTCCCGGCCGGCCCGGTTGTGGCGGGCGATGCAGGTCATCATCTGCCGGTCGGCGTCGAAGAGCCACAGTTCGGAGACCGGCCATCCCATCCGTACGCCCAGCGCCCCGACCACCCGCACGGCCGCGTCGTCGCTGCTCGTGGCCTCCGCCAGCCCGCGCAGGACGGCCGCCTCGACGACGGTGAACCGGCTGCCGCGCAGGGTCGCCGACACGTCCCGGGCGAGCGCGTGCACGATCTCGCCGGTGACGGTCAGGGTGGTCTCGACGGGCAGTTCGTGGCCGTCCCGGTGCAGCGCGGTGAACTGCAGCCGCCGTTCCAGCAGGCGTCCCGGGTCGCCGCCGGCGATCCGCCGCAGCGCCTCCCGGTACATGTCCCGGTGCCGCTCCGGGATGATCAGCCGGGCGACGTCGCCACCGATCGCCTGCTCGCGGCTCCAGCCGAAGGTCGCCTCGGCGGCCGGGTTCCACTGCACGACCCGGCCCTCGACGGTGGCCGCGACGTACGCCTCGGAGATCACCGCGAGCACCGCCGCCGAGTGGTCCTTCACCGCATCAACGTAGGTGCCGGTCACCTGCGGTTTCCCACTTTCAGCAAAAGAATGCCGTGTGATGTGGTTCCCACTGGTTTGATCGCCGGTGCACCGCCGGGGTTAGGTAGGCCTAACCTAACCTCCTGGGAGATTTTCATGTATACGTCCCGACGGCGCTGGCTCGCCGCATGTGCCGGCGCGGTTCTGCTGGCGGTCGCCGGTTGCACCACCACGGGCACCGAGACGACCACCACCGACAGCAGCACCGGCACGTCGTCCGCGCAGTTCCCGGTCACCGTCACCACCGCGTTCGGTGACGTCACCATCGAGAAGCAGCCGCAGCGGGTGGTGGCCCTGGGCTGGAGCGACGCCGAGACCGCGCTCGCCCTCGGGGTGCAGCCGGTCGGCGCCTCCGACTGGCTGGCGTTCGAGGGTGACGGCCAGGGGGTGTGGGCGCAGGGTCTCTACACCACCCCGCCGAAGATCCTCGGCACCCTCGAGGTCGACATGGAGCAGGTCGCCGCCCTGCAGCCGGACCTCATCCTGGACACCCGCTCCAGCGGCAAGCAGGAGCGCCAGGACCTGCTCAAGGGTCTCGGTGTCCCGGTGGTCGGCATGCCGGCCGGCCGCGCGTCGTACCTGACCACCTGGACCGAGCAGCTGGACCTGGTCGGCAAGGCGCTCGGGAAGACCGCCGAGGCCGAGGCGCTCAAGACCGACCTGGACAAGCGGTTCGCCGACGCGGCCGCGGCGAACCCGCAGTTCGCCGGCAAGACCGTCTCGCTGATCAGCCGGACCAAGACCGGATACGGCGCGTACGTGAACAGCAACCGGTCGGAGTTCATGGAGAAGCTCGGTTTTGTGGGCGCCCCGGAGCTGGAGAAGATCAAGGGGGAGAACTTCTCGGTACAGATCTCCGCCGAGCAGCTGAACCTGCTGGACGCGGACCTGAACGTGGTCTTCATGATCGGCACGACCAAGCAGACCCTGCTGGACGACAAGCTGTTCCAGGCGATCCCGTCGGTGAAGGCCGGGCACTTGGTCTACCTCGAGGACAAGACCATCTCCACCGCGTTCGCCAGCGCCTCGGTCCTCGGCCTGCGGCACGCGATCGACAAGGCCGTGCCGCTGTTCGCCACCGCCGCCGGCAGTTGAACAAGCGCGCCATCGGGTTCGTGCTGCTGGTCCTGACGCTCGCGGGAGTCGTGGTGCTCAGTGTCACCGTCGGCTCCCGCGGGCTGCCGCCCGAGACGATCTGGGCGGCCCTGACCCACCACGAGCCGGCACTTCCCGAACACCTCATCGTCAGTGAGGTACGCGTTCCCCGTACCGTGATCGGCCTGATCGCCGGCATGGCCCTCGGCCTGGCCGGCGCCGTGGTGCAGGGTGTCACCCGCAACCCGCTGGCCGATCCCGGCATTCTCGGCGTGAATGCGGGCGCCGCCCTGTTCGTGGTGATCGGCATCAGCGTCTTCGGCCTGACCGACCTGATCGGCTACGTCTGGTTCAGCTTCGCCGGGGCGGCCGGAGCCGCGGTGCTGGTCTACCTGATCGGCGCGATGGGCTCCGGCGGCGCCACCCCGGTCAAGATCGCGCTGTCCGGGGCCGCGCTCTCCGCCGTGCTCGGAGCGGCGACCACCGCGGTGCTGCTCACCGACGCCGACACGTTCGAGGAGTTCCGGCTCTGGCAGGTCGGGTCGCTGGCCGGGCGGGGTGCCGAGGTGGCCGTGCAGGCGGCGCCGTTCCTGCTGATCGGGGCGGTGCTCGCGCTGGCCAGCGCCCGGGTGCTGAACGCTCTGGGGATGGGTGACGACGTCGCCGTCTCCTGGGGACAGAACGTGACCGCCGGACGGCTGCTCTGCGGGGCCGCGGTGGTGCTGCTGTGCGGGGCGGCGACCGCGATGGCCGGCCCGATCGGGTTCGTCGGCCTGGTCGTGCCGCACATGGCCCGGATCGTGACCGGTCCCGATCATCGCTGGCTGCTGCCGTACGCGATGATCCTGGCCCCGGTCCTGCTCCTGTCCGCCGACGTGCTCGGCCGGATCGTCGCGCACCCCGGTGAGGTCCAGGTCGGCATCGTGACCGCGGTGATCGGCGCGCCGGTCTTCGTCGCCCTGGCCCGCCGCCGACGACTGGCGGAGCTGTGACCGGCGTCGTCGCGGCGCAGCGCCGCGCGGAACAGCGCCGGGCCACCACCGCCACCACCGGCGTACTGCTCGCGGTGGTGGCGATGTTCCTGCTCACCCTCTCCTACGGCGAGTTCCGGGTCTCGCTGGTCGACGTGGTCAAGTCGCTGAGCGGAAGCGGTCTGCCGGCCGTCGACTACATCGTGCACACCATCCGGCTGCCCCGCGCGCTGACCGCGCTGCTGGTCGGGCTCGCCTTCGGACTGTCCGGCGCGATCTTCCAGCGCCTGGTCCGCAACCCCCTGGCCAGCCCGGACGTCATCGGCGTCAGCGCCGGAGCGAGCACCGCGGCGGTCACCGCGATCATCGTGTTCGGAGCCGGCGGCGTCTTCGTGTCGGTGGCCGCCCTGACCGGGGCGCTGCTCACCGCCACCGCCATCTACCTGCTGTCCTGGCGGTCCGGAGTCGGCGGTTACCGGCTCGTGCTGGTCGGCATCGGGATCGGCGCCGGGCTGTCCAGCATCACGTCGTTCCTGATGACCCGGGCCGACGTGCGGGTGGCACAGGAGGCCCTGTTCTGGCTGACCGGCAGCGTCAACGGGCGGACCTGGGGGCACGTCCAGCCCCTCGCGGCGGAGCTGTTGTTCCTCGTACCGGCGGCAATGATCCTGGGTCGTGCTCTGAACGGCCTGCAACTGGGCGATGACCTCGCCCGCGGCCTCGGCTGGCGGGTCGAGACCACACGTCTCGCACTGCTGGTCACCGGGGTGCTCCTGGCCGGAGCAGCCACCGCCGCGGCCGGACCGGTCGCCTTCGTCGCGTTCGTCGCCGGCCCGATCGCCGCCCGCCTGGTCGGCGGCGGACGCCCCGCCCTGCCCGCCTCCGCCCTGGTCGGCGCCCTGGTCGTGCTGGTCGCCGACTTCATCGGCGCCCACCTGCTCGGCGCGACACAATTCCCGGCCGGCGTGCTCACCGCCCTGGTCGGCGCGCCCTACCTGCTGTGGTTGCTCGCCTCGGCCAACCGTGGAGGAAAAGCATGAAGACCCAGAACCTCTCCCTCGGGTACGGGGAACGCACGGTGGTCGGCGACCTCAGCCTCGAGCTGCCGACCGGGCGGATCACCATGATCGTCGGGCCGAACGCGTGCGGGAAGTCGACGTTCCTGCGTGGCCTGGCCCGGCTGCTGCCCCCACTGGCCGGCGCGGTGCTGCTGGACGGCCGCGCCCTGGCCGAGACCCCGAGCCGGGAGATCGCGCGCAAGCTCGGCATCCTCCCGCAGGGGCCGATCGCACCGGACGGCATCACCGTCGGTGACCTGGTCGGGCGCGGCCGGCACCCGCATCAGGGGCTGTTCCGGCGGTGGAACGCCGAGGACGACGCCGCCGTCACCCAGGCGCTGGAGGCCACCGGCACCCTGGAGCTGACCGGCCGGGCCGTCGACGAGCTGTCCGGCGGGCAGCGGCAGCGGGTCTGGATCGCGATGGCCCTGGCCCAGCGCACGAAGGTGCTGCTGCTCGACGAGCCGACCACCTATCTGGACGTCAGCCACCAGGTGGAGGTGCTCGACCTGCTGACCGATCTGAACCAGCGGGACGGCACCACGATCGTCGCGGTCCTGCACGACCTCAACCTCGCCTGCCGGTACGCCGACCACCTGATCGTGATGAAGAACGGCGCCGTCGTGGTGGCCGGCGAACCGGGCTCGGTCGTCACCGCTTCGCTGGTCGAGGAGGTCTTCGGGATGCCCTGCCGGATCGTGCCGGACCCGGTCTCCCGGACCCCGATGATCGTCCCCATCGGCCGCCACCACGTCTTCGAGGAGAACCAGTGACCGAGCACGTCGTCACCACCGAGGAAGAGCTGCGGGAGCTGGTCGCACCACCGCATCCCGAGATCCGCGACAAGGCGCTCACCCTGATCGACCCGGAGACGGCCCGGTTCCTGCGGGCGTCCACGTTCTTCGTGCTCGCCACGACCGCCGCCGACGGATCGATGGATGTGTCGCCCCGCGGCGAGCCGGCCGGCGGCGTGCAGGTCCTCGACGACCATCACCTGGCGTTCGTGGACCGGCCCGGCAACCGGCGGCTGGACAGTTTCCGCAACATCCTGCAGCATCCGCGTGTCGGGATGTTGTTCATCGTGCCGGGGATGCGAGAGTGCGTCCGCGTCAACGGCGAGGCCACCCTGCTACGAGAGCCGTCGTTCGCCACCGGGCCGGGAATCGGGGTCCGGGTGCGGATCGAGGAGATCTTCGTCCACTGCGGGCAGGCTCTGCGGCGGTCGTCGCTGTGGGATCGGGAGGGCTGGCCGGGCGACGGGATCGTGCCGACCACAGTGGACCTGATCGCCAGTCAGCGCAAGCACCGGCCGTCCTTGATCACATCGAGTTGACCAGCAAATAAAGGTAGCCTTACCTTACCTCCGTGCGACCCTCTCACCTCAGAAGACTCGGCGTCTTCGCCGGGGCGGTGGTCGTCCTCGGTGTGGTCGTGGTGCTCAGCCTGATGGTGGGCCGGCAGTCGATCTCACCGGTGGACGTCATCCACGCGCTGATGCCCAGCGCGACCGGCGACAACGCCGACATCGTGCGTGGACTCCGCCTCGAACGTACGATCATCGGCCTGGTCGCCGGCGCCGCGTTCGGCGGAGCCGGCGCCCTCATGCAGGCACTCACCCGCAACCCGCTCGCCGACCCCGGCCTGCTCGGCGTCAACGCCGGCGCCGCCGCGGCGGTCGTCACCGGCTTCGCCGTCTTCGGCGTCACCAACGGCTTCGCCCAGACCTGGCTCGGCCTGGCCGGCGCCGCGATCGCTTCGGTCGCCGTCTACCTGCTCGGCAGCGGCTCCCGGTCGGCGGCCACCCCGGCCCGGCTCGCCCTGGCCGGGGCCGCGCTCACCGCGGTGCTGTTCTCCTACATCACCGCGCTGTCCATGCGCGACCAGGACAGCTACAACGAGATGCGGTTCTGGGTGGTCGGCTCGGTGGTCAACCGCGGCATGGACCGGCTGCTGCTGGCCCTGCCGCTGATCCTGGCCGGCATCGTGATCGCGCTGCTGGTGACCCGGGCGCTGAACGCGATCGCGTTCGGCGACGACACCTCCAAGGCGCTCGGCCTCGGCCTCGGCAAGGCCCGGGTCGCCACCGCGATCGCGATCACCCTGCTCTGCGGCGCGGCCACCTCGGTCGCCGGGCCGTTCGTCTTCGTCGGGCTCGCCGTACCGCACGTCGCCCGGATCCTGGTCGGCGCCGACCAGCGCCGGGTCGTCCCCCTGTCGATGCTGCTCGCGGCCGCCTTCATGGTCCTCTGCGACACCCTCGGCCGGATCGTCTCCAGCGGCGCCGAGATCGAGGCCGGCGCGGTGACCGCCATCCTGGGAGCCCCCTTGTTCATCGCGCTCGTGCGCCGCCGCACCCTGACGGCCACCTCATGACTTTGCTGAAGGCCGGCCCTTATTCGGTACGGGTCAATCATCGCAGCCTGATCGTCGGCGTGGTGCTGCTCGTGCTCCTGGTCGCGGCGCTGCTCGTTACCCTCTCCGCCGGGACCAACGCGTTCCCGATGGACCGGGTGGTCGCCGCCGTGTTCGGCTCCGGCACCCCCGCCGAGAACCTGATCATCGGCGAGCTGCGGCTGCCCCGGGCGGTCGTCGCCGCCCTGGTCGGCATCGCGTTCGGGGTCTCCGGCGGCATCTTCCAGTCGATCACCCGGAACCCGCTGGGCAGCCCGGACGTCGTCGGCTTCGGCATCGGCGCCTCCACCGGCGCCCTCGTCGTCCTGCTGATCCTCAAGGGCAGCCTGGCCGCCACCTCGATCGGCGCGGTCGTCGGCGGCGCGGTCACCGCCGCGATCGTGTTCGCCCTGTCCTCCCGCGGCGGGGTCGCCCCGCTGCGGCTGGTGCTCGTCGGCATCGGCCTCGGCGCGGCACTGAACTCGCTGAACTCGCTGCTGATCGTGCGGGCCCAGGTCTACGACGCGCAGAGCGCCTCGGCGTGGCTGGTCGGCAACCTGGTCGGCCGGGACTGGGACGAGGCCCGCCTGGTCGGCGGCATCCTGGTGGCCGGATTTGTGCTGTGCCTGGTGCTGCACCGGCCGCTGTCGCTGAGCGAGTTCTCCGACGAACGGTCCGCCAGCTTCGGCCTGTCCACCGACCGGACCCGGCTGCTCGCCGTCGGCACCGGTGTCCTGCTCGCCTCCGGCGCGGTCGCCGTGGCCGGGCCGATCCAGTTCATCGCCCTCACCGCCCCGCAGGTCACCAAGCGGCTGACCGGGGCGCCCGGGCCCAACCTCGTCGTGTCCGGGCTGACCGGCGCGCTGCTGCTCGTGCTCGCCGACCTGGCGGCCCGGGAAGCGTTCCAGCCCCGGCAACTGCCGGTCGGCGTACTCACCGGCCTCGTCGGAGGCGCATATCTCGCGTGGCTGCTGGGCCGCGAATGGCGAAAGGGCAGGGCATGACCTCGCGACTGCGGGCCGAACAGGTCGCGCTCGGCTACGACGGCCGGAAGATCGTCCACGAACTGGACCTGACCGTGCCGGACGGGTCGTTCACGGCGATCGTCGGCGCCAACGGCAGCGGCAAGTCCACCCTGCTGCGCGGGCTCGCCCGGCTGCTGAAACCCCAGGGCGGCGCGGTGATCCTGGACGGCAAATCGATCCACGACCACCCGTCCAAGGAGGTCGCCCGGCGGCTCGGGCTGCTCCCCCAGTCCCAGTCCGCGCCGGAGGCGATCAGCGTCGCCGACCTGGTCGCCCGCGGCCGGTACCCGCACCAGTCGCTGCTGCGCCAGTGGTCGCCCGCCGACCAGGCCGCGGTGAACGCCGCACTGGAACTCACCGACACCGCCGACCTGTCCGGCCGGGGTTTCCACGAGCTGTCCGGCGGCCAGCGCCAGCGGGTCTGGCTGGCGATGGCGCTGGCCCAGGAGACCGACATCCTGCTGCTCGACGAGCCGACCACCTACCTGGACATCTCGCACCAGATCGACGTGCTCGACCTGTGCGCCCGGCTGCGCCGCGAACGCGGCTCCACGCTGGTCGCGGTCCTGCACGACCTGAACCTCGCCGCCCGCTACGCCACCAACCTGGTGGCCATGAAGGACGGCCGGATCGTGGCCGAGGGTGACCCCACCACGATCATCACTCCCGAACTCATCGAAGAGGTCTTCGGGCTCGCCTGCCGCATCATCACCGACCCCGAGTCGAAGACGCCTCTGGTCATCCCGCGTTACACCCCTGAAGGGACTACCACCCCATGATCAAAAAATTTGCCGGTACGGCCGTCGCGCTCGTCGCGACGTTCGCCCTGACCGCGTGCGGCGGCGGGACCGAGGCCGCCACCACCGACAGCGCCGCCTCCACCGCTCCGGCCGGGCCGTTCGAGTACAAGGACGCCCTCGGCAAGGAGATCAAGCTGGACAAGGCGCCGTCCGTCGTCGTCGCCCAGAGCAGTGTCGCCGCCGCCCTGCTGGACGCCGGTTTCGAGGTCAAGGGCGCCTACGGCGAGCTGAAGCCGGACGCCTCCGGCAAGCTCAGCTACCAGGCCGGCTCGCTGGACCTCAGCAAGATCACGGTGGTCGGCAGCACCTACGGTGAGTTCGACACCGAGAAGTACGCGCTGATGAACCCGGAGCTGCTCGTCGACTACACGTTCGACGCCAAGAGCCTCTGGTACGTCCCGGCCGCCCAGTCCGAGAAGATCCTCGGCCTGGCCCCCGCCGCCGCCGTGCCCGGCAACTACGAGACCACCGACGCCGCCATCGAGACCTTCGTCGACCTGGCCGGCAAGCTCGGCGCCGACACCGGCAGCGCCGCGCTGGCCACGTCCAAGACCGAGTACACCGCCGCGCTCGCCGCCATCGGTGAGGCCGCCAAGGCGTCCGGTCTCAAGGTGGCGATCATGTCGCCGAGCACCGACAGCCTGTACGTCGCCGACCCGCTCTACCTCCCGGAGGGCAACACCCTGAAGAAGGCCGGCCTGGACGTGGTCAGCCCGGAGAACCCGAAGAAGGAGGTCTTCGCGCAGCTCAGCTGGGAGCAGGCCACCCAGTTCAACGACGCCGACGTGATCCTGGTCGACGCCCGTACCTACGAGGCCGGCAAGGCCGACCTGGCGAAGGTCGCGACCTGGGCCAACCTGCCCGCGGTCAAGGCCGGTCAGGTCTACAACTGGTACGCGGCGGCGCCCTACTCGTACAAGTCGTACGCGCAGATCTACGCGGAACTGGCCGGTCAGCTCAAGGCCGCGAAGAAGCTCTGACCCGTGACCCCCTTCGTGACGATCGGTGACCGGCGCCTGCACACCCGGGTCGCCGGGGACGGCCCGTGCACCGTCGTCTTCGAAGCGGGACTCGGCATGTCCGGGGTCTACTGGGGCCTGGTCGCCCCGTCGGTGGCCCGTCATGCCCGCACGGTCGTCTACGACCGTGCGGGCATCGGCTCCAGCGACGACGGCCCCCGGCCTCGCACCCTGAACCGTCTCGCCGACGATCTCGGTGCCGTCCTGGACGCCTTTCCCGGGCCGTTCGTGCTGGTCGGGCACAGTTATGGCGGGCCGATCACGCGGCTCGCCGCCGCCGGGCGAGCCGATGTCCGGGCGCTCGTGCTGGTCGACCCGTCGGACGAGAACCTGGACGACTTCTTCACACCCGGGATGGCCCGGCGGATGGCCGTGGCCGGGCCGGTCACCAGGGTGATGGTGGCCCTCGGCATCTACCGGCGTCTCGCCGGTCGGATGGGCGGCGCGCTCCCCCGGGACCTGTTCGACCAGTTCCGGGACGAGAACTTCGGGCGGCGGGCGGCGGGTGCCCTGCACGACGAGGTGCGGCACCTCGTGCCCGGGCTGGCGGCCTTGCGTTCCGCCCCGCCGGACCTGGGCGACCTCCCGGTCACCTTCCTGTCCACCGGCGCCGGCGACAAGACCGCGATCGCGCTGCGGGCCGCCCACGCGACGTCGGCGGCAGCCCTCCCGAACGCCCGCGTGGTCGTCGCCGAGGGCTCCGGCCACAACGTCATGCTCGACCGCCCCGACCTGCTCATCACCGAGATCCTGGCGCTCCTGCCGAACTCCGGCCCGGCCTGACGCTCTCCGCCTCGCCCTCTCGCCGTCCGCCTCCTCTCGCCCTCACCTTCCCTCTCGCCCTCCGCCTCCCTCTCCCTCTCCCTCTCCGCTTTGCCTTCCTCCTCCCCCTCCCTAGCTCTCTTCTTTGCCTTCGGCCAGGGCCAGGGCGTAGACGCGGCCCGGGCAGCGACGTGGGCCCGAGCCGAACGCCGTCTCGCCGGCCAGACGGACCCGGACGATCTCACCCTGTCCGATAGTGATCCCACCGATCGTCGTGGTTATGGTGGCCTGCCGCTTTGTCGCGACGACCGGCGGATCATCACGGAGCACCTCGGCGACGCCGCGATCGCGGGAACGCTCGATCAACGTGGCGGTGGCGTCGCACGCCTGCACCAGGAGGCCGATCCGCGCCGCGGTCGCCTCGTCGTGAACGCCGCCGAACACCGCCACCAACCTGGTGACCGCCGCGTCCGCGCGTGACTCGTCGCCGGTGCCCGGCTGGTATGCCTGCGCCGCCTCCCGGACCGACTCCACGATCGGCGCGTCCACCCCCATCGCGCGGGCCAGGATCTCCACCGGATGGGCCGGGCCGTGACCCCGCAACGTCTCTGGTGGGATCGTGTCCAGGATGGCGATCTGGGCGGCTCGCCGTCGCTCGTGGACCGTGCCCTCGGCGAAACGGCCGACGGTGGCCCGGAGCCAGGCGATTCCGCTGGTGGCGGGTGGTACCGGGGGTACCACGAACGTGACGTCGTCGAGGACGGCCCGGGCTTGGTCGAGGTCGTGGATCAGGCGCATGACCCGACCGTACGGCCGCAATTGTTCGGTCCTCGCCGAACCGACCGCGCCCTAACCTGGGACGGTGACCACCGCCGACGATCTGGCCGCACTCGCGGCCCTGCTGGCCGACCGGACTCGGGCCGCGATGTGCCTCGCCCTGCTCGACGGCCGCGCCTGGACCGCCGGTGAGCTGGCCGCACATGCCGGTGTCGCCCGGTCCACCGCCACCGGGCACCTGCACCGCCTGACCAGCGGCGGCCTCCTCACCGAGGAACGACAGGGCCGCCATCGGTACGTCCGGCTGGCCGACGCCACGGTCGCGCAGCTGATCGAAGACCTCGCGAGCGGGATCACGGCACCGTCGACCGCGGCCGGCGAGGGCGCGGCGTCTTCGTCCTCGGGCCGTCCCACCGCGGGGCGTGGTCTGCGGGCCGTGGCTGCTTCCGAGGCTCTGCGACGGGGGCGGACCTGTTACGACCACCTGGCCGGGCGGCTCGGTGTCCTGGTCACGGATGCGATGACGAGCCGGGGGCTGCTGGATCAGGACGGTGGCTTCTTGTTGACCGTGGCCGGGCGCGCCTGGTTCGCCGAGACGCTCGGGGCGGATCTGCCGGGCTCGGGTCGACGCCCGGCGGCCGGCCGACGTCCGACGGCCCGGAGTTGCCTGGACTGGACCGAGCGCCGCCCGCACCTGGCCGGAGCAGCGGGCGCGCAGCTGTGCACGACGTTCTTCGCCAACGGCTGGCTGGTCCGAATCGGATCAGGCCGCGCGGTGCGCCCCACACCGGCCGGGGTCACGGCGCTGCGTGACCTCCTCGGCGTCGACACCACGGCGGGCGCGCCCGGTCAATGATCGCCGCCGTGCAGGATGTCCAGTGCGAGGGCGATGGTCGCCTCGGTGGTGGCCGGATCGTCCTCGGTGGCTGCCGTGGACGCGGCGATCTGGAAGGTGGTCAGCGCCACCCGTACCCGCAGACGGTCTTCCGGTCCTGCCCCCGCCGGAGCGAGGGCCCGCACCAGGGACGCGGTGCCGTCCTGGACCGCGGCCCCGATCGGCAGGTCCCGGATCTCGGCATAGTTCTGCCGCAGGAGCAGGACGAACCCGGAACCCCACTGCTCCTGGAGTACGGCGTACCGGCGCAGTAGTTCCGCCCGCCCGTCCCGGGTCAGCGGCTGCCCCGCCTCGGCGTCGGCGGCCAGGGCGGAGACGTCGCCGGCGTAACCGTGCAGCAGTGCGGTGAGGATCTCCTGCTTGGTGCGGAAGTGGAAGTACACCGCCGCTTTGGTGACCCCGAGCCGCTCGGCGATCTCCCGCAGTGACGTGACCTGGTAACCCTGGTGGGCGAAGAGATCCAGGGCGACGGCGAGCACCCGGTCCCGGGTGTCGGTGCGCCGGTTGTCGGTGCGGTCAGCCACCGAGCCTCCTTCGATCAGTGCGGTGCCGGAACCAGCACGTGCTTTCCGCGCGCCTTGCCCGAGCGGCTGACGGCCAGGGGTTCCCGCCAGCGATCCAAAGGGTAGGTCCCGGCGATCGGCATGACTAACCGCCCCCGCGCGGCCAGTTCGGCGTACTCGCCGAGCACGTCGTACCGCATGTTCATGCCGGTGCTGCGCACGCCGAAGTCCCGGATCGCGGCGAAATCGGTAGCGGTGACGATGTGGGTCGGGTCGGTGACGGTGGTCAGCAGCTCGGCCATGATCCCGGCCGGCGCGGCGTCGAACACGAGGTCGACCGGCCCACCGGCCAGTGCCGTCACCCGCGGGCCGAGCCCTTCGCCGTACGCGACGACCTCCGCTCCCGCTTCCCGCAACAAGCCGGCGAAGGTGTCCCCCGAGCTGGCGATGACACGGGCACCCAGCCGCAGGGCGATCTGGGCAGCCGCGAGCCCGATCGTCGTTCCCGCCCCACTGACCAGCACCCGCCGGCCGGAGACGTCCCCGAGAGCGTCGATGCCCCGGTAGGCGGTCTCCACCGCCATCGGCAACGCCGCGGCCTGCACCGCTCCGAGTCCGGCGGGCCGAGGAAACCAGGTCGCCATCAGGGCGAAGTCAGCCGCACCGCCCGATGCCCCGGCATACACGGACGGCCCGAGGACCGGATCCCCGACCTCGACACCGGTCACGCCGGCCCCGAGCGCATCCACGGTGCCGGAGACCTCCAGCCCGATACCGCGAGGCAGGACGCCGTCGTGCAGTCCACCGCAGATCGCCCAGTCCGCCGGAGTGAGCCCACAGGCCTCGACAGCGATCCGGATCTGCCCGTCCCCAGGCTCCGGCTTGTCCGTCTCGTCGAGCCGAAGAACATCGGCGGGGTCACCGTAGGAATGAAAACGAAGCGCACGCATGTCAACCATTCGACTAGCTTGCCGACCGGCTAGCTATTTCGTCAAGTCGACAGCTCTGTCCGCCAGGTAAGGACGGGGCCCCTGTCTCTCCCACCACGATCGGGAGGTGCCTTGACGTCGACTCGCTGGCTTCTGTTGTGGCTGTTCGCCTCGGTGTTGTTCGCGGTGGCCGGGGCTCTGGTTCTGGCCGCGCTCTTCGGGCCGGTCGCCCTCCTCAGTTTCGGTGACCAGGTGGCGAGCATGGCGGGCGCGGTCGTGGGGGCACTCGGTCTAGCCGTCGCCGTGCGGGCGCTGACGGCGGGCCCGACGGTGGACCGGGACGGCCTCGGCCCGCTGGAGGACGAACTCGCCCTGGTGGTACGGCGGCAGTGGGAGCGTGAGGCCGTCACCCGCGGGCTGACCGATCCGGAGCCCATGCGGCTGAACTGGCAGGTCACGATCTCCGGGAACGGTGCGGGCGAGCGCGGCCCGGAGCGGGGCGACGTGACCGGGATCGCGCGACGGTGGCGGTCCCTTCCGGCGCCTCAACTCGTCGTCATCGGGCCGCCCGGGGCCGGCAAGACCTCGGCCGCGGTCCTACTCGTCTGCCGGCTGCTGGCCGGCCGGCGGCCTGGTGAACCCGTCCCGGTGCTGGTCACCGCGGCTTCCTGGAATCCGTTTCGGCAGCACTTCGACACGTGGCTGGCGGAGCATCTGCTCAACGAGTACCGCGTCCTGCGAGCGCCGGCCGGTTCCGGCCGGGCCACCGTCACCCGGCTGGTCGAGCAGCATCGGATCCTCCCGGTCGTCGACGGGCTGGACGAGCTACCGGACCGGCGACGGGCCCAGGCGATCGTCGCGTTACGGGCGGCGGTCAGCAGGGACCGGCCGATCGTGCTGACCTGCCGCACCGACGAGTACCGGGACCTGGTCCACGAGGCCGGACAGCTCCCGCACGCGTCCACCATGACGCTCGAACCGATCCCGGTGACCCGGATCGGCGACTTCCTGGCCGCGGGCCGGCCCGGCGACCGGTCCCGATGGAACCCCGTGATCGAGAAGATGCGCGCCGGCCAGGACGGCCCGCTCGCGACCACACTGGCACTGCCGCTCATGGTCTATCTCGCGCGGACCGTCTACTCACGGCCGGAACGCGACCCGGCCGAACTGCTGTCGATCAGCAGCGCGACCGCGATCGAGGAGACCTTGATCGCGGCGTATGTCCCGACCATGTACGCGCCGAGGTGCACTGCTGGTCGGCTGGTCCGGTTTCTGGAGGACGCCGGCCATCGGGGCGTGCTGCGGCAGGTCGGATTGACCTGGCAGTTCCGGCACGCCCGTCTGCAGGATCACCTGGCGGGGCCGGAAGGAAGCGGGGGCGGGCCCTCGGCCCCGGCGTGAAGGCCGGGGCCGTTCGGGGATCGTCAGGCGGTGAGGACCGGCCAGGAGTAGGCGGCCAGGGCGAATGCTGCGCCGAGCAGGGCCAGGCTGATCCGGCCGGTGTTGACCGGGAGGGCGGCCACGACGAGCAGGATGATGGCAATGATGTAGAAGAGTCCCTGAATGGACATCTTTGCTCCTAGTTGTGGGGGGTCGCGGAGCGGTTACCCGCACGGCGAACTCCGCTAAACCAGGGTGACCACCTGACCCGGGTAACGGTTCCGCACCGCCTCCTCCACCATCGCGGCGGCGACCGTCGACCGGCTCACCGTGGACGGGAACAGCCGTCTCGGGGCCTGCTCCAACGGCACCGTGCGCGCGGCTGCCGCCTTGCCGCCGACCAGGGGCCCGACGTGCAGGACGGTTCCGCCGGCGGCCAGGATGGTCGTGTCGGCCTCCACCTTGTCCGGTAGTTCGGCGCTCATCGCCACCTTGAGCAGGGCGCGGGTCACCGCTCCGGCCGCCGGTCCGGACGGGCCGGTGCCCAGCGCGCCCAGCCAGACGATCCGCGGGACGGCCGCGGCGACGACGGCCGCGGCGCCCAGGGTCAGCGTGCCGGGCGGTGATCCTTTCGGGACACCGAGACCGGACACCAGCACGTCACACCCGTCGACCGCCCGGGCGACGGACGCCGGATCACCGACGTCGGCGGCCACCACCGTCAGTCCCGGGCGGTCGGGCACCCGCGCGGGGTCACGGGCCAGGGCGGTCACCGCCAGCCCTCGGTCGAGGGCGGCCGACACCATCAGACGGCCGGTCGCGCCGGTGGCCCCGAGAACGGCCACCCGGATCACAGCGCGCCCCGCACGACGGTCAGTGCGGCGTCGTGCACGCCGGGCGCGGCGGCCACATAGCCGCTGCTGGTGATCTCCCACGGCGTGCCGTCGAGATCGGTCACCGTGGCGCCGGCCTCGCGGGCCAGCAGGACCGGGCCGATGTGTGAGCGGACGTTCTCGAACTGCCAGTGCACGTCCATCCGCCCGGCCGCGACCTGGGCCAGCTGGTGCCCGACCGGGACCGACGAGCGGACGTACAGCGCGGACCGCATCATCGCGGTGATCGAGTCGCCGAAGCGCCGGGTCAGCTCGACACCACGGCCGGGCTGGGCCTGACCGGTTCCGGTCAGGGCGAGTCCGAGGTCGGTCTTGGCCGAGACCCGGATCGGCACGTCGTTCAGGAACGCTCCCCCGCCGTCGGTGGCGGTGTACATCTCGCCGAACTGCGGCAGGTGCAGCACGCCGAGGACCGGGCGGCCGTCGCGGACCAGGGCGACCCCGATGTTCCAGTCGGTCATGCCGTGCACCAGGTTCATGTTGCCGCCGACCGGGTCGACCACCCACTGGTCGCCGGCGGCGATCGGGCCGGTGGCGTGCTCGTCCTCCTCCCAGCCGGAGCCGGGCAGGGCGTCGAGCAGCGCGGGACGAAGGATCGCGGTGACGAGGTCGTCGTTGGCGCGCAGGGCGGCGTACAGCTCTTCCGGACGGTTGTCCGGTGACCAGCGTTCCAGCAACTGCGTGCCTGCGGTACGGACAGCGGTGACGACTGTGGAGAGGTTCATGCACCAGAGCCTTGTGGACACATACGGATAAGTCCAATGCACTGTTTTTAAGTTAAGGTTTACTCCCATGCAATTGGATCTGAATCTGCTGACGGTGCTGGACGCCCTGCTGACCGAGGGCAGCGTGATGGGCGCGGCGGACCGTCTGCACCTGTCGTCACCGGCGGTGAGCCGTTCGCTCGGGCGGATCCGGCGGCTGACCGGCGACGACATCCTGGTCCGGACCGGGCGGACGATGACCCCCACGCCGTACGCGATCACGATCCGTGACCAGGTAAGCGCCCTGCTCACCGAGGCCGAGCGGGTCCTGCAACCCCGCCGCGACCTGGACCTGCCGACGCTGGATCGCACGTTCACGCTGCGCTGCCACGACGCCCTGACCGCCGCGATGGCCCCGGCGCTGTTGGCCGCGACGATCAGGACCGCTCCCCGGGTACGACTGAGGTTCCTCACCGAATCGTCCGGCGACTCCGACGATCTGCGGCACGGCCGGGTGGACCTGGAGATCGGCGCGTCGGTGCCCGAGCAGCCCGAGTTCCGTACCGAGACGATCGGCCGGGACCGGCTGGTCGTGGTGACGCGCCCGGGTCACCCGTACCGGCAAGGGGAAGATCTCGAGGTTTTCGCGGCGCAGCCGCACGTGCTGCTCTCGCGCCGGGGCCGGCTGACCGATCCGGTGGACGACCTGCTCGCCGAGCGCGGCCTGCGGAGAACCGTGATCGCGTCGGTCGGCAGCACCGCGAGCGCGCTGCGGATCGTCGCCGGCAGTGACGCGCTGATGATCGCGGCGGAGGTGACGTGCGGGCCGCTGATCGAGGCGTTCGGGCTGGTCACCGCACCCGCGCCGGTCGAGTTGCCCCGGGTGCCGGTGGTCGCGGTGTGGCATCAGCGTTACGACACCGAACCCGGTCACGCATGGCTGCGTGACCGGGTCCGCGAGGTGTTACGAACCGATCAGAGGTTCAGCGACCAGCTGTTGAGGTAACCGGTGTCGGCGCCCGCGGCGTCCTGCACCCGCAGGATCCAGGCGCCGTTCGCCGTCTCGGACGACAGGTTCACGGTGTAGGTGGTGTCGATGTTGTCGGTGCTGCCACCGGTGCGGCTCTGCAGCGTGTAGGCGGTGCCGTCCGGGGCGACCAGGGAGACGACCAGGTCACCGATGTAGGTGTGGACGATGTGCACCTCGACCTTGCTGGTCGAGGACGGGACGGCGTCGCAGCCACTGATCACGATCGTCGACTCCGAGGTGCTGTTGTCGTTGATCGGGACGTCGGTGGCGTTGCTGGCGGAGCAGCCGGGCAGGCCGTTGACCGTCAGGGCGATGTTGGCCCGGCGGGTCGTCGCCGGCGAGGTGCCGCGAACGGTGATCGCGGCCTGGCCGCTCTCGGCACCGGCCGCGGCGGTCAGCGTCAGGGTGGTGGACTCGCCGGCGGTGACCGACGGAGCGGCGAACGCGCCGGTCACGCCGGCCGGCAGACCGGAGACGGCCAGGTCGATGGTCTGCGCCTCACCGTCGAGGCTGGCGGTGGTGACGGTGACGTCGGTCGAGGTGCCCGGGTCGAGGACGACCGTGTTCGACGAGAGCGCGACCGAGAAGTCGTTGGCGACCGGGCACTCGTCCTCGTTGCCGGCCACGTTGACCGCGGTCCACGCCGCCTGGACCGTCTTGTACTCGGTGGAGCACAGGCCGTACAGGTCGGTGGCGGCGGACAAGGTGTAGTTGCGGGCGGTGTTCGACGGCACCGAGGTGTTCACGTAGCGGGTGTTCGACGCGAAGTAGACGTCGAGCGCCCGGTACCAGATAGCGGCGGCCTTGTCCCGGCCGATGCCGTCGACACCCTCGGCGGCGCCACAGACCGGAGAGGTGCCGTACGCGGTGGCGCCGGTCCCCTCGGCCAGGTTGAAGAAGAAGTGGTTGGCCGGGCCGGACGAGTAGTGCACGTCGACACTGGCGGTGCTGGTCGACCAGCAGCCGTGCGAACGGCCGTCCAGGGTCGGGTCGTACATGTAGCGCAGCGGCGTGCCGTTGCCGTTGATGTTGATCTCTTCGCCGATGTCGTAGTCGCCCGGGTCGGCCGTGGTGTTCGCGTAGAACTCGACCATCGAGCCGAAGATGTCGCTGGTGGCCTCGTTCAGACCGCCGGACTCGCTGGAATAGGTGAGACCGCCGCTGACGATGTTCTCGGTGACGCCGTGGGCCATCTCGTGACCGGCCACGTCGATGGCGACCAGCGGGTTCGCGTTGCCCGCGCCGTCTCCGTAGGTCATCTGGGCGCCGTCCCAGAACGCGTTGACGTACGCGTTGCCGTAGTGGACGCGGGACGGCACGCCGCGCCCGTCACCGAAGATGCCGTTGCGGCCGTGCACGTTCTTGAAGTAGTCGAACGTGGTGGCGGCACCGAAGGCGGCGTCGACGGCGGCCGACTGACGGTTGGTGTTGAGGCCGGTGCCCCACACGTTGTCGTCGTCGGTGAACGTCGTACAGGTACTGGTGCCGTTGTTCATGTCGCAGGTGCGGCCGTTGCCGCGTTCCGGGTCGATCAGCTGGTAGGTGGAGCCGGACAGCGTGGACTCGACGGCGACGGTGCCGGAGAAGATGCTGTTGCCGGTGCCGGTGATGTGGTTGATCTCGTCGTACTCACCGATCAGCTTGCCGGAGGCGGCGTCGGTGATGACGTGGAACCGCGACGGGGTCTGGCCGTCGGACGCCCAGCCGTGCAGAACGGTCTCCCAGGCCAGGATGCCGTAGCCGGTGCTCGCGTCGACGAACAGCTCGGGCTGATCCGACTTGGTCAGCTTGCCCTCGAAGCGGGACTTGGCGTCCTTCAGAGCCTTGGCGCTGGTCACCTTGGCGGTGGTGCCCAGCGTGAGCGGCTTGGCGAGGCCGAGCGAGGTGCTCTCCAGGGTGCCGTCGGGCTTGGTGTGCACGACGAAGTCACCGCCGGCGACGCGCAGCCCCTGGTACTCCCGGGTGTAGCGGGTGTGGGCGCCGCCGTCGGCGTCGACCTTGGTCGAGTAGGCGTCGTAGGTCTCGCCCTTCGCGGCGACGATGGCCGCCGGACGGGACTCGATCAGGGCGTCGGCGCGGCTCTCGGCCTGCGCGGGTGTCGGCGGCGTGGGCTTCGGCGCGGCCGAACTGCTCGCGGCGGTGGCCACGAGGGTGCTACCGACCAGCGCGGTCACGCCGGCCAGCGCGAGGGATTTCTTCACGCGGTTCCTCCCGAACCAGAGATGCACACATTTCCATGTGTGTATGCATTATGGCCCGCGGATAGCGATGATCTTATATATCTTCCGGGTCATATCAATAGGCCACGTGCCCTTGAATCCGGTGATACGGTAGATATGGCGAAAGGGGCGTTTTGCGACCTATATCCCGACGGCAGGCGCTCCTGCTGGGGCTCGCCGGAGCGCTGACCGCCTGCGGTCAGCAGTCGCCGGCCACCGACTCCAGCGGCACCACCCACCTGCTCTACTGGCCGGGCGGCCTGAGCACCGGCATCCTCAACAAGGCCAAGAGCCAGTTCGACGCGCGCACCGAGCTGATCCCGGACGCGCTGCAGGGCGTCTACCGCGACCAGCTCGTCGACATCCTGAACAGCGGCAAGGACATCCCCGGCATCGTCGGCATCAAGGGTGAGGACATCGCCTCCCTGCTCCCCCGCGCCGACCTCTTCGCCGACCTGCACACCCTCGGCGCCGACGAGCTGATGAGCCAGTACGTGCCGTGGAAATGGCAGCAGGCCGCCTCGCCGGACAACCGGCAGGTCGGCTTCCCGATCGACATCGGGCCGACCGCCACCTTCTTCCGCTCCGACCTCTTCGCCGCCGCCGGGCTGCCCAGCGAGCCGGACGAGATGGCCGCGGCGGTGCGCACCTGGGACGACTACATCGCCGGCGGCGTGAAGCTGGTGAAGGCGACACCGTCGGTGAAGCTGGTCCGCAGCGGCGCCGAGCTGTACACGATCAAGCTCTGGCAGGGCACCCAGCGCTACATCGACGAGACCAACCATTACATCGGCGGTGAGGCCCACGTCCGGGAAGCCTGGGACCTGGCCGTCGAACTGATCGCCAAGGATCTGTCGGCCGCCATCACCAGCACCGACGAGACCGGCTGGGGCAAGGCGCTGCAGGAGGGCACGGTCGCCACCGCCCTCGGCGCGTCCTGGCTCGGCTTCGACCTGACCAGCCTGGCCCCGGACACCAGCGGCAAGTGGCGGGTCGCGGACGGCCCGGCGATCGGCGCCAACTACGGCGGCTCGTTCCTGGCCATCCCGGAGGGCGCCGCCGACCCGGACCTCTCCTTCGAGATCATCAGGTGGATCCTCGATCCGGAGAACCAGGCCGCGGCGTTCACCGACGCCGGGCTCTTCCCGGCCGCGACGGCGGCGTTCGACATGCCCGCGCTGCAGGAGCCGGACCCGTTCTTCGGCGGCCAGAAGACCGTCGAGATCTTCGCCGAGTCGGCCCGCAAGGCACACCGGGTCTACGAGGCGCCGGCCGACTCCAAGATTCACGACGCGTTCGTGGCGCAGCTCGCCGCCATCGAGGCCGGCACGAAGACCGCCACCAAGGCGTGGACCGACGCCGTCGAGGAGGGTCGCTCGATCGGCGAGTCACTGGGCGTCAACTAGCGGGCGCATCGTGTCCGGCAGATCGCCCAGGATCTCGTTGGCCCGCTCTCGGAACCACTCCCGCCGGGCCACCTCGCTGCTCTGCCGGCCGGTGATCTCCGCGGCGTTCGTGGTGTCCACGACGATGCCCGGCACCGGCAGCCAGCCGGTCGGCAGCGGATCGCCGTCCTTCGCGCACCGGGCCTGGATCGCCCCGGCCAGCAGCCCCTGCAGATAGGGCTCGGTGGACACCAGCACCATCGGGCCCCGCGCCGCCATCGCGAGCGCCTTCGGGTCGGTGCCGACACCCCCGTCGATCCGGGTGGTGACCGAGGTCCGGAGCAGGGCCAGACTGTGCGCGTCCGCGCCGCCCACCCCGATGAAGGCGAGCGCGTGCGGGTTCGCCTCCTGCAGGGTGCTCCAGGCGTGCCGGTTCGCCCCCGGGTCCTGCTTGGTGTCGAACGGCCCGAGCACCGTCACGTCCGGCCGCAGCCGCTCGATCGCCGCCCGGACCCCGGTGGCGCGTTCGTCCAGGACGGTCACCCCCGGGTACGGCGATCCGATGATCACCAGTCCCTCGGTCTGTGCCGGGATCCGGTGGGCCATCGCCTCGCCCAGCTGGGTGCCGATCGCCAGGTTGTCGTTGCCGATGTAGAGCGGCACCCGGGAACCCGGCGCCGGGATCGAGTGCAGCGCGACCAGCGCGGTACCGGCCGTGACCGCCTTGCCCAGCGAGTCGGCGAACAGCTCCGGGGCGAACGTGAACAGCGAGACCGAGCCGTGTTTCCCGTCCAGGAAACCCCGGATCATGCGCATCTCGGCGGCGTTGTCGACGTCGTCCGGCCCGATCGTGCGGTGCTGGATCCCGGGCACCCGCCGCACACCCTCGGCGAAACCGGCGGACAGCTCCTTCACGAAGTCGACCTGCCGGCCGGCCACCACCAGCACCGCCGGATCGGTCGCCGACGGCGTCGGGGCCTCGGCAGCGCACGCGGCGAGCAGTAGCGCCACGGAGAACGCGGCGGACGCGACCCTCATCTCCACCCCCGCCCTCCCATCGGCCGGACCGGGCCCCGGCTGAGGTCTCATGACTGCGACAACCCGGCCGATAAGGGTTCGGGAGGTGCCATGCGGGACTGGTTACGGCGGCGGGTGGTCGCCCGCAGCGCGGTGGCGGCCCTCACCGTGGGACTCGCCCTGCTCGCCGCGATGGCCGTGGTCAGCAGCCGCTCCACCGCCCGGGCCGCCGACATCGCGGCCGGCACCCAGCAGACCAGTCAGCAGTGGAACGAGATCTACCTCAAGATCAGCATGGAGTACGAGTTACTGGAGGACTACCTCGACTCGCCGGAGACGGGCGACCGTCAGCCGCTGCTGTCCTCGATCGGCTCGGCCGAACCCAACCTGCGCTGGCTGCTGGCCAACGGCGGCACCGACGACACCCGGCAGGTGATGGCGCTGCAGAACGCGTACGGCGGCTACACGTACACGCTGCGGAACCTGATCGACGCGGCGGCCACCGAGGACCGGGAGAACACCCTGAAGTACGCCCGGCAGGCCGCCCTGAGCGCGTCCGGCCTGCGCCGCCAGGCGTCGGTGAACGTGGCCCGCAACAACCTGGCCATCGCCGTGGTGCTGCGCGACGCCAAGGACGCGAACGCCCGGCAACTGATCGCCGTCGAGGTGCTGTCACTGGCCGACTTGCTGCTGGTGATCTTCTGCGGGCTGGTGCTGCTGGCGTACCAGAAACGCACCGAACGGCAGGCCGCCGACAACGACTACCGGGCCTCCCACGACGGGCTCACCGGGCTCGCCAACCGCCGGCTGCTCGGTGAACGGGTGTCCCGGGCCATCGCCGACGCCGACCGCGCCGGCCCCGGTGTCGGGCTGCTGCTGCTCGACCTCAACCGGTTCAAGGAGGTCAACGACACCCTCGGGCACCACTCCGGCGACCTGCTGCTGGTCGAGGTGGCCCGCCGGCTCAGCGCCGGGAGCCGCGCCTCGGACCTGGTGGCCCGGCTCGGCGGCGACGAGTTCGCGATCCTGCTGACCGGGGTCGAGGGCATCATCGACGCGCGTACGGTCGCCCAGCGTGTCCTGGCCGAACTGTGCGGGCCCGCCGACGTCGGCGGCCTCAGTGTCGACATCAGCGGCAGCATCGGCTACTCGCACTACCCGTCGCTCAGCGCCAGCGCCGAGGAACTGCTGCAGCACGCCGACGTGGCGATGTACCACGCCAAACGCAACCGGCTCGGGATCGCCGCCTACGAGCCGGAGAACGACAACAACAGCTTCGAACAGCTCACCCTGCTCACCGACCTGCGCTTCGCCATCGACCGGGGCGAACTCGAACTGCACTACCAGCCGAAGGTACGCCCGGCGGACCGCTCGGTGGCCGGCATGGAGGCGCTGGTCCGCTGGCGGCACCCGACCCGGGGACTGCTCGGCCCGCAGGCGTTCGTGCCCGAGGCCGAGCAGAGCGACCTGATGCTGTCACTGACCGAGGCGGTCCTCGACATGGCGCTGCGGCAGCAGGCCGAGTGGCGCGAGGACGGCCGGCACATCCCGGTCGCGGTCAACATCGGCGCCGCCTGCCTGCGGGATCCCGGTTTCCCGGCCCGGGTGGAGGGACTCCTGCGGCAGTACGACGCGGTACCCGGCCACCTGACCATGGAGATCACCGAATCGTTCCTGATCACCGACCCGGAGAGCGCGGCGGCCGCCCTCACCCACCTGCGCGACCGGGGTGTCCGGGTGTCCATCGACGACTTCGGGGTGGGTTACTCGTCGATGAGCTACCTCCAGTCGATGCCCCTGGACGAGCTGAAGATCGACCGCAAGTTCACCGCCGAGATCCTGACCACCGAACGCGGCCGGGCCATCGTCACCGCCATCGTGGACCTGGCCCACGCCCTGGACCTGACGGTGGTGGCCGAGGGCATCGAGGACGAGAAGACGTTGACGGTGGTCGGCGAGATGGGCTGTGAACACGCCCAGGGCTACTACATGTGCCGCCCGATCCACCCGGACGGCATCCCGAAGTGGATCGACTCCTGGACCAGCGTCCCGGTCCCGACCTGACCGTCAGCCTTCCCGCAACATACCGATGTACATCGACTGGTACCGGTCGAGGAACGGCTCCACGCCGACGGCCTGCTCCTGAAGCAACTCGAACACCCGGTGATACGTCATCACGTCGTTCCGGCTGTGCGAGGTGAGTCCGGTGTTGTAGAGATCGACCAACACCAGAGCGTCGTCGATGACGGTGAACCCGTGCTGCAAAGGAATCGGCGTCGGCGCGCCGTCGGGAACGATCGTGATGCGGACGTTCGGATGACGGGCGAGAATGTCACGCAGATGGTTGATCTGAGCCAGAACCTCGACCGGAGGATGGGTCCGGATCTTCAGTGCCGCTTCGCCCATGATGAACTCGAACGCGGTGTCCGGATTCGCCAGGTGTTCCTGCCGGCGCAGACGGGCTGAGACCGCGGCCAGCAACGCCGGCTCACTGCGTTCCTCCTCGGTGAGCACGAGGAGCCGCTGAAACGCCCGCAGCACGAGTTTCGCGTAGCCGTGAGCCTGCAGTGGACCGGGCACCAGCGTCGGCTCGAAGGTCCGCACCCTGGCGGCACCCGACTCCCACTCGGCCAACGTCTCCTGGGCCAGGGCCAGGCCCGCCGAGGTCGGGCGCCAGTCGGTCATCCGGTCGTAGGACTTGGCGGCGCGGGCCACCAGCGCCTGGATCTCCGCATCGCCCATGCCGAGGGCACGGGCGATGGCATCGACATCGTCCGGGTTCAGGGTTCCCTGTCCACGTTCGATCCGGGAGATCTTGGGTTGGCTCATCCCCGCCAGGGCGGCGAGGCGTGTACCGCTGATCCGCTTGGCCCGGCGCATCCGGGCCAAGGCAGCACCGACCGGCTCGTCCTCCGCGCCGGGAACACCCATACCGACGGAGATACCGCCCCTCCCCTCGATCAGACCGACCGGCTACCGCCCGAGATGCCATGTGCCGCTTCGGTCAACAGACTGAGGGGAACCCGCACCAGCATCTCCCCGTCGGCCAGTTCGATTCCCGCTTCCTCGGCCGAGACCACGAAGCCCTGCACCACGGCGGTGCCGGGTTCCGCCGCATCGGAATCCGCAATGTACACAGTAGGGCAATTGCCCGCCGTGCACCTGTTCGCAATCGGCCGCAGGCGCATGACAGATCCGTTTTCCGGAGCGGTGACCACGGCTCGCTGGAATGATCTATTCATCCTGACTCACCTTACTCATGTCAACGATTGATCGGAAGTAGGTCGCGCTGACCAACGACTAAGCAGAACAAACGTTGCCAAAAATTCGGCCGCCTGTCAGCTATATAGCTGATTCTGTCACCGGTTAGATCGAATGGCAGCATGTGAACGCGACTAGTTTAGTCACTGCCCTGAATAGAAGATAGAAGTATGAATGACCGGTTCTCCAAGACCCTTCCCGCCCGAGCCCCGTCGCCGCCGGCCCGGCGATCGGCGAAGCCGCATCGGACCACCGCTCTCTACGTCCTGCCCGGCGCCCTGACAGTCAGCCTTCTTGCCGGATGGCTATCGGTTCTCGCGGGCAGCAACTTGCCGACCGCCGCGCTGACCGGCGGAGGCGCCTTCGCCGGGGCCGCCGGTTTGCTCCTGTCGGTAGCGCACCATGCCGCCGAGAAGAGAAAGTAGAACGCGCCGATTCGGCGATCCCCTCGACGCGCCCGCATGCCGGCCCGGACCGTACCGCAACCGGCACACGGACGGTGGCTAACTCAGGAAGCTGCCGTACGGGCCGGACATGATGGCGTTCTTCTGGGACTGGCTGAAGTGGGTGTTGGGGTAGTCGTAGAAGGAGGCAGACATCGGGGTGCCGTCGGTGGACGTCGAGTCGGGCAGGCCGAAGGCGTGGCCCAGTTCGTGGACCATGCCGCCGTACCAGCGGTTCATCGGGCCGTTGATGCCGGCCGCGCCGTCGGCGTCGTGGCCGCTCAGGACCACCCAGCCGGGGCTGGCGCCGCCGCCGGACTGGTTGGTCTCCTCGGCGCTGATCTCGCCGACCACCAGCCAGCGGCTGTCCGGGTTGGCGATGCCGAAGCGGCGCATCAGCTCCTGGTGCATGTTGCCGACCACGCACCAGTAGTGGTCGCTGCCGGAGCAGTTGGTGGTGATGTACCAGTTCCGGTCGTGCTCACCGGTCACCGTCTCGACGACGGTGCTGTTCAGGGTGAAGGTCTTGCCGAGTTCCTGCCGGTAGTAGCGCTGCGCCTCGCGCATGACCGCCGTGATGCCGTCGGGGTAGCGCTGATCGAAAGCGACGTCGGTGGGCTTGAGCCAGAACACCCGGACGGTCTTGGCCGGCGGTGTCCCGGTGGAGGTCGAGGGTGAGGGTGACGTGGACGGGCCGGGGCTGCTGGGGACGACGCCGCCGGTGCAGGTCACGCCATTGAGGGTGAACGCGGTGGGTACCGGGTTGGCGCCGCTGAACGAGCCGTTGAAACCGAACGAGGTGCCGGCGCCGGTGGCGAGCGCGGCGTTGTAGGACACGTTCACCGCGGTCACCGCCGTCCCGCTCTGGGTGACGGTGGCGTTCCAGGCCTGGGTGACGGCCTGGCCGGTGCCGAAGGTCCAGCGCAGGGTCCAGCCGTTGATCGGGTCGCCGAGGTTGGTCACCGTCACGTTGGCGCCGAAACCGCCCTGCCACTGCGAACTGATCGTGTACGCCACCTGGCAACCGGCCGCCGCGGCGTGCGCCCCGGGGGCGAGCACGGCCGCCGTGACGGCCAGGACGCCCGTCGCGGTGACCGCCAGCAGGCTGCGGATCTGTCGGGTTCGCATCGTCGGCCTCCAGCACATGGGATCGAGTCGTATCAATCAACATGCGCGCCGAAAACGTTTTCGGCAATACCTTCTTAACGTCCTTGAATTTCTGCCGCGACCGACCTAGCGTGACATCGGCCACTGTCGATACGGGTGGGAGTTCCGATGCGGATCCGGATGATCGTCCTGCAGGCGGCGTTGCTCGGCGCGTTCCTCCCGGCGCCCGCTGTCGCCGCCCCACCGGACGGTTTTGTGGTCCGCAACGGGCACCGGCTCACCCTGGACGGCCGGACGTTCCGGTTCGGTGGGACCAACAACTACTACCTGTTCTACAAGAGCCGGGCGATGGTCGACGACGTGTTCGCCGACGCCGCGGCGGCCGACTTCACCGTGCTGCGCACCTGGGCGTTCGGCCTGATCGGCAACGCCGACGGCAGCGACTCGGTGGCCCCGGCGCCGGACGGCGTCCACTTCCAGTACTGGGACGGCGAGCGGCCCGCGTTCAACGACGGCCCGGACGGCCTGCAACGCCTCGACTACGTCGTCGACTCGGCCCGGCGGCACGGCCTGAAACTGGTGCTGCCGCTGGTCAACAACTGGTCCGACTTCGGCGGCATCGACCAGTACGTCCGCTGGCGGGGCGCGCAGCACCACGACGACTTCTACACCGACCCGGTCATCAGGGGCTGGTACCGGGACTACCTCGATCACGTCCTCAACCGGGTCAACACGATCACCGGCGTGAAGTACAAGGACGACCCGACGATCATGACGTGGGAACTGGGCAACGAACCGCGCTGCAAGGGCTCCGGCGTTTACCCGCAGGGCCCGTCCTGCACCACCGAGACGATCACCGCCTGGGCCGACGAGATGACCCGGCACCTCAAGTCCGTGGACCCGAAACACCTGGTCAGTGTGGGTGACGAAGGGTTCTTCTGTGATGGCCCGGACGCTCCGGACTGGATCGACAACTGCGGCGAGGGCGTCGACACCCTGGCCCTGACCGCGCTGCCGGCCGTCGACGTGATGTCCTACCACCTGTACCCGGACGGCTGGGGGAACCGTACGGCCGAGTGGGGTTCGGCTTTCATCGCCCGGCACAACCGGGAGGCGGCCCGGCTCGGCAAGGCGGTGATGCTCGGTGAGTTCGGGTGGAAGGACAAGGGCACCCGGAATCCGGTCTATCAGTCGTGGCTGAGCGAGTTCACCCGTACCGGCGGAAACGGATCTCTGTATTGGATCCTCTCCGGCTCGCAGGACGACGGCAGCCTGTATCCGGACTACGACGGCTTCACCGTCTACTGCCCCAGCCCGGTGTGCACCACCGTCACCAACGCCACCCATGAGATCGAATCCGGTCAGCGGTCGACAGCTCCGGTGGCCGACCACGACAGTGTGGTGACCGAGTTCGACACCCCGGTGACGGTGCGGCCGACCGCCAACGACATCGGCTACCGCAGCCCGATCCAGCCGGCCGGCCTCGACCTGGACCCGGTCGCGCCCGGCCGGCAGCGGACCCGGACCGTCACCGGCGGGACCTTCGCCGCGACCGCCGCCGGCGACGTCACGTTCACCCCGGCGAGCGGGGTCACCGGGCGCTCGACCACCGGCTACACCGTGAAGGACCAGGCCGGACAGCTGTCGAACGTGGCGACCGTGACGGTCACCGTCAAGCCGGATCCGGCGGCGGTCGCGATCCTCGCCTCGTTCGAGACCGGCACCGAGGGCTGGGCGTCGGCGTCCTGGCAGACCAACGGCGGCACCGTCGCGCAGACCACCGACTTCGCCACCCACGGCACACACGGGCTGCGGGTGGACGCGGCCGACGGCGGCTGGTTCGGTGTGACGTTTCCGGAGCCGGTCGACCTGTCCACCCGCAGCGCCCTGAAGTACGACCTGCGCACCGCCCCGACGACCGGCACCAACGCGGCGATCGCCGTGCAGACCGGCAGCGGCCTGGCCTGGTGCCAGTCGAACTTCACCTGGATCGGCCAGGACCAGACCTCCACGGCGGCCGTCGACCTGCTGTCCGCGATGTCCTGCGACACCACCGCGCTGGCCGACGTCCGGGTCCTGTGGATCTACGTCAACCCGGGTACCGTCCACCTGGACAACGTGCGGGTGGAGTGAGGCAGTGTGATCAGGGAACACGACTATCGGGTCACGGTGCGCTGGAGCGGTGACACCGGCGCCGGTTACCGGGACTACACCCGGGACCACGACGTGCTCGCGGAGGGCAAGCCGACCCTGCAGGGCAGCGCCGACCCGGTGTTCCGCGGTGTGCCGGAGCGGTGGAACCCGGAGGATCTGCTGGTCGCGGCCCTGGCGGAGTGCCACATGCTCAGTTTCCTGTCGCTGTGCGCGCGGGCCCGGATCGCGGTGACCGATTATCGGGACACCGCCGCCGGGATCATGCGGGAGGGCGCGGGCCACCCCGGGCGGTTCACCGAGGTCGTGCTGCGGCCGCAGGTGACCGTGGCCGACCCGGCCATGATCGAGCGGGCCGCGGCGCTGCACCAGGAGGCGCACGAGCAGTGCTTCATCGCCAACTCGGTGAATTTCCCGGTCCGGCACGAGCCGACGACTGTCGCAAACTGATCAGACCAGGCCGCGACGGGCCGCCTCCACGCCCGCTTCGCAACGGCTGCGGGCGTTGAGGGCGGCAACAGCACCGACCGGACCGTGCACCGTGCGTTCGGGGTCCGCCGGTAGTTTCCTTCCCCATGGGTTCCCCTCTCACCGCCGTGGCCTGGCCGCCCGCTCCGATCCGGACCGGACGGCTGGTGCTACGGGAAACACGGCCTGCGGATCGGCCGGCGTTCGTCGACCTGCTCGCCTCGCCCGAGGTGCACACCTACCTCGGCGGCCCCCGCCCCCGTGACGTACTGGAACGCGACCTACCCGGCATACCCGAACAGTGGCCCGGCAGTTTCGCCGTCGACCACGACGGCTCCTTCATCGGCCAGGTCCTGCTCCGCCGGGTGACTCAGCACAGCCGCCCGGCGGCTCTCGGCAAGATCGACCTCGGCTATCTGTTCCTTCCCGCGGCCTGGGGGCACGGTTACGCCGCCGAGGCGTGTGCGGCGGCCCTCGACTGGCTGGACCATGCCCTCCCCGGCGAGCCCACGATCCTGACCACCCAGTCCGCCAACCGGGGTTCGATGCGCCTGGCGGCGAAGCTGGGTTTCACCGAGGTCGAACGCTTCCAGGCCTGGGACGCCGAACAGTGGCTCGGTGAGCGGATCTCACCAGGCGGGGCCGCGGGCCAGGCGGATCGGGCCGGTCGCGGTTGACGGGTCGACGTCGGCGCCCTTCTGCCGGACCGTGATCACTCCGTCGCGGGCCAGGCCGGCGGCCGTCGCACGGGCCAGGTCCATCATGTCGCGCCATGACTCGCCGCCGGCGATACGGGCCGCCTCGCTCGGGCAGATCGTGGAGTCCTCGTCGCGGTGCCGCAGCAGCGCCCGGATCGCGGCGGCCAGGCGCACCCGGCGGCCATCGTCGGTCGGTTCCCACCACGGGTCGCCGCGCTCCCCCAGCGCCACCTTGGCGTCCTGCACCCGCGGCCGGGCCGTCTCCGGATCGCTGCGGACCAGCCGCCGGGCCGCCATCAGCTCGTTGACCAGCTCCTGCCGCAGCGCCTCCGGAATGGCCGGATCGGTAGCCCGCCACCGCCGCCCGTCCACGACGATGTACCGCCCGTCCTCGGTCCGGCCGACGTCCTCACGCGATCTCACCGCCCCATTCTAAGGATCTGTCTGCCCTGGTGAACGTTGAGTTTCCGGTCCGTCGACCGGACCGGTGAACGGGATGCTCTACCTTCGGCGGTGTGCCGGTTGTGTTCGAGTACTCGTTCACCGTGAACCCGCAGTACGGGTTGTTCACGATCTTTGATCCGACGTGCGACGAGGGTGAGAACTTCGCGGCGGCCCACCGGACCCTCGGGTACGGATATTTCGCGTGGGGCCCCAACGCCGTCGTCGCCCGCGCGATGGGCGCCGGCACGGCGTCCGTCGTGGTCGAGGTCCGGGACGACCCACCGGGCCCGCCCGGGGAAACGCCGAGTTCGCCCGGGGGAAGGCCGGACGGGACCGCGACGGCCGAACTGGCCCTGCCCGGCGGCCGGTTCAGCTCGATCCAGGCCCTGGAGTCGGCCGTCCATCTCGGAGTGGACCTGCCGACCGGCGCCGGGACATACGGCGCCCGGATCGCAGCGTACAACCGCGGAATCTCCGGCGGTTTCGCACCGGAGGACGCCTGGCCTTTCCCGGGACGGTTCGAGGCGTTCCGGTTGCAGCTGTGGAAGACCTCGGGCGAAGCGTCCCGGCCGGATGACGACGTGGACGGGTGACGGCACGCCACACATTCGCGTCTCAGCGCCGCGCGGTGGTCAGGCCGGGGTCAGGATCAGCCAGGCGAAGCCGACGACGCCGCGGTATCCGTTGAGGTAGCCGTCGCGGCGGGCGTCGGCGAAGGCCCGGGCCGGCGGTGTGCCGATGTGTTCGACGCCGACCAGCCAGTCCGATTCGAAGTCGTCCCATTCGGCGAGGGTCGACTCGGCGATGTGCAGGGGACGGAATCCGGCGTCGACCGCGGATCGGGTCAGCGCCGCCAGGTCCGGCAGGTCGCCGAACATCTCGTGGACCGTGTCGCCGGGCGTGGTCCGGTAGATGCCGTCGGCGAACAGCGCCTTTCCACCGGGGGCGGTGAGAGCGTGCAGCGCCGTCAGGGCCTGACCGGCGTCGCCCCAGATGTGGCTGGAGCCGACGTTGACGACGAGGTCGGCGGGCTTGGACCAGCCGGACGCGTCCTCGCTGTGGAACGTGACCCGTCCGGAGAGGCCGCGCTCGGCCGCGCGCTGCCGCGCCCGGTCACCGGCGGTGGGGTCGGACTCGACCCCGTCGCCGCCGATGCCGTGTGCCTCGCACAACCGCATCAGCAGCTCACCGCTGCCGCAGCCCAGGTCGAGGGCCCGCCGGTCCGCCCCGGCCGGCGCCAAACGCCGGGTCAGATCAGCCGCTCGATGCTCCCCCAGCGGGGAGTTGTAGGTCAGGCCGGCGGAAGCGGCGGCCCGGTACACCTTCAGGTCCTGATCAGTCACCGGCACACGGTACGGCAGCGGGATCGGGAACGCTCATCAATTTCCATCATGCCCGTGAGCTGCGGTTCCCGCCGCGGTGAGGTGGTGGTAGCGCCGGGCCGGGCGCCCCTCGGCAGCTGTCTCCCAGCGCGATTCGACGTAGCCCGCCCGCTGCAACCGGACCAGGCAGCGGTAGAGCGTGCCGCTGGAGCGCCCGGTGGAATCCATCAGTTCGAGACCCGCCCGTGGGCCCTCGGAGAGAGCGGCCAGGATCCGGGCGGACGTCCCTGCTGTGATCATGCGCCACAGCCTAAACCCTAAGACGAGATTCTACATAGGGTACGCGTACCAGAAGCGCTTCAGTGAAGTTTGTTGACGATTGTGAATCGAGCGTTGAGAATCTCTGCGAGAGCGCTCTCTTCGCCATCCCCCCAGCGGCTTCGGCTCGTCCCGGCGCGCCCGGACGGGCAGGTGGCCCGTGCGCGAAAGGACCCTCCCGCATGCCACGAACCCTCGCCAGGGCGCTCGCCGTCGGCGCCGCGGCGCTGATCACCGCCACCATGACCCCGGCCGCCGGACATGCCGCGCCCACCGGCCCCGCAACTCCCAGCCTTGCTCCCGGCGGCGCCGATCTCGACCTGTCCCCCGGGATGGCCGAGGCGATGCGCCGCGACCTGAACCTCGACGACAGCCAGATCCGCCGCCGGCTCGCCACCGAAGCCGCGGCCCCGGTCGTCGAGCAGCGCCTGCGCGCCCAGCTCGGTGACCGTTTCGGCGGCGCCTGGATCGCCGCCGGCGACACCCGCCTGACCGTGGCGGTGACCTCGGCGAAAGAGGCTTCGCGGGTACGCGCGGAAGGCGCCGTCCCGACGATCGTCAAGCGCGCGGAGAAGACCCTGGACGCCGCCCGGGCCAGGCTGGACCGCAACGGGAAGCAGGCGCCGGACAGCGTACGCAGCTGGTTCGTCGATCCGGCGGCGAACGCCGTGGTGATCACGGTGCAGCCGGGCGCCGAGGCCGCGGCGCGTGAGTTCGCCGAGGCCAGCGGCGCGGGCCCGGTCACCGTCCGCACCGCCGCCGAGAAGCCGCAGCCGATGTACGACACCCGCGGCGGCGACCAGTACGTCATCAACGGCAACACGCTCTGCTCGGTCGGTTTCGCCGTCGCGGGCGGTTTTGTCACCGCCGGGCACTGTGGCGGCACCGGCAGCCCGACGCTGGGATACAACAACGTCGCGCAGGGCACGTTCGCCGGTTCGTCGTTCCCCGGCAACGACTACGCCTGGGTACGCACCAACGGCAACTGGACCTCCCAGCCGTGGGTGAACAACTACAGCGGCGGCAACGTGCTGGTGTCCGGCTCGCAGGAGGCGGCGATCGGCAGCTCGATCTGCCGCTCCGGGCGGACCACCGGCTGGCGCTGCGGCACGCTGCTCGGCAGGAACGAGACGATCAACTACGCGCAGGGTTCGGTCTCCGGGCTGTCCCGCAGCAACGCGTGTGCGCAGCCGGGTGACTCCGGCGGTTCGTGGATCACCGGCAACCAGGCGCAGGGTGTCACCTCCGGCGGGACCGGCGACTGCACCTCGGGCGGCACCATGTGGTTCCAGCCGGTCAACGAGATCCTTTCGGTGTACGGGTTGTCGCTGACCACCTCCGGGGGCGGCACCGGGCAGGCGCTGATCAGCAGCTTGAACAACAAGTGCATCGACGTGCCGAACAGCAACTTCTCCGACGGCGTACAGACGCAGATGTGGAACTGCAACGGCAGTGCCGCACAGCGCTGGGAGGCCACCGGCGGCACCCTGCGGACCGGCAACAACAAGTGCCTGGACGTGGCGTGGGGCTCGACCGCGAACGGCGCGGCCATCCAGATCGCCAACTGCAGCGGCAACGCCGCCCAGCAGTGGGTGCTCAGCGGCGCCGGTGACCTGGTGAACCCGCAGGCCGACAAGTGCGTCGACATCGGCGGCTGGGACGCCAACGACGGCGCCAAGCTGATCCTGTGGGAGTGCCTGGGCGGCGCCAACCAGAAGTGGCGGCGCGGCTAGGTTTGGTGTGGCAGACCCTGCGGGGTCTGCCACACCAAACCTAGTAACAGACCCGGTTCCGGCCGGAGCCTTTCGCTTCGTAGAGCAGCCGGTCCGCGGCGGCGAGGACCGCCGTCTGGTCGTCGCCCGGCATCGCCTGATGGGCGCCGACACTGACGGTGACCGGCAGGCGGCCGGTGAGCACGGACCACGGATGGTCCTGGACCGACTGCCGGAACCGTTCCAGGGCCGGTGCCGCTTCGGCGGTGCCGGCCCCGGTCAGCACCAGCAGGAACTCCTCGCCGCCGAGCCGGGCCGCGAACCCGCCGGCTCGGGCGGCCCGGGTGAGCAGGCCGGCGACGACGGTGAGGACCCGGTCGCCGATCTCGTGCGAGCAGAGGTCGTTGACCCGTTTGAAATGGTCCAGGTCGACCAGGGCGACCACCGTCGGGCCACCGGCGGCGAGCAGGGCCGGCAGGTGCTCGTCGACGTACCGCCGGTTCGGCAGCCCGGTCAGCGGATCCCGGCGGGCCTGCTCGCGGAACCGTTCGGCCTCCCGGCGCGCCTCCGCGGTCTCGAAGACCGCGTGCCGGGCCCGGGCCTGCGCGTCACGCTGTTGCGAGTGTAGTTCCCGTTCGGCGGCGTGGAACCGTTTGTGGACGATGAACGCCCGCGCGTGATCACCCCGGGCGGCGTGCAGTTCGGCCTGTTCCTCCAGCACCCGCACCCGGACCCCGGCGAGTTCCCGGTCCTCGCAGATCGCGGCGCACCGGTCCAGGGCGTGCTGGGACGCGCCGTGGTCACCGAGGTGCCGCTGGGCGATGGCCAGGGTCAGCAGGAACTCGGCGAGACCGTCGGCGTCGTCCGGGCCGGCGCTCTCGTACGCGTCCACGTTCGCCACCGCGATCCGGGCGGCCTCGGCGTACCGCCCCCGCGCGATCTGGATCATCGCCATCGTGTCCAGCGCGTCCGGGGACAGCGTGCCACCGGTCGCCTCGGTCACCGTACGCAACCGCTGGATCGCCTCCCAGGCCTGCTCCTGGTTGCCGGCCAGGTGTTCGGCGTACGCCAGGTTGTTCAGCACCACCATCCGCAGCTCGACGTCGCCGGCGGTGACCGCGACCTGCTCGGCGTGCCCGTACCGGGTGCGGGCGGCGTCGGGCGAACCGCCCTCGGCGAGCACGTCCGCCAGCCGGAGCAGTATCACCCCGCGCGCCCGGGGTGACGCGTCGTCGTCCAGGGCCTCCACCGCACGGACCGCGTGCTCCAGGCCGGCGGCGATGTCACCCAGATTGCCGTGGACTATCGACAACTGCTGGTGGCTGCGGGCCAGTAGCGGGCGGTGCTGCCGGGCCTGCGCCCACGCGTTGGCCTCCGAACAGATCGCCGCGGCCGTCGCCAGTTCGCCGCCGCGGCGCAGCATGTTGGCCTCCAGCAGGCGCGCCCACAGGTAGAGCGGATGTTCGCCGCGGGCACGGGCCTGTTCGGCGAGGTCGGTGGCACGGGTCAGCACGTGATCGCCGTCGCCGCCGAACCGGTACTCCAGCGACTGGATCTCCGCGGCGATCTCCGGCACCGTGCGGGTGGCCGCTCGTGATCCGCTCACTCGCTCATTATCGGCAGCCACGTCCCCGTGCCAAGGCCTCGACGTGCCTAGAGTGGGCGCCATGTGGCGGGAATTCGCGATCGCCGGACTGGTTCTCGGGCTCTGCGTCACCACCGTGCTGACCACAACGGACGGCGGCGACCGGGCGATGATGCCGCTCGGCTGGGCGCTTCTGGTGGCCGGGTCGGCGGCCCTGCTGGGGCGGCAACGGTTCCCGGTCATCGTGCTGGTCGTCACCGGTGTGGTGGCGCTGCTCTACTACCCGTTCGGGTTTCCCGACTCGCCGATCGCGTTGAGCCTGGTGATCGCGCTGTACACGGTCGCCCGGGAACGTGGCCCGGTGGTGTCCGGCAGTGCCGCCGCGGTGCTGCTGCTGGCGTTCGCCGCCGGCGGGTTCGACGACTGGGCCGATGCGGGGCAGGTCGCGATCGGGGTCGCGCCGATCCTGCTGGTGGCGGTGGTACTCGGTGAGGTCGCCCGGGGCCGGATCCAGCGTGTCGAACGGGCCGAGGCTGCCGCGTCGCAACGGGCGGTCGAGGAACGGCTGCGGATCGCGCGGGAGGTGCATGACGTGGTGGCGCACCGGATCGCGCTGATCAACGTGCAGGCCGGGGCGGCCCTGCACACCCGTTCGCCGGACGGGGCGTTCGAGGCGCTGGCCAATATCCGTACCGCCAGCAAGGAAGCCCTTCATGAGGTGCGCACCGTGCTGAACGTGCTGCGGGAGCCCGATCTCACCGGGTTGCCGGAGCTGTTCCGCCGGGCCGGGGCGGCCGGGGTCGGCATCCGGTCGACGGTCGAGGCGCCGAAGCTGCCCGTGCCGGCCGGCGCGGCCGTCTATCGCATCGTGCAGGAGGCGCTGACGAACACGATCCGGCACGCACACGCCACGTCCGCCGAGGTCAGGATCGTGCGCGAGGGCGACCGGCTGACGGTGACCGTCGACGACGACGGCCGCGCGTCACCCGGCCCTCCTTCCGCCCTTCTCTCCGTCGGCAACGGGCTGCGCGGGATGGCCGAACGGATCGCCGCGCTCGGCGGCCGTTTCCAGGCCGGGCCACGACCGGGCGGCGGCTTCCGGGTCCGGGCCGAACTACCGATCAACCCTGACGAGAACGGAACCCGATGATCTCTGTGGTCCTCGCCGACGACCAGACCCTGGTCCGGGCCGGGTTCCGGGCCATCCTCAGCGGCGAGCCGGATCTCGACGTGACGGGTGAGGCCGCGAACGGGCGCGAGGCCGTCCGGCTGGCCCGTGAGCTACGGCCGGGCGTGGTGCTGATGGACGTGCGGATGCCCGGGATGGACGGGCTGGCCGCGACCCGGGCGATCTGCTCCGACCCGGGATTGCGCGACGTCAAGGTGGTCATTCTGACGACCTACGAGACCGATGAGTACGTCTACGGAGCCATCCGTGCCGGTGCCGCCGGTTTCCTGCTCAAGGACACCGAACCGGTGGACCTGATCCGGGCGGTACGGGTCGTGGCCGCCGGTGACGCGCTGCTCGCCCCGTCGGTGACCCGCCGGTTGATCGCCGAGGTGGCCGCCCGCCTGACCCCGCCGCCCACCCCGGAACTGGCCGCCCTCACCCGGCGCGAGGTGGAGATCATGGACCAGGTGGCCCGCGGCTTGTCGAACGAGGAGATCGCCGGCAAGCTGTCGATCAGCCACGCCACGGCAAAGACACACGTCAGCCGGATCCTCACCAAGCTGGGCCTACGGGACCGGGCCCAGCTGGTGGTGTGGGCGTACGAATCCGGCCACGCCCTGCCCGGCTGGCTGCCCTGACGCCCCTTCGCCTTCCGCCCATACCCGGATCGTCATCGCTTCCAGCGGTGCCGGGCCGTGGACCCGGTTGCGGCCGGATCGTTTGGCCTCGTACAGGCGCTCGTCGGCGCGGGCCAGGATCTGGGACGGGTCGGGGGCCTCGTCGCCCAGGGCCAGGCCGATGCTGACCGTGACGGTGACGCCGGGCGCGATCGTGGACCAGTCGTGGGCCGCCACCCGGACCCGCAGGCGTTCGGCGCCGGCCAGGGCACCCGCGAGATCCGAATCGGACAGCAGGACCGCGAACTCCTCACCGCCGAACCGGACCACGGTGTCCTCGGTGCGGCAGACGGCGCGGAGCAGGTCGGCCAGGCACCGGAGCACCTGGTCGCCGACCAGATGCGAATGCTCGTCGTTGACCCGTTTGAAGTGGTCCACGTCGACGAGCAGCAGCGCCTGGCCGGACAGTCCGGCGGCCATCAGCTCGTCCAGGTGCCGGCGGTTGGCCAGCCCGGTCAGCGGATCCTCCAGGCTCTTGCGCAACAGCTCGTGGTTGGCCCGTTGCAGGGCCATGACCCGGCCCCGTTCCTCCTCGGCGGCGGCCTTGGCCTGGGCCGTCTCCAGGCGTACGACAGCGATGTGCCCGCTGCGCCGGGCCGCCTCGGACGCCACCGCCTTGGACAGCGAGTGGAACAGCTTGTAGGTGTCCAGCGCGCCGCGCAGGTCACCGTTGCGTTCGTAGGCGTCGGCCAGGTGCTCGGCGGCCACCATCTCGCTGACTTTGCTCTCCGCCGCGGCCAGTGCGGCGCGCAGGTGACCGATGGCCTCCGGGTACCGGCCGCTGGCCATGCAGATGCAGCCGTGCACGTCGAGGATGTGGGTGACGATCGACGGCGGATCCCGGGAGTCCAGCTGCCAGTCGTCGAACAGTGCGAGGGCCTCCTCGGCCCGGCCGCAGAACGCCAGGGTCTCGCCGAGGTTGCCCAGCGCCACCGCCTCGTTCATCCGGTTGCCCTCACGGCGGGCGATCTCGGTCGCCTCCCGGGACTGCTCCGCGGCGATCGCGGCGAGCGACAGCGCGCGGGTCTCGTCGCCGGCCGCCCGGGCGGCTTCGGCCAGGGCCATGTTGGCGCAGGCGATCGTGTCGATCATCGCGCCGTGGGTGACCTCGTCACCGACCAGCCGGGCCATCTCGGCGGCCCGCTCGCAGAATTCGAAACACTGGTCGAACTGCTCGAGGTAGAAGTAGACCACCGAGGCCGCGGCGCAGGTCCACATCCGGGCGGTCAGGTCACCGGCGGCCTCGGCCATCTCCAGAGCGGTCATGATCTCGGCCGTCGCGGTCACCGGGTCGGAGGTGACGAGCAGGATGCGGGCCATCGTGGCGTGGATCATCGCCGCGCTGGCGGTGTCACCGGCCGCCCAGCAGACCTCCAGCGCCCGGTGCGCCAGGGCGAGCGCCTCGACCTGTTCGTCCCGGATCTGGTGACAGCGCACCAGCAGGGCCATCGCCCGAGGGCGCAGGGCGGGGTCGTCACCGGCCACCACCGCCGACGCGAACTCGCGGGTGCCCGCGGTGTCCGCGCGGCTGAGGCAGACGGCGGCGCGCGCCAGCAGGTCAGCCGGGGAGTCGTCGCCGATCACGACGTCGCCCCGGTGGGCGAGCACTGTTGTGGCATTCGCCCCCCAGAGGATGCAGCGTCACCTCAACTCGTCGGCCGGGCCCCGGCGAAGTTGAGAGAATCCGGTTCAGTCGTGGTGGTGACCGGGTTCGATCGTACGGGCTACCCGGTCCTCGGTGCCGGGCGTGACGACGACGAACTGGCCCATCATGCCTTTGTCCTCGTGACGGAGGATGTGACAGTGGTACATGTACGGGGCGACCGGATCGACGTGCGTGTTGAAACGTACCGACAAGCGGGCTTTTGCTCCTTTGGGTAGGAAGACCGTGTCCTTGGGACCCTGCTGCCAGGCGGGCGGGGGCGCCCCGTTCAGTTCCAGGATCCGGAACTCCACCTCGTGGATGTGGAAGTTGTGGGCGTACGACTCGTTGACGATCTCCCAGATCTCGTGTGCTCCGGCGGGAACGACCTCGTCGATCCGGGTCATGTCCATGTCCCGGTCGTTGATCTCCGAGCCGGACAGCCGGAACGTCCGGACCCGGGCTCCGGGCGGGGGCGGCACCGCCGGCGGGCCGCCCAGTGCCGCCGGCATCGGCGGCGACGGTTCGAGCCGGGGATCCGCCACGAACGTCATCAGGTCGAAGTCGTCCTCCTCCGGGTCACCGGCCGCCCGGGCGGTCTCGCCGATCCTGTTCAGGACCACCTGCTCGCCGGGGGCGAAGCGGACCACGATCTCGGCGCGTTCGCCGGGACTCAGCTTGACCCGGTCCACCTCGGCGGGCTGTCGCAGCAGGCCGGCGTCGGTGGCCACGACGTGGAAACGACGGCCGTCGGTGAACCCGGCCCGGTAGACGCGGGCGTTGGAGGCGTTCAGGATCCGGAACCGGACGGCCTCGGTGGTGACCGCGAAACGGGCGTTGAGGGTGCCGTTGACCAGTGCGTCCTCGCCCAGCACACCCCAGGTGCCGCGATCCACGCCGCCCTCTTCGAGCTGTCCGCCGTCCTCGAACTTCTTGTCCTGGAGGATCAACGGGACGTCGTCCACCCCGTACTCGCCGGGGAGCCCGGTCCGGTTCGCGTCGTCGACGACGATCAGTCCGGCCAGGCCACGGTAGACGTGCATGGCGGTGTGTTCGTGCAGGTGCGGGTGGTACCAGCCGGTCATCGCGGGCTGGTCGACCGTCCACTCGGGGGTCCAGGTGGCACCGGGTTCGATCATCTGGTGCGGGCCGCCGTCCATCCGGGCGGGCAGCCGGATGCCGTGCCAGTGCAGGGTGCTGGTCTCGGCGAGACGGTTCACCACCCGCATCCGCACCCGGTCGCCGCGGGACACCCGGATCGTCGGGCCCAGATAGGAGCCGTTGATCCCCCAGGTGGGCGTGGGCCTGCCGGGTTGGAACTCGGTCCGCCCGGCCTGCATCGTCAGCACGAACTCGCCGTCGGTTGATGGTTCCAGGATCGGTGGGATACGCAGGGAGTTCGGCACCGCGGTCCGGGACGGTGCCGCGCCGCACGCGGTCAGCAGGGGCAACAGGAGCAGGCTTCGTCGTCGCATCTCTCATTCCGAATGGTTCGGGAATACGTGCCTCGAACACCCGGATATCGTTTCGCCGATGACGGAGCGGACGCATCGGTCGCCAGAGGTACCGGTCACCGTGCCGTGCGCTGTTCCCGTACATCCTGCGATGTAGTTTGGCGACCATGACCAGGATCAGCGCTCTCCCGCTCGCGCTGGGCGGCAACACGTTCGGCTGGACCAGCGACCGGGCCACCTCGCATCAGGTGCTCGACGCCTTCGTGGCGGCCGGCGGCGACTTCATCGACACCGCGGACAGCTATTCCGCGTGGGCGCCCGGCAACTCCGGCGGCGAGTCGGAGACCGTCATCGGGGCGTGGCTGGCCGCCCGCGGCAACCGCGACCAGCTGGTCATCGGGACCAAGGTGAGCCAGCACCCGCAATTCCGGGGATTGTCCGCCGTCAATGTGGCAGCCGCCGCCGACGCGTCGCTGACCCGGCTCGGCATCGACCACATCGACCTGTACTGGGCACATTTCGACGACGCCGCCACCCCGCTGGCGGAGACCGCCGCCGCCTTCGACGCGCTGGTCCGGGCCGGAAAGGTGCGCGCCATCGGGCTGTCCAATTACACCGGCGAACGGATCCGGGAATGGTTCGCCGTCGCGCGCCGGGAGGGATTCGCCCTGCCGACCGCACTTCAACCCCATTACAACCTGATCAAACGCGGCGGGTACGAGCGGGACATCGCGCCGGTGGCCGCACAGGAGGATCTGGCCGTCGTCCCCTATTACGGGCTGGCCGCCGGTTTCCTCACCGGCAAGTACCGCACCGCCGACGACCTCGGCCAGTCACCGCGCGGGCACGGCGCCGCCGCTCTGCTGAACGGGCCGGGCCTGGCCGTCCTCAAGGTCCTCGACGACGTGGCCGCCGCGCACGGGGTCGCCCCGGCGACCGTCGCGCTGGCCTGGCTGCGTGGCCGTCCGCAGGTCGCGGCGCCGATCGCTAGCGCCCGCACCGTGGACCAGCTGCCGGCCCTGATCGCCTCGGCCACCGTCGAGCTGACCGCCGGCGAGCGGGCCGCCCTCGACGAGGTCTCCGCCGAGTTCTGATTCGAAGGGTGCCCCATGCGCAAGATCATTGTCGACTGCGATCCCGGCCACGACGACGCGTTCGCCCTGATGCTCGCCTGGGGCAACCCCACGGTCGACCTGATCGGGGTCACCACCGTCGCCGGCAACCAGTCGATCAGCAAGGTGACCCGGAACGCGCTGAGCGTCGCCGGGGTCTGCGGCATCACCGGCGTGCCGTTCGCCCGGGGCCTGCACCGGCCCCTGGTCCGGCCGCCCGGGACCGCCGCGTCGGTGCACGGCGACAGCGGCCTGGACGGCCCCGTTCTTCCGGAGCCGGCTCTCGAGTTGGACGGCCGGCACGCCGTCGACCTGATCATCGACCTGGTGATGACGCATCCGCCGGGCAGTGTGACGCTGGTGCCGACCGGCCCGTTGAGCAATATCGCAACGGCGGCCGTCAAGGAACCGGCCATCGTGTCCCGGGTTCACGAGGTGGTCCTGATGGGCGGCGCGATCCGGGGCGGCAACCGCACTCCGGTGGCCGAGTTCAACATCGCGGTGGATCCAGAGGCCGCGAGCATCGTCTTCCAGCAGCCGTGGAAGGTGACGATGGTCGGCCTCGACGTGACCCACACGGCGCTGGCCACGCCGGAGGTCTGCGCCCGGATCGAGGAGCTGGGCACCGTACCGTCGCGTTTCTTCGGTGAGGTGTTGCGGTTTTTCACCCAGGCGTACCTGAACGATCAGGGTTTTGCCGCTCCTCCGGTGCACGATCCGTGTGCGGTCGCCTATGTGATCGACCCGTCGCTGCTCACGGTCCGGGCCGCACCGGTCGATGTGGAATTGCACGGCCGGCTGACCACCGGGATGACCGTGGTGGACATGCGTGGCGAGGCACCGCCCGGCTGCACCACGCACGTCGCCACCGGGATCGACGTCGCCCGCTTCTGGGACCTGGTGCTCGACGCGCTCCGGCGGATCGGTTAGCGCTCCTCTTCTTACCGTTCTCTACCAGAACTTCTTACCGACCCTCTACCAAGACGACGCCGGCTGTTTTCAGCGCTTCTCGGCCAGCGCGATGGCGGCGGCGGCCAGGGTCAGGACTGTCGCGGCGGCCAGGGGCAGGTGGATGCCGGTGGTGATCACGCTGCCGGCCAGGGCGGTTCCGGCCGAGCCCGCGGTGATCTTCAGGGCGCCGATCCAGACGAAGACCTGCCCGCGGGCGGCAGGCGGTGCGTACTCGCTGCGGGCGGCCAGGGTGGCGGCGAAAAAACCGGAGTTCAACAGACCGGCCATCGCGTACGCCAGGACGGCCGCCCAGAACACCGTGGTCACCGCGACCAGGGCCAATGCCGCAGCCACCGCACCGGCGAAGAGCATCATCGACCGATCCGCCTCCCCGGTCAGCGGCCGCACCATGAGCCCGGCCGAGGCGATCAGACCCCCGATGCCGTATGCCGCGGTCAGCACCCCGGCCGCCGCGTGCCCGACCCCGAGCGCACCGGCGGAGGCGACCGCGATCACCGGCAACACGGCAACCGACGAAGCGACGGCCGTGGTCAGATAGAGCGTGCGCCGCAACGGCCCGTTCGAGATCATCAGCCCGAGCGTCCGAACCGGCCGGGGCACCTCACTGGCGGCGCCGGCGGGTGGGGCGTACGGCAGCAGTCTCATGAGCCCCGCCGCAACAACAACCGCACCGGCCAGGACCAGCCCGGCCACCGTGGCGTTCGCCCAGGCCACAACGGCCGCCACCACGGAAGGCCCCACGGTCCCGGCAATCCCGTAGGTGGCGACGTCCCACCCTTGAGCCCGCCGCTGAGAACGCCGATCCGCCCCAGCGATGGCCGGAAGCCGACTGCTGACACCTCCGGTGAGCAGAGGCCCCACCAACCCCGACAGGATCAAAAGCAGGATCGAGACCACCCAGCTGTACGGGTAGACCAGCACCGCCCCAACAAGCGCCACCCCATGAAACAAACAGGCAAAGGCGATGACGGTACGCCCGTCCCGAGCAGTGTCCAGCGCCCGAGCAACAAACGGCCCGGCAAGATGGGGCCCGGTAATGGCAGCCCCGAGCAGTCCGGCAAGCCACCCCGGCCCACCGCCGGTGGTGACCATCAGAACAACCGCGACGACAGCGCCCCCGTCAGCGACCCGAGCCAGGGTGGCGGCGACGACGTAGCGCGCCAGCCCACCGCCAGGCCCCTCGTCCGCCTGCCCGGAACTTCCGTCCCTCCCGGCCCAGCCCGTTTCCACAGCGTTTCCGATCCGGCCTGCACGCCCGAGCCCTTCTCCCCTCCCGGCCCAGCCCGTTTCCACAGCCTTTCCGGTTCGGTCCGCCTGCCCGGGCCCTCCCTCCTTCTTGGGCTGGTCTACCTGTCGGGATCTTCCTGTTCGGCCAGTTTGCTCGGTCTGGTCGGGTGGTGGGCTGGTGGTCATTTCGCGAGGTTCAGGCGTTCGAGGATCTCGATCACCTCGGTGCGGGCCGCATCGGTCAGGCCGCGGAGTGGGGTGGGCAGGCAGGGGGCCGTCACCAGGGCGAGGTGTTCGGCGATGGTGGCGAGCACTCGGATGCTGCCGCCGTGCCGGGCGAACAGGTCCCATAACGGCTTCAGGCGATCCGATTCGGTCAGGGCGGTGGCATGGTCGCCGGCCTGTACCGCGCGGGTGATGGTGAGCGCCGGGGTGGGCAGGGTGCCGCCGACAGCGGTGTACCAGCCGTCGCAACCGGCGATCAGACCCGCCGCCCCGAACGCGTCTCCGGAAACCCCGAGCGTGACGTGCGCCGGCAGGAGTTCACGCAGCTCACCGACGCGAGCCGAGGCGGCACCGGGGATCTTGATGGAGGCGATCCGGGGCAGCCGGCCGACCGCCTGGTACAGCTCGTCGGTGAAGACGAAATGGGTGGTCCCGGGATTGTCGTAGACGACCACCGGCACGGAGACCTCGCGGGTCACGTCCTCGTACAGGCCGAAGACGTCGTCGGCGGTCAGCGGCTGATACGAGACCGGGGCCAACAGGAGTGCCGACGCACCCGCTGTCTGCGCGTCCTCGGCGAGCTTCAGGACTTCGCGGGTACGGGTGGCGCCGATCCCGACCATCACCGGGATACCGGCCGCGTGCTCGACGGCCAGCCGTGTGACACGGGCCCGTTCGTCCGGGCGCAGGTAGGCATAGGACCCGGTGGATCCCAACGGCGCGATCCAGTCGACACCGGCGGTGACCAGTCGTTCGACCAGCCCGATGAAGGCTTTCTCATCGACGCTACCGTCCCCGGCGATCGGGGTGAGCGGGAAGGCGCTGAGGCCAGTGATCATGGCTTTCACCTTTCTGTACCTTATATCAAGCGGTCCTAGG